>NZ_CP025394.1:3727500-4970000 GCF_002943525.1 Kitasatospora sp. MMS16-BH015 | reverse complement strand
TCGGTCGCGTCCAGGCCGCCGGCCAGGCTCGCCCAGACGAACATGCCGCCGGCCGGCTGGTTCCAACGGCTGCCCGGTGGGAGGGCGGCGGCCAGGCCGCCGAGCAGGGCGTCGCGCCGTTCGCGGTAGGCGGCGCGAACGGTGGCCACATGGGCGTCCAGGTCGTTGTCCCGCAGGTAGCGGGCGGCGGCGGCCTGGTCGACGGTCGAGGTGTGCAGGTCGGCGCCCTGCTTGGCGATCACGCAGGCGCGGCGCAGCTCGGCCGGGGCACGCAGGTAGCCCAGCCGCAGGCCCGGGGCCAGCACCTTGGAGAAGGAGCCGAGCAGCGCGGTGCGGTCGGCGGCGGCCGGGTCGGTGGCGATCCAGGGCACCGGCTGCCCGTCGTAGCGGAGCTCGCCGTACGGGTCGTCCTCGATGATCCGGAAGCCGAGCCGCCCGGCCAGCTCGGCCACCTCGCGGCGGCGGGGAGCGGTCAGGGTGCGGCCGGTCGGGTTCTGGAAGGTGGGCACCAGGTAGAGCAGCTTGGGGCGCTCCCGCTCGGCGATCTCGGCCAGCGCGGCCGGGTCGATGCCGTCCTCGTCGGTGGGCACCGGCACCACCCGGGCGCCGGCGAAGCCGAAGCACTGCAGGGCGGCGAGGTAGCAGGGGTCCTCGACCAGCACCACGTCGCCGGGTTCGAGCAGCGCGACGGCCAGCAGGGTGAGCGCCTGCTGCGAACCCGAGGTGATCAGCAGGTCGTCCGGCCCGGTGGCCAGGCCGCGGGCGGTCAGCCGGGCGGCGACGGCCGTCCGGAGGTCGAGGTCACCCTCGGTGGTGGAGTACTGGAGCACCCGCTGCGGGTCCTCGGCGAGCACGCGGTCGTACGCGGCCCGCAGGCCCTCGGCGTCGAACAGCTCGGGCGCGGGCAGGCCGCCGGCGAAGTTGATCACCTCGGGGCGGGCGGTCAGCGCCAGGATCTCGCGCACCGGCGAGGGGCCGACTGCATTGACCCGGGCGGCAGTTGGAGGCAGAGTCACGGCTGGTCGCATGGCCTCAGGGTATAGAGATCGACAAGGCCCTCCAAGGGGCCGACCACGATGTGGTCCGTTCCGGCCACCGGCTACCATCCGAGCACGGACTACGGGGGAGGCGGCAGTGGTGTTCGAGCGGAGCCGGGCGGGGTACGCGGGGCAGGAGTCCGCCCGGGACGGCGAGTTGGCGCCGGCGGCGCAGGCCGGGTTGGCGGTGCTGCTGGGTGCCGGATTGGCCGGATTGGTGCTGTTCGCGGTCTCCACCGGGGACTGGGCCCGGGCGCTTGGCGGCTCGCTGATGGTCGCGGGCGGGTGCACGGTGACCGGCGGGCTGCTGGGGTTCCTGTTCGGCATCCCCAAGGTGCTCACCAGCGGCGCGGCCGCACACCCCGAGGACATGCAGGCCACCTCGACCTCCACCTACGCGCCCAACACCAACCTGGAGCAGGTCTCCGACTGGCTGACCAAGATCCTGCTCGGCGCCGGGCTCACCCAGCTCGTCACCCTGCCGCACCGGCTGCACCAACTCGGCGACGCGGTGGCCCCGTTGGTCGGCGGGGGTGAGACCGGGCGGGGGGCCGCGCAGTACGGCGCGGCGCTGGCGGTCTACTTCACCGTGGTCGGGTTCGTGGCCGCCTGGCTGCTGACCAGGCTGCGGATGGCCCGGGCCCTCTCGGCCGCCGACCGCGAGACGCTGGCCGACTCGGTCAACCAGACGGCCATCGCGGCCGGTTCGGTGAAGGGGATCGGGCCGCAGGAGGTGCGGGCGATGCTCTGCTCGGGCGTCCAGGGCCTGCGGATCCAGGCGCTCGCCCTGCTCAAGGGCCGCCCCGACCCGGCGGCGGTGCCGCTGGTCCTGGACGTCCTGAAGAACCCCCTCTCCTCCTTCGAACTCCTCCAGGCCCTCCAGGCCGCCCGGGCCGCCCTCGACGCCGACCTCACCGCCGGCCAGCGCGCCGAGATCCTCGCGGCCGTCACCGCGAAGGCGGCCAACTCCCGTGCCATCCCCCCGCGTTCACGCCGCCGCGCGGTGGTGGAGGACATCCTCGGGCACGTACAGCTCCCCCAGCAGGCCACCGCCGCCAACGCCCCGGACAACAGCCCGTCGGCGGGGGTGACGCCCGCCCCGCCGACCGAGGTGTGAGCCACGGCGTGGCGCGGGGCTTGGATGGGAGGATGTCCCCATGGCCGAGTTCCGTGTTCCCGAACGCCACGCGCAGCTGCTGGAGTATGCACAGAGCCTGACGCCCCCAGCCGGGTGGAAGGTCGAGATCTCCGGTGACGAGATCATCATGATGGCCGGACCCTCGGTGATCCATCAACGGAACCTCTTGGTGGTCCGGGAGCAGTTCGACGCTCACCGGCCGGCCGGACTGATGCCCAGCGAGAACACCGACCTGGCGTCACCCAACGTCGGCAAGCTACGGAACCCGGACCTGACGTACATCCCGCTGTCGGTCGTGGAACTCGGCGGCAACGAGGTGCCGGCCGGGCTCGCCGCCATCGCCGTCGAGATCGTCTCGGTGTCCAATCCGGAGAACGACTTGGTCGGCAAGGTCCGCGACTACCCGTTGATGGACATCCCGCTCTATCTGCTGATCGACCCGCGGGACGGGCGGATCACCCTGTTCTCCGAGCCTGCCGGCGGGTCCTACCGGCTCCAGTGGAACGGCGCCTTCGGGGACACCGTGCCCGTCCCGGATCCGTTCGGTTTCGAGCTGGCGACCGGCGGGCTGATCCGCTACCCGAGCTGACCGGCCAGGCGGCCGGGCCGACCGTCTCGGTGGCCGAGCAGCAGGACGGTGCGGCCGCGGGTGGCGTCGCCCGGGCGGGGGAGGGTGAGCAGGCGGCTGCTGACGCCGTGGTGGCGGAGGGCCGCGCGGAGTTCGGGGAGGTGGGGGCAGCGGCGGCCGGTGCCGTCGTGGAGGGGGTAGACGCGGACTTCGCCGGTGGGGGTGGTGACGCGGGTCAGTTCGAGCAGGGCGGCCAGTTGGGCGGCGGGCGGGAAGAGCTCGGGGTAGGCGAAGAGCAGGTACGAGCTGAGGGTGAGGGCGAAGGAGCCGTCGGCGAAGGGCAAGTGGGGTAGGGCGGCGGCGACGTACCGGGAGGGGTCGTCGGTGGCGTCGGCCTCGAAGAGGCGGCGGGCGCGGTCCCAGCCGCGTAGGTAGCGGGCGGGCTGGACGTGGCGCGTCGGCGGGTAGAGCTGCGGGCTGGCCGTCATCGCGGCGGCCATCGCGGCGCGGCCGGCCCGGGCGCGGGCCGCGAGGGTGGCGATCGGGGCCGCGTACGCCGGATCGGTGGCCACCACCTCGACCCCGAGCGCGCGGGCTTCGGCCGCGAGGCCGGCCGCGCCGCCGGGGCAGTCGAGTATCCGGCCGGGGACGGCGCGGAGCCGGCGGCGGGTGAGGCCGAACAGCTCGCAGTACTCGTCCAGCGGACGCGAGGTGACCAGCACGAAGACCCCTTCGACCTGCGACGACCCGGTGGCCTCATCGCAACACGCCCCACCACCCCCCGCACCCGGAGCCCACCGGCCGGGCGGGCGCCACCGGGCGGTCGGGGGGCACGGTGGCAGGCGGCGGCGAGCGGGAAGGGGAACGCGGCGAGGCGGCGGCGGACTACCGTGCCGGAGTGACCGGAGCCTTCGACCCGCTGCTGTTCCTCGATGTCGACGGGGTGCTCATCCCGTTCGGTGGGGCCGCGTCGTCCTACCCGGCCTTCCCGCCGGAGCCTGGCCCGGATGCCCTCGGGGTGAACCCGCTGCTGACCCGGATCGACCCCGGGCAGGGGGCCCGGCTGGCGGAGCTGCACGGTGAGCTGGTCTGGGCGACGACCTGGCTGGGCGAGGCGAACGAGTGGGTGGCGCCTCGACTGGGGCTGCCGCCGGCCGAGGTGCTGGACTGGCCGGAGCCCTCCGAGTCGGAGGAGCTGGACGAACGGCGGGGGCTGCACTGGAAGACCCGGGCGATCGTGGCCCGGGCGGCCGGGCGGCCGTTCGTCTGGGTGGACGACGAGATCGGTGCGGCGGACCGGGCCTGGGTGGCGGCGCACCACGAGGGGCCGGCCCTGCTGTACCGGGTGGACCCCCGGATCGGGCTGGTGGCGGCGGACTACCCGGCCCTCGACGAGTGGCTGCGGCGACCGCGCTGAGCGGGCCCTCGGGAAATGGATTTCGCGATGTGGGGGGTTGTCGCATAGGGTGATCTCACCGACGCGGGGTGGAGCAGCTCGGTAGCTCGCTGGGCTCATAACCCAGAGGTCGCAGGTTCAAATCCTGTCCCCGCTACTCAGTAGCACCGAAAGGCCCGGCAGATTCTTCTGCCGGGCCTTTCGGCTTCTCCGGGAGGCCCTAGAGGGCGCCGAGGAGGAGGCGGACGGCCAGGCGGTGGACGCTGGTCAGGGCGCGGAGCAGGAGCGGGGAGAGGAAGACCATGAGCAGGCCGAGGGCGGAGAAGCCGGCTATCTGCCAGGGGGAGCTCAGGTAGTAGCGGTGGACGCCGGTCTCGTTGCTGAAGTCGAAGAGCTGGAGGCCGGGCCAGGGGGTGAAGCGGGCGATCGCCCAGTGGTAGGCCGGGTAGAGGGCGGCGGCCCAGCCGACCGAGAGGAAGACCACCGAGGTGACGAAGGAGAAGACCGCCCAGGGGAAGACCACCAGCTGGTAGGTGACGGCGCGCCAACCGGGGCCGTCGGCCAGGCGGGCGGTGACGGCGCCCCAGAAGCCGGGGCGGCGGGGCCGGACCGGGGCCGGGGCGGGGACCTCCATGTCGAGCAGGGTGCGGGCGCGCAGGCGCTCGACCGCGCCGAAGCCGCGGGCGCTCGCCAGCAGCAGGCCGAGCACCGGGAGGCCCAGCACGGTGACCAGCAGGCCCGCGCCGACCGAGAGCAGGGTGACCGCCGCGACGAAGGCCGCCGTCGCTATCGGGAAGGCGGTGAGCAGGTAGCCCAGCTCCCGGTACGTCGCCCCCGCGAACGGGGCGTGCAGGAAGGACGGGGCGGGCTTCCGCCGGTAGGGGTACGCGCTGGTGTCGTAGAGCGTCGTACTCGGCTGCATGGTGCTCATCCTGGGCCCCCTGGGCTGCTGGCTCGTGTCCTCGTCCTCGCTACGACCACCACGATGCCGCGCCGACCCCCCTCGGCACATTGCAGCCCACTACCGAATCCGGGGTGGGGTTCTCCCTACCCCCGAGCGGGTGGCTGCTCCCCGGTGCGCCAGGCACCGGCCTGCCACTCGTCCTCCAGCAGGGAGTACTGGAACGCGTCGTGCCAGCGGCCGCCGAGGTGGAGGTCGTGCCGGATCCGGCCCTCCAGCTGGAAGCCGGCCCGGGTGAGGACGCGGGAGGAGGCGGTGTTGTCCGGGTCGACCCGGGCCCAGAGGCGGTGCAGGCCGAGCGGGCCGAAGGCGAAGTCGCAGGCCAGGGCGGTGATCTCGCCGGCGTAGCCGCGCCCCCAGGTGTCGCGGCGCAGCGCGTAGCCGAGGAAGGCGGCCCGGTCGCCCTCCAGACCGAGGGCGAGGTTGCCGATCGGTACCGCGTACTCGGGCTCGCCCTCGGCCAGCAGGGTGACGGCGAGGCGGTAGACCGTGCGGGGTTCGGCCTCGGCCTCGTCCAGGTAGAGGGAGATCTGGTCGGCGCAGGTCTCGCGGTCGCGCGGCTCGAAGGGGAGGTAGCGGGCCGTCTCCGGATCGCCGAAGACGGCGTGCAGGGCGTCCACGTCCTCGGGCGTGTGGTGGAACTCGCGGATCGCCAACCGGGGCCCGGTGAGCCGCACCGGCGTGAGCGGGACGGCCGGAGCGGCCGGAGCGGGCTCAGGAAGCGGAGCGGGCTCAAGGAGCGGACCGGGCTCAGGGAGCGGAGCGGGCTCGGCCGGGGCGGGGTGCGGGGGCTGCGCCGGGGTGGGTTCGGGCTGCATGGCTCCCGACGATACCGCCGAGTGGTGGGCCCAGCGGCTACCGTACCGAGGGTGAACGTCGAAGACCTCCAGCTCACCCCGCACCCCCGCACCGCCGATCTACTGGCCTGGGCCGCCGAAGCCGGCCTGCCGCCCGTACCGGAGGAGGCCGTCCGGACGGTGCTGACCCTGCTGGAGTTCGGTGATGCCCAGCTGCACGACGGCTTCCCCGAGCTGACCTCGCCGGTGGTGGAGCAGCTGCTGTACGAGCGGATGTACCTGTACGTGCAGCCGGCCGAGCAGCCGGAGGCGTACGGGGCGGCGGTGCGGCTGCTGATCGACCACCAGCGGGCGGCCCGGCGGCTCAACGCGAAGCGGTGGGAGCGGCTGCACGAGGAGGCCGAATGGCAGGGCGAGCTGCTCTGCGGGCTGCTGCGGCAGCCGCACCTGGTGACCTGGCCCCGGCTCTACACCCTGCTGCTGCGGGCGGACGGGGTGGACACCGCCGATCCGGCCGCCGTGCGGGCCTGGCTGGACGCCTTCCGGGAGCTGCCCGAGACGGAGCGGCTGGCCGCGTTCGGGGCGCTGGAGGAGGGCGGCGGGCCGGACGGGCTCGGTGTGCTGGACTGGGTCGGCGGGGACGGCGGCTGGGGGCCGACCCGGGTGATCTCGGTGGGCATGGCCACCGACGGCGCGCGGGCGCTGCTGGAGCAGTGGCTGATGCGGCGCAGCTACCGCAACCTGGCCGGGCTGAACGCGCTCGGCCTGCCGATGCCGGACGAACTGTCCGGGGACTACGCCGAGTTCGAGGCGGCGGTGGTGCGGGAGGCGCTGCGGCTGTGCGGCGAGTGGACGGTGCCGGGGCTGCCCGAGCTGCTGCTGGAGTACCCCGAACTGGCCCCCGAGCCGGGCCCGGAGGAGATCGACGCGTACCTGGCCGCGCAGGAGGCGGCGGAGCAGGAGCAGGAGCAGGAGCAGGAGCAGGAGACGGAGTAGTCGGAGGGGGCGAGCGGTGAGCCGGGTGGGGCGTCAAGGAGTGCACGCCCCTTCGGATGCCCTCGCAGTTCCCCGAGCCCCTGGGGTCGGGCTCGGGGTCGGGCCCCTGGGGTCGGGCCCCTGGAGTCAGGGCTGGAGGCCGCGGGCGTGGAGCCAGGGCAGCGGGTCGATCGGGGCACCGGCGGCCGGACGGACCTCCAGGTGGAGGTGGGGGCCGGTGACATTGCCGGTGGCGCCGACCCGGCCGAGCTGGGTGCCCGGGGTGACGGGGCCGGCGGTGGTGGTGATGGCGGAGAGGTGGCAGTACCAGAGCTCGGTGCCGTCGGGGAGGGTCAGGACGACCCGGTAGCCGTAGGCGCCGGCCCAGCCCGCCGAGGTGACGGTGCCCGCGGCGACGGCCACGGCCGGGGTGCCGGTCGGGGCGGCGAAGTCGAGGCCGGTGTGCAGGTGCGACCAGTAGGAACCGGCCTGACCGTAGTGGGCGGTGAGGGTGTAGCCGGCGACCGGGAGGGTCACGGCGGTGCGCTCGGTCTCGGCCCGGGCCTCGGCCTGCTGGGCGGCCCGCTTGGCCTCGGCCTCCTGGGCGGCAACCACCCGGGCGGTCTCCTCCGCGGCGGTGCGCTGGCCGTCGGCCTGCTGCTGGATCCGGGCGGCGAGGGCCAGGCCCGGGTCGGCCGAGAGGGTGAGCTCGGTGGAGTCCTCGGTGGCCGCGTCGGGGGTGGTCACCGGGGCGGCGGGGAGCGGCGCGGCGGCGGCCGGGCCGGCCGCGGCGAAACCGGTGGCGCCGAGCGAGGCGGCCATCGCGGTGACGCCGAGCAGCGGGCCGCCGGTACGGGCCTGGCGGGGCATCCGATGCCTGGCCACCTCGTCTCCGAGGGGCGGCAGCACGGTGGGGCCGTCCAGCAGCTGGGTGGCCGGGCCTGCGGGGGAGTGCGTCGACGCCAAGGGAGGCGCGCTCCTTTCCTTCCTTCGCGCCTACCGGGTTAGCTGACGGGTTCGGAGCAGGAAGGTCTCCTACGGCCGGGCGGGGGCCCGGCTGATTCACCCCAGTGGAACGTGGTTCCCCGGCTCCCGGGCCCACCGGTGAGGGCGGGCCCATGGATTAGGCGACGGCGCACGGTGCCGTTTCGGGTACGGCGTTGCCGACCGCGCTGCGTTATCAAACGTTAATCCGAGTGGCCCCTGATTCCAAGCCGCTCGGCATCTCGGTCCAGACCTGTGGACGATGTCAGGTCCGATCCGGGTGCATACGTGGTGATTTGAGACGGTCGACCGGCAACTCCCGGGCGCTGCGGTTGAGTACGCGTACTCATGTGCCGAGTACGGGAGTTGGCGACCCTGGAGTCATGAACACACCAGTGCCCGGCCGGACCACCAACGCCTACTACATCCAGGCGATCCTCTCCTTCGGGCTCGCCTCGGCGGCCCTGGCGATCGGGATCGCCTACCTGCCCGTCAGCGCCTGGGTGCGGGGCTTCCTCGCCGTCGGCCTGCTCTACGAGATCACCTCGGCCTTCACGCTGGCCAAGGTGATCCGCGACCGCCAGGAGGACGGCGCGATCGTCACCCGGGTCGACCAGGCCAGGCTCGACAAGCTGCTCGCCGAGCACGACCCGTTCCGGGTGGACGCCCCGTGAGCACCGCCCCTACTGCTGCGCCTCCGCGGCCCGCTTGGCCGCGTAGGTGACACCGCCCGAGGACCAGTGGGTGGCCGGGATCTCCTCGATGGCCACCCAGATGTTCTCCGGCGAGACCCCGGTGATCCGGGCGTAGGCGGCGGTGAGTTCGCGGGTGATCTCCGCGTTCTGCTCGTCGGTCCGGCCGGAGAGCTGCTTGACGTTGATGAACGGCATCGGGTGGCCCCTCTGGTGCAGATGGTTCAGGTGGTGCGGGTGCGCCGACCGTATCCCAGTCGCTTGACGGCTAAGGCTATTAGCCTTAGCTTTATGGCTACAGGGAACAACGCACCGATCCCGAGGGGGAGCACCATGAACGCCACCGCCACCACCGCCACCCGGTACCTGGAGCTGCCCGGCGGGCGGATCGCCTTCGACGACGAGGGCACCGGCAGCGCCGTCCTGCTGCTGCCGGGCATGCTCGACTCCCGGCACGCCTACCGGCACCTGCGGCCGCTGCTGCTGGCCGCCGGGCACCGGGTGGTCGCCATGGACCTGCGCGGGTTCGGCGAGTCCTCGATCGAGTGGGCGGACTACTCCCCCGCCGCGATCGCCGAGGACGCGCTCGCCCTGCTGAGCCACCTCGGGATCGAGCGGGCCACCCTGGTCGGCAGCTCCTACACCGCCGCCTCGGTGGTCAAGGCCGCCGGGCTGGCGCCCGAGCGGGTGGCCGGCATCGCGCTGATCGACGGCTTCATCGAGAACCTGTCGCCGAACGCCCTCCAGCGCGGGATGGTCAAGGCGCTCGGCCACGCGGTGCTCCGCTTCCCGAGCCTCTGGGGCCTCTACCTGCGCAAGACCGCCTTCGGCCAGGCCAAGCCCGCCGACCTGGACGCCTACGCGGCCGGCCTGGTGGCCAGCCTGCGCACCCCCGGCCGGGCCACCGCCACCCGGGGCTACGTGTTCGGCGACTCCGCGCCGGTCGGCTGGAGCGCGGCCGTCGAGTGCCCGGCCCTGGTGGTCATGGGCGAGCAGGACCCCGACTTCCCCTCCCCCGCCGCCGTCGCCCAGCGGCAGGCCGAGGCGCTGAACGCCCGCCAGGTGCTGATCCCCGGTGCCGGCCACTACCCGATGGCCGAGGACCCGCAGGCCACCGCCGCCGCGCTGCTGCCCTTCCTGGCCGAGGTGGCCGCCGCCGAGGCCGCAGCCGTGAAGGCCGCCTGATGCCGCGCGCCGGACTCACCCCGCAGGCCGTGGTCGACCACGCGATCGACCTGGTCGACGTCCAGGGCGCCGAGGCCCTGACCCTGGCCGCCGTGGCCGCCAAGGCCGGGGTCGCCACCCCTTCGCTGTACAAGCACGTACCGGGCGGCCTGCCCGAGCTGCGCCGCCTGGTCGCCGTCCGGGTCACCACCGAACTGGCCACCGCCCTCGGCGAGGCCGTGCTCGGCCGCAGCCGGGACGTGGCGGTGGCCGCCCTGCTCGACGCCTACCTCGACTACGCCGAGCGCCACCCGTACCGGTACGGCGCGCTGCCGCAGGCCCCGCAGGACGACGCCGAGCTCCGCGAGGCCGCCGCCCGGCTGGTCGGCGTGATCATCGCGGTGCTGCGCGGCTACGGCCTGGCCGGCGAGGAGGCGGTGCACGCCGCCCGGACGGTCCGCTCGGTGGCGCACGGCTTCGCGGCCCTGACGGCCGGTGGGGCCTTCCAGCTGGCGGCGGACCTCGCGGTGACCCGGGAGCGGCTGACCCGGGTGCTGACGGAGGGTCTGCGGAGCTGGCCACCGGCCGAAGCCCCAGCCCCGGCCGAGGCGCACTGAGGATCCGTTCGCGGGGGAACTGATGGTGATTCGGCCGGTATGGACTGGTACGGATTCGCGCGGTTTCCTTTACCAATTCGTCGCCGGACACCCGGGAGACTGTGCGGAGCCTGGGTAGCCATATGGTTCGGGGCAAGAGCGGATCACTCCAAGGATGTGGGCACCATGACGCAGACCGCGCAGACCACCACGGCCCTCGTCCCCGGCCAGCGCACGGCCTCGCCGGTGCCCGCGGCACTCGTCCCGGCGGCCGGTGGCGACGGGGTGGGCAGCGCGGTGCGGCGGGCGGTCGAGATAGCCCGTTCGGTCTGGCGGCTGCGGCCGGTGGCGGCCGCTCCCGTGCAGGCGTACGGGGAGTGCGACGGCCAGTAGGGCCGGTGCCGGCACTGGCGCCGGTGCCTCGCTTCCGCAGGGCGCGGGGTGATTCGGGATAGATTGAGCGGATTGTCCCGATGAGACCGAGCGCTGGCGGAGGTTGCGGTGCCCGCAGTCACGACGGTGGCTCGGCAGGTGCGGGAGGGGTTGCGGCGGGGGTCGCTCGGCCGGTGGCTGAGCCGACTGCTCGACGGGGAGACCCGGGCCGAACGCGAGGCCGTCGGTGTGCTCACGGCCGTGGCCGGCCTGCTGACCTGGCTGGCGATCCGCTGGCCCGACTACTGCCCGCCCTCGATGCTGGTCTTCCCGCTGATCTGCGGGGGCTTCGTGCTGCACACCCGGCGGCAGCTCGCGCTGCTCGTACCGGTGACGGTCGGGCTGATGCTGGACATCTTCCTGCGCACCCCGTACGGGCTGCGGCCCGGCTCCGCCGCCGTGGTCATCGCCACCGCCGGCCTGGTGCTGCTCACCTCGCGCTACCGCACCCGGCTGGGCCTGCGCGGCACCCGGGGCGACTCGATGCTGGTCGAACTCTCCGAACGGACCCGGGCACTCGGCCGGCTCCCCGAACAGCTCCTCGACTGGCGCTTCGACCGGGCCCTGGCCCCCGTCAGCGGCGCCTTCTTCTCCGGCGACTTCCTGCTCGCCTCGCACCGGGCCGACCGCGACCTCCTGGAGGTCGTCCTGGTGGACGTCTCCGGCAAGGGCAGCCGGGCCGCCGCGCGGTCGATGCACCTCTCCGGCGCCCTGGCCATGCTGCTCGGCTCGGTGCCCGCCGAATCCTTCCTCCCCCGGGCCAACGACTACCTCTGCCGCCTGGACTGGGAGGACGAGTTCGCCACCGCCGTCCACCTGGCCCTGCGGCCCTCCAGCGGCGAGTACCGCCTCTTCCACGCCGGCCACCCCCCGGCCGCCCACTACCACCGCGCCCTCGGCGGCAGCTGGCAGCTCCGCGAGGCGGGCGGCCCCGCCCTGGGCATCCTGCCCGGCGCCTCCTTCCCGGCGGCGGGCGGTCAGCTGGACCACGGGGATGCACTCCTGCTCTACAGCGACGGGCTGGTGGAGGTGCCCGGGGAGGACATCGACGAGGGGATCGGGCGCCTGCTCGGTGCGGCGGCGCCGCTGCTCCGGGCCGGGGCGGCCGACTCGGCGGCGGAGTTGCTGCGGCGGGTGGCGCCGGACGTGGCGGACGACCGGACGGTGGTCGTGGTCCGACGGCTCGGGGCGGGCAGCTGAGCAGGGGTTTTCAGGGGCGCGGGGAACTGCGCGAGATCGGGAGGGGCGAAGGTGCCATCTCGCGCGGGGAGCCAGTTGCACCGTCAACGGAGAGTGCGACCAGGGCATGGGCGCAAGACAGCGGCGGAGTGCAGGGTGGGCCGCGCACGCAGTGAATCGAGAGGGGCCCCGCGCCCCTGGTGGTGGTTGTCGTCCCGTGCCGGGTGCCTCACACGAACTTAGGATCGTTGCATGGATCTGTCCTCGCCATGGCTGCCGCCGGAGGACGGGGCGGGCGGGCCCTCGCCTCGGACGGCGATGCGGTGCGTGCGGCTGCTGTTGCGGTGCAACAGTGCGGCGGAGTTGCTGGGGACGATCCTGGCGGAGGGGCCGGCCTGGATCACCGGGGAGGGGTCGGCGCTGTACCTGGTGGACGGGGACGGGATGCTGCGGCTCGCGGCCTCGCACGGGCTGCCGGACTGGGCGCACGAGCGGTACACCCTGGTCGACCCGGCCAGTGATCTGCCGGCCGCGCTGGCGGTGCGCAAGCGCGGGCCGGTGCTGCTCAGCCCGGAGCAGACCAGCGCGGACTATCCGGACGCCAAGGCGGGGCGCGGGACGGGGCTGGTGGCGCTGGCCACGCTGCCGCTGCTGGTGGACGGCGCCACCGTCGGGTCGCTGGCGGTGGCGCTGGCGCACCGGGGGACGGTGCCGCACCGGGACATCGACGTGCTGGAGACGCTGGCCGAGGCGGTGGCCCACCGCCTGGCGCACCTGATCGACCACGTGCAGAGCAGCGACCGCCCGCCGCCGGGGGTCCGGACGGCCCAGCCGGCCGGGCCGCAGCCGCTGCTGTCGCTGGCCGTGCGGGCCTCGGGGGTGGGGGCGTTCGAGCGGGATCTGGTGACCGGGGAGACCGTCTGGGACGCCCGGTCGTACGAGATCTTCGGGCGGCCGGCCCCGGCCGATCCGGCGGCGGCGGTGGTGCCGGACTTCGCCGATCTGGTGCACCCGGAGGACCTGCCGGACCTGCAGGCCGGGATGGCCGAGGCGCTGGCCGAGGGTGGGGCGTACCGGCTCAGCTACCGGGTGGTGCGCGGGGACGGCTCGGTGGTGCCGGTGGAGGAGACCGGCGAGGTGATGCTGGACCTGCACGGGCGGCCGGTGCGGGTGGCCGGGCTGTTCGGGGACCGGCACCGGGCCGGTCGGGCGGCGACCGGGGGCGGGCCGGCCCCGGAGGTGGCCGGGGCGCGGTCGGCGCTGCTGCTCGCGCTGACCAGGACGCTGTCGCGGGCGGTCACCGTGCGGGACGTGACCACCGCGCTGACCGACATAGCCCGGCCGGCGCTCGGGGCGGCGAGCGTGGTGCTCGACCTGGTGGAAGAGGGCCGGCTGCTGCCGGTCTCGCACACCGTCTACGGCGGCCCGTACCGCAGCGAGTTGAGCCGGCTGCACGACCTCTCGGCCGGGGTGATGCGGCACTCGCTGACCCGGGCCACCCCGCTGTTCAGCGAGCCAGGGCAGACCGGGGGCGGCGGTCCGCTGGCCCCGGCGGCCTGGGCGGTGCTGCCGCTGGTCGCCTCCGGGCGGCAGGTCGGGTCCTGCCTGATCACCTTCGCCACCGCGCGGGTGTTCAGCCGGGAGGACCGCACCATGTACTCCTCCTTCGCGGGCATCCTGGCGCAGTCGCTGGAGCGGGCCCGGCTGTACGACACCCACCACCACCGGGCCACCGAGCTGCAGCGGGCGATGCTGCCGCGCCGGCTGCCCCGGCTGCCGGGGGTGACCAGCGCCGCGCGGTACCTGCCGAGCACCGAGGGGATGCAGATCGGCGGCGACTGGTACGACCTGCTGCGGCTGCCCGACGGGCTGGTGGGGCTGGTGATCGGGGACGTGCAGGGGCACAACGCCGAGGCCAGCGCGGTGATGGGCCAGCTCCGCAGCGGGCTGCGGGCGTACGCGACCGACGGGCACGACCCGGCGGCCACGCTGGCCCGGACCAGCCGGCTGCTGGCCGAGCTGGACACCGACCTTTTCGCCACCTGTCTCTACCTGACGCTGGATCCGGCCACCGGGGAGTTGCGCGGGGCCCGGGCCGGGCACCCGCCGCCGGTGCGGATCGCGGAGGGCGCCGCCACCGAGCTGGAGCTGCCCGGCGGGCCGCCGCTCGGGGTCGACCCCGAGGGCTCGTACCCGCTGGTGACGGGCGGGTTGGGGCCGGGCGAGACGCTGCTGGTGTACACGGACGGCCTGGTCGAGGACCGGCGGGAGGACTACGAGGAGTCGGTGCAGCGGATGCTCGGCGGGCTCGCGCTGTGGACCCGGCGGGCCGATCCGGCCGACCACGAGGCGGCCGGACTGGAGCAGTTGGCCGACCTGCTGACCCTGAACGTGACCGAGCGGCGGCACCAGCCGGACGACGTCGCGCTGCTGCTCCTGCACCGGATCGCCCCGGCGGGCTGAGTGCGGGCTGAGTGCGTGCCGAGCGGCGGTCTGAGCGGGGGCGCCCAGCATCCCGCCGGTGGCTGTGAGTTGGCTGAAAGGCACCCGCCGGATGACCTCCAGGGTAAAAACTGTCGGGTTCGGGTCACTGAGTGTCAGAAGTGTTCACCCTTGGATAGGATCATCGCCCTAGAATTCGCCGCGTGACGACGACTCAGTGGTTCTGCACCGCCGCCGGTGCGCTCGCCGCCCTCTCGGTGCTGGCCGCCGCCCGCTACCACGCGGTCGCCACCACCCTGCGCGGCCGGCTGGCCGAGTGCGAGCAGGAGAGCGCCGTCCTGCGCGAGCAGCTGCGCGAGGAGGGGGCCCGGCGCGGCGCCGAGAGCGCCGCCATCCTGCACGAGCAGGAGCTCAACGCCTCCACCCAGCGCGCCTTCCTCAGCGTGGCCCGCCGGATCCTGGTGATGGCCCACGACCAGCAGGCCGGGCTGGACGAGATGGAGCGCACCCACGACGACCCGGCGCTGCTCGAGGGCCTGCTCAAGGCCGACCACGCCGCCGCCCAGCAGGCCCGGCTGGCCCAGACCCTGGCCGTGCTCTGCGGCGCCCGGGCCGGGCGGCACTGGCCCGAGCCGGTCGCGCTGGAGGACGTGGTGCGCGGGGCGCAGTCGCGGATCCTGCCGTTCCAGCGGGTGGTGGTGCGCAGCCGGATCGAGACCGCCGTGATCGGCGCCGCCGCCGAGGCGCTGATCCACGCCGTGGCCGAGCTGCTGGACAACGCCACCCGCTACTCGCCGCCCTCCACCCAGGTGTTCGTGACGCTGATGCCGGTGCACAACGGCGCGGTGATCGAGATCGACGACGGCGGGGTCGGCATGCCCGAGCACGCCGTGGAGAAGGCCGCCACCGCGCTGGCCGGCGGCAGCACCCTGGAGGTCTCCCGGCTAGGCGAGGTGCCGCAGCTGGGCCTGGCCGCCGTCGGCCGGCTCGCCGAGCAGTACGGCTTCCGGGCCACCCTGAGCTCCGCCCCCTCGCCCTACGGCGGGGTGCGGGTGGTGGTGCTGCTGCCACACGCGCTGCTCACCGACCCGCTGCCGGGCAACCTGCCGCCCGCGCACGAGGAGTACGGCTCCCCGGTGGTGCCGCACCGCGGCCGCCCGGCCGTGGAGAGCCCCGAGCTGCCGGTCCGCCCGCGCCGCGCGGCGCACGCCCGCGAGCCGCAGCGGGAGTACGAGCCGGGTGGCCACCGGGAGGCCCAGGTGCCGTCGCAGCCCGCCCCCGCCGGGCCGCCGCCGGCCACCGGGGCGCTGCCCCGCCGCACCAACCGCCGGGGCGTGACGCCCCCGCCCACCCAGGACTTCGGCGGTGCCCCCGTACCGCCGCGCTCGGCCCGGGACGCGCAGACCTTCATGGCGCTCTTCCAGGCCGGCACCGCCAGCGGCCGTTCCGCCGCCCGGCAGCCGTACGACGACGCTCCCCCCGTCCCTCCCCTGGCCCCCGGAGAATTCCATGACCCCCAGTCCTGACCTCGGCTGGCTGCTCGCCGACATCGTCAACGTCCCCGAGGTGCAGCACGCGGTGGTGGTCTCCTCCGACGGGCTGGAGATCGGCCGCAGCGAGCGGATCCTGCGCGAGGACGCCGAACGGCTGGCCGCGGCCTGCTCCGGGCTCCAGTCGCTGGCCCGCGGGGTGGCGCAGGGGTTCGGCGGGCAGCAGTCCACCACCCGGCAGATCATCGTAGAGTACGGCGGCGGCTACCTGTTCATCGTGGCCGCCGGGGCCGGGGCGCACCTCGCGGTGATCACCAGCGAGGCCGTGGACGCCGGTCTGGTCGCGTACCAGATGCAGGTGCTGGTCGAGCGGATCGGCACCCACCTGACCAGCCCGCCGCGGCTGGAACACGCGGGCGGGGACGCCCGGTGAGCGGACCGGTCCGGCCGTACGTGATCACCGGCGGGCGCAGCCGCCCGAGCCGGAACGTGCTGGCCCTGGAGAGCCTGGTGGCCGCCGTGCCCGCCGCCGAGCTGCCGGATCCGGAGGCGGCCGGGCTGGGCCGCGAACACCTGCGGATCCTGGGCCTGGCCCGCGAGTTGCTCTCGGTGGCCGAGATCGCCGCCCACCTGCGGCTGCCGCTCGGCGTGGTCAAGGTGCTGCTCGGCGACCTGTGGGACCTCGGGGCCGTGCACGTCCGACCGCCCGTCGAGCAGGCCGAGCGCCTGCCCGCGACCCTCCTGGAGGAGGTGCTCGTTGGCCTCCGCCAACTCCGTTGAGCCTGCCGCCGCGCCGCTCGAGGAACCCGCCTACCTGCCCGCCACCGTGCAGAGCGCCGTCAAGATCCTGGTCACCGGCCCGTTCGGGGTGGGCAAGACCACCCTGGTCGGCTCGCTCAGCGAGATCGCGCCGCTGCGCACCGAGGAGACCATGACGGCCGCCGGGGCCGGGGTGGACGACCTCACCTGGCGCACCGACAAGACCACCACCACGGTCGCGCTGGACTTCGGCCGGATCACGCTCAACCCCCGGCTCGCGCTCTACCTCTTCGGCACCCCCGGCCAGCAGCGGTTCTGGCCGCTCTGGGACGACCTCTCGCGCGGGGCGCTGGGCGCCATCGCGCTGGTGGACACCCGGCGGCTGGAGGAGAGCTTCGACGTGCTCGGCCGGCTGGAGGAGCAGCGCATCCCGTTCGCCGTCGCCGTCAACACCTTCCCCGGCAGCCCCGAGCACCCCGAGGAGGCGCTGCGCGAGGCGCTGGACCTGCTGCCCGAGGTGCCCATCCTCAGCTGCGACGCGCGGGACCGCCGGAACTCGTACGACCTGCTGATCGACTTCGTCGCGCACCTCCACTCCACCGCCGTCCTGGAGCTCCAGCCATGACCACTCCCCCGCCGGAGGCGGCCGCCGCCGCGGTACCGCCGCCGGGCTGTCCGGCCCACCGCCCGCAGGGCGACGTCACCCCGCTCTACGGCCAGACGGTGGCCGAGGACCCGCACGGGCTGTACGCCCGGATGCGCGAGCGGCACGGCCCGGTGGCGCCGATCGAGCTGGAGCCCGGGGTGGAGGCCTGGCTGGTGCTCGGCTACGCCGAGCTGCTCGAACTCACCCGCAACGAACAGCTCTTCTCCAAGGACTCGCGGCGCTGGCGGGTGCCCCGGGAGGGGCGGCTCAAGCCCGACTCCCGGCTGCTGCCGATGACCTCCTGGCGGCCGACCCTGCTCAACATGGACGGCGCCGAGCACCAGCGGCTGCGCGGGGCGGTGGCCCAGACCCTCGGCCGGATCGACCACCGGGAGCTGCGGCAGACCACCGAGAGCGCCGCGCACGGCCTGATCGACAGCTGGGGCCCGGACGGCACCGCCGACCTGATCAGCCAGTACGCCCGGCGGCTGCCGCTGCTGGTCTTCACCCGGCTGCTCGGCCTGCCCGCCGAGGCCGGGCCGCACCTGATCGAGCTGATCAGCCACTTCGTGGACAGCAGCGAGAAGTCGGTGCGGGCCAACGCCGAGTTCCAGGCCATCCTGATCGACCTGGTCAAGCGCCGCCGGGTCGAGCCGGGCCAGGACCTCACCTCCTGGCTGCTCGCCCACCCGGCCGGCCTCAGCGACGAGGAGGCCGTGCACCACCTGGTGGTGATCCTGGTCGCGGGCAACGAGACCACCATCAACTGGACCGGCAACACACTGCGGCTGCTGCTCACCGACCGCCGCTTCCGCTCCACCCTCACCGGTGGCCGGCTGACCGTCTCGGACGCGCTGGAGGAGGTGCTCTGGCGCGACCCGCCGACCCAGAACTTCCCCGGCCGCTGGGCCACCGGCGACACCGTGCTCGGCGGCCAGTACATCAGCGCGGGCGACCTGCTGGTGCTCGGCCTGGCCGGGGCCAACGCCGACCCGGCGGTGCACGGGGCCAGCGGCCCGATGGTGGGCCACGTCGGCAACCGGGCCCACCTGGCCTGGGGGGCCGGCCGGCACGTCTGCCCGGCCCAGCACCCGGCCCGGATCATCGTCGAGACGGCCGTGGAGACCCTGCTCCACCGGCTGCCCGATCTGCAACTAGCCGTCCCAGGACACGAGTTGGCCTGGCGTCCGTCCCCCTGGTCGCGCGCACTGGTCTCGTTGCCGGTGCTCTACAGCGCGTTCACCCCGCCGCGCACCGCCACACCCGAGAGGCCCGCATGGACGCCCCCGCCCTTCGAACCGCCGACGACCTCCGACCCCTCCGGCTCGA
The DNA here is from genome assembly GCF_002943525.1 of Kitasatospora sp. MMS16-BH015. Classification (NCBI taxonomy): domain Bacteria; kingdom Bacillati; phylum Actinomycetota; class Actinomycetes; order Kitasatosporales; family Streptomycetaceae; genus Kitasatospora; species Kitasatospora sp. MMS16-BH015. Next base: position 4,951,415 of record NZ_CP025394.1, on the reverse strand, counting down.
CCCCTTCGGAGCCGACCAGCACACCGAGAACCGAGGACTCCGCGAGGCCGGGCCCGCGGTCCTGGTGGAGCTCCCTGGCGGGGTGGTGGTCTGGGCGATAACCCACCACGACGCCCTCCAGCGGCTGCTCGCCGACCCCCGGATCGGCAAGGACCCCCGGCTCTGGAACGAGTTCCGGGAGGGCCGGCTGCCCGCGGACTGGCCGCTGCGCAGCTTCGTCACCGTGCCCGGCATGGTCACCGCCGACGGCGAGGACCACCGGCGGCTGCGCGGCCTGGTCAGCCAGGCCTTCACCCCGCGCCGGATCGCCGAACTCCAGCCGCGGATCGAGCGGTTGACCGATGAGCTGCTGACGGCGGTGGCCGGCCTCCAGGGCCCCTTCGACCTGCGCGCGCACTTCGCCTACCCGCTGCCGATGCAGGTGATCGGCGAGCTGCTCGGGCTCGACCCGTCCCAGCAGGACGAGCTGCACGTGCTCTCCGACACCCTGGTCTCCAGCTCCGCCACCGCCGAGCGGGCCGCCGCCGCCAACCAGGGGCTGTTCGCCCTGCTCGGCTCGGTGGTGGCGGCCAAGCGCGAGCAGCCGGGCGAGGACCTGACCACCGCGCTGATCGCGGCCCGCGAGGCGGACGACCGGCTCACCGAGATCGAGCTGGTCGGCACCATGCTGCTGATGCTGATCGCCGGGCACGAGACCACGCTCAACCTGATCACCAACGCCGTCCGGGCCCTGCTGGCCCACCCCGAGCAGCTGCGGCTGGTGCTCGACGGCGAGGTGGGCTGGGCCGCCGTGGTGGAGGAGACGCTGCGCTACGACTCGCCGGTGGGCCAGTTCCCGCTGCGCTACGCGGCCGAGCCGATCGAGGTCGGCGGGGTGCTGATCCGCGCCGGGGAGGCGATCCTCGCCTCCTACGCGGCCGTCGGGCGGGACGAGGGGCACTACCCCGAGGCAGACCGCTTCGACCTCACCCGGGCCCAGACCAGGCACCTCTCACTCGGCCACGGCCCGCACTTCTGCCTGGGGGCGGGCCTGGCCCGGCTGGAGGCCGAGACGGCGCTGCGCGAACTCTTCGGCCGCTACCCCGGCTTGGCGCTGGCCGAGGGGAAGCCGGCGCCGGTGCCGCTCCCCTCGTTCATCGGCAACAGCGTGCGGCAGCTGTACGTCACGGTCTGACCGGGGGCGGGGTGGGGGCCGTCGCCGGCCGCCACCCCGCCGTCCGTCACTGCTGGCCTTCGATGTCCTCCAGGGCCATCGAGTACAGCCCGCGGCCGTGGGTCGCGGCGTAGAGCTTGCCGTCCGGGCCGACCTTCAGCTGGTCGACGGCGACGGCGGGCAGCTCGCCCAGGCGCTGCCAGCCGGTGGAGTGGGCCGGGCGGTAGAGCACCCCGAGGTCGGTGGCCAGGGCCAGGGCGCCGCCGGGCAGTTGGACCAGCGAGTCGGCCGGCACGTCCGGCAGGTCGGCGCTGATGTCCGTCCAGTGCGCGCCGGAGTCGTGGCTCTCCCAGACGTGGCCGAGGCCCGCGCCGGGGCCCTCCGTCCAGTGCCGGGAGAAGCCGTTGACGGCGACGAACACGTGCGCCGGGTCGGCCGGGTCGACGGTCAGGCCGCTCAGGTAGCGGTTGGGCACGCCGGAGCCGTCGGCCGGCAGGGTGAGCTGGCGCCAGCCGGTGCCGTCCGCGTTGCCGACGGCGATGCCGCGGGTGAAGCCCTGGTTGTTGCACGGGCCGCACCAGGCCGCGTACACCGTGCCGTTGGCGGCGGCCACGGCGGTGGAGACGTGCCCGGCGCCGAGGTCGTAGGCCGAGAGCCACTCGTCGCCGGAGCGGATCGCGTAGCCCTTGGACTGGGTCCAGACGTGCCGCCCGCCGGCCACCCAGCGATTCGGGTCGTTGGCGTCGGCCGCCAGCGGGGCGATGAACCGGGCCCCGGCCCCGCCCAGCTTGTTGTCCGCCGGGGCGATCGAGAAGGAGGTGGCCTTGCTCGGGTCGGTGATCCAACTTCCGTCGTTGACCGCGCAGTTCTGGGTGACGTTGAGCGCCAGGTAGACGTACTCCTGGGCCATCTCGCAGCCGTTCTTCGGGTTGGCCAGCGAATCGCCGCCGTCACCGCCGAAGTTGGAGCCCATCACCTTGTCGTGCGGGCGGAGCATCGACTGCCCGTTGTCCTGGAGGCCGCCGGTGATCGCCACCCCCTTGCCGGCCGGGTCCTTGCCGACGCCGACCGAGTAGTACTCCAGGGTGTCGATGGTGCCGTCGTTGAGCGAGGCCCAGTCGGTGGCGTGCCCGCTCGCGTCGGTCTGCCCGACCAGCGGCCGGCGGTAGACACCACCGTCGTTGCCCGCGAACAGGTACGGCCTGCCCTGGTAGCTGCCGACCGCCAGACCGTGCTGGTCCGGGTGGGTGGTCGGCGAGCAGCTGCCGCTCTGGTGCGCCGGATCGATCGACCAGCACGGGAAGTTGAAGTTCCAGTACGGCCCGACGGCCTTCCAGGTGGTGCCCGCGTCGGAGGTCTCGAAGAGCTCCTCCAGGCCCGCGTACACGTGGTCCGGGTTGGTCGGGTCGACCTGGAGCGACTGGTCGTACCAGGACTGGCTGCCCGGCAGGTCGCCCTCCTGTTGGAGGCCCGAGCCGGCGGCGGCCAGCTGGTGGTAGTCGGCTATTCGGGTCCACGGGCCCAGCGGCGAGCCGGACTTGGATTCGAAGATGCCGGCCAGCGCGCTGTCCGGGTTGCCGGCCTGCTGCGCCGGGGACTGGTCGATCGCGTAGTACCGCGAGCCGTCCGCCGAGCGGGCGAAGGTCACGCTGCCCACGTTCGCGGCGTCGGTCGGCAGGTCGCCGAGCGAGGCGATCCGCTGCCAACTGCCGTTGCTCTTGGTGTAGAAGCCGTTGTAGCTGTCACCGCCGCGCCAACCGACCGCCAGCACCACCTTGGACGGGTCGCGCGGGTCGATCGCGATGTCGGTGGTGATGTTCTTGTACGGGGCGTTCGGGTCGGCCGCCAGCGGGCCGCCGGGCAGGTAGTCCGGGTTGGGCGCGAACTCCAGCTGCCAGGGGCCGGCGAGGTCGCTCAGCGAGTGGGTCCAGACGCCCTTGCTGGTGGCCGCCCAGGCCTTGCCCGCGCCGAAGCGGATCGCGTGCACGGTGGTGCTGTCCAGCTCGGCGCCGCCGACCCGGGTGCGGGCGGTGAACCTGCCGCTCGCCGGGCGGTCGAGCACGAAGACGCCCGCGCCCAGGTAGGCGTCGGTGTTGGTGTTGGCCTCGCCGGTGCCGAGCCAGAGCCGGCCCTGGCCGTCCAGGGCGAGCGCCCCGGTGGACTGGCTGGGCAGCGCGTCGCTGATCGGCTCCCACTTGCCGCCACCGGTCGAGGAGCGCCAGACGCCGCCGCCCGCGCTGCCGGCGTAGACGTGGCCCTGGTCGTCGGCCGCGACGGCGGCCGTCCTGCCGGTCACCCTGCCCATGCCGGCGCTGGAGTTGGAGTCCACGTCACGGTAGCGCGGGTCGTCCGAGTCGTAGGCCAGGCCGGTCAGGTGCTTCCAGTCGCCGCCCGCCTGCGGCAGGGCGCGCAGCTGCCCCCAGGCCGCCGAGAAGGCGCCGGGGGTCACGATGCCGGGCGAGGTGCGGGCCTCGGCCCGCTGGTCGGCACCCTCCTGCACGGAGTCCGACTCGCTGCCGCCGTCGCCGTCCCCGCCCGCCGCACGCGAGGCGAAGGTGTGCGGCGTCGCAGCGGTGTGCGCCAGCCGCTGCTTGGCCTGGGCCGCCAGCTGCCGGGCGCCGAACGGGGTGCCGTGCACCCCAGCCGCGCTCGCGGGCAGGCCGATCAGGCCCATCGTCGCGGTGACGGCGCAGATCGTGAGCCATCGCCTCTTGTGGTCGCTTGCCGACAACAGTTCCTCCCCAGTCGTGCAGGCCAATGGACCGGTCGCACACGGGTGTTGGCGACGGGCCGGGGAGACTCGACCACAGGACCGACGAGTAGGGATACTGCTGAGCGAAAACTTGACCGAATCTTTGTCGGCCGCGCGGAGTGGGGCTTGTGGGCCATGGGTGACTGACGGGCGGTCGGCTCGTTGGGCAGGACATGAAGAAGATCGCCACGCTCGCGGCCCTGACCCTGGCCGGACTCGCCCTCGCCGCCCCCGCCGCCACGGCGAGCGCGGCGCCCGCCCTCGACCCCAAGCTGGCCGAGACGGATGCCACGCTCTCCGACTTCGCCGGGCTGCCGGTGATCGCCCCCTACGCGGCGGACATCCAGGACCAGATCCGGCACACCCCCGTGCGCTGAAGCGCCTGCCGACTGTCCGTCAGGCCAGGAAGAGGCCGTTCAGCCGGCCGTAGTCCAGGCCGCCCTCCAGGCCGCCGTAACCGCCCCCGGTGTAGAGCTCACGGGCCGCGCGGTCGACGGCCGCGTAGGCCACCTTGGCCAGGCCCGGGCCGAAGCTGACCCGGGCCACGCCCGCCGAGGCCAGCTCGGCCAGGCTCGGGCCGCCGGGGAAGCCCAACACGTTGACCGGCACCGGCACGGCCTTCACGAAGGCCGCGATCAGGGTCAACTCGCCCAGGCCCGGCAGGAAGACGCCGCTCGCGCCCGCCTCGACGAAGGCCAGCGCCCGCTCCACGGCCAGGTCGAGCCGCTGCTCGGGCTCGCCCACTCCCTGCAGGTAGAGGTCGGTGCGGGCGTTCAGGAAGAGCTCCACCCCCGCGCGCTCGGCCGCCGCGCGGGCCGCCGCGATCCGGGCCGTGGCCTCGGCCAGCGGACGCAGGCCGCCCTCCGGCGCCGCGTCCTCCAGGTTGACCCCGACCGCGCCGGTGGCGAGCAGCGCGGTGACCGTCTCGGCCACCCCCTCGGCGGTGGCGGCCAGGCCGTCCTCCAGGTCGGCCGTCACCGGCAGGTCGACGGCCGAGGCGATGAGCGCGGTCTGCGCGATCGCCCGGTCGCGGTCGAGCCCGCCGCCGTCCGCCCCGCCGCCGTCCCGCGCGCCGAGCGTCCAGCAGACGCTCGCGCTCGCGGTGGCGATGCCCGGCGCCCCGGCCTCGGCGACCAGCCGGGCGCTCGCCGCGTCCCAGACGTTGGCGAGCACCAGCGGGGTACCCGGTCGGTGCAACTCGTGGAGGAGACGGGCCTTTTCGTGCTGATTCGTCATGAAGGACAGCCTGTCGGGAGAGTGCGGGCGAAGGGCAGCCGGGCCGGGGGTCCGACCGGCCCGGGTCGATCCTGACGGGTGCTCAGCCCCGCTTGGGTGCCGGGCTGAGCCGGGTGGTGATGGCGATCCGGTTCCAGGCGTTGATGGTGATGATGATGGCGATCAGGTGGGCGAGCTCCTGGGGCTCGAAGTGCTTGGCTGCCTCCTGGTAGACCTCGTCCGGCACGTGGCCGGTGGTGACCAGGGTGACGGCCTCGGTCAGCGCGAGGGCGGCGCGCTCCTTGACCGTGAAGTACGGGGTCTCCCGCCAGGCCGCCAGGGTGTGCAGGCGGTGCTCCTGCTCGCCGTTCTTGCGGGCGTCCACGGTGTGCATGTCGAGGCAGAAGGCGCAGCCGTTGATCTGCGAGGCGCGGGTGCGGACCAGCTCGCCGAGCACCGGGTCGACGCTGCCCCGGGAGACGCGGTCCAGGTCGATCATCGCGCGGTACCACTCGGGGGCCTGGTCCGGCATCGAGAAGCGCTGCTCGGGGGCGGGGGCGTAGGTCTCGTTGCTGTTCTCGTTCGTCGTCATGAGAAGAACTCTAGGAGGGATGCGGCCCGACTGTTTGGTGCATTTCCCGCCTGTTTTCCTGGGCCAATTCCGGCCGGTGCGATGGTCGGATGTGATGGACTGGCCCCATGGACTCCTGGCCTGCGGGCACACCCAGCGGCGCCGACCTCCACCTGGACCTCACCACCGGCCGGGCCCGGGGCCTGGGCCTGCGGGCGGCCCTGGAGGACGCGCTGCGCGGCTCCGTCCGGGATGGCCGGCTGGCTCCCGGCACCCGGCTGCCGCCCTCCCGCTCGCTCGCCGCCGACCTCGGGATCGCCCGCAACACCGTCGCCGAGGCGTACGCCCAGCTGACCGCCGAGGGCTGGCTGACGGCCCGCCAGGGCTCCGGCACGGTGGTCGCCGAGCGGGGCGCCCCCGCCCCGGTGGCCACCCCCGGCCTGCCGCAGCGCGCCCCCGCCGCCCGCTACGACTTCACCCCCGGCCGCCCCGACCTCGGCCTCTTCCCCCGCACCGCCTGGCTGGCCGCCGCCCGCCGCGCGCTGGCCGCCGCCCCGAACGAGGCGCTCGGCTACTCCGACCCGCGCGGCCGGATCGAGCTGCGGCGGGCCCTCGCCGACTACCTGGCCCGGGTCCGGGGCGTGCGGACCGATCCGGAGCGGATCGTGGTCTGCACCGGCTACACCCAGGCCGTCGGCCTGCTCTGCCGCACCCTGCACGAGCGCGGGGTTCGGCGGGCCGCGATCGAGGAGTACGGCCTCCCGCAGCAGCAACACCTGGTCGAGACCGGCGGGTTGACGGCCGTCACGCTCCCGCTGGACGCCTCCGGCGCCCGCACCGACCTGCTCGGCCCGACCGGGGTCGGCCTGGTCACGCTCACCCCCGCCCACCAGTTCCCCACCGGGGTGGCGCTGCACCCGGCCCGCCGGGCGGCGGCCGTGGAGTGGGCCCGGCAGAGCGGCGGGCTGGTGGTCGAGGACGACTACGACGGCGAACTCCGCTACGACCGCCAGCCGGTGGGCGCGCTCCAGGCCCTCGATCCGGAGCTGGTCGCCTACGTGGGCACCGCCAGCAAGAGCCTGGCCCCGGGCCTGCGGCTCGGCTGGCTGGTACTGCCCGCCGAGCTGGTCGAGCCGGTGACCCGGCAGAAGTACCTGGCGGACGGCCACTCGGGCGTCTTCGAGCAGCTCACCATGGCGGAGTTCATCACGTCGGGCGGCCTGGACCGGCACGTCCGCCGCTGCCGCCAGCACTACCGTCGCCGCCGCGACCTGCTGCTCACCACCCTCGCGGAGCGGGCCCCGCAGGTCCGGGTGACCGGCCTGGCGGCCGGGCTGCACGCGGTGCTGCAGCTGCCGCCGGGCGGCCTCAGCGAGCGCGAACTGCTCGCCCAGGCCGGCTGGTTGGGGCTCTCCGTGAACGCGGCCTCGGGCTGCCGGGCGGCCGCCGCGGGGCCGGCGGAGGAGCGTCCGCCGGCCCTGGTGATCGGGTACGGGACGCCGCCCGAGCACGCCTTCGCGGGGGCGGTGGACGCCCTCTGCCGGCTGCTCACGCTCTGAGGCCGACCGGCCTAAGGCGGCGCACCGGGCCGGTCAGCCCCAGGAGGTGCAGGTGACCGCGTCGCTGTTCAGCGGGCCGAGGCAGGCCCGGGTGCGGACGGAGGAGTCGACCATCGCCGTCCAGACGCTGGTCCGCCCGTTGCGGATGCTGACCTGGCGGCGGGTGCCCTTGGCGTTCTCCACGTAGAGCACCTGGCCGGCCGGGGCGGAGGTGGCCCGGGCCCAGGCGGACTGGCAGCCCCGGCTGTACCGCAGCTCCACCCGGACGGACGCGCCCGAGAAGGAGGCCACGGTGGTGGCGTCGTCGGCGCAGTTGGTGCCGGACGGGTCCTCCCCGGTACAGCCGGCGGCGGTGCAGGGGCTGAGCGCCGGGGTGAGCGCCGGGTGGAGCGTCACCGGGGTGAATCCGGGGGCGGACTCGGGGGCGAACTTGGCGGGCGCGGCCCTGGTGTCGGCGGCCTTTGCGGGGGTGGCCTTTGCGGGGGTGGCCTTTGCGAGGGTGGCCGCGCCGGCGGTGCCGGGGAGGGCGGCCAGGCCGCCCAGGGCGAGCAGCAGGGTGGTGGTGGCACCGGCCACCAAGGCGCGGGCGGGGGAAGCGGTGCGGAACGGGTGCATGGGCGCTCCTCGGGCGCTGAAGGCGTCGGGACAGGCGGAAGATCCGCTGACGCTTCTTCAGGCTGACCCAGCGTCGCTACTTCCGCGAACCGAGCTCGAACAGCAGGATCACGAAGCCGGCGAAGAAGTGGGTGGCGCCGATGTAGATGGCGGCCCGGATCCACACCCGGTTGTCGGTGCGGCGCCCGGCGTCGGTGGTGAGCGGGCCGGCCGGGGCGATGGTCTCCTGGGTCATGATGACGTTCCTCCCTATCGGTGGGGGCCGCCGAGGCAGAGTTCGCCGCCGGGGCTCTGGAGCAGGGTGTGCAGGAAGAGCAGTTCGACACCGGACGCCGAATCGGCGGCGATGCAGTGCGGGGTGAGCGAGTCGAAGTGGGCCGAGTCGCCCTCCTCCAACAGGTGGGTGCGCTCGCCGAGGGTCAGCCGCAGCCGTCCCCTGGTCACGTAGAGCCACTCCTCGCCCGGGTGCACGCGGACGACCGCGTCCTGGAGCGAGGGCGGCACCTGGACGTGCAGGGCCTGCATGGCCCGGCCGGGTGCCCCGGCCCGCCGGTAGCCCCAGCCGCCCGCGAGGCCGGGCTCGATCGCCCCGCCCCGGACCACCGGGTCGGCCTCGCCCGGCGTCTCGCCGAGCAGCCCGGCCACACTGGTGCCGTAGGTCCGGGCGAGGCCCAGCAGGACGGGCAGCGAGGGCTGCCGCTGGCCGGTCTCCAGCCGCGACAAGTACGCTGGGGACAGCCCGACCCGCGCCGCGGCCGTCTCCAGGGTGTACCTGCTGCTCAGCCGGTGCTCCCGCAGCCTGGCGCCGAGGCCCTCGACCTCTTGGTCCTCACTCATGGGTCCAGTCCACACCCGCTATGCCCCAGGGGCAAGAATTTTGCCTCAGAGGCAAATTGCCTCCCCGGGGGCCCGTTCAGGGCCTGGCTTCAGGGCCTGGCTTCAGGGCCTGGGGATGTTGCGGAGATTGCTGCGGGCCAGGTCGATCATCTTGCCCACGCCGCCGGAGAGCACGGTGCGGCCGGCCGCCAGGGCGAAGCCGCGCAGCTGGGCGGCGGTGATGTGCGGCGGGATGGAGAGCGCGTTCGGGTCGGTGACCACGTCCACCAGGGCCGGGCCCGGGCGCTCCAGCGCCTCGGCGAGGGTCTCGCGCAGCAGGGCCGGCTCGGTGACCCGCTTGGCCGGGATGCCGGCCGCGCGGGCGATCGCGGCGTAGTCCACGTCGCCGTTGTCGGTCTCCGTCTCGGGGTAGCCGCTGACCAGCATCTCCAGCTTGATCATGCCGAGCGCGCCGTTGTTGAAGACCACGGTCTTCACCGGCAGCCGGTGCTTGGCCACCGTGAGCAGCTCACCCATCAGCATGCCGAGCCCACCGTCGCCCGACATCGAGACCACCTGCCGCCCCGGGCAGGCGAGTTGGGCGCCGATCGCGTGCGGCAGGGCGTTGGCCATCGAGCCGTGCAGGAAGGACCCGATCACCCGGCGGCGCCCGTTCGGGGTGAGGTAGCGGGCCGCCCAGACGTTGCACATCCCGGTGTCCACGGTGAACACCGCGTCCTCCGCCGCCAGTTCGTCCAGCACGGCGGCCACGTACTCGGGGTGGATCGGCAGGTGCTTGGCGATGTCGCGGGTGTAGGCGCCGACCACCTGCTCCAGCGCCTTGCAGTGCCGGGCCAGCAGCGAATCCAGGAAGGCCCGGTCCGCCTTCTGTTCGAGCAGCGGCAGCACCGCCCGCAGGGTCGCCGACACGTCGCCGTGCACGGCGAGTTCGAGCGGGGTGCGGCGGCCGAGCCGGGTCGCGTCGTGGTCGACCTGGATGGTGCGGGCCTGCGGGAGGAAGCTGTCGTACGGGAAGTCGGTGCCCAGCAGCAGCACCAACTCGGCCTCGTGCAGCGCCTCGTGGCAGGCGCCGTAGCCCAGCAGGCCGCTCATCCCGACGTCGTACGGGTTGTCGTACTGGATCCACTCCTTGCCGCGCAGCGAGTGCCCGACCGGCGCCTGCAGGCGGCCGGCCAGCTCCATCACCTCGGCATGCGCGCCGCGCACCCCCGCGCCGCAGAACAGCGTCACGCTGCGGGCCTCGTTCAGCGCGGCGGCCAGCGCCTGCACCTGGCCCCAGGGCGGGGCGGGCACGGCCAGCTCGGTCAGGAACCCGCCGGTGCCGGTCGGGCCGGCCGCCGGGAGCGCAGCCACGTCACCGGGGAAGACCAGCACGGAGACGCCGCGGGCGCCCAGGGCGTGCTGCACGGCCACCCGGAGCAGGCGGGGCAGCTGGGCCGGGGTGCTCACCATCTCGCAGAAGCCGCTGCAGTCGGTGAAGACCCGGTCCGGGTGCGTCTCCTGGAAGAAGCCGGTGCCGATCTGGGCGGAGGGGATGTGCGAGGCCAGGGCGAGCACCGGCAGACCGGAGCGGTGGGCGTCGTAGAGGCCCTGGATCAGGTGGGTGTTGCCGGGCCCGCAGGACCCCGCGCAGACGGCCAGCGAGCCGGTGAGCTCCGCCTCGGCGGCGGCCGCGAAGGCCCCGGCTTCCTCGTTGCGCACGTGCACCCAGGAGATGCCCTCGGCCCGCCGGATCGCGTCCACCACGGGGTTGAGGCTGTCCCCCACCACCCCGTAGACCCGCTCCACCCCGGCCTGCCGGAGCACCTCCACCATCTGTTCCGCCACGCTGACCACGGCTGCTCCGCTCCTCGCTCGGTCACAGGACGCCACCAGCCTCCGGCGGGGAGGGACGGGCGGCGACCGGGAGGGGCGAACGGGTGAGGGGAGGAGTGGGGAGGGGGCGACGGGCGGACGGTGGCAACCGGCGGGAGGGACGGGCGGCAAGTGGGAGGGGCGGACGGGTGAGGGGGTGGCGGCGGGGGCCGGTGGGGCTGAACGAGGGTGGGATGGGGCCGGGGACGGGGAAGGCCCTGACCGGGCCGACTCGGCGTGGGGGTGCCGTTTCGGATCGGTCAGGGCCGTGCGTGGTCAGCCCGGGTGGGGCCGGGAGGCCGCTCGGGGCCGAGGTGGGGTCAGCCGGAGAAGGCGGCGGTGCCGTTCGGGGTGCCGAGGCCGGTCGGGCCGTCGTAGCCGGCGCCCGCGGTGCAGAGGTAGGTCGGCGAGCAGGAGCCGTTGGAGCCCGTGGTCACGTCGTACAGCGAGGCCGTGTGGGCGTACGGGAAGGAGGCCGGGTAGCTGCCCGCCGACGGGGTGCCCGCCAGCGCGTAGACCGAGGCGATAATCGGGGAGGAGGCGGAGGTGCCGCCGTACACGGCCCAGCCGGAGCCGCCGTAGGTCTGGTAGACCGCGACGCCGGTGGCCGGGTCGGCCACGGCCGAGACGTCCGATATGGTGCGCTTGGCGCAGCCGCTGTCCTTCTGCCAGGTGGGCTTGGCGTCGTAGGCCGAGCAGCCGGAGCCGGTGCCCTCGGTGGAGTTGGTGTACCAGACCGACTCGTTCCAGCCACGGGCGCTCGAGTCGCGCTTCAGGGCGGTGCCGCCCACCGAGGTGACGTACTTCGAGGCAGCGGGGTACTGGGCGCCGTAGGCGGAGTCACCGGCCGAGACGGTGATCGCGACTCCCGGGTGGTTGAAGTACGTGGTGTCGTAGCTGCTGTCGCTGGAGGACTCGCCGCCGCCGTAGCTGTTGGAGACGAACTTGGCGCCCAGCTTGACGGCCTCGTTGACCGCGGTGCCGAGGTTGGCCATCGAGGCGGTCTTGGCCTCGACCAGGATGATGTGGGCGTTCGGGGCGATCGCCGAGACCATGTCGAGGTCGAGGGAGATCTCGCCCGCCCAGCCGGTGTTGTTGGCCGGCAGGGTGGAGGAGCCGGTCTGGCTGACCTGCTTGAAGCAGCCGCTGGCCACGGTGCAGGCCGGGAGGCCGTACTGGGCCCGGTAGACGGCCATGTCGGCCGCGGCGTTCGGGTCGTTGTAGGCGTCGACGATGGCGATCGTCTGGCCGGCGCCGCCGTTGGCGGCGAGCTTGTAGGCGCTCAGCAGGTCGCTCGGGCCCAGGCCCGAGGGGGTGGCGTTGGGGGTCAGGCCGAGTGCGTGGACCTTCTGCACCGTGTTGGTGACCTTCAGCGCGTTGCAGGCCATGGTGTCGCCCTTGGCCAGCGTGTCGCAGGCCCGGACCCAGGACGTGCCGCCCTTGGAGTACACGGTGGGGGTGGTGCTCGCGCCGGCCGGCATCGCCATGGCGAGGGTCGAGACGGCGAGTGCGGCGGTGCCCGCGAGTGCCATGGCGCTGCGGCGGGTGGCGGCGGACAGGGTGGGGGTACGCACGGTGGACTGCCTCCTGTGGCTGGGTAAACCGCGGAGCGAGTGGGGGACGGCCGGTCCGGGCCGGGTGCGGCACGGTGGGACGGCCGGGCAGGGGCGGGCGACTGACGGGTGATCAGACCGTCCGGTGCCGCTGTGAGCCGCCGCTGACGCTAGCCAGGCATGGGCAGGTCAACAATGGGTCGGCCGAAGATTCGACTATCCCTTTACCTGACTAGCAGAAACATGTCAGGTAACGTCACGCGCGCGGTACGCGGGCGAAACAACCACCGTTGGACATGGGCGAATTGACGGGTCAGACCGGCTCCGGAGCCCCGGCCTGGTCGGCCTGTTCGCGTGCGTACACCTGGGCCAGCAGCGGAAGTTCGTACAGCGCGGTGTGCGCCGAAACCTCCGCCAGCTCGGCGATCGGACAACTCAGCACCGAGTCCTCGATCAGGCCCTCCAGCACCCGCCGAGCCGACTGGTCGCCGCAGCCGAGCACCGCCGTGGCCTCGGCCAGGGTGAACAGCGGGCCGGGCAGCCGGCCCAGCGAGCGGACCACCGAGCGGGCCGGCTCGGGCAGTTCGGCCCACCAGCCGGCCAGTCGGGAGCGCACCGCCAGGTCGCCCGCCGCCAACTCGTCCAGCAGAGAGGGGCTCTGCTCCAGCCGGGCGGCGTACTCGGCCAGGGTCAGCTGACGCAGCACGGCCAGCTTGGTGCCCACCACCCGGACGGCCAGCGGCAGCAGGCCGATCGCGCAGACGATCCGCTCGGCCGCCGCCCGGTCCGCGGCCACCCGCTCGGGGCCGACCAGCCGGCCCAGCAGCTCGACCGCCTCCGCCGGGAGGTACGGGCCGAGTTCGAGCCGGTGCAGCGGGCCGAGCCCGGCCAGCCGGCCCCGGCTGGTGATCAGCACCGAGGCCGAGCCGGCCCCCGGCAGCAGCTGGCGGACACTGGCCTCGTCCGGGACGTCGTCCAGCAGCACCAGCGCCCGGCGGTCGGCCAGCCAGGACCGCCAGAGTGCGGCGGCCTCCTCCTCGTCCTCCGGCACCTCCCCCAACAGGCCGGTGGCCCGGCAGAGTTCGGCCAGCACCGAGCCGGGGTGCCGGGGCGAGCCGTCGGCCCGGCGGAGCCGGACGGTGAGCCGGCCGTCCGGGTACTCCCGCTCCAGCGCGTGCACCGCGTGCTCGGCCAGCGCGGTCTTGCCCACACCGACCGGTCCGCTCAACACCACGGTGCGGCCCGGGCCGGTCAACGCCGTGCACAGCTCGACGAGTTGATCGCGACGGCCGGTGAAGTCCGGCAGGTCGGCGGGCAGCACGGTGCGCGGGCGCTCGACCCGGCGGGGTGTCCGGTCGCCGCCCTCGGCGCGGCCGTCCAGGATCGAGCGGTAGAGCTGTGCGAGGGCCGCGCCGGGCTGCAGGCCGAGCTGGCGGGAGAGCAGTTGGCGCAGGTCGTCGTAGGCGGCCAGCGCCTCGCTCTGCCGGCCCGAGCGGTGCAGGGCCGTCATCCGGGCCGCGCAGAGCCGCTCGCGCATCGGGTGCTCGCGGGCCGCCTCGGCCAACGCGTCGGCCACCAGTGGGGCATGGCCGAGCTCCAACTCGTTCTCCGCCCAGTCCTCCTGGACGGCCACCCGGCGGGCCGCATGCCGGACCGCCTCCTGTCGCACCACCTCGCTCTGCCCCAGATCGGCCAGCAGCGGGCCGCTCCACAGCTCCAGCGCCTCGCGCAGCAGCCGGGCCGCGTGCGCCCCGGCACCGAGCCGGGCCGCCTGCCGGCCGGCTCTGGTGAGCTCCTCGAAGCGCAGCAGGTCGAGCTCGCCCGGCTCGACCCGCAGCAGGTAGCCGGCCGGCTGGTGGAGCAGCCGGCCGGGGCCGCCGGCCAGGGCCAGCAGCTTGCGCAGCGAGCAGACGTACGCCTGGAGGTTCTTCCGGGCCGAGCGGGGCGGCTCCTCGCCCCAGACGGCCTCTGTCAGCAGGTCGGTGGAGACGGTCGCGTTCGGGCGGCAGAGCAGCAGGCCGAGCACCAGCCGCTGACGGACCGGGCCGAGCGGCAGCGGCCGGCCGCCGAGCTCGACCGAGAGCTCACCGAGCACCCGGAAGCCGAGCGCCTGCTGGACCGGCCCGTGCGAGGCCGATCCGTGCGAGGCCGATCCGTGCAAGGCCGATCCGTGCGGGGCGGGGAAGGCCACCCGGGGGTCCCGGCGCGGTGGGGCGTCGTGGCGCGCCGACTCGTACGGCTGGGGCTCGAACCGCGGGCCGTCGTAGGGACGGGCACCGTGCTGCACCGGGGTGTCAAAACGGTGAAGTGGGGAGTCAAGGTGGGGCGAGGGCTCGCGGTGGTGGACGACGGCCTGGGCCGGGTCACGGTGATCCAGCATCTCAACACGCCCTTCGGATCAGGGTTCTGAACGCCGGGTCGGGTGCCGTTCGGCCCCGGTGGGGGCGCGGGCCGACCGGCCCGGGGTCAGGGCCAGCCGGGGAGGCGCTGCTCGGCCAGGACCTCGCGGGCCCGGCGGAGGTGGACGCGGTGGCGGGCGGCCCGCAGGCCGAGCAGGGCCGCCGGGAGGAGCAGGGCGGCCGCCGCACCGATGGCCAGGCCGGCCAGTAACGCCCTTGTGGCACAGGCCCGTTCGCCGGGGGTCAGGCCGGGGAGGACCTGCTCGACCGAGGGCCGGCCGGCGCGGGGCCGGTCGGCCGACGGGAGGTCGGCGAGGGGGAGTTCGGCGGCGGGGGCCACGGTCGGCTGAGGATTCGGGGCGGCGCTCAGTGGCCCCAGGCGGTGTCCTGCGGGTTCGAGTGGCCGTCCGGGGTGCCGTCGGTACCACCGGGGTTGGCGGTGCTGGAAGTACCGGCGGTACCGGTGCCGCCGGAGGCGTCCGCGTGGGCGGCCGCGGCGGGCAGGGCAGCGAGGGCGAAGGCACTCACGAGGACGGCGACGGCTGCACGGACGCGCTTCATCTGTTCCCCCTGGAACGGGCTGTGGCCTGGAGTGTCGGGCCCTGGGACGACCGGCGTGGACGGGGTCGGCCCGACTCCTGAAGCCTGCCGTCCGGCCAGGCCGCAGCCAAGGGAGGGCGGGCTGCAGCAAGCTGCATGCAGCAACAGACCCGGCTCCACAAATCGGACGAAAGCCCGCGGAGCCGACGATCCGTCGGGCCGGATCAGAGACTCCGCAAGCGAATTGGTGACTTCCTGTCAAATACCGAGTCGATCGGCGAGGAAGGCCAGCTGATCGGCGAGCAGCGCCGCCGTCGCGTCCACCCCGCGCAGCCCGTGGCCCACCCCGGTCTCCTGGCGGAGCAGCACCGGGCCGCTCCCCGGGGCTCCGGCGTGCTGGAGCGCCGCGCACATCTTGCGGGCGTGCAGCGGATCGACCCGGGTGTCGCCGTCCGCGACGCCGAACAGCACCGCCGGATACACCGTGCCGGGCCGCACCGCGTGGTACGGGGAGTAGGCCAACAGCCAGGCCAGCTCGGCCGGTTCGGCGGCGCTGCCGTACTCGTCGCGCCAGCTGGGGCCGAGGCCGGAGTGCTCGTAGCGCACCATGTCGAGCAGCGGGGCCACGCAGACCACGGCCGCGTACCGCTCGGGGCGCTGGGTGAGTGCGGCGCCCACGGTGAGTCCGCCGTTGGAGCTGCCGACCAGGCCGATGCCGGAGGCCCAGCCCTCGGCGGTGAGCCAGTCGGCGGCGGCGTGCAGGTCGTCGAAGGTGCGCTGCTTGTGTTCGCGCCGGCCGGCCCGGTGCCAGCCCTCGCCCTCCTCGCCGCCGCCGCGCAGGCAGGCGAACACGTACACCCCGCCGGCCTCGGCCCAGGCCACCGCCTGGGCCGCGTAGCCCGGCACCATCCGGGCGCCGAAGCCGCCGTAGCCGGTGATCACGGTGGGCCGGGGGCGGTCAGGGGTGCCGGTCGGGGAGATCACGAACATCCGCACCGGGGTGCCGTCCAGGCCCGGGTACACCACCTGGCGCACCCGCACCGTGGTGCGCGGGCTGCCCGCGGGGGCGGCCCAGGGGGTGGTGCGGCCGGTGCGGGCGTCGTAGTGCAGCGCGCGGGAGGGGGTCACGTGGTCGGCGTAGGCGAACCAGAGCTCGTGGGCGCCGCTCCCGCCGGCCGCTTCGAAAGGCCCCCGGCGCGGGCGCAGCGGGCCGACGGTGCCCGCACCCGGCAGCTCGACCTCGCCGAGGGGCTCGCCGGTGCGGGCGCAGTGCACGGTGATCTCGCTGATCGCGTGCCGGGTGTAGGTGGCCAGCAGCAGCGGGCGGGGCAGCTCGGGGCCGTCCAGGACGGCGAAGTCCTCCAGCACCGCCTCGGGGTGCTCGGGCAGCAGCACCCGGCGCTCGCCGGTGACCGGGTCGGCCAGCTCCAGCCGGCCGCGCGGGGCGTCCCGGCAGGTGGCCAGGTGGAGCACGCCGCCGTACGGGCGCGCGGTGGTGGCCGCGTCCACGCCCTCCTGGACCGGCCGCAGCGCCGGCCGGTCCAGGGGGCCCTCGGCCAGCACGGCGGCGTACACGTCGGTGCGCGGCGAGGCTCCGGCGGTGGCGGTGACGGTGAGCAGGCGGCCGTCGGTGGCCACCGCGTAGTGCTGCTCGGCGGGCCGGCCCTCGCCGAAGACCAGGGTGTCCTCGGCCGGGTCGGTGTCCACCAGGTGCAGCCAGACCCGGCGGTGGTAGCGCTCCTCGCCGGGGTGCAGCTCGGGCGGCAGCCGGCGCACGTAGTAGAAGCCCGAACCGTCCGGCAGCCAGGCCAGGGTGGAGCGGCGGACCCGGTCGATCGGGCCGTCCAGCACCGCGCCGGTGGCCACGCAGAGCACCCGCAGCTCGGAGTCCTCGGTGCCGCCGCTGGAGGTCTGCACCGCGACCCGGTCACCGGCCGGGGCCACCGACCACTCCTCCAGCAGGCTCGCCCCGCTCGGGTCGAAGACGGCCGGGTCGAAGAGCACCCGGTCCCGGCCGCCCTCGGCCACGTACAGGGCCGGCTGGTCCTGGTCGGGGCGCTGGCGCAGGTTGAACGCCCGGTCGCCGTGCACCAGCGGGGCCGTGCTCATCCCGGTGGCGAGCAGCTGCCGCACCCGGGCGTCGAATGCGCCGAGCCCGGCCCAGCCGGCCCGGGCCGCCCGGAAGAGCTCGTCCTGGGCCGCCGACCAGGCCTTGGTGGTCGGCGAGCCGGCCTCCTCCAGGGCCCGGTACGGGTCGGCCACCAGGTGGCCGTGCAGCTCCTCGGTCAGCTCCGCGCGGGGCGCGGGCGGGTACGACAGCTCGTAGGTCAGCACGGCGGGTCGGCTCCTCGGTCTTCGAGCGGCTCAGACGGCGGCGGCTTCGGGGGCCGCCTCGGGGGCGGCGGCCAGCGAGCCGTCGCGCAGCATCGGGAGGGCGGCCACCAGGGTGGCCGCGCCGACCAGCCCGGCCAGCACCAGCCAGGTGGGGGCGATGCCCAGGCCCTGGAGCGCGAGGCCGGTGAGGATCGGGCCGAGCGCGGCCAGCCCGGCCAGCAGCAGGTCGACGGCGGTGGAGACCCGGCCCAGCAGCTCGCGCGGCGAACGGCTCAGCACGGCCTGCCCGATCACGATCCCGGCGGGCGGGGTGAGCAGGACGAGCACCACCAGCAGCGGGCCGACGATCCACGGGCGCTGGGTGGCCGCGAAGGCGGCCAGGCCGCCGGCCCAGACCACCCCGATCACCAGGAAGAGCTGCCCGGCGGTGAAGAGCCTCATCACCCGGGGCGCGGCCAGCGAGCCGATCACCGCGCCGACCCCGGCACAGGCCATCACCAGACCGATCGAGGACCCGCCGGAGCCGGTGTCCCGCAGGGTCACCACCATGGCCACCTCGGCGGCCGAGCCGACCAGGTTGAGCAGCGCGACGAAGACCAGCAGGCGCAGCAGCGAGGGCTGCCCGGCCAGCCAGCGCACCCCGGCCGTGACCCGGTTGTCCCGGGCGGCGGCCCCGGCGGCCGGGCGGGGGCGGGTGGCGGTGGCGGCCAGCAGCACCACCGAGACGGCGTAGGAGCCGGCGTCCACCGCGAACGGCAGGATCCTGTCCACCGTGTAGAGCCAGCCGCCCAGGAAGGGGCCGATCAGCCCGGCGGCGGCCATCGCGGACTGGTCCTTGGCCAGCGCGGCGGCCAGCTGCCCGTCGGGCACCACGTCCCGCACCGCCGTGGTGGAGGCCGGGGCGAACACGGCCGTGGCGGCGCCCTCGACCACGGCCACCGCGAGCAGCTGCGGGTAGTGCAGCACGCCGAGTCCGGCGGCCACCGGGATGGTGCCCACGGTGGCCAGCCGGACCAGGTCGGCGCCGATCATCAGCCTGCGCCGGTCGTACCGGTCGGCCAGCTGCCCGCCGGGCAGCCGCAGCACCATCCGGGTGACCAGCGAGCAGGAGGCCACCAGACCGGCCTGGGCGGCGCCACCGCCGAGGCCGAGCACCAGCAGCGGGAAGGCGATCAGGGAGATCTGGGAGCCGAGCGTGGAGAGCGCCGACCCCACCCAGAGTCTCCGGAAGGCGCGGTTGGTGCGGAGCACGCCGGGTTCGGCCATCGGTCCACCTCCGGGACGGGCCGGGGGTTCTCGGGCCGCCCGGCGGTGAAGGCTGGTTGGGGGTGAGGGCTGGTTGGGGGTTGTGCGGGGCGGGTGGGGCTCAGAGCCGGCCGGCGGCGTTCAGGCGGTCGAGCAGGGCCGCGTCCACCTCGTCCTGGAAGGCGGCCAGCCGGGCGGCCTCCTCCTCGTCGTACCGGTACTGGTCGTAGCAGGTGATCCAGCGGCCTTCGGTCTCCTCCTCGGAGCGGTAGCCCTCGGCCAGCGAGCCGACCTCCCAGCCGGGCTGCCCGGCCGTCTCCCAGCAGCTGGAGAGCACGCCGTCGGCGTTGATCACGGCGCCGTACTGCCCGTTCTTGAACGAGCAGGCCTGGCAGCCGGTGTTGGGCTTGGGGCGGGAGACGGCGAAGCCGAGCTCCAGCGCGCGGGCGTGCCAGCGGGTGAACTCCCCGGCCAGCGAACCGCCGTAGGCGAGGTCGTTGCGGTAGCCCACGCCCACGTCACCGATCAGCGCGAACTGGATGCCGCAGCGGGAGACGTCGAGCCGCTCGGCCAGCCGCTCGACCAGGGCGTCCATGCCGTGCCGGTTGTGGTGCGAGACGTTGATCCGCAGGTGCCAGCGGAGCGAGGTGGTGGCCATCGCCTTGGCCACGTTGTGGACGATCAGGTCGAAGGTGCCGCCGCCCGAGCGCTTGATCCGGATCGCGTCGTGCTCGGCCTGGTCGCCGTCGAAGGTGATCTGGATCGAGCCGAGGCCGGCCGCGTTCAGCTCCTTGGCGATGAGCGGGGTGAGCAGCGTGCCGTTGGACACCATGGAGGCGTCCAGCTGGCCCAACTCGGCGGCCCGGCGCAGCAGTTCGCGGGCCCCGCGCGGGTTGAGCAGCGGCTCGCCGCCGAACAGCATCAGCGAGAGGCGGTGCAGCTCGGCCGCCGCCATCCGCTCGCGGGTGAAGTCGAGCACCTCGGTGATGGTCTCCGAGGTCAGCCGGGCGTGCTTGATCCGGGGCGGGCGGTGGCCGCCCTTCTCGTCCTGGCCGGTGTTCTGGAAGCAGTAGCCGCAGCCCAGGTTGCAGTCGGTGGAGGTGAGCACGGTGAGCGAGTACGAGGAGTACGGCTTCTTGTCGTACAGGCCGCGCTCGCGCAGGAACTGCCGGGCGCCCGCCGAGAGTTCGCCCTCGGGCGTGACCTGGGCGGCGCGCAGCTTGGCGAAGCCGCCGTCACCCAGGAACCACCAGCCGCCGCTCTCCGCCTTGATCAGACGGCTGCGGCCGGCCTCGGGCGCGGGCTGCGTTGCGGACACGGGTGCCTCCAGAGGTGGTTCGGCGGGGAGGTGGTGCGGCGGGGTCTGGGGTGGAGCGGGGTCTGGGGTGGAGCGGGGACGGGGCCCACCGCTCGCGCGGCAGGCCCCGTTGGCTGTCCAAGGTCAGTTGGTGTTACCGGAGTTGCCGATACACCACGGGGTCTCCTCGTCGCTGTGGGCGACGACCTCGGGCTCGTCCAGGTTGGTGTTGCCCGAGTTGCCGATGCACCACGGGGTCTCGTCACCGCTGTGCGCGACGACCTCGGCACCGTCGAAGTTGGTGTTGCCCGAGTTGCCGATGCACCACGGGGTCTCCTCGCCGCTGTGGGCGACGACCTCGACGTCCTCGGACCGGGTGGGCTCGGTGTTCTCAGCCATGGTGATCTCCTTCACGAGTGTCGACGCTTCGGCGGTGACTCCCGCCGACACCGAGAAAGCTAGGAAGCGCCGACCCCAAATCGGTTCGGGCCCGGTACCGGCCCGGCGAACTCGCAGGTCAGCGGGGGTTCCGCAGCGCCTCCCGACTTGACACAGTCCGGCCGCGCCGCCGTCGGCACCCGCGCTGACCTGCGGATGTACCACTCCCGGCCGTCCGCCATACCGGCCGCGTACTCGGCGCCGGGAGTCTGGACGCCGGGACACCGCCCGGGCGCGGCGCGGGACGGGTACGGGACGTACGCAGCGTGACGGGACGGGCCGAAGAGACGGGCCGCAGCGCGGGAGGAGGTGGGAGTGCCGTGGAGCTGGCCGAACTGGTGGGACTGCGCCCGAGCCCGGGAGCCGGGCTGCTGGTCACCCTGACCGAGCGCTGCCCGCTCAGCTGCGCGCACTGCTCGACCTCCTCCACCATGCGCGGTGGTCAGCCCGGCAGTGCCGAACTGCTGCGCTTCGTCGGCTCGTTCGGGCCCGATGACCGCCCCGAGCTGATGCTGCTGACCGGCGGCGAGCCGCTGCTGCGGCCCGCACTGGCCGCCGCGCTCGCCACCACCGCCCGGGCGGCCGGCACCCGCACGGCCCTGCTCAGCGGCATGTACTTCGCCCGGCAGCCCCGCATCCCGGCCGGCATCCGGGCCGCCGTCCGCGCCCTGGACCACTTCTCCGCCAGCATCGACGTCTTCCACGAGCGCGAGGTGCCGCGCGCCGAGGTGTTCCGCGCGCTGCGGGAGATCCTCGACGCGGGCGTGCCGATCAGCCTGCACGCCACCGGCAGCGGCCCCGAGGACCCGTACCTGGCCGGGCTGACCGCCGACGTACGGCGCGCCTTCGGCGCCGACTGCCCGATGCTGGTCAACGAGCTCCGCTCCGTCGGCCGGGCCGCCGCCTGGGCCGAGGCCGGCCGCACCCCCGCCCCGGACGGGCGGCCGCTGCCCTGCGCGATGGCCGCCTGGCCGGTGGTCGCGCCCGACGGCGCCGTGCTCGCCTGCTGCAACCAGGACACCGTGGACCGCCGCCCGGCCCCGCCCCACCTGCTGCTCGGCACCATCGACCGGGACGACTGGCCGACCGTCCGCCGGCGGGCCCTCGACTCCCCCGCCCTGCGGATGCTGCGCGCCGTCGGCCCCGGCCACCTCTACGCCCGCTACGGCGACCCCGCCGACTGCACCGGCTACTGCGCCGGCTGCCGCGCCCTGCCGGCCCACCCCGAGGTGCTGGCCGCCACCGAACGCGCCGGCCGCGGCCCGGTCGGCGCCCTGCTCGACCTGCACGCCACCCGCACCGGCCGCGCCGCCGGCCCGGCCGCCCTGGTCCGCCGCTTCGGCAGCCCGCGCTACGCCGAACTCGTTCACGGGGTAGGGGAATCCGGCCCGGACGGCCTCGCGGTGGGCGAGCCGGTCGGGGGCGCCAGGTGAGCGGGCTCAGCCGGAGCGCCGCGCTGCGGCTCAAACTCTCCTTCGCCGCACCGGGGCTCAACACCGCGATGGCCGAACTCTGGCGCCCCGAGGGGCTCACCGAGCGGTACGGGCGGTACCTGGCCACCATGCACGAGGTGATCCGGGCCTCGGTGCCGCTGATGGAGCTGGCCGCCCGCCGGTGCCACCGGCGCGGCTCCGCCGACCCGGTGGCCCGGCCGCTGGCCGAGTACCTGGAGCGGCACATCCTGGAGGAACGCGGCCACGACGACTGGCTGCTGGCCGATCTGGCCGCCGCCGGGCTCGACCCGGGCACCCCGCTGCGCCGCCAACCACCGCCGGTGGTGGCCCGGTTGGTCGGCCCGCAGTACTACTGGATCGAGCACTACCACCCGGTGGCGCTGCTCGGGTACATCACCGTGCTCGAATCCAACGCCCCCGCCCCCTGGCTGGCCGAGCGGCTGGCGGCCGACACCGGGCTGCCCGGCGCCGCCTTCCAGACCGTCAGCCACCACGCCGGGCTCGACACCGAGCACAGCGCCGAACTGGCCGAGTTCCTCGACCGGTTGCCCCTGGACGAGGCCCAGGAGAGCGCCGTCGCGGTGAGCGCGCTGCACACCGCCCAGGCCGCCACCGACCTCTTCGCCCGTCTCGCCCGCCACCCAGCCCACCCGACTCCACCCGAGAGGACGCCAGAGCCATGACCGCACCCGACCCCCGGACCGTCGCCGTACTGGCCGCCGCAGGCTTCCCCGTGGACGCCCTCACCCCCGAGCAACTGGAGGTGCTGGCCGGCCTCGGCGAGGACGAACTCGCCCTGCTGCTCGACATCAAGGCCAAGCTCGACGAGGTCGAGCCCGAGGTGCAGGCGCACGGCACCATCGCCGGCGGCGCCCTCTTCTGACCCGGCGCCGCGGCCGCCCGCCGGGCCGACCCCGCCCCTCGACCACCGGAGGACCACGTGAACTGCACGTCGTGCGCGCAGGAGCTGCCCGCCGGGGCGCGGTTCTGCCCCGGCTGCGGCACGCCCGCGGCCGCCGCGCCCGCCCGCCCGGTGGTGGACGAGCGCCGGCTGGTGACGCTGGTCTTCTGCGACCTGGTCGGCTCCACCGCGCTCTCCGGCCGGCTCGATCCGGAGGCCCTGCGCTCGGTCACCCTGCGGTACTTCGAGCTGATGACCGCCCGGATCGAGGCCCACGGCGGCACCGTGGAGAAGTTCATCGGCGACGCCGTGATGGCCGTCTTCGGCATCCCGGTGCTGCACGAGGACGACGCCCGCCGAGCGCTGGCCGCCACCCTGGACATGCGCACCGCACTGGCCGGCCTGAACGCCGAGCTGGAGGCCGCGCTCGGCATCCGGCTGAACGTCCGGATCGGGGTCAACACCGGTGAGGCGGTGGCCAGTACCGATGCCTCCAGCCGGCAGGCCCTGGTCTCCGGCGAGGTGGTCAACATCGCCGCCCGGCTGGAGCAGAACGCCGGCCCCGGCGAGATCCTGATCGGCCCGGACACCCTGCGCGCCGTCGGCCCGGCCGCCCGCACCGAGGACGCCGGCCTGCTCACCCTCAAGGGCAAGGCCGAGCCCTTCCCCGCGTACCGGCTGCTCGGCCTGCACGAGGACGCGCCCGAGCTGCTCCGCCGCTTCGACACCCCGTTCATCGGCCGCTCGCTCGAACTCGCGGTGCTGGAGAACGCCTTGGCGATCGGCCGGCGCGGCTCCGGCCTGCTCACGGTGGCCGGCGAGGCGGGCATCGGCAAGACCCGGCTGCTACGCGAGTGGCTGCGCCGCACCACCCCCCGGTACGGCGCCGGCCGCTGCCGCCCGTACGGCGAGAGCGGCAGCCTGGCGCCGCTGGCCGAGGCCGTGCGCCAACTGCTCGGGCCGGGCCCGGCCGGGCCCGAGGTGCCGCCGGCCCTGCGGGCGGGCCTGCTGCGCGACGGCACCCCCAGCCCGACGGTGGCCGACACCTGCGCGGCGCTCGGCGAGCTCTTCGCCGGTTTCGCCCCCGGCGGCCCCACCGTGCTGATCCTGGACGACTTCCACTGGGCCGGCCCGGCCCTGCGCGAGGCCGTGGCACGCCTGGCCACCGGCCCCGGCCCGGTGCTGGTGGTCTGCGCGGCCCGCCCCGAACTGGTCGAACGCGTCCCGGAGTGGGCCGACACCGGCCGCCTGATCCCGCTGCCCGGCCTCTCCCCGACCGAGAGCCACCGCCTGGCGGCGGGGCTGGCGGAGGTGACCGCCCACACCACCGGCCCGGTCGAGGTGACCGCCCACGGCGCCGGCCTAGCGGCGGCCGCCGGCCGGACGGACGCGGGCACCGGCGGGCCGAGGCCCACCGGCTCCGACGCCGCCGGGGCGCTCCTCGCCTCGCTGGTCGAGCGGGCCGAGGGCAATCCGCTGCACCTGGAGCAGCTGTACGCGATGGCCGCCGACGGGCGGGACCCGGGGGAGCTGCCGCCGACCGTCCACGCCCTGCTCGGGGCGCGGATCGACGCGCTGGCGGCGCCCGAGCGGACGGCGCTCTCGCTGGCCGCCGTGGTGGGGCGGGAGTTCGAGCGGGGCGAGCTGACCGGGCTGGCCCGGAGCGGGCCCGAGGGGCGGGCCGGCGGGGAGCTGGCGCCGGACGCGGCGGGGCTGGACAGCGTGCGGCCCACGCTGCACCGGCTGACCCGGCGCCGGCTGGTGGAGGCCGACCAGGACGAGGCGCGGTACCGGTTCAGCAGCGGGCTGGTGCAGGAGGTCTCCTACCAGGGCATGGCCAAGCGCGTCCGGGCCGACCGGCACGAGCGGGTGGCCGAGCTGCTCACCGACCGCGGCGCGGGCGACGCCACCCTGGGCGGGCACCTGGCCCGGGCCTACCGCTACCGGGCCCAGCTCGGCACCCTCGACCCGCACACCGAGCGGCTGCGCCACCGCGCCGCCGCCCACCTGGCCGCCGCCGGCGCCCAGGCCCTGGCCCGGGCCGACCTCGGCTGGGCCGACGAACTGCTCACCGGTGCCGTGGAGTTGGCCCGGGAGGAGGACCCGGGCTGGCTCACCACCGCCTGGCGCCTGGCCGAGGTGCGGCTGGCCACCGGACGGGTGGAGGAGGGCCGCGCGCTGCTGCTGCGGGTGGCCGGGGCCGCCGACCCGGTGCTCGCGGCGCACGCCCGGCTGGGCCTGGCCGTGCTCGACCCGGGCCCCGGGCTGGCCGACGCCGCCCGGACGGCCGAGCAGGTGCTGCCGCTCTTCGAGGCCGCCGGGGAGGAGCTCGGCCAGGCCCGGGCCTGCCTGCGGCTGGCCCAGCACCAGCAGGTGCTCGGCCGGCACGGCACCGCCGACCGGCTGCTCGACCGCGCCCTCGCGCACGCCGTCCGGGCCGGGGCGGAGCCCGAGCGGGCCGCCGCGCTCGGCGCGGTCGGCGTCTCGCTCTGGCTGGGCCCGCTGCCGGTGCCGGCGGCGGTGGAGCGCTGCCGGGCGCTGCTCGCCGAGCACGGCGCGGACCGCCGGGCGGTGCGGATCACGCTCAACTGCCCGCTGGCCGTGCTGCTCGCCCTCCGGGAGGACTGGGCCGGGGCGCGGCAGTGCCTGGCCGAGGCCGCCGCCCTCGGCGAGGAGCTGGGCTTCGCCGAGGCGCTGGTCTTCCTGCCGGTCTTCCGGGCCGCCGTGGAGGCGCTGGCCGGGCGGCCGTCACGGGCCGCCGAGCTGCTCCGGGCGGTGGAGCGGACCTGCCGCGACCTGGGCGCGGTGACCCTGCTGCCCGCCATCACCCGCGATCTCACCCGCGCCCTGCTCGACGCCGGCGACAGCGTGGACGGCGACGCAGGCGACAACCCGGGCGGCGACGCGGGCGACAACGCGAGCCGCGCGGCCGGAGCCGACGCCATCGAGGCGGCGGCCGCGGGCGCGGGCGAGGCGGACCCGGCCGCCGCCGACGCCGCCGACCTGCACGGCAGCCTGGCCCGCCTGCACGCCCTGGCCGGCCGCGCGACGGCCGCCGACCGGGCGGCCGCCCGCGCGGTGGCCGAGGCGGCCGGCACCGACTCCCCCGTGGTCCGCGCCACGGCCGCCCTGGACCGGGCTCACGCGGCCCTGGCCCTCGGCCGCCCGGCCGAGGCCGCCTCCTGGGCCGAACAGGCCCACCACTGGTACCGCACCAAGGGCCACCTGCCGGGCCTGCGCCGCGCCGCCGCCCTGCTCGGCACCGACCTGAGCGCAGCGGCCTTGAGCCCCGAGACCCGGCACGCCGAGGCCTCGGCTGCCGAGGTTCCCGGCCCCGAGCACCCGGCGGCCGGCACTCCGACCGCCACTGCCCCCGGCACCACCGCCCCGGGCGCCGAGCGCCCGACCCGCACAGAGGAGTCAGAGCCCCGATGACCAGTACCGCGCTCACCTGGAGCCTGCGTGGCCGGGCGCCCGACGACATTCCGATCGCCGCCGACGGCTCGCCGGTGACGCCCGACTGGGCCTGGGGCGGCGCCACCGGGCGCGGCGTCCGGGTCTGCGTGGTGGACAGCGGGGTGGAGCGCGACCACCCGCTGGTCGGGCCGGTGGACGGCTCGTACGTGGTGCTCAAGGACGAGGACGGCACCGTACGGGTGGAGCCGACCGAGACCGGGGACAGCTGCGGGCACGGGACGGCCTGCGGCGGGATCATCCGGCGGGTGGCGCCGGAGTGCGAGCTGTACAGCGTGCGGGTGCTCGGCGAGCGGTTCTCCGGGACGGGGGACGTGCTGCTGGCCGGGCTGCGCTGGGCGGTGGAGCAGCGGTTCGACGTGATCAACCTGAGCCTCTCCACCACCCGGGAGAAGTTCACCGACCAGCTGCGGGCCCTCTCCGACGAGGCCTTCTTCCACCGCACGGCGATCGTCGCCTCCGCCCACAACACCCCGGTGGAGAGCTTCCCCTGGCGGTTCTCCTCGGTCATCTCGGTGGGCAGCCACCAGGAGGACGACCCGGGGCTCTACCTCTACAACCCGCAGCCCCCCGTGGAGTTCTTCGCCCCGGGCCAGAACGTGACGGTGCCCTGGCTGGGCGGCGCGACCATCCGCACCACCGGCAACAGCTTCGCCACCCCGTACATCGCCGGGCTCAGCGCCCGGGTGCTCTCCAAGCATCCGAAGCTGACCACCTTCCAGCTCAAGTCCGTGCTCTACCAGGCCGCTTCCAACGTCACCACCACCAGCCCCAGCAGCCACCGAGGTGCCGAATGACCAGCCACGCCGCGCACGAAGTCGACGACAGCGCAAGAGAGTTGCTCCAGTCGGTGGTGGACACCGCGCGGGCCATCTTCGGGGCCGAGGCCAGCTCGATCTTCCTGCTCGACGAGGCCGCCGGGGAGCTGGTCTTCCAGGCCGTCTCGGGGCAGGGCGAGGAGTTCCTGGTGGGCACCCGCTTCCCCGCGGGGCGGGGCATCGCGGGCTGGGTGGCCAGCACCGGTGAGCCGATGGTGGTCGACGACCTCACCCAACACGGCGGCTTCGCCCGGGACTTGGCCGAATCGACCAAGTACGTGCCGAACTCGCTGATGGCCGCCCCGCTGCTCGACTCCACCGGGGTGCTCGGCGTGCTGGAGGTGCTGGACCCGGCCCCGCAGGCCCGCTCCAGCCTGAACGAGCTCGACCTGCTGTCGCTGTTCGCCCGGCAGGCCGCCACCGCGCTGCGCGCCGTGCTCGACCTGCGCGCCGCCCGGGCGGCCCAAGCCGCCGCCCCCGCACCGGCCCTGGCCGCGCTCGGCCCGGCCGAGCGGGCCGCCGGCCTGCGCGCGCTGGAGGCCCTGCGCGAGCTGCTGCTCGCCCCCTGAGCCCGCGCCATCACGCTCCCGACCCCGAACGCCCGCCCCACCCCACCCCGGAGGCAGCCATGACCGGATCACCGCTCGGCGCCGAGTTCCTGGCCCGCCCGGCCGAGGTGCTCGCCCGGTACCGGGAGGGCTGCCCGGTGGCCCGGGTGAGCACGCCAGCCGGGCGGCCGGTCTGGCTGGTCACCCGGGAGGCCGAGGTGCGGGCGGCCTTCACCGATCCGCGGCTCTCGCTGCGCGGCACCCCGCCCGCCCCGGGCCGGCCGCACCGGGCGCTGGACATGACGCTGGTCAACTACGACCCGCCGGACCACACCCGGATCCGCCGCCTCGCCGCGCCCGCCTTCGCCCCCGGCCGGATCTCGGCGCACCGCCCGCTGGCCGAGCGGCTGGCCGACGAGCTGCTCGGCGGGCTCGCCGGGCAGGCGCGGCCGGTGGAGCTGATGACGGAGTACGCCGAGCCGTTCGCCTTCGCGATGCTGCGCGAGGTGTTCGGCTTCCCGCCAGAGGCGGGCGGGGTGATCCGGCGGGCGGTGGCCGACCTGCTGGCGCACCGGGCGGCGGAGGCGGCGCTGGACGGGCTGGACGCGGTGGTGCGGGCCCAGCTGGCCGACCGCCGGGCCCACCCGGGCGGGGGTGACGTGGTGGCGCAGGTGCTGCGCGCCTGGGAGTCGAGCGGCGAGGTGACCGAAGCCGAACTGGTCGACCTGATCGCGATGCTGGTGCTGGCCGGCTTCGACAGCACGGTGCAGATGATCGGGATGGCGGTGCTGGCGCTGCTCACCCACCCCGAGGAGTACGCGAGACTGACGGCCGATCCGGGGCTGGCCCCGGGGGCGGTGGACGAACTGCTGCGCTGGGACACCCCGGGCCCGTTCGGCACCCGCCGCACGGCCCTCGCGGACGTGGCCATCGGCGGCACCGTGATCCCGGCCGGCAGCGGCGTGCTGCTGGCCGTCACGGCGGCCAACCGCGACCCGCGCAGCCACCCCGAGCCGGACCGGCTGGACCTCGCCCGCCCGGGCGCCGCCCGCCACCTGAGCTTCGGCGCGGGCCCGCACTACTGCCTCGGTGCGGCCCTGGCCAAGCTCGAACTGACCGCCACCCTGGAGGCGTTCACCCGCCACTGGCCGCAGGCCCGGCTCACCGGCGGCCCGCCGCAGTACTCCGGCGGCCACCAGCACCGCCGGCTGGACGCCCTGCACGTCCTGAACTAGTCGCCCCGGGCCCGGGCCAGGTAGCCGGCCTGGAAGCGGCTGCCGGCGCCGAGGGTCTCCATGGTCTCGGCGATGTGCTTGCGGCAGGTGCGCAGCGACATGCCGAGCCGGCGGGCGATCATCTCGTCCTTCATGCCCTCGGCCATCAGCCGGACGATGGCCTGCTTGATCTCGTCCAGGGCGCTCTCCCCGCCGGGCTGGCCGAGCGGGGTGTAGGGGTCCGCGAGGGTCCAGGAGTGGTCGAAGACGGCACACAGGTAGGCCACCGCGGAGGGGTCGCGGACCACCACCGCGCCGTCGTAGGCCTCGTGGTGCGGGATGATCACGGTCTCCCGGTCGAAGGCGATCATCCGGCCGAACAGGGCGGTGAGGGTGCGGACTTCGGCGCCCGCCCCGGAGATCCGCTGCACGTACTCCTGGGTGGGGGCGTGCCGGCGCGAGGTGTGCTGGTAGAGGGTGCGCATCCGCACCCCGCGCCGGATCATCGCCAGGTCGCGGGTGAACGCCTGCTCCAGCAGGTGCGGGGCGCGCGGGCCGCCGGGCTGACAGGTGAGCACTTCGCTGCGACATCGGGCGGTCAGGCCGGCGATCACGTCGATCACGGCGTCGAGTTCGAGGATCTCGTCCAGCGGCTCGACCGCCCGGCCGGGGCCGCCCTGCTCGTAGAGCGGGGTGAGCCGGGTGAGTTCGGCCCGCATCCGCTCGGTGTCGGCCAGTCGGCGGCGCAGCTCGGCCTCGGTGGGGGCGAGCAGGCTGGCGGCGGCCAGATCGGGGGCGACGGGCACCAGGTCGGGCCCGCCGTCCGGGCCGCCGGGCAGCGGGCGGAGCAGGTGCAGCTGCTCCAGCACCTCGGTGGAGTGCCGGAGTTCGCTCTCGGAGAGGCCGAGCTCGGCCGCCGCCTGCGGGGTGAGCCGGCCGTGGCCGGCCGCCCACTGGAACACCCTCAGGTCACTGTCGGACAGCGCCGGGTAACACGTCACGGCCCCTTAGCACCTCCCCACCACGCCGATCATGTGATGGGCGATAGTAAGACTTTTTATGTCATCTTCGGGAGATCTCCACACGTCGATGGCAACTACCTGACGCTATTCGGCCGGCAGGTGCTCCACGGCCCCGCTGCCGACCTGCACTCCGGCCTGAGGCTGCCGTCGGGCGGGCTCGCGTCCGGGCGGCTGGACGCACCGCTCCACCTGCTCCGGCTCGGGCATCGCCCGGCTCACCGGCTTGTCGGCCGTCACGGTCAGC
Source organism: Kitasatospora sp. MMS16-BH015 (assembly GCF_002943525.1). NCBI lineage: Bacteria > Bacillati > Actinomycetota > Actinomycetes > Kitasatosporales > Streptomycetaceae > Kitasatospora > Kitasatospora sp. MMS16-BH015. Next base: position 4,921,378 of record NZ_CP025394.1, on the reverse strand, counting down.
TCCTCGCCCTCGTGCAGCACGGTGACCGGGCCGCCCTCGCGGACGGTGTAGACGGTCCTGGCGTGGGTGATCTCCAGGCCGAGCAGGTGCTCGCGCACCCGCAGCGCGAAGCTGAGCCGCTGCAGCCCGGCGGGCAGCCGGGGCCGGAAGGAGAGGTGCGAGTTGTGGTCGCGCAGCCCGCCGAAGCCCGCGACCAGCGCGATGCAGGCCCCGGCCAGCGAGGCCATGTGCAGCCCGTCCCGGGTGTTGCCGCCCAGGTCGTGCAGGTCCATCAGGGCGGCCTCGGCGGTGTAGTCGTACGCGAGGTCGAGCTGGCCCACCTCGGCGGCGATCACCGCCTGGGTGCAGGCCGAGAGCGAGGAGTCCCGCACGGTCAGGCGCTCGTAGTAGGCGAAGTTGCGGGCCTTCTGCTCGTCGGTGAAGGCGTCCCCGCGCACCTGCATGGCCAGCACCAGGTCGGCCTGCTTGACCACCTGCTTGCGGTAGAGGTCGAAGTACGGGTAGTGCAGCAGCAGCGGGTACTTCTCGGCCGGGGTGGCCTCGAAGTCCCAGAGCTGGTGGTCGGTGAAGCCGTCGGCCTGCGGGTGCACGCCGAGCTTGGCGTCGTAGGGGATGTACATGGCCCGGGCGGCGTCCCGCCAGGCGGCGGTCTCCTCGGTATCCACGCCCAGCGCGGCGGCCTCGTGCGGGTGCCGGTTGGCGGCCTCGGCGGCGGCCCGCAGGTTGGTCTGCGCCATCAGGTTGGTGAAGACGTTGTTGTCGGCCACCGCGCTGTACTCGTCCGGGCCGGTGACCCCCTCGATCCGGAACCGGCCGGCCGCGTCGTGGTGGCCCAGCGAGCGCCACATCCGGGCCGTCTCCACCAGGAGTTCGAGCCCGTAGGCGCGCTCGAACTCCTCGTCCCCGCTGGCCCGGACGTACCGGGCGGCGGCCACCGCGATGTCGGCGCCGATGTGGAAGGCGGCGGTGCCGGCCGGCCAGTAGCCGGAGCACTCCTCGCCGTGGATCGTCCGCCAAGGGAACACCGCGCCGGACAGGCCGAGTTGGGCGGCCCGGTCGCGGGCCATCGGCAGGGTGGTGTGCCGCCAGCGCAGCGCCTGCTTGACGGCGCCGGGCAGGCAGTAGGTGAGCACCGGGAGCACGAAGGTCTCGGTGTCCCAGAAGCTGTGCCCGTCGTAGCCCGGGCCGGTCAGCCCCTTGGCGGGGATGGCCCGCTCCTCGCTCCGGGCGCCGGCCTGGAGCACGTGGAAGAGCGCGAACCGGACGGCCTGCTGGAGCTCCACGTCGCCGTCCAGACGGATGTCGCTGGCCGCCCAGAACTCGTCCAGGTACGCCCGCTGTTCGGCCACCAGGCCCTCCCAGCCGGTGTACCGGGCGGCGGTCAGCGCGGCCTCCACCTGGTCGCGGACGGCGGGCAGCGAACGGGTGGCCGACCAGCCGTACGCGAGGAACTTGACCAGCCGCAGCTCCTCGCCGGGGTGCAGCACGGTGGTGACGCTGACCCGGCCCTGGTCGTCCCAGCTCTCGGCCACCGTGTCGTAGCGGCCCGGGCCCTCGACCAGGTGGTCCATGCCGGCGCAGACCCGCAGCCCGCTGTAGCGGGTGCGGTGCACCAGCACCGCCTTGCCGCCGTTGGCCTGGTGCGCCTCGCTGACCAGCGGGGCCTCCAGCACGGCGGCGGCCCGCGGGTCGGCCTCCCCGGCGGGCAGCTGCTCGTTGGCCACCAGCTCGGACTGGACCACGATCCGCACCGGGCCGTCCACCGCGGTGACCTTGTACTCCACCGCGGCCACCGCCCGCTGGGTCAGCGAGACCAGCCGGGTGGAGGCCACCTTGACGGTGCGCCCGGCCGGGGAGGTCCACTCGGCGGCCCGCCGCAGCAGGCCCTCGCGGAAGTCCAGGCTCCGCTGGTGGCTGCGGAGCTCGCCGTAGCGCAGGTCGAAGGGCTCGTCGTCGACCAGCAGCCGGATCAGCTTGCCGTTGGTCACGTTGATAACGCTCTGGCCGGACTCCGGGTAGCCGTAGCCGCCCTCGGCGTAGGGCAGCGGGCGCAGCTCGAAGACGCCGTTCAGGTAGCTGCCGGGCAGGCCGTGCGGCTCCCCCTCGTCGAGGTTGCCGCGCAGGCCGATGTGGCCGTTGGAGAGGGCGAAGACGGATTCGGCCCGGGCCTGGCCCGCCAGGTCGAAGCCGTGCTCGGTGACGCCCCAGGGGTCGACGGTGAAGCTGCCGGCGGCGGTCACTCGGCACCCCCGAGCAGCTCGGCCAGGTCGGTGACCACCAGGCTGGCGCCGTGCTCGCGCAGCGCATCCGCCTGGCCGGTGCGGTCCACGCCGACCACGGCGCCGAAGCCGCCCGCCCGGCCGGAGGCCACCCCGGCCAGGGCGTCCTCGAAGACGGCGGCGTGCGCGGGCTCGGTGGCGAGCTGCCGGGCGGCGGCCAGGTAGGTGTCGGGGGCCGGCTTGCCCGGCAGGTGGTCGCGGGCGGCGGTCAGGCCGTCCACCACCACCTCGAAGTACTCCTCGATCCCGGCGGCCTTCAGCACATCCCGGCAGTTGGCCGAGGAGGAGACCACGGCGGCGGGCCGCCCCAGCTCGCGCAGCCGGCGCAAGTAGGCCACCGAGCCGGGGTAGGGCTGGACGCCCTGCTCGTGGATCATCCGCAGCACCGTGTCGTTCTTGGCGCTGCTCAGCCCGTGCACGCTGCGGGTGCCGGGCGGGTCCTCGGGCCGGCCCTCGGGCAGCTCGACGCCCCGGGAGTCGAGGAAGGCCCGGGTGCCGTCGAGCCGGGGGCGGCCGTCCACGTAGGTGTCGTAGTCGGCCACCGGGTCGAAGGGGACGAACGGGGTGCCGGTGCGCTCGGCCTCGGCGCGCAGGAAGGAGTCGAACATGTCCTTCCAGGCGGCCGCGTGCACCTTGGCGGTCTGGGTCAGCACCCCGTCGAGGTCGAACAGGTACGCGTGGATGTGCTCCGGAAGTCCCAGCATGTCCGCCAGTCTCACCCGCCGGGCCCGGTCGTACTCATCCGACACGCACGGTCACATCGGTACGGGCTTGATCACCGCGAAGACGGCGCCCTGCGGGTCGGCCACCACGGCCATCCGGCCGGCCACCATGTCGAACGGCGGCACCAGGACGTTGCCGCCCCGCTTGACCAGGGCGTCGACCGTGCTGTCGGTGTCGTCCACCGCGAAGTAGACCAGCCAGTGCGGGGGCGTGCCGGGGGGCGCCTGGCCGCCCAGGGTGGTCAGGCCGCCGACCGGGCGGCCGGAGACCTTGGCCGCGAAGTAGTCGGTCATGCCCTCCATCAGCTCGGATTCGATGCCCAGGGCCTGCCGGTAGAAGGCCCGGGCGGCGGGGAGGTCCTCGGTGTGCAGCTCGTTCCAGCAGAGCGCGCCGGCCTCGTTGACCACCTGGGCGCCGTAGAAGTCCACCGGCTGCCAGACGCCGAACACGGCTCCGGTCGGGTCGGCCGCGACCAGCATCCGGCCGACCGTGCCCACGTCCATCGCCGGGAACATCACGGTGCCGCCGGCCGCCGTGATCGCCGCCTGGGTGGCGTCCGCGTCGGCGCTGGCCAGGTAGCTGGTCCACACCGTGGGCGGCACCGGGTCGCCCTCGTTCATCGGCTGGGCCTTCATGATCCCGGCCACCGGCTTGCCGTTCAGGGTGCACATCGCGTACCCGCCGAACTCGGGCGGTCCGACCTCGCCCTGCCAGCCGAACAGGTCGCGGTAGAAGTCCAGCGCGGCCTGCTGGTCCGGGGCCATCAGGTCGATCCAACAGGGCGTGCCGGGCGGGTAGTGCTCGGCGGTGACTTCAGGCATCTGCGGTCTCTCCCGTGCCGTGCCGCCCCGGGGCACCCGGGGCGCGCTGCTTGACCCCCTGTCACACCTTCGCCGCCCGCGCCCGGCTCCGCCACCCGACGGTGGGGCCGACCGGCGGCAGCCACAAGATCGACTCCGGCCACCGGTCGTGCCCGACTCAGTCAGTAGTCCGCGCCGACTGCGTCAGCTGAGCCGGCGCATCCGGCCGCCCGGCCCGTCGGCTCCGGCCGGGAAGTTGGCCCACCGGCCGGGCGCGGTGGCGCTCAGCTCGCGCTGGAGCAGCGCCCGGTAGGAGGCCCGGTAGGCGTGGGCGGCGATCTGGTTGCCGGCCGCCAGGTAGGCGGCCACCAGCGTCTCGTGGGCGCTCTCGCGCAGGCTGTCGGAGTGGATGGCCACCAGCGCGGCGTCCACCGCCGCACCCGCCCAGCCGGCCTCGGAGAGGCGGCTGGAGAGGGCCTCCAGGGCGTGCAGGCGCAGCTGGCGCCAGCGCACCTGGTGGTGCTCCAGCCAGTCCTCCTCCCAATCCGGCAGCAGGTCGCGGCTGAGGTCGCAGCTCACCGCGCGGCCCAGCTCCTCGGTGCCCATGGGCAGCGCGAGGTTGAGCAAGTGGGCCGCCACCGACCGGTGTTCGACCAGGTCAACGGTGATGTGGGTGGCCAGCCGGAGCCGCTCCAGGGTGCTGTCCACCAGGTACGACCGGTCGCCCGGCAGCCGGTGCAGGGCGGTGCGCAGCGCCGCCCCGGCGCGGGCCGGGTCGAGCTGCGGCCAGAGCACGGCCGCTGTCCTTGACCGGGTCATGCCGTTAGGCTCGAGGGCCAGCAGGGCGAGCAGCCGCCGGGCCCCGACCGTCGGGTGCACGTCGCGGCCGTCGCAGCGCAGCGCGAAACCCCCCAGCAGGTCCAGCTCCACCACGGGCCGCTGGTCCGTGGCCGTCCCGCCCGCGTGCGGGCCTTGTGCCGTCTCCGGGAGCGGTACGGCCTCGCCGTCCCCGGCAGATTCGGACAGTGGTTGGATCATGGCGCTTACTCCCCCCAGCTCCTTCACCTGGCCCCCACGCTAACCACTGGTGACGGACGCGGCGAGCCTGTCGACCGGGCCGTGCACCTGACATAGAGCCGACGGATTGCCCGCCACCCCCCGAACCGGACCCCGGGCAGGTCAGCCCCGGTCCGGCCCGGGATGCGGTTGCCCTCCGCCCGGGTCGTTCGCAATGCGGTGCAATACGCCTGCAACGGCGGTGACACGAGCCCTCGCCTACCTTCCGCGTGTCGGCCAAGCCTGGCCATCCCGGTAATTCGCGAGAAGGAATCACCCGATGACTCTTCCCTCCAACTCCGCTCGCACGTTCTCCCGCCGCAGGGTGCTGGCCGGCGCCGCGGGCGCCGCCGGCGCCCTGGCCCTCTCCGCCCCCACCACCTGGGCCTCCGAGAACCCGAACCGCAAGCGCCGGGTGCCGCACTGCGACGTGGCCCCGAGCATCGTGGTGCGGTGGAACGAGGCGACGATGGACGCCATCCTCGCGAAGTACAAGGCCGCCGGCGCCGTCTTCGGCCCCGCGACCGTCAACGCCCGGGCGCTGGCCATCGTGCACAACGCCATCTACGACGCCTGGGCCTGCTACGACGGCATAGCCGTCGGCACCCAGTTCGGCGGCTCGCTGCGGCGCCCGTGGTGGGAGCGCACCCTCGCCAACAAGAACGAGGCGATCAGCTACGCCGCGCACGCCGCCCTGGTGGACCTCTTCCCGCTCCAGGCCCCGGCCGCCGACTCGTTCATGACCAGCCTCGGCTACGACCCGACCCGGACCAGCGCCCCGGCCAACAGCCCGGCCGACATCGGCCTGCGCTGCGCCCAGGCGGTGCTGAACTTCCGTCACCAGGACGGCGCCAACCAGCTCGGCACCCCGGCCTACGCGGACACCACCGGCTACGTGCCGGTCAACCCGGCCCAGGCCGTGGCCACCTTCGACCCGGCCCTGGTCAACCAGCCGGAGCACTGGACCCCACTGATCGTGGGCGGCCAGACCCAGAAGTACCTGACCCCGCAGTTCGCGTACACCAAGCCGTTCGCGCTCACCAGCCCGGACCAGTTCACGGTGGCCGCCCCGCCGTCCTACCCGTCCACCCAGCTGTCCGCCGCGATCAGCGAGCTGATCGACATCAGCGCCAACCTGACCGACGAGCAGAAGTGCATCGCCGAGTTCTGGCTGGACAACGACACCACCCCGCCCGGCGCCCAGCAGCAGTGGGCCCGCTTCGTCTCCAACCGTGACGGCTACGGCGTGGACGAGGACGCGAAGCTCTTCTTCGGCCTCAACATGGCCGAGGCGGACGCGGCGTTCGGCTCCTGGGCCGTCAAGATCAAGTACAACTACGCCCGCCCGTCCACGCTGATCCCCTACGACCAGCGCGGCCGGCAGATCCAGGCCTGGGGCGGCCCCGGCCAGGGCACCGTCACCATGGACGGCGTCAAGTGGCGCGCGTACGTGGCCGTTCCGGGCTTCCCGGCCACAGTCTCGGGCCACTCCACCTTCTCGGGTGCGGCCGCCGAGTTCCTCAAGCGCTTCACCGGCTCGGACGAGTTCGGCGACTCGTACACCTTCAAGGCGAAGACCTCGACCGTGGAGCCCGGCGTCACCCCGGCCCAGGACGTCACCCTGAGCTGGCCGACCTTCACCGCCGCCGCCGAGCAGGCCGGCATCTCCCGGATCTACGGCGGCATGCACTGGAGCTTCGACAACGCTCCCGGCCTGGCCATGGGCCACCAGATCGGTGGCGTCGTCTACCAAGTGGCGCAGAGCTACTTCCGGGGCTACCACCGCTGATTCCCGACCCGCCGCCGAGCCCTGACTCGGCGAGGAGGACACCATGAGCAACTCGACCACCACCCAGCAGTCCGCACCGGCGGCCACGCCGGCCGCCGGGCAGCGGGCCGGCCTCTGGGCCGGCTCCGCGCCGGCGCCGAAAGCCAAGGGCCTCGTCCTCGGCGCACTCGCCACCGTCGTCTCGCTGGTGATCCTGGTCGCGCTGGGCAAGGCCAGCCACCAGGTGCTGATGATCGCCCCGCTGGCGGCGACCGCGATGATCATCTGCGCCAGCCCGGGGCTGCCCCCGGCCCAGCCTCGCGGTGTGCTGCTCGGCCAGCTGGGCTCGGCCGTCCTCGGCTTCGTCGCCGCCGGTCTGTTCGGCCACTCGCTCTGGGTCGCGGCCGTCGCGGCCGGCGTCTCGGTCGGGGTGATGGGCCTGCTGCGGGCCGTCCACGCCCCGGCCGCCGCCACCGCGGCGCTGGTCGTGGTCCAGCACCCCGCCGAAGGCAAGTTCCTGGTGCTGCTGGCGATCGGCAGCGTGCTGCTGATCGTGATCGGCATCATCGCCTCGCGCATCAACGTGATCGGCAAGTACCCCACCTACTGGTGGTGACCGGCGGCTCCGGCCGACCACTCCGGCCGGAGCAGAGAGGAACGGAGTACCGGTGAACCGCGACAACATCCTGGTCTCTACCGACTGGGTCAAGGAGCACGGGCAGGACGAGGGCATCGTCCTGATCGAGATCACCGACGGCGGCCCGAGCGCCTCCGGGCGCATCCCGGGAGCCGTCAGCCTCGACTGGACCCGGGACCTGCAGGATCCCGTCCGGCGCGACCTGATCACCCCGGAGGAGTTCGCCGCACTGGCCGGCCGGCACGGCATCGGCCCGGAGGACACCCTGGTGTTCTACAGCGGCAACAGCAACTGGTGGGCGGCGGCCGGCTTCTGGCAGTTCCGGATGGCCGGCCACCGCGAACTGCGGCTGCTGGACGGCGGGTTGGCACGCTGGGAAGCCCTCGGCCTGCCGCTCACCTTCGAGACGCCGCGCCGCGCCCGCACCGAGTACCCGGTCCGCACCCCGGACCGCTCGCCCCGCGCCTACCGGGACGACCTGCTGAGCGGGATAGGCGAGCTCAACCTCGTCGACGTCCGCTCGCTGGAGGAGTACCTGGGCGACCGCACCGCTCCGCCCGGCGTGCCGGACGACCTGGGCGTGCGCCCCGGCCACGTCCTCTCCGCCCAGCACCTGCCCTGGAACGCGGCGGTCAACCCGGACGGCACCTTCCGCTCCGACGCGGAGCTCAAGGAGGTGTACGGCTGTCTGGACACCTCCGTCGAGACGGTCGTCTACTGCCGGGTCGGCTGGCGCTCCGCGCACAGCTGGTTCGTGCTGCACGAGCTGCTCGGATTCGACAAGGTCAGCAACTACGACGGTGCCTGGCGGGAGTTCGGGTCGCTGATTGGCTCGCCCGTGGTCAAGGGTCCGCTCCCGTGGGGCGCCGTCCGGACGACGGAGAACAGCAATGTCTGACGTGACGGTGATCGCGGACGTCTTCCGCAACGGCTTCGACATGACCGACCTGGCCTGGGTGCCCTGGCAGGAGCCGGGCCGGGTCGGCGTCGAGTACGTGGTGCTGTGGGGCCCGAACGAGGAGACCGGGGAGGACTCGGCGGCGCTGCTGCTGCGCTTCCCGGCCGGTGCGCACGGCGACTTCCACGAGCACCTCGGCCACGAGCTGATGCTCGTGCTGGACGGCACCCTCGACCACAGCGACGGCACCCGGTTCGTCAAGGGCGACATGGTCGTGGAGGAGCCCGGCACCCGGCACCAGATGTCCAGTGCCACCGGTTGCACGGTGCTCGCCGTCCGCGCCCGGCCCGCCTCCGCGCGGACGCCCGAGCCCGGCCAGATCACCACCGGGGTCGGCGCCGGGGCCTGAGACCGGCCGGTCCGAGCCTGGTCGGTCCGAGACCACCTCACAACAGGGGCGCGGCCGGCATCCGCCGGCCGCGCCCCTGACATACCGTCAGAACCCTTTCGAGGAGTAGTCATGTCCCAGTCCTCCACTCCCCAACTGCTGCGTCCCGCCCAGCAGGGGCCCTCGGCTACCGGCCGTCGGGTGCTGCTGACCACCGGGTCCTCCGATGCGCACACCTGGAACCTGGTCCACCTGCAGCTCTTCCTGGAGGAGCACGGCCACTCGGTGCTCAACCTCGGTCCGTGCGTGCCCGAGAAGCTGCTGGTCGACACCGCGCAGCTGACCATGCCCGACCTGGTGGTCTTCAGCTCGGTCAACGGCCACGGGCACCTGGACGGCATGCGTGCCGCCGAGGCGATGCGCGCCGACTCCGCCACCCGGGACATCCCGATGGTCATCGGCGGCCTGCTCGGCATCTCCCCGGAGGGCGCGGAGCAGCGCACCGCCGACCTGCTGGCGGCCGGCTTCGACGAGGTGCACACCGACGGCACCGGCCCCGAGGCCCTGCTCGGCAAGCTCGCCGCGCTCGACACCGCGTGTACCGCGCGGGTCGCGGCGTGACCCGCAGCAACTCCGTGCACGACAGCGCCCAGGTCGCCGACCTGGGCGCGTACGTGCGAGCCGCCGCGGCGGCCGGAGAACTCGTCGTCCAGCCCCGGATGGGGATGGCCAAGCCCGAAGTGATGGCCGCCGGCGTCGCCGCCGTGGCGGGCCTGCCCGAGCGGACCGTCGCCACCATCACCCTGGACAGCTACACCCGGGTCGGCAACCACGCGGCGGCCACCGCCGCCGTCCGGGCCGGCCAGCCGCTGAACGGCTTCCCGATCGTCAGCCACGGCCCGAAGATCGCCGCCGAGGTCGCCTCCCACGCCGGGGGCGAGGTGCCGGTGCAGGTGCGGCACGGCTCGGCCGACCCGATGGCCATCTTCCGCACCATGGCCGCCGCCGGCCTCGGCGCCAGCGAGGGCGGCCCGGTCTCGTACTGCCTGCCTTACGGCCGCACCCCGCTGGCCGAGTCCATCGCCGCCTGGCGCGACTCGGTGCGGCTGCTGGCCGAGGAGAGCCGGGGCAACGGCGTCCGGGCGCACCTGGAGACCTTCGGCGGCTGCATGCTCGGGCAGCTCTGCCCGCCCTCGCTCCTGATCGCGATCTCCGCCCTGGAGGCGCTGTTCTTCGCCCAGCACGGGATCACCAGCGTCTCGCTCAGCTACGCCCAGCAGACCCACCACGAGCAGGACGCCGAGGCGCTCACCGCGCTGCGGCTGCTCGCCGACGAGCTGCTGCCCAAGGATGTGGACCGGCACCTGGTGCTCTACACGTACATGGGCGTCTTCCCCAAGACCATCCCCGGCGCCCGGCTGCTGCTCACCCGCAGCGCCGAACTCGCCGTCCGGGGCGGGGCGGAGCGACTGATCGTCAAGACCGAGCAGGAGGCGCACCGCATCCCCACGGTCGAGGAGAACCTCATCGCGCTGCGCGGCGCCGCCGCGCAGGCCCGCCGCACCCGGGCCGAGCTGGCCGAGGCGGCGGACCGCCCGGTGCGCGCGCTGCGGGCCGTGCGGCCGGACGCGGAGGAGGTGCTGATGGAGGCCCGGGCCCTGGTCACCGCCGTGCTCTCGCTCTCCGACAACGTCGGCACCGCCCTCCAGCGCGCCTTCCACCGGGGCATCCTGGACGTGCCGTACTGCCTGCACCCGGACAACCGGGGCGCCACCCGCGGGGTCATCACCTCCGACGGCCGGCTGCGCTGGGCCGAGGTCGGCGCCATGCCGATCTCCAACACCAGCCGCACCGCCCCGCTGACCTCCGGCCGGCTTGCCATGATGCTGCGCCGGGTGGCCGAGGAGCACGACCACGACGCCGAGCTCGCGGCGGCCGCCGCGGCCGAGGCGCCCGCCGCAGAGCCGCAGGCGGCCGTGGTGCCGCTGGCCCGGCCCGCCGAGGCCGAGGTGCAGCGCCCGCTGCGGATCGCCGTGGTCGGGATGGGCCCGCGCGGCCTCTCCGTCCTGGAACGGCTGGTCGCGCGCGCCGCCGCCGAGCCGCTGCGGCGGCCGGTCTCGGTGCACGTGATCGACCCGCACGACGCGGGCGCCGGCCGGATCTGGCGGCAGGAGCAGTCGCCGTACTTCCTGATGAACACGGCGGCCAAGGAGGTCACCATGTTCTCCGGCGGCACCGACGAGGGCCCCGCCCGCCCGGGCGCCGGCCCCTCGCTGGCCGAGTGGTGGGCCCAGGCGGAGCCGGAGTCGGCGGACCCGGACGGCTTCGCCCCCCGGGTGGTCTACGGGCGGTACCTGTCCTACGTGTTCGAGCGGATCATGATGTCGCTGCCGGCCGGCCTGACCGTGCACCGGGTGCGCGGCCAGGTGATCACCGCGGACCGGATCGCCGACCTAGGCGCCGACCGCACCATCGGCTGGGGCGTCGGCGGCAGCCGGGCCGGCCGGGCCGAGGACCCCGCGGCCGGCGTCTACCGGCTGCGGATGAGCCGCGGCGACGTGCTCACCGTGGACCGTCTGGTGCTGGCCACCGGCCACCCCACCAACGACCTGGACTGCGAGCAGAAGAGCCGGGCCGCGTTCGCCGCCGCCCACCCGCCGCAGCAGTACATCGTCGGCGACTCGGCCAACGACATGCCGCTCTCGCACATCCCGCCCGGCGCGGCGGTGGGCGTGGTCGGCATGGGCCTGACCTTCTACGACCTGATGGCGGAGCTCACCGAGGGCCGGGGCGGGCGGTACGTGCCCTCCGACGACGGCCTGCGGTACATCCCCAGCGGCCGCGAGCCCAAGATCTACCCGGCCTCGCGCGGCGGCATCCCGCTGCTCACCCGCGGCGCCAACCAGAAGGGCCCGCTGCACCGGTACACCGCCCGGCTGTTCACCGCCGCCCGGATGGCGGCCGTCCGCGAGAGCGGCCCGGTCGACTTCTACGAGCAGGTGCTGCCCTGGCTGATGGCCGAGGTCAACCTCGTCCTGCTGGAGACCCGGATCAAGAACGCCGCCGGGCCGGAGCAGGCCGCCGAGTTCGCCGAGCGCGTGGTGGAGCAGCTGGGCTGCGCCGAACTGCCCTGCCTGGACACGCTCTCCGAGCTGGCCTCCCGGTACTGCGTGGACACCGCCCTGCTCAAGGACCTGAACCGGCTGGCCCGCCCGTTCAGCGGGATGCGCTTCGGCTCGCCCGAGGAGTTCCGCAAGACGCTGGCCGAGTGGCTGCGCGCCGACCTGGCCGAGGCCCGCCTCGGCAACGCCGAGGGGCCGCTCAAGGCCGCCTTCGACGTGCTGCGCGACGTCCGCCAGACGATCCGCTCGGTGGTCGACTTCGGCGGGCTCTGCCCGGAGTCGCACCGGCGCTTCCTGGCCGAGTTCAACCCGGTCGCGGCGCTGGTCTCCACCGGCCCGCCGCCGCTGCGCTCGGAGCAGTTCCTCGCCCTGCTGAACGCCGGGATCCTCGACCCCGTCGGCCCGCAGGCCCGGTTCCGCACCGACGAGCAGCACGGCTGCTTCACCATCTGCTCCCCGCAGGTGGACAACTCCCGCACCCGACTGGACGTGCTGGTGGACGCCCGCATCCCCAGCACCGACCTGCGGGTGGGCCAGGACCCGCTGATGAAGGGCCTCCTCGCCGACGGCATCATCCGCACCTTCGTCAACACCTGGGCCGACCACGCCTTCAACACCGGCGGCCTGGCCTCCACCGACGCGCCGTTCCACCCGATCCGGGCGGATGATCGCGTGGAGCGCACCATGCACGTGATCGGCATCCCGAGCGAGCACACCCGCTGGTTCACCCAGGTCGGCAGCGGCCGCCCGGGCCCGTGGGGCTCCTTCACCAAGGACGCCGACGCGATCGCCGAATCCCTGCTGGGCCAGGCGAAGCCGGCCACGCCCGCCTCCGCCACGCCCGCTTCCTCCACTGCCACTTCCGCCACGGCCGCCGGCCCCACGGCCGCCGGCCCCGGGGTCGGCGGTCCCGGGGTCGGCGCCGGCATCGGGAGCACCAGGTGAGCCAGGCTGACCGACACCTTGGGCCGGGCCCCGCTTCGGCGATGGCCCGGCCCGCCGGGCGTCCACTGCCCGAGGGCCACGGGGACCGTCTCCCCGAGGGCTACTGGGACCGCCGGCGCACCGCCGCCCACACCGAGTACCGGGCCGCCCGCGACCTGCTGCTGCGGCTGCGCGGCGACCAGGCCGCCGCCCACGCCGAGTTCCGCTGGCCGCGCGCCGAGCGGTTCAACTGGGCGCTGGAGTGGTTCGACGTGATCGCCGAGGGCAACCACGCCTCGGCCCTCGAGGTGCTCGGCGCCCCGGCCGCGGACGGCTCGGTGCCCGTGGCCGAGCAGGTCAGCTTCGCCGAACTCTCCGCCCGCTCCGACGCGTTGGCCGTCTCGCTGGCCGAGCTCGGAGTGGCCAGGGGCGAGCGCGTCCTGCTCCTGCTCGGCACCCGCGTCGCGCTCTGGGAGAGCCTGCTCGGCTGCCTCAAGCTCGGCGCGGTGGTGGTGCCCACCTACCAGGACGTCACCCGCGAGGAGGCCCTGGACCGGATCACCCGCGGCCGGATCCGGCACGTCCTGTGCACCGGCGAACTCGCCGCGCTCCTCGATGAGTTGCCGATCCCCGGGGTACGGATCAGCACCGGCCCGGCCCGCCCCGACTGGCACCCCTACCCGGACACCACCGCCCACTGCCCGTACCTGCCCGAGCAGGACACGCCCTCGGCCGACCCGGCCTTCTGCTACTTCACCTCGGGCACCACCTCCCTGCCCAAGCTGGTCGAACACACCCACGCCAGCTACCCCGTCGGCCACCTCTCCAGCCTCTACTGGAACGGCCTGCGCCCCGGCGACCGGCACCTCAACCTCTCCGCCCCCGGCTGGGCCAAGCACTCCTGGAGCAGCTTCTTCGTGCCCTGGGCCGCCGAGGCCACCGTGCTCGCCCCGCCGGACTCCGGCCTGCCCGCCGAGCACCTGCCCGGCGTGCTCGCCGACCACGCGGTGGCCAGCTTCTGCGCCCCGCCCAGCGCCTGGCGCTCGCTGCTCCCGCACCTGCCCGGCGCGGGAGTCCGGCTGCGCGAGGCCACCGCCGCCGGCGAACCGCTGACCGGCGAGGTCAACGAGCGGATCGCCGCCGCCTGGGGCGTCCGGGTCCGGGACGGCTACGGCCAGACCGAGGCCACCGCCCTGATCGGCCGCTCCCCCGACGGCCCCGAGCCGATCTCCCCGCTCGGCCACCCGCTGCCCGGCTACCGGATCGTCCTGCGCGACCCGGCCACCGGCGAGCTCGGCGACACCGGCGAGGTCTGCCTCGACCTCACCGACCGCCCGGCCGGCCTGATGGCCGGCTACGCGGAGGACCCGGTCAAGACCGCCGCCGCCTTCGCCGACGGCCTCTACCGCACCGGCGACAGCGGCGAACGCTGCGCGGACGGCTCGATCCGCCTGCTCGGCCGCACCGACGACGTCTTCAAGTCCTTCGGCCACCGGGTCTCCCCGGTGGAGATCGAGGCCGTCCTGCGCGGCCACCCCGAGGTCGCCGACGCCGTCGTCCTCCCCCGCCCCGACCCCCTCGGCGGCCTCGTCCCCCACGCGGTCGTCGTCCCCCGCCCGGGCGCCGAGCCCGACCACCTACGGGAGGCCCTGCTCACCCGCGCGGCAGACCGGCTGGCGCCGATCTTCGTCCCCCGCTCGGTCGAATTCACCACCGAACTCCCCCGCACCCGCTCCGGCAAGGTCCGCCGCAGCGAACTAGTTGCGCTACTCGGACTGTGAGGGCACCCCAGGGGCGCGGGGAACTGCGCGGCCAACCACCTTCTGAGCCGCACCCGCCGCCCCTGGAAGCCTCCCACCCCCCTGCCGCGCTACGCCACCTTCACCGCACCGCCGAGCAGAGCCTCAGCCACCCCCCGAGCCCGGGAGGCCGCCGCAACAGTCCCCTCCCGCAGCGCGGTCACGATCGCCCCGTCCCCCAGCAGCGCCAACTGCCTCGCGAGCGCCTCGTGTTCTGCGTAGCCGGCCCGCGCCAGCAGCCCGTCCAGGTACGCGATCACCTGCTCCTTGTGCTCGTGCGCGACCAGGTGCGCCGCGCTCTCCGGCGCGGCCTCCTCCACCATGGTGTTGATGAACGCGCAGCCCCGGAAGTCCTCCGCGGCGAACCGCTCCGCGAGGCCGTCGAACAGCGCCAGCGCCTGCTGCTCCGCCGCGAGCCCGCTCCGCTCCACGCGATCCGCCAGCCAGGCCCGCCAGTTGACGTCACGCCGGCGCAGCACCTCGACCACGAGGTCCTCCTTGCCGGGGAAGTGCCGGTAGAACGAGGCCCGGCCCACGCCGGATTCGGAGAGGATCCGCTCGACCCCGACCGCACGGATGCCCTCCTCGTAGAACAGCCGCTCGGCGGCGACGAGGAGTCGTTCTCTGGCATGGCTCGGCATGCCCGAACGGTACCACTCGGTTCCTCCTTACTGAACAGTCCCGGAACCTGACGAAGTACCAAGGACCGCTTGCACTCGGACGGCACCGATCGGTACCGTTTTTTCGGTACCGATCAGTTCCGTCTCAGGACGATCCCAAGGAGATTCCGATGCCCCGTCTGCCCCAGCTGACCGTCGAGACCGCCAACGACGAGCAGCGCGAGCTGCTCGAGGGCACCCTGAAGCAGCTCGGCAAGCTCCCGAACCTGTACGCCTCGATGGCCAACGGCCCGGCCGCCCTCCGCGGCTACCTGGCCATGCGCGACGCCCTGGTCGGCGGCAGCTTCGGCGACCGTCAGCGCGAGCAGCTCGCCCTCTTCATCGCCCAGAAGAACGGCTGCACCTACTGCGTCTCCGCCCACTCGATGCGCGGCGCCCGGCTCGCCAAGATGACCGAGGAGGAGCTGCTCGCCACCCGCAAGGGCACCGACGCCGACCCGCACATGCACGCGGTGCTGCACCTGACCAGCGAGATCATGAACGACGGCGGCGACATCGACGACGAGACCCTCGCCGCCGCCCGCGCGGCCGGTGTGACCGACGCCGAGATCGCCGAGATCGTCGCCCACATCGCGCTCAACGTGCTCTCCAACTACTTCAACCACGTCGCCCAGCCCGACCTGGACTTCCCCCTGGTCGACGCCAACGACCTGGCCTGACCCACCCGCCGACCCCACCCGGGCCGGCCCCCGAACCAGGACGCCCGACCCATCCCCTGGGGTCGGGCGTCCTGACCATTGCGCCGGTCGCTGCGCTGCTTCGGCCTCCGAGAGCTCCCCGTTCCCGGAGGCCGACTGCTTCTCCGTTGCGACCTGTTCAGCCGAGGTAGGCCAGGACCGGGGCCCAGGCCGGGCCGGTGAGGGCGGCGACCACCTGCTGATCGCTGAGCCGCGGGGTGGCGCCGGTCGGGGCCGGGCCGCCGCCGAGCGGGAGGTTCGACTGGGTGAACCTGAGCTGGGCGCCGGTCGCCTTCATGGTCACCGTGACCGTCCAGCGCAGGGCGGCCTGGCCGTTGAACAGTTGCCCGACCGTGCTCTGCTCCGCCAGCACCGAGGCGTCGCCCCTCGGCGACTCGGCAAGCGTGCAGGTGTCGCCGGCGGGAGTCCCGAGGCAGGTCGGCCCGGCGCCCGAGACCTTGGTGGCGGAGACCTCGGCCATCAAACCGCCTCGGCCGTCGTCGACGATCACGCTCGCGTGGGCGACCTCGGGTTCGTTCCTGGGGTCGGTGTCCTGGCCGGCCCTGCGGTTGAAGGCCACCGAGGGGTACATGTCCTCGATCAGCCCGATCAGATGGGAGCCGGCGAGCACGGACCGGCTCGGCGTCGCGGCGGGGGCGGCCGCCACCCCGGCCGGGTGCACCCCGAGCAGCGGGCCGGGCAGCAGGCCGGTCGCCAGGGCCAGCGAGCCGACGGCCACCCCGACCCCGGCGGCCATCGCAGCGTTGCGACGGCGCTTGCGGCGGCGCCCGCGCTGGACGGCGCCGGTCAGGAAGAGGCCGAGGTCGGGATCGAGGGCGTCGGTCGTGTGGTCCAGGGCACGGGAGAAGTCGTTCTCGAAGGGCATGCCGAAGGCACCTTTCGGTCGTGGTCGAAGGAGGTGGCGGACTCGCTCAGTGCGGCACGAGGTCGGCAAGGCTGTCGCCGAGCAGCGCGCGGACCCGTGTGAGGGCGCGGGTGCCCTGGGAGCGGACGGCACTGCTGCTCAGCCGGAGCATCTCGGCCGTCTCCTCGATGCTGCGGTCCTCCCAGTACCGCAGCAGCAGCACCGCCCGGTCCTTGGGCGGCAGCTGGGCCAGGGCGTCGAGCAGGGTGACCCGCAGCGCGCTGTCCGGGCCGACAGCCTCACCGTCCGGCAGGTAGCCGGTGGGGCGTTCGGTGGTGCTGCGCCGGCGGCGCAGGCTCACGAAGGTGCGGAACAGCACCGTCTGCGCGTAGGCCGCCGGGCTGTCGGCCGCGCCCACCCGGTGCCAGTGCACGTACACCCGGCTGAGCGTCTCCTGCACCAAGTCCTCGGCCAGGTGCGCGTCCCCCGCCGCCAGCGCGTACGCCGAGCGGTACAGCGCCTTCGCCCGTGCGGCCACGAATTCCAGGTACTCGTCCTCGCGTGCTGCCTTCACTCGGCTCCCGCCCCGTCCGCTCGCGCCGTGATCCCCCGTCCACTCCTCATGACGACGCGGGAGCCCCGGAATGTCGTGCGGACCGGAGAACTTTCTCACCACGCGGCCGGCCCCCGGGAGCAGCACTCCCGGGGGCCGGTGTGATCCGCAAGAGCGGCCCTATGCGGCCTGCGGGGTGCGGGCGCGGGTCAGGTCGAGGGTGATCTGGTCGCAGATCTCGGCGATCCGGTCGAACAGGTAGAAGTGGCGGCCCGGGTAGGTGTGGAAGGTGGTGGGGGCCGAGGTGTGGCTGGACCAGGGCAGGGTGAGCGAAGGCCCGGCCAGGTCGTCCTCCGCGCCGGAGAAGACCGAGATCGGGGTGCGCAGCGGGAGGCAGTCGCTGTACTGGTAGCTGTCCACGATCGCCAGGTCGCGGCGCAGGGTGCGGACCATCCGGCTGACCAGGGCCGGCGAGCGGAAGGCGCTCTCCGGGATGCCGCCCAAGTCCCGCATGAAGTCGACCAGTTGGTCCTGGCTCCAGTAGTCGCGCCGCTCGCCGCCGCCCAGCAGCCGGGGCGCGGCCAGCCCGGAGACGCCGAGCCAGCAGGGGCCGTTGCCCTGCCACTCCAGGGCCCGGGCCAGCTCGTACGCCACCAGGGCGCCCAT
This sequence comes from Kitasatospora sp. MMS16-BH015, assembly GCF_002943525.1. Taxonomy (NCBI): domain Bacteria; kingdom Bacillati; phylum Actinomycetota; class Actinomycetes; order Kitasatosporales; family Streptomycetaceae; genus Kitasatospora; species Kitasatospora sp. MMS16-BH015. The sequence goes on along the minus strand of NZ_CP025394.1, from coordinate 4,903,543 downwards.
GCTGTGCCCGAAGATCGCGTACGGGCCGGTCAGTTCGCCACCGAGAGCCGCCTTCAGCCAGTGCACCGCCTCCATGGTCGAGCGGCACCCCGGCTCGGCCGGAGAGGTCACCCGAGCGGGCAGCTCCAGGGCCACCACCCGCCAATCGGCCGGGAGTTGGGACTCAAAGGGCACCCAGGAGACGGCTGATCCACCGGCATGGTGCATCAGCAGCAGGGTCAGCTCGGGTGCCTCCGGGTTTGTGGCCTCGCGGAGTACGCGCAGGCCACGGCTCGCGGACGACTGGCTCATGGTGTTGGGCTCCTCAAGCCGCTCTGGCGGCGTTGACAGTGGGGAGGGTTTCAGCGGCTCGCAACAGGTCGTGGTGGATCGGGCCGGCGTGGGCGGCCAGGGGAAGGCAACCGCCGCCGCGCCGCAGCGCGACGATCTCGGCGGCGATGGAGACGGCCGTCTCCTCGGGCGTCCGGGCACCGAGGTCGAGGCCGATGGGTGAGCGCAACCGGCCGATCTCGGCCTCGGTGAGGCCGACTTCGCACAGTCGACGGTTGCGGTCCTGGTGCGTGCGCCGGGATCCCATGGCGCCGACGTAGCCGACGGGCAGGCGCAGCGCCCGCTCCAGCAGCGGGATGTCGAACTTGGCGTCATGAGTGAGCACGCACAGCACGGTACGGCCGTCGATCCGGTCGAGTTGGGTGTCGAGGTACCGATGCGGCCAGTCGACCACGACTGTGTCGGCTTCGGGGAAGCGCCGGGCCGTGGCGAAGACCGGACGGGCGTCGCAGACCGTCACGTGGTACCCGAGGAACTTGCCCATCCGGACCACGGCGGCGGCGAAGTCGATCGCGCCGAAGACCAGCATCCGGGGCGGCGGCACGTGCGACTCGACGAAGAAGGTGACGGTGCCCAGGCCGCGGTCGTCGCAGGGGCGGCCGTCCGGGCCGAGGACCAGCCTGCCGGTGCGGCCGGCGTCGAGCATGGCCCGGGCCTCGGCCACGGCGGCGCGCTCCAGCGCACCGGTGAGCGAGCCGTGGTGGCCCTCGGCGGTGACGGCCAGGCCCACCCCGAGCAGGGCGGCCGGGCCCTCGACCACCCGGGCGAGTGCGACCGGCGTACCGGCGGCGAGGTGGGCGACCGCGGCGTCCAGGCCGGGATCGGCCCCGGGGGTGACCGGCTGGACGAACACGTCGAGCAGCCCGCCGCAGGTCAGGCCGACGGCGAAGGCGTCCGCGTCGCTGTAGCCGAAGTGTTCGAGCACGGGCCGGCCGCTGGCGATGGCCTCCTCGCAGAGGGCGTACACCGCCCCCTCGACGCAGCCGCCGGAGACCGAGCCGATCGCCTCCCCGGCCGCGTCCACGGCCAGCGCGGCGCCCGGGTCACGCGGGGCGCTGCCGGAGACCCCGACGACGGTGGCCACCGCGTAGGTGCGCCCGGAGGAGTGCCAGGCGAGCAACTGCTCGGCGATGTCCTGCATGGCGCGGGGTCTCCTCACGGGGTCGGCGGAAGGGCGGGGCGGAGCAGCGGTGCCCCGAGGGGCTGTCCGGCCGATCACGTCGGATCAGCGGGCGTCGTTGGAGGGCCCCTCCTGCCCGTTGGCGGGCAAGGAGGGCGCGTGCATCGGCGGCGCCGACGCGGGGGTACCTCCCGGCCGAAGGCTGGGGGCGAGTCCATGCGGAGCATCGGCGACTGAGGAGAAGTCGTCGAAGGGCCCCTCCTGCCCGATGCCGGGCAAGGAGGGCGCGTGCCCCGGCGGCGACCGCCCGGCGTGATCGGCCGGACAGCCCCTAGCGGGCGGCGCGGCGGACCGCCGGGAGGCAGCTGCTCCCGGCGGTCTTCGACGGTCCTGGGGGCGAGGGCGGTCCGGCCGCCCGTGATCGGCCCGGCCCGGGCGGGCTCAGCCCGGGACCGGTACCGGCTCCGGGGTGGCGCCGACGGTGGCCGCGGGGGCGTCGAGGTCGATGGTGCCGCCCGGGTAGAGCGACTCCATCTCCAGCCAGCGGAGGGTGGCGACCACCGGGGTGGCGCTGCGGACCGCGGCGGCCGCGCTGTGGGCCGGGCCGCAGGGGAGGTCGAGCAGCGACCAGCCGGCCGGGCGGCGGGTGAGGTCGCGGCCGAGGTAGTCGAGGTCGAGGGGGCGGCTCAGGCCGGTGCCCAGGGCCTTGAGGTACGCCTCCTTGCGCGTCCACAACTGGCCGAAGACCAGGCGCCGTTCGGCCTCGGCGACGGTGGAGAGCTCGACCTGCTCGGCCGGGTGGAAGGCCGGCGCACAGGTGGTGATGGTCTCGGGGTTGGGCAGCTTCTCCACGTCCACCCCGATCGGGGCCAGGGCCACGCCGACCAGCACCATGCCGGTGCTGTGCGAGAGCGAGAAGTGCAGCGGCGGCTCGGCGGCGGCCGGCCGGTGCGGCCGGCCCGCGAGGTCGGTGACGGTGAGGTCGGGGACGAAGGACGGCGCGGTGGCCAGGGCCGGGCGGCCGTGCGGCTCGCCGCAGCCGGGGCAGGGCTCACGGGTGAAGGTGAGCTCGCCGGGCGGGGTGCCGAGGTAGCCGCCGAGCAGCCGGCGGAGCGCGATGTGCGCCGAGGTGTAGAGGAAGCCGTTCGGCTTGGTGCGGCAGACGCTGGTGCGGCCGAGCTCCGCCGCGTCGAGTTCGGAGAGGTCCAGGCTGCCGCCGAGCGCGGTGCCCCGCTCCGGCTGCCGCAGTAACCAGAGGTCGACCTGGCCGTCCCGGAGCGCCTTCATCGACCCGCCGCCGACCCGACCGGCTCGGCCGACTCGGCCCGGCGGGCGGCGAGCTGCGCCACCAGGTCGTCGATCAGCACCGTGGCGCTCTGCGCACCGAGCAGCCGGGGCAGGTTGATCCGTACCGGCAGCGCGGCCTCCAGCCGGCGCTGGAGCTCCAGGCCGGCCACCGAGCCCACGCCCAGGCTGGTCATCGGCTCGCCGATCAGGTCGACCAACTCCGGTGCGAGGTCGAGGAGTCGGCCCAGCTCCCAGCGGACGAAGTCGGTCACGGCGGCCGGCAGATCGGCGGCGGCGAGGTCGAGGGGTATCAGCGGCAGCCGGGTGGCCGGCTCCGTGCTCACCTGCGTGGTCATGGAGTTCTCCCCGTGAAAGGACGGCATGAGCGGACGGAAGCGGTACGGCGTCACAACAGCGGTACGGACAGGCCGGCGGGTGGCGCGGCCGGGCCCGGTGGCCGGGGGCGGCACCGGGCCCGGCGGGGGTTCAGCCCCGGGGGCGGCGCAGCAGTGCCTTGACCCGCTCCGGGTGGAGCGGCAGGGCGCCCACGTCGCCGTGGAGTTGGAGGGCGTCGCGGACGGCGTTGGCGATCGCCGCGCCGGCCCCCGCGGTGCCGCCCTCGCCCGCGCCGCGGACGCCGAGCGGGTTGCCGGGGGCGGGCGAGTCCTCGTACACCTCGATCCGGATGTCCGGCAGGTCGGTCAGCCGGGGCCAGCGGTACTCGTCGAGGGTGACGGAGAGCGGCAGGCCGCGCTCGTCGTAGTGGAACTCCTCGAGCAGGGCGCCGCCGATGCCCTGCACCGTGCCGCCGAGCAACTGCCCGTGCACGGAGGCCGGGTGGACGGCGCGGCCGATCTCGTAGCTGACCCCGTAGCGCAGCAGGGTGACCCCGCCGGTGCCCGGGTCGACCTCGGCCTGCACGTAGTGGGCGCCGTAGGGGTAGGTCATCCCGTCGGCCACGTAGGTGCCGCGGCCGATCAGGCCGGGCTCCTCGCCGGTGCGCAGGAACTGCGGGGTGAAGCAGGCGCCGGTGATCTGGCCGAGCGTCAGCTGCCGCTCCGGCTCCGCCGCGACGACCAACGCACCGGCGCGGAAGACCAGTTCGGCCTCCTCCACCGAGAGCAGGGTAGCGGCCACCCGGCGGGCCTTGCGGGCCACCGCCTCGGCGGCGAGCTTGACGGCGCTGCCGCCGACCACGGTGGAGCGGCTGGCGAAGGTGCCGGCGCCGTCGGGCAGGATGTCGGTGTCGGAGAGCACCACCTTGACGGCCGAGGCCGGGAGGTCGAACTCCTCGGCCACGATGGCCGCCATCGCGGTCTCGATGCCCTGGCCGACGGTGACCCCGCCCATGGCGACCCGCACGGCGCCGGTGACGCCCACGTCCACCACGGCACTGTCGTGGCCGAGCCCGGCTTTCTCCAGCATCACCGCGCAGCCGGTGCCGACCAGCCGGCCCTCGGCCCGGGCGGCGGCGGCCTCGGCGCGCCACTCCTGGTAGCCGAACGCGGCCAGGCCCTTGTCGAAGTGGCCCAGGTGGTCGCCGCCGTCGAGCAGCATCGGGGCGCCGAAGATGCCCATCGGGCGGCGGTGCGGCAGCTCGGTGGCGTCCAGCAGGTTCATCCGGCGCAACTCCACCGGGTCGACGCCCAGCTGGGTCGCCGCCAGGTCGAAGGCGTGCTCCCGGACGAAGTTGTTCTGGAACCGGCCGGGGGCCCGGAAGGTGCCGACCGGGGTCTTGTTGGTGGTGACGATGTGCACCCGGGAGCGGCAGGCGGGCAGCCGGTACGGGCCGCAGATCATCGCGGCGGTGAGCGCGGCCACCACGGCGCCGTGGGTGCGGATGTAGCCGCCGGTGTCCTGCCAGGCCTCGTCGCGCAGGCCGAGCAGCCGGTGCTCGGCGTCGAAGGCGAGCTCGATCCGGTGCTCCTGCTCGCGGGCGTGGTTGGCCGCTGTCATGTGCTCGATCCGGTCCTCGGACCACTTCACCGGGCGGCCGGTGCGCAGGCAGAGCAGCGGCACCAGCACGTCCTCGGGGTAGAGCTCGCCCCGGATGCCGAAGCTGCCGCCGGAGTCGGCCTCCTTCATGTGCATCTGGTGCTCGGCGATGCCGAGCATCCCGGCCAGGATGCGCCGGTTGAAGTACGGCACCTTGGAGGCGCCCCAGACGGTCATCCGCTGCTCGCGCTCGTCCCACTCGGCGACCAGGCCGCGCCCCTCCAGCGGGGTGCCGCTGTGCCGGCCGATCTTCAGGTCCACCGAGACCACGTGCGGGGCGGTGGCGAAGACCTCGTCCACCTCGCCGTAGCCGAACTCGACCACGCCGACCTCGGCGCGCTGCCCGCCCCAGCAGTCGGGGCGCAGCTCGGTGCCGGAGCGGGCGTCCATCGAGATGGGCAGCTCCTCGGCCTCCAGGCGCACCAACTCGGCGGCGTCCTCGGCGAGATAGGGGTCGTCGGCCAGGACGGCGGCGATCGGCTCGCCCGCGTAGCGGACCCACTCGGTGGCCAGCACCGGCTGGAGGTAGGGGGCGAAGTCGATGCCGGGGTGCGGCTGGCGGACCGGGATCCGGGGCAGCCCGGCCAGGTCGGCGGCGGTCAGCACGGCGACCACGCCGGGGGCCGCGGCGGCCTCCTCGGTGTGCACGGCGAGGATCCGGGCGTGCGCGAGCGGGGAGCGCACGATCCGCAGCCAGAGCTGGCCGGGGCGGATCACGTCGTCGTGGAACCGGCCCCAGCCGCGCAGCAGCCGGTCGTCCTCCAGGCGCGTCACGTCGGCTCCGATGGCGCTCAACTCTGCTCCTCGGTAGAGAGGTTGACCGATTCGACGGCCGCGACGATGGGCGCGTAGCCGGTGCAGCGGCAGAGGTTGGCCGACAGGCACTCGCGCACCCGGGGGCCGCTCGGCGCTGGCTCCTCGCGCAGCAGCGCGGTGCAGAGCATCAGGAAGCCGGGGGTGCAGAAGCCGCACTGCAGCGCGGACTGCTCGCTGAACGCCTGCTGCAGCGGGCTCAACTTGCCGTCCACGGTGAGGGATTCGACCGTCTCCACGGCGCAGCCGTCGGCCTGCACGGCGAGCAGCAGGCAGGAGCGGACGGGCTCGCCGTCCACCAGCACGGTGCAGGAGCCGCAGGCGCCGGTCTCGCAGCCGACCTGGGTGCCGGTCAGCCGCAGGTCGCGGCGGAGCACGTCGGCCAGGCTACGGCGGGGTTCGAGGTGGAGCGCGTGCGGCTCGCCGTTGACGGTCAACTCGGTTGCCACCGCAGGGATCTCGGGCGTGGTGGTCATGCGACGCCCACCTCCGTTCTCAGTGTGGCGGTGGCCTCGGCCAACACCTGGGCCTCCCGGGCGGCCTCCCGGGCGGCCTCCTTGGCGATCTCCGCCTCCTGCAGGGCCTGCGCCTCCCGGGCTGCCTCCGCGCAGCGGGCCAGCGAGACCCGGACGGCCCGGGCCAGCAGCACGGCGGCCAGTTCGCGGCGGTAGCCGCCGCTGGCGCGGGCGTCGTCGGCCGGCTCGAGGTCACGGGTGGCGAGCAGCCCGGCGTGCTCCAGCAGGCGGTCCTCGGGGATGCCGCCGATCAGGGCCTGCTCGGCGGCCCTGGCCCGCACCGGGCGGTCGGCCACGCCGGCCAGCGCGATCTGCGCGGTGGCGATCCGGCCGCAGCCGGTCAGCGTCACGGCGGCGGCCGCGGCGACCAGCGGGAGTTGGTGGCGCTGGGGGGCGTACTCGACCAGTGCGGCGGTCGGCGCCGCGTACGGGAGGTGGGCCTCGACCAGCAGTTCGTCCGGGCGCAGCGCGGTGCGGAAGGCGCCGGTGAAGAAGGACTCGGCGGCGATGGTGCGGGAGCCGGCCGGGCCGAGGGCGGTGAGTTCGGCGTCCAGCAGGACGGCGAGCAGGCACCACTCGGCGCTCGGGTCGCCGTGGGCCAGGGTGCCGCCGAAGGTGCCGCGGGTGCGGACCGGCTGGTGGCCGATCAGCCGGGCGGTCTCGGGGAGGGTGCGGAAGCCCGCGCGCAGCGCCGGGTCGGTGCCGCGCTCGATCTCGGCGTGCCGGGTGAGCGCGCCGATCCGCAGGCCGCCGTCGGTCGGGGTCAGGTGGCGCAGGCCGTCGAGGCGGGCCAGGTCGACCACCGCGGTGGGGCGCACCAGCCGGCGGTGCAGCAGCGGGATCAGGCTCTGGCCACCGGCCAGGGCCCGGGCCTCGCCCTGGTGCTCGGCCAGGAAGGCCACCGCCTCCTCGACGGTGTCGGGGCGGACGTAGACGAACGGTGCCGGTTTCATTGCCCTCTCCTATAAGGCAGCATTGCCCTCTCCTCAGGCGGGTTGCCCTCTTTCCGTACCGACTGGTGGTGCGAGCCGGTGTCGTACCGGCCCGGCCGGGTGACCGGCGGGCCCGGCGCGGTGGCCGGGCCCGGCCGGGGTCACGGGTTGTTGACCGGCGGGACCTCGAGCGTGGTGTGGCCGAGCTGGCGCATCAGGTCGACGATGTCGAAGTGCGCGGAGCGCTCGATGACCTTCTCGCCCTCGAAGCGGTCGATGCCGATGGCGGTGAAGACCGCCCGCTTGCCGGTCGGCGGCAGGCCGCGGAACGGGCCGGTCTGGGTGCCCTCGCACTTGACCCGGGTGACCACCATGTCGCCCTCGGCGACCTGCTCCTGGACCAGGTCGACCATGTCCGGGAAGGCGGTCAGGAAGGCCCGGACCCAGGTCCGGACGCCCTCGGGGCCGCGCAGGTCGAACTGCGGCCAGTAGAAGTCCTCGTGGAAGATCTCGTCGGCCAGCTCCAGCTCACCCTTGGTGATGATGCTCTCGAAGAGCAGGGTGATCTTGGCCTTGCGGGCCTCGGTGGAGGTGCCGGACGGGACGGTCGTCATGGGGTGCCTCTCAGGGGCTGCTGCGGGCTGGGGGTGGGGCCCGGCCGGGGGTCGGCCGGCCGGGCGGCCGGGCTTACTTGCGGGCCGGGCGGGGCAGCTTGATGCTGACCCCGATGGCGATCAGGACCAGGACCAGGCCGATCGCGGCCACCCACTCCAGGGCGGAGGCGTAGGCGGCGGGGCCGTGCTTGCTGCCGACGGCGGCGAAGAAGACGGAGCCGAGGGCGGCCACGCCCACCGCGCTGGCGAACTGCTGGGCGGTGGTGAGCACACCGGCCGCGGCACCGGCCTGCTGCGGCTTGATGCCGGCCAGCACCGCGCCGATCAGGGCCGGCACGGCCAGGCCGTTGCCGAAGCCGATCAGCACCATCGGGCCGATCAGGCGCGGGGCGGTGGTCGCGGCACCCGACACCTTGAGGTCGATCAGGATGGCGATCATGCCGATCACGGCGATGGTCGCACCGGTGGTGATGATCCGGCCGCCGTGGCGGGCCACGATCCGCTGGGAGGTGATCGAGGCGACCGAGAAGGCCACGCCCAGCGGGGTGAAGGTCAGGCCGGACTGGAGCGGGGTCAGGCCGAGGCCGGACTGCAGCACCAGGGTCAGCGCGAACATGAAGCTGAAGAAGCCGGTGAAGATCGCGATGGAGACGATCAGACCGCGGGTGAAGGCCCGGTCGCTGAAGAGCGAGAGGTTGAGCAGCGGCTGGCCGCCCTTGGCGGTGAGCTTCTTCTCGTAGGCCAGGGTGACGGCCATGACCGGGGCGGAGAGGATCAGCATGATCCAGGTCCAGACCGGCCAGTGCTCGGTGCGGCCCAGCACCAGCGGGATGAGCGCCAGCGCGAGGCTGCCGGAGATGCCGACGGCACCGACCGGGTCGAGCTTCTGGGTGCCGGCCGCGCGCTTGCGGGGCAGCAGGCTCTGGGCGAAGCCCAGGCTGATCAGGCCGATCGGGATGTTGATCAGGAAGATCACCCGCCAGCCGAGGCCGAACACGTCGGCCTGGAGCAGCGCGCCGCCCAGCACCTGACCGGCCACCGCGCCGACGCCGACCGTGACGCCGAACCAGGAGAGCGCCTTGGCCCGCTCGGTCGGCGGGAAGGTGGCGGTGATCAGCGCGAGCACCTGCGGCACCATCGCGGCACCGGTCAGGCCCTGGATCAGCCGGAAGGCGACCAGCTCGCCCGGGTTCTGGGCGATGCCGCAGAGCAGCGAGGCGGCGGTGAAGGCCGCCGTGCCCCAGAGGAAGAGTCGGCGCGAGCCGAACAGGTCGCCCAGGCGTCCGCCGGTGACCAGACCGCTCGCGTAGGTGAAGGCGTAGCCGGCCACGATGAGTTCGAGGGCGGCCTGCCCGGCGTGCAGGTCGTGCTCCAGCGAGGGGGCGGCGACGTTGACGACGTAGAGGTCGAACTGGGCCATGAACATGGCCAGCAGAAGCACCGGCAGCATCAGCCACCGACGGGCGTACGGCTCCTCGGCCGCGGGCGCGGAGGCCGCCGGCTGCGGCCCGGTGGCCCGCGTCACCGGGGCCTCGTCTCGGGTGAGCGACATGGCTCGGATCCCTTCTTGTGGTTGGGCTCTGGATCGAGGCCGGTCCTCTGTCGGGCCGCGCCCGTTCCTTCGGCTGTTCAGGGCCGGGTCACCGGGCGGGTGACCCGGCCCTGAGTGGCACTCAGGCGGCGGCGGAAGCCGCGGCCGCTGCCACGCTCTGGGTGCGCTCCTTCTCGAGGCGCCAGTCGATCTTCGAGTAGTCCTCGGCGGCCAGCGCGATGGCCTCGTCGATGGTGCGGATGGTGGGGAGGTCGAAGACGGCCACGATCTTCTCCAGGCGCTCGGCCGTGGTGCCCTCGATCACGTGGTACGGGATCTCCAGCTCGTCCAGCGCCTCGAGCAGCATGTCGTCGCAGGCGGTGCGGAACTGCTCGTTCATCGGCCGGTGGCCGTCGGCGGAGAGCTTGAACTCGTTGCGCAGGTGGACGAAGCCGTCAAAGGACTCCTTCACGTGCTGCTTGAAGGCGTGCCCCAACTGGGCGGTGACGTCCTCGAAGAAGGCCATCTCGGCGGTCTTGGCCGGCGGCGGGCCGTCCACGAAGGCCCCCGGGTCCATCCCGTACTGGACGCGGGCGGCGGCGTAGGTCCACTCCTGGAGCGAGGAGCCGTCGGCGATGAAACTGTCGCCCAGCAGCGCCTCGTTGACCGCGCGACCGACGTGGCGGCGGACCGCCAGCTGTATGTACTCGGCGGGCGTCACCTCGGTGAGCGCCTTGCCGGGCACGGCGTCGGGCATGATCTCGCGGATGGTCTTGGCGGGCGAGCGGGGGATGCCGGTCAGGTACGACAGCGCGATCGCCGTCGAGGTCTTGCCGGCCGAGTAGGTGCCGGAAATCGAGATGCGCATGGTGGTCTCCTAGGTCGCGGGGGGAGGGCGGGGCCGGTCAGGTCGCGGTGGCGGCGACCCGTTCCGGCAGCTCGTGCGCGAAGGTGCAGCGCATCTCGACACCGGCCAGGCGGCCCTGGATGCCGACGCTGCGCCAGCGTCCGCCGCGCAGCGGCAGCAGCCGCTTGTCGGTGATCGCGGCGGTCGCGGCCAGCGGCTCCTCGGCGGCGGGCAGCGGCTCCCGCAGCTCGGGCGCGGTCAGCACGGTCTGCATCATCCAGAGCGTGTTGCTCTCCGCCCGGGTGATCGAGTCCAGTTCGTACATCAGCACCTGGGCCAGCTGGAGGTTGACCACGAAGCAGTCCACCAGCGAGACCGACGGCTGCCCGTCGCCCTCGATGCCCTCGACGGGCGCGGGGCTGCCCTCGACCGGGGTGAACCGGACGGCGGCCGCGGCGCTGAGCTCCTCGGTGTCCACCCGGACGTCCTCGATGGTGTGCCGGCGGAGCTTGAACCCCTCGCCGTAGAACCGGGGTTCACCCGGGCCAAGGGCGTCGGTGAGCGAATCCCAGCGGGCCTCGGCGGTGGCCTCGGCCGTGACCGGGTGCTCGATGGTGCAGCGCACCACCAGCTTGCCGACGGTGCACTCGTAGCTGGAGCGGTGGCCGCCGGCCGCCTCCTGGTCGGCCTCCGTACCGACCAGGCGACCGGTCAGCGGCACCCCGGTCAGGTCCTCCTGCGGCGTGGTGCCCGCCCGCATCGAGACCTTGCGCAGCCGCACCGACCGGCGCTCGACCGGGCCGAGCCCGTAGGCGTGGGCCAGGTGGAGCTCGGCCAGCTGCACGCCGAGCACCAGCGCGTCGACGGTGCTCAGGTGCGGCCGGAGGTCGCCGTCCTTCTTCTTGGACCAGTCGGCCGGGTAGTCGAGGTCCAGGGTGCCGCGCACCCCGGGCTCCTCGGCCCCGGCCGGGGTGGCCACGAGCGCGTGCACGTCGTACCCGGCCCGCTGGTACCCGCGGGAGAAGAACCGCGTCTCCCCCGGCCCCAGGTAGTCGTCGATGGAGTGCAGCAGCAGCTGCTCCTTGGCGGGCACGGTCAGACCCCGGCCGTGGTCCGCAGGGCCTGCTCGTACGCGTCCACGAGGTCTCTGATCGACCGCACGTCGGTGATCGAGACCTGCTCGGCGAACGGGTCCACGCCCAGCTCCGCCTCCAGCTGGATGAGCAGCTGGGCGAGCATCAGCGAGTTGAGGCCGAACTTGAACAGCTCGTCGTCGATGGTGAGCTGCTCCGCGCCGGTGTCGGCGTCCAGCAGCAGCGCCCGGATCTCCTGCTCGATCAGGGCCTGGATCTGCTCGGTGGTCAGCATGTGATGCCTCCGTCGATGACCAGGGACTGTCCGGTGACGAACTGAGCCCTGGGAGAAGTGAGGAAGAGGACTGCGTCGGCGATCTCGTCGACCGTCCCCAGCCGGCCCAGCGGGGTGCGGTGCTGGATCCGGTCACGGTTGCGCTCGGTGACCTCGGCGGTCATGTCGCTGTCGAAGAAGCCGGGCACGAGCGAGTTCACCCGGATGTTGAAGGCGCCGAGCTCGCGGGCCAGGCTGCGGCTGAAGCCGTCCAGGCCGGCCTTGGCGGCGGCGTAGACCGCCACTCCCCGGTAGCCGCGGATCGCGTTGATCGAGGAGATGTTGACGACGTTGCCGCCGCCGCTGCGCACCATCAGCCGGGCGCAGGCCTGGGTGAGGGTGATCGGCGCGATCAGGTTGTTGGTGACCAGGGACTCGATGTTCCTGGGGGTGGTGGTGAGGAAGAGCTCCTGGTGCAGCACCCCGGCGTTGTTGACCAGCAGGTCGATCCGGCCGAAGCGCTTGGAGACCTGCCGCACGAACGCCCGCATGCTCTGCGGGTCGCTCAGGTCGGCGGCCTCCCAGAAGAAGGACTCGGGGTCGTAGTCGGCGGTCTTGGCGGTGAACTCGTTGGCGCTGCGGCTGAAGGTCGCCACCCGCCAGTCGTCCGCCAGCAGCTTCTCGGCCAGCACGCGGCCCAGCCCGCGGCTGCCGCCGCTGATCACGGCGACCCGGCGGTCGTCCCGGACGGGCGCGGCCTCCTGCGGCTCCGCGAGCGGGGCCTCGGTCGGGTGCTCCAGCTGGGCGGTGCTCATGCCGCGCTCCGGATCTTCTTGAACCGGTCGTTGTGCTGCGCGGCCTCGGCGATCTCGACCACCACCGGCACCTTGAAGGCCTCCAGGCGGCGGCCGCAGTGCTCGCGGACCAGGCGGGTGAGCTCGCGCCGGTCGATCTCCTCGGAGACCGTGACGGTGGCCTTGACCACCATGCCGGTGACCGGGCTCGGCCGGCCGGAGACGGTGGCCTCGGCGATCACCGGGATCTCCAGGAGCACGTTCTCCACCTCGCTGGGGTAGACCTTCTCCCCGGCGACGTTGATGATCTCCGACTTCCGCCCGAGGATCCGGACGTACTCGCCGTCCACCTCGACCGCGTCCTGGGTGTTGAAGAACCCCTCCTCGTCGAAGGGCGCCGGCGCGTTGAGGTAGCCGAGCATCGCCATGTCCGAGCGGATCCAGAGCACCCCGTCGGTGATCCGGTACTCGAAGCCCTCGCCGCCGAGCTTCACCCAGAGGGTGTCGTCGCTCTTCGACTTGGTCGGCATGATGCCGAGCTCGGAGAGCCCGTAGGTCTGCTTGAACCGCACGTCCGGCATCGCCTTCTTGAGGCTCTGCAGGGTGCCGAGCGGCATCGGCTCGGTGCCGTAGGTGATCAGACCGAGCGAGGTGAGGTCGTAGCGCTGGTAGGCGCCCGAGATCAGCAGCATGTTGAGGAAGGTCGGGGTGGTGGGCAGCACCTCGACCCGGTGCTCCTGGATCGCCGCGCAGACCGTCTCGGGGGTGCGCTCGGGGATGGTGATGAGCGCGCCGCCCTGGCTGAGCGTGTGCAGCAGGGTGTTGATCCCGCCGATGTGGTCCAGGTTGAGGAAGGCCAGCGTGCGCTTGGGCCGGGTCGGCGCGCCGTACTTGGCCAGCACCTTGGAGAAGTCGAGCACGGTGGCCTTGCTGCGCCCCGTGGTGCCGGAGCTGAACAGCACCAGACCGGGCACCTCGGCGGTGCGCAGCTGCTGGTAGAGCTCGCGCTCGGAGGAGCGGCCGGTGTGCTCGCAGGCACGCTCCTCGCCCTCGATCGCGATCACCACCTCGACCTCGGCGACCTCGTGGAACTCGGCGCGCTTGGCGGCCGGCAGCGGGGTCAGCGGCACCACGATGGCCCCGCGCTCGATCAGCGCGAGCAGACCGGCGCAGGCCTCGACGCTGCTGACGCTCTCCAGCACCACGACGTGGCCGGCGCGCACCCCGTGCGCGTCCAGGTACTCGCGCCAGTCGGCGGTGCGGCGGACCAGGTACGCGTAGCTGTACCGCGTGTTGTCGAACACAATCGCCTCGGCATCGCCGAAGCCGGTCATCCGGTCGAGGAACGAGCTGGTCATTTGCCCTCCAATCGATTGTCGTCCCATGCGGTCGAGTCATGCCGAACGTCGTTCGTCGACTGCAGGATTGACGGCAAGGAAGATGACTGTCCGTCAGATCTGTTTCACATGACATCCGTCGGCTGGATCGAAGCTAGTTGGTTCAAGTGCACCTGAAGCGAGCGCCGATTCTGTGGCCCACCTCACACCGCCTCGACTGCGGCGGCCTCCTCGAACTGCCGGTAGGTGTCGATCTTCTGGTCCAGCTGGCGGAGGATGCAGGCCAGCTCGTCGGAGCGCCGGCGGATGAGCGCACGGTGCTCCTCGACCATTTGACGCCGGAGGGGAATCGTCCGGTCACCCTCCCGAGCCAGCGCCACATACCTCGTCATGTCGGCCACGCTCATGCCGGTTTCCCGAACGCCGGAGAGGAACTCCAGCCAGTTCAGGTGACGTGCGGTGTACACCCGCTTGCCGCCCGGGCCGCGCTGGACGCCGTCGATCAGCCCGAGCTGCTCGTACCAGCGCAGGGTGTGCGCCGCCAGGCCGCTGATCCGCTCCACTTCGGTGATCGAGTAGGTCCTCTCCCGAGGAGAGAAGCTGGTGAGGGCCATGGTGACACTCCCTTCGTCGGCCATCTCGACGGCCGTGCTCATGGCCCGCTCCGCCAGGACGGACGGCCCTTCTCCCGCAGCTCCCAACCGGGCCGCGCGCGACCGGTCGAGCCATCGGCGCCGGCCCGCTCCGCGTCGCGGACGGCCGCCGCCAGCACCGCCGTCACCACGGCGATCTCCAGCTCGTCCGGGTTGCCCCGCAGGATGCGGACGGTGACATCCGCCGGGGTCTGCTCCTCGCCCATCAGACCGGCGGGTTGCCGTGCTTGCGGGACGGCAGCTCGACGTGCTTGAGCCGGAGCATGGCGAGCGAGCGGATCAGCACCGCGCGGGTCTCGACCGGGTCGATCACGTCGTCGACCAGGCCGCGCTCGGCCGCGTAGTACGGGTGCATCAGCTCGCTCTTGTACTCCTTGATCTTCTGCGCCCGCGTCGCGTCCGGATCCTGTGAACCCGCTATGTCACGGCGGAAGATGACGTTCGCCGCGCCCTCCGCGCCCATCACCGCGATCTCGTTGGTGGGCCAGGCGAAGGAGAGGTCGGTGCCGATCGAGCGGGAGTCCATCACGATGTACGCCCCGCCGTACGCCTTGCGCAGGATCACCTGGATCCGCGGCACGGTGGCGTTGCAGTAGGCGTACAGCAGCTTGGCGCCGTGCCGGATGATGCCCTCGTGCTCCTGGTCCACCCCGGGCAGGAAGCCCGGCACGTCCACCAGGCTCACCAGCGGGATGTTGAAGGCGTCGCACATCTGCACGAAGCGGGCCGCCTTCTCCGAGGCGTGGATGTCCAACACCCCGGCCAGCGACTGCGGTTGGTTGGCCACAATGCCGGTGACGTGGCCGTCGAGCCGGGCCAACACGCAGAGGATGTTGCCCGCCCAGCCCGGCTGGATCTCGAAGTACTCGCCGTCGTCGACCAGTTCCTCGACCACCGAGCGCATGTCGTACGCCCGGTTGGCGTCGGCCGGCACCAGGTCGAGCAGCTTCTCGCAGCGGCGGTCCGGCGGGTCGCAGCTCTTCTCCACCGGCGACATCTCGCGGTTGTTCTGCGGCAGCAGCGAGAGCAGGTAGCGCACGTCGGCCAGGCAGCTCTGCTCGTCGTCGTAGGCGAAGTGCGAGACGCCGGAGATCTCCGAGTGCACGTCGGCGCCGCCCAGGCCGTTCTGCGAGATCTTCTCGCCGGTCACGGCCTGCACCACGTCCGGGCCGGTGATGAACATCTGCGCGATGTCCCGCACCATGAAGACGAAGTCGGTCAGCGCCGGCGAGTAGGCCGCGCCGCCCGCGCACGGGCCGAGCATCACCGAGATCTGCGGGATCACCCCGGAGGAGCGGGTGTTGCGCTGGAAGATCCCGCCGTACCCGGCCAGCGCCGAGACGCCCTCCTGGATCCGGGCACCCGCACCGTCGTTGAGCGAGACCAGCGGCGCCCCGGCGGCCTCGGCCAGGTCCATCAGCTTGTGGATCTTCTGGGCGTGCGCCTCACCGAGGGCACCGCCGAAGATCCGGAAGTCGTGCGCGTAGACGAAGACGGTACGGCCGTGTACTGTGCCCCAGCCGGTCACCACCCCGTCGGTGTGCGGCTTCTTGGCCTCCAGGCCGAAGCCGACCGCCCGGTGCCGGCGCAGCTGCTCCACCTCGGTGAACGACCCTTCGTCCAAGAGCAGTTCGATCCGCTCACGGGCCGTCAGCTTGCCCCTGTTGTGCTGCGCCTCGGTGGCGGCGGCACTGGGCCCCTCCTGTACGCTCCGGCGAATCTCCCCGAGCTCGGCCACCCTCGCCCGAGCCCCCCCCAGTGACGCCATGGGGACGGGCGCTTGATTCGCCGATCTTTCCTCCACCACTGTCATGCCGGGTCCTCCCGTTGGCAGGCAGCTACTGGCTGTCAGTGCCCCTGCCCACAACGATACCGCCCGGTTGGTTTCTTGTCGTCCGAGCAAACGCCCATTCACGCCCTCCGGAGGGGTGGAATCACCACTTCCACCTCCGTTTCACGGACTCCGTATGCGCCCCATTCACACGAAAGCCACCGTCCCGTGTCTGCGTCAACTCGCAAAACTGCAGGTCAGCGAGGTGGGTTTGATGAGAGCGTGCGGCCCGTCGGCCACGGAGGGGCCAAAAGGTAAAAGGTTCGCATGAAGCCCGGCGCACGGGGGGCGCACGCCCCATCAGTCACGCGCCCCCTGGTTTAAACCCATTCAGTCGGGCGGCCACAGAATAGGATCATCAAATCTTTGCACGCCCGGCACCGGGCCCGCCCACCCGAGGCGCGGCTGGTACGAACGCACAAATGCCCGGGCCGTGACGGCCCGGGCATTCGACGATCGGTCAATCGGTCGGTGCTTCCCGCCCTACCGGGCGCCGCCGGCGAACTCGGCGACCAGGAAGGCGAGGTCGAGCGACTGGCTGCGGTTCAGCCGCGGGTCGCAGGTCGACTCGTACCGGCGGTGCAGGTCGGGGAAGTCCAACTCGTGGCCGCCGCCCACGCATTCGGTGACGTCGTCACCGGTCAGCTCGACGTGGATGCCACCCGGGTGGGTGCCCAGCTCGCGGTGCACCTCGAAGAAGCCGCGCACCTCGCCGAGCACGTCGTCGAAGCGGCGGGTCTTGTGGCCGCTGGGCGCCTCGATGGTGTTGCCGTGCATCGGGTCGCAGATCCAGGCCGGGGTGACCCCCTCGGCCGTCACCTTCTCCACCAGGGTCGGCAGCGCCTCCCGGACGCGGTCCACGCCCATCCGGATCACGAAGGTGAGCCGGCCGGGCTCGCGCTCCGGGTCGAGCCGGTCGATCAGCGCGAGCGCGTCGTCCGCCGTGGCCGTCGGGCCGAGCTTGACGGCGATCGGGTTGGCGATCCGGCTGAAGTACTCGACGTGGGCGCCGTCCAGGTCACGGGTGCGCTCGCCGATCCAGAGCAGGTGGCCGGAGCTCGCGTACCAGCGGCCGGTGGCCTCGTCCCACCGGGTCAGCGGCTCCTCGTAGTCGAGCAGCAGGCCCTCGTGCGAGACGAAGAACTCCCCGCCCTCGAACTCGCTCGGCCGCCCGCCGGTGGCCCGCATGAAGCCCAGCGCCTGGTCGATCCCCTCGGAGATCCGCCGGTACTGCGGCCCGAGCGGCGAGCCGGCCACGAACTCCCGGTTCCAGGCGTTGACCTCCTCCAGCCCGGCGTAGCCGCCCTCGGTCAGCTCGCGGACCAGCTCCACCGTGCGGGCCGAGGCCCGGTAGGTGGCCAGCAGCCGCTGCGGGTCGGGGGTGCGGGAGGCGGCGGTGAAGCCGAAGCCGTTCACCGCGTCGCCGCGGTACGCGGGCAGGGTGACGCCGTCCCGGGTCTCCACCGGCTTCGACCGGGGCTTGGCGTACTGCCCGGCCAGCCGGCCGACGGTGACCACCGGCAGCGCGGCGCCGTAGGTGAGCACCGAGGACATCTGTAACAGCGTGCTGATCTTGCCCTGGACGGACTGCGCGGACACCGCCGCGAAGGTCTCGGCGCAGTCACCGCCCTGGAGCAGCAGCGCCTCACCGCGGGCCACGGCGGCCAGCCGCTCGCGCAGCCGCGCCGCCTCGGCGCCGGCCACCAGCGGCGGGGCCTCGGCCAGTTCCTCGGTCGCCTGCTTCAGCGCCGCCGCGTCGGGCCAATCGGGTTGCTGGGCCGCCGGCCGTTCCCGCCAGGTGGCCGACAGCTTCGGCGTGGCCAGGGCGGTGGTCAGTGCGGTCATCGTCTCTCGTTCTCCTGAATCGGGGGGCAGCGGATCCGCCGGAGCGGTGCGGGGGCCACGGGGGAGGCCTTCTCCAGCCTGAGCCGAGCGGGGGCACCATTCAAGGCTCGCAATGTCAGAGCTGTGTCATATCTGCGGGATTCCGACGGCCCGCCGAGCCGGGCGACTGAATTCCCCCCGCCGACTTTCCCGGATCCACCTCGTCCTGACAGAGTGCTCGGCCCACTCCGTCACTCTCACTCGACCCACCACATCCGAACAGCCACGATCCACTGGTCCGGTTTGTAGTTTATTATTAAACTTTCTGGACTGTTAAGAGCTCGTGAAATCCCCACGGCCGTTTTCTCCGGCCGACCAGAAGTTCTTTGACAGCATCCGGGCCGGTTTTTATGCTCGAAGCGGACGCTACTCAACGGGGAGGCACCATGAGCACGCAATCCACGCCACTGCTGGATCCCGCCCGTACCCCCCACAGCCCCCTCAGCCCCCTCAACCCCCTCGGCCTGCGTGTCCTCGTGGTCGAGAGCGACGCCTGCAGCGCCGCCACCCTGGTCGCCGACCTGCTCCGGCACGGGTACCAGGCCGAGAGCGTGGCCACCGGCACCGCCGCCCTCCGGCGCTACCCGAGCGTCGACCTGGTGCTGCTCGACTTCGAACTCCCCGACCTGGACGGCCTGGAGGTCTGCCGGAGCATCCGGGCCGCCTGCTGCGTCCCGGTCATCGCCGTCACCGCCCGGGGCAGCGAGCTCGACCGGGTGCTCGGCCTGCGGGCCGGCGCCGACGACTACCTGGTCAAGCCGTACGGGCTCAGCGAGTTGACGGCCCGGATGGACGCCGTCCTGCGGCGGGCCCAGCCGCCCCGGCTCCAGCAGCCCGACCTGATCGACCACGGGCCGCTGCGGATCGACGCGGCCTCCCGTCGGATCACCCTGGCCGGCCGCCCGGTCGAGCTCACCCGCAAGGAGTTCGACCTGCTCCACCTGCTGGCCTCGCACCCCGAGAGCGTCATCCCGCGCAAGCAGCTGATCCACCAGGTCTGGGGCGGCACTTGGTCCCGCCGCACCGTCGACACCCACGTCAGCAGCCTGCGCGGCAAGCTCGGCTCCAGCGCCTGGATCGTCACCGTCCGGGGCGTCGGCTTCCGCCTCGGCCACCCCCCGCGCCCGGCCGCCGCCCCCGCGCACGAAGCAGGGCGCCCTCCCGAAGGAGAGCGCCCTGCGACCTCGGGCCAGACACTGCCGCCGGGTGCCGTCACGCATCCACGCTGGGTCGACCCTGGGCTTCGGCGGGCACCTGATCGGTGAGGATGTGGAGGGCGGCCTCCTGGAAGCGCTGCCCGCTGACCTCCTCGAACAGCCTGGCCACGGCGTGGGTGACCTGCTCCCGCGCCGCCCTGGCCGTCTCCGCGGACACCGCACCGCAGCCCGAACCATGGCTGCCACGCCGCTTTCTGACGGAGCGTTCGACATCGACGATGTTCATGAATGCCTCCTAGGTGTCCACGGGCCGGGTTCAACGGGTGAGGTGCAACAGGTGAGGTGCAACGGGTGAGGTGCAACGGGCAGGGTTCAGAGGCCCAGCCTTCGGGCGAGCGGGCGGGCGGCCAGCAGGAGTCCGAGGCCCGCCGCGACCGACAGCGCACCCATGAGCAGGAAGAGCCCGGGCCCGGGAGCGTTCCCGCCCGCGGCCTTCAGCGCGACGCCGCCGAGGCCGGCCCCCATGCCGGCGCCCAGCCAGGACACCCCGACCAGTTGGCTCAGGAAGCCGGTGGGTGCGACCGCGGCCGCGACGCTCATGCCGACCGGCGCCAACGCCGCCTCCCCCGCTCCCATCAGGAGGTACGTGCCGACCAGCCAGAGCGGTGAGACCCGCCCGCCGCTCCGGGCGAACTCGGCGGCCAACGCGATCAGCAGCAGGGCCGAGCCCATCGTCGTCATCCCCACCGCGAACTTCACGGCCGCGCTGATCCGGCGCCCGTACCGCAGCCAGAGCCAGGCGAACACCGGGGCCAGGAGCAGGATCGCCAGCGGCGTGGCCGACTGGAACCAGCTGGCCGGCAACCGGACCCCGAGGACCGCACGGTCGGTGGAGTCCCGGGCGAACAGGCTGAGCAGCGAACCGCCCTGGACGTGCAGGCCCCAGAACAGCGCCGAGGCCACGAAGAACCAGATGTACGTACGGAGCCGGGCCCGGGCGGCGGGTGAGACCTCCGGGCTCCGGAGCAGGCCGCGGAAGCACCGGATGGGCACGACCACGCTCAGCACCGTGACCAGGAGGAGCACATGGCGGATGGTGAACGTGCCGGCCACCGCGTCGGCGGTGAACGCCGCCACCACGGCGGCGAGTGCCACGGCCGAGGCCCGGCCCACCCGGCGGAGCTCCACCGCCGTCGCCGGCCGTTCGGGCAGCCGGCCGGTCTCGCCGAACGAGGCCGACCCGCGCACGTACTGCCACACCCCGAAGGCCATGCCGACGGCGGCGACACCGAACCCCAGGTGCCAGTTGACCCCCTCCCCGAGGCTTCCCACCACCAGCGGCGCCACCAGGGCGCTGACCTGGATGGACGTGTAGAAGATCGCGAAGCCGGCATCCCGCTCGGCCGTCGCGCCCCGGGGGTAGAAGGCGCTCAGCAGGCTCGCCAGGTTCGGCTTGAGCAGGCCGGTGCCGGCGGCGATGAACAGCAGCCCGGCGAAGACGGTCACCTCGGTGGGCACGGCCATCAGCAGATGCCCGACCATGATGACCACCGCGCCGTACAGAGTCGCCCGGCGGGTGCCGAACACCCGGTCACCGAGCCACCCACCCGGCAGCGCGGCCAGGAAGATGGCGGCCGTGTAGGCGCCGAAGAGCATGCCGGCGTCGGCGTTCGTCAGTGCCAGCCCGCCCCGGGACGCCGGGGCCGAGGCGAAGAGGAAGAGGATGGCCAGCATCCCGTAGAAACTGAACCGCTCCCACATGTCCGTCACGAACAGGGTGACGAACCAGCGGGGTCTTCCCAGTAAGGCGGACGGGACGGCCTCTGACGCCCCGACGGGCGTCTGGACCGTGGTCGGCGTTGCCATGGCGTTCTCCTCGGTGGATCAGTAGCGGTACTGCTCGGGCTTGTACGGGCCCTCGACCGGGACGCCGATGTAGTCGGCCTGGTCCTTGGAGAGGACGGTGAGCTTCACGCCGAGGGCGTCCAGGTGGAGGCGGGCCACCTTCTCGTCCAGGTGCTTCGGGAGCACGTAGACGCCGACCGGGTACTCCTCGGTCTTCGTGAAGAGCTCGATCTGCGCGATCGTCTGGTTCGCGAAGGAGTTGGACATCACGAAGGACGGGTGGCCCGTCGCGTTCCCCAGGTTCAGCAGACGGCCCTCGGACAGCATGATGATCGTGTGGCCGTCCGCGAAGCGCCACTCGTGGACCTGCGGCTTGACCTCGGTCTTCACGATGCCCGGGACCTTGGCCAGACCGGCGATGTCGATCTCGTTGTCGAAGTGGCCGATGTTGCCGACGATCGCCTGGTGCTTCATCTTCTCCATGTGCTCGGCAAGGATGATGTCCTTGTTGCCCGTGGTGGTGATGAAGATGTCCGCGATTCCGACGACCTCCTCCAGGGTGGTCACCTGGTAGCCGTCCATCGCCGCCTGCAGCGCGCAGATCGGGTCGATCTCGGTCACGATCACCCGGGCGCCCTGGCCGCGCAGCGACTCCGCGCAGCCCTTGCCCACGTCGCCGTAGCCCGCGACGACGGCGACCTTGCCACCGATCAGCACGTCGGTCGCCCGGTTGATGCCGTCGATCAGCGAGTGACGGCAGCCGTACTTGTTGTCGAACTTCGACTTGGTCACCGCGTCGTTGACGTTGATCGCCGGGAACAGCAGCTTGCCGTCACGGTGCATCTCGTACAGGCGGTGGACACCCGTGGTGGTCTCCTCCGTCACGCCCTTGATCTCGCCGGCGATCCGGGCCCAGTCGAGCTTGCTGTCGGCCAGCAGCTCCAGGACGATCCGGAACTCCTCGTTGTCGGCCGTCGACGGGTCCGGCACCGCACCGGCCTTGGCGTACTCGAGTCCCTTGTGGACGAGCAGGGTGGCGTCACCGCCGTCGTCCAGGATCATGTTCGGCACCTCGCCGTTCGGCCAGGTGAACGCCTGCTCGGTGCACCACCAGTACTCCTCCAGCGTCTCGCCCTTCCAGGCGAACACCGGGATGCCGGCGGCGGCGATCGCGGCGGCGGCGTGATCCTGGGTGGAGAAGATGTTGCAGGAGACCCAGCGCACCTCGGCGCCGAGGGCGACCAGGGTCTCGATCAGCACCGCGGTCTGGATGGTCATGTGCAGCGAGCCGACGATCCGGGCACCGGCCAGCGGCTGGGCGGCCGCGTACTCCTTGCGGATGGCCATCAGACCGGGCATCTCGTGCTCGGCCAGCTCGATCTCCTTGCGGCCGAACGCCGCGAGGGAGAGGTCGGCGACCTTGAAATCACCAGCGGTGGAAGACATGTGCACTCCTAGGGGGTCAGACGGCTGTCAGGATGGACGGTGCCCGGTGCAGGCCGAGGTTCTGGTGGATCTCCACGGCCGCGGTCGAGCTGTTGAGCGTGATGTAGTGCAGGCCCGGGGCGCCCTCGGCGAGCAACTCGGCGGCCATCGCGGTGGCGTGGTCGACCCCGATCCGGTGCCCGGCTCCGGGATCACCGGCGGCCGCCTCCAACTGCCGGGCGAGCTCCGGCGGGAGGGTGGCGTTGCTCAGAGCGGCGAAGCGGGCGATCTGCGAGAAGCTGGTCGCGGGCATGATCTCCGGGATGATCGGGGTGTCGCACCCGGCGGCGGCCACCCGGTCTCGCAGCCGCAGGTAGTCCTCCGCCCGGAAGAACATCTGGGTGATGGCGTAGTCCGCCCCCGCCCGGCACTTGGCGACGAAGTGCCGGATGTCCTCGTCCCAACTCTCGGAACGCGGGTGCCGCTCGGGGAAGGCAGCGACGCCGACCGTGAAGTCGCCGCACTCCTTGACCAGCCTGACCAGATCGGCGGCATACGCGAAGCCCTCTGGATGCCGGACCCAAGGGCCGCCCGGATCGCCCGGCGGGTCGCCACGCAGAGCGAGCACGTCGCGGATCCCCGAATCGGCCAACTGCCCAATGAATGAACGGAGTTCCCTGACCGAGTGACCGACGGCCGTGAGGTGGGCGACCGGCCGCAGAGTGGTCTCACTGGCGATCCGCTCGACCGTCTCGATCGTCCGCTCCCGGGAGGAGCCACCCGCACCGTACGTCACGGACACGAAGGCCGGTGCGACCGCCTCGACCCGGCGGATGGTCCGCCACAGCGACAGCTCGCCGGCCGGGGTCTTCGGCGGGAAGAACTCGAAGGAGTAGCTGGGTTCGCCTACTTCTGATCGGAACATGGTCACCTCGCGTTGAAGTACTTCGCCTCGGGGTGGTGGATCACGATCGCGTCCGTGGACTGCTCCGGGTGCAGCTGGAACTCCTCCGACAGCACCACCCCGATCCGCTCCGGCCGCAGCAACTCGGCGATCTTCGCCCGGTCCTCCAGCTCCGGGCAGGCCCCGTACCCGAGCGAGAACCGCGCACCCCGGTACTTCAGCTGGAACATGTCCCGCACGTCCTGCGGGTCCTCGTCCCCGAAGCCCAGCTCGTAGCGGACCCGCGCGTGCCAGAACTCCGCCAGCGCCTCGGCCAGTTGGACCGACAGCCCGTGCAGCTCGAGATAGTCCCGGTACGCGTTGGCGGCGAACAGCTCGTTCGCGGCCTCCGAGATCCGGTTGCCCATCGTGACCACCTGGAGCCCGAGGACGTCCTTCTGCCCCGACTCCTCCGGCCGGAAGAAGTCCGCCAGACAGAGCCGACGCCCACGCCGCTGACGCGGGAAGGTGAACCGGGTGCGCTCCGCACCGTCCTGCGCGTAGACGATCAGATCGTCACCCTTGGACGCCGCCGGGAAGTACCCGTAGACCACCGCCGCCTCAAGCCAGCCCTCGGTCTGCAACCGGTCCAGCCACATCCGCAGCCGCGGCCGCCCCTCCGTCTCCACCAACTCCTCGTACGAGGGCCCGCCCGCCCGTCGCCCGCCACCACCCTTGTCCGAGGCGCTTCGCGCCACCCCTTCTGATGCCCGCGAGGCCTTCAGACCCCACTGCCCCTTGAACAGCGCGTCCTCGTCCAGCCAGGACGCGTAGTCCGCGAACGGCACACCCTTGACGATCCGATCCCCCCAGAACGGCGGCTCCGGCACCCGGTTCCCGGTCGAGACATCGGACCGGATCGGCCCCAACTCATCCGACTCGGGCGCGGGTTCGCTCACCGATGCGGTGGCGGCGACCCGCCGCTTCCGCAACTCCGGCAGCGCGACCCCGGGGACACCCCGCTTGACACCCATCAGCGCGTCCATCAGGCGCAGGCCCTCGAACGCGTCCCGCGCGTACCGGACCTCACCCTCGTAGATCTCGTGCAGATCCTGCTCGACGTAGGCGCGGGTGAGGGCGGCGCCGCCGAGGATCACCGGGAAGTCGGCGGCCAGCCTGCGCTGGTTCAGCTCCTCCAGGTTCTCCTTCATGATCACCGTCGACTTCACCAGCAGACCCGACATGCCGATCACATCGGCCTTGTGCTCCACCGCCGCGTCCAGGATCGCCGAAACCGGCTGCTTGATACCGAGGTTGACGACCGTGTAGCCGTTGTTGGACAGGATGATGTCGACCAGGTTCTTGCCGATGTCGTGCACGTCACCCTTGACGGTGGCCAGCACGATCGTGCCCTTGCCCTCATCGTCCGACTTCTCCATGTGCGGCTCGAGATACGCCACCGCCGACTTCATGACCTCGGCGGACTGGAGCACGAACGGCAGCTGCATCTGGCCGGAGCCGAACAGCTCACCGACCACCTTCATGCCCGCCAGCAGCGTGGTGTTGACGATGTCCAGCGCCGGCCGAGTCCGGAGCGCCTCTTCGAGATCGGGCTCCAGGCCGCCCCGCTCACCGTCGATGACCCGACGCTGCAGACGCTCCTCCAACGGCAACGCCGCCAACTCCTGCGCCTTCGACGCCGCCGAGGACGCCATGCTCACACCCTCGAACAGCTGCAGCAGCCGCTGCAACGGGTCATAACCCTCACGACGCCGGTCATACACCAGGTCGAGCGCCACCTCGCGCTGCTCCTCGGGGATCCGCGCCATGGGGAGGATCTTCGAAGCGTGCACGATCGCCGAATCCAGCCCGGCCTCGACACACTCGTTCAGGAAAACCGAGTTGATGACCTGACGCGCCGCCGGCGAGAGACCGAACGAGATGTTCGACAGACCCAGCGTCGTCTGCACCCGCGGGTGACGGCGCTTCAGCTCACGGATCGCCTCGATCGTCTCGATACCGTCCCGACGCGACTCCTCCTGCCCCGTGCCGAGCGTGAACGCCAGGCAGTCGACCAGGATCGAACCCTCGTCGATGCCGTAGTCGCCCGTCAGCTCCGCGATCAGCCGCTCCGCGATCTCCACCTTCTTCCCGGCGGTGCGGGCCTGCCCCTCCTCGTCGATGGTCAGCGCGATCAGACCGGCACCGTGCTCACGCGCCAGCCCCGCGATCACCGCGAACCGCGAACCCTCCTCGTTGCCGTCCTCGTAGTTCACCGAGTTCAGCACCGCACGACCACCGAGCTTCTCCAACCCCGCCCGCAGCACGGCCGGTTCGGTGGAGTCCAGCACGATCGGCAGCGTCGAAGCCGTCGCCAGCCGACCCGCGATCTCGCGCATGTCGGCGACACCGTCCCGGCCGACGTAGTCCACGCACAGGTCCAGCAGGTGCGAACCGTCCCGGATCTGGTCCCGGGCGATCTCCACACACGCCTGCCAGTCACCCGCCAGCATCGACTCGCGGAACTTCTTCGACCCGTTCGCGTTCGTCCGCTCACCGATCGCCAGGTACGAGGTGTCCTGCCGGAACGGCACCGACTGGTACAGCGAGGAAGCCGCCGACTCCGGACGCGGGTCGCGGACCGTGACCGGACGGCCCTGGACACGCTCGACCACCGCGCGCAGGTGCTCCGGGGTGGTGCCGCAGCAGCCGCCGACCAGCGACAGCCCGTACTCCCGCACGAACATCTCGTGGGCGTCCGCCAACTCGGCCGGCGACAGCGGATAGTGCGCGCCGTCCTTGCCCAGCACCGGCAGACCCGCGTTCGGCATGCCCGACAGCCCGACCCGGGCGTTCTTGGCGAGGTAGCGCAGGTGCTCGCTCATCTCGGCCGGACCGGTCGCGCAGTTCAGCCCGATGAAGTCCACGCCCAGCGGCTCCAGCGCCGTCAGCGCCGCACCGATCTCCGAACCCAGCAGCATCGTGCCGGTCGTCTCCACCGTCACCTGGGCGAAGACCGGCAGATCGAGACCCGCCTCCGCGAGCGCGGCCTTCGCGCCCAGCACGGCGGCCTTGGTCTGCAGCAGGTCCTGCGAGGTCTCCACCAGCAGCGCATCCGCACCACCGGCGATCAGACCCGCCGCATTGTCACGGAACCCGTCCCGCAGCACCGCGTACTCCGTGTGCCCCAGGGTCGGCAGCTTCGTCCCCGGCCCGATCGAGCCGAGCACCCAGCGGGTCCGGCCGTCCTCCGCCGCGAAACTGTCCGCCGCCTCCCGCGCGATCCGCGCCCCGGCCTCGGAGAGCTCGAAGATCCGGCCCGGGATGTCGTACTCGCCCAGAGCCGCGAAGTTCGCGCCGAAGGTGTTGGTCTCCACACAGTCCACGCCCACCGCGAAGTAGGCGTCGTGGACGGAGCGCACGATGTCGGGCCGGGTCACGTTCAGGATCTCGTTGCAGCCCTCCAGCTGCTGGAAGTCCTCCATCGACGGATCCTGCGCCTGGAGCATGGTGCCCATCGCACCGTCGGCCACCACCACCCGGGTGGCGAGTGCCTCGCGCAGGGCGTCCGCGCGAGCCTGCTGTGCGGCGGTCATCGGATGCCGACCGGTGCGTCGGCGGCGTGCCGGATCAGGTCGGCCGGGGTGATCCGGTACTCCTGGGTGCCGACCGTCTGCAGGGCCTCGGTGGCGAGCGCGCAGCCCAGGCGGGCCGCCTGCGCCGGCGGCCACCGGCGGCTGAGACCGGCCAGGAAGCCGGCCCGGAAGGCGTCCCCGACGCCGGTGGGGTCGGCGGCGTGGTCGGTGGGCACGGCCGGGACGGTCACCGTCGGGGCGTCCGAGCGAGCGATGACGACTCCGTCCGCGCCGTGGGTGGTGATCCAGGTGCCGACCTGCTCGAGGACCTGATGTTCCGTCCAGCCGGATCGCTGCTGGAGCAGGGCCGCCTCGTACTCGTTGGTGAACAGCAGGTCCGCACCCTCCACCAGGCGCCGGACCTCCGCCCGGTCGAGGCGGGCGAGCTGCTGCGAGGGGTCGGCGGCGAAGGAGAGGCCAAGGGCGCGGCACTCGTCCGTGTGCCGGATCATCGCCTCGGGGTCGTTGGGGGCGATCACCACCAGGTCGAGGCCGCCGACCCGCTCCGCGATCGGGGCCAGCGTCAGCTCGCGGGCCTCGGACATCGCTCCGGCGTAGAAGGTGGCGATCTGGTTCTGGTCGGCGTCGGTGGTGCAGACGAAGCGGGCGGTGTGCCGGGAGTCGCTGATCCGGACGGACTCGGTGTCGACTCCGGCGGCCTCCAGCCAGACCCGGTACTCGGCGAAGTCGCGGCCGGCCGCGCCGACCAGAACGGGCCGCAGGCCCAGACTGCCCAGCCCGAACGCGATGTTGGCCGCCACCCCGCCGCGACGGACCTCCAGGTCGTCGGCGAGGAACGACAGTGACACCTTGTCGAGCCGGCCTTCGATCAGCTGGTCGGCGAAGCGTCCTGGGTAGACCATGAGATGGTCGGTGGCGATCGAACCGGTGACGGCAATACGCACAGCGGTGTCTCCTCGGGGCAGTGGCAGGACGGCGAGCGGCGGTCGCTCCGGTTCGGCGGGCTTTCGGTCAGCCCTGGACGGCGGCGCGGAGCTTCTCCACCCGGTCGGTGCGCTCCCAGGTGAAGTCGGGCAGCTCACGGCCGAAGTGGCCGTAGGCGGCGGTCTGCGCGTAGATCGGCCGCAGCAGGTCGAGGTCGCGGATGATCGCGGCCGGCCGCAGGTCGAAGACCTGGGTGACGGCCTCCTGGATCTTCAGCACCGGCACGGTCTCCGTCCCGAAGGTCTCCACGAAGAGACCGACCGGCTCGGCCTTGCCGATCGCGTACGCGACCTGCACCTCGGCCCGGCGGGCGAGCCCGGCCGCAACGATGTTCTTGGCGACCCAGCGCATCGCGTACGCGGCCGAGCGGTCCACCTTGGACGGGTCCTTGCCCGAGAACGCGCCGCCGCCGTGGCGGGCGTAGCCGCCGTAGGTGTCCACGATGATCTTGCGGCCGGTCAGACCGGCGTCACCCATCGGGCCGCCGATCTCGAACCGCCCGGTCGGGTTGACCAGCAGCCGGTAGTCGGAGGTGTCCAGGTCCAGCCCGGCGAGGACCGGCTCCACGACGAACTCGCGGATGTCCGGGGCGAGCAGCGAGTCGAGGTCGATGTCGGCGGCGTGCTGCGAGGAGACCACGACGGTGTCGAGCCGCACGGGCCGGTCGCCGTCGTACTCGATGGTGACCTGGGTCTTGCCGTCCGGGCGCAGGTACGGGAGCGTGCCGTCCTTGCGGACCCGGGTGAGCCGCTCGGCGAGCCGGTGGGCCAGCCGGATCGGCAGCGGCATCAGCTCGGGGGTCTCGTCGCAGGCGTAGCCGAACATCAGGCCCTGGTCGCCGGCGCCCTGCTGGTCCAGCGAGTCCTCCGTGCCGTCCACCCGGGTCTCGATCGCCGCGTCCACCCCCTGGGCGATGTCGGGCGACTGGGCGCCGATGGAGACCGAGACGCCGCAGGAGGCGCCGTCGAAGCCCTTGGCCGAGGAGTCGTAGCCGATCGCGAGCACGGTCTCGCGCACCAGGCTGGCGATGTCCGCGTAGGCGCTGGTGGTGACCTCGCCGGCGATGTGCACCTGGCCGGTGGTGATCAGGGTCTCGACCGCGACGCGGGAGGCCGGGGCCTGCTGGAGCAGGGCGTCCAGGATGGTGTCGCTGATCTGATCGGCGATCTTGTCGGGGTGACCCTCGGTCACGGACTCCGAGGTGAAGAGACGACGGGACACGGTTCCTCCGGATGGTCGGCGGCCACGGACTGTCGGGCCCGCACAGGCTGGGAGGGCGCTCTCCAAGGCTGCTCAAGCCCGGGTCGAAGCGGGAGGGCCGGCGGGCGCCTCGAGCCGTACCCGAGCGGCACGGCGCACTGTGCCGGGGTCCCGTACGCAGTAGTGAAGAGAGGTGTCGACGGCCATGCGAACAAGCCGATCACCCATCCGGGTCCTGGTCATCGGCGGCGGTATCGGCGGACTCTGCCTGGCCCAGGGGCTGCGGCAGGCCGGTGTCGACGTGCAGGTGTACGAGCGCGACGAGTCGGCCGACGGCCGTCGGCAGGGCTACCGGCTGCGGATCAGCCCGGAGGGCGAGGCCGCCCTGCGGGCCTGTCTGCCCGCCCCGCTGGCGCAGTTGCTGGCCGCGACGGCGAACACGCGGGACGACAGCGGGCTGGCCGCCTACGACGAGCACCTGGTCGAGCAGTGGGCGCCGCGCTTCGACGATCCGCGGGCCGGCCGGCCCGACAAGATCGATGCCGTCGACCGGGTGACGCTGCGCCGGATCCTGCTGGCCGGCCTGGAGGAGGTGGTCCACTTCGGGAAGAACTTCCAGCGGCTGGACCGGACGGCCGACGGGCGGGTGACGGCGTACTTCGAGGACGGCACCGAGGCGACCGGCGACGTGCTGGTGGCCGCGGACGGCACCAACTCCCGGGTGCGCGCGCAGCTCCGGCCGCAGGACGTGCCGGAGGACCTCGGGATACGCACCATCTTCTCCCGGATCCCCCGGGACGCGGCGATCGCGGCCGGTCTGCCGCCGGCGCTGCAGGACCGCTTCAGCTACGTGATCGGCACCGACGGCCACCACCTCGGCCTGATGCCGATGCTCTTCCGCGAGCGCCCGTCCGCGGCCGCCGCACGGCTGTGGCCGGACGCGGGCCTGGTCGACAGCGACGACTACTACATGTCGGTGTTCAACGTGCACCGGAGCGATCTGGGCATCGAGGACCAGGAGTTCTTCGCCCTCAGCGGCGAGGAGCTCTGCGCGCTGGTCGTCGACCGCACCAAGGCCTGGCACCCCGACCTGCGGGAGATCTTCGCCTTCGCCCAGCCGGAGACCACCTTCGCCGTCGCCCTGCGGGCCACCCGGCCGGTGCGGGCCTGGGAGACCGGCCCGGTGGTGCCGCTCGGTGACGCGGTGCACGCGATGCCGCCGTCGGGCGGGGTGGGTGCGAACACCGCCGTACGCGACGCCCAGGCGCTCAGTGCGCTGCTGGCCGCGGTCGACCAGGGGGAGCGGGAGCTGGCCGCGGCGGTGGCGGAGTACCAGGAGGCGATGGTCGAGTACGCGACGGAGGGCGTGGAGATGTCCATGCGGATCGCGCAGTGGTCGATCAAGAAGGCCGAGGGCTGAGCAGGACGGAACGGCTGAGCAGGACGCAACGGGGGGCGGGTCGTCACCGACCCGCCCCCCGTCCGGTCCCGCCTCACCGGTGCTACTGGGCGCACGCCTCCTGGGAGGCACCGATGTTCGGCGCGGCGCACGCGGCGACCGGGTTGCCGGAGCAGTCGCTGCCGCCCTGGTTGGTGATCAGGACGCCCGCGCCGATCGCCGGCGAGCCGCAGGTCAGGCGGTACCCGAGCTTGCCGGTACCGGCGGCGGCGAACAGCGGGTTCGCCGTCACCGCGTGCTTGTCACCGGCCGGCACGGGGTTGATGTTGTAGTAGAGGTTGTGGTCGAAGGTGCTCACCGTGTCGGTGATGGTCGAGCCGCCCTGAGCACCGTAGAAGATGTTGTTGCGGTACGAGACGTTGGTCTGCCCGTAGTTGCCGACGATCGCCTTCGCGGTCGGGGCGTACACCACGTTGTTGTAGACCGACAGGTTGGTCTCGGTGACCCCGCAGCCGTTGAAGATCACCGGGAAGGTGAAGCCGCTGTAGGTGGCGTCGTGGTCGTTCTGGCTGATGTTGTAGCGGATCGTGGCGGTGTCGGACAGCTGGCCCGGCGCGGTGCAGAAGGCCAGGAAGCCACCGCCGTTGTCGTGGCTGTAGTTGTACTGGTAGGTGACGTCGTAGTCCGCACCGTCGACGTCGAAGGCCATCATCGGCGGCGAACTCGCGCCGTGGGAGGCCTCGTTGTACTCCAGCAGGGCGTGGTCCGAGTTCCACACCCAGACGCCGGCGTGGTACGCGGTGGCCCGCAGGCCGAAGCCGTCGACCACGTTGTGGTCGACCAAGGGGCTCACGCCGTTCTGGACGACGACCCCGTCGCCGCCCATGTCGGCGAGGTGGTTCCCGGTGATCCGCACGTTGGTCATCGGCACGAAGGAGTTCTCGCCGCCCGGGAAGAGCGCGCGCTTGGACCACTGCGACTCGGTGGCGATCCCGTAGCCCTCCGTCCTGGTGACGGTGCTGTTGGAGACCCGGATGCCGTCGAAGCCGGTCGGGGTGACCGAACCGGCGGCCTTGAGCAGGATGCCGCCGCTGTCCTCGACGTCGGGGCCGGTGCTGTCGATGCCGGTCACGTCGTGCACGTTGACGTTGTCGACGACGTAGTGGCTGCCCGTGCCGTAGTCGGTCAGCAGCACGTAGATCCCGGTGCGCGCGGTACCGTCCGCGGCGACCTTGTCCGAGACGTCCAGGTTCCGGAGCTCCCAGCCCTGCACGTTGTTCAGGAACACCGCCGCGCGGGCGCCCGCCCCGTCGATGGCCGCGCGCGCCGTGCCGCCGTACGAGCCGACGGTGATGGGCGCGCTCGCCGTCCCGGACCCGTGCGGGGCCAGGACGCCGGTGCAGGTGACACCGCTGCGCAGCGATATCGAGTCACCGGGCTGGAAGGTGACCGTGTTGACCTTGGCCAGCGTGGCCCACGCGGCTCCGGTCGAGGTGCCGGCCGCCGCGTCGCTCCCGGCGGCACAGTCGACGTAGTACTGGTGGCCGGTGGCCGCGCCCGCCGGCGCGGCGGCGAGGACCGGCGCGGCACAGAGCGACAGGCCGAGCGCCACTCTTGCCGATCTCCACGTTCTGATCATGCTGATGCTCCTTGGTGTGAATGCTGTGAGGAACCGGTCGAGGGCCGGCTGGGCGGGGCTCGGGCGGTGCGGCTCAGCGCCCGCCGGCCGGGTGGATGACCTGACCGCTGATGTTCCCGTTCGCCTCCGAACCGAGGAAGACGATCAGCCGGGCCACCTCGTCGGCGGTGGTCAGGCGGCCGCTGGGGGTCTCCGCCACGGCCTTCGCCAGCAGCGCGGGGTCCACCGCCTCCAGGCTCTCGGTGATGGTGCCGCCGGGCGCGACCACGTTGGCCAGCACGCCGTCACCCGTCCACATGAGCCCGCGCACGAAGCCGTGCAGGGAGGCCTTGGCCGCGCTGTAGATCTCCGAGCCCGGGTTGCCGTGGGTCGCGGTGACCGAGGAGAGCAGCACGATCCGCCCCCAGCCCCGTTCCCGCATGCCGCCCAGGGCCTGACGCACCGTCCACAGGTGTCCTTCGACGTTCTCCCGGTAGCGGGAGAGCCAGAAGTCCATCGGGAAGTCCTGGTAGGGCACCATGTCCTCGGGGTTCATCCACACCCAGGTCTGGGCGTTGGCGACCACCACGTCGACCCCGCCCCAGCGCTCCTCCACGGCGCGTACCGCGTCCGCGATCGACACCGGATCAGCGAGGTCGTAGGGCAGCGCGCAGGCGCGCTCCGGGCCGCCGAGCTCCTCGACCAGTTCCTTGGCGGCGGCCTCGGAACGGTGGTAGGTGATCGCGGTCCGCGCGCCCTCCTGGGCGAACGCCTTCGCCGTCGCCCGGCCTATCCCCCTCGTGGCGCCGGTGATCAGCACCCTCTTGTCGGCCAATCCCAGATCCATGACGCTCCCTCGTGCTCCTGCGATGCGGCACCCAACAGCCGGGCCGGGCACCCACCCTCGGGAAGGGCACTCGACGGCGGCTCGGACCGCGCTGGAGCGCCGCTGGAGCACATCGCCGCCGAGGTCGTTCTCCACGGGTTCTCGACCGGTTCTGCAGCGGACGGGGGAACAGTTCGCGCGAATTCAGGCCCTGTTCGTCGAAAGGCTTCCCATGACCGTCCCCGCTCCGCGGGCGAGCGCCGAAGCGGCCGTCGGCCGACTGCGCTGGTTCGCACTCACCGCGATCCTCATCACGCACTGCATGGACCTGCTCGACGGGATGATGGTCAACACCGTCGCCCCGGTGATCCGCACCGGTCTGCACGGCAGCTACCTCGACCTCCAGTGGATGGCCGCCGGATACACCCTCGCCTTCGCCTCGCTGCTGATCACCGGCGGGCGGCTGGGGGACGTCTTCGGCCGCCGGCGGATGCTCCTGGTCGGCACCGCCGGGTTCACCCTCGCCTCGCTGCTGGCCGGGCTGTCCGTCAACGTCGAGATGGTCATCGCCGTCCGGATCGTCCAGGGCGCGTGCGCCGCCGTGATGGTCCCGCAGGGCCTGGGCATCATGCGCGAGCTCTTCCCGCCGCGCGATCTGCCCAAGGCCATCGGCATGATGGGCCCGGTGGTCGGCCTGGCGGCGATCGTCGCGCCGGTCCTGGGCGGCGCGCTGGCCACCGGAGACCTGTTCGGCCTGGGCTGGCGGGCCGTGTTCTTCGTCAACGTGCCGCTCGGTCTGGTCGCGGTCCTCGGCGCGGCCAGATACGTGCCCGACGTCCGGCCCGAGGTCCGGCCCGAGGTCCGGCTGGGGACGCGCCGGCTCGACTGGATCGGCACGGTGCTGGCCGTCGGGGCGATGGTCCTGGTCGCCTACCCGCTGATGCAGGGGCGCACGGCGGGCTGGCCGGCCTGGTGCTTCGTCAGCATGGCCGCCTCGGTGCCGGTGCTGGCCGTCCTGGGCCTGCACCAGAGCCGCCGGGCCCGGGCGGGCCGGGTGCCGCTGATCGAGCCGGGGCTGATGCGCAACGGCCGGTTCGTCGCCGCGCTCGTGGTCGGTGTGCTGTACTACGTGGCCCTGAGCGGCATGATGTTCGCCCTCATGGTGCAGCTCCAGACCGCGCACGGCTTCACCGCCCTGGGCGCCGGCCTGGCCATGGTGCCGTGGACGCTCGGCTCCGCCGTGGGCTCCGCCGCCGCCGGTGCGCTGCTGGCCCGTCGCTGGAGCGGCCTGCGGATGCTCCAGGGCGGACTCGCCCTGCTGGTCGCCGGGGCCGTGGGCGTGATCGCCGTGGTGTCGGCCGGCCCCGCGGTCACCACCTGGCAGCTGCTCGTCCCGCTGGTGCTGCTCGGCCTGGGCATGGGCGGGGTGCTGACCCCGTACTTCAACCTCGCCCTCGCCATGGTCTCCGTCCCCGAGACCGGCGCGGCCTCCGGCCTGCTCAACTCCTTCCAGCAGTTGGGCAACAGCATCGGGTACGCCCTGCTGGGCACGGTGTTCTTCAGCGTCCTGGGCGACGCCCCGGGCGATGCCGACGGCGCGCTGAAGGTGACGTTCTGGCTCGCCGCCGGCCTGCTGGCGGCCGCCTGCGCGACGGCCGTCCTGATGCGCGGCCGCACCACGGGGCCGCGTCCGGACCGGAGCCTCCCCGCGCGGGTGCCGGTGGACAGCCGGGCCCGGTAGCTCAGCCGGCCACACGAGGAGCCGGCCACGCGACGGGCCCTCCGGCGGATGTCCGCCGGAGGGCCCGTCAGCTTGTCGGTCAGCGGAGCGCGGGGCGGCTCATCCCCGCGTCGATCGAGTAGTCGGAGCCGGTGATGCTGGGCACCTTGCCGGAGGCCAGCAGCACGACCAGGGTGGCGACCTCCTCGGGTTCGATGATCCGGCCGGTGGCCAGGCCGGTCATCTTCGGCACGGCGGCGATGAACTCCTCGGGCGTGAGCCCGGCGCTCTTGGCCGTCTCGGGGTTGGTCCAGACCCGCGTGCGCACCGGCCCGGGCGAGATGGTGTTGACCCGGACGCCCAGCGGGCTGAACTCGGCGGAGAGCGACTTGCCGACGCTGGCGAGCGCGGCCTTGGCGGCCGAGTAGTGGCCCAGCCGGGGGTCGGCGAGGGTGGCGTTGATCGATCCGATGTTGATGACGGCGCCCCGGCGCTCGACGAGGCTGGGCAGCGCCTCGCGGGTGGTGCGGACGGCGGTGAGGACGTTCAGTCCGAACGCCTCGCGCCAGGTGTCGTCGTCGATGTCGAGGAAGCCGGCGGCCAGCTTCACGCCGCCGCCGACGTTGTTGACCAGGATGTCGACACCGCCGAACTCGGCGAGCGCGTGCTTCACCAGGGTCTGCGCGCCGTCCTCGGCGGCCAGGTCCACCTGGAGGGTGTGCGGGGTGGCCTCGAGCAGCTCCGGGCCCACGGTGCGGGAGCCGCCGAGCACCTCGGCACCGGCCGCGGCGAGCGCCCGCACGCAGGCCAAGCCGATCCCGCTGCCGGCTCCGGTGACGACCGCCTTGCGGCCGGTCAGGTCGAATTGCATGGGTTCTCCTGTGGGATGGGTCGGCTGGGAGGAGGTCAGCGCTGCTCGCGCTGGGAGGAGGGCAGCGCTGCTCGGCGAGTCAGCGCTGCTCGGCGAAGAACTGGCCGGTCGGCCCGTCGTGCGGAAGGGTCGCCACCTCGGCGATGAACCGCGCCGCCTCCTCGGGAAGCTGCTCCTGCCCCGGCATCATGCGGGTGCGGACGCGCCCCGGGTTGACGGCGTTGACCCGCACGCCGGTGCCCGCCGTCCGGGCCGCGAGCATGATGGTCAGTCCGTTCAACGCGCTCTTGGACAGCGAGTAGCCGGGGGTGCCGGCGAACAGCTGCCCGCCGAACTCCGCGGTGGTGCCGCTGGAGATGACCACGACGTGGCCCCGGCCCCGCCCGACCATGGGCGGCACGAACTCCTGGATCACCCGCCACGTCCCCAGCAGGTTCACCTGGAGGGTGCGCTCGGCGAGTTCCAGCGGCACGGTCAGCGGGTCGGTGCGCGCGTCCAGGAGCACGCCGGCGTTGCAGACCAGGATGTCGACCGGCCCGACCGCCTCGGCGGCGCGCCGGACGCTGTCGGCGTCGGTGGTGTCCAGGGCGGCCCAGCGCGTACCGGGGCCGAGCTCCTCGGCCGCGGCGCGGGCGTCCTCGGCGCGCCGCGCGGTCAGGACGACGTCGAGGCCCCGGCCGCGCAGTTCGGCGGCGACGGCGCGGCCGATGCCCCGGTTCGCGCCGGTGACCAGGGCGCTGCCGCGCCCGGCCGGCGCGGGGAGGTCGTCGCCGGCGGTCATTCGTTCACGTCCACGTCTCGGTCTCCAGGGGTCTGCCGGGTCAACGGAAGCGCATGGGCAGGTGCTTGACGCTGTTCATGAAGTTGGTCTCGGGGCGCAGCACCGGGCCGGTGATCTCCAGCTCCGGCAGCAGGTCGACCACCCCCTCCAGGAACTGGCGCAGCTCCATGACCGCCAGGCCGTTGCCGATGCAGACGTGCGGGCCGCCGCCGCCGAAGCTGAGCTGCGGATTGGTCGTACGGGCGACGTCGAACCGGTCGGGGTCCGCGAAGACCTCCTCGTCCCGGTTGGCCGAGCTGTACCACATCACCACCGTCTCGCCCGCGGCGACGGGCTGTCCGGCGACCACGGTGTCGGTGACGGCCCGCCGGGCGAAGTGGGTCACCGGGGTGACCCAGCGCAGCACCTCGTTGGTGGCGGTGGGCAGCAGGCTCCGGTCGGCGCGCAGCCGGTCCAGCTGGTCGGGGAAGTCCAGCAGCGCGAGGACGGCACCGGTGACGGAGCAGTAGGTGGTCTCGCTCCCGGCGGTGATCAGCGTCGAGGCGAACAGGCCGACCTCCTCCGGGGTGAGCCGGTCCGCCAGGCCGAGCCGTTCGGCGCCCTGCAGCCGGGCGTCCAGGAGCAGCGAGAAGCAGTCGTCGGTGCGGTGCGCGGCGCGGTGCCGGGCGAAGTCCTGCAGGTAGGCGTGGATCTGCTGGAACGCGTCCTGGCCGCCCAGGCCGTCGCCGTCGTACTCCTCGTCGCCGAGGTTCACCGTCCGGCGCGCCCAGCCCAGCATCAGCTCGCGGTCCTCCTCCGGGATGCCGAGCAGCTCCAGCAGCACCTCGAAGGGCAGCCGCAGCGCGATGTCCTCGGCGAGGTCGAAGCCGCCCCGCTCGCGGGCCTGCGCCAGCAGCCTGTCGACGATGCCCCGGATCGGCTTCTGCAGGGCTGCCAGCCGGGCGGGGGCGAACACCTTGAAGGTCAGCTTGCGGATGCGGGTGTGCTCGGGGCTGTCGAGGAAGGTGATGATGGGCGGGCTGGGGTCCACCTTCCGGATGGAGGTCATGGTGGTCGGGCTGGACGAGAAGGTCCGGTGGTCCTTGGAGACCGCGACCACGTCCCGGTGGCGCAGCAGGTGCCAGAGCGGCTCGCCGTCGGTGTCCGTGCCCCTGATCGGCCGGTCCAGTCGGCGCAGCCGGCGGAAGTGGTCGTGCGGGATGCCGTCGGCGAAGGTCTTCGCATCCATCAGGTCGAGGTCCTGGGTGGTCATCGCGCACCCTTTCCCGCCGGCGCCGCGAGGCCGGCGCAGCAGTCGGCGAAGGCGAGTTCGTGGCGGATGCCACGGGAGAAGTGATCGACGATCATCTGGCGCAGCCGGGGCGGGGCCTGGCCGCCGACCCGGTCGGCCATGGCGAGGAACGCCTCGACGGCGTACCGGTACGACTCCCCGGGGTGGTAGGCGGTGATCCAGGGCAGGTAGCGGGTGCCCGGCACGGCATTGTCCCTGAGGTGGTCCGAGACCTCGGCGTTGAACCACACCATGGGCAGCAGCGCACCCACGCCGGCGTGGAAGGAGGTCTCGGCGGCGGCCGTGAAGAACCCGGCGTGCGCCGCCACGGCCGGCTCGACGGCTGAGTGCCCGTCCGGCTCCGGCAGGCGCAGCTCGCCGGTGAGCGCGGTGTACGCCGCGCGCAGCCCGTCCCGGGCCTCCAGGGTGCCGACCACGGACTGCCCGAACAGCAGGGTGTCCGCGTCCTCGGGGGCGGAGGCCGCGCAGCGCGCCAGGGCGCGGGCGTAGGCCGGGAGCAGGAAGGCGGTGTCCTGGCGGACGAAGCGGGACAGCGCCGCGCCGGGCAGCGTCCCGTCCCGCAGGCCCGACCAGAACGGATGGTCCAGCACCTGGCGCAGTACCGGTTCACGGATCTCCGCGAGCTCGTCCCGCAGCATCGCACTCCCTCTCGCCGCCTCGTTCCTGTCCTCGTCCGGGACGGTATGGACGCGCGCTCGAAGGTGCCTGGGGCCCGGCTTGACGGCCGGTCAGCCGTCCAGCGCCTCCCCGGGGCCGGCCAGCGCGGTCAGCTCCTCCCAGGACCAGGCGAGCCGGCCGGCCGCCAGGTCCTCGACCACCGAGGTGAGCCAGCGCAGCTCGGCCGCGGCCATCGTGCGCTGGTACTCGGTCTCCAGCATCACCACCCGGCTGAGCCCGTCTCCGGCCCCGCCGGTCTCGCCGGCCAGCAGCGCGTCCAGCCGCTCCAGGGCCCGGGTGAGGGCGGCGGCCCGCTGCTCCAGGACGGTCCGGGCCTCCTCCGGGGTGAGCATGAGCGCGAAGGAGAGCGCGACGGGGAACTGCGGGAACTCCTGCTTGGGCGCCCCGAGCATCTCCAGCAGCCACTCGCGGGCGACCCGGCGCCCGGCCTCGGTGACCGCGTAGATGGTGCGCTCGGCGTACTGCTGGTCACGCCCGGTCCCCTGGACCTCGACCAGCCCGGCGGTCAGCAGCCGCTCGATCGTCCGGTAGATGCTCGCCCGCTGGTTGACGTTGACGACCTGGTCCTTGCCCCACTCCTTGATCAGCCGCTGCATGCCGTAGGGGTGCAGCGGCTGGTAGTGCAGCAGCGACAGGACGGTCAGGGCGAGCGGGGAGCTGCGCAGCGATGCGTCGGTCATGCGCGCCATCGTAGTGCGCACCGACGTCTCCCCATCACTAGTTGACATGCAACTAGTCTCAGTGAAACTATTTGAGAGTCAGCACAGGGGCTCCACGGACCGGGGAAGGACCCACCGAGATGACCAGCAAGACGACCGAGCGCATCCTTGCCGACCACACCGTGACCAAGCGGCTGGGCAACTGGACTGCGGCCGACAGCTACGACGTCCGGGGCCGCGACGCGAGCGTCGTGCTCGACCTGCGCTCGCCCGACATCCCGAACGACCTCCAGATCCACCTCGAACTGCACCACAGCACCGTCAAGCTGCTCCTCGCCGACGGCGACACCATCGACCACTGGGACGTGCGGTGGCCCGCCAAGGGTCGGCTCAAGGACACGCAGGGCCCCACCGGCGAGGCCGGCCGCCGCATCCACCTGTACGGCACCGCCGTCAACAGCGAGATCCGGGTCCACCGCGGCGGCGTGGCGATCATCTCCGCGATGCTCTCCCGCGAGTACCTCGACGACGCCCTGAGCGCCCGCCGGGAGGGCCGGCACACCACGGTCGACGACCCCGCCCGTGGCCACTGACGGGCATGCCAGTGGCCGGGCCCGCGACCTGGGTCGCGGGCCCGGCCACTCGCCCGGCTACCAGGCGACCAGGAGGGAGTGCACCCCGTAGAACACCTTGTCCTCACCGGCCGTCGGGACTTCCTCGGCCGGCACCGCAAGGCGCAGCTCCGGCAGCCTGGTCAGCAGGGCACGGAAGGCCAACTTCATCTCGATGCGAGCGAGTTGCGCCCCGAGGCACTGGTGGACGCCGTACCCGAAGGCCAGGTGGGGAGCCTGGTCGCGGGCAAGGTCCAGGCGGTCGGGCTCCGGGTACACCTGCGGATCGCGGTTGGCGGCGGCGAGCGACACGATGAGCGTCTCCCCCGCCCGCACCGTCTGCCCGGCGATCTCCAGGTCCTCGCGCGCCGTGCGGGTCAGACCGAACTGGACGATCGTCAGGTACCGCAGCAGTTCCTCGACCGCGCCGTCGAGCAGCCCTTCGTCGGCCCGCAGGGCGGCCGCCTGATCGGGGTTCTGCAGCAGCGCGAACGCCCCGAGGCCCAGCATGTTGGCGGTCGTCTCCAGCCCCGCGATCAGCAGCAGCGCACCGATCCCGACGACCTCGTCGTCCTTCAGCGGCGTGTCGCCGTGGAGCAGGTCGCTGAGGATGTCGTCCCCCGGGTCGACCCGCCTGGCCCGGACGAGTTCGCCCAGCCCCCCGTAGAGCCCGTCCCTGGCCTCGCGCAGGGGCTCGGGCTCGGTGTCGAGCGACAGCATCGCCAGGATCCAC
This sequence comes from Kitasatospora sp. MMS16-BH015, assembly GCF_002943525.1. Classification (NCBI taxonomy): domain Bacteria; kingdom Bacillati; phylum Actinomycetota; class Actinomycetes; order Kitasatosporales; family Streptomycetaceae; genus Kitasatospora; species Kitasatospora sp. MMS16-BH015. The sequence continues at coordinate 4,863,436 of NZ_CP025394.1, read as the reverse complement.
CGCTGGTAGTCGGGCCGCTGCTCCGCCGGGATGCCCAGCATCTCCGTGATCACCAGGGTCGGAATCGGCTGCGAGAACCACTCCACCAGGTCGGCCGGCGACCCGTGCTCGATCATCGCGGTCAGCTGCTCATCGATGATCTGTTCCAGCCTGGGCGTGATCTCGCGGCACCGCTTGCGGGTGAAGTAGCGGCTCACCAGCCGCCGGTACCGGCTCTGCTCCGGCGGGTCCATGGCGGAGAACACCCCGGGCGGGACCTCCAGCTCCTCGTCGGGCAGCGGGAGGTCGGCCGCCGGTGTCACCTGGATCAGCGGCGGGCTGGTCCGCGGGTCCGCCAGCGCGGCGCGTACGTCCTCGTGGCGGGTGACCAGCCAGCCGATCCGGCCACCGGGCAGCCGGAGCCGGCTCATCGGCCGCTCCTCGCGCAACCGCGCGTACTCCTCGGGTGGGTCGAACGGGCAACTGCGCCGCGACGGAAGGATCATCGGATCGGGAAGCGGCATCGACATGAACACACCTGTTTCGCGAATCGACCGGTGGTGGAGGACCTGCTGGAGTGCCGGCCGGCTCAGACCGGCCGGTACTCCAGCAGCGCGACGTCGCCGGGCAGCGGGTCGTTGGCGGGCGCGAAGCCGGCCTCCCCGGCCAGCCGGTTCCACTCCGCGCGGTCGCGCTCGCGGCCGCCGAGCACCGCCAGCGACTCGACGTCGATGAGCTTGCCGATGTCCCACTCCCCCGGGCCGCGCAGCAGGTTCTCGACGATCAGCAGGCGGGCGTCGGTGTCACCGATCGCCGCCCTGATGCTCCGCAGGATCAGCACCGCCTTGTCGTTGTCCCAGTTGTGCAGCGTGTTCTTGATGAAGTAGGCGTCGCAGCCGGCGGGCACCTCGACGAAGAAGTCGGTCGGCACGACGGTGACCCGGTCCTCCAGGCCGGAGCCGTCGAAGACCTCCTTCGCCTCGGCGACCGTGTGCGGCTGGTCGGCCAGCACGCCGGTGGTGCCGGGGTGGCGGCGCAGCACCTCGGCCAGGAAGTGGCCCCGGCCACCGCCCACGTCCGCGATCCGGCCGAACCGCCCGAAGTCGAACTGGTCGAAGATCCGGTCCATGCCGGGGTAGCGGTTCTGGAGCATCGCCCGGTCGAGCACCGCGGCCTTCTCCGGGTGCGCCTTGGTGTACTCGTAGAACGGGTCGCCGAAGGCCGACACGAAGGCCGCCTCGCCGGTCCGCAGGGTGTGCGCCACGTTCTCGTACGGCCGCCACAGCATGGCGTCGGAGGCGAACAGGAACATGTCGCGGATGCCGCCCTCGGCCCCCGACACCAGCCCCTCGGACACCGGCCGCAGCGCGAAGCGGCCGTCGCCGCGCTCCTCCAGCACGCCGGCGGCGGCGACCGCCCGGAGCACCCGGTAGAGCGCGTCGGCGTCGGTGCCCGTCGCCGCGGCGACCTCGGCGACCGTCCGGGGGCCGTCGACCAGCGCGTCGAACACCTTGACCTCGACGGCCGCGCGCAGCGCGCCGATGGCCCACTTGGCGTAGATGAATCCCAGCACCTGCTGACGCGGCGGCAGGCTCGGGTCGAACCATCCGGCCATGCCCTGGGGCTGGGGAGTGCTGTCCTGCGCGTCCATCCTCGTCCACCTCTCATCCGCCGCTCCGGCCGCCCACAGAGTCGCGGCGCCCGCTCGAATCCGGATGGGGCTGCGGTCGAACGGCCCCCGCCCGCCGCGGCGCGGTCCAGCGGTCGTCGAGGAGTACTCGAACCGGCGGCCGCACGCTGCTCCGGGTTACCACCATCGACGGTAAGGACACGCCTATGTGCGGCATCACAGGCTGGGTGGACTTCGGACGGGACCTCTCCGGCGAGCGACCGGTGTTGCAGGCGATGACTGACGCCCTGGCCAAGCGGGGCGTCGACGGCCAGGGCCTGTGGCTGAGCGGCAACGCGGCGCTCGGGCACACCCGTACCGCGGTCATCGACCTGGCCGGCGGCGCGCAGCCGCTGGCGGTGGAGGAGGACGGCCACCCGGTGGCCGTGATCGTCCACAACGGCGAGATCTACAACTTCAAGCAGCTGCGCACCGAACTCGAGGCCCGCGGCCGCCGGTTCCGCACCCGCACCGACACCGAGGTGGCGCTCCAGGCGTACCTGGAGTGGGGGCCCTCCTTCGCCGAGCGGCTGGAGGGCATCTTCGCCTTCGCCATCTGGGACGTGCGCCGCGACGAACTGGTGCTGGTCCGCGACCGCCTGGGGGTCAAGCCGCTGTTCTACAGCCTGCTGCCCGAGGGCGGCGTGCTCTTCGGCTCCGAGCCGAAGGCCCTGCTGGCCCACCCCGAGGTCCGCCCGGTGGTCGACGTCGAGGGCCTGCGCGAACTGTTCTCCGTGGCCAAGCAGCCCGGCCGGGCCGTGTTCCGGGACATGCGGGAGCTGCTCCCCGGCCACACCCTGACCATCGGGCGCGACGGGGCCCGGGAGCACGCGTACTGGCAGCTGACGGCCCGCCCGCACACCGACGACCTCGGCGGGACCATCGAGCGGGTGCGCTCGCTACTGCACGACATCGTGCTGCGCGAACTGGTCTCGGACGTCCCGCTCTGCACCGCGCTCTCCGGCGGCCTGGACTCCAGCACCGTCACCGCGATCGCCGCCAACTGGCGGTGGAAGCTGGACGGCGAGCGGATCCGGACCTTCGTGACCACGTTCGACGACTACGTCGAGAACTTCCAGCGGGACGACGTCCGCTTCTCGCCCGACGAGCCGTACGCGGTCGAGGTCGCCCGGCACGTGTCCTCCGACCACGTCAACATCAGGCTGAGCCCGGACGACCTGATGGACCCGCAGGACCGCCTCCAGGTGCTGCTGGCACAGGACGGGCCGTCCACCCTCGGCGACATGGACACCTCCAACTACCTCACCTCCCGCCGGATCAAGACGCACTCCACGGTGGCGCTGGTGGGCGAGGTGGCCGACGAGATCTTCGGCGGCTACAACTGGATGTTCAAGCCGGAGTGCGTGAACGCCGACGCCTTCCCGTGGGTGCTCAACGAGGGCCTGCACCCGGGCAACAAGGGCGGGCAGGGCCGGGACCTCTTCGGCCTCGGCTTCCTGGAGAAGCTGGACATGGCCGGCCACTACGCCGACACCTACCGCGAGGCGGCGGCCCAGGCACCGCACCAGGAGGGCGAGAGCCCCGAGGAGAGCCGGATGCGCACCATCGGCTACCTCACCCTGACCCGGTGGCTGCCGATGCTCCTGGACCGCAGCGACCGGCTCTCGATGGCCCACGGCCTGGAGCTGCGGCTGCCGTACGCCGACCACCGGCTGGTCGAGTACCTCTACAACACGCCGTGGAGCTTCAAGACCTTCGACGGCCAGGAGAAGTCCCTGCTGCGCGCCGTCGCCCGCGACCTGCTGCCCGCCTCGGTGCTCGAGCGCAAGAAGAGCCCCTGGCCGGTCACCCAGGACCCGGCGTACACCCGCATGCTGCACGCCGAGCTGGCCGCCCTGATCGCCGACGGCACCGCGCCGATCCTGCCCTACCTGGACCTCGACGCGGTGCGGCGCACGCTCGCCGAGCCCGGCGAGGCGCACGACTGGCCCAGCCGCATGCACCTGGAGATGGCGCTCCAGTTCAACGCCTGGCTGACCCACTACGACGTCGAGTTGGCGATCTGAGATGGAGACCGAGATGACCGAGACCTCGCCCGCTCCCGAGCGGCTGGACCCCCGGATCGCGCACGCGCAGGAGGTGTACACCCGGGGCAAGCTCGCGATCTACGACAAGTGGGTGCTCGGGCTGTTCTGCTCGGCGGTCTGGAAGTGCCCGGCCCACGTGATGCGCAAGCTCTACGACACCTCCGTCGGCCACCGTCACCTGGACATCGGCCCGGGCACCGGATACTTCGTCGACCGCTGCCGCTTCCCGGCGCCGGACCCGGAGATCACCCTGCTCGACCTCAGCGAGGAGTGCCTGCGGATGTCGGCCGCCCGGCTCTCCCGCTACCGGCCGCAGACCTGCCGGGCCAACCTGATGGAGCCGCTGCCGCTGCCCCCGCAGCACTTCGACTCGGCCGCCATGAACCTGGTCTTCCACACCATCCCCGGCGGCTGGGAGGGCAAGGGCGTCATCCTCAAGCACGTGGCCGAGACCCTGCGGCCCGGCGGCGTCCTGTTCGGCACGACCGTCCTCGCCGAGGGCGTCCCGATGAGCCGCTTCACCCACAAGCTGCTGCTCGAGCAGCACCGGCGCGGCAACTTCCAGAACCAGGGCGACGATCCGCACGGCCTCGAGCGCCAACTCGCCCTCTACTTCCCGGAGTACGAGGTGCGGATCCGCGGCGCAGTCGCGGTCTTCCGGGCCACCGCCGGCTGACGGCCCACGCGAAAGGCGCCGATCCCACCGGGGGATCGGCGCCTTTCGCGTGTCGAGAGGTCAGGCCGCCTTGCCGAGCACCTGGCGGAGCGCGTCGGCCAGCGCGGCGGCCGGGTCGTCCGGCAGCTCCTCGGAGCGCCACGCCACGTAGCCGTCGGGGCGCACCAGCACCGCGCCGCCGTGGCCGAGGCGGTAGCGGGCGGCCCAGTTCGCCTCGACGTCGACCAGCTCGGGGGCGGCCGAGGCCGGGCCGACCCGGTAGGCCCGGACCGGGACGGAGGTGCGCCCGGAGACGGTCTCCACGGCCCGCTGCCACTCGTCGCCCGACGGTCCGGTGACGAGGGTGAAGGCGTCGTGGAAGAGGTCGTGCACGCCGATGCGGCGGCCCTCGTGGTCGAGCCACAGGTGCGGCGCGCGGGTGCCGGGCTTGGCGTACTGGTCCACCGTCTCGCCGATCACGCCGGTGTGCTCGGCGCCGATCATCGCCGAGGACCGGTACCGCTGGGCCAGGATGCACAGCGTGGGCTCCAGCGGGTCCTCCTGCGGGGTGGGCCCGAACCGCGACTCCTGGCTGCGGACGGTGAGGTCGGCCAGCTCGACCGCGACGGCGCGGCGCTCGTCCTCGTAGCTGTCCAGCAGGGCGTCGCCCGCCTGCCCCTTCAGCACGGCGGCGAGCTTCCAGGCCAGGTTGTGGGCGTCCTGCACGGCCGAGTTGGCACCCAGCGCGCCGGCCGGCGGCCAGACGTGCGCGGCGTCACCGGCCAGGAAGACCCGGCCGCTGCGGTACCGGTCGGCGACGCCGACGGCCTCCTCCCACGCCGCCTTGTCCACGACCTCGACCGGCACGTCACGGCCGATCAGGCCCTGCGCCGCCTTCGCGCACCGCTCGATCGTGAAGTCCTCCGGCGACTCGACGGCGGGGTCGTAGGTGAGCGCCACGCCCCACTGGTTCGGCACCGCGTGGGTGACGAACCCGCCGGCCACACTGCCGCCGCCGATGATCCAGAACAGCGCGGTCTTCTCGATCAGATCCGACAGGTCGGCCTTGATGACGAAGGAGACGTAGGAACGGATCACCCCGCGCCCGGTGCGCTCGATGCCCACGCTCTCCCGGATGCCGCCGCGGTAGCCGTCACAGGCGACCAGGTACTGCGCCCGTACCGTCCGCCGCTTGCCCGTCGTGCGGTCCTCGATCACGGCCGTCACGCCGTCGGCGTCCTGCTCGACCGACACGCACTGGGTGTAGTGGCGGAGCTCGGCACCCCCGGCGCGGGCCGTCTCGGCCAGGATCGGCTCGACGGTGCTCTGGTCGGCCATGCCGAACTCACCCGCCGTCAGCTCGGGCAGCGCGCGCGGCGAGTCCTGCATCATGATCCAGTTCCACTCGGAACTCAGGCTCTCGCAGCGCACCACGCCCGAGTCCGCGTCGAAGGGGCGGCCCGCCTCCTTGATGCGCTCCTCGATGCCGAGCGGACGGTAGATCTCCATGGTGCGCGGGTTGATGCCGCGCGCGCGGCCCTGGACCGCCACCCCGGCATGACGGTCCACCAGGAGCGAGCGCACCCCGTGGTGGGCGAGGAACATCGAGGTCGCCAGACCCGAGTACCCCCCGCCGACGATGAGTACCGGCACGCTTTCGTCGTATGAATTCACGTTCTCCATAGTCCTTTCCGATGTCATTCGGCCCAGCCCTGCAACCGCCAGGCCGCCTCGCAGAAGGCCAGCTCGTAGCGGGCGCCGTACAGGAAACTGTCGGCGAGCACAGTGACTTCGGCCTCGGTCGCCCGCCGGCCGAAGTCGTCGATCATCTCGAGGTAGGCCTCGACGTAGTCATGGAAGCCGTCCTCGGGACAGTACTGGTCGATCCACCACTCGTAGCGCGCGCCCGGGACTTGACGCTTCCTCAGGTCCAGGCAGACCTGCTGGTGGAACCAGGTCATGGGCAGCAGCCCGCCGATCCCGGCGGCGAAGGACTCGGTGGCGGCGGCCGTCATGAACGAGGTGTGGGCCAGCGTCGACGGGCTGATGCCGGCCGCCGGTGCCAGCCCCTCGAACCGGTCGGACAGCTCCGTCAGCTCGCGGGACATCCGGGTGAGCGACTCGAAGGTGGCGCAGGCCGCGCCCGCGAGCAGCGCGCCGTGGTCCTCCCGGTCCGGCGCGGCCGCGGTACGGGCGAGGGCCCGCGCGTAGGCGGGCACCGTGTAGCGGGCGTCCTGCTCCGCGAAGTGCCAGAGGACCTGGGGCGGCAGCGTGCCGTCCCGGAGCCCGGCCCAGAAGGGATGGTCCAGGACTTGGGCGACCAGGGGTTCGGCGCGGGACCAGAGTCGTCGTCGCAGCATCGCCGTCCACCCCTCATCCCGCCCCCAGGCGGTCGTATACCGAATGATTTCGTCCCCGAAACTCGGCCATGGCGGTCGAGAACGGCTCGAGTCCCGCCGGAGCGGCCGGCGGCACCCCGTCAGCGCGCCGGAGCCTGCCGCGGGTCCAGCTCGCCCCGGTGCCGCAGCAGCCAGGCGTCGAAGGTGCCGGCCGGCCGGCCGGTGAGCTCCTGGACGGTCGGCAGCGGGGTGCCGCCACGGCGCGGATCGGGGTCGGCGAGCGCGTCCAGCAGACCGGCCGCGAACGCGGGCGGCAGGCCGCCGGCGGCCATCGCCCGGGCGGCGGCCTCCGGCGGCGCCTCGACGTACTCCAACGGGCGCCCGAGCAGGCGGGCGACCTTCGCCGCCTGCTCGGGCGCGGTCAGCGCCTCGGGTCCGGTGAGCCGGTAGATCCGCCCGCCGTGCCCCTCGGAGGTCAGGCAGACGACCGCCGCCGCGGCCACGTCCGCGGGGTCGACGACGGCTCTCGGGATGTCGCCGTAGGTCTGGTAGACCCTGCCCTCGGCAGCGATCGACGCCCGCCACTGCAGGACGTTCGACATGAAGCCGGCCGCGCGCAGCGCGGTCCACTCGGCGCCGGACCGGGCGAACGCCCGCTCGGCATCCGCCTGGGCGTGCCCGTAGGCGCCGACCACCGGTTCGTCGGCGGCGACGGAGGAGAGCTTCACCACCTTGCGGACGCCGCCCCGGCGGACGGCCTCGGCCACGGCCGCCTCGTGCGCGGCGGCATCGGGGCCGGCCGACAGCACGAAGACGCCGTCGACGCCCGCCAGCGCGGCCCGCACGGTCTCCGGCCGGGCCAGGTCGCCCTCGGCCGGCTCGACGCCGGGGCCGAAGCCGGCCCGGGCGGCGGCACGGGTGAAGGCCCGGACCCGGTGGCCGGCGGCGGTCAGACCGGCGACCACCTCACGGCCCACGGTGCCGGTCGCACCGATCACCAGGATCACCGGGCCTCCCCCGGCCGGGCCGCCGCCACCGCCGCGGGCTCGGGGAGGGCCGGCGGGTGCCAGTCACCCACCATGGCCAGCCCCTGCTGGCTCGCCCGCGGCTGCGTGCGCCGCATCCGGGCATTGCGCCGCAGCAGCTGCCAGGGCCGCTCGGTCAGCTTCAACTCGCCCATCCGACGCGACGCTTCGACGATCGACTGGGACCGCGGCCGACGCTGCTCGTCGTAGTCGGCGAGCGCCCGGGGGATGTCGTCCTGCGCCGCGAGGACGGCGCACAGGACCGCCGCGTCCTCCAGGGCCTGGCACGCCCCCTGCCCGAGATCGGAGGTCATGGCGTGCGCGGCGTCGCCCAGCACTGCCACCCGCCCGGACACGTAACCGGGCAGCGGCTGCGCCAGCTCGAAGACGTCGTGGCGCAGCACCCCGCCCAGCGGGGTCGCGGCGATCAGCGCGGGCACCGGCTGGTGCCAGGAGCCGAACCGGCGCAGCACCTCGGCGTGTTCGTCGGGGAAGCGCCTGCCCTCCGGTGTGTTGGCGACGGCGAACCAGTAGACGCGGTCGCCGCCGAGCGGCATCCGGCCGAACTCCAGGCCGCGCCCCCAGGTGCTGCCGCCCGGCTCGGCGGCACTGTCGACCCCTTCGGCGATGCCCCGCCAGACGCTGTGCCCGCTGTAGACGGGCGGCGGCACCTGCGGCCACAGGGCACTCCTGATCGCGCTGAAGGCTCCGTCCGCGGCGATCACCAGGTCGCCGCTCACGGCCTGCTCGCCCTCCGGCGTGCGGTGGAAGGCCACCGCGGAGCCCCCTTGGTCGACGACCCGGGTGACGGCCGCGCCGGTGCGCAGCGCGCCGTCCGGGAGGGCGGCGCGCAGCAGGCCGTGCAGGGCGGGGCGGGTCAGCACCAGGAGGGACAGGCCCCTCTCCCGCAGGAAGGCCGGGTCGGCCGGCGGCTGGAGGCGGCGTCCGGAGGCGAGCCGCAGGCCCTCTCCCCCGGGTGCCATCACCGCCGCGTTCGCCCGGACGGCGTCCCCGAGGCCCAGCAGGTCCAGGGCCCGCTGGGCGTTGGTCAGCAGCGAGATGCCGGCGCCGGCCTCGCGCGGCTCGGGAGCGCGTTCCAGCACGGTGACGCGCCAGCCGGTCCGGTGCAGTCCGACGGCGGCGGCCAGCCCGCCGATCCCGCCCCCGACGACCACCGCGCTGCGGCCCGGCCCTGGCCGGCTCGAATCCGCGGGCATCAGCGCAGGACCGCATCCGCGAGCAGGTCCAGGTGGCCGGGGTCGGCGGTGACCGGCAGCAGGAACAGCTCGTCGCAGCCGGCGGCGGCGTAGCCCTCGACCAGCGCGCGGAGCGTGTCGGCCTCGGTCACGGCGCCCTTCGCCAGGTGCTCGGCCAACTGGCCCATGTAGGCGTAGTAGCTGAGCATGTGCTCCCGGGCGTGCTCCGCCCCGCCCGGGCCGAGGGCCACGTAGCAGTTCGCGCCCATCCGGGGGGAGCCGCTGCGGCCCTCCTCGTCCCACAGCGCGCGGAAGCCGGCCACCTGGTCGGCGAAGCGCTGCGGCGGGCCGCCGGGGGAGATCCAGCCGATTGCGTGGCGCGCGGCGCGGCGCAGCCCGGCCGGGGAGTGGCCGCCGCCCCACAGCGGGATGTCGCCGTTGACCGGGCGCGGGCCGACTCCGGGCGTCGGGCCCTTGCCGGCCCAGACCTCCCGCAGCTCCTGCAGCATGGTGTCCAGGCGGTGGCCCCGGGTGCTGAAGTCGGTGCCGGTCGCGGCGTAGTCGTCCTCGCGCATGCCGGCCGAGACGCCGATCACCAGGCGGCCCTCGGAGAGCCGGTCCAGGCTGGCGAGCTGCTTGGCCAGTTCCACCACGCTGGGCCGGTAGGCGGGCAGCAGGATGGCCGTGACCAGCTTGATCCGGGTGGTGACCGCGGCGGCCGCGGAGAGGGCCACGAGGCTGTCGTAACTGTCGTACACCACGCGGTCGGTGACGGTCAGGCTGCTGAAGCCGAGAGCGTCGGCCCGGCGGGCGAACTCGATCAACTGGCCGCCGGAGGCGCCGGGTACGCCGATCGGCAGGCAAACCCCGATGTCCACTGTGTTCTCCTCGGTCGCTTGGGCAGGCGGGCGGGCCGGGCCGGTCAGTCGTCCCGGTCCCCGCCGCGGTGGGTGTGCATGGCGTCGGCCATCTTCTGTTTCATGGACGGCACCCGCGAGGCCACGAAGAAGTAGGAGCGCATCCCGGCGAGCGCCAGCCGCCCGAGGTACGGCCGGTGGATCGGCTGGTCGCCGCCGGTCTGGCGCTTCGACGCCAGCACGGCCTCGAAGCCGTACCGGATCATCTCGGTCTCGTAGCCGCGGACGGCGTCGTGCAGGCTGAGCCGGCCCTCGCGGAAGGCGGTGAGCCGCTTGGTGAGCAGCGCCGCGTCGCGCAGGGCGGTGTTGGCGCCGACCCCCTGACCGGGCGTCATGGTGTGGATCGCGTCGCCGAGCAGCGTGATGGTGGTGGTGGGCCACTGCGGGACGGGCACGGAGGTGCGGATGTTGATCGGGAAGCAGGTGCTGGGGTCGCCCAGCCGGATCAGCTCCCGGAGGGCGGGATGCCACCCGGAGGTCATCTCCTGGACGAGGTCGATCAGTTCACGGCCGTCGCGCTTCATCACGTCCGGCGGGAACTTGTCGGTCGAGGCCCAGAAGCCCCAGTTGACGTAGTCGCGGGTGTTGTCGAACAGCAGGCCCGGCCACTGCCCGACCAGCTCGGCGTCGTTGCCGCCGATGCCGTCCTTGACCCGGCCCTCCCCGTCCCAGGGGAACTCCATGGTGTGCAGGATGCAGGTGTAACCCTTGGGGCCGAGCACCAGGCCGATGCCGTTGCGGACGCTGTCCGGCAGCAGGGCCAGGGCCTCGGGCGTGGCCGGCAGCTTCGCGGCGATCGAGATGATCCCGGCGTCCTCCACCCGGGCGTGCGGCAGGTACTGCCTGCGCACCCGGGAGCCGGCCCCGTCGGCGGCCACCAGCAGGTCCCCGGTCTCCTGGCTGCCGTCCTGGAAGTGGGCGGTGACCCGGCCGTCGGGGTGCTGCTCGTAGTGGGTGAACTCCTTGTCGAACCGGACGACGTCCTCCATGCCGGTGAACAGCACCTGGCGCAGCGTCATCCGGCTGACCGACCGCTCGCCGCTCTCCTCGTCCACGGCCGGGCGGACCGGCAGGGCGATGCTGGTGCGGAGCCGCTCGGTGAGCATCACGAAGTGGCGCGGCGGGCGGGCGCAGGTGGCCTTGAAGGTCTCGTACAGCTCGGGGGGCAGCAGCCGCTTGAGGGCGGAGCTGCCGTCGGGCCCGATGCCGACCCGGTAGCCGTGCAGGCCCGCGCTGCGGGTGCGGTCGCGCTCGAACACCGCGACCTCGAAGCCCGCCCGGCGCAGGCCGTGGGCCAGCGCCATGCCGCCGGTGCCGGCGCCGATGACGAGGACGCGCAGCGGCGAGTCGGTCATGGCGTGGCCTCCCCCGCCTCGTCGGGCTCGACGCCCGGCCCCTCGAGCCGGATCGACCGGGTCGGGCAGCCGCGCCGGGCGCGCTGCAACTCGCGGAGCAGCCCGTCCGGCGGCTGCTCGTCCACCACCAGCACCCGGCCCTCGGCGTCCTGGTCGAACACCTGGGGCAGCCGGTAGACGCAGAGGCTGCTGGTCACACAGCTCTCCCGGTCGGCCGAGACGCGCAGGGAGCCCATGGCCGTCACCAGCTCACCGGGATCTCGGTGTAACCGGCGAGGAAGCCGCCGACCGGCCGCTTCAGCTCCTCGCCCGGCACCGCGAGCCGCAGCCCCGGGAACCGCCGCAGCAGGCCCTCGGTGGCCTCCTGCAACTCCATCCGGGCCAGGGCCGCGCCCGCGCAGAAGTGGATGCCCGCGCCGAAGGTCAAGTGGTGGTTGTCGGTGCGGTGGATGTCCAGCTTCAGCGGGTCGTCGAACTCCGCGGGGTCCATGTTGGACTCCTGGGAGAGCAGCACGGTCGACCCCTTCGGGATGACCGTGCTGCCGTCGAGCAGCTCGATGTCCTCGACCGCGTACCGCAGCGTCCCCAGCGAGGTGCCCATCATCTGGTAGCGGAGCAGCTCCTCGACGGCGGAGGGCACCAGCGAGAGGTCGGCCTTCAGCTCGGCGGCCACCTCCGGCCGGTGCAGCAGCACGGCCATGCCGGTGCCCAGCTGCGAGGCCGTCGTCACGTAGCCGGCGATCAGCAGCGTCTTGACCCAGTGCTGCAGCTGGTAGGCCGTCAGCTTGGACGGATCCTCCCGGCTGATCTCGATCAGGTCGCTGATCAGGTCGTCGCCGGGCTCGGCCCGCTTGGCGTCGATCAGCTCGGCCAGGTACTCCCAGTACTGCTTCCGGCACTCCTCGACCTCGTCCTCGGGCAGGGCCGAGACCGACAGGAAGCCGTCGATCAGGCGCCGGAACTTGGGCCGGTCCTGCGGCGGCACGCCGAGCATGTGGCAGATCACCAGGATGGGCAGCGGGTAGGCGAACGCCTCCATCAGCTCGGCCGGCTGCGGCCCGGCCTCCATGGCGTCCAGCAGCTCCTCGACGATCACCTTGACGACCTCGCGCAGCGCCTCGATCCGGCGCGCACTGAACGCCCGCATCACCACGGAGCGTTCGGTCAGGTAGCGCGGCGGGTCGTTGTCGATGTTCGGGTCGCCGAACAGGTCGTTGCTGGCGGAGACCCGCGAGGCCCGGCCGAAGGTGTTGCGGCTGAGCCGCTCGTCGGCGAACAGCCGCCGTACGTCCTTGTAGCGGGTGACCAGGAGGGCCGGGTCACCGCTGGGCAGCGTGATCTCCTGCAGCGGCCGCTCGCCCAGGGCCGCCCAGGATTCCGGAATGTCCGGTGCCGGCGCCCAGGGAAGGGGATACCCGATGGGACTCGACGCGCTCATCTGTGAACCGCCCTCTCCTCCACGCAACGTTTCGACCGCGCGTACCGCTCGGCCCCGGCCCAGGGTGGGCACCCGCCCTGGGGACCGGCTCGAAGCCCGGTCGAGTCGGCGGCGCGGGGCGCGGGCCCAGCGCAGATCGAGCGATCCTCCATCGGCCGCTGCGAGATTCGCGGCGGTACACCTCCGGCGCTGGCGCCGCGACCGCCGTGACCCACGGTGGTCGGATCCTGATGGAACCCAAGGGAGTGCAATGAGCAGTCAGATCCCGACGCAGCCGGCGACCGCCGCGGAGTACCTGCCGCTGGCCTTCGGATTCGCCCTCCACCAGATCGGCGCGACCGTGTCGAGCCTCGGCATCCTCGACGCGGTGGCCGAGCGGCCCCGGACCGCCGAGCAGCTGATCGAGCTCACCGGGGCCCACCCGCGCAGCCTGCGCCGCCTGCTGTACGCCGCGGTCAAGGCGGGCGTGCTCTTCCAGGACGCCGACGGCTACCGGGCCACCCCGGTGTCCGAGCAGTTCGGGCCGCTGTCCGACATGCACGCCAACCCCGCGGTCTGGCGGGCCTGGGAGGTGCTGGAGGAGTCGGTGCGCACCGGGCGGTCGGCGTTCGACATCGCCAACGGCGCCCCGCTCTTCGAGCACTTCAAGAACGACCCGAAGCTGGCCGCCACCTTCCACGCCGCGATGACCGGCGGCAGTGACGTGCAGTCACCCGCGATCGTCAAGCACTTCGACTTCACCCGCTTCCGGCACGCGGTGGACGTCGGCGGCGGCCGCGGCACCCTGCTGGCGGCCGTGCTCGGCGCCAACTCCGGGCTGCGCGGCACCGTGTTCGACACCGCCAACGGCGTCGTGGAGACCGCCGGCGTGCTCGCCGAGGCCGGGCTCGACGACCGCTGCGACATCACCGTGGGCTCGTTCTTCGAGTCGGTGCCCGCCGGTGGGGACGTGTACCTGCTGAAGAACATCCTGCACGACTGGAACGACGAGGAGAGCATCCGGATCCTCGGCAACATCCGCGAGGTCCTCCCCGAGGGCGGCCGGGTCGTCGTCTTCACCTCGGTGCTGTCCGAGGGCGAGAGCACCGACGAGGACCCGGGCGACGCGCTGGGTGCGGCCATCTCCGACATCGAGATGCTGGTGATGACCACCGGCCGCGAGCGCACCCTGGCGGAGTACGAGCAGCTGTTCGCCGGCGCCGGCCTGCGGCTCACCGCCGCCACCCCGCTGCCCTGCCCGTACCTCTACCACGCACTGGAAGCGGCGCCGATCGCCTCCTGACGCACCGTCGAGGGCCCCTCCGGACACGGCCGGAGGGGCCCTCGCGCGTCCCCGTCGGCGCTCGACCGCCACCCGAGCCGAGCCTGCCAGCATCTCCCGTCGCGGGTACCGCCCCCCGGCCCGTCGGCGCCGATCGCCGCGCGGGCACGGCCCAAGACGCTGACGGAGAGAACACATGACGATCGCACCCGACCAAGTCGGCCTGGCCGCCCCGAGCGGCCCCGACCCGATGCGCTGGCGCGCGGCGGTCTTCGTCCTGGTCGCGATGGCGCTCGACCTCGTCGACACCTCGATCGTCGTGGTGGCGCTGCCCGGACTCCAGCAGCACCTGCACGCGAGCGGCGCGGCCCTCCAGTGGGTCGTCGAGGCGTACACCCTCACCTTCGCGCTCTGCCTGGTGACGGCCGGGCGGGTCGGCGACCTGCTGGGGCGCAAGCGGGTGCTGCTCATCGGGATCGTCCTGTTCCTGATCGCCTCGGCCGGCTGCGGCGCCGCGCCGACCCCCTCGGCGCTCATCCTCGCGCGGGTCTTCCAGGGCCTCGGCGGAGCCCTGGTGGTGACCCAGGGGCTGTCGATCTTCCAGGTGTCGTTCCCGGACAGCGAGCGGGCCAAGGTGTTCGGGCTGTTCGGCGCCCTCTCCGGGCTGGCCTCGGTGCTCGGGCCGGTGCTCGGCGGCCTGTTGATCAACGCGAACCTGTTCGGGTGGTCCTGGCGGCCGATCTTCCTCATCAACCTGCCGGTCGGGCTGGTGGCGCTGGCCGGGGTGGCCCGGTACGTCCGCGAGTCGAAGGCCCCGGACGCCCGACGGCTGGACGGGGTGGGCGTGCTGCTGGTGACCGCGGCACTCCTCGCGGTGCTGTACCCGCTGGTGCAGGGCCGCGAACTCGGCTGGCCCACCTGGTCGTTCGTCGCGATGGGCTGCTCCGTCCCGCTGCTCCTGGCGTTCGCCGCCCACGAGCGGGCCAAGCAGCGGCGGGACGGCTTCGCGCTGGTCCAGCCGGCGCTGTTCGGCAGGCGGACGTTCACGGTCGGGCTGGTCTTGCTGCTGTTCTTCTTCGCCGCCGTGGCCGGCTTCTTCTTCCCCTTCACCTACTTCCTCCAGAACGGCATGGGCTTCTCCGCGGGTGGCGCGGGCCTGGCGGTCCTGCCGTTCTCGCTCGGGGTGGTGGCCACCTCCTCGTTCTCCCCGCTGGCCGCCAAGCGCCTGGGCCGGATCGTGCTCAGCGGCGGCATCGCGGTGATGACGGTCGGCGTGGTGGCGCTGCTCCTGACGATTCGTCACCACAGCGCGGCCGCCGACGCCTGGGCCCTCGCGCCGGCGCTGCTGGTGATGGGCCTGGGCATGGGCCTGGTGGCCTCGCCCATGATCGAGCTGGTGCTGTCCGAAGTGCCGCACGAGGACGCCGGGTCCGCCTCCGGCGTCCTCAACACCGTCAACCAGCTGGGTGCCGCGGCCGGTGTCGCGGGGCTGGGCGTGCTGTTCTTCGGGCTGCTGGGCCGGCAGGAGGGCTTCTCCCCCGCGATCTCCCAGGTCCTCTGGTGCGAGACGGCCCTGCTCGCGGTGGCCTTCCTGCTGACCTTCCTGCTCCCCGCCCGGCTGCGACCGCAGGAGGAGGCCGCACCGGCCGGCCGGTAGCCCGCGGCAGGGACCGAGCCCGGATCGAGCCGTTCTCCATCCCGCGCTGCGAGATTCCGGTGCGCCGGCACCTCGTCCGAGCGGCACCGTCCCCACAGCATCGTCCGCGCAGCATCGTCAGAGAACTGGAGACCCGGTCATGACCACCACCGTGGAGAACGTCGGTACGGCGGCTCACATCCTGCAACTCGGCAACCGGTTCTGCACCGCGAAGGCCCTGCTCACCGCCGTCCGGCTCGACCTCTTCACCGTGCTCGACGAAGGCCCCGCGACCACCGAGGGGCTCCGGCAGCGGCTCGGCCTGCACGGCCGGGGGCTCGCCGACTTCCTGGAGCTGCTCACCTCCCTCGGCCTGCTGCGCCGGGACGCCGACGGCCGCTACCGCAACGCGGAGGGCGCCGACCGCTTCCTGGTGGCCAGCCGCCCCGGTGCGGTCGGCGGCTTCCTGCGCGGCGCGGACATCAACCTCTACCCGGTCTACGCGGACCTGGCGCAGGCGCTGCGCACCGGCCGGCCGCAGGGCCGGGTCGACTACACGGGCATGCTCGACGACCCGGTCGCCACCGGCCACTTCGTGCGGATGATGGACGGCCTGACCCAGGGCCTGGGGGTGCGGCTGCTCGCCGCCCTGGAGGGGGTGGAGTACCGCTCGGTGCTGGACGTCGGCGGCTGCCGGGGGCACCTGCTCGGCCAACTGCTCGCGGCCCGCCCCGGCCTGGAGGGCCACGTCTTCGACCTTCCGCAGCTGGAGCCGTTCTTCCACGAGTACCAGGCCGAACTCGGCCGGACCGGACAGGCCGTCTTCCACCCGGGCGACTTCTTCCAGGACGCGCTGCCCTCGGCGGACGTGCTCGTGCTAGGCCACATCCTGCACGACTGGGACCCTGCGCAGCGGCAGCAGCTGCTCGACAAGGCGTACCGCGCGGTCAACCCCGGCGGGGCGCTGCTGGTCTACGACCGGATGCTGGGCGAGCTGCCCGACGACACCGAGAACCTGGTCGCCAGTCTGAACATGCTGCTGGTCACCGAGGGCGGCGCCGAGTACACCGTCGCCGAGATCGGTGCCCAGGCGCGGGCGGCGGGCTTCACCGAGGTCACCCACCGGCCGCTCGCCGACTTCGACACGCTCGTGCTCTGCCGCAAGGCCGGCTGAACGGCGGGGCCTCGCAAGGAGGGCGCCCCCGGACCGAGGTCCGGGGGCGCCCTCCTTGCCGTTGACCGGTCAGGCCGCCTTGCGGCAGATCACCAGGGTGTCGAAGTCGCCCAGCGGGACGACCTCGGTGCCGGCGAAGCCGGCGTGCTCCGCGTAGCCCACGATCTCGGCGGCCGGGTACTCCGAGCCGCCGTCGGTCACCAGCAGCATGTCGAGGCTGATCACCAGGTTCTCGGCGTGCTCCGGCTCGTCGTCCAGCATCCGGTCGTAGACCAGCAGCGTGCCGCCGGGGTTGACCGCGTCGAAGGCCTTGTGCACCAGCATGCTGCGCTGCTGCGGGTCCCAGTCGTGCAGCACGTGGCCGAGCACCACCACGTCCGCCGAGGGCAGCGGGTCGGTGAAGAAGCTGCCGCCGTGGAACTCCAGCTTGCCGGTCAGGCCGAGCTCCGCGATCAGCTCCTCGGCGAACGGCTTCATCTCGGGCAGGTCGAAGACGCGCCCGGCCAGGTGCGGCCGGGCCCGGACGATCTGCGAGGCCAGGTTGCCGCGCGCGCCGCCCACGTCCACCACCGAGCCGTGGCCGGACCAGTCGTACGCCTCGATCAGCTGGGCGCCGAGCACGTTGGTGAAGGCGTCCATGCTGCCGATGAACTGGCGGAGGATCTCGGGGTTCTGGGTCACCTCGTCGTAGTGGCTGCCGGACTGCTGCTGCCCCGTGCGCAGCGCCTCCTCCAGCCGGCCCCAGGCCGGGTAGAGGTTGCGGCTGGAGCGCAGCAGGAAGCCGCCGACATAGGCCTCGCCACCGCGCACCAGGTGCCGGTCGGTACCCTCCGCGTTGCGGTAGCGGCCCTCCTGGCGCTCCAGGATCCGCAGCGCGACCAGCAGGTCGAGGAAGTCCTGCAGGCCCCGGCCGTGCAGCCCGAGCAGATCCTTGACCTCCTCGACGGTGGCCGAACCGCTCGGCGCCTTGTGCAGCTGTGTGAACAGGTCGAGTTCCACAGCCGTCAGGAGGGCCTTGGCATCGCAGAACGCGTTGCCGAGGCGCAGTATCCCCGCGGCGGTACCGACGTCCGGGGCCTTGGTAGTCATTGCTGAGACTCCTTTCCTGGACGCCTGCCTGCCAGGCGCCGCACCTGTCGGGGTGTGACGCTGACAGCCGGAGATGGAGCAACCCTCGAACCTGTCTGGAGGGGTCGCGGCGGCCCGGGGCCCGACCGTGAAGCCAGGAATCCTCGAGTTCGCGCCGGTACCCCTGACGCAGTGCCGGATCGACCCGCCACTGTTCATGAGTTCATGAGGGGACACGCATGTATGACGTGAACATCCCTGTGCTGATCGTGGGAGCCGGGCCGGTCGGCCTCTCCACCGCCCTCTTCAGCGGGCGCCACGGGATCCGCACGATGGTGCTCGAGAAGCGCGACGGTACGTCGCTGCTGCCCCGCGCCCCGGGTCTCCAGGCGCGCACCCTGGAGCTGTTCCGGGCCGCCGGCATCCACGCCGACATCCGGGCGCTGGAGATGGGCGACTCCCACCCCTACTTCGAGGGCGGGATCATCCAGGTCGACACCTTCGCCGGGATCGACGACGCGGTGGTCCTGGAGGCCCCCTCGCTGGACGGCCCGACGGTCAGCCCCGAGCGGGTGATGGGCTGCGGGCAGGACCGCTACGAGAAGGTCCTGGTCGAGAAGGCCCGGGAGTTCGGCTCGGACGTCCGGTTCGGCACCCGGCTGATCGAGTTCACCCAGGACGAGGACGGCGTCACCGCCGTCGCCGAGGAGAACGCCACCGGCAAGCGCTTCACCATCCGGGCCGACTACCTGGTGGGGGCCGACGGCGCGAACAGCAGCGTCCGCAAGCACCTCGGGGTGGAACGGCACGGGCGCGGGACGGTCTTCAACGCGCTCAGCATCTACTTCAAGGCGCCCGAGCTGGAGACGGTGCTCAAGGGCCGCAAGTTCATCCTCTGCTACGCCAATGTCAACGGCACGCTGATGGGCCTCTCCCGGCTGCACGGCTGCGACCCGTACCTGGCCGCCCCCATCTACCACCCCGAGCGCGGCGAGAAGCCGGAGGACTTCACCGACGAGCGCTGCGTCGAGATCGTGCGCACGGCGGCCGGCAAGGCCGACCTCGCGGTCGAGGTGGTCGACAAGGTGCCGTGGCAGGGCGCCCAGCTGGTCGCCGAGCGCTTCCGCACCCAGCGGGTCTTCCTGGCCGGCGACGCCGCCCACCTGCACCCGCCGGCCGGCGGCTTCGGCGCCAACACCGGCATCCACGACGCCCACAACCTCGCGTGGAAGCTGGCGGCCGTGCTCAAGGGCTGGGCGGGTGACCCCCTGCTCGACACGTACCACGCCGAGCGCCACGCGGTCGGCTCCGCGATGGCGGCGCAGGCGATGGTCCGCAACCGGATCCGGCACGGCCACGCCACCGACCAGGACCGGGCCGAGATGGTGGACGACATCATCATCACCCTCGGGTACCGCTACACCTCCTCCTCCATCACCGGCGAGGGCGACGGCCCGGTGCTCAGCCCGCAGCTCCAGCTCACCGGCGTGCCCGGCACCCGGGCCCCGCACGTCTGGGTCGAGCGGGACGGCGAGGTCGTCTCCACCATCGACCTGTTCTGGGACTCCTACGTGCTGCTCACCGACGAGGCCGGCTCCGCCTGGGCGGAGGCCGCGACCCAGGCCGCCGAGCGGCTCGGTGTCCCGCTGCGGGTCCACCGGGTCGGCCCGGAGAGCGAGTTGAAGCCCAAGGACCGCGACTGGGCCGAGGCGTACGGGGTCTCGGCGGGCGGCGCGGTGCTGGTTCGCCCGGACGCCTTCGTCGCCTGGCGCGCCACCGGTCCGGCTGCCGGGGCGACGGACTCGCTCGCCGAGGCGCTCAGCCGCTCGGCCGGGCTGGACACCGCGGTGGCCCTGGCCGGCTGACCGCCTGCCGCACGCCGAAGGGCGGCCCGCTCCGGATCGGAGCGGGCCGCCCTTCGGCGTGCGGGCCGGGCACGGCGGAGGCGCCGGCCCCAGGAGGGACCGGCGCCTTCACCGTGGCCGGCCGGGTCAGAGCGCGGCGTCCGCCAGCAGCCCGACCTGCTTGAGGTCCGCCGTGCAGGGCAGCAGGATCAGCTCGTCGCACCCCGCCTCGGCGTACGCCTGGACGGCCTCGCGGATCCGCTCCGGCTCGACCAGCACACCGGCGGCCGTCCGCTCGGCCTTGGGGCCGATGAACGAGTAGTACGCGCGCAGGTAGTCACCGGCCACCCGGGCCGCGTCCGGCCCGAGGTGGGTGTAGAGGATCGCCACCATCCTGGGCCGGTCGGTGCGGCCCGCGTCGACCCAGGTCTGCCGGGCCTGGCGGACCTGCTCGGCGTAGGCCGTGACGGAGTTGCCGCCGGCGATCCAGCCGGTGCCGAACTGCGCGGACCGCCGCATCGCCCGGGCCGAGTGCCCGCCGACCAGCAGCGGTACGCCCTCCGGCCGCAGCGGCGCGGGCCCGATGCCGGGCACCGTGCCCCGGCCCGCCCAGATCTCCCGCAGCTCGCCGAGCAGGGCGTCCAGGCGCGCCCCGCGGTCGTGGTAGCCGGTACCGGTCGCGGCGTAGTCGTCCTCCCGGCCGCCGGCGGCGACGCCGAGCGTCAGCCGGCCCTCGGAGATCGCGTCGATGGTGGCCGCCTGCTTCGCGAGCAGCGCGACGTCGCCGCGGTAGCCGGCGATCAGGATGGTGGTCACCAGCCTGATCCGCTCGGTGACGGCGGCGGCGGCCGCCAGCGACACCAGCGGCTCGAAGTTGTCGTACACCAGCCGGTCCAGCACACCGAGGCTGGCGAAGCCGCACTCCTCGGCCCGGCGCGCCCACCGGGGCACCTCCGGGCCGACCTTGTCCGGGACGGTGGTGGGCAGACCTATTCCGATCTCCACGGCTCTCTCCTTCGTCGGGTCTCGACGGACGGTCAGCGAACGGATGCCGACCGGCGATCGGTGAGTTCTTCGAGGGCGGGCACCAGCTCGGCCGGGGCGGGCCGCTCGGCGTTGCGCTCGCGCAGCCGCCGGGCCGCGGCGCGCTCCGCCCCGGAGTCGAGCAGCCGCCGCACCTCGGCACGCAGCCGCGCGGGGTCGGCCTCGTCCCGGCTGAGCACCTCGCCGGCCCCGCAGGCCAGCACCCGGGCCGAGTGGCCGGCGTGGTCCGGGAGTTGCGGCACCAGCAGCAGCGGCAGGCCGGCCTGGAGGGCGGTCAGCACGGTGCCCGCCCCGCCGTGCGAGACCACCAGGTCCGCGTCGGCGAGCAGCAGGTGGAGCGGCACGTCCACGGTGACGGTGACGTCCTCGGGGAGCTCGCCGAGCAGCGGGAGCTGCGCGGCGGAGACGGCGAGCACCACCTCGGTGTCCTCGTCGCGGGCGGCCAGGGCGGCCTGCGGGGCGAGGAAGTGGGCGGGGGACATCTTGGCCATCGTGTGGCCCCAGGTCACCACGGCCCGGCGCCTGCCGGGGGCCGGCGCCCGCAGGGGCGAGCCCGCACCGGGCCCGTTGTACGGGACGTACCGCATCGGCAGCCGCTCGTAGTCGACCGGCACCTGGAACTCGTCCGGGCACGGGTCCACCGTGCAGGATCCGAACGGGTCGAACGCGCCCACCCCGTTGCGCTCGGCCAGCGGCGCGAGCACCTCGGGCAGCAGGCCCCGCGCCCGCAGCAGCAGATCGGTGCCGTACAGCAGCCGCACCGCGGGCACCCCGGCCGCCGCGGCGGCGATCGGGCCGGCCAGCGCGGTGGGCTCGTACACCACCAGATCGGCCCGCCAGTCGCGGGCCAGCGCGGTGAGGTCGTCCACCATGGAGTCGGCGTGGGCGTGGAACATCCGCATGGCGCGCGGGCCCCGGCCCTCCGGTCCGGCCGGCACCACGGGGGCGGGGACGGCGGCGGACGGCAGCAGATAGCCACGGACCAGCCCGGCCGCGTCCACGTCCTGCCCGACCGCGGCCGCCGGCAGGCCGACGCGGACGATCTCGTCCTGGATCGCCGGCTGACTGGCGACCAGCACCTCGTGCCCGGCGGCCCGGCAGGCCCGGGCCAGCGGCACCAACGCGTACAGGTGCGAAGGCCACGCCCAGGTCGCGAACAGTACCCGCATGGATCGCCCCACCTTCCTTGAGAACCTACGGTTCGTCTGATGGCGCGAAGGGTCTCTCGCCTGCCTATCGGACCGATCGCGGACCGCTCGAACCAGGCCGGCCCGAGCTGCCGTCCAGCCATCCGCGAGACGGCCGCGCGACGGTGGCGGCCGAGGTCCGGCAGCAGAGGAGAAGCAGATGGATCAGGGACTGCTCGGCAAGCGCGTGCTCGTCACCGGCGGCACCCGGGGCATCGGGCGGGCGACGGCGCTCGCCTTCGCCCGGGCGGGGGCCACGGTGGCGGTGTGCTCCAGGAGCGCCGGGGCCGAGGCCGACTCGCTCGCCCGGGAGCTGAAGGAGACCGGTGAGGGGCATCTCGTCGTCCAGGCCGACGTGACCACCGGGGCCGGTGCCGCGGAGCTGGCCGCGCGGGTCCGCGAATCGCTGGGCGGGCTGGACGCGCTGGTCAACAACGTGGGGGTGGACGGCCAGGTCTGGTTCGGCGAGCTGGCGGAGACCGAGTGGCACCGGGTGATCGACCACAACGTCACCTCGGCGTACCTGGTCACCCAGGCCGCGCTGCCGCTGCTCGTCGACGGCGCCTCGGTGGTCAACGTGGGCTCGTCCGTCGCGCTCCGCGGTCGCGTCCGCGGGGTGCACTACACCGCCTCGAAGGCCGCCCTGATCGGCCTCACCCGGGCGCTGTGCAAGGAGCTCGGCCCGCGCGCCATCCGGGTCAACACCGTGGCCCCCGGCCTCACCGAGACCGAGCCGGGCGCCGGGCTGCCGCCCGAGGCGGTCGAGCGCATCGTCGGGATGACCGCGCTGGGGCGGATCTGCCGGCCCGAGGACGTGGCCGGCGCGGTGCTCTTCCTGGCCGGCGACACCTCCGCGTACATCAGCGGCGTGACCCTCAACGTGGACGGCGGGGTCTGAGCACCCGGCACCCGCGAGCGGTCCCCCGCCCGACCGGCGGGGGACCGCTCGCGCGTTCAGCCCGCCGCGGGCGCGGGCCGGCGCAGGTCGTGCACGATCCGCGTCACCGTCATCCCCCCGCCGATCCGCAGCGGCCGGAGCCGGCGGCGGTGCTCCACGTGCTCCGCGCTGAGCTCGAACGCGCGGAAGGAGGGCTCGTCGGCCCAGTCCGTGAACACGTGGTAGACCTGGCCCTCCCCTTCCTCGGCGGACCGGACCAGCATCTGGCCCCGGTTGGCCGGCTGAGCCCCGATGAGCCCGCCGATCTCCAGCCAGACGGCCTCGAACTCCGCCTCCCGGCCCGGGGCGATGTCCATCCGCAGGATCACCCGGACCGGCCCCTCGTACTCCGCCATTCCCCGCCCGCCTCTCTCCTCGGCCGCCGGGCCGGCCGGCCCGACCGGGCCAGCGTGCCCCGCCCTGCTCGAATCCCGGTCAATGGGGCCCGGCTTGAGTGGTTCCCGATGCCGGGCGGCGATCCTCGGGCCTCCATCACGGCCGTCGGAGGAGAACACGGGATGACCGAGGAGTCGCAGTTTCCGGTAGTGATCGTCGGAGGCAGCCTGGTCGGGCTGTCCACCGCGCTGTTCCTGGCCCGGCGGGGAGTCCGCTGCCTGGTGCTCGAGCAGCGGAGCAGCCTCTCGTCCCACCCGCGCACCCGGGGCGTGAACCCGCGCTCGATGGAGCTGCTGCGGGCCGCCGGCCTGGAGGAGGAGCTGCGCGCCCTGCCCTCCGCGCGGGCCCTGGCCCGCAACAGCGGGGTGCGGCTGGCGGGGTCGCTGGCCGGACCGGAGCTCGGCGCCTTCCGGGAGGAGTACTACCGCGAGGTCAGCTCCGACCTGAGCGGGCTGTCCCCCACCACCTGGTGCCTGTGCCACCAGGGCGAGCTGGAGGGCGTGCTGCGCCGGGCCGCCGAACGGGCCGGGGCGGTCTTCCGCTTCGACAGCCGGCTCCTCGCCCTGGAGCAGGACACCAGCGGGGTCACCGCGCTGGTCCGGGGCCCCGACGGCCGGACCGACCGGGTGCGGGCCGGCTACCTGGTCGCGGCCGACGGAGCCCGCAGCGCGGTGCGCCGGCAGCTGGACATCCCGTTCGGCGGCAGCGGGCAGCTCGGCCGGTTCCTGGCCGTCCACTTCCGGGCCGACCTCACGGCGGAGCTCGGCGACCGCCGGTTCATCATGTGCTACACGTTCAACTCCCGGGTGCGCGGCGCGCTGATCCCCCTGGACAACGCGCGGGAGTGGCGGCTCGACGTGATCGTGGACCCGGCCGCCGCCGAGGACGTCGCGGCCGACTACCCGCCCGAGCGCTGCGTGGAGCTGGTCCGGGCGGCCGCCGGAGTCCCCGGGCTGCCCGTGCAGATCCTGGGCGTCGTCCCGTGGGAGGCGGCGGCGAAGGTGGCCGACACGTTCCGGTCCGGCCGGGTGTTCCTGGCCGGTGACGCCGCCCATGTGATGCCCCCGAGCGGCGCCTTCGGCTCCAACACCGGTGTCCAGGACGCCCACAACCTGGCCTGGAAGCTGGCCGCCGTCCTGACCGGCCACGCGGCGCCCGACCTGCTCGACAGCTACGACGCCGAACGCCGGCCGATCTGCGAGGCCACCGTGCGGCAGGCCGTCCTGCGCCAGCAGGACCGCCCCCGGGGCGCCGACCGCAGCGGGCGGCGCGGGCTTCCGCCGGGCGTCGTCGAGGACGCCACGATGTGGTTCGGCTGGCGCTACCCGTGCGACCCGGCCGCCGAGGAGCCCGAGACCGAGCCCGCGGCGGCGGGCGAGCCGGCGGTCTGGGCGACGGATCCGCGCGGCCTGCCGGGCACCCGGGCCCCCCACGTCCAGCTCCGGCGGCCCGGTGGCGAGTGCTCCACCCTGGACCTCTTCGGCGGCGCGCCGGTTCTGCTCACCGGCTCGATCCCCGGCGCGTGGCCCGCGGCGGCCGAGACCGCCGCCCGGCAGCTGGGCGTCCCGCTCGACCTGCACGGCATCGGCGGCGACGGCGAGTTCGAGGATCCGAGCGGCACCTGGGCGAAGACCTACGGCGTGACCGAGGCCGGTGCGGTGCTGGTCCGCCCGGACGGCGCGGTGGCCTGGCGGTCGGCCGGAGCCCTCGACGATGCCGCCGAGGCCCTCCGGCAGGCCCTGGCCCGGATGCTCGCCCGCTGACGCACGCCCGAGGGCGTGGCGGCCGAAGCCCCCACGCCCGATGGGCCCTACGGTCAGCTGTGCTCGATCAGGACCGACGCGTCCTTGTCGCCGTCGCCGGCCTCGACCACGGCGGCGAAGCGCGACCGTACGGTGTCGAGCACCGGCATGGCGACGCCCGCCGCGGCGGCGTCGGTGACGGCGAGGCGCAGGTCCTTCTCCATCAGCGTGGAGCGGAAGAAGGCCGGCTGGTAGGCGCCCTTGCGCATCAACTCGGCCCGGAACCGCATGACCTGGGAGCTGAAGCCGGTGCCGGCGATCGTCGCGAGCAGCTGGTCCCGGTCGAGCCCGGCCCGCTCCCCGTACGTCACCGCCTCGGCGAGCGAGGCCACCTGGGCACCCAGCAGCAGGTTGAGGATCAACTTGGCGGTGGCCGCCGCACCCGGCGCACCGAAGAGCACCACTTCGGAGCCGATGGCCTCCAGGACGGGCCGCACCGCCTCGATGTCCCGCTCCTCCCCGGCGGCGAAGACCCGCAGCTGCCCCTCCCTGGCCTGCAGCGGGTTGCCCACCACGCAGGCCTCCACCCGGCGCAGCCCCGCCGCGGCCAGCCGGGCCGCGGCCTCGCGCGCGTACTCCGGGGAGACGGTGGAGGTGTCGATCACCGTGCTGCCGGGCGCCAGGACGGGCAGCACCTCGCCGAACAGCACCTGCTCGACGGCGGCCTCGTCGCTGAGGCTGAGCAGCACGGTGCCCAGGCCCGCGACGGCCCGCGCCGGCGAGCCGGCGAGCACGGCGCCTTCGGCGACCAGCGGTGCGGCCCGGCTCGCGGTCCGGTTGTGGACGGTCAGCTCGTAGCCCGAGCGGAGCAGGCGGTGCGCCATGCCGCCGCCCATGGCGCCGAGTCCGATGAAGGCCAGTCTGGGGTGGCTCATGGTGCTGCCTTCCTTCTGGGGTGCGTTCCCGGTACGTGTTCGGGGTAAAGGGCTGTCCCCGGCGCCGGGGGTTTGCGCCGGGGACAGCGGTCAGGGGCGGGCGGCCGGTCAGTGGACCGCGTCGACCTGGTAGACGGCGAACGGCGTGCCGGTCCGGGTGTCCCGGTAGGGCCGCAGCGGTGCGGTGTCCTCGCGGTGCTCCGCGCCCGACTCCCAGGTCTCGAAGTCCGCCATGCTCGCCCAGCGGCTGACCACCACCAGCGACAGGGGGTCGTGGGCCTGCCGGAGCAGCTCGTTGCCGAGCATCCCCGGCACCTCGGCCAGCCGCCCGCTCACCTGGTGGTACGCCTCCCGGACGGCGGCCAACTCGGCCTCGTCCCGGGCGACCTGGTAGACCAGCACCCGTACCTCAGACATCGGCGGCCGCCGCCCGGCCCGGGATGTGGGCCACCAGCTCCATGGTGTGGAACGAGCCGCCGCTGCGGTAGGGGTGCAGCTTGGCCCGGTGCTCCAGGTGGGCGGGGCTCTCCTCGAAGGCCCGGAACCGGGGCTCGTCCAGCCAGTCGCTGACGATCCAGTAGGTGCCCGCCTCTCCGCTGTCCTTGGAGAGCCACTGGCCGAGATTGGCCGGGTGGCCCGTGACCGCCTCGGTGCCGCGGTGCCACTCCTCGACGAAGGCGGCCTCGGTCTCCGGCTTGATCTCCATCCGGAGCATGACCCGGAACGTCATCAGGAGATCCCCCCGTCGACGCTGACGGTCGAGCCGGTCACGTAGCGGGAGAGGTCGCTGGCCAGCCAGAGCACCGCACCGGCGACCTCCTCCGGAGTCCCGAGCCGGCCCAGGGCCGTCTTGGCGCTGTAGCGCTCGACCATCAGCTTCTGCTGGTCCTCGGGCAGCTTGTACAGGTTCTCGGTCTCCACCACGCCGAGGGCCACCACGTTGAACCGGATGCCCTTGCCGCCGAACTCCTTGGCCAGCGAACGGCTGAGACCCACCAGCGCCGCCTTGGTGGCGGTGTAGTGCGAGCGCAGCGGAATGCCGGCGTCCACCGCCTTGGAGCCGATGCTGACCACGGAGGAGCCCGCGTGCAGCAGCGGCAGGGCGTGCTGGACGACCAGGTGCGCGGCGGTGACGTTGGTGGTGAACACCCGCTGGAACTCCTCCAGCGGCAGCTCGGCGTAGGGGATGTGGCTGATCGCCCCGGCGTTGTTGACCACCAGGTCGAGCCGGCCGTACGCCTCGCCGGCCCGCGCGACCAGGGCGGCCACCTCGTCCGGGCGGGTCACGTCGGCCTGCAGCACCAGGTGGTTGCCGCCGATCTCCTTCAACTCCCGCTCCAGCGAGCCGACGTAGTCGCTCTCCTGCTGGTAGCAGGTCACCACGTCGACGCCGGCCCGGGCCAGGGCGAGCACGATGCCGCGGCCGACGCCGCGGGTACCGCCGGTGACGAGGGCCTTCTTGCCCTCCAGGGCCAGATTCATTGTCTTCCTCCTTGGACTGGTGGGTCGGTGCGTCAGAGCAGGGCCGACAGCGCGGCGCAGTTGGCGGCGAGGGCGAGCAGGGCGAGGACGCTGCGCCGCCGGTTCCACGGCCCCCAGGTGCCCCGCGGGTCGAGCTCGGCGAAGTTCGCCGGGAGGTTCTCCGGGTCGATCGTCCGGATCCACTTGTTGACCGGCACGTTCTTGGTGATCGAGATGACGACGGTGGCCGCGGCGAGCAGGGCGGCGACCAGGCAGAGCCCCCGGGCCAGGCCCTGCGGGCCGCCGACGGCGAGCACCAGGTCGCCGACCAGGGTGCCCAGCAGGCAGATCGGCATGGCCGGGTCGTAGCGGGTGGCGAAGAAGGCGTGGGCGTGGACGTAGCGGTCCGGTGGCAGCGCGGCGAGCAGCGGCCAGCCGCCGAGCTGGGTGCCCAGGAGCACCCCGGCGGCAAGGCCGTTGAGCAGCACCACCAGCGGAGCGAGCAGAGCGGTCACCGGCTGTCCTCTCGTTTCCGGCGGGTCTTCGACGTGGCGTCAGGCCGCGCTGCGCGCGCGGGCGGCCGCCTCGACCTTCTCCTTGATCAGCTGCATCTGGACGACGGTGTTGCGGTTGAGGTGCCCGGTCATGCCCTCGTCGTCCACCGGGGCCTGCGGCTTCATGTGGAAGTCCTGGACCCAGCGCATCCGGACCCCACCCTCCTCGGCGGCGGTGTACTCCCAGTGGATGTCCATGAACTCGAACGGGCCGGTCTCCACCCGGTGCGCCGAGACCGTGCGGGTCACCGGGTCCGGCGTACGGCGGGAGACCCAGCTCCACACCGTGCCGTTCTCGTCGGGGTGCATGGTGAGCCGGAAGGTGACGGTGCGGCCGTCCCGCTCCAGCACCTCGGCCGAGGCGTACTCGCTGAACAGGTTCGGCCAGTTCTCCAGGTCGTTGGTGATCTCCCAGACGGTCTCCAGGGGTGCGTCGATGACGATCGAGTTGTCGGTGTGACCTGCCATGGCGCCTTGTCCTTCCGTCAACGTGCCAGGATCAGAGCTGAGTTGAAGCCGCCGTGGCCGCGCGCCAGCACCAGGGCGCGGCGCAGCGGTGCGGTGCGCGGAGCCTGGGTCACCAGGTCGATCTCGCACCCCGGGGCGAGCGACTCGACCCCGGCGGTGTGCGGGATCACCCCGTCGCGCAGCGCGAGCAGCGCGGTGGCCACGTCCAGCGGCGCGCCACCGCCGTAGAGCCGGCCGGTGAGCACCTTGGGCACGGTGACCGGCACCCCGCGCGGGCCGAACACCGCCGTGATCGCCTCGGCCTCCGCCAGGTCCTCGGCGGGCGTGCCGGAGCCGTCGGCGAAGACCACGTCGATGTCCGAGGCGCTCAGGCGGGCGTCCGCGAGCGCCTGGTGGACGGTGCGCGCCAGCGCCGGGGGGCGGCCGGAGCCGGGCGCCGGGTCGAAGCCCGCGGCGTACCCGAGCACGGTGCCGTACCGCTGCCCGGCCCCCCGCTCGGCGGCCGAGGCCGCGCTCTCCAGCACCAGGATCGCGCCGCCCTCGCCCGGCAGGTGGCCGGCGGCCGTCCGGTCGAAGGGCAGGTAGGCCCGGTAGGGGTCCGGCACGGTGGAGAGCTTGCCGGTGGCGAGCTGCGCGGCCAGCCCGTACGGGCAGAGCGAGGCGTCGGTGCCGCCGGTGAGCACCAGCCGGGCCCCGCGCCTGGTCAGCCGCCGGGCCTGGCCGATGGCGTCGAGGCCGCCCGCCTGCTCCCCGCACAGCACGCCGCACGGGCCGCGCATCTTGTGCCGGATGGAGAGCTGCCCGGTGGTGGCCGCGTAGAACCAGGCGATCGACTGGTAGGCGCCGACCCACTCCGGCTCGTGCTGGTAGAGCGCCGACATCTCGCGCTGGCCGAACTCGGTGCCGCCGGACGAACTGGCGGTGACCACCGCCATCTCGTACTCCGGCAGCCCGGCCGGGTCCACCCCGGCGTCGGCGAGCGCCGCCTCGGAGGCGGTCAGCGCCAGGTGGGTCCACTGGTCGGTCTGCTGGATCAGCAGACTGGGCACGGAGTCGGCGGCGGTGAAGCCGGTCACCTCGCCGGCCAGGGTCACCGGGTAGGGCGCGGGATCGAAGCGGGTGATCCGGTCGATGCCCGACTTCCCGGCCAGCACCGCGGCCCAGTGGGCCTCGATGCCGATGCCGGTCGGCGCGGTGATGCCGATCCCGGTGATCACCGGGGGCGTGTCGTCGGTCCGCACGTTCAACTCCTCCCGTAGGAGACGACTCCGGGCCGGGCCAGGACCATCGCGCTCTGGAATCCGCCGAAGCCGCTGCCGACCGTCAGCACCACGTCGGTCCGGTGGTCACGGGCGGTCAGCGGCACGTAGTCCAGGTCGCAGTCCGGGTCCGGGTTGTGCAGGTTGGCGGTCGGCGGTACGACCTGGCGGTCCAGGGCCAGCGCGCAGGCCGCCACCTCGATCGAGCCGATGGCGCCCAGCGAGTGGCCGATCATCGACTTGATCGAGCTGACCGGGATGTCGTACGCGTGGCTGCCGAGGCTGCGCTTGAAGGCGGCCGTCTCGTGCCGGTCGTTCTGCTTGGTGCCCGAGCCGTGCGCGTTGACGTAGCTCACCGCGGTCGGGTCGAGCCGGGCCTGGTCCAGGGCGACCCGGATGGCCTCCGCCATCTCCCGGCCGTCCGCCTTCAGACCGGTCATGTGGTGGGCGTTGCTGCGCCCGGCACTGCCGACGATCTCGCCGTAGACGTGCGCGCCCCGCGCCTCGGCGGCCGACTTCTCCTCCAGCACCATGACCGCCGAGCCCTCGCCCAGCACGAAGCCGGCCCGGTCCCGGTCGAAGGGGCGGGAAGCGTGCTCGGGGTCCTCGTTGCGGCTGGTGGTGGCCCTGATCGCGTCGAAGCAGGCCGCGCTGATCGGCGAGATCGGCGCGTCGGTGGCGCCGGCCAGGGCCACGTCGGCGCTGCCCTCCTCGATGAGCTGGACGGCGTGCGCCACGGCGTCGATCCCCGAGGTGCACCCGGTGGAGACCAGCGAGACCGGGCCCTCCGCACCGGCCGCCCAGGCGACCTCCACCGCGAGCGTCGAGGGCACCATGTAGCCGTAGAGGTGCGGGACGCCGTAGCTGTGGTCGACCAGCCACTCCTTGCCGGAGTCGCTGAGGACCTTGTACTCCTCCTCCAGGCCCATGGTGCAACCGACCGCGCTGCCCAGGCCCACGGCGACCCGCTCCGGGGCCACCGCCGCCAGGTCGAGTCCGCTGTCGGCGAGCGCCTCGCGGGCGCACACCACGGCGAACTGCGCGGCCCGGTCCATCCGCCTGATCTCGCGGGCCTGGAGCCCGGCCGCCGCCGGGTCGAAGTCCACCTCGGCGGCGACCTGGGAGCGGAACAGGGCGGGGTCGAAGAGGCTGAGCCGCCGGGTGGCGGTCCGCCCCTCCGTCAGCAGCTGCCAGAAGGCCTCCCGGCCGACGCCGCCCGGTGCCACCACGCCGATCCCGGTGATCACCGCACGCCGCTCGGCCCGCGGTGACCGCTCCGGCTGCGGGCCGGTGCTCACGCCCCGCCGCCTATCTGCGGGTTGGCGGCACCCGGGTGCTGCGCCGGCTCGGTGTCCACGTGCCCGAGCTCGGGACGCGGGGCCAGCGGCGACAGGTGGAAGGCGCAGTGCGCCGTGACCTCGCCGACGTTCACCAGGCGGTGCCGGACGCCGATCGGCACCAGCAGCGAGTCGCCCGCGGTGAGCTTCACCGGCTGGCCGTCCAGGCTCATCTCCAGCTCGCCGGAGACCACGTGGATGAACTCCTCGGAGTACGGGTGGTAGTGCTCCGTGACGTGGTCGCCCGGCACCAGGCTCATCACTCCGCCGAAGCCGGAGGTGCACCCGACGGTCTTGGGGCTGAGCGTCACCCGGATGTCGCCGCCGCGCTTGGTGTTGGCCTCGGCCTGGTCCGCCGAGAACTTGACGGTGCGGGTGATGGTGGTGCGGTCGGCGCTGCTCACAGGATCCGCCCCTCGCCCTTGGTCCACACGTAGAAGGGGGTCGCCATGGCGTCCTTGGGTTCCTTCCAGTTCGGGTCGTACGGGTTCACACAGGCGGCGAGCCGGCTGTTGATCTCCTCGTAGAGCGGGTGGCTGCGCGCCTTGTAGAGGTCGGGCGCGATGTCCTGGTCGGCCTCGACCAGGTGGAAGTAGAGGTCGTGGAACTTGAACAGGGTGCGCCGGGCGACACCGATCATGTGCGGCAGCTCGGTCGCGTCGGAGTCGCCGAAGATGCCCGCGATGTCATCGGCCTTGCCCGGCTGCAACTTCGCCACGATAAGGGTTCGGTGCACTGCTCGCCTCCTACTGAATTGGGTGCTGCAACCGACGATCGGACTGTTCCACTGCCAACTGGAGGTGCACTCAAGAGAGCGTCCAGCAAAAGGACTTGAGAGAGATCCGAGGCCGTGGTGCTGGCATCGGGGGGACAAGTCCAGCGACCACCCAGGAGCGACCCATGCCGTTCGCCGCCCTCACCTACGACATCAAGCCGGGCTTCGAGGCCGAACTGGCCGAGATCTTCGGCAACTTCCGCCGGGTGCGGTCCGACCAGGTGCGGACCGAGACCGGCGAGGAGGCCGGCCGGATCCTGGCCACCGCCGTGTTCATCCGCGACGACACCCTGGTGCGGGTCATCGAGTACCAGGGCGACCTGGACGCGGTGGCGCGCCACATGGCCTCCCAGCCGGGTGTGCGCGAGGTGGAGCAGCGCCTCAAGCCGTACCTGAGCAAGCCGCGTGACACCGACACCGTGGAGGGCTTCGTCGCCACCTTCCGGCGCAGCCTGCTGCGCACCGTCGCCCAGATCTCGGTCCGGGACGTGCCGGCGGCCTCCTGACCGCGCGGCGCAGCAGGCCGGGCCGGCCCCCTCGAGGGGGCCGGCCCGGCCTGCTGGTGTCGGTCAACTGCCCAGTGCCGCGATGCTGTTCAGGGTCAGGGCGGCGGCCGCCAGGGCGGTGCGCAGCAGGTGCCAACGCCGCCACGGCGGGCGCGGATCCGTCCAGTCGGCGGGGAGCCGCCGGGGGTCCTCGACGGCCTTCACCCTGCGGTTGATCGGCACGTTGCACAGGTGCGAGACGCCGGAGACGCCCAGCAGCAGCACCGTCGCCGCGGCGGCCGGGCCGCGGACGGCCCCGCCGCCGAACACCGCCCACAGGAGATCGGCCAGGGTGGAGCCCAGCACGATCACCGGCATGGTCGGATCCCAGTTCCGGCCGAGCAGCTGGTGCGCGTACACGTAGGTGCTCGTCTCCATCGCGAACAGCGCGGGAAGCACGCTCAGCGCGACGGCGAACAGCACCCCGGCCGTGACCCCGCTGCCGAGCAGCGCGAGGAAGCCCAACGCCGCTGTCATGGCGAACCGCCTTTCTGCCGGTGCTCAGACCCGCGTCGGGTGGGTGTCCACGGTGAGTTGGGCGACCGAGCGCATCAGGGCGTTGCGGAAGTACGCCGCGAAGCCCTCGGCACTGGTGGTGTCCCGCTGCTCGGCGAGGTAGGGGGCCAGCCGCTCCTCCAGGACGTGCACGCCGCGCTGGGCCGCCATGTGCCGGCCCACGGCGGCGAAGTCGCCCTCGTAGTGGATGACCCTGACGAGCACGTCGTCCTTGACGAAGACACCGGTGCCGAGCAGCCGCCCGGCCGAGGTCCCGTCCTCGGCGGCGTACTCGGGGGTGTCGACCCGCTGGAAGTCCGCGAAGATCGCGGCGATCTCGTCCTCGTGGCCCGGCTTGACGCGGTAGGTGATCGCTGCGTACGGCATCAGGCGGCCCGCACGCTGAGGTCGGCGTTGATCAGCTGGAGCAGCTCCCTGGGGGTCTCCACGCCCATCACCTCGTCGTCCCGCAGCACGACGCCGCGCTCCCGCTTGAGCACCCCGGTGACCTGGAGCAGCGCCAGGGAGTCGTAACCGAGGTCGAAGAACAGGACGTCCGTGACGTCGTCGCGGTCCAGGTCGTAGCCCTCGGCGGGATCGCCCGCGCACTCGCGCAGCTTGTCGGTCAGCTCGGACAGGGTGAACTCACTCATCGGTTTTCCTTCCTCAGTGGTGACTGGTCGGATGCACGGTGGTTCAGATGGCTCGCAGCAGCCGTCCCGGGGGGCCGGTCCTGACCAGGTCGAGCCCCGGGTCGGCGTCGAGCAGGGCGCTCTGCAGCTCGCGCAGCTCCGGCGACGGGTCGAGTCCGAGCTCCCGGCTGAGGACGGTGCGCAGCCGGTGGTAGGTCTCCAGCGCGGCGCTGCGGCGCCCCGCCCGGTAGAGGGCGATCATCAACTGGGCCTGCAACCCCTCGTGCAGGGGGTGCTGGACGCAGAGGCCGGCCAGTTCGCCGACCAGTTCGTGGTGGCGCCCGAGCCTCAGGTCGGCCTCGATCCGCCGGCCCAGGATGCTCAGCCGGGCCTCCTCCAGCGAGCGCGCCTCCGCCTCGAGCAGCGCCCCGCACTGGACGTCCACCAGGGCCGGTCCGCGCCACAGTTCCAGCGCCTGCCGGAAGGTGGCGGAGGCCGCCAGGCAGTCCCCGCCGTCCATCGCGCGGTGGCCGCGCCGGGAGAGCAGGTCGAACTCGTCGCGGTCCAGGGAGCCGCCCTGGGTGTCCAGCAGGTAGCCGCCGGGCTCGGTGACCAGCACGCTCTTCGAGCCGCGCGGCAGGTCCACGGGCGTCTGGCCGCCCAGGGCCGTGGCGATGCAGCCGCGCAGCTGCAGGACGTAGGTCTGCAGGGTGGTCTGGACACTGCGCGGCGGGTGCTCGCCCCAGACCTCCTCGATCAGTGCCTCCACCGACACCAGCCGGTCCGCCCGGCAGGCCAACAGGGCCAGTACCTTGCGGGGCTTGCTGGCCGTCGGCACGATGGAGACCCCCGACTGGTCGACCCTGAGCGGGCCGAGCAGGCCGATATTCATGGCGCCTTCTCCCTTCGAGGTTCTCGCGGTTCCCGCGGTTCGGTCAGTCGACGGAGGCGAGGACGAGCCGCTCGGTGAGCAGCTCGCCCAGCAGCTCCGGCAGCTCGCCGTCCCGGACGAAGAAGTGGCCGCCGGTCAGCGTCCGGCTGTGGAAGGACGAGGTCGTCCAGCGCTCCCACGCGGCGACCGCGGCGGGGGTGGCGATCCGGTCCTGCGCTCCGGCGAACGCCCAGATCGGGCAGGACAGCGGCGTCAGGGCGCCGTCGCGCAGCGCGCGGCCGAGCGTCAGGTCGGCCCGGACGGTGGCCAGCATCTCCTGCAGCCAGACCGGCCGGGCCAGCAGCTCCTCGGGGATGCCGCCCAGGCCCGACAGCAGGCCGAGCAGCCCGTCGTCGCCCAGGTCCGCGGCGGAGATCAGCGGGTTGGGCAGATGGGGAGCCATGCAGGCCCCGACGACCACCCCGGCCGGCGGGCGCTGCCCGGTCCTGATCCGGTGCTCCGCCAGGCGGTACGCCACCAGGGCGCCGAGGCTGTGCCCGTAGAAGGCGTAGGGGCCCTGCTCCAGCACCGGGCCGAGGTGCTCGTCCAACTCCCGGAACAGCAGCTCGACATCGGTGATCCTGGCCTCGCCGAGCCGGTTCTCCCGACCGGGCAGCCGCACCGGCAGCACCGAGATGTCGGGACCGACCCGGGCGGCCCAGCCGGCGAACGCCGTCGCACCGGCCCCGGCGTGGTGGAAGCAGACGAGGCGCAACGGCGCCCCGGCCTGCGGCACGGCTGCGAAGTACTGGTTCACGCGGCCTCCTTCGCCTCCATCGGCACTACCGGACGGCAGCGCCCGACGATGGTGGCCAGCGGCCCTGGAAGAACACTGGACGTGAACTGGAGCACGGATGGATGCGCACGACCCGGGCCGTGCAGCGGATTTGACGGGGCGTCGGGCAGTCAGCCCACCAGCCGGCCGCCGGCCACCAGCGCGGCGGCGCCCTCCATCCCGTAGTCGTCGGCCGGCTCCCCGCGCAGGATGGCGCGCTGGAGCAGCTGCAGCGGGCCCGAGGGCTCCAGGCCGAGCTCGTCGACCAGGGTGTCCCGGAGCTTCTGGTACACCGTCAGCGCCCGTGGCGCGCGGCCCGCGCGGTAGAGGGCGACGATCAGGTGGGCGTGCAGCGCCTCGTCCATCGGGTGGCGTCCGGTCAGCGCGTAGAGTTCACCGATCAGCTCGTGGTGGCGGCCGAGCCGCAGGTCGGCGCGGATCCGCCGCTCGAGCACTCCGATCCGGGACTCCTCCAGCCGGGTGACCTCGATGCTCAGCTGCTGACCGTGCCGGACGTCGGCCAGCACCGACCCGCGCCACAGCGCGGAGGCGGCGCCCAGCAGCGCGGAGGCGGCCTCCAGGTCGCCGACCCCGAAGGCGGCGTGGCCGGCGGCGGACAGCCGGTCGAACTCGGTGGCGTCCACCGAGGAGTCCGGCACCTGCAGCACGTAGCCACCGTGCCGGGTGGCCAGGACCTCCTCGGCACAGCCCGGCCGGCCGTTCGCCTGGGCGGCCGCCCGAAGCTTCCGGCGCAGCTGGAGGATGTACGTCTGCAGCGTCGTGGGGGCGCTGCGCGGCAGCTCCGCGCCCCAGAGCTCCTCCATCAGCTGCGGCACCGAGACGATCCGGTTCGCGTTCAGCGCGAGCAGCGCCAGGAGCTGGCGCGGCTTCGCCGCCGTCGGGACGATGGACACCCCTGAGTCGGCAGCGGTCAACGGGCCCAGTACCTGAATTTCCATCCGAGGACTTCCCCACCTCTCCGCACAACGCCGGGCTGCGGATGCGTCCGGTCACTACGGATCGTGACACGGTGGGTGGCGCTCGTGACAGTGAGAAGTTCAGGAATCGGACAGGAAGCAAGTGCACGGAGTCGGTATGGATTCCTCACCTCCGGCGGGTGAGGACCGCACTGGCAGCCTGCGGGCCGGCTGCCGCATGATGCTCAAGGGGCGTCGGCGGCCCCACCGAGCAGCTCGGCCAGCAGGCCGTCCTCCACCCGCAGCGCGTGCGCCCCGTCACCCGCCTCCCCGAAGCCCGCGTCGTACAGGGCGACGCTCACCGTGTAGCGCTCCTGCAGCAGGGCGGTGCGGAAGGTCCACTCCGCGCCGGTCGCGGGGGAGCCGTCGGGCAGTCGGACGTCCGCCGCCTGGAGCTCCCGCGGCCCGAAGCCGAACTCGGTGAAGCGGAACCGCATGCCCTGGCCGATGGCCTTGCTGTACGCCTCCTTGAGTGTCCACAGGCGCACCAGCGCGGTGTTGCGCTGCTCCTCGGCGATCCGCTCCAGCTCCTCCCGCTCGTGCCGGGTGCACATCTGGGCCTCGGTGCCCAGGCCCACCATCTGCCGGTCACGGAGTTCGGCGTCCACGCCGATCCAGCCGCGCCTGGTCAGCCCGACCACCAGCAGGTCGGCGGTGTGGCTGAGGCTGACGTCCAGCTGTTCGAAACCGCGCAGGTACGGGCGGCCGCCCAGCTTGTAGGCCAGTTCCAGGGCGTGCGGCGGCTCGCCGAGGACCGCGCCGGCGGTGTGCTTGAGCATCAGCCGGGAGGCCACGAAGCGCGCCCGGACGGTCGGGTGGCGCATCCGGCGGAACCGCACCTGGTCGGGCCCGAGCTGATCCGGGATCAGCGGGTCCGACAGGTCCGTCGGCAGCCAGTCGTCCATCCGGGCGTGGACCAGCGCGCTGCCGTACCGGGACACCGCCGCGCGCACGGCCTCCCACGGCCCGTCCGGTCCGCGCACCTGGATCGGGCGGGCGAACATCCCCGGCGTGTTCGGGTTGGCCGCGGGTTCCAGCGAGAAGACCATTCAGACCGCCTCGGCCCGTGGCAACCGCCGCCTCAGGAACTCCGTGACCGAACCGACCGTGCGCAGGTGTGGCAGGGTCTCCGGCAGGGACAGCTCCCCGAGGGCCGGGAAGTGCTCCTGGAGGCGGTGCAGGAACTCCATCAGCATCACCGAGTCGAAGCCGAGGTCGTCCACCAGCTGGAGTTCGTCGTCGAGTTCGGCCCCGAAGCCGGCCTCCGGCTCACCGAAGAGCAGCTCCGGCGTCACCTCGGAGACGGCCAGCAGCGCTGCCTGGAGCCGCGGGCCGACGGTGCAGGCCGCGGTCGCCCCGGTCGTCATGAGCCCGCCCCCGGGCGCGGCCGGCGGACGGCCGCCCTGGCCGCCAGGTGCGCGGCCAACTCGTGGACGGTGGCGTACTCGTAGACCGCGCCGAAGTCGAGCTTCAGCCCGAAGACCTCCTCGATCTCGCCGTACAGGCCGAGCGCCACCACGGAGTCCATGCCGTACTCGATCAACTGCGTGTCAGGGTCGATCGGCCGGGTGCCGGGCAGCTGGGCGTGCAGCCGGGCCGTCAGCCAGCCGCACAGCTCGTGCTCGGTCCCGTCCGTCGAGATGATCGCCAGCGGCGGCCGGCCGTCCGTCCCTCTCATCGACTGTCCCTTCCCTCTCCGTCGGTGGATGTACCGCCGGCCAGCGGCGTGTCGTACAGGTCGTAACTGCGGTGCCCGCCGAACCTCGCCAGCACCTCGGCGAGCAGCGGCTCCTCCTGGTCCACCGGAGGTTTCGGCGTGGGGGTGCCCAGCCGGCGGAGCAGCCGGGTGAGCGCCACGGTCAGCCAGCCCGGGTCGGCCAGGAAGCCGGCGCCGGGGCCCTGCTGATGCCGCCAGACGCCCAGGCAGGCCGCGCCCGTGAGCACCAGGGCGTAGCGGTCGGCCAGGGCCCGGCCGCGCGGGTCGAGCAGCGCGGAGCGGCCGTCCCGGTCGAGGGCGGCGCAGCCCTCCCGCAGGCCGGCCAGCTCCGCCGCGAGCAGGCCGCTCAGTTCGGCCAGGTGTCCGCCGGGGTCCGCCGCGGTGGCCGCCGCCGAGCCCGGCAGCGAGGCGGCCAGCGGGTCACCGGTGGCCGCCGGGCTGAGCCGGCCGAAGTCCAGCGGGGGCAGCCCGCCCGCCTCCAGGCGGAACAGCTCGGCCGGCGGCTCGGCGTCGCGGAGCCAGGACTCCCTTGCCAGCCTTGGCAGTTGAGGGACGACGGTGGCCCGGCAGGCGGCCGACCCGGCCGCGCCGAGCCCGATCATCGGCAGGTCGCGGACGCTCTTGGCGAACGCCCCGTACGCCCCGTCACGGTCGTGGAACTCCGCCCCCAGCAAGGTGGACAGCTCGTACGAGGTGTCCGTGAGCAGCTGCGGCAGCAGGTACTTGACGGCCGCCGCGTACAGCCCGGAGTCGGCGGGGGCGAGGTGCACCGCGCGGGTCGCCACCAGCGCCAGGCAGTCGCACATCAGCAGGTCGACGAAGGCGCCCGCCAGGGTGCTCCTGGCGTGCGACAGGGTCTGCGGCCCGTCCGGCTCGCTCGGCCGCCCCACCACGCCCCGGTCCACCACGCAGGCCACGGCGGTGCGCAGCGCGGTGTCCGCGCAGCCGAGCGCCACGGACGGGCCGACGCTGCGGATGACCGGGAAGAGCCGCAGGGTCAGCTCCAGGCCGCCGCCCGGCTCGCCCACCAGGGCATCGGCGGGCACCGGGCAGTCGGCGAACTCGATCCCGGCCACCAGGCAGCCGCGCACGCCCCGGGTGCGGCGCCTCGGCAGGTCGGCGACCCGGTCCGCCGGCAGCGCCGCCCGGTCGACGAGCAGCACCGAATGGCTGTGCCGCCCCTCGCCGGTCCGGGCGAACAGCACCAGGCGGTCGGCCCGGGAGACATTGGTGAAGGACTCCTTCCGCCCGCTGAGGCGGGCCACCGCCGCGCCCTCGGCCGGCCGGGCGGTCAGCTCGTTGGCCAGGAAGTTGCTGCCGCTCGCCAGCTCCGGATAGGCGGCGACGATCCGGCCGCCGCCGTGCAGCAGGCGCGCCGCGGCCTGCCGCTGGGCGGGGCTGCCGGCCGCCCAGATCACCACGGCGGCCTGGAAGTCGGTGAACCCGTAGCCGAGCCCGAGCGCCGCGTCCCGGCGGAAGACCACCCGCACCACGCGGGCCAGGGCGTCGAGCTCCGTCAGCCGGCCACCGAGCTCGCGCGGCACGAACTCGGCGGTCAACCCGAGCCGCTCCAGCAGCAGTTCGGCCGCCGCGAGCGGCTCCTCCCGGGCGTCGGCCGCGAGGAACGCCGCGGTCCCCAGCGGGTTGGCCGGATCGGCGGGATCGCCGAACCAGCGCTCCAGCTCCGCGACCCGCCGCCGGACCTCGGCCTCCCCGTCCGTTCCCGCCGAGCCGGGGCCGGCCCGGCCGGTGCTAGGCAACGGAGGTCAGCGCGGCCGACGCGCCGTCCGGCTCGCGCGTCGCGTGCAGCGGCTTGATCCGACCAGCCAGGAAGAGCTGCCGCATCGCGGTCCGCCGCAGCTTGCCGCTGGTGGTGCGCCGCACGGTGCCGGGCCGGACCAGGACGACGTGCTCCACCGCGACGCCGAACTCCTCGGCCACGCACCGCCGGACGGCGCCGACCAGCGCGGGCAGCTCCTGCTCGGGGTCCCGATCGCCGGACCGCACCTCCTGGACCACCACCACCTCGTCCTGGTCCGCTCCGACCGCGAAGGCGGCCCCCGAACCGAACAGGACGCTGAGCTTCTGCACCTGCTGCTCGATGTCCTGCGGGTGGAGGTTGCGGCCGGCCACGATCATGACCTCCTTGAGCCGGCCGGCCACGAAGAGCTCGCCCTCGTCGAGGAAGCCCAGGTCACCGGTGCGCAGGTAGCCGCCCTCCTCCGGCCCCGCCCCGGCCGGCACCGCCTGGAAGAGTTCGACGCTCTCCCTGGCCTGGTTCCAGTAGCCCTGGGCCACGCTGCTCCCCCGGATCCAGATCTCGCCGACCTGCCCGTCGGGCAGGCGGCGCCTGGAGTCCGGATCGACGACCAGCGTCTCCAGCTCGTCGATCACCCGGCCGACCGGGACGAACCTGCGCGAAGGCCGGTCCGGTACGGCCGGAGCGACCCGGTTCTTCGCCAGCGCGGCGGCGTCCACCGCGCGGGCCGGCCGCCGGCCGCCGACCGCGACCATCAGGGTGGCCTCGGCCATGCCGTACCCGGCCCGCAGGACGCCGGGGCGCAGCCCGGCCGGGGCGAAGTGCGCCGCGAAGTCGTCCAGCGTCTTGGCCCGGACGGACTCACCGCCGCTGACCGCGATCTCCAGGCGCGACAGGTCGAGCTCCGCGGCCCGCTCCTCGGGGACCCGCCGCACGCACAGCTGGTAGGCGAAGTCGGGGGCGCCGGAGACGGTGATGCCGTACCGGTCGATCATCTGCAGCCAGCGGACGGGCCGATGGGCGAAGGCGACCGGTGGGAGCAGGACGGCCGAGGCGCCGAGGAAGAGCGGGTGCAGCAGCTGGCCGATCAGCCCCATGTCGTGGTGGAACGGCAGCCAACCGCCGATCCGCGAGTGCTCGGTGGTGCCCAGGACCCGCTGGATGGCCCGCTGGTTGGCGAGCAGGTTGGCCTGGCTGACCACGACGCCCCTGGGCTCGCTCACCGAGCCCGAGGTGTACTGCAGCAGGGCCGGCTCGTCCGGCCGGGCCGGCGGGCGGACCCAGGCGTCGGGATCGCCCAGGCCCGGGCGGTCCGTCGCCAGACAGGGGATGTGCGCCTGGCTCACCGTCGCGAGCAGTTGGGACACCGCGGGCCCGTTCGCCGCGTCGGTGAGCACGGCGGCGGCGGCGGTGTCCCGGAGGATCCTGGCCAGCCGCTCGCCGGACTGCCGGGTGCCGGTGGGCGCGGGTGCCGGGACGGGGATCGCACCGGCGTACAGGCAGCCCACGAAGGCCGGGAGGAAGCCGGCGGCGTCCCCGTGGCAGAGCACCACCCGCTGCCCGACCGGCCGGCCCTCCTGCAGCCGGGAGGCGATCCGCTTCGCCGCCCGGTCCAGCTCCCCGTAGCTGACCGGGACGCCCGGCGGCAGCTCTCCGGCGGCGCGCCCCGCGTCGAGGTCCTCACCGCGGACGAAGCGGTAGGCCTCGCGGTCCACCAGCTCCTCGCCCCGGCGAAGCAGCAGATCGGTGAAATCAACGGCTCCCGCCACCATTACCCCCATGACGTCTGGTCCGACGGACGATCGCGTTCGAGCATGTGTGCCACCGCTCAAGCGCTACTCGAAACTCCGGGGACCATCGGTCGGACCGCCCGCACGGCCCAGCAGATGCAGGATGGCCCACGGCGGCGGCATGAATCCGTACACCGCCGCCAGGATGGCGAGCGGCCGGAATGCGGCGACCAGGATCCGTTCGACGACGGGCGTGCCGTGCCCCATGACTCCTCCTCGGGATGGCCGGGGACCGCAGCGTGGCACCGCGCGCTCGAAGACCACTCAGGTCGAAGGCGAGGTTCCGGAACGCCGTGACTTCCTCATGTCGACTGCATGAGGGAGGCACTGGTCAAAGATCGGTCGGATTTCGTTAACTCCTTGCTTGAGCCCGACTCAAAAGTCCGTCGATCCGCAGCCCGACAGTGGCACCGTCATCGGAGGAAGAGCATGTCCATAGACCAGGACTGGCGTTTCGCAGAGCTGATCGTGCGGGCCTTGACCGAGCCCGGCTTACGCCGCCGGTACGAGGAGAACCCCTACCGGGTGCTGGCCGAGGCGGGCATCGGGACGACTCCCGGCGAGGCGGTGCCGGCCCTGCCGGCCGCCGAGGAGCTCGACCTCGTGGTGGACCTGTTCGACCGGCTCCCCGCCGTGGCGCCGGGGCCCGCCTCCTACTGCCTCACCTTCAACGAAACCGAGTACACGGCGGCCCTCTCGGGTGCGGCGGCCTGACGACATGACCACGCAGGCGGGGAACGAGTCGGCGCCGCTGATCGGCTTCAAGCAGCACCTCCGGGCGGAGGTCGTGCCCGGTGACGCCGTCTACCTGATGTCCGAACGCGGGGTGACGGCCGTCGCCGGGGCCGAGCTGGCCGCCCTGGCGCCGCTGCTCGACGGCACCCGGGATCTGCCGACGCTGCTGAGCGAGGCGACACCCACCGTCCGGCCCGAGCAAGTGGCCAAACTGATCGGCCAGTTGACCCACCAGGGGCTGCTCGACCACCGTCCGCCCCAGCGGCCGGCCGAGGCCGGGGACAGCGCGGCCAGGGCGTACTGGGAACTCGCCGGCGGCGCCCCCGAGCGGGCCGGCACCCTGCGGATCACCGCCGTCGGCGAGGTGGACGACGCACCGCTGCGCGCCGCCTGCCTGGCCGCGGGGATCCCGCCGGCCGGGGCGGGCCGGCCGGCCGACCTCGACCTGGTGGTCTGCTCCGACTACCTCGATCCGCGGCTGCGCGCGGTCGACGCCGAGCGGCGGGCCGACGGCCGCCCCTGGCTGCTCACCAAGGTGTGCGGCACCACCCTGTGGGTCGGCCCGGTGTTCCGGCCCGGTGCCGGTGCCTGCTGGAACTGCCTCGCCCACCGGCTCCGGGGGCACCGGCACGCCGAGGCCCCGGTCCGGCTGCGGCATGGCGGTGCCCCGGTGCCCATACCGAAGGCCGCACTCCCGGTCACGGTCGGCCTGGGCGCCCAACTCGCCGCCCTGGAGTGCACCAAGTGGCTGGCCGGCCGCCGCAGCGGCGAGCAGGACTGCGTGACCACCCTGGACACCCTCACCCTCGCCACCCGGTCGCACCGGCTCACCCGCCGCCCCCAGTGCCCGGACTGCGGGGACGCCTCGATGATGGCCGGTCAGGCCGAGCGGCCGGTGGTCCTGACCCACCGCCGGAGCAGGGCCACGGGCGGCGGCCACCGGGCACTCTCCTCGCAGCACGTGCTCAACCGGTACGGGCACCTGCTCAGCCCGGTGACCGGCGTGGTCAAGGACATCCGTCGCGACCCGCGCGGACCCGAACTGCTCAACGTCTACCGGGCCGGGCACAACCCGGCGCTCGGGCCCCGGCGGATGTCCGAACTGCGCGCCACACTGCGCCAGGAGAGCTGCGGCAAGGGCCGGACTCCGCTGGAGGCCCAGGTGGGTGCGCTCTGCGAGGCGGTGGAGCGGATCAGCGGCTCGTGGCAGGGCGACGAGGCCCGGGTCCGCGGCTCGCTGCGCTCGCTCGGCCCGGACGCCGTGCATCCCGGCAGCTGCCAGCTCTGGGACGAGCGGCAGTTCGCCCAGCGGGCCGGGGCGAACGCGGGCGGCCACCCCTTCCACCGGGTCGCCGAGCCCTTCGACCCCGACGCGGTGCTCGACTGGTCACCCGTCTGGTCACTGACCAGGGCGCGCCACGTGCTGTTCCCGACCACCCTGCTCTACTACAACGTCCCCGACCAGCCCGGCCGGCGGATGGTCCACGCCGACTCCAATGGCTGCGCCGCCGGCGGCACGCTGGAGGACGCCGCACTGCAGGGCCTGCTGGAGCTGGTCGAACGGGACGCGGTGGCCCTGTGGTGGTACAACCGCACCCGCCAGCCGGCCGTCGACCTCACCTCCTTCGGCGACCCCTGGACGGCCGAGGTGTGCCAGGCGCACGCCGAACTGGGCCGTGCGGTCTGGGCCCTGGACCTCACCTCGGACCTCGGCGTCCCGGTGGTCGCGGCGCTGTCCCGGCGGACCGGCCGCGGGCCCGAGGACATCGTCTTCGGCTTCGGCGCCCACCCCGACCCGGCCATCGCCCTCTGCCGGGCGCTCACCGAGATGAACCAGCTGCTCCCGCCCGTCCTGGGAGCCCACCCGGACGGGACGGGTTACGGCTGCGCCGACCCGGTCGCCCTGCACTGGTGGCGCACCGCCACCCGGGACGGCATGCCCTACCTCGCCCCGGATCCGGCGGCCCCGGCTCGTACGCCGCT
Organism: Kitasatospora sp. MMS16-BH015; assembly: GCF_002943525.1. Lineage (NCBI taxonomy): Bacteria > Bacillati > Actinomycetota > Actinomycetes > Kitasatosporales > Streptomycetaceae > Kitasatospora > Kitasatospora sp. MMS16-BH015. The sequence goes on along the minus strand of NZ_CP025394.1, from coordinate 4,819,398 downwards.
CGACTACGGCTATCGCCCGACTGGAGACCTGCTCGACGAACTCCGGAGCCTGCAGGGAACGTTGGAACAGCGGGGCCTGGAGGTCTGCATACTGGACCAGACCCGCCCCGACCTGGGGCTGCCCGTAGTGCGGACCCTGGTACCGGGCCTGCGGCACTTCTGGCCCCGGTTCGCGCCGGGCCGGCTCTTCGACGTCCCCGTGTCCCTCGGCAGGCTGCCGCGCCCGACACCGTACGAGGAGCTGAATCCGATCCCCCTGTTCGTCTGAGTACACCCGAACCCCGACCAGGAGTCACCGTGCCGTCCGACCAGCCCTCCGACAGCTCCTCCTCCGCCCCCTGGATCAAGCTGTGGTCCCTGCGCGAGGACACCCTGCTGGAGCAGTTGGACGACGGCGCGGTGATGCTCCGCTCCCACTGGGGCGACCTGCACCTCCCGCAGCCCGGCACGGTCCTGACGGAGGCACTGCGCCGGATGTCGCTCGGCCCCGTCCAGTTGGAGAACGTCCCGGGCACCGGTGAACTCCGGTCGAGACTGGGCCTGCTGGCCGCGTTGCAGCGGCTGGGCGGCCTGGTGGTCCGCTCGATCGGGGCACCGGACGGGGAGGAGCCGCTGCTGTCCGTCGTCCCGACGGCCCTCGGTGCCCGGCTCGACCCGGTGCCGGTGCCGGCGGGTCTGCTGCTGCGGCTCTCCCGGTTCGCGGCGCTGCGGTCCACCGGGCGCGGCAGCCTGCTGGAGTCACCGCTGTCGCCCTTCCGCGCCGTCTTCACCCGGCCCGAGGTCGGCTGGCTGATCGCCTCGCTCGGCGGCCCCGTCACGCTGGAACGGGCGGCCGAACGGCTGCCGATCGCCCGGGCGACCGCCGACGCCCTGATCGCCCATCTGATCGCGACCGGCATGGTCGAGGTCGCCGAACAGCCCGCGCGGGCCCACCAGGCCCGCTTCCCCGAGGACCGCGACCCGGCGCTGCTCCCCTGGTCCCACCACGACCTCCGGTTCCACTGGAGCAGCCGCCCCGGTCTGCACGACCAGCCGTTCGGCGCCACCTACCCGCTGCGCGGCAGGCAGGACCGGCTCCCGCCCCTCAAGCCCGTGCCGCCCGGCACCCGGATCCCCCTGCCCCGGCCCGACCCCGAAAAGCCGGGCTGGGAAGCCTCCCTGGCCGAGGTGCTGGACCAGCGGCGGTCGGTCCGCCGACACGGGCCGAGGCCGGTGACGCTCCAACAGCTGGGCGAGCTGCTCCACCGCGCCCTGCGCGTCCGGGGCACCGGCAGCCCCGCCCCCTCGGACGACCACCCGGGGACGAACAGTCGCCCGTACCCCAGCGGCGGCGCCTGCGCCGAGTTGGAGTTCTACCTCACCGTCGGACGCTGCGCCGACCTCGACCCCGGCGTCTACTACTACGACCCGCTCGGCCACGCGCTGGTCCGGCTCGCCTCGGGCACACCGCCGGCCGCCACGCTGCTGCGCGAGGCCCAGAGCGGCGCCGGGATGACCGCACCGCCCGACCTGCTGCTCACCATGACCGCCCGATTCGCCCGGGTCTCCTGGAAGTACAGCGGACTCTCCTACGCGCTGACCCTGAAACACGTCGGCGTGGTGCAGCAGACGCTGTACCTGCTGACCACCGGCATGGGCCTGGCCGGCTGCGCGCTGGGGACCGGTGACACCAGCCTCTCGGCCGAGGCCTTCGGCCTGGACTGGCGGGTCGAGTCGGCGGTCGGCGAGTTCATCCTCGGCTCCCTGCCGGAGGACCGGTAGGTCCGGTCGAGGTCTCCCGGGCGGATCGCTCACGCTCTACCATCATCCAGAGCACCCGGTCCACCCCAGCCACACCCGGCCCTCCCGGGCCGCCTCACACCTTACGGAGAGCCATGACGGCCAGTGCCAGAAGGTGGAAGCCCCTGTCGTTAGAGCAGCGGGCTCCTGACGCCCCGGAGGATCCCATCGAGCACCCGGGCCGTCAGGAGCCGGGCGTACGGGTCCTGGGCATCCGAGCGCCCGCCCCGCACTTCGCGCTGGCCGTGGTGTGGTCGGTCATGACGGCGTTCCTCGTCATGCAGATCGTCGACATCCTCGGCGAGGCCCTCACTGTGCCCACCGTGGTCTGCGCCCTGACCGTGCTGCCGGCCACCATCGGTCTGCAACTGGTGCACACGCTCCCCCGATGTCGGCGCCTGCGCGCCCGGTACGGGCGGTGGACCTTGCTCGCCCAGGCGCTGCTCACCACCGTGCCCCCGCTGTTCCTCGGCTGGCCCTGGGGCGGCATGGGCGGCTTCGTCGGCGCCTCGATGCTGTCGCTGCTGCCGTTGCGGGCAGCCCTGCCGGCCTTCGGCTGCCTGGTCACGGCCATCGGCCTGGGCGCCGGCCTGGAGGCCCACAGCAAGCCGGGCCTGGTGATCTACATGGTGGTGTCCACGCTGGTCACCGGCGTCATCGTCTACAGCCTCACCCTGCTCGCCAACCTCACGCTCGCCGTCCACGAGGCGCAGGACGACATCGCCCGGGTCGCCGTCATCAAGGAGCGGCTGCGGTTCGCCCGCGACCTGCACGACCTGCTGGGGTACAGCCTCTCCGCGATCACGCTGAAGAGCGAGCTCGCCCACGCCATGGTCAACCGCTCGCCCGACCGGGCCTCGGCAGAGCTGGAGAGCATTATCGGCCTGTCCCGCCAGGCCCTGCGCGACGTACGCGAGGTGGCGCGCAGCTACCGGTCCATGTCGCTGCTGACGGAGCTCTCCTCGGCCCGCTCGGTGCTCTCGGCCGCCGGGATCGACGCGCATCTGCGGGTGGAGTACGGGCGCCTCTCGGCGGACGCCGACACGGTCCTCGCCACCGTGCTGCGCGAGGGCATCACCAATGTGATCCGGCACAGCAAGGCGTCGCGGTGCGTCATCGAGGCGGTCGCCCAGGACGGCGCGACCAGCCTGCGGCTGGCCAACGACGGCGTGCCGACCCACGACCAGGACGGCGGCCGAGCCCCCGAGGCCTGGCTCGCCGCGGGCAACGGCGGCCTCGACAACCTGGCCGCCCGGCTGGCCGACGTCAACGGGACGCTCACGGTCGAGGTCCGTGCGGACGGTTGGTTCCACCTGGAGGCCGAGATCTCGCCGCCCGCCGAGCTCGCCGCCACCGCCACCGCCACCGACGCCGCCGACGACGGCGCCGCCGAGGGTGCGAGCCGGGTGGCCTGAGGCCGCCCTCGGCCGGCCCGTGCTACACCCAGCCGGCGTCGCGGGCGATCCGCACGGCGTCCAACCGGTTGCGGGCGTTCAGCTTGACCACCGTCGAGGTCAGGTAGTTCCGGACCGTCCCGTCCGACAGGTACAGCCGGCGGGCGATCTCGGTGACCCCGGCACCGTCGGCCGCCAGCCGCAGCACCTCGGTCTCACGCTCCGTCAGCGGGCTGTCCCCACTGTCCCAGGCGGCCACCATCAGCTCCGGGTCGACCACCCGCTCGCCCTGCGCCACCCGGCGGATGGCATGGGCCAGTTCGCCGGACGGAGCGTCCTTGAGGAGGAACCCGCGCACGCCGGCCGCGAGCGCCCGGCGGAACGTGCCCGGGCGGCCGAGGCTGGTCAGGATCAGCGTCCGGCACTCGGGCATCGCCTCGTGCAGCAGTGCCGCCGCGGTGAGCCCGTCCATTCCGGCCAGGTCGATGTCGATGACGGCCACATCGGGCTGCCGTTTCAAGGCGGTCGGTAAGATCTCGTCCCCGTTGGCCAACTCCGCGACCACCGCGATGTCCTCTTCCAGGTCGAGCAGCGCCACCAGTGCGCCCCGCACCATGTGCATGTCCTCGGCCAGCAAAACCCTGATGGTCACCGCAGCCCCCCGCTTGTCCGCTCCAGAACGGCTCGAATACCGCTCAACAGCGCCATGGTGGAGATGCTACCCACGTGCACCCCGTCGGATCCAAGGATCACCGGGGGGATCACCTGAGTCCCCGTCAGGCAGGTCCGGGCCCGCCCTCCCGGTCCTCAGGCGATCGTCCACCGACCGGCGGCTACCGGAGCTCCCGCTGCAACCTCCGTTCCAGGGGGCTCAGCGGCTCCATCGGGCAGAGCCGTTCGGGATGACCCGGCGTCGGGCCGGACAGCACCGGCTGGTCCACCGCCCCGACCGGGACCATCAGCCCGAAGAACGTCCCGCAGGCCATCAGCCCCAGCATCACGGGCGAGTCCAGTAACCTCACCAGGCTTCGCACTATCGACGTACCCATCGTGGGCGTCTCCTCCCTCCGACCGGGAGTAGGGTCCCGGCCCGGGGGAGTGTGCGCGCCACGGCTCGAGGAACGCACAAGCGTCACCCAAGGATGTGTTCTCGGTGGGGCGCCAGGGGCTCGAACCCTGAACCTACGGATTAAAAGTCCGCAGCTCTGCCAATTGAGCTAGCGCCCCGACAACATCCACATCATGCCAGACACTGCCGCCGGGTGCCGTCAAATCCGGCATCCGGGCAGGTCAGGAGCGGTATATCGGCACCAGCCCGCGCCGCCCCTGACTGAGACCGCCATGCTCACGCCATCTTGATGCCGTCCCGTGCCGAATCGTCCGAAGGCGTTCGGCCACACCTTGGCCACACCCAGCGAGTGACTGGACATCAGATGGGCGTGTTCTGATGGTCCTCCCGCGCAGGTGGGAGGGCTCCGAGTGCTTGTGTGAGCTCGACAGGTGGTCCGGCGGCGCGCCGGGACGGCTACGGCGGACCGGACTGCTGCGAGCCGGGCCTGCGGCGCAGCACGGATACCGGCTGTACGGGCCGTCGGTGCTCGGCGTTAGCAGGCACGGACCACCGTTGTCCGGGAAACGACGCGAAGCCCGTCCCTTGGGCGAACGTGTACAAGCCGTCCGGGAGCGGCGCGGCGCGCGCCGGGGATCGTGGCTGCCAGGAACGGATCTACTCCGAGGAGGTTGCCGTGCGCGGTGACGGGAGTGTCTTCAAGCGCTGCGGGTGCCGGGATCCCCGCAGCAGGCGCCAGCTGGGCAGCCACTGTCCGAAGCTCTCGCAGCGCACTCACGGAGCGTGGTACGTCTCGCTCCCCGTGTGGGCCACCAAGGAGGAGCCCCGGTCGCGGCTGCGCCAGGGCGGCTACCCGACCAAGACCGCGGCCACAGCCGCCTTGCGACGGCTCACCGAACCTCCGTCGCCGCGGCGGCGGGCCCGGCTGAGCACCGCCACGTGGCTGGAACGATGGCTGGAGGGCGCTGCGGAGCGCCTTCGTCCCACGACCGTGCGCGGCTACCGAAAGCACGTCGAGCAGTACCTGGCACCGCTGATCGGCCGCGTTCCACTGCGTGCGCTGACCTACGCCGACGTAGAGTCGGTGTTCGCCAGGATCGCCCTCAAGCACCGCGCCGCCGGCAAGAACCCATTGAGCGCGAGCACCGTGCGGCGCATCCAGGCTACGCTGCGGGCCGCGCTGGCCGCCGCTGTCAACGCCGGGCTGATCGACCACAATCCGGCCCGCGACCTCAGCCTGCCCAGGGAACGGCGACCTCAGCCACAGGTCTGGACGGACTCCCTCGTCGACCGGTGGCGCCTCACCGGCCACCGACCCGCAGTGGCGGTGTGGACACCCGTCCAGACGGCGCGTTTCCTCCATCTCATCCGCGACCACCGCCTGCACGCCCTCTACCGCCTCTAAGCCACCCGGGGTTTGCGCCGCGGCGAGGCACTCGCACTACGGTGGACCGACATCGACTTCGAACACCGCGTACTGAACGTGGAACGCCAACTGCAGAAACTGGCAGGCGGAGTGATCACGATCTGCGAGCCGAAGAGCAGAGCCGGCACACGACAGATCGCGCTCGACCACGACACCATCCGCTCCCTGCGTGCCCACCAACGCCGCCAGGAAGCCGAACAGACCACCGCCGGCGGCACCTGGACAGACAGCGGCTACGTCTTCACCACCGTCCTCGGCGAGCCCCTCGCACCAGACCATGTCGGCCACGTCTTCCAGCAGTTGGTCCGCCGCCACGGCCTACCGCCGGTCCGGCTGCACGACCTCCGCCACGGCGCGGCCAGCATGGCCCTGAGCGCCCACGTCGACCTGAAAGTCATCCAGCACCAGATCGGCCACGCCAGCATCGTCACCACCGCCGACACCTACGTATCTGTCTTGCCTCAGATCGCCCGCGAAGGCGCCGAGGCCACCGCCCGACTCCTGCGCGAAGCCGCCCGGGGGTATGCGCGCGGCCAATGGCGCGCCTCCGGACGAGAGCGCCCCGGCCGCCACGACGACGCAGGGGGAGAAGCTGCTTAGCTCCTAGCCCCCGGCAACACCCCAGGCGCATCCACGGCTTCGTCCCCACCGCGCCAGACGGCTCACCCACCGACCCATCCAACCTGACCCGACACTTCACCGCGCTGTGCCGGGCTGCCAGGCTCCGCCGCATCCGGTTGGTGAGTCGGCCCGGGAGCGGTGCCGGGATTGCTCCCGGTCCATTTCCCCGCGCCGCTCTCCGAACCTGCCGTATGGGTAACTTCGGTTATCAGAACCTGCGGAATGCCTGGAGGTCGTGGATTGGTCGGCTCTCCCGTCCGCGTGTGATGGTGTACTGACGCCTCGTCATGGGGAAGATCCACGCGCGTTGGCACCAAGCCGGCCAGTGAGGAGACAGCCATGTCCGAGACCACGCCCAACTCGAAGGGCCCCGCACCGGTCCAGTCCACGCCTGCGAAGGCTGAACCCGCGCTGATCCCGGCGGACCAGATCGAGCCCGAGGGCACGGTCGACGGTTCCATGGCTCGTGTCCTGTGCATCGAGGATGACCAAGCCACCAGCCGCGCGATCCAAACCGCCTTCGCAGCCGAGGCAGTGACTGTTGAGGTCGCAGAATCCGGCGAGGCCGGACTCGCTGCTGCAAAGCTGTACGACTACGACATCATCATTCTTGATCTCATGCTTCCGGACATCAGTGGCTTCGAGGTGCTGCTCAGGCTGCGCGGCGCGAATCCGAAGGCTCCTGTCGTGGTGCTCCGCAGTTCGGCGGAAGACTTGAAGCTGAAGGGGTTCGGCCTCGGGGCCGATGACTATCTCACGAAGCCTTTCAATCGGGATGAACTCATTTGGCGAGTCAAGCAGGTGCTCAGCGCCGTCTCCGGCTCAACTACGCCCAACTCAAAGGGACCGGCCCCGATCCAGTCCACGCCCGGAACGACCGAACCCGCGCCGATTCCGGCATCCGAAGTGACTCCCGAGGACGTGGGCACGCTGTCGATCGAGTACCGCGATGGTCTGCCCGTGATCGTCGTCAGCGGCGGAAGGGTTCTTCCGGCTCAGCTCCCCGTCGTCGATTCGGATGGGCTTGCCATTGCAACGTATGGATCGGTCACCACACCCGAGGGCGCGGCAGGTAGCGCCCAATACCAGCTGGTGGATCTCTTCGGCGAGGGCGTGCCCGGAGTGCTTTACCAAAGCGAGCGCTAGTCCACCATGATGCGAGGGTGCGCACGCTGTGTCGGAGTGCTGGCTCGCGACGACGAAGGACCCCGGCGGTCGCGGCCACCAGCGGGGCCCTTTCTGCTGCGTTTCCGCAGGTCGTGATGCCTCCAGCGACGTCGATGCAATTCCCCGGGCTTTATGGGTAACTTCCGCTATCAGAACCTGCGGAATGCCCGCAGGTCGGCAGTGACAGGGCGCCTCCGATCTGTCAACCGTGATAGTGAGCTGACGCCCCATCATGGGAAGATCTGCATGCGTCGGCACCGGGCCGGCCGGTGAGGAGATACCCATGTCCGAGAACACGCCCCAGGCCAAGGGGCCGGCCACGGTCCAGCTCACGCCCGAGACGACGGAACTTGCGCTGATCCCAGCCGACCAGGTCAACCCCGAGGATCTGGGCACGCTCAGCCTGCGCTACGTGGACGGCGTGGCCCAGCTCGTCGTCAGCGGCGGTCGCGCCATCCCGCAGACCATTGCCATCGTGGACTACTCGGGGGCACCCGTCGCGGCATACTCGGCGGGCGCTCTAAGTGCCGAGTCACGCAACGCATACTCTGGCGTCGCGGGGGCCGCCGCACTTGCCCTGATCCCTGGTCTCGATCAGGGCAGGTAGGCCATCCCCCGGTGACCCCGGCGTCGTGGACCATTTCCACTTCGGTGCCGGCCTCGCAGAACCCGTGCCGAAGCCGGAGTGCTGTCCGGTCCCGTCGGTCGCTACCGATAGGGCCCTTGGCGCGTTTCCGCAGGTCGTGATCTTCTGCGCGACGTTGAAATTTCCCCGGGGTCCATGGGCAACCTCCGCGATCAGAGCTATGCCCCCAACGGGAGCGGGTCAGCGGCGGGCGAGGTCTGCGGCGTAGTCGCTGCCGAAGCCGCTGGCCTCGCGCTGCCAGGTGTCGGCGGTGTTCTGGTGGAATCCCAGCAGCCGGCTGACGACGACAGCGGACAGCTCGGCGGCGAGGTCCATGAGGGCTGTGTTCCGGGCCGCCCGAGGGCGGATGCCGAGCGCGCGCAGGCGATGCGCAAGGTGCTCGGGGCTCATCGGGCGGCCTGCCAGGCCGCCGGGGAACAGCCAGTTCGACTCCTGGACGGGTGTCGCGGCCGCGTGGCCGACGCGGCGCTGAACGAGGACGCGGAGCAGGTCGTCCAACGGCGGCGGCAGGTCGACTGGGGTCCGGCCGAGCTGGAGCGTGACCTTGTCGCCGTGGTCGGTGACCTGGTCGGTGCGCAGGAGACTGATCCGGCTGGGCGGCTGGGCGAGCAGGAGCAGAAGGAGACCTGCGGCGCGGTCCACTACGTCGAGCGTGTCGTCTCCGGCCAGGCGCTGGACCTGGGACCAGCGGTGGTCCCGGGCGATGACGGAGGCGGTGAAGTCGCCGCGGTACCAAGGTGCTTGCAGCCCGACGGCGTGACCGCGGCGGCTGGCCCAGAGCAGGAAGTTGCGAACGAGCACGCGCTGGATGGGGCCGTCGGCGAGCCAGGCGTCGACGTGGTCCTGGGTGCAGGTGCCCAGCGCGGTGCCCTGCTGCTCGAGCCACTCCATGAGGCGCACGATGTTCCGGACCTCGTGCCGCACGGCGATGGCTCGGCCCGCAGTCACGGGCTGGCCCTCCGGCAGACGTCGGAGTCGGCGCAGGTGGTACCAGGTCGCGAAGCTGCGAAGGGCCTTCCGGTCGTCGGGATTCGCGACGCGGAGGTAGGTCTTCGCCAGCCACGACTCCAGATCGGCGAGCCGCTCGTCGCGAGCGGGCAGGGCCCCGCCCGCGACGAGGGCGGCGCGCACGGCCTTGACCGTCTTGGGCGGCCCGAGCCGGTCGAGCAGAGCGTGGGTCACCGGCCCGGAGCTTGTGGCCAGGGTGCCGAGCAGGCTGCGGCAGGTGGTCGAGGAGCGTGTCCACCGCAGAACAGCGAGAGGAGGAAGTACGTGGAGCAGTGCGTGGAAGACGGGCTCGATGTCGGAGCGCATCGTGGTGTTCTCGTCGGAGAGCACGGCGCGCAGAGCACGACGGGCGCTGCAGGCCGCGCACAGGCTGTGGTGGAACTGCTTCTCCACAGTCCCGCATTCGCCGCACGGCCTGCGGGCGACCGGGTGCTTGGACCAGCAGACCTCGCAGAGCGGCTCGTTGTCCGGCGTCCGGCCGTACACGACGCGGGCGTTGCCGCAGCTGTCGCAGGGCAGTCGTGGCTGCCCGCACGGCTTGCACAGGGGCTGGCCGTCCGGCGTGCGGTAGTTGGCGCGCCGCTCGATGCCGCACTGGCTGCAGGGCTTGGGCTTCTGGGCACGGGTCGAGCAGGAGCCGCAGATCGGCGTGCTGGTCTGGGCGTGGTGGACCGGGCGCGACCGGCCGCAGACCGAGCAGATCGCGGTCGGTCTCTCGCAGCAGCGCCGGCACAGGATGCCGTCGGCGGTGCGCTGAACAGGTCGTCCGGAGGTGCCACAGCGGATGCAGGGCTGGTGGTGGAAGGTGTCGTGGCCTCGGCACGACGTGCACAGCGGGGCGCCGTCGAACGTACGGGCGGCCACCCAGGTGGTGCGTCCGCAGGCCGAGCACGGTTCGGAGCGGGCCTCGCGCCAGCAGCTCTTGCAGCACCGCACGCCGTCGCGGTCGAGGGACTGCGCGGGGCGGATCTTGCAGAAGGGGCACAGCGGCTCGCTCAGTTCGGCCGCGCCGCGATCGACCAGGGCCTTGACCAGCGGGAGGGTCTTGGGCGGACCGGTGACGGCGTGCTCGGTGAGCAGGTCGGGCTGGTCCTCCAGGGCCCAGAGGAGGCGGAGCTGGCCGTGGCGGCTGGGAACGGCTTCCCGGATGGCCTCCGCGACGGTGTCGATGGTCAGCCCGATGGGGAGGGCCGCGACGCGTTCGCTGAGTTCGCGGAAGACGTCCCGGTCGGGCTCGGGCAGGTGCCGGCGGCAGCGCGGCCGGCCGTCGCGGTCACGGACGGCGAAGTTGGTCCCGCCGCAGATCACGCACGGGTTGGCGAGCGCGATGAGGCGCCCCTTGCAGGGCGTGCAGATGCGCTGGGTGCCGTCGCGGGCGGGGAGCGGGCGTTCCTTCCGGCAACGGCCGCACTGGGGCAGCCGCAGGTGGCGGGCTCCGTGGTCGATCAGCGCGCGGATCAGGTGCTCGATACTCCTCGGGCCCTCGGGCCGGGTGGAGGTCAGCAGCTGAGGGTCGGCGTGCAACGCCTCGGCGAGCAGGCGCCGGTCGGGTCGGCGCCGCACGGCGGCGACCAGGACGGCCTCGACGTCGGCGGCCGACAGCTGGGTATCGGCAGCCAGTACGGCTTCGACGATGACGCGCTCAGGCTCGGTCGCGAACCGCGGCAGGTGATCGGCCACGGAAGCGCCTACTCGGAAACGATGCGGGCCCGGCGGGGCCTGAACTCGCCCACTCCGGAGGGCCCTTCGCTCCCACCTGTGGCCGAGCCGGCCGCTGCTGCCTTGCGGCGCCCGGCGCCAGCCGCAGCGACGGGCTCGATGAGCTCGTCCATCGTGCAGCCGAGGATGTCCAGGAGGGCCATCAGCGTCTTCAGGCTCAGCCGCTCCGGCCGCTCGACCACCAGGCGATAGGTCTGGCTGGGCGACAAGTCGATCTCGCGCTCGGCCAGCAGCGGGCGCAGGTCGGTGGTGGAGAACATTCCGCGGGTGGCCATCACCTCCCGCAGGTGCCAGCGGTAGTCCAGTTTTGCCGTCACGTCGATTCCCTACTGTTCGTTGCGCAGAGCGCGGTCCAGGACCGTGCGCATCATCGTGTTCATGAAGTCGCCGCTGACGCCGGTGTAGAGGGCCGTTGTCGAGGCGAAGCGGTGGCCGACCTGATTCTGGACGAAGACGGGGTCGGCGCCGTCCTCGATCTGGTGGGTGACGTGGCTGTGCCGCAGGCAGTGCGGCACCAGCTCCTTGTCCAGGCCCAGGGCGTCGCGGTACGTCGCGAAGCGGTCCTCGATCTCGCGGGCCTGGAGCCGGCCGCCGCGCTCGGTCAGCCACAGAGCCGGGCTGCGGCCGGCGGCGGAGTAGCGGGGGCGGACGTTGACGACGTAGTCCTCGACCGCTTCGACCGCCCACGGCATCACGCTGAGCACCGTGCGGCGCCTCGGCGGCGAGCCCTTGGTCCGCTTCCCGTACCGCACGTGGAGCGAGCCGAACGGGCCAAGCTCGGGGGCCTTGGGGTTGCGGTACCAGTCCGTGGTGTCGAGCTTCGAGGTCTCGGTGCAACGCAGGCCCCAGCCATAGATCGCCTTGAACACCGTCGCGTCGCGGTAGGCCGCCAAGGCTCCCTTGCGGCCGAGCCGGACCGCCCGGTCAACCTGCTCGTCGGCGTAGTCGAGAAAGAGCTGGATCTCCTCGCGCGTCATCGGCCGGCGGTCGGGGCCGCCCTCGTAGTCGACGAGGTGGGCCGCGGTGTTCCACTCGTGGCAGATCTGAACCGGGTGGGTGCCGAACCGGGCCTCGCACTCCTGTGGCCACTGGTAGTGCGGCGAGGTGATGTAGTCGCAGAACAGCCGCAGCGTGGTCTGGTAGCCGCGGATCGTCGACTCGGCCCGCCTCAACTCGCCGATCAGGTAGGTCATCCACTCGTCGACGTCTGCGGCGGACCACTGCCAGGGGTAGGCGTTGGTGAACTTGTTGAACCGGCGCACGAGCTGCTGGCGGCCCCGGACCGTGTCTGGCTGTAGGCGCCGCCCGCCGAGCTGCTGACGTGCCCAGCCCTCCAGCATCCCGTCGAACACGGCGTCCTCGGGGTGCAGCAGCGCGACGCCGTCGAGCAGCACCAGCCGCGCGGACCCCTCGCTTAGACCTCTCAACGACCCGCACTCCCTAGATCACTGGATGCGAGAATCATGCATCAAATGCAAGCCTGTCCGCAAAAGCGCAGGTAAGAGCCCTTCAACGACACCAGAGGATGGTGCTTCAATGTCGCAGTTCAGCCCCACGTCCAGCTCGCGATCGGTCATCGGACGCAATTCCCCGGGGTCTGCCGATCTCCTGGTAGGTGTAGCGGGAGACCGTCACATCCTGGATCCGGAAGTACTCGACCCCGTCGGCCGCGATCACCCAGCACCCGGAGGCAGCGAGGTGTCGGTGGACCTGGCTCTACCTGATACCCGGGCTCGGCCGGATGAAGCTCGCCAAACTCACCGTCAAGGACGTCCGCACCTGGCTTGACCAGTTCCGCACCTGCTGCCAGTACTGCGTACGCGGCCTCGATGCCGCCCGTGTCCCGAACGCGCCGGAGGAGGCTGGTCGTCCCCGCTGCTGCGTGATCGGAAAGTGCTGCGGCAAGCGGTTCTCCGCGCTGACCCTCGCCTACGTGCATTCCGTGCTCAAGTCCGCCCTGGAGCACGCCGTCCGCGAAGAGGAGATCCCCCGTAACGTCGCCCGCAACGTCCGCATGGGCACCCCGAGGCCCCGCCGCTTCGAACCCCTCACCGCCGACGAAGCCCGCATCTTCCTCGCCGCCGCCCAGGGACACCGGCTGAGCGCGCTGTTCGAACTCGCCCTACGCACCGGGCTTCGTAAGGGCGAACTCCTCGGCCTGCGCTGGGAAGACCTCGACCTGACCGGCGGAACCGCCAGCATCCGCCGCACCCTCCAGCGCACCAACACCGGCGGCCTGACCGCCCTCCCAACCAAGACCCAGAGCTCCGAACGGCGGATCGCCCTGCCGACGCCGTGCGTGCGCTCACTCGGACAGCACCGCGACCGGCAGCGCCAGGAGCGCGAAGCAGCAGGTTCGGGCTGGAAAGGCAGCGGCTACGTCTTCACCCGGACCAACGGCGCCCCGATCGAGGGAGCCACCCTCACCCGGCACTTCAACGCCGTGCTCCGCCTGGCCAAGCTCCGCCGCATCCGCTTCCACGACCTCCGGCACTCGGCGGCGACCCTCCTCCTGGAACAAGGCGTCGAACTCGTCGTCATCAAGGAACTCCTCGGCCACGCCCACATCGGCGTCACCGCCACCGTGTACGCCCACGTCCGGCTCCGCCTCCAGCGCGACGCCATCGACCTCCTCGGCAACGCCCTCCGCCGCCCCACAGACGGCAGCGCCGAGCCCGACGATGGCGGCGATCCGCCGTCTTGTGCAGCACCCGTCCGCTGACGTTGCCGTCAACCGTTGCCGTCAAGACGCACAGAAGCCCCGTCAGAGTTGAATCTGACGGGGCTTCTGAATATTACTCACCGGGCGACGCTACTCGCCCGGAAAGTCGTGTCCATATTCAATCAAGCATCATTTTCGCGCAGCCAAAGCGAGATCCCTCGATGACTGGTCCGCCAGGAATTCACTAAACGAATCCCACCGAGCGCGAAGCTCAGCACTGCCTTCCTGATACATGGCTACAGGCGGATCGTCGCTCCCCGAAGGCTCCAGCCAATAGACTTGATATCCCTGATGCATCGCAAAGACGATTGCATTCTCTGCGATGAGATGAGAGGCACTATTCTCGACCAGAAGCTCCAGCGCGTCGGGCTTAATCCCCATCAACTCCGGATAGAAGGCATCCGTGCCAATCAGAAACTGCCCAGCACTGCGACCCATATTACGAAGAAACTCTTCGTAATACATGGGAAGCGAGTCGACATGTTGATCGACACGGACGCTCTCGATCTCTTCCGCCCCTAGGCCAGCGACCGCGGGCCCTCTCCCGATGGCCTCGATAGACCGGATCAGATCATTGAAGAAGCTGACCATGCGGTCTCGCCCATCGCTATCCAGTGGTGACATTGATCGTAACTCCTGGGAATCGCTCTTGGAATTGCTGGATCACCGATTGACAACTTGGGCAAACCTCTCGCTCGGAGTACATGTTGACAGTCCCCGATGAGCGCGGCGTCAACCCCTCCGCAAGATTCTCCAAAACCTGCCACTCGGAATCAGATTCCCTGCCGCTAGGGTCGAAAATAGGATTCTTCGGCACCCCCACCGAACCGGGATTCTGATGCGAGCCGCTGACTCCAATCAGCTGCCCTGTCCCACCATCGACATCATACTGAGCAACCGCGATATTCCTGCGCCCACCTACTCCGTTGGCAGCGTCAGCGCGATATGCCGCAGCAACCTCTTGCGGTGTCCCGCAAAGTCCGTTGCTGTTATGCACGAGCACTGGCGTGCCGCCCGCCAGTACATAGTACGGATGACCTGGCCGAAAGTCAGGCTGTGGATAGCCTGCGGGGATGTTTGGAAACTGCGATGGTGAGGTCGAATTGGAAAAATGACAAGGAGTCGACCATCTCGTGTCGCGTGTCGAGGGCGCGCCACGTGTGCCCTCGACACGCTATCCCTGATTCAGATACAGATCCTCGCTATCGCCGACACGGAAGGCTAATCACGAATGCACGGCGTCAAGGAATTTCCGAGCCGATTCGATCAGGCCATCATCGTCGAGATCTCCAGTATCACGAAGATCGGGATTGGAGCAATAGGAATCAACATCCAAGAAGAGCGAGTGGAGGGCGCGAGTTTCGGCGTCCGAAAACATATCTCCTTCTCCTCTGAAGATGGACAGAAAAACTGTCTCGAACTCTTGCGCGCTCATTCTCGACTCTACGAGCGCACGAGCAACGATGACATACGAGTCCAACTGTCCAGCCATTAGTTAAGCCCTCCGTGCGCCAGAACGTTTTGAATCTGCGCAGGCCCCAGCCTCCAACCGCTGACAAAGTTGCCAGCAGGGTCAACGATTACGTTGAGCTCCGTATTCGGGTTGTAGTAGTGCGTCACAGGGTCTCCTCTGTAAGTGCCAGGGATTTGAACGGTGCTCGGATCATGAATATGCGTCTCCAGGGCATCTTCAAATGCCTTTGCACTGCCCTTGCCCCAATTGCCGCTTACGCCGAAGTCGACGGCATGCTTGTACTTCTTCTGAAGCTGCTTCGCACTGAACGATACGCCGCATCCTGAGTTATGTACCAGAACCGGCGTGTTGCCTGCCAGCACATAGTACGTGTGGAGGTCGTCGACAGTGAGGTTACGCATGTCGGCAGCGCCGGGTACGGCGGCAACAGTGCTGATGTAGGCGTGCTGGCCAGAGGCGGTTACGAGGGCATCGCCCACCGGAAGCTTTCCGGCCGGAGTCCATGCCTTGGTGCTGTCGTCCCAGAATGGGTGGTTCGCCGTGGTGTGCAGGATGGCACTCAGGCCATCTGGGGTGGTTACGCTGAGGTCGACGAGGTCGTCGTCATGGTTGAGGTGGAGCGCGGTGACCCGGCGTCCACCTTGATCCTCGCCAGTATCCGGATCGCCGGATTCCACACGGTCCCCGACCTTGATGTCACTGATCGCCTTTGTTTTCCCGCCTTCCATGAGGACCTGGGTGGACGGTGCGAAGCTGTTGCAGGGCCTACCGCCGGGGCGTTCTCCGGTCATTCCTCCCTTGCCGAGTGGGTTGGGGATTCCTCCGCCGGTTTCGAGTTCGAATGCTGCCGCCGCGGCCAACTCCGTCGAGAGGTCGCCGACGCCCTTGGGGCAGCCGCCCTTGACCCGCTGGCAAGCCTCCCAGGAGACGTGGCCGATCTGCATCTGGGCTAGCGGGGAGGTCGGGTCGAAACCGGACGTATAGTCCGGCCAGTTATGCCACTCCTTGGTGATGATGTGGTTGAACTGCCTGATGAACTCGTCGCCTTGGTCCCAGTCGGTGGGGATATAAACGGTGGGATAGACCTTCCGCAGGCCGGGGGTTCCGTGAGGCCTGTCGTCCCCGATGGATCCACCCATGGTGGACTCGGTACCGTGCGCGGGACGTACCTCGTCGTCGGGTGTGCCGTGGGTGCCGACGTCCATGCCTGGGTTCTGGCCGTAGCCGTCGCACAGGTTCCGGGGGCAGAGCCCGGTCGGGTCGCTGAGGTTGACAGGGTTGTTGTCGCTGTAGGCGTAGCCGTTCCACTGCTGCGGATCGGCGGGGGCTAGGAGTGGGTCTGGGCTGATGAATCGGCCGTGAGCGGTGTCGTAGGCGCGGGCGCCGAGGTTGGTGCGGGCTTTGCCCTATTTCGTAGACACTTGCCTGTTATGCGACCAAGTCCAGGTTAGTAACAGGCCTGGCGTGCTGCCGTTCGTAGTCGACGGGGCTTCGGTAGCCGAGGGCGGAGTGCCGTCGGCGATGGTTGTACCAGGCCATCCAGGCGAAGACCGCCATGCGTGCCTGGGGCCGGGTCAACCATCGGGAACCATAGAGCAGTTCGCGCTTGAGCGTGGCGAAGAACGACTCCGCCATCGCATTGTCGTAACTCGAGCCGACCCGGCCCATCGAGCGCCGTATCCCGTACGCCCGACAGACCTCGGCGAAGGCCGCCGACGTATATTGCGCCCCGCGATCGGAGTGAAACAGCACACCGCGCACATCGCCGCCCCGGGCGGCGACCGCTGACCGGACGGCGTCGACGACCAGGCCGGCACGCATGTGCTCCGCGAGCGACCAGCCCACGACCCGCCGCGAGTGCATGTCGATCACCGTCGCCAGGTACATCCACGACCCACCGACCGGCAGGTACGTGATGTCGCCGCACCAGCGCACGTCCGGTGCCGGGGCGGCGAACACCCGCCCGACCAGGTCCGGCGCCGGGGGCACGGTCCGGTCAGCGATCGTCGTGCGGACCGTGCGCCGCAGGCGCCGCCCGGCCAGGCCGCGCTCGCGCATCAGCCGGGCAACCCGCTTGTGGTTCACCGCGCCGTGCCGCTCGCGCAGCTCGCGGGTGATTCTGGGGACGCCGTAGGCGCCGTTCGACTCGCCGTGGATCTCCTCGATCCGCCCGGCCGGCACCTCGTCGGCCGCCTTGCGGGCCACACGGACAGGGGTGGCGCGTATCCACCGGTAGAAACCGGACGCCGAGACGCTCAGCACCCGGCACAGCCGCTGTACTCCGTACAGGTCACGATGGTCGGAGATGAACCGCCAGCGGCCGGTCATCGGCCCATCTCCTTGGCAAAATACTGAGCCGCCTTCCGCAGGATCTCCTTCTCCAGCTCCAACTCACGGACCTGCCCGCGCAGCCGGCGCAGTTCCTCGCGCTCGGCGGGGGTCAACGGGCCCTCACCGCCCGCACCAGAAGGCGCTTGTGCGCGTGAGCGTGCAACCCACTGGCGCAGCGACTCCGGGTTGACACCCAGCTCCCGCGCCACCGCCGAGACCCGGCGCCCGCTGGACTCCACCAAAGCAACCGCGTCCCGCTTGAACTCCCCCGAGTACCTCGCAGTACCCATGAGGACATCCTCTCCACGGACCCGAAGATCCGCTTCTCAGAAGTGTCCACAACCTGGGGTAAAGCCCAAGATGCAGCTCCCCCCGTCGGGCAACGGACAGGACAGCCCCATCCACCCTGGTGGCACCGGCTACATCAAGTTCCAGGCCAACGACGCCCCCGACACCAACGGCAACGGCAAGGTCGCCTCCGGCATCGCAGCACTGCGCTGGAGCTACGACCCCACCCCCGCCCCGGGCTGGGGCTGGGTCTCCCCGACCTGGACCCCGAAGGGCGCCTCCGCGAGCATCGCCGTCACCGGCCTGCCGGTCACGGCGACGCACTGGGGCACCAACATCATCTACGTGCAGGCGCAGGACCGGGCGGGCAACCTCAGCGCCACCGTCCCGTTCTCGTTCTACGTGCCCTGGGCACCCACACCCCTCGCCTACGGCGACGTGTCCGGCGACGGCCGTCCCGACATCCTGGTCCCCGACCTCAAGACGGGAGACCTCCTCGACTACAGCCAAGCCCTCACCTTCAACGCCCCCAACAGGGTTCCCAGCTTCGCGGACTCACAGATCGCGCCGCGCCAGGCCGCCACCGCCGCGCAGGCACCCCGCTCGACAGACGGGCTGACCTGGAACGACTACCGTGTCAGCCACCGCGGCGCGAAGAACCCCCAGAAGCCGGTGGACGACCTCATCGTCCACAAGGACCCGAGCTCACCCGGCGCGGCCGACGGTAGCCCGGAGCTGTACTACCTGGCGAACAACAAGACTGCCGTGACGGGCCAGTTCACAGACAAAAGCTCCGATAGCTTGGCCCGGCCCAAGTGCGTCCCGACATCGACCACCGACTGCACCAAGTACAAGGCGAGCATGCCCGGCTGGGAGTCGGTCAGCCAGATCACCCCCGTCGGATCGGACACCACTACCCTCGCCCCGTCCGACACCCCCACCCAGAGCACCGGTCTCCTCGCCGTCCAGGACGGCAACCTCTGGTACTACCCCGCGAACAACGGCAACGCCACCGTGGACAACGGCGCCGGCAGGCTCTCCAGCTTCGCCGACCCAGCCCAGCTCACCACGGACGGCACCTGGGGCAACTACGACCTGATCATCCCCGGCGATGCCCTCAACACCGCCAATCCGCGCACGCCCACCCTCTGGGTCCGCGCCAGGGCCTCCGTCGGTGGCGTGACCGCGGGCAACATCTACCAGTACGCCCTGAAGTTCGTCGGCGCGACCAACGCCAGCGGCCCCTACACCACCATCGCCCCCCTCGACACCGCCGGCACACCGCCCACCCTCATCGGTTCCGGCGTCACCGTCCAGGACTGGCCCATCGTCGGCGCCGCGAGCCTCACCAGCGACGACGTCCCCGACCTCTGGGCACGAGGGAGTACGACCAACCAGATCACCACCTGGGCAGGGGTCACCGACCCGAGCAAGCCCGGCGCCCCGGTCGTCACCTTCACCCGCCGCAACGACCAGTGGACCCTCTCCCAGACCAAGACCGACGCCAACAACTTCAACAACCTCACCACCACCGACCCGGTGTCCTGGGGCGCACCGCTGCCGTCCATTCCCGGCTCCACCGGATCCCTGCGGCTCGACGGCGGAATGGCAACAGCGGTAGGCACCGCCGTCGACACCAAGAGCGCCTACACGGTCAGCGCCTGGGTCAAGCTCGACAACGTCGACAGCTACCAGACCTTCGTCTCCCAGGCGGGCACGAACACGAGCGCCTTCTACCTCCAGTACAACAAGGCCCTCAACGCCTGGACCTTCCTGACCACGTCCACCGACTCATCGGGAGCCACGCAGTACATCGCCCACAGCAACCCGCAGGCCGTCTCGGGAAACTGGACGCACCTCGTCGGCACCTACACCCCCGCTGACACCAAGGGGCCTGACGGCTCGCTCACGCTCTACGTCAACGGCGATTACGCCGGCTCCGCCGGCGTCCCCGCCGCGGACCAGCACTCCTGGTCCGCCCCCGGCCCCCTGACCATCGGCGCAGTCAAGCTCACCGGCGGCTCCACCAGCAACCAGGTGCACGGCAACATCGCCGACGTCCGCACCTACCCCTACGTCCTCACCAAGGAGCAGGTCAAGACCATCTACAACAACCAGTGACCTGACCACCCGCCACTCCCAGCGCGCCTTTCCCCGCCTCACGGCAAGGGAAAGGCGCGCTCTCGTCAAAACCTGTGAACGGGGAGATCGTCGGCAGCCTGGCGCGGATGAGTTGACCGCGGCGAGTTCGGCCTCGAAACCGTCGGTGTTCTCCAAGTTGGCGACGTAGGACTGTTCGCAGCCAGCGTTCGGGTAGCAGTCCGGGGACATCAAGCTCAAGCCGTGTCGTGGTACCCCGGTGACCAGCATATCCACCGTGCCGGAATCCCCGACCTGGAACGCAAGATGGTTCGGGCCTAGGGCACGTATCGGGTTGTGATCACTTTGTGGGTTTCGCCCTCGCGCTCGTGCCTGATCCGGTAGATCGTGTTGTGTGACGCGTGTGCAACTGACCGATGCCGAGTGGGAGTTCATCGAGCCGTACCTGCCGATCGGCGAGTACGGCCCGTACCCCGAGCGGCTGCGCCGCCAGTTCGAGGGCGTGATCTGGCGGTTTCGGACGGGCGGCCAGTGGCGGGAGATGCCGAGCGAGTTCGGCGCCTGGTCGACCGTCCACAACCGCTTCCGGCAGTGGAGGGACGCCAGGGTGTTCGAGGCCCTGCTGGAGGGCGCGATCACGGAAGCCGCCAGACGGGGCGAGGTGGACCTCTCGCTGGTCAGCGTGGATTCCACCACCATCCGGGCCCACCACGACGCCGCCGGGATGCACCTTGACCCCGACACGCTCGCCGACCTGGAGAAGGCCGCCGAGGAGGCGGAGAAGGCCCGGCAAAAAGGGGCGGCCCGCAGGGACAAGACGGACAGGACACCGCACACGACCCGGAACGGGACGAGCTCCGACGCGTCCGACGCAGGCGAAGGCTCCGCCTGAAGGCCGCCCTGCTCGGACGCTCCAGAGGCGGACAGACCAGCAAGGTCCACGTCGCCGGCGAGCGCAGGTGCCGCCCGCTGGCGTTCATTCTGACCGAGGGGCAGGCCGCCGACAGCCCGCAGTTCATCCCCGCCCTGGAGAAGGTGCGGGTCCGCGGGCCCGTCGGCCGCCCCCGCACCCGGCCCGACGCGGTCGCCGGGGACAAGGCCTACTCCTCCCGCGCCAACCGCGCCCACCTGCGCGGTCGCCGTATCAAGGCGGTCATCCCCGAGAAGAAGGACCAGGCCGCCAACCGGAAGAAGAAAGGCAGCAAGGGCGGCCGGCCCGTCAGCCACGACACCGACCTCTACAGGGAGCGGAACACCGTCGAGCGCCTGATCAACAAGCTGAAGGCCTGGCGAGGCATCGCCACGCGATACGACAAGACCCCCGGCAGCTACCTCGCCGGCCTCCACCTCCGCGGCGCGATGATCTGGATCAAAGACCTCACCAAAACCGCCCCGTGATCACAACCGAATACGTGCCCTAGCCGGCACCGGTGGTGAGGTCGGGAGATTACCCGACAACCAGGTAGGTCGCTCCGAGCCTCCAGCCGCGGCCGTTGTCCCAGCTCTGGAAGAGCATGTGGCCCAGAGCCTCCAGCAGCCAGCTGAAAGACGCGGCGGCCCGCTTCAGGTCGGGCACCCGCCAGCATCCTGCGCGCGCCCTCCTGGGAGATCTCATCCAGCAGCGACGCCCCACTAGGCGTGGTGCCGTCTTCGTTGACTACCGCGAGCATCACCTCATCCCGACCAGCGCACCCGCACCGGCCTTGCTCGATGACCTATCAATCACCGGGGAGGGCGGTCCCCCATCAGCCGATCCACAGGTTCCGGGTATTGCCCTGCGGAAGGGCACCCTGGGCATCTCCGCCCGCCACGCCGAGGCCGGTGTCTTGGACCGCGCAGAGAACTCGCATCTGATCAACATCGCCCCGCGCGGCACGCTTCTGACACCCTACTGACCATCAGCATCACTTCGGGGAGGCATTGTTGGCCACCGGGCGGGGAACAGTCTACAAGCGGTGCGGCTGCCGTGACCCGCGCTCCAAGCGCCAGTACGGCGCCCGCTGCCCGCAGCTGCGCAAACGCGGCCACGGGGCCTGGTACATCAACCTGCCGATCACTCCCACCATCGAGGCGCCCGTCGGCCGGCTTCGCCGGGGTGGCTACCACACCCGCGCCGAGGCTCAACAGGCACTCGCCGACGTCGCCGCCTTCGACCGCCGGCACCCCCAGCAGCCGGTCACACTCAACCAGTGGTTCGACCATTGGGAGGCTCGCATCCAGAACACCCTCCGGCCGAGCAGCTTCCGGAACTACCAGCGCCACCTCCGCAAGGACCTGCGCCCCGCACTCGGCCACCAGGTCCTCACCGAGCTCACTCCCGAGATCATCCGACAGGCATTCGACGGCATCATCCGCCGCCAGAATCGCTACGGACGGCCGATCAGCGCATCGACCGTGCAACGGATCGTCGCCACCTTGCGCCCCGCACTCACCGCCGCCGTCCGCGCAGGACTCATACCCGAGAACCCCGCAGCCGACCTGGACCTACCCCGCCCCAAGAAGGTCAGGCCACAAGTGTGGACCAGCGCACTCGTCCAGCGCTGGCGCCGCACCGGCGAGCGGCCACCGGTCGCCGTCTGGACCACCCCGATGACCGCGCGGTTCCTCCAACTCACCAAGCACCACCGGCTCCAAGCCCTCTTCCGACTCTACGTCGCACGCGGACTGCGGCGCAGCGAAGCCCTCTCCCTACGCTGGACGGACATCAACTTCAACCGGAAGTACGTCAGCATCACCTCGCAGCTCCAAGGCCTGGACGCCGAGCCACTGCGGGAGGTCGTACCCAAGACCCGCGCGAGCATCCGCACCGTTGCCCTGGACCGCGACACGCTCCGCGCCCTGCGCGCCCATCGGGACCGCCAAGCGGCCGAAGCACTTGAAGCAGGCAGTTGTTGGGACCCTACAGGACTCGTCTTCACCCGCCGCAGCGGCTCACCACTGCACCCGGACAATGTCAGCGCCGAATTCCGCAGACTCGTATTTCAGCACAACCTCCCGCCCATCCGCCTGCACGACCTCAGGCACGGAGCAATCAGCCTCGGCCTCGAAGCCAACGTCGACCTGAAGACTGTGTCCGATCAAGCAGGTCACGACAGCATTGTCACCACCGCGGACATCTACCAGTCCGTCCTGCCCGGCGCGGCGAACCAGGGCGCCGAGGCTGTCGCCGACCTTCTGCGGAAGGCCGACCGCCAACTCAAGTACAAGACCGCCCACCAGGTAAGACGCAACGAGGTCCGCCGGAACACCCGGCGAGCCGCAACCCAGCAGCGGCGAACTGCCAGCTCAGCATAGGGATTTCCCGACTTCGCCCGTGTCCTGTCGACTCACCTGAGTCCCACCCGCGTCCCATCACAGAACCGATCATGACGAAGGGCATCCTCCCGCTAGGGAGAATGCCCTGGTCAGACACGGTTTGATCATGTGGGCCGCCAGGGGCTCGAACCCTGAACCTACGGATTAAAAGTCCGCAGCTCTGCCAATTGAGCTAGCGCCCCGCGGCCTGCGGGCCACCGTGGTGGTAAGCCGCCTGCCACGGTGATCCTACCCGGTACGCCCCGGCCCTTGGCCAGCGGATTGCCGCTGCCACGCCGGGGTGTCCCGTTCCCGCCCGGGCGGGTCGGTGGCGGCACTCAGACGGCCAGGGCCAGGTGGGCCGCCCGGACGCGCTGGAGCCAGGCCTCCACCGGGGCCTCGTCCGGCCGCTCCGGGAGGACGCCCCGGCGGGTGAACCGGGTCTCGGCGTCGGCCAGCAGCGGGCGGGCCAGCTCGGGGTGGTCGGCGAACCGCTCGCCCAACTCGCGGACCCGGTCCGGATCGGCCAGCCGGATCTCCAGCGCACCGGTCTCGTGCAGGGTGACGCCCTGGAGCAGCAACCGGATCAGGTGCCGCGCGTGCTTGGCCGCCTTCGCCCGGCTGGCCGCCTCGCCCGGGTCACGGGTGGTCAGCTTGCGGAACTGCTGGGTCGCGTAGCCGAGGTAGGAGTTCCGCACCGCCCGCGCGCTCAGGAAGGCCTGCCGGATGCCGATCAGCTCCTCGCCGAGCGGCGTCCTGGTCTCGTACAGGCCCTCCGGCAGCCAGGCCAGCTCGGCCGCCGTCGGATTGCAACTCAGCGCGAGGCGGCACCACTTGGCGGCCTCGTGCAGGGTGTGGTCAGGGGCGGTGGTGACGTGCGACTCCACCGGCCGGTGCAGCCCGTGGAACCCCTCGGTCGGCGCCGCGAACACCCCCAACCGGTCGAGGTCGGAGCCGGCGTGCGCCAGCCCGTACGCGGTGGAGCCGACGATGCCGGACAGCAGAACGTGCATGGTTGAGCCTCGCCTCCTCGGCGACCACGGGAACGGGAACGGGAACGCCCGAAGTCTCCCCCGCCGCCCCCGCTCCACGCGACCGATTTGTGCCACGCCCACCCCCGACGGCACCGCCCCTCCGGCCTCGCTCCCCCTCCCTCCCCCGCTCCTCCAGCCTCGCCCCCCGCTCCTCCGGCTTCCCTCCCCGCTCCTCCGGCGGCGCTCCCTTCCCTCCCCTGCTCCTCCGGCTGCGCTCCCTTTCCTCCCCCGCTCCTCCAGCCTCGCTCGCCCCTCCTCCGACCTCGCCGCCCCCTCCTCCGGCCTCGCCGCCCTCTCCTCCGGCGTCGCTCCCTTCTCCTCCGCCGCCGCGCGCGGATACTGGGCCCATGGCGACCAGTGAGATCCCGCTCCCGAAACTCCGTGCCTGGTGGTCGCACCGCCAGTGGCTCGACGGCGGCCACCTCGCCGACGGCGCCGGCCCCGCCGAGGTGCTGGCCGCGACCGGGTGGGCCCGGTCGGTGGGTGGGGCCGCGCCGTACCTGGGGCTGTACGCCCGGGCGGGGCTGGGCCGGGCGGCGGTGGACGCCGCCGTGGCCGCCGTGGCGGTGCACGAACTGCCCGCCGCGCGCGGCTGCACCTACGTGCTGCCCGCCGCCGACTACGCGCTCGGCCTCGCCGCCGGCGCAGCCGCGCCCGAGGGCGAGCTGGCGGCAGCCGAGAAGCACCTGGGCGTCACCCGCGACGAGATCGAGAAGCTCTGCCTGGCCGTCACCCAAGTCACCAGCCCCACCCAGCCGTTGGACCCGGCAGCGATCCGCGAGGCGGTCGGCGACGCCGTCCGTCCGCTCGGCGAGCCGGGCAAGAAGCGCGGCCTCTCCACCACCCTCCCGCTGGCCCTCGGGCTGCTCCAGGCCCGGGGTGCGCTGCGCCGCGTCCCGGTCAACGGCCGCCTGGATCAACAGCGTTACGGCTACGTCGGCTGGGACCAGCCGGTGAAGGGCTCGGCCGCCGAGCTCGCCGAGCGGTACTTCTCCTGGGCCGCCCCGGCCTCACTCAAGCACTTCCGCTGGTTCTCCGGCTTCACCGCCGCCACCGCGAAGGCCGCCACCGCCCCGCTCGACCTCACCCCCCTGCCCGGCACCGACCTGCTCATCCCCACCGAACTCGCCGAGGAGTTCGCCGAGTTCACCCCGCCGACCACCCCACACTACACCCTGCTCGCGGGCATCGACGGCCTCCACCTGCTGCACCGGGACCTCCCCCGCCTGCTCGACCCGGCCGACGCCGCACTCCCCGTCCCCGGCGCCAAGTCGGGCCGCTCCTTCGGCAGCGAGGCCGACCCGCAGACCCATGTCATCGCCGACCGGGGCCGGATCGTCGGCCTCTGGGAGTACGACACCACCGCCGAGCAGCTCGTCCACAAGCTCTTCGTGCCGGCCGACTCCGCGCTGCGCGCCGCGATCGCCGGCACCGAGCGCTTCATCCGCGAACAGCTCGGCGACGCAAGGGGGTTCAGTCTCGACTCACCCAAGAGCCGGGCCCCCAAGATCGCCGCATTCCGAGCCGCCGGCTGAACGCCTCGGCGCTCAGCCGGCGGAGGCTCCCCGGTCGGGTGGCTCAGGGCGCCGCCGGCAGGTACTCGTAGCCGGCCACTCCGGGCACCGCCTCCGCGAGCGCCCGAGCCACCCGCTCGGGCACGGCCGGGTACACCCCGGGCTCCAAGGCCGCCTCCGGGAAGGCGATCCGCTCCGCGGCCCGCACCACGCTGAACTCCGCCGTGATCCCGCCGACGTTGCCCCGGGGGTCGATCGACACCCAGCCCTCCCCCGGCCACCAGGCCGCCACCAGGCCGTGCAGCACCTCGAACCGCTGGTACCGGACCCCCGCCGGGATGCCCGAGGCCCGCAGCAGGGCGATCAGCAGGTGCGCCTTCCCGTGGCAGATCGCATTGCCCTCCGCCAGCACCGCCGAGGCCCGGTAGGCCGCGCTCCACCGGTCCACGTCCCCCGAGTGCGGGATCTCGTCCCGGACGTACTCGTACGCCGCCCGCGCCGTCTCCACCGGCGTGCCCCGCCGCAACCGCTCCGCCAACGCCCGGATCTCCGGGTGCCCGTGGTCGATCACCGCATCGGCCGCCAGATAGGCCCCGAGCTCCACCTCCACCGCATCCGTCCCCGGCTCCACCGCACCACTCCGCTCAGTCATGCCCGCCATCCTGGGTACCCGGCATCTCCGCCGCACTCGAGTTTCACCAGCTGACACGGCCGCCACCCGGCCCGACCGATCGGGTACGGTCCGGCCATGAGCGAGAAGATCCTCCTGATCACCGGCGGCAGCCGGGGCATCGGTGCGGCGACGGCCCTGCTGGCGGCGGCCCGCGGCTACCGGGTCTGTGTCAACTACCGGATGGACGAGGCTGCGGCGGCCTCGGTGGTCGATGCGATCGAGGCCGCCGGGGGCACCGCCTTCGCCGTCCGCGCGGACGTCAGCCGGACGGCCGAGGTGGAGCGACTGTTCCGGGCCGTGGACGAGACGTACGGGCCGCTGGACGCGCTGGTCAACAACGCGGGCACACTCGAACGGCAGTCCCGGCTGGAGGACTTGGACGAGGAGCGGCTGGCCCGGATCTGGTCGGCCAACATCACCGGGCCGTTCCTCTGCGCGGCGGCGGCCGTCCGCCGGATGTCCACCCGGCACGGCGGGCGGGGCGGGGCGATCGTCAACGTCTCCTCGCGGGCCGCCCAGCTCGGCAGCCCCAACGAGTACGTGGACTACGCCGCGTCCAAGGGCGCGCTCGACAGCATGACCACCGGCCTGGCCCTGGAGGTCGCGGCCGAGGGCATCCGGGTCAACTCCGTCCGGCCGGGCCTGATCCACACCGGCATCCACGCCCTCGGCGGCGAGCCCGGCCGGGTCGACCGGGTCGGCCCGCTGCTCCCGATGGGCCGGGGCGGCACCCCCGAGGAGGTCGCCGAGTCGATCGTCTTCCTGCTCTCCGAGGCCTCCTCCTACACCACCGGCGCCTTCATCGACCTGGCCGGCGGCCGCTGACCCCACCTCGGTACCGCCCCGTACCGGCAGGCGCCCCGTCCCGGCAATCAGAGCCCGCAGGGCCCGCTCCCCGCGCTACCGTGACAGCCATGACCGAGCGCGCGTTCGACGACCCGTCCGCCACTCCCCTCCCGCACGCCCCCGCCGCCGCAGACGGCATCCCGGCGCTGCTGCCGATCCCCGGCGTCCGCAACCTGCGCGACGCCGGGATCACCGGCCTGCGCCCCGGCCTGCTCTACCGATCCGGCCACCTGGCCGAGTTGACCCCGGACGGGGCGGAACAGCTGGCCGAGCTCGGCCTGCGCACGGTGATCGACCTGCGCACCGGCAACGAGCTCAAGCTGCTCCCCGACCAGCGCCACCACCTCGACTTCGAGCACCTGCACCTGCCCGTGCTGCCCGACCGCGAGCAGCGCAGCACCGACTGGTCCGAGGGCCAGGAGGCCACCTACCGCTACATGGCCGAGGCCGGCGGCCCGGCGATCGCCGCCACCGTCCGCCGCCTGGCCACCCCGGGCGCCTTCCCGGCCCTGATCCACTGCGCCGTCGGCAAGGACCGCACCGGCCTCACCATCGCCGTCCTCCAGTCCCTGGCCGGCGCCTCACCCGAGGACGTCCTGGCCGACTTCCTCCGCTCCAACCGCAACCTCGGCCTCGACCAGGGCTCCATCCCCTACCTCGACGAGCACGGCCGCGAGGGCGTCTCCCACCCCGTAGCCGCCCACCTCCTGGAGATCTCCCTCACCCACATCCACACCCGGCACGCCTCCATCCCCGCCTACCTCCACCACCACGGCGTCCCGCCCACCACCCTCGACACCCTCAGCTCCCTCCTGACCGCCTGAGGCCACCCCGTTCGGGTGCCGTCGCGGGTGGGTGCCCGGCACCGGGGCGGTGGGTCGCGCGTTAGGGTCGGCAAGGACGGAACGACGTGGTGCCACCCCGCGCGCGGTGACGCCGGACGGAGGAGCACAGAGATGGCGAAGATCCCCACCGCCGCGATCGCCGCGACGGGGCTGCTCGGTGGTTACGGCGCGGCCCGGTGGAGCGGGCGGCGCGAGCTGGGCGGGGCGGTGCTGGCCGTGGCCGGGGCGGCGGCCGCCGTGCAGTGGAAGAAGCAGAGCGGGCCGGCCACCGCCGCCGCGCTGACCGGCCTGTACGTGGCGGCCTTCGGCGGCTCGCACCCGCTGGCCAAGAAGATCGGCGCCTGGCCGTCCGTCTTCGCCGTCACCGGCGTGGTCGCGGCCGCCTCCGCCCTGGCCCCGAGCAAGTAGCCAGGAAGCCAGGGGCAGAGCAGCCGACGCCTCAGGAACCGAACCGGGCCTCGAACGCGGCCCGGTTCGGCGAGACCGGCGACCGGTCCCAGACCGCGAAGACCACCGTGTCGAAGGCCGCGCCGTGGCTGCCGAGGGCCTGGGCGAAGGCCTCCGCCACCTCGGCCGGGTCGTTGCCGAACACCCCGCAGCCCCAGGCCCCGAGCACCAACTCCCGCACCCCGTGCCGCTCGGCCACCGCCAGCACCCGCCCGGCCCGCTCGACCAGCTCGGCCCGCACGTCCACCGGTCGGCCTTCCGAACGCAGCGCCAGCTGACCGGCGTTGGGCGCCGGCGAGGTCAGGAAGGAGACGGGGTAGGGCCGTTCGAGGAGCTCCCGGTGGTCGTCCCGGATCACCGGCACGGCCGGGGAGAAGATCACCCGGTGGCTGTACCGCAGGTCGGTCGAGGCCCGGTGCGCCTCGTAGTAGTCGGGGGCGGCCAGCAGGCAGTGGTAGAGCAGGGCCGAGCGGCAGAGGTCCTCCTCCTGGGCCTTGGACCCGCGCAGGTAGCCGCCGCCCGGGTTGCGCGCGGAGGCGAAGTTGAGCACCCCGACGTGCCGCCCGCCCGCCTCGACCAGCCGCCGGGCCGCCGTCATGCTGCCCTCGGCCGTCACCTCGATCCGGCCGCCGTACGGCCCGGCTCCGGCGGGGTACTCCTCCTCGGGCCCGTACGAGACCGTGCCGGCCCGGGCGGCGGCCAGCGCCGCCGCGATCTCCACCTCGGCCCCGGAGGGCGCCTGGTAACTCCCCCGCGCGGCGATCTCCTCGTTGGACGCCGCGACGTTCTGCAGTCGATTTCCCATCCGCGTCACGCTAGGTCATCAACTCCCCACCCGCCAAAGGTTTTCCGAGGCAGGAAGCGGTCAGGTACGCGGAAGGCCCGCCCCGCGGAGCGGGACGGGCCTTCGGAGGCGGTGCGGAGCCGGTCAGCTCTTCCAGCGCGGCTTGCGGTCGTCGCGGTTGAAACCACCGGAGCGGTTGTCACGGTCGCCGAAGGACGGACGGCCACCACGGTCGTCACGGTTGAAGCCACCCTGCGGGCGGCCACCCGAGCGGTGGTCGTCGCGGCGCGAGAACGGACGGCTCGCGCCGGCGGCGCCACGGTCGCGGTCACCGAAGGACGGGCGGTCGCCGAAGGAACGGCCGCCGCGGTCGTCGCGGTTGAAGCCACCGGAACGGTTGTCACGGTCGCCGAAGGACGGACGGCCACCGCGGTCGTCACGGTTGAAGCCCCCGGAACGGTTGTCCCGGTTGAAGCCACCCGAGCGGTTGTCGCGGTTGAAGCCACCGGAGCGGTTGTCACGGTCGCCGAAGGACGGACGGCCACCGCGGTCGTCACGGTTGAAGCCACCACGGTCGCCACGGTCGCGGTCCCCGAAGGAGCGGGCCGGACGGTCCTCGCGGTTGAAGCCACCCGAGCGGTTGTCGCGGTCACCGAAGGAACGGCCGCCACGGTCGCCGCGGTCGCGGTCACCGAAGGACGGACGGCCACCACGGTCGTCACGGTTGAAGCCACCACGGTCGCCACGGTCGCGGTCACCGAAGGAGCGGGCCGGACGGTCCTCGCGGTTGCCGTAGGACGGGCGCTCGGTGCGGGCCTCGCGGTAGCTCGGGGTGCGCTCGGCCTCGACGGCGGGGGCGGCGGCCTCGGCGGCCGGGGCCTCCTCGGTGGTGTCCTCGGCGGCGGGGGCCTCGTCCTCGATGCCCAAGTCGGCACGCTCACGGGCGGCGCGGGCGGCCAGGCGGTCGGCCTCCTCGCGCAGCTCGGTGGCGCGACGCTGCGCGCGCTCCAGCTGGCGGGTCATCTCGGCGACCTCGCGCTCGGCGGCACCGGCGATGCCGGAGGCCGACTCGGCCTGGACCTCGACCAGCGAGCGGGCGCCGGTGATCTTGGCGACCTCGGCGTCGAAGGCGTGGTCGAGGATGTGGCGGCTGGCCTCCACACCCGCGTCCTCCATCAGGCGGAAGACGCCACGGCGCTGGTGCGGCAGCACCAGGGTGACGACGGCGCCGGAGCGGCCGGCCCGGGCGGTGCGGCCGGAGCGGTGCAGGTAGTCCTTGTGGTCACCGGCCGGGTCGACGTTGAGCACCAGGTCGATGCCGTCGACGTGGATGCCACGGGCGGCCACGTCGGTGGCGACGACCACGTTGACGTAGCCGTCCTTGAAGTCGCCGAGGACGCGGGTACGGGCGCCCTGGGTCATGCCGCCGTGCAGCGCGTCGGCCTTCACACCGGCCTCGATGAGCTGCTCGGCCACGCGGTCGGCGCCCATCTGGGTGCGGACGAAGATGATCGTGCGGCCCTTGCGGGCGGCGATCGCGTTGGTGATCGGGGCCTTGTCCTTCGGCTTCACCACGAGGATGTGGTGCGTCATGGTGGTGACGGCACCGGCCGACGGGTCGACCTCGTGGGTGACCGGGCTCTTCAGGTAGCGCTTGACCAGGGTGTCGATCTCGTTCTCCAGGGTGGCGGAGAAGAGCAGGCGCTGACCGCCGGCCGGCACCTGGTCGAGGATCTCGGTGACCTCGGGCAGGAAGCCCATGTCGGCCATCTGGTCGGCCTCGTCGAGGACGACGGTCTCGACGTCGCCGAGCTTGGCGCTGCCGCGGTTGATCAGGTCACGCAGACGGCCGGGGGTGGCGACCAGGACGTCGACACCGCGCTCCAGCGCGTAGATCTGGTTCGACATCGAGGTGCCACCGCAGACGACCTTGAGCTTGAGGCCGAGCACCGAGCCGAAGGGCTCCAGGGCGTCGGCGACCTGCATGGCCAGCTCGCGGGTCGGCACCAGGATCAGGCCGCGCGGGTGCTTCGGGCGGGTGCGCTCGCCACCGGCGAGGCGGGTGAGCAGCGGCAGGCCGAAGCTCAGGGTCTTGCCGGAGCCGGTGCGGCCACGGCCGAGCACGTCCTTGCCGGCCAGCGCGTCCGGGATGGTCGCGGCCTGGATCGGGAACGGGGTGGTGACGCCGCGCTTGGCGAGCGCCCGCACCACGTCGTCGTGCAGGCCCAGGTCACCGAAGGTGACGGTGGGCTCGGCGGGGGCGGCCTCGGCCTCGTCCTGCTCGGCGACAGCGTCGGTGTCGGCGTCGAGCTCGGCGTCCAGCTCGTCCAGGTCGGCCGCGATCTCGGCGGCCTCGACGGCGGTGGTCTCGAGGGAGTCGGTGGTGGGGGCGTCGGAGTCCGAGCCGTTCGCGGGCATGGCGAAGCGGGCGTCGTCAACGAGAGACAATGCAAAACCTTCCGGAAGTGGCACGCGCCAAAGTCCGGGGTTCTGTTACACAACCGCCTCTATGCGGTCAGCCACGGATCACCGGAACGCGCCAAGGGCGCCAGTTAGTGAATGAGGGCGCCAGACAAATGGATCATACGAACGATCTACCACCATAGGCGAACCTGGGGATCGGAGGCAAATCCCCTGGCCAGACCGCTAATGAGCGGAGGGCTCGGCCGATGGAGCCGCCGAACCACTGGTGCTGGGCGAGGGTTCCGGGGAGGGCGCGGCGCTGGAGGCGCTCGGCGAGGGGGTCGGCGAGGGGTCGGTGGGGGCCGAGGGGGTGGGCGAGGCCGGGGCCGCGCTGTGCGAGGCGGAGGGGTGCGGGCTGGGGCTGCTGCTGGGCGCCGGGCTGCCGGGCGGCAGCGGCGCGGGGACGCCGGGCGCGACCGGCACCACGGCCGGCAGGCCGGGGGCGCTGCCGGTGACCGAGGCGGTGGGCGTGCTCTGGGCACTCGCGGCACCGGAGGAGCGCTCGCCGTGCTGCCCGCCCCCGCTGCGCGCCCCACCGGGGGCCGCCGGACCGCTCTTGGTGATCGCCCCGCCCTGCCCGACCGGCTGGATGCCGGGCGCCTGCTCCGAGGAGCTGCCGCCCACCGACATGCACCCGGTGACGCCCACCCCGGCCCCGACCCCGGCCAGCGCCAGGGCCACGCCCCGGAGCGCCCGTCGTCGCCGCGCGCCCCCGGCCCGCTCCGCCGCGCCCGTCCTCGGGGCCACCGGGGCCGTCGTCCTCGCATCCGGGCCCACCACACGTACCGCTTCCACCGCGCTTACCTCCCGCCGGGCCGCCCGCCGTACGGCGCACACCGCCCGCGCGGCCCCTTTCGGTGCCCAACGCGCGCGCCCCGCCTCCGGACACGGCCCGAACAGCCGCTCGGGCTCAGCCCCAGATCGCGGTGGCCACCTCGGTGCCGAGCCAGACCGCTCCGAGGCCGGCCAGCAGGCTGCCGCACACATTGGCGAAGGCGAGCAGCCGCGCGCCGGTCTCGGCCAGCCGCAGGGTCTCGTAGCCGAACGTGGAGTACGTGGTGAGCGCGCCGCAGAAGCCGGTGCCGACCAGCAGTTGCAGGTGCGGGGAGCCGGCGCCGGCGGCCACCGCGCCGCCGACCAGGCCGAGCACCGCGCTGCCGACCACGTTGACGGTGAAGGTGCCCCAGGGGAAGACGGTGTCGTGCCGGGCCTGCACCACACGGTCCGTCAGGCACCGCAGCGGCGCACCGACCGCGGCCCCGGCCGCCACCAGTAGCCAGTTCGCCGCACTCACGCCCCGTCCCCGAACCTGACGGTCTCACAACTGTCCAGCACCGCCAGGCCCTCGGCCACCAGACCGGCCAGCTCCGGCAGGAAGGCTCGGACGCGCTCGGGCGCGTCCACGATCACCACGGCCACCGGCAGGTCCTCGCCGAGCGAGAGCAGCCGGGTGGTGTGCACCACCGCCGAGCCGCCGAAGCCCTCGACGCCCCGGAACACGCTCGCCCCGGCCAGGCCGGCGGCGTGCGCGCGGTGCACGATCTCGCTGTAGAGCGGGCGGTGGTGCCAGACGTCGTTCTCGCCGACGAAGACGGTCAGCCGCAGCGCGGCCACGGTCTCGATCGCGGTCTCGTTCTCGATCACGTTCACGTTCTCGTTCTCGATCACGTTCTCGTTCATCGGGCCGTCCTCCGTCCGAACGCCCACCGGGTCAGGCTCGCGCTCAGCCAGACCGCGCCGAGCGCGGCCACCAGCGTGCCCGCCAGGTACCCCAAGCCCTTGACCGCCTCGCCACGCTCGACCAGGCCGTGCGCGTCCAGCACGTAGGTGGAGAAGGTGGTGAAGCCGCCGAGCACGCCGGTGCCGAAGAACGGGCGGAGCAGCGGGTGCGGCGCCCAGACCTCGGTCACCGCCACCAGGAAGAAGCCGATCACGGCGCAGCCGACCACGTTGACCAGCAGCGTGGTCCACGGGAAGGCCCCGGCGGCGGTGGGCCAGAGCAGCCCGGCGCCGTACCGGGCCCAGGCCCCGAGCACCCCACCGAGCGCGACCACTCCGAGCACGGGCCCCTGCCCCTGCCGGTGGGCCCGCGCCCGCGGCGGCGCGGCCTCCGCGGTCCGTTCGACTGTCATGCCCACCAGTCAACCACCACCCCGATCGGCGGCATCCCGGGCGTGGCCGCCCGCCGCACCGGCCCCGATCACCCGAATCTCCGGTGTCGATCACCTGGCGCACCGT
Organism: Kitasatospora sp. MMS16-BH015; assembly: GCF_002943525.1. NCBI lineage: Bacteria > Bacillati > Actinomycetota > Actinomycetes > Kitasatosporales > Streptomycetaceae > Kitasatospora > Kitasatospora sp. MMS16-BH015. The sequence continues at coordinate 4,785,516 of NZ_CP025394.1, read as the reverse complement.
CACCGGGCACCCGACAATGAACCGGTGGACATGACCCGGGACGAGTTCGAGACGCTGGTCGCCGATGCCCTCGACCAGATCCCCCCGCAGCTCGCCGCGATGATGGACAACGTCGCGATCTTCGTCGAGGACGAGCCCGATCCGGCCGAGCCGGAGCTGCTCGGGCTGTACGAGGGGACGCCGCTCACCGAGCGCGGCGAGTGGTACGCCGGGGTGCTCCCCGACCGGATCATCATCTACATGGGCCCGACCCTCCGACACTGCGCCACCCAGGAGGAGGCCGTCGCCGAGGTCCGCACCACGGTCATCCACGAGGTCGCCCACCACTTCGGCTTCGACGACCACGAGCTCCACGAACTCGGCTGGTCCTGACCAGCCCCGACCCACCCCCACCCACCTGCCGTAAACCGTTTTGGTGTTCCCGCCCCACATCCCATATGCTTCTCGACGTCCCCGAACGCCGGATTGAACCGGCGGGAAGAGCCGCAAGCCCTCATCGTCTAGTGGCCCAGGACGCCGCCCTTTCAAGGCGGTAGCACGGGTTCGAATCCCGTTGGGGGCACGCAGTACCGTAGTACAGTCAGCTTCGCGAGAGGCTGAAGCGGATAGGATCCGCACAGATGGTCCTGTGGAGCAGTTGGTTAGCTCGCCACCCTGTCAAGGTGGAGGTCGCGGGTTCAAGTCCCGTCAGGATCGCTCGTCTCGCAAGAGACGGTGCAGTACGGCCAGGTAGCTCAGTTGGTACGAGCGCCCGCCTGAAAAGCGGGAGGTCGCCGGTTCGACCCCGGCCCTGGCCACTGTACTGAGAAGGCCCCCGAAGCACTCGCTTCGGGGGCCTTCTCGTGTTCCCCGGGGCTAGGCTGAGGCTGCTGCCCGGCTCACCCCTGGAGACACCGCGCATGAACCCGGAGCGCTTCGCCCTCCTCGAGGAAGCCCGCCGGAGCCTGCCGGACGGCTTCAAGGTGGAGCTCTCGGGCGACACCATCGTGATGACGGTCAGCCCATCCGGCATCCACCAGCGGAACCTGCTGCTGGTCCGCCGGCAGTTCGACCGGCACGCCCCGGCCGAACTGCTGCCCAGCGAGAACACCGACCTGGTCTCGCCCGCCGTCGGCAAGAGCCGCAACCCCGACCTGACCTACCTTCCGGAGGTCGCGCTGCAGACCTCGGCGAACCAGATCCCGGCCGAGCTGGCCGCGGTGGCCGTCGAGCTGGTCTCGCCCTCGAACCCGGAGAACGACTGGGTGGGGAAGGTCCGCGACTACCCGTTGATGGGGATCCCGCTGTACCTGCTGGTGGATGCCCGGCAGAAGTCCGTCACCCTGTTCAGCCGGCCCGAGGGGACCAGGTACCACCGGCGCGAGGACGTGGAGTTCGGTGAGACCCTGCACATCCCCGAGCCGTTCGGCTTCGACCTGGTCACCGAGGACCTGCTGGCCTACTGAGCCGTGACTCCGTCCAGGTAGACGGCCGACTGGCCGGTGGCTCCGGGGGCGGGGGCGAAGTCGACGCCGACCTCGCAGACCTGGGTGAGGTCGGGGACGTTGGCGAGGTTGAAGGCGAGGCGGGTTGCGGTGGGGGTGACGGGGAAGGGGCCGCTGTCGTGCCAGGCGCAGGTGGGGCCGGTCTTCAGGTAGAGCTTGGCCTCGGTGCCGGTGGCCTGGGCGCCCCAGGGGGCGGTACGGGCGGTGGCGGTGAGGATGAGGCGGCCGCTCAGGTCCGCCGGGGCGGGGAAGCGGTGGAGCAGGAAGGACTCGCCGTTCTCCAGTTGGACGTCGGCCTTGAGGGCGTGGGTGCCCTGGGCGGACCACTCGGTGACCGACCAGGGGCCGTTCTTGATCTGCCAGGCGCCCCAGCCCTCGGTGGTGCCGGTCTCGAAGTCGCCGAGGGCCGCCGCCGGGCGGGTGGCCGTCAGGTTGTCCAGGTAAACCGCGCTCTGGCCCGCGGCCCCGGCCGCGGGCGCGAAGCGGACGCCGATCTCCCGCACGTCCGCGAGGTCGGCCACCCCGGCGAGCGGGAGGGTGAGCACGGCGCCGTCCGGGCCGACCACCGTCGGCCCGCTGTCGTACCAGGCCAGGCCCGCGCCGGTGCGCAGGTAGAGCTTGGCCGTGGTGCCGGCCGCCGGGCTGCCCCAGGGCGCGGTGCGGGCGTCCACCGAGAGCGTGGCGTACCCGCTCAGGTCCTGGTGACCGGTCTTGTCCAGGTAGGTCTCGGGCTGGGCCAGGTCCACGTCGGCCTTGAGCGAGGAGGCCCCCTGGGAGGCCCATTCGGTCACCGTCCAGGGCCCGTGCAGGGTCTGCCAACCGCCCCAGCCGTCCAGGCCCTGTTCGAAGCCCTCCAGCGGCACGCCCGGCCCCGGGGTCCGCGGCGGCCCGGCCGGGTCGGTCTTCGCGCCGAGGTCGATCCCGCCCAGGTCGACCGTCCAGCGGTCGTTCCACAGGGCCGTGGCGCCCAGCTGCGCCGTCGGCCCCCACTGGTCGTTCCAGGCCAGGAAGTAGCTGGTGGCCGGGAAGCGGGTGCGGATCGCCTCGGCCCAGCGGCCGTAGTCGTAGGAGGCGGGGGCCGGCAGGTGGGTGGCCGGGTCGTTCGGCGGTCCGATCTCGGCGAAGGCGAACGGCTTGTGCAGCGCGGTCAGCTCCTCGTAGCCCTGGGCCGCCGCCGGATCGGCCGGGTAGCAGTCCAGGCCGACCACGTCGGTGTAGGCGTCGCCCGGGTAGTAGGCGGCCCTGTCCCCCGCGCCGCAGAGCGGCGAGTAGACCCAGAGCAGGTTGTGCAGGCCCTTGGCCTGGGTCAGGTAGCGGTAGGTGTACTGCCAGACAGCGGCGTACGCGGCCCGGTCCTGCCCGCTCCACCAGAAGGCGTTCGGCCCGGAGGTGTTCATCTCGTGGAACGGGCGGAACAGCACGGGCACGCCCGCCGCGTCCAGCTCGGCCAGCCCGGCGGCGATCCGGTCCAGGGTCTGCTGCCAGGCGGCGCCGAGCGGCGTGCCCGGGTCGGTGAGCTGCGGGAGGCCGTCCAGGTGGTGGTAGAGGCCCTGGAAGTTCGGCTGCGCCGGGTTCGGCGCGTGCACGCTGACCGAGACCAGGCCGCCCTTGGCCCACCAGGCCTTGAGCTCGGCGTTGCAGGAGTAATCGACGGTGGCGCTCCCGCCGGCCCCGTAGTCGCAGGCGATCAGCCCGGGGTACTGCCCGGTCTGCGTCTTGAGCCCCTCCACCTGCCCGAGCGAGAAGGTCGTCCCGCTGTACCCGGCGAACATCCCGGACACCACCCGGTGGCCGGCCCGGCCGGGCAGGTGCCCCAGCCAGTCGAGCACCTGCCCGGCCGCCGCCGTGGCCTGCGGATCGGACGGGGTCGCCACGGTGGCCGCCGAGGCGGCGGCGGGGAAGGCTCCCAGCAGCGGGACCAGCAGGAGCGCCGATATCAGTGCGGCGCGGATTCTCTGAAACATGATCAGGATCCAAGCAGAAGGACCGCGCTCAGTGCGGGCGGTGGAACACGGCCCAGCAGGTCTTGCCGGTGGCGGTGGGCACGGCGCCCCAGTCATCGGCGAGGGCGGCCAGCAGCGGGAGCCCCCGGCCGTGGGTGGCGAGGGCGGCCGGGGGCGGGGTGCGGGGCAGTCGGGCGGAGGGGTCGGCGACCTCGATCCGGAGCGCGGCCGGGGTGGGCAGCAGCCGGAAGGAGAAGTCACCCCCGGCGCGCCGGACGGCGTTGCCGGCCAGCTCGGTGGCCACCAGCTCGGTGGCCTCGGCGAGTTCGGCCGGCAGGCCGAGGGTGGCCAGGGCGCCACGTAGCACGAGCCGGAGCTCGGGGACGGCCCGCTCGGCGGGGTGGCAGCTGAGGGCGAAGCGGTGCCAGCTGAGCGGCAGGGCCTCCCGACTTCCCTGCGTGGCACCGGACATCATGGCTCCGATCGTCAACTACGGTCAATGATTCGGTACTTGAGATACGGAACAGACGCTAGGACGATGACAGGCCGGGGACCCGGAGAATTCCTCCGGGTGGGGGAAGGGAATCGACGGCATGCCTGGCATGGAGAAGGACGAAAGGGACGACGGCGAAGGTGAGTTGAGCCTCGGGGAGCGGATCGCCTGGCACCGGCGGCGCCGGGGCCTCTCCCGGGAGGTGCTGGCCGGCCTGGTGGGGTGCTCGGCCGACTGGCTCGGCCGGGTGGAGCGCGGGGTACTCACCCTGGACCGACTGAGCGTGATCAGCGCGCTGACCGAGGAACTCCACCTCCCGACAGGCGAGTTGCTGCCCCGACCGGCGCCCCCGGCACGGGCCGCCGGCTCGCCCCGGCTGCGCCGGGCGCTGAGCGACTACCGCCCGCCGGCCGGCCCACCGCCCGCGCCTGAGCAGTTGGCAGCGCTGGTCGCGGCGGCCCGGGCGGCGTTCCAGTCCGGCGCGTACGCGCGGGCCGAGCGGCTGACGGCCGAGCTGCTGCCCACGGCCCGGCGGGCGGCCGAGGAGCAGGAGGGTGCGGGCTCGGGCCGCCGGGCCCCGGCCTCCGAGGAGCCGGAGGGCGGCGGGCAGAGGCTGCTGGCCCTCGCGTACCAGGGGGCGGCGATGCTGCTCACCCGGGTCGGCGAGGCCGAGCTCGCCTGGCTCGCCGCCGACCGCGGGCTGACCGCCGCCCGGGCCTCGGGCGATCTGGCCGTGGTCGGTTCGCTGTACCGCTCGCTCGCGCACTGCCAGCTCACCGCCGGCGAACCGGCCGCCGCCCGGGAGATCGTGGTGACGGCGGTGGACGCCCTGCGCGGCACCCGGGCGGCCCGGACGGCGGACGGGCTGTCGGCCCACGGGAGCCTGCTGCTGGTCGGGGCGGTGGCCGCCGGACGGCTCGAAGACCGGGACGGCGTAGGGGAGTTCCTGGCCGAGGGCGAACGGCTCGCCGCCCGGCTGGGCCGGGACGCCAACCACCTCTGGACGGCCTTCGGGCCGACCAACCTGACCGTGCACCGGGTCTCCGCCACCATGGAGCTCGGCGACGCCCGGCTGGCCGCCCGGCTCGGCGACCACCTGGACACCTCCGCCCTGCCGCCCGAACGCCGGCTCCGGCTGGCCCTGGAGACCGCCCGCGCCCACGACGCCCGCCGGCACCGCGACCGGGCCCTCGCCCTGCTGCTGGCCGCCGAGCACGAGGCACCGGAACTCGTCCGCCACCATGTGATCGCCCGCCGGCTGGTCACCTCCTGGCTCCGCCGCCAACGCGGCCGCCCGGACGCCCACCTGGCCTACCTGGCAGCCCGCCTGGGCCTCCCCGGCTGAGCCGGACCGGCGCGGCAGCCAGCACGAGGACGGCGATCAGGCCAGTGCGGCGGCCACCACGGCGGCGGCGAAGGCCAGCACGGTGGTGCACGGCTCGGCGGCGGGCCGGGCCAGCACCGCGCGGCTCGGCGGGTAGTCGGTGACCGGGACGAAGCGGATGCCGTCGGCCCGGTGGGTGGCCTCGGTGCCGGCCGGCAGCAGGCCGACCGCCCGCTGCCAGACGACGGCGTGCAGGCACTCGGGCACGGTGCGGACCACCGGCCCGGCGACGGCCCGGGGAAGGGGGGCGGAGCGGGGCGGCGGCACGGTGGCCCCGGCCGGGGCCGAGCCCTCCGACTCTCCGGCCCAGTACGCCCGCCAGGCCGGGTCGGCGGCATCGGGCAGGCGTATCCAGGGGCGGGCCCGGAGCTCGGCGACGGTCAGCGCCGGGCGGCGGCCGAGCGGGTCGTCGGCGGCGAGGACGGCCACCAGGGGCTCGGTGCCGAGCGGGTGGACGGCCAGGCCGGCGGTGTCGAAGGGCAGCCGGGTGAGGGCGAGGTCGACCCGGCCGCTGCGCAGGCCGGCCGTGGGGTCGGTGAGGTCGGCCTCGCGCAGGTGCACGTCGACCTCGGGGTGGGTGCGGCGGAAGGACCGGACGGCCCGGCGGCCGAGACCGGGGGCCGCACCGGCCACGACGGCGACCACCAGGGTGCGGCGGCCCGTCTCGCGGGCCCGCTCCGCCGCCTCCAGCAGCTCCCGGGCCTCGCCGAGCAGCACCTCACCGGCCGGGCTCAGCCGCAGGCCCAGCGCCGAAGGCTCGAACAGCCGGCACCCCAGCTCCGCCTCAAGCTCCCGGAGGCCGGGGCTCGGCACGGACGGCCCGGGCTGCGGCCGGGTGGCCGCCCGCCCGTAGTGCAGCTCCTCGGCCACGGCGACGAAGTGGCGCAGGCGGCGAAGATCCATGGCGGCACCCTACCGACCGCCAGTGACATTCGAACGCCGGGCCGGGCCGTCCGTGGCGGAGAGCCCCGCTCCCCCGGGCCGGGCCGTCCGTGGCGGAGAGCCCCGCTCCCCCGGGCCGGGCCGTCCGTGGCGGAGAGCCCCGCTCCCCCGGGCCGGGCCGTCCGTGGCGGAGAGCCCCGCTCCCCCGGGCCGGGCCGTCCGTGGCGGAGAGCCCCGCTCCCCCGGGCCGGGCCGGGCCGTCAGGTACCCGGCCGCCGCCGTCGGCGCCGTCGCCGTCAGGTTCACCACGGCTCCGCTGGCACCGGCCGGCGCCCCCGTCGGCACGGTCAGCTGACCACCCACCCCGAGCGCGCCGTGCCCGGCCGTCCGGGTGTCCACCAGCCGCTTCGGCGTGGTTGGCCGGAACAGCGCCTCGCCCTTCGGTCCGTAGTACTCGAAGAGGTCCACGACCGCGTCGGCACCGCCCGCGAAGTTGCCCGGCTGCACGCTGCCGTCGGCCCCGATCGGCACCACGACCTGGTTGGCCACCCGGTGATCACGGTGCCGGGGCATCGGTGGCCCGGACACCTCCGGCCCCGATCGCGTTGCCGGCCAGCACGGTGTCGGTCGCCCCGGGAAGGTGATCGGGCTCCCGGACTCACCGGAACGGGTCACGGTGACCTGCTCCGGGTAGCTCCCCAGGGCGATCTGCACGGTCTGCCCGGGCTGCGCCGCATCAGCGGCAGCCTGGACGGTGCAGTACGGCCGCTCCTGCGTGCCGACGGCCGCCCCGGTCTCGGCGCAGCGACCGGGGCGGGCGGAGTCATCATCCGGCGCGGCCGTCCCGCCCGTTCGCCCCGGCGGGGTGAACGGGCGTCAGCTCGAGCCCCGGCCACCGCAAAATGACTTCTGCCGCCCTGCTCCGTACGCCACACTGCGGGGTGGTGCTCCGCCGGGCACCGTCCTCCACCGGACTCCGACCGAAGGGCCCGCCCGTCCCGATGAGCCAGCCACCGCTGCCCGGACCGCGCCAGGAACCGACTCCCCCACCCATGCCGGCCGGACCGCCGAGCGGGCCGCTGGTCGACCTGATCCGCTCGCAGACCGGCAACCGGCGCGGGGACGCGACGGCGTACCTGCGCGGGGCCGCGCACCTCAACCCCGCCTTCCGGGACGCCGTGATCGAGGAGTTGGCGGAGAACCCGCACCGCATCCCGCCGCCCTCGCTCGGCATCGACCTGGTCGCCGTGCTCAAGGAGTGCTTCGCCAACCGGAACTGGGCGGCGGTCCGCGGGTTGGCGATGCTGCTGCTGCCGTTCCTGCTGCTCCCGTTCGGCGGGGAGGGGGTCCTGCTGCCACTGATCCTGGTGCTCTCCGTCCGCGCCTACCTGGGGCTCGCCCGGTGGGCCACCGGGCGCTTGCTCGCCTTCGCGGCCAGGCTGAGCGACCGAGACGCCTCGCGCTGGCTGCGCCGGGCGAGTTCGCTGGTCTGGCTGGTGGTGCTCGGCTACCTGGTCTTCGCCAACCTGGCCGCCATCGCCGTGCTCTGGGACCACGGGCTCACCCACGACGAGATCGTCTGCCACCCGAGTGGCCCGGAGCACTACCAGGACTGCCACGACGAGGAGACGGTCGACCCGACCGCGATCTGCCGGCTGATCGTGCTGGCCGGCTGGGTGGCGATCGCGGGCTACGACCGGTACCGCCGTCTGCACACCCTGCACGCGCTGGCCACCGGCACCGCGCCGGTGGCCCCGGACGGGGTCGGCCGCCGGGCCACCCGCTACCAGGAGCTGCGACGCCAACAGGCCGACCCGGACGTGGTGTTCAGCGACTACGCGCCGTTCGTCGGCGCCGGGGTGGAGCTGGACAGCTGGTCCTTCCCGATCGAGCTGCTGCCCCAGCGGGCCACCCCGAAGAAGGAGGCCGAGGGGGCGGAGGACCCGCTGGCCAAGCAGCCGCAGGCCGTGCCCTTCACTCGGGCCGAGCTGCACGCCCACCTGCGCGCCGAGCTGCTCCGCCTCGGCGGCCACGGCCCCGGCCAGACCTACCCGGGCGACCGGCTGCACGGCATCCGGGTGGACGACTACGTCTTCAAGCGCGGCCGCCGGGTCGGCCCGGCCAAGGACTGGAGCGGCACCGGGCCCGGCACCGCCTTCGCCGAGCTCGCCCCCTTCGCCGCCCAACAGGCCGCTCACCAACTCGGCATCCCTGCCGACCAGTTGCCCGGCACCTGGTGGTACGACAGCCTCGACCTCGCGGCCGAGGAGCAGCTGCGGCACTACCTGGCCACCCGAGTGGAGAGTTGGGACGGCTCGGTGGTGGTCACCGTCTTCACCCGGGCCCAACTCCAGGGCGGGCTGCTCTTCCTGGAGAGCCGGGCCTTCCTGCTGCCGCCACTGGACCGCGCCTACTACGCGATCGACCAGATCCGCCCGCCCAAGGGCGTGGACGGCTGGCTCTCGGTGGCCGCCCGGGCCGTCACCTCGTTCCTGCCGCTGGTCGCCACCGCCGTGCCCGACCTCTACACCACCGTCCGCACCGCCAACCGGACCACCCGCACCCAGGGCTGGTACGCCTGGATGTGCCACCGGGACCAGCCGGTGGACCACGGACCGACGCTCTCGGTACGGGAGTTGGGCGCCGAGGCGGAGTACCAGCAGCTCTTCCAGGAGATGGACGTGCAGCGCTTCGTGCAGAGCATCGAACTGCGCACCCTGACGGCCGTCAACCGCTTCCTGCGCGAACACGGCTACCGCACCGACGAGTACGAGGCCCGGCAGACCACCGTGATCAACAACGGCATCCAGGTGAACGGAACGGTCAACGGCATCGTCCAGAACGGCGCGAACACCCGGGCCTCCCAGCAGCAGGTGACGCCCCCACAGCCGCGGGTCGGCACCGCCGACCGCTGAACCAGCCTGACCCACAGACGAGTTGAGGAGTACGAGCGTGTCCGAGGAACAGCACTCCACCGCCAACCACGGCATCCAGGTGAACGGGACGGTCAACGGCATCGTCCAGAACGGCGCGAACGCCCGGGCCGTCTACCACGCGGCGCCCGTCGCCGAGGCGGACCCGCGGCAGGAGGAGCTGCGCGCGGCGGTGGAGGCCCTGCGCGCGGAGCTGCGGGCCCTGCGGGCGGCCGATCCGGCAGCCCTGCCGGCCGAGCACGCCCAGGTGGTGGAGGAGGAGTTGGACACCGTCGACCCGGCCGAGCCGGGGCGGCTGCGGCGGACGCTGCTCACCCTCACCGGCGCGCTCGGCTCGGTGGCCGGCCTGGCCGAGTCGCTGGAGCGGCTGCGCCAGGCGGCGTCCGTCTGGTTCTGAAGCCCTGGACGGACGCCGCTCGGCGCGAGCGGCTCAGGGGCTGAAGAGCTCGGTCAGGCTGGTGACCTTGCCGGCCGGGTCCAGGCCGAGGTCGTAGGTCTTGCCGGAGCCGCAGCTGGAGGTGTCGCCGGTGTTGGTGACGCAGGCGTTGAGGTGCTCGATCAGCTTGGCGAGGGTGACGGACTTGTTGCCCTCGGCCCCGGCCAGCTCGGCCTTGGCGGTGGGCAGGATGGTGTACGTCTTCTCGTCGCCCTTGGGCCACCAGCCGTGGTCGGGGGCCTTGCCGCAGTCGAAGGCGCCGTCCTGGGCGTAGAGCGTGGTGGCGGTCGCGGCCTTGTCGGCCACCACCACCTTGTGGCCGGCGGCCACCGGCTTGTCCGGCTTGCAGGTGGGGGCGCCGGGCTTGAGCGGCGCGGTGGAGGAGACGGCCGGGTTGGAGGTGGCCGGAGCCGGCTGCGGATCACCGGCACTGGGCGCGGCCGTCGTCGGCGCGGCGTCCGTGGGAGCACCGGTGGCCGCAGCGGCCGAGGAGCCCGCCGAGGAGCCCGCTGCGGTACTGGCCGGCGGAGCGGCGGCATTGCCCGCCGGGGCGGCCTTGGGGCCGCACCCGGCCAGGGCCAGGACGGCCACCGCCCCGGCGGTGGCGCTGAGAACCAGACGTGTGGACAAGGTGGTTGACTCCCCCAACTGATGGTGACGCGATGCCCTGACGGCCGGGGAGGCTACCCGATGACCCGGGTGGCCGCCCCGGCCGGTGGGGCTATTCCACGCCGTTCTTGCGGATCGGCCGGTACGGGCCGGTGCCCGGGTACGGGTAGGTCAGCACGTGCGAGACGCAGCCCTTGCTGCCGCTGTCCTCGATGCAGATGAACTTGGTGTGCTCGGGGTTGGCCCAGCCGCCGAAGAGCACCACGTGCTCGTGCTTGGGCGTGTTGCAGACCAGCGCGTCGCCGGGCTTCAACTCGTCCTTGGTGATGTGGTGCGAGACGTTGGAGCTCTCCAGGTCCCAGGTGTTCAGGCCGCCCTCGGAGCCGGGCGGGATGCCCCAGGCGGCCGAGACCAGGCCGGAGCAGTCCACCCGGTAGCCGTTGGTGACGGCGCCCTGGCTGTAGCCGAGCTTGTGCTCCGCGCGGTCCAGGCCGCGCTCCAGGATGGCCTTGCGCTCGGGGTCGAGCCCGTCCAGGTTGGGCCGGTCCACCACGCCCTCGCCGTGCCCGTTGGTCGGGTGGGCGTGGTCGCTCCAGGCGTCCCAGCTGTGGCCGGTGATGAAACGGGTGTCGTTCCAGTTGCCGGTGCTGTGGTCCTTGAGCTTGGGCCCGTCGTACTTGCCGCCCGGCCCGGCCGGGATCGCGCCGCCGTCCCCGCCACCGGAGCCCCCGGAGTCGCCCGAGCCGCCGCCGTCCAGGCCGGTGCCGCCGTGGCCACCGCCGTGGCCGCCGTGCCCGCCCTGCGAGCCGCCACCGCCGCCACCGCCGGAACCACCGCCCGATCCCCCGGACCCGCTGCCGGTACCGCCGCCGCCCTGCTGGGGCGGCTGCGGGGTGCTCGGCGGCTGCTTGTCCTTCTGCTTGGCCAGCTCCTCGAGGATCTTCTTCTCGGTCTCCGCGTACTCCGCGGACACGGCCTTGAGCTTCTCGGCGTCCTCGCCGAGCTCCTGGGTCAGCTTCTCCTTGGTCTGCTTGAGCGCCTCGGCCCGGGCCTTGATCTGCGCCACGTCCTTGGTCAGCCGGTTGGCGATCACGCCGAAGCCGAGCAGCCCGGAGGGGATGCCCGCGAAGAGGTCGGTGGCCGCCGCCTTGGCGATCACCGACTCGATCTCGCCCATCTTGGCCGTCATCGAGGCCATCTGCTGGTTGAGCTGCTGCCAGTCCTGCTGGATCTTGGCCAACTCGCCCATCTGGAAACCGAACTGGTCACCAGCCATTACGACTCACTCCCCGTGGTTGTCGGCACCTCAGTAGACATGGGCCAGCCGCCGCATCGCCGCGGCCAGGCCCTGCAGCTCCTCCGAGAGCCCGGCCAGCTCGCGCAGCCGCTCGTTCGCGTGCGCGATGAACGCGTCCGAGGCGGGGCCGTGCCAGGTCAGCTGGCCGAGGGCCGTCCGGATGTCATCGTTCAGCCGGTCGACCTGCTTGGCCATCGCCTCCACCTCGCCGGCCAGCTTCTCCAGGTCGGCGTCCGAATCGCCGAACATCTTGCCCAGCGCCCAGTGCGCGACCTCGCTCGGCACCAGGACGACGTCCTCGACGCCGTGCACGATCCCCTTGCCGATGCCTTCGAGCGCGCTCAGGAACCCCATGGCCGTTCCCCCATTCCCCCGTAAAGCCTGGCTGATAATCAGTCAAAAGGCTATCGGACCGACCCCAACCCGAGGAGAGCCGGGTATAAGCGGACACTCCCCCTCCGCCCCGGCCGGACGCTCCCACCGGCCCCGGCCGCAGGCGCCCCTCCGCACCCGCCGAAAGCTCCCTCAGGCCCGCCCGGAGACCAGCAGCGCCACCGCCGGCACGGTCAGCAGCCCGTCCGCCCCGACGGCCGCCGCCGCCAGCCGGCGGTACTCGGCCTCGACCCGGGCCCGCTGCTCGGTCGGCAGGCCGGTCACCACGTACCCGAGGTTGGCCACCCCGGCCGCGACCCCGGCCCACCAGTCGGCCGGCGTCACCCGGTGCTCGAAGAGCAGCTCGCGGCAGCTCACCCCGTCCCAGCCCGCCGCGACCGCCAGCTCGGCGAAGCCCGCCGCGCTGCGCTCGAAGTTCAGCGCCTCCGGCACCCTGGGCGGCACCGGCCGGCCGTGCTCGGCCACCGCCAGCGCCCGGACGAAGAGGTCCATCGAGCCGTTCCCGGCGTCCGCCCAGATCGTCGCGGCCAGCCGCCCGCCGGGCCGGGCCACCCGGCGCAGCTCGGCCATCGCCGCCGCCGGGTGCTCCACGTGGTTGACCACGAAGTTGCCCACCACCGACTCGTACGCACCGTCCTCGTACGGCAGCTCCGGCAGCACGGCCACCCGCGCCGCCACCCCGCCGGCCACCGCCAGCGCGACCATCCCGGGGTCGGCGTCCACCGCGCTGACCACCGCCCCGAGCTGCTGCGCCGCCCGCGCGGCCGTGCCCGGGCCGGTGCCCACGTCGAGCACCCGCACGCCGGCCGCCACCCCGCCGGCCGCCAGCAGCGCCGGCACCGCGTGCCCGCACAGCGCCGCGAAGCTCGCCCGGTACGCCTCGGCCTTGCCGACCCAGAGCCCCCGCTCGTGCCGGTCGAAGTCCCCCGCCGCGGAGCCCGTGTCGATCCCGGTCATGATCACCACCCCTTTCGCCCCGGAGGCTACCCGGCGCCCGCTCCGGCGACAGGCCCCGGCCGTCTGTGACACTGGAGGGGCTCGAAAACCGAGGTGCGCCAGCCCGTGCCTCCTTGCGAACCTAGAGGGATGTCCGAGTTGAGTTCTCCCGTAGCCAAGCCCGCCGATGCAGCCACCATCGGGGAGCTGGCCGCCCGGCTGCCCGAGCTGATGCTGCGCGACCAGCAGCGGATCGGCCGCCGGTTGGACGGCGCCCGGCGGGTCCGGGGGCCCGAGGCCCGGCAGAAGATCGCCGAGCAGCTGTCCGCGGAGATCGACAAGGCCGAGCTGCGGGTCGAGCAGCGCCGGGCCGCCGTGCCGGAGATCAGGTATCCGGCCGAGCTGCCGGTCAGCCAGAAGAAGGACGACATCCTGGCGGCCGTCCGCGACCACCAGGTGGTGATCGTCGCGGGTGAGACGGGCTCCGGGAAGACCACCCAGATCCCCAAGATCTGTCTGGAGCTCGGCCGCGGGGTCAAGGGCCTGATCGGCCACACCCAGCCCCGCCGGATCGCGGCCCGCACGGTGGCCGACCGCGTCGCCGAGGAGCTGAACACCCCGCTCGGCGAGGCCGTCGGCTGGAAGGTCCGCTTCACCGACCAGGTCGGCCAGGACACCCTGGTCAAGCTGATGACGGACGGCATCCTGCTCGCCGAGATCCAGACCGACCGCGAGCTGCGCCAGTACGACACCCTGATCATCGACGAGGCGCACGAGCGCAGCCTCAACATCGACTTCCTGCTCGGCTACCTCAAGCAGCTGCTCCCCCGCCGCCCCGACCTCAAGGTCATCATCACCTCGGCGACCATCGACCCCGAGCGCTTCGCCAAGCACTTCTCGGACGCCCCGATCATCGAGGTCTCCGGCCGCACCTACCCCGTCGAGGTCCGCTACCGCCCGCTGGTCGACGACACCGAGGACGCGGACGAGGACGACGTGACCGTCGACCGCGACCGCGACCAGATCCAGGCGATCTGCGAGGCCGCCCAGGAGCTCCAGGCCGAGGGCCCGGGCGACATCCTGGTCTTCCTCTCCGGCGAGCGCGAGATCCGCGACACCGCGGACGCGCTCACCAAGCTGAAACTGAAGTTCACGGAGATCCTCCCGCTCTACGCCCGCCTCAGCAGCGCCGAGCAGCACCGGGTCTTCCAGCGCTCCAACTCCCGCCGGATCGTGCTCGCGACCAACGTCGCGGAGACCTCCCTCACCGTCCCCGGCATCAAGTACGTGATCGACCCGGGCACCGCCCGGATCTCGCGCTACAGCCACCGCACCAAGGTGCAGCGCCTGCCGATCGAGGCGATCAGCCAGGCCAGCGCCAACCAGCGCAAGGGCCGCTGCGGCCGCACCAGCGACGGCATCTGCATCCGGCTCTACTCGGAGGAGGACTTCCTCGCCCGCCCCGAGTTCACCGATGCCGAGATCCTGCGCACCAACCTGGCCTCCGTCATCCTCCAGATGACCGCCGCCGGCCTCGGCGACATCGCCGCCTTCCCGTTCCTCGACCCGCCGGACTCGCGCAACATCAAGGACGGCGTCAACCTGCTCCACGAGCTCGGCGCCCTCGACCCGGCCGAGAAGGACCACCGCAAGCGCCTGACCCCGCTCGGCCGCCAGCTGGCCCAGCTCCCGGTCGACCCCCGGCTGGCCCGGATGGTCATCGAGGCGGCCAAGAACGGCTGCGTCCGCGACGTCATGGTGATCGCCGCCGCGCTCTCCATCCAGGACCCGCGCGAGCGCCCCGCCGAGAAGCGCCAGGCGGCCGACGAGCGGCACCGCCGCTTCAACTCCGAGACCTCCGACTTCCTCGCCTACCTGGCGATCTGGCGGTACGTCCGCGAGCAGCAGAAAGAGCTCTCCAGCTCGGCCTTCCGCCGGATGTGCAAGAGCGAGTACCTGAACTACCTGCGGATACGCGAGTGGCAGGACATCTACTCGCAGCTGCGCACCGTCGCCAAGCAGCTGGGCGTCCAGATCGACGAGCCCCACCCCGATGCCGAACCGGACGCCGACCGGATCCACCAGTCGCTGCTGGCCGGTCTGCTCTCGCACCTGGGCCTCTTCGACGTGGAGAAGCGCGAGTACGGCGGCGCGCGCGGCGCCCGGTTCGCGATCTTCCCCGGCTCGGGGCTGTTCAAGAAGCCCCCGCGCTGGGTGATGTCCGCCGAGCTGGTCGAGACGTCCCGGCTCTGGGCCCGGATCAACGCCAAGATCGAGCCCGAGTGGGTGGAGCCGATCGCCGGCCACCTGATCAAGAAGACGTACAGCGAGCCGCACTGGGAGAAGAAGGCCGGGGCCGTGCTGGCCTACGAGAAGGTGACCCTCTACGGGATGCCGATCGTGGCCCAGCGCAAGGTCAACTACGGCCGGATCGACCAGGAGCTCTGCCGCGAGCTGTTCATCCGCAACGCCCTGGTCGAGGGCGACTGGGAGACGCACCACAAGTTCTTCGCCGAGAACCGCAAGCTGCTCTCCGAGGTCGAGGAGCTGGAGAACCGCGCCCGCCGCCGCGACATCCTGGTGGACGACCAGACCCTCTTCGACTTCTACGACAGCCGCCTGCCGGAAGAGATCGTCTCCACCCGGCACTTCGACTCCTGGTGGAAGAAGGAGCGGCACGAGCAGCCCGACCTGCTCAACTTCGAGAAGTCGATGCTCATCAACGACTCCGCCGACGGGGTCACCGAGGCCGACTACCCGGACTATTGGCAGCAGGGCAAGCTCCGCTTCAAGCTCACCTACCAGTTCGAGCCCGGCAGCGACGCCGACGGCGTCACCGTCCACATCCCGCTCCCCGTGCTCAACCAGGTCACCGGCGAGGGCTTCGACTGGCAGATCCCCGGCCTGCGGGCCGAGCTGGTCACCGCGTACATCCGCTCGCTCCCCAAGGCGATCCGGCGCAACTTCGTGCCCGCCCCGGACTTCGCGGCGGCCGCGCTCAAGCAGGTGAAGGACCGTCAGGAGCCGCTCCTGCCGACCCTCGAGCACATCCTCAAGCGGCTGACGGCGATCACCATCCCGCCGGAGGCCTGGGACGACGAGCGGGTGCCGGACCACCTGCGGGTGACCTTCCGGGTGGTGGACGGCAAGCGCAAGCTCGCCGAGTCCAAGGACCTGGAGGACCTGCGCCTCAAGCTCAAGCCCAAGCTCAAGGAGACCCTCTCCTCGGCCGCCTCCGGCCAGGGCATCGAGCGCACCGGCCTGACCGGCTGGCCGGCCGACCTGCCCACCCTCCAGCGCACCTTCGAGCAGCGCTCGCGCGGCCACTCGCTGCGGGCCTACCCGGCGCTGGTGGACGAGACGGACTCGGTGGCGATCAAGCTCTTCGACACCCCCGAGGCGCAGGCCCAGGCGATGTGGGCCGGCACCCGCCAGCTGCTGATGCTCTCCACCAACTCCCCCGCCAAGTCGATCCAGGGCCGGCTGGGCAACCAGGCCAAGCTCGCCCTCTCGCACAACCCGCACGGGTCGATCCCGGCCCTGTTCGAGGACATCGTCGCCGCCGCCACCGACCGGCTGATGACCCTGAACGGCGGCCCGGCCTGGGACGAGGCGGCGTACGCCAAGCTGTACGACAAGGTCCGCGGCGACCTGTACGAGCTCTCGGCGGACGCCACCCTCAAGACGGCCTCGGCCCTGATCGCCTTCCACAAGGCCTCGACCCGGCTGAAGTCGGTCAGCAGCCCGGTGCTGCTCACCGCCGTCAACGACATCCGGCTGCACCTGGCCTCCCTCATCCACCCCGGCTTCGTCACCGAGACCGGCTGGCAGCGGCTGCCCGACCTCAAGCGCTACCTGCTCGCGGTCGACCGCCGCCTGGAGGCGCTGCCCAACCACCCGCAGCGCGACCTGCTGCACCTGCAGAAGGTCCAGCAGGTCCAGCAGGCCTACGGCGAGCTGCTGGCCTCCCTGCCGCCCGGCCGGGAGCCCTCGGCGGCCGTGAAGCAGATCCGCTGGATGATCGAGGAGCTCCGGGTCAGCTTCTTCGCCCAGGGCCTGGGCACCCCGACCCCGGTCTCGGAGAAGCGGATCCTGAAGGCGATGGAGGCCGCCGCCGCGGCCGGCTAGGAAGGGGCTCCGGGGCCCCGGAGGACGCGGTTCGACTTCAGGGCCCCGGATGCCGTACGATCTGTCTTGTTCGCAGGCGAGAGCAGGCGGGCAAGGAAGTAAAACTCTGGTCCTGTGGAGCAGTTGGTTAGCTCGCCACCCTGTCAAGGTGGAGGTCGCGGGTTCAAGTCCCGTCAGGATCGCCGTAATGAGAGGCCCGGAGCCGAAAGGTTCCGGGCCTCTTGCGTTTTCCGCACTCCTCTGGTGATGGCGCGTCAAGAGTGAACTCCCGTGACGCTCGTCACTTATCTTTTCTTGACGAACGGCTCCCTGGGAGCCGCCTGGGAGTCGCGTAATTTAATATATAAAATTGTACTGAGTTTAAGGCGCATTCCCCCCTCCCTCCCCGGTGGACATCCCGTGGACATTTGGAGCCATTGATTCCGGCCTTCCAGGGCATGCCGAAGGGGCTGCACCCCTGACCCGGCGGAGTCAGGCGCACAGCCCCTTCGAAAATGCTTCAGACGGGCTTCTCAGCCCTCGGTACGCTGCGCCGGAATCCCGGCCAGCAGAGCGCGCACCTCCGCCTCGCGGTAACGGCGGTGCCCGCCGAGAGTGCGGATAGACGTGAGCTTGCCGGCCTTGGCCCAACGCGTCACCGTCTTCGGATCGACGCGGAACATGGTGGCTACCTCTGCCGGAGTCAGCAGGGGCTCAGCATCAGGGGTACGAGCGGTCATGAGCGGCCTCCTCGGGAGAACCGAACCAGGGCGGTTCTATCCTTCAAATTCTGCACCTTGGCCCGCGATGCCCGAAATGGCATAGACGGGCCGAGTCGGTTATAGGACGAACGGCTTGTCCTGGTGTCTACAACTACACCATCCGTCCAGCCCCATCGGCCAAACCGCCAAAATTGACCCCTCACGGGCCCAAGAGCGGCGGATGGCCATGGACCACCCCATAACGGACAGTCACCCCCGGGTGACAATCGGTTATGAGCGGACCAGTCCCTTCGTTTCCCCGCAAAGCACGCACCACCGTCAGATCCACCCAAAAGTGGACACACTTGAGTGAACTTGGGCTGGTTGTCCCATTTTTACACATAGGTGTAAGTACGCGTCAACGGTGAGTAGTGTCACGTTCGAGGGGTATTGACCCGAACCGGGACCAAGGTCCCGGACGGGTGGGCGAAGGTCCCGACCATCCTCACGCCGCCCACTGACAAGGCGGTTGAGCCCCTGTCAGCTGGCGTGACGCAGCGCCAGCACCTCTCGCCAGCGGTCGACCACCAGGCGGTACGAACGGGCCGCCGAGGCCCCGTCCCCGGCCCGCAACGCCCCCAGCCCCCGCTCCAGCTCGCCCGCCGAATCCTCGGCCGCCAGCCGCTCCGCACCCAGCAGGTGCACCAACCCCCCGTAGTCCAGCTCGACCAGTGACCTGGGATGGAACTCCTCCAGCCACCGACCGACCTGCTCCACCTCCCGTACCAGCGGGCCCAGCGGGATCCGCTCCCGCAGCACCCGGTAACCCCGTGCCACCCGTCGACGCGCCTGCGCCATCGGCGTCAGATAGAACAGCGTGGCCGCCGTCCTGCCCCCCTCCGCCCTCTCCCCATTCTCCCCATCGGTCAAAACCGAATTGCACGGGCCTTCCGGTACGAAACAGCGGTCCTCCGCGCCGAAGGGCAGGAACCACCGGACCGGCACCTCCCAGCGGCTGGTCAGGATCCACGGCCGGGCGTCCGGATGGCCCGCCCGCCAGCGCTCCCGGTCCGCCTCGGCGGCCGCCCGGACGGCCGGCGGCAGCACCGTGTCCAGCAGCGAGACCGGCAGCGTCTCGGCCAGCTCGGCCAGCGCCTGCCAGCTGCGCAGCCGGGTCGACCACGGGCAGACGTAGGTGACCCCGTCCACCACCCGCACGAAGGCCCGGCCGCTCTCCTTCTCCGGCAGCGCCCTCGGGGTGCCGGAGAGCAGCTCGGCCAGCGCCGCCCGCTGCTCCGCCAGGGCCGCCGCGGCCACCGGCTGCCCCGGCCCCTCGGCGTCCGGGCCGTGTGCGGCGGCCCAGCCCTGCCAGTGCGCGCGCTCCGGCTCCGGGAAGGCGGCGAGCGGCTCGTAGACCCGCAGGTGGGCGGTGTAGGGCGGGAGCACCGAAGTGCGCACGGCGGTCACGCTCTGCATGGTCGCACGGGCCCGGCACCCCCCGGGAGAGTGCCGTCGGGGGCCCACCGATCGTTATCCGGACAGGACCCAGCGGGCGCCCGCCCCGCGGCTACGCTTCCCTTAGGCGCCCACACCACAGCAGTGGGCCACAGATACTGGAGTCACCACAGTGACCGACGTACAGACCGCGTCCGCTCCGCACCCCGCACCCGGCGTGCTCAGCAGGATCTTCCGTACCGAGCAGGACGGCGTCCCCGGTGACGGGCACGAGCAGGTCGTGCTCTGCCACGACCGCGCGTCCGGCCTCAAGGCGATCATCGCCATCCACTCCACCGCGCTGGGCCCGGCCCTCGGCGGCACCCGCTTCTTCGACTACGCCTCCGAGGAGGAGGCGCTCGACGACGCGCTGCGCCTCTCCCGTGGCATGAGCTACAAGAACGCCCTGGCGGGTCTCGACCTCGGTGGCGGCAAGGCCGTCATCATCGGCGACCCCAACAAGGAGAAGAACGAGGCGATGCTGCGCGCCTACGGGCGCTTCGTGCAGTCGCTGCGCGGCCGGTACATCACCGCCTGCGACGTGGGCACCTACGTCCAGGACATGGACGTGATCGCCCGCGAGACCGAGTTCGTCACCGGCCGCTCCCCCGAGCACGGCGGTGCCGGCGACTCCTCCATCCTCACCGCCTTCGGCGTCTTCCAGGGCATGCGCGCCTCGGCCCAGGCCAAGTGGGGCCAGCCGACCCTACGCGGCAAGCGGGTCGGCGTCGCCGGCGTCGGCAAGGTCGGCCACTACCTGGTCGGCCACCTGGTCGCCGACGGCGCCACCGTGGTCGTCACCGACCCCTTCGAGACCGCCGTGAACCGCGTCCGCGCGGCCCACCCGGACGTCGAGGTGGTCGCCGACACCGCCGCCCTGCTCCAAGCCCGCCTGGACGTCTACGCCCCCTGCGCCCTGGGCGGCGCGCTGGACGACCACACGGTGGGCGCGCTCGGCGCGGCCGGCACCGCGGTGGTCTGCGGCGCGGCCAACAACCAGCTGGCCCACCCGGGCGTGGAGAAGGACCTGGCCGACCGCGGCATCCTCTACGCCCCGGACTACCTGGTGAACTCCGGCGGCGTCATCCAGGTCGCCGACGAGATCGACGGCTTCAACTTCGAGCGCGCCAAGAACAAGGCCACGAAGATCTTCGACACCACCCTGGAGATCTTCACCCGCGCCGTCACCGACGGCGTCCCGCCGGCCGTGGCCGCCGACCGCCTGGCCGAGAAGCGGATGCGGGAGATCAGCGCACTGCGCACGATCCTCCTCCCGGGCGCCCGCAAGGGCTGAGCCACCGCGCCGGGCACCTGCTTGCGTAAGTAGGTGCCCGGAGCCGGGTCACGATGTGGAACCGGATTCTCGCTCTGTCCGCCGAACGGGCTATGCAGGGCCCCCTCCCGGGGATAATCGACCCCGGAACGACGGACCGTGGCATGCTGCAACCAGCCTGCCAACGCCCGGAAATCTCCTCGTGACCTGGAAAGACCCGGTTTCGAGGGGCGACAGTGCGCGCCACGTCACACCGGCGACGTACCGTTCGGCGGCGGAAACAGGTACCGTTAATGCTCCAAGGGACGGCACTCCCACTTCGGGCGGCGCCGCTCCTGATCATGAACACGTGTCAGACTCGGGGCCGTGAGCCCCATCGTTGAGGGGGTCGACCCATGGGGCGCGGCCGGGCCAAGGCCAAGCAGACGAAGGTCGCCCGCGAGCTGAAGTACAACAGCGGCGGCTTCGACGCTAACCGTCTGTCCAGCGAGCTGGGCGTATCGCCCTCCACTGCTTCGATCAAGCCAACACCGATCGAAGAAGAAGAGGACGACGATCCCTACGCGGCGTACGCCAGCCGCTACAACGACGAGGACGAAGAGGACACCGACGCGGGCAGCACGTACCGCCGTCGCGCCTGAGTACTCCGCACAAGACCGGCTCGGCCCCACCACGGGGCCCCGAGCCGGTCTTCGTCGTACCCGCTGATAGTAGATACAACCAGTGTGGCCACCGCCGGAACCCGGCGGTGGCCACTCAGCCGGCTCAGGCCAGCTCGAAGCCCTCGTACGCGTTGTAGAGCGCCGCGCCCTCCGCGTGCTCGTCGGTGCGGTCGACGACGTCGCCCAGCACCCAGGCCTCGACGTCCCGGTCCGCCAGGATCGAGAGCACCACGTCCACCGAGGCCGGCGGCACGACCGCGACCATGCCGACACCCATGTTGAGCGTCTTCTCGATCTCCAGGGTCTTCATCCCGCCGACCTGGGCCACGGTCTGGAAGACCGGCAGCGGGGTCCAGGTGCCGCGGTCCAGGCGGGCGTGCAGGCCGGCCGGGATGACCCGGGCCAGGTTGGCCGCCAGACCGCCGCCGGTGACGTGCGAGAAGGCGTGGATCTCGGTGGCGCGGGTGAGCGCCAGGCAGTCCAGCGAGTAGATCCGGGTCGGCTCCAGGAGCTCCTCGCCCAGGGTGCGGCCGAACTCCTCGACCTTGCGGTCCAGCGACCAGCCGGCCTGGCCCAGCAGCACGTGGCGCACCAGCGAGTAGCCGTTGGAGTGCAGGCCGCTGGCGGCCATCGCGATCACCACGTCGCCCGCGCGGACCCGCTCGGCGCCCAGCAGCTGGTCGGCCTCGACCACGCCGGTGCCCGCGCCCGCGACGTCGAAGTCGTCCTCGGCCAGCAGACCCGGGTGCTCGGCCGTCTCGCCGCCGACCAGCGCGCAGCCGGCCAGTGCACAGCCCTCGGCGATGCCCTTGACGATCGCCGCGACCCGCTCGGGGAAGACCTTGCCGACGCAGATGTAGTCGGTCATGAACAGCGGCTCGGCGCCGCAGACCACCAGGTCGTCGACGACCATGCCGACCAGGTCGTGGCCGATGGTGTCGTACTTCCGCATCGCCTGGGCGATGGCGACCTTCGTCCCCACGCCGTCCGTCGCGGAGGCCAGCAGCGGGCGCTCGTAACGCTTGAAGGCGGAGGCGTCGAAGAGCCCGGCGAAGCCGCCCAGGCCGCCCACGACCTCGGGGCGGTTGGCCTTCTTGACCCACTCCTTCATCAGCTCGACGGCGCGGTCGCCCGCCTCGATGTCGACGCCTGCGGCGGCGTAGGTGGCGCCGGCGGTCTCGTTGCTGGTCACGTGCGATGGCCCTTCCGGGTCAGTGGTTAACAAACTTGGGGCAGCACAACAGGGGCGCGGAGAACTGCGCGACCAGCCCCGACGTACGTCGACTGTTGATCACGCGGTCCCCCACGCCCCTGCTGTGGTTGCTCATCGAAACTACGGACGCCGCAAGGCGTCAGCTGCACCGTGCCCGCCGATCAGCGTCTGCACGCCGTCGAGGTCCGAGGTCGGCTTGCCCCGCGTCGCGGGCTTCTGCTGACCGCCGGCGATCTCCGCCTCGAGCAGCAGCTTGCCCAGCAGCGCCGGGTCGGGCAGCTCCATCGGGTACTCCCCGTCGAAGCAGGCCCGGCAGAGCTTCTCCTTGGGCTGCGCGGTGGCCTCGATCATGCCGTCGATCGAGATGTACGCGAGCGAGTCCGCGCCGAGCGTGCGACCGATCTCCTCCACGGTCATTCCGTTGGCGATCAGCTCGGCCCGGGTGGCGAAGTCGATCCCGAAGAAGCAGGGCCACTTCACCGGCGGGGAGGAGATCCGGATGTGGACCTCGGCCGCACCGGCCTCGCGGAGCATCCGGACCAGCGCGCGCTGGGTGTTGCCGCGGACGATCGAGTCGTCCACGACCACCAGGCGCTTGCCCTGGATGACCTCCTTGAGCGGGTTCAGCTTGAGCCGGATGCCGAGCTGGCGGATGGTCTGGTTCGGCTGGATGAAGGTGCGGCCCACGTAGGCGTTCTTCACCAGGCCGGAGCCGTACGGGATCCCGCTGGCCTCGGCGTACCCGATCGCGGCGGGGGTGCCGGACTCCGGGGTCGCTATCACCAGGTCGGCCTCGACGGGCGCCTCGGCGGCCAGCTTGCGGCCCATCTCCACACGGGAGACGTAGACGTTGCGGCCGGCGATGGTCGTGTCCGGGCGGGCCAGGTACACGTACTCGAAGACGCAGCCCTTGGGCTTGGCCTCGGCGAAGCGGGAGGTGCGGATGCCGTTCTCGTCGATGGCGATCAGCTCGCCCGGCTCCACCTCGCGGATGAAGGAGGCGCCGCAGATGTCGAGCGCCGCCGTCTCGGAGGCGACCACCCAGCCGCGCTCCAGCCGGCCGAGCACCAGCGGGCGGATGCCCTGCGGGTCACGGGCGGCGTAGAGGGTGTGCTCGTCCATGAAGACCAGCGAGAACGCGCCCTTGACCTTGGGCAGCACCAGCTGGGCCGTCTCCTCGATGGAGAGGTCCGGGTGGCCCGCGAGCAGGGCGGTCACGAGGTCGGTGTCGTTGGTCGCCGCGGAGCGGCCGGAGCGCGAGACGTGCTCCTCACCGGGCAGCTCGGCCACCATGGCGGCGAGCTCGGCGGTGTTCACCAGGTTTCCGTTGTGCCCGAGGGCAAGCGAACCGTGAACGGTCGCCCGGAAGGTCGGCTGGGCGTTCTCCCAGACCGAGGAACCGGTGGTCGAGTAGCGGGCATGTCCGACGGCGATATGCCCGTGCAAGGACCCCAGAGCCGCTTCGTCGAAGACCTGGGAGACGAGTCCCATGTCCTTGAAGACGAGAATCTGGGAGCCATTGCTCACTGCGATGCCCGCGGATTCCTGTCCGCGGTGCTGCAGGGCATAGAGGCCGAAGTACGAGAGCTTTGCGACCTCCTCGCCGGGAGCCCAGACACCGAAGACGCCGCAAGCGTCCTGGGGGCCTTTCTCGCCGGGAAGAAGATCGTGGTTGAGTCTTCCGTCACCACGTGGCACGCCTTCGAGTCTAGGGCAGTTCCGTACGGCTTCCCGAACAGGGGAGCCCTCCGATATCGGGCGTTCCAATAGCAACGCGCGTAGACATAACCCCTTACCGATGGGGGCATTTCCGGCCCGGGAATTCGGCGGCCCTTGCGCGACCAGCACTGCACGGGGTCGGGCCGCTCGCGACACGCCGTCCGCGAGGGTCGGAACGTGACGCTGCTCACCCGGGCTTCACGCGGGGTTCACCGTCGCGGTGGGTGACGGCCTCAGGCCGCATTCGGGAGCAGCAGCGACCAGGCGCCGGCTTGCACCGTCCAGGTGCGGCTGTGCACCGGGCCGCAGGGGCAGCCGTCCGCCTCGTAGCCGAAGCCGGGGCCGGCCACGGTCAGGCTGGCCGCGCGCAGCCGGTGGGCGGTGCCCGGGCGGCGGAGCACCAGCTCCATCACCCCGGCGTCGGCCGGCAGGTTGACCTGGAGCAGCCGGACGGAGTGGTGCAGGTCGGCGAGCAGCCGGCCGTCGGCCTCGATCCGGAGCCGGGTGCGCTCCTCGTCCCGGCCGGGCGCCCTCCCCCGCTCGGCCGCAGCCAGTTTCGCCCAGAGCGAACGCAGCGGCGCGCGGCGGCCCCTCGGCTGGATCCGGACCCCGCCGAGCACCACCCCGCCGGCCTCGTCCACCAGCAGGTCGAACTTGCGCGCGCCGCCCCGGATCACCGCCCGCGCGGCCGCCACCGGCTCGCCCGGCACGCCCAGTGCGCGGGCCACCCCGACCGCTCCCGGCCGGCCCACCGGCACCACGCCGACGGCCTCCGCGCCGAGCTCGCGCTGGCGGTGCAGCGACTGGAGCACCCGCTGAAGTGCCTGATCAGAGCCGATCACGACCGGTCGGCGACGGCCACGATGGGCCAACAACCGGTCGAGTTCGGCTCCCGTTTCCGGCAGCGCCACCTTGCAGTCGGCTCCGCCGCGCAGCACGTCCCGGGCGATCCGCACCGACTCGCCGTCGGCCTGCCTGGCCGCCGGGTCGAGCAGCACGAGCAACGGGTCCGGCCCACCTGGAGAAACGGCACGGGATTCGGGCGTGGACAGGGACGACACGACCGGTCCTTCCTCAGGTAATCTCTCGGTGCAAGAGCCCCTTGCGCTACTGCGCCAGGGGCTTCGTCTATCTCGGGGCAGACTGCGGCCTACGCAGGATGCCCCAACCGGAAGGGGTGTACGCCTGTGCCGGCACTCGTGCTCGTTGGCGCTCAGTGGGGAGACGAGGGCAAGGGGAAGGCGACCGACCTGCTCGGTGGCTCCGTCGACTACGTCGTCCGCTACCAGGGCGGCAACAACGCCGGTCACACGGTGGTCATCGGCGATCAGAAGTACGCCCTCCACCTGCTGCCTTCCGGCATCCTCAGCCCGAACGTGACCCCGGTGATCGGCAACGGCGTCGTGATCGACCCGGGCGTGCTGCTCTCCGAGCTCAAGGGCCTGGACGAGCGGGGCATCGACACCTCGAAGCTGCTGATCTCGGGCAACGCCCACCTGATCACCCCGTACCACCGCACCCTGGACAAGGTCACCGAGCGCTTCCTGGGCAAGCGCCGGATCGGCACCACCGGGCGCGGCATCGGCCCGACCTACGCCGACAAGATCAACCGCGTCGGCATCCGCGTGCAGGACCTCTTCGACGAGTCGATCCTGCGCCAGAAGGTCGAGGCGGCCCTCCACGACAAGAACCAGCTGCTGGTCAAGCTCTACAACCGCCGCGCCATCCCGGCCGAGCTGGTCGTCGAGGAGTACCTGGGCTACGCGGAGAAGATCCGCCCATACCTCGCCGACACCACCCTGGTGCTCGACCAGGCCCTCAAGGCGAACAAGGTCGTCCTCCTGGAGGGCGGCCAGGGCACCCTGCTGGACGTGGACCACGGCACGTACCCCTTCGTCACCTCCTCGAACCCGACCTCGGGCGGCGCCTGCACCGGCGCCGGCATCGGCCCGACCAAGATCGACCGGGTCATCGGCATCCTGAAGGCGTACACCACCCGCGTCGGCTCGGGCCCGTTCCCGACCGAGCTGCTGGACGCCGACGGCGACGCGCTGCGCCGGATCGGCGGCGAGCGCGGCGTGACCACCGGCCGTGACCGCCGCTGCGGCTGGTTCGACGCCGTGATCGCCCGCTACGCGACCCGCGTGAACGGCCTGACCGACTTCTTCCTCACCAAGCTGGACGTGCTGACCGGCTGGGAGGAGATCCCGGTCTGCGTCGCGTACGAGATCGACGGCCAGCGGGTGGAGGAGCTCCCCTACAACCAGTCGGACTTCCACCACGCCAAGCCGATCTACGAGAACTTGCCCGGCTGGAGCGAGGACATCAGCAAGGCGAAGACCTTCGCCGAGCTGCCGAAGAACGCCCAGGCGTACGTGAAGGCCCTGGAGGAGATGTCGGGCGCCCCGATCTCCGCGATCGGCGTCGGCCCCGGCCGAACCGAGACCATCCAGATCAACTCCTTCCTGTAAGCGGCCCGCGCAGAGCCCCGTCCACCCCTCACCGGGTGGGCGGGGCTTTCGCATGACCTGAAGCCATTGCACTAGTGCAGGCATCTATTGTCTCTAGTGCAATGAGTGGCTACCGTGGGGACCATGACTGCGAAGCTGCCTTCCCGCGACACCGTCCTGACCGGCGACCACATCAGCCTGGAGCCGCTCTCCCTGGACGACGTGCCCGACCTCTTCGGCATCGCCGGGGGCGACGAGGAGGTCTGGCGCTGGCAGCTGGACTCGACTCCGCACACCGAGGCCGACATGCGGGCCCTGGTCGAGGCCCGGCTGAACGACGCGGAGTGCGTGCCCTTCGGCGTGACCGACCTGATCAGCGGCCGGGTCATCGGCATCACCTGCTACTTCGGCTTCAGCGCCAAGCACGAGGAGCTGGAGATCGGCGGCACCTGGTACGCCCGCCCGTACTGGCGCACGCCCGTCAACACCGAGGCGAAACTGCTGCTCCTGCGCCATGCCTTCGAGGAGTTGGGCTTCAGCCGCGTGATGTGGAAGACCCACCACAACAACGAGCGCTCGCAGAACGCCATCCGCCGCCTGGGCGCCAGCTACGAGGGCACCTTCCGCCGCCACCGCCGCATGCCGGACGGCACCTGGCGGGACAGCGTGCACTTCTCGATGCTGCGCGAGGTCGAGTGGCCGGAGGCCCGGGAGCGGCTGACGGCCCGCCTGGCCGCGGGCTAGCCCCCCAGGGGCGCGCGGACTGCGCGAGAGCGGAAGGCATCGGCCTGGCGCCACCGCTGCGCGCCGCTCCTCGCGCCCCTGAAAAGCAGATGGTGCGACCGGCTCGATAGCATCACCTGCCATGACGCCCTCCCCCACCCCCGGGCGCCGCCGTTCGGGTGCCGTCGCCCTGGGCATGGTCGGCACCCTCGCGCTGGCGCTGACCAGCTGCTCCTCTTCCTCCTCCGACGCGCCGCGGCGCTGCGTGGACCCGGGCAGCCTCAAGGTGCTGGACAACCACTCCTGCAGCGGCACCGGCGCCACCGGCCGCTGGTACTACTGCGGCTCCGGCTCGCTGACCGCCGGCGGCGGCACCTTCGACCAGGCCGCCACCAAGCGCGGCGGCTTCGGCTGCCCCTCGCACAGCGGCACGGCCGGGGGCTGACCGCCGTGCGCCGCCGCACCCGCCCGCCCCGCCCCGACTGGCAGGCCCAGGTGGAGGGCCAGGGCCTGATCTACGCGATCTGCCAGGACCCCTGCAACCAGGGCGGCCCGCACGCCTACTGGGACGAGAGCGCGTACTACGAGTTCTCGCTCCCCGAGGTGGAGGCCCTGGAGGAGGTCGTCGAGGAGCTGCACGGGCTCTGCCTCGACGCGGTCGAGCACGTGGTGCGGGAGCGGCGGTACGCCGAGTACGGCATCACCTCGCAGCGCGTCGCCGAGGTGATCGCCGAGTCCTGGCGGCGGCGAGCCGAACAACCCTCGCTGTACGGCCGGTTCGACCTCGCCTACGACGGCACCGGCCCGGCCAAGCTCTTCGAGTACAACGCCGACACCCCGACCTCGCTGATCGAGGCGGCCGGCCCGCAGTGGTTCTGGATGGAGCAGCTGTACCCGGCCGCCGACCAGTGGAACTCGCTGCACGAGCGGCTGGTCGCCGCCTGGGCCCGGCAGAAGCCGCTGCTGCCGCCCGGCCCGGTGCACTTCGCGCACTCGCGCGGGGACACCGAGGGCGAGGACTGGATGACCACCCTCTACCTCCAGGAGACCGCCGAGCAGGCGGGCATCGAGACCGTCGGCATCGCGATGGAGGACATCGGGCTGGACGGGCTGACCGGGCGGTTCGTCGACCTGGAGCACCGGTACATCCGCTCGGTCTTCAAGCTCTACCCGTGGGAGTGGCTGGTCGAGGAGGAGTTCGGGCCGCAGCTGCTCGGCGGCATCGACCTGGGCGGCGGCACCGGCTCGACCCTCTGGATCGAGCCGGCCTGGAAGATGCTGCTCTCCAACAAGGCGCTGCTCGCCCTGCTCTGGGAGCTCAACCCCGGCCACCCCAACCTGCTGCCCGCCTACCTGGACAGCCCGCGCGAGCTGGCCGCCACCGGCTACGCCGCCAAGCCGCTGCTCGGCCGGGAGGGCGCGGGCGTCCGGATCGTGGGGCCCGACGGCTCCGTCGACCGCCTGGCCGAGTGGGCCGGCGACCCGGACCGCTACGGCGCCGAGGGCCACTGCTACCAGCAGCTGCACCCGCTACCGGACTTCGACGGCCACCGGCCGGTGCTCGGCGCCTGGGTGGTGGACGGCGAGGCCGCCGGCCTCGGCATCCGCGAGACCGACGACAGCCTGATCACCCATCAGGGCGCCCGCTTCCTGCCGCACTTGATCACCTGACGGTTCGTCAGTGCTCCTCGGCCACCATGTGGTCGAGGCAGACCGCGATCGCCAGCAGCAGCGCGGTGTCCCCGCCCTCGTGGACGTGGATGCCGTACGCGTCGCGGATGCTGAACCAGCGCCGGGAGACCTGGGCCAGCTCGCGCCCGTGCTCGTCCTCGATCCGGTAGTCCCGGTCCAGCAGGTTGCCGTGGATCTCCAGCTCCCCGCCGGCCTCCAGCTCCACCTTGTACTTGTCCCGGAACGGCGTGAACAGCTTCTCCCGGACGGTCGCGATCACCTCCCCCTCGGCGTCCTCGATCTTCATCGCGTCCCGGACGGTCACCACCTTCTTCTTCACCACGGCCACCACCCGCCCGGCCTGGTCCTTCAACTCGAAGGTCTCCCGGAGCCGCAGCACCTTCCCGTCCACCAGGAAGGCCTTCTCCCCGCGCTCGTCCTCGATCCAGTGATCGTCCCCGAGCGAGAACATCCGCTCCTTCATCACGTACTTCACGCCGCAACCTCCGCACTGAGCCGGGACTGTCTCCCGCCATCTTGCCGCGTGACCGCGTCACAGGACCTTGAGGAAGGCCCCCATCTCGAGCATGTCCACCCTGTGCGCGTCACTGGGGTGCACGACGACCGTGAGCTTCTTGGCAATCAGCCGCTCACGGGATCTGGCGACAAATGACAGGATGATCATCCTGATCAGCACTTCCCGATCAACATGATCGATTCGAGCCATCTCGGACCCGATGACCGGCATCGCGACGGGCTCCCGCCGTCCGGAAATCTCGATCGCGCGCCAGAGCTCCCCCAGGCTCAACCAGAGATCATCCAAGCTCGAACGGACCGTCAGGTCATTGCCCATCTTCCCGTAGGCGGAGCAGTAGTACCTTCGCTCGCGCTCCGAGAGCACGGCCACCGAACCCACTGGATACCGGACCAGTTTGCCCGCCCGCTTCTGGGACCTGAGTTCACGGCTCGATTCCGAAACACCGGCGAGCGCCACCGAAAGATCGGCGTCCAGGCGCTCCCTGTCTCCTGAGTAGACCAGCTCCAAGAACTGCCCCTGAATACTGGTCCGCGATATGATGTTGCCCCCCGTGCAGTCCGTGTCGAACACGTCGTTGAAGCCGACGATCAAATGGCCGGGCTCGTCGAATAGATTACCGATCTTCACCTCCACCACGACATCAGGGCGACCGAGGGAACGAGTGACCCTGGTCCGGGGCATCGCACGCGCCAGAGCCCAGGCGAGCGAGAGCGCCGCAGTCGTCGCGGACGCCTCGAACGGCGGCACATCGATATCCGGCCAGAGCGCAAGCAGTGGCCGAATGGCTCCGGAGGCGAACCCGAATGCGATGGCAGTATCGACTGCGAGTGAACGCCACCACCGAAGTCTCCCGAAGGAGCGGCCAGAACTACGGAGAACGACAGGGATGGACAAGTTCACAGTACCCATTGCCTTGTGCGGTGACCACGACGCTCCGGTGAGGCGCCGGAACGGCCGACGACGCCAGGTTGCACAGCCCTACCCGCCCAGGGCGGCCGGGCGATCGGCCCACTGCTGCTTGAAATCCCGAGCCGCCGCATTCCATTCAGCCAGCGAGGGGTGAACGTCGAAGAGGTCTACGAGGCGCCCGTGGAGCTCATCGAGCACCGAATCGATCCCCATGTCATCTCCGATCAATTCCAAGCGCAGATCGCCCAACTTGCCCGTCACCTCACCGAGGGTCAATGGCGGCACCACCACGGGAATCGTACTTCTCTCCAGCACCCACGCAGCCCCCATCTCCATCACGCAGAAAGGCCGCTCCAAAAAGCTTTTGCTTATCAATTCGATGACCAGGTCGGATCGCATCAACATCCGACGCAGGTAGGTCCGTATCCCCTCGCCGGATGGGATACCGGTGGACCTTTCGGAGGAGCAGAATATCTGCCTCCTTGGCATCCCACCGAGCACGAGGAGATTCGTCATCCACCGAGCCACGTCCCCATCCTCCGAGGAGTGGCTTATGAAGATCATCCGATGCTCAGGAGCTCTACCCGGATCATTTCCGGCGGCCTTCGGTCGACCAGACGCCGAGGCGGCTGCACTACGTTCACGAAAGTCCTCCACTTCGCCGAGGAAGGCTCGATATGACTCCTCTCCACGGGTGAATGCCTCAGCGAAGGCCGCCTCGACCTTCAGCAGCTTGGAACTCCAGCCACTGGGTCTTCGATATGCATCTCCAAGGCCATGATCGTCGAAGAAGGACTCGATCTGTTCCCCTTTCAGGAGGGCCAACGATTCCCGAAGTCGCTCCACTCGTTCGGGACCCCAAGGATCAGACATGGACAGAGCGTAGCGAAACAAACCCGAGCTGTCAGGGGATTCCCGCCTTCCCTTCCGGCGATCATGTCCATCGATCACCAGTTCTCGCCCGAACTCATCAGCCAGGCCGAAACACACGCTTCCGTCACGCTTCCCCCGCACACTCCTCACCCGGGAACAGCCCGCGCCCCGATGGGGTTGGATGTGGCCATGGCATCTCGCGCGCGTGTACGTGCCCCTGAGTTGGTCGGGGCTGGTGGCTGGCTGAACACCGGAGGGAAGGAGCTGACGCTGGCGGACTTCCGGGGGAAGATCGTCATCGCGGACTTCTGGAAGTCCTACACAATGTAGGGATCTCCAGAGGGGGCGTGCATGCACCACCACACGCTGTGTGACCTGTACCTACGGCTGTCCTTGGACCGGGACGGCAAGACGGCGATCGAACGGCAGGAAGCCGATTGCCGCGCGTGGGCCGAGCGCAACGGCCTGACGGTCCGCAAGGTCCACATCGACCGGGGACGCTCCGGCTTCAAGGACGTTGAGCGCAAGGGGTTCGACTCCGCCCTTGCCGCCGTCACGGCGGGCGTCGTCGGGACGCTGATCGTGTGGAAGCTCGACCGGCTGTCGCGGAAGGGCATCGGCCAGGTCGGCAAGGTCTTGGACGACATCGAGAAGGCCGGCGGGCGCCTGGTGTCCGTCATGGACAGTCTCGACACCTCGAACGACTCGTCCCGCATGATCGTCGCCATGCTCGCCGAACTCGCCCGGTCCGAGTCGAAGAACCTCGGCACTCGGGTCGCCAGCGCCAAGCGGCACCTTCGGCGCAAGGGCCAGTGGATCGGCGGACAGCCCCCGTACGGGCTGCTGGTCGACCCCAGTACGAAGAAGCTGGTGCACGACCCGGAGACGGCCGTCTACGCCCGGCTGATCGCCGATGACGCCCTGGCCGGCCAGTCGCTGGTGAAGATCGCACGGCTGCTCAACGAGTACGACATCCCCGCCGCCCGAGGTGGGCAGTGGAACGCCGCCAGCATCATGAACCTGCTCAAGTCCCCGGCGTTCGCCGGTCTGATGCCGGAGACAGAGTCGGTCGAAACGGAGGACGGCGGAAGGAAGTTCACTGGTCGTGTCTTTCCCTACCGAGACCCCGAGACGCTGGACACCGTGAGCATAGGCGAAGGCATCATCACGGTCGGGGAGCGCGAGCGCATCATCCGCCAACTCGAATCCCGGACCTACGTCCACGCAGGGAAGCGCCGCCCGAAGCCCGACGGAACCGCACTCCTGACGGGCCTGGTGTTCTGCGACGTTCCCGGTTGTGGCCGACGGATGCACCGGGTTGGCGGCAGCTACCAGTGCATGGCTCGGCGGGCCGGCAACCAGTGCCCCGGCGCGAGCGCGATGGCTGACCGGGTGGACGAGTACGTAGCCATGCGCTTCCTGTACCTCCTTCCGGCGCTTGAGCCGGAGGACCCGCTCCTGGTCGCCATCGCCGACCGCTGGGTGAAGCGGAGCGACCCCGAGACCTTCGCCAAGCGCGATGCGATCAGCGGTGAAATCGCCGACCAGGAAGCCCGGTTGGCCGATCTGGAAGACGCACGGTACGTCCGGGGCGAGTTCGACCGACCAGGTGCCGTAGAGCGCTACGACCGGCTCGCCGACCGCCTACAGAGCCGAATCGACGGACTGCGCGCCGACTTGGCCGCGCTGCCGCTCCCCGCCGTGAACATCACGCCGCTTCTCGACTCCGAGCTGTTGCTGCCGGCGTGGGCGGCCTCGACACAGGAGCAGAAGCGGGACCGCCTGTCACTCGCCATCGACGGAGTCTTCGTCAGCAAGGGCGAACGCGGCAAGCGCTTCGTACCGGAGCAGCGGATTCGAATCGAGTGGGCGGAGATCGAGGAGCAGTAGCCCCGCTGCGCCCCTTTCGGCCCCGTCTGGCCCCCGTGCGGTCCGGCGGGGCTCTCTCGTGCTCGCAGAGGGCCGTACAGGCGCTCCATGGGGGTGGCGTAGTGGAGTACCGATCCGAGCCCCATCCACAGGCCGTGGAATACGGCGGCGGACGGAAACCCTCTGCTCCCCACAGCGAGTAGGGTCAGACCGGGAATCCTTCACGTTCCCGAGGGGGCACCGCCGCGTGGCTCGGGGCCGGCAAGCCGAATCGCAGGGAGCCAGGCATCCCAAGGGCTGAGATTGGCAGTGTCATTCGTGAAGATCAAGTGAAGGACTCGGTCCTGTATGTCCCACTGCGTGCACCAGTGACCGTCTTGCGTGGCAACCGTTGCACTCTACCTCTGGTGAAGAGAATCCGTCGCGTTCCGGAGCCTCGGGGCGTCCGGGGCGCCTAATTACGTAATCCGGTGCTCGGCAGCCAGGACCACCTACTCACGTGAGTAGGTGCCCCGTGCTGGCTGAGCCCTTCCGCAGTGGTGGAACCGGGGAAGTCGCCGCGCTCTAGGTGGGGCAGGGAACAGCGGACCGGATCAGGGTTCGGTAACGCTTCGCTGCCTGTATGTCCCGAAAGATCGTGACTGCCCGTTTCGGCGGGGGCCTCTCCCTCCCTACAGGGAGGTAGAGGCCCATGTCGGGGCGTGATCAGCGCACTTCGACGGGAAACCCCCGCCCTCCATATCCCAAAAGACCCGCCAGCCGGCCCGCGCTGCCTCTCCACGGTCACGGTGACGCCAACCACCGTGCCTTTCCTCCCGTCCAGGGACCATCAACGACCCCCGCAGGACCCGAATCACCCGTGTTGGCGCATGGGGTGACGGGTCACCTGCGGGGGTTTTCCGTTTCCCGAACAAGAGGACTCAACTTGTCTGAACAGCACATCTACCCTCCGTTCGGCCCGCAGGCGCGGCCCCCGATCGTCGCCGCCCACGTCAACGGCCGTTCCACATGCGGCACTTGGCCAATCACCATCCAGTGCCCGTACTGCCCCGCCGAACACCGACACGGAGGAGGCAGCAACCACCAGCCCCTCATCGGCGGCACTCTCGTCCCGCACTGCCGTGACACCGACTACCGGGGCCGTCCGGTGTTCGACGCCCGAGTGCTGCGCTACCTGCCGCCGTACGAGCTTGCCCCCGCCGATGCCGACATCGACTGGGAGCAGGAACGCGAATACGCCAGCGGCCTGCTGGAGGAAGCCGAGATGGAACTGGCGGACCAGGACACGGCAGCGGCGCCCCGCGAGACGGAGTCCGACCAGCTCATCGGCGTCCTGCTGGACGAGCTGCACCGCCGAACCGAGAAGACCGACCAGGCCGGCAAGCAGGGCCGCAACAGCGCCTACCTGGCCGCTTGGAAGGCCAAGCGCGACGGGGGCAGCCGATGACCACCGCACCCGAGACCGTACGACTGCTGACGCAGCGGGACGGCACCGACGTTGACCGGGCCGAGTTCATCGCCGACCGGGTCGGCGGCCAGCTCATCTACGTGGACGGGCCCGGCTGGTATGCGTGGGACGGGCGGCGCTGGGCCAACGACTCCAACCGGGACGCCGTGGCGCGCGGCATGGTCCACGACGTGTCCAGTGCCCTGCTCACCGAAGCCATCGAAGCGGGCAACAGCGAACTCATCGACGCGGGCAAGGCACTGCGCACCTCCCGGCTCATCTCGGCGGCTCTGCTGGAGATGCAAGCTATGCCCGGCATCCGGCGCAGCGTCGCGGACCTGGACACCGACCCGTTCGCCCTGACGTTCCGCAACGGCACCGTGGACCTGCGCACCGGCCGGCTGCGCCCCCACGATCCCGGTGACCTGATCACCCGCATGGTGGACCTGGACTACCGCCAAGACGCTGACTGTCCCAACTGGATTGCCTTTCTTGAGAGTTCACAGCCTGGTGACCCCGAGATGCACACCTTCCTGCAACGGCTGGCGGGATACGCCGTGACAGGCTCCACCCGGGAGGAGTGCCTGGCGTTCTTCTACGGCTCGGGGCGCAACGGCAAGGGGGTGTTCACCGAGACGCTGGGCAAGGTGTTCGCAGCCGTGACCACGGCGCAAGAGGCAGAGTTCTGGGAGAAGCAGCGCAACGGCCGCAACGGGTCGCTGGTGGCCAAGCTCCACGGCGCCCGGCTCGTACTGTCCAGCGAGATGACGGCCGCCCGGCTGGACGAGGCGTTCGTGAAGGCGTTCACGGCCGCCGACCTCCTCACCGCCAACCAGAAGTACAAGCCGGCGTACGACTTCACCCCCACCGCGCTGCTCATCATGTCCGGCAACGACCAGCCGACGATCAAGGGCACCGACGAAGGGATCTGGCGCCGGTTCCGGTGTGTCCCGTGGGACGAGTCGTTCGTGGGACGGGAGGACCAGGGGCTTAAGGGCCGTCTCCTGGACGAAGCGGAGGGCATCGCCGCATGGGTGGTCCGTGGGGCAGCCGAGTGGCACCGGCACGGGCTGAACGAGCCGGAGCGGGTTGCCAGGGCAACGGACGAGTACCGGGAGGAGTCCGATCCGTTCGCCGACTGGGCGGAAGCCAACTTCGAGGCGGCGCCGGACGGGTTCGTGCCCAACAGCGAGATCAAGCAGCGCGGCGAACAGCAGCACCCTCGACTCCCCGGACAGCCGCAAGCATGGTCCAAGGCG
This sequence comes from Kitasatospora sp. MMS16-BH015, assembly GCF_002943525.1. NCBI lineage: Bacteria > Bacillati > Actinomycetota > Actinomycetes > Kitasatosporales > Streptomycetaceae > Kitasatospora > Kitasatospora sp. MMS16-BH015. The sequence continues at coordinate 4,749,818 of NZ_CP025394.1, read as the reverse complement.
GTGGCCCGCCACTTCGGCGCGGAAGCGGGGCGGCAGCAGCGCGTGAACGGCAAGAAGGTGCGCGGGGTTGCGGGCGTCCGCCTGGTGGCCGTTCAGCGGGACGTATTCGGGCAACCGCGCTGACCGGCGGAAGCAGCAGGACTGGAACACTTGGGACGCTTGAAGGGTCGTTTCCCTAAACCTCCTCTACGCGTGCATGGGGAGAGTTACGGCATCGGACCCCAGAAGTGTCCCAAGTGTTCCGACCCTCGCCGCTGGCCACGATGCGGGTTACCCCGGGCTGCTCCGCAGTGGGTCCACCCCCAGGCGGGTACCCCCCTTGCTGCTCCACCCTGAGCGGCAGGGAGGGGGAAGGCTCGCATGGCTCATCGGGGCTTTCTGGTGGACCCGGCCCCCACGTTCTTAGCGACACGCACAGGTTGAGGGGTGGGGGTACCCGGGGGGTGGGTCAATCTCTGGGGGATCGAGCCACCCGGACCCGGCCCCCAGGTCCAGACACGTCGCCGCGAAATTGAGACCGGGGGGTCTCCGTGACGCCGGGTCACCCTCGGGAGTCGTCTCAGAAACGATGGTTTGTGCGACGGCCCCTCAGGGGCCCGCCTCGGGGTCGTCTCGGTGTTCAAAACCCATCTCAGAACATACTCGAAACCCCTGATGTTCTGAGACCAGTTTTGAGACAGTAGAGACATGACGACGAAGAAGACCACCGGCCACCTGATCGGCTACGCCCGAGTCTCCACAGACGAGCAGGAGGCGCAGCTTCAACTGGATGCCCTGGCGGACGCCGGCTGCTCCCGGGTCTTCATCGACAAGGCGAGCGGCAAGAGCAAGGACCGGCCGGAGCTTGCCGCCGTGCTCGACTACGTCCGCCCCGGGGACACGCTGTGCGTGTGGAAGCTGGACCGGTTCGCCTGTTCGCTGATCGACCTGGTGACGATGGTGGACGCCCTGTCGGCTCGGGGCATCGGCTTCAAGGTGCTGACCGGCGCACTGGCGAGCATCGACCCGAACACACCGGACGGGCGGCTCATGCTTCAGGTGGTCGGCGCCATGGCGGAGTTCGAGCGGTCGCTGATCAAGGAGCGCACTCAGGCCGGGCTGGATGCCGCGAAGGCGCAGGGGCGCATCGGAGGCCGTCCGACGGTGATCAGCGAGGACAGGCTGACGATAGCCCGTGCCCGCCGCGCCAAAGGGGAGAGCGTGAGCGGCATCGCGAAAGCACTCGGGATCAGCCGGGCGACGCTGTACCGCCACCTCGGGCAGGAGTGATGCGCCACCCGATGTGTCACCTCCTGCCCCCTGCCGCTACCACGGACAGTCCAGCGAGCCAACCACGCGCGAGATCGTTACCGCGAACGCCCCAATTGCTTCAACGCTGCCATCTATGATGAGCCATTGAGAATAATATGAAGTACAAGAATTGGGGCGAGGCTCGGTGATTCGCACAGCCGCAGATCTTCTTTCGGAAATTCTCCGCAAAGAGCTGCCCAAACTTGATCAGGTCCCCATAAAGCACGCCCCGACGATTGGGGACATGTACGAGGGACTGTCTTCTAGCATATTGAATCGCGCCCTTCCCGATGGTCTGGGGCTGCGAGTAGTGACCGGATTTGCCTGCGATGGCAATGGCCGCATTTCTGGCCAAATGGACTGCATGGTGGTAAAGGGAGAAGGGGAGAGACTGCCATACAGCGAAACTTACGTATGGCATGTTAAAGACATCATTGCCGTCATCGAAGTAAAGAAAAATCTTCACTCGGCCGAGCTTCGCGACGCATTCTCCCAACTCAAGACGGTCAGCGAAATTGAGCACCCTTATTATCAAGGTGCCGAGGAGCTAGACGATCCACATCGGAGCATGGGACCCTCAATCAGAACGTTCGCCGAGATGACCGGGCGGGCCGCCTGGGGAGCAGAAGGGATTGCCACCCTCTCATACGCAGAGGAGGCCATACTTAATGCCCTTGCCTTGGAGCAGGTTTCCGCAATCCGAGTCATTCTTGGAATACATGGGTTCAAGAGCGAGAAAAACTTCCGATCCTCAATGGTGGACTATCTTGAGGAGAACATTGGAAATGTCGGCTTCGGTCCGACGGATTTTCCGCAGCTGATCATCTCGGGCAGCTATTCTCTCGTGAAGACTAATGGGCGGCCATTCATGGCACCTCTGGTCGACGGCTGGTGGCCATTCTACTTCTCGACGCCAGAAAACCCACTGCAGCTACTGCTGGAATTTATATGGACGCGACTAGATGAAATGTATGGATTTGGCCAGCAACTTTGGGGAGAAGATCTTGAGATAGAGGTCGGCAGGGGCCTGTTGAGCTTCCGCGCCGTCCAGGTCGATGGGAGAAGTGGCTGGCAAGCGAGTGTGCATGAGGTCGACAATGAAGCGCTCAACAAGATTCCGGTAACTGAACAGTGGAGTCCCAGCTTTATCGGGGAGGAGGAATTTTCTTTGCTTATGCGGCTGCGCCAAGGAAAGGAAGTCCACGCCAATGACTCTGAAATGTTGTCATGGCTAGAGTCTCGCGGAATTGAATATGATAGCGTTCGCGATCGCCTCCTAGAGACTCGTCTTGTCGCATCTTATGGGCAACAACTAAAGCTCATCGCAAAGGAATGCGGGCTGGCAGTTCTCCCGACTGGTGAATATGTCGCCGCAGAGAACAGTACTGGCCGCTTGAACCGTTGGATCACCCGCTGGATGGAGTTGCGCGAACATGCTCCGAATAGGCAGAAGGAATGAAGTCCCAATAGATCCGGCCATTGATTGATAAGGGCTCGTTGCACAATCGTGGCACCGGTTTAAAGTTCTCGCCAGCAGATGAGAGGAGATGCGGGGGGAGACAAGTGAGCTGTAGAGGCCGAGGCATCGCTCCCAGCGGGTGGCAAAGCATTTACACTGGCCCGACAGGGTAAGAGCCTGCTCCATCGACAGCCTCTCGGCTTTATTTTCGAACTAAAGCACCACTGACTTTCCAGTCAGGGGGAAGTAAGTAGTAATGGCGACACTGCAACGGCCGAGGCCGTACTTGTTGCGGGTTAGCAGTCCTCCCTGCGCCCGGGAGAATAAGGTGGGAGTGCTGCGGAAGTTCCGCATGTTATCGTCTCGCGATCCCGGTTCCAGCATGCGCGGTACACGCTAGGTGTCATGCTGTTTCCTGCGCCCCCGAGATGCCAATTCAACTGATCGCCAGCCTAGTTGGCAGTTCAACATCCCCGAGAAAAGGGGGCGTTAAGGGGGGCGTAACGCTCATGAAGGGCACCTGGGCCATCGGTGGGGCACAGCGTGAAACCTCAAGCTCCGGCCGTGGACGGACGAAGGCTGCCCACGCTGTGGCGGAGAGTCGGAGCTACCGGCACCCGACCGGCCGGACGACGATCAGCCGGCTTCAACCCCACGCGACCAAAGTTCCTCCGCATGCTCGGCGAAGCGGTCGAACAGCCCCCCGTCCTCGGCCCGGCGCAGGTGCAGCAGGGGCGAGTCGTGGCCTACCAATCGCGCAAGATGCGGCGTGACGAGTGCCTGAGAGTCGAACCGGAACACGGACAAGCTCACGTGGTTCGTCGCGTCCTCGGGAGCGCTGAACCGACTCTCGATGCCCTCCACAGTCGTGAGCCGGCTCAGGTTCTCCAAGCTGATCCGGATGCGGGTCGAGACGGAGAGCGCAGTGTCCTCGATGGCCTCGCGCTGGCGTGTCGTCTCGCCGTCCGGGTCGCCCAGGAGGAAGCGAACTCGACACCCCTGCTCGGCCTTCCTGCGGAGCGTTGCGACGAAGTTCGGCTGCTCAAGCCAGACGAAGTAGTTGGTGTAACCCGCGAAGAACAGGTCTTCTGTCGCCTGTGCGACAAGCTCGGCCCACACCTCACTCGGACACGCAGACCGGTACGGGTACGCGCGGACCAGCTCGCGATCGTGACCGGTCTTGATCTTGTCTTTCACTATCTGCGGCCAGATCATCTCTTCGTCCACTCCCAGCGCCCTACAGGCGTCCTCGCGGTTCCTCGCGTGGGGGACGAGGTCGTCGTCAGCCAGCCAACGCTCGACTGTCTTGCCCGTGACCCCGACGCGGCCTGCCAGCTGGCGTGGGTTCAGGCCAGCAGCGGACATAGCCGATCGTAAGGCAGTGTTCAAGGCATCCCCCATGGACATTTGGGCGTTCTCCGACGCTACCGCCAAGACAAGCCAACTGTCCGGGCTGCGGGCCGAATTCGTCCGAAAGTGCATGCCAGCATGCGCCCACGACGAGCGCCGAGCGACACGGGAGGTCACCATGCCGACGCTGCTGAGCAGAGCCACCGCCAAGGCTCTGCCGACCAGTAGGACCATGCGGTACGAGGTAGTCGAAGCGGCAGGCTCCCACGTTCTCCGGGACGTGCTCCTGGACGACTTCTGCACCCTGCCCGACCTGGCGGGCCAGCCGGTGCTGCTGGCCTTCCCCAGCGCCTACCAGGCCCGCCTGTGGCTGATGACGGCAGATACCCGTCGGGCCCGTGCAGCAACCGAGGCCCGCATCAGGGCGCAGCAGCGGAAGCGGCCGACGAAGGCACAGGTCCAGCTGCTGCGGTTCGGGCTGTACCTGCCGCAGGACTCCTCCGCCGAGTGAGCGGTCAGCGGAGCTACGAGGAGGCCCGGGAGATGGCGCGGTTGCTTGCTGCCCGGTTGAGTCAACTGGCCGGCTACCGGGCGTCGACCACGTGGACGGACCGGCCGAGCCTGAAGGTGTCGGTCCGGATCACGCACGAGTTGGGCGGGCATCCGGAGCAGTCGTTGACCCTGCTCGATCTGATGCAGTCGGGAGACCGCTGCCAGCACCGGTACTCCGGTGACCCCAACGGGCCCAACTGGGTGGCGGTGGAGATCGACTACGTGATGCCGGAAGACCCGAAAGCAAAGAAGGGGCGGAAGAGTTGAGCGTGCTGGAGTTCTTCCCGTGGAGCTTCCCCGGACTGCACTGGGAGGCAGCGGCGGACCCGGAAGACGAGGTGCCGGAGGGGTTCGTCCTGGCGGAGGTGGGGTCCGGCAGGGTGGCCGTGGCCAACGTCGACAACCCGGGGGTGGTCCTGGTGGGCACCCCGGCGCACCTGGCGCAGCTGAAGAGGGCGTTCGAAGAGGGTCGCCTCGACTTCTTGCTCGCCCGGGAGGTTACCGAGGACGACTAGGACGACCGTCGGTTTCTCGTATCACCCCGGAAAGCCCTGTCTGTACGTCTCCACCTGTGGCGTGCGGGCAGGGCTTTCTCCGCGCTCAGGGTGCCGGCTCGGAATGCCGCCTGACATCGTGCGGTTTGATGGGGTTATGGCATCTCGTGCACGCGTTCGCGCCCCTGAACTGGTCGGGGCTGGTGGTTGGCTCAACACAGGCGGCAAGGATCTGACTCTTGCCGATCTACGAGGTAAGTGTGTCGTTGTAGACTTCTGGACCTTCTGCTGCATCAACTGCCTGCACGTCCTGGACGAGCTGCGGGAGTTGGAGGAGAAGCACCGGGACACGGTGGTGATCGTCGGGGTGCACTCGCCGAAGTTCGTGCACGAGGCCGACCACCAGGCCGTGGTGGACGCGGTGGCGCGGTACGAGGTGCACCACCCGGTGCTGGACGACCCGGCGCTGGTGACGTGGAAGCAGTACGCGGTGCGGGCCTGGCCGACGCTGGTGGTGATCGACCCCGAGGGGTACGTGGTCGCGCAGCACGCCGGGGAGGGGCACGCGCACGCGATCGAGCGGCTGGTCGAGGAGCTGGAGGCCGAGCACGCGGCGAAGGGGACACTGCGGCGCGGAGACGGCCCGTACGTGGCGCCGGAGCCGGTCGCGGGCGACCTGAAGTTCCCGGGGAAGGCCGTGCGGCTGGCCGACGGGCACTTCCTGGTGGCGGATTCGGGGCACCACTCGCTGGTCGAGCTGGCCGAGGACGGCGAGACCGTGGTGCGCCGGATCGGCGACGGCGAGCGCGGGCTGGTGGACGGCGCCGAGCCGCGGTTCAGCGAGCCGCAGGGCCTGGCGCTGGTGCCGGCCGGGCTCGGGCTGGACTACGACGTGGTGGTGGCCGACACGGTCAACCACGCGCTGCGCGGGGTGCGGCTGAGCGACGGCCACGTCACCACGCTGGCCGGCACCGGCAAGCAGTGGTGGCAGGGCTCGCCGACCAGCGGGCCGGCCGGCGAGGTGGAGCTCTCCTCGCCCTGGGACGTGGCCTTCTTCGACGGCGAGGTCTGGATCGCGATGGCCGGGGTGCACCAGCTCTGGGCGTACGACCCGGTGGCCGGCACCGTCCGGGTCGCGGCCGGGACGACCAACGAGGGCCTGGTGGACGGGCCGGTGGCCGAGGCCTGGTTCGCCCAGCCCAGCGGGCTGGCGGTCTCGGCGGACGGCGAGAAGCTCTGGGTCGCGGACTCGGAGACCTCGGCCGTCCGCTGGGTTTCACGTGAAACCGGCGAGGTGCACACCGCCGTCGGCACCGGCCTGTTCGACTTCGGGCACCGGGACGGCGCGGCGGAGCAGGCGCTGCTCCAGCACCCGCTCGGGGTGACGGTGCTGCCGGACGGCTCGGTGGCGATCTGCGACACGTACAACCACGCGCTGCGCCGGTACGACCCGGCGAGCGGGGAGGTGTCCACGCTGGCCACCGACCTGCGGGAGCCCTCGGGCGCGGTGCTGGTGGAGGGTGACCTGGTGGTGGTCGAGTCGGCGCGGCACCGGCTGACCAGGCTGCGGCTGCCCGAGGAGGCCGTCCGGGTCGAGGCGGTGGCGCACCGCACCCAGCGGGCCGCCACCGAGGTGGCGGCGGGCGCGCTACAGCTGGACGTGATCTTCGAGGCGCCGAGCGGGCAGAAGCTGGACGAGCGGTACGGGCCCTCCACCCGGCTGCTGGTCAGCTCCACCCCGCCGGAGCTGCTGGCCTCCGGCGCCGGGGCGGACACCGCGCTCTCCCGCGAGCTGGTGCTCGCCGAGGGCGTCACCGAGGGCGTGCTGCACGTCTCGGCGATGGCCGCCTCCTGCGACGACGACCCCGAGATCGAGTACCCGGCCTGCCACGTGCACCAGCAGGACTGGGGCGTGCCGGTGCGGCTCACGGCCGGTGGCGCCACCCGGCTGCCGCTGATCCTGGCCGGGGCGGACTCCCAGGAGTAGCTCCCAGCCACAGCAGAGTGAAATCACAGGAACTGGGGTGTAACGGGAGCGGGTTCTGGCGCGTCGTAGACGTGTACTACCGTTCTCAAAGATCACGCGCGGCCGCCCGATCATCAGATGTATTCGGGCGGCCCACGCGTCCCCCTACTCCTGCCGAAGGGCTAGCTCCGCGTCCATGCAGAAGCTGCTGACCAAACGCGCCGTCACCCTGCTCGCCGCCTCCGCCGCCGTGCTGAGCGCAGCCTCCCCGGCCTTCGCGGCCGCCCCGGCCCCCACCGCCGGCACCCAGCACGTCAGCTACCGGGGCTACGACCTCCAGGTGCCCGCCTCCTGGCAGGTCGTCGACCTGGAGCAGGCACCCCGAACCTGCGTGCGCTCCGACGTGAACGCCGTCTACCTCGGCACCCCCGGCGCCGACCAGGACTGCTCCGCGCACGGTGTCGGCGGCGCCGCCGACAACCTGGTGATCGAGCCGGCGGCTGCTGCAGGTGACCGGGCCGCCAAGGCCCCCGAGCTGGCGGCCGGCACTGCCGCGCAGCAGTCCGTCCTCGCGCCGGGCGCCGTGGGCCACCAGTTCCGGGCCACCATCGGCGGCACCGGCCTGCTGGTGACGGCGAACTACGCCGACAACGCCTCGGCGGTGAACGGTGTCCTGGCCTCGGCCAAGGTCACCGCCGCCACCACGGCCACCGCGCCCAAGTCGGCGCTCGCGCCCCGCTCGGTGACGCCGAAGAGCAGCGTCGCCCCGAGCACCGTGGCCACCGGATACGGCTTCGATGCCTGTGACGCCCCCTCGGCCAACACCATGCAGACTTGGCGGGCCAACTCGCCGTACCGCACGGTGGGCGTCTACATCGGTGGGATCAACCGCGGCTGCAAGACCCAGGCCAACCTGACCCAGAGCTGGGTCGCCAACCGGGCCAACGAGGGTTGGTCCTTCCTGCCGATCTACGTCGGCCCGCAGGCCACCATCGGTCAGACCATCCCCGCCGACCTGGTCTCTGCCCAGCAGGCCGGCGCCAACGCGGCCGGCGACGCCATCGCCCAGGCACAGGCCCTCGGCTTCCCGACCGGCTCGGTGCTCTACCTGGACGTGGAGAACTACGCCCCCGCCTACCACGACCGCGTGGTGGCCTACATGGCGTACTGGACCAAGCAGCTCAAGGCCCAGGGCTACCGCTCGGGCATCTACTCCAGCGCCTCCAGCGGCATCAAGGACCTGGCCACGCTGTACGCCCAGGGCGGCTACGCCAACCCGGACGTGGTCTGGTCCGCGAGCTGGAACGGCCAGGACAACGTCTCGGACGGTGCCATGGGCCTGCCGGGCCCGGACTACTGGCCGAGTCACCAGCGGGTGCACCAGTTCGCCGGAAACGCCACCGAGAGCTACGGCGGTATCTCGATCAGCATCGACCGCAACTACGTGGACGTGGGCAGCGGCCAGGCTCGGTTCTCCGGTGCCTCGCTGCTGACCGGCGGCTGGGGCGCGTTCTCCCAGACCACCACGGCCGACTTCAACGGCGATCACCAGGCCGACCTGATCGCCCGCAACGACTCCAACGGGAACCTCTACCTCTGGACGGGCAACGGGGCCGGCGGCTTCGCCCGGCCGGTGCTGCTGACCGGCGGCTGGAGCGCGTTCTCGCAGACCACCACCGCCGACTTCAACGGGGACGGCAAGCCCGACCTGATCGCCCGCAACGACTCCACCGGCGAGCTCTACCTGTGGACCGGCGACGGCAACGGCGGCTTCTCCCGCCCGGTGCTGCTGACCGGCGGCTGGGGCGCCTTCTCCCAGACCACCACCTCGGACTTCAACGGCGACGGCAAGCCCGACCTCATCGCCCGCAACGACTCCACCGGCAACCTCTACCTCTGGACCGGCGACGGCAACGGCGGCTTCTCCCGCCCGACCCTGCTCACCAGCGGTTGGGGTGCCTTCTCGCAGACCACCACCGCCGACTTCGACGGTGACGGCAAGGCCGACCTGATCGCCCGCCAGGACTCCACCGGGATCCTGTACCTGTGGCACGGTGACGGCAACGGCGGCTTCGCCACCCGGGAGTACCTGACCGGTGGTTGGGGCGCGTTCTCGCAGACCACCACCTCGGACTTCAACGGCGACGGCAAGGCCGACCTGATCGCCCGCAACGACTCCACCGGCAACCTCTACCTCTGGACCGGCACCGGGGCGTCCTGACCCACCGCCAAGCACGCGAAGGGGCCGACTCCGTCGTACGGAGTCGGCCCCTTCGGCGTGTGCGCTCAGCCCTGGAGGAAGGCGCGGATGGCGTTGGCCAGGTGGTGCGGGTCCTCGGCGCCGCAGAGCTCGCGGGCCGAGTGCATGGAGAGGGCCGCGATGCCGCAGTCGACGGTGGTGATGCCGAGGCGGGCCGCCGTGATGGGGCCGATGGTGGTGCCGCAGGGCATGGCGTTGTTGGAGACGAAGCTCTGCCACGGGACGCCGGCCTTCTCGCAAGCGGTGGCGAAGACGGCCCGGCCGACGGCGTCGGTGGCGTAGCGGTTGTTGACGTTGACCTTGAGGATCGGGCCGCCGTTGGGGAGCGGGTGGTGGCCGGGCTCGTGGCGCTCGCTGTAGTTGGGGTGGACGGCGTGGCCCATGTCGGAGGAGAGGCAGACCGTGCCGGCCAGCGCGCGGGCGCGGTCTTCGGCGGAGCCGCCCCGGGCGTGCACGCTGCGCTCCAGCACGTTGCCGAGCAGGGGGCCCTGGGCGCCGGTGTCGGACTCGCTGCCGGTCTCCTCGTGGTCGAAGGCGGCGAGGACGGGGATGTACGGGAGGCGCTCACCCGCGACCGAGGCGAGGGCGGCGGCGCCGGCGTGCACCGAGAGCAGGTTGTCCAGCCGGGGCGCGGCCAGCAGCTCCTTGTCCCGGCCCAGGTAGCCGGGGGGCTGGATGTCATGGGTCATCAAGTCCCAGCCGAGGATGTCGGAGGCGGCCACGCCCGCACGCTCGGCCACGTACTCGATCAGGGAGCCCTCGGTGACCTCGCCGATCCCCCAGATCGGCGTGAGGTGGCGCTGGCGGTCCAGCTTGAGGCCGTCGTTGACCTGGCGGTCCAGGTGGATGGCCAGCTGCGGGACGCGCAGCAGCGCCTCGTCGATCTGGACCAGCACGGTGGAGCCGTCCCGCAGCACCAGCCGGCCGGAGAGGCCGAGGTCGCGGTCGAGCCAGGTGTTGAGCGGCACGCCCCCGTAGATCTCCACGGCCACCTGGCGCCAGCCCGCCGAGCCGGTGTCCGGGACGGGCTTGACCCGCAGGTTCGGCGAGTCGGTGTGGGTGCCGACCACCCGGAACGGGGTGGCCGGGGTGGCGCCCTCGGGGACGTACCAGGCGATCAGCGCGCCGCCGCGCACGAGGTACCGGCCACCGGCCGCAGCGTCCCACGCGTCCGTCTCGGCCACCCGCCGGAAGCCCACCTTCTCCAGTCGCTCGGCCGCGCTCGCCACGGCGTGGAACGGCGACGGCGACGCGCTCAGGAAGGCGATCAGGTCGTCGGTGTGCGTTCGGTCGAAGTAGGCCGGGCGGGCGGCGGTCGACATGCTGCTCCTGGGTTGAGGGAGGGCTGAAAGCCGGACGGGGAACCCGGTCTCCGACCCCGAGCATATGCCCGTACACGGACACGTCGAGGTGTCTTCAACAACGGTGACACAACGGTGCCAGGCCGGTACGGACCGGTGGGGGCGCGGCTCGGCACCTCGATGGTCGCACAAGCACGGAGGGGGTCTACGCGCTGTGCGTAGACCCCCTCCGTGTGAGGGTGGGTCAGGAGGACCTGGGGTGCCTTAGAAGGCGGCCTCGTCGAGCTCCATGATCGCGTTGTCCACGCCCTCGGCGATCACGCGCTGGGCGGCGGTGGTGGTGAGCACGTTGCGGGCGAAGAAGCGGGCCGCGGCGACCTTGCCCTGGTAGAAGGGGACGTCCTTCTCCGAGGCGCCGGCCTCCAGCTTGGCCAGGGCCACGACGGCCTGACGCAGCAGCAGCCAGCCGACCACCACGTCGCCGGAGACCATCAGCAGGCGGGTGCTGTTGAGGCCGACCTTGTACATGTTCTTGACGTCCTGCTCGACCGAGGAGAGGTCGGCCAGCAGCTTGCCGACGATCGCCTCCAGGTCGCCCGCGGCCTTGGCGAGCAGCTCGCGCTCGGTGGCCAGGGCATCGCCGCCGGAGGCCGCGCCGAGGAACTTCTGGATCTGCTCGGAGACGGCGGTGAGCGCCTGGCCGCCGTCCTTGACGATCTTGCGGAAGAAGAAGTCCAGGCCCTGGATCGCGGTGGTGCCCTCGTAGAGGGTGTCGATCTTGGCGTCCCGGATGTACTGCTCGATCGGGTACTCCTGCAGGTAGCCGGAGCCACCGAAGGTCTGCAGGGACTGGGCGAGCTGCTCGTAGGACTTCTCGGAGCCGTAGCCCTTGACGATCGGCAGCAGCAGGTCGTTGAGGCGCTCGGCGGCCTCGTCCTGCTCGCCGCGCAGGCGGGCGGCCAGCACGTCGTCCTGGGTGGAGGCGGTGAAGAGCACCAGGGCGCGCATGCCCTCCGCGTACGCCTTCTGCATCATCAGCGAGCGGCGGACGTCGGGGTGGTTGGTGATGGTGACGCGCGGGGCGTTCTTGTCCAGGAAGTTGGAGATGTCGGCGCCCTGCACGCGCTCCTTGGCGTACTCCAGCGCGTTCAGGTAGCCGGTGGAGAGGGTGGCGATCGCCTTCGTGCCGACCATCATGCGGGCGAACTCGATGATCTTGAACATCTGGCGGATGCCGTCGACGGTCTCGCCCAGCAGCCAGCCCTTGGCCGGGTGCTTGGCACCGAAGGTCATCTCGCAGGTGTTCGAGGCCTTGAGGCCCATCTTGTGCTCGACGTTGGTGGCGTAGACGCCGTTGCGCTCGCCGAGCTCGCCGGTCTCCCAGTCGAAGTCGTACTTCGGCACGATGTAGAGGCCGAGGCCCTTGGTGCCCGGCTTGCCGCCCTCGGGGCGGGCCAGCACCATGTGGATGATGTTCTCGGACATGTCGTGCTCGCCCGAGGTGATGAAGCGCTTGACGCCCTCGATGTGCCAGGAGCCGTCCTCCTGCTTGATCGCCTTGGTGCGGCCGGCGCCCACGTCGGAGCCCGCGTCGGGCTCGGTGAGGACCATGGTCGAGCCCCAGAGGCGGTCGGTCATCCGCTGGGCGATCTTGAGCTGCTCCTCGGTGCCCTCGTCCGCGATGACGCCGGCGAAGGCCGGGCCGGAGGAGTACATCCAGATGGCCGGGTTCGAGCCGAGGATCTGCTCGGCGAAGGCCCAGATGAGCGAGGCGGGGGTGACCTGGCCGCCGATCGACTCCGGGATGCCCAGGCGCCACCACTCGGCGTCCATGAAGGTCTGGTAGCTCTTCTTGAACGAGGCCGGGACCGGCGCGGTGTTGGTCTCCGGGTCGAAGACCGGCGGGTTGCGGTCGGCGTCGACGAAGGAGGCGGCCAGGTCGTTCTCGGCCAGGCGCGCGATCTCGCTGAGGATGTTCTTCGCGGTGTCGACGTCCATGTCGGCGAACGCACCGGTGCCGTACACCTGCTCGCGGCCGAACACCTCGAAGAGGTTGAACTCCACGTCCCGCAGGTTGGACTTGTAGTGACCCATGGCCGTTTCTCCGGTTCGTCGCTTCCGGGGACCGTCGCTTCGCGCGCCCCACTTACCCACCAGTAGACAACATGATGCTACCCGTAAGTAACTTGTTCAAGGGGGTGAGGGCCAAAAGGCTGCCAAAGCCAGCTATGAACGTGGTCACGTCCCCCGCTAACCTTGGGCGCGTGTACGGCTACGAGCAGACCGGGTACCAGAGCGACCCGTACCAGCAGCAGGCCGGCATGGGCATGCCCGGCGCCGGTGCCTACGGCGACCAGCAGGGCGCTCCCCAGCAGTCCCTGTACCCCGAACCGTCGCCGCCCACGCTCGCGGACGCGGTGCGGGCCTTCACCACGGGCTCGATGCCGGTGGAGGACTTCCAGGCGATCTTCATCACCTCCAAGGTGCACTGCCCGCGCGGCGACCGGCCGGGCTTCCTGGCGCTGCACAACACGCCCACCCCGGTGATCCCGATGTTCTCCTCGCTGAAGGAGCTGCGCCGGTACGCGGGCAAGGACTCCAAGTACTTCAGCGTCACCGGGGCCGAGGTGCTCGACCTGCTGCCGACCGGCTACGGGTTCGCCCTCGACATGGAGGGCGAACACCGCATGGTCTTCGACGCCAAGGCGGTCGAGCAGATGGTGGACTTCACCATGCGCCGGATGTACGGGTAAGGCCTTCCCTCTTTCAGGACCTTCCCTCTTTGACGATCTCGGCGAGCTTGTGCAGGCCGAGACCGACCTCCAGGGCCGCCGTCCGGTGGTCCTCGATGCCCTGGCTGCTGAGCAGGGCGTGCATCAGCCACAGGCGCATCTCGCCCAGGTGGTCCGGCGAGCCGTGCACGTCGTCGAACTCCTTGAAGCGGGCCTGCGGCAGCCGGTCGGCCAGCAGCTTGCCGTCGGCCCGCGGGATGATCTCGTCCCGGGTGGAGACCACGTAGCCGACCGGCACCTGGACAGCGTCCAGCTCCGCCTCGGTCAGGGCCCAGCCGCGCAGCTCGGCGCGCAGGGCCGCCGGGTCGGTGAGGCCGGTGAGGTGGGCCAGGGTCTGCTTGGTGATCGCGGGGACGCTGGTCTCCCACCACTGGTCGTCGGTGAAGAAGGCCGAGACCGGGGCGCCGACGGTGAGCACCCGGCCGATCCGGTCGTCGGTGGCGGCGGCGCGCAGCGCGAGGTGGCCGCTGAAGCTCAGGGTGAGCAGCGAGACGTCGGTGAGCCGGGCCCGGCCCTGGAGGGCGTCCAGAAGGGCCGGCAGCAGGCGCCAGGAGTCGGCCGTGTAGGTCATCCCGTTCTCGCCGACGCCGGGGAACTCGGCGACCACGGCCGCGAAGCCCTGCTTGGCGAACTTGGGCAGCTGCGGTGCCCACTGCTCCTTGGTGGAGACGATGCCGCCCATCACCACGATCAGCGGGCGCGGGTCGGCCGCGTCCAGGCCGGCCGTCCAGGCCCGCACCTTGCCCTTCCCCGGGACGGCCACCTCCAGCGGTTCGATGCCGCCGTGCGCGGTGCGCCAGCGGTCGAAGGCGGCCACCGCGGCCTGCTGGGCCTCGGCCCGCGGCTGGTCGGAGGGGTAGGGGAAGCGGGCCATCGCGTAGTGCGCGCAGGCCTCGAGCTCGCGGCCGCGCGCCGCCAGCGCGTAGGCGGCGGTGTGCCAGACCCTGGCCCAGGAGTGCTCGTCCCCGGGGGTGTCGTTGGTGATCCCGTCCAGGACCTCGGCGACCCGGCGGGCGTCGACACCCTGGCCCCGGGCGTGCAGGCGGGCGTAGCCCTTGAGTTCGTCCAAGTCGTACATGGCTGACCTTCCGGCGAGTCGTCAGTGGATGTGGCCGTCCGGGTGGCGCAGGCCGATCCCGGTGGCGCGGTCGATCGCGATGTGGGCCAGCCAGCCGAGGCCGCCGACCACCAGGGGCTGGGAGAGGGTGACGATGCCCAGCGCGATGGCGGCCGCCGGGGCAATCGGGTGGTGCAGCTCGTTGTAGAGGCCGACCGTCTCCTTCGGCACGTAGCCCGGGCCCGGGGTGGGCCGGCCCCAGCCCTTGGCGAAGGCCAGGTCCGGGCCGAGCAGGCCGGCCCAGAAGGTCCAGGTGAGCGGGCCGGCCAGCACGGTGGCGGCGGTCAGCGCGCCGACCCCGACGGCCGCGCTCAGCAGGCGGCCCTCGGGGTGGCGCCAGGTCCACCGGTCCGGCGGCGGCTCGTGGCTGGTGACGGCGAACGCGGTGCTGCTCATGGGTGCTCCCCTTCGGATGGGTTACCAGTCGGAGTCGGCGCCCTGGTCGGGCTCCTCCTCGCCGAGGGCGTCGATCAGCGCCGAGACCAGGCCGTCGTTGAGCCGGGCGCCGGTCGCCGCCTGGGTGTCGGAGCCGAAGCCGTCGTCGACCACGGCCACGCTGAGCACGTACTCGGGCTCGTCGGTGAAGGTGGCCGAGTACCAGGTGCCGGTGTCGGCCGGTTCGCCGTCCGGGCCGCGCAGCCCGTGGCAGCTGCCGCTGCCGTCCACGCTGAAGCTGCCGAAGGAGGACATCAGGCCGGTGCCGATCGCCTTGGTGTACGCCTCCTTGAGGGTCCAGATCCGCAGCAGCTCGGCGTTGCGCAGCTCGTACGGGAGCGCCTCGACCCGCTTCAGCTCGGTCTCGGTGCACAGGTGCCGGGCCAGGCCCTGGTCGTAGAGCTCGCGGTCGGCCGGCTCCACGTCCACGCCGATCTGGCCCTGGGTGGAGAGGCCGACCAGCAGCAGGCCGTCGGTGTGGCTGATCGAGACGTCCACCGAGTCGTTGCCCCGGATGAACGGGCGGCCCTTGTCCCGGTAGCCGAGCTCGACCTCCTCCGGGCCCACGCCGAAGAGCCGCCCGACGGCGGTCTTCAGCAGGATCCGGGAGGCGGCGAAGCGGATCCGCACGTCCAGGTGGGTCAGCTCCAGGTACTTGGCCCAGTCGCGGCCGAGCAGGCGCTGCAGCCGGGGGCCGGCCGCCCGGTCCGGGCGCCAGTCGTCCAGGTGGGCGTAGACCAGGGCGGTGCCGTACTCCTGGACGCTACGGGTGACGGGCGCCCACGGGCCGTCCCGGCCGGTGATCCTGATCGGTGGCCCGAACGGCTTCGCCGCGGCCGCCTCCACTCCGGTCATGGAACTCCTCCAGTGTCTGCTTGAGATCGCCCAGCACGTCGGCGGCCGTCCCGCCGTCGACGACGCGGTGGTCGAAGGCCAGGCCGAGCCGCATCACCGGCGCGATCACCACCTGGCCGGCCCGGGCCACCGGGCGGTCGGTGACCCGGCCCGCGTTGATCGTCACCGCCGTGCCGCCCACCGAGTGGAACGCCTCCACCGGGCGGTGGCCCAGCGAGCTGACGGCCACCGTGCCGAGGATCTGTGCGCGCCGCTCCGGGCGGCGCAGCGCGGCGGTGAAGGCGAGGCGCCCGAGCGGGGCGGGCAGCCTGCCGAGCTTGCGGACGGCGGTGAACTCCGGGAGGTCGGCGGCGTCCGGCCCCCGGTAGCGGTCGACGGTGTCCTGGATGCCCGCCAGGGTCTGGTGCTCCAGACCCGGCAGCAGGGCGGACAGGACGGTGCGCTGCCCCTCGACCGGGCGGTCGAGGGCGAGTTTGGCGGTCACCGAGGGGAAGCGGGTGACCTTGGGGGTGGCGAGGCGGCCGGGCCAGCCGGGGGCGAGCACCGCGTTCGCCTCCGGGTGGCGGCCGAGCACCTCGCCGACGGCGAGCAGCAGGTAGCTGACCAGGGAGTACCGGCGTTCGCTGCCCGCCCGGTGCGCCGTGACCAGGGTCATGTCCACCTCGGTGTCCAGGTAGACCGGGCGCTGCGCGGCCGCGTACTCCAGGAAGAAGAGCGTGTGCCGGCGCGCCCGGACGGGCTCGGTGCTCACCTGGCCCGCGCTCACGAGGCCGTGGCCAGTCGGTGGATCTGGCCCAGCGAGCGGGCCTCGAGCAGGCGGCCGACCGGCACCTTCCGGCCGGTGGCCTTCTCCAGGGCCGTCACCAGCTTGAGCAGGTGCAGCGAATCCCAGCCGGGGAGCGCGTCGAAGTCGGCCTCCAGCTCGGTGGGTTCGACCTGCAGGCCGATGTCCTCGTTGACCAGCTGGACGAACTCCTCGGTGGTGATGCTCATCCGGGCCCCCTAGATCTTCTCAAGGGCGAAGCCGCCCTTGATCCACTTGCTGGATTCGATGGCGACCGCGAGGGCCCTCTCGCCGGTCTTCATCTCGGCGAGCAGGCGCTCGGTCTGCAGGAACGGCAGGGCGTTGCCGTTGTTGCCGGTGTCGGCGACGCAGGAGATCTCCCGGACGTTCGGGATGTCGAGCTTCTGGTAGATCAGACTGGTCATCCGGCCGGACAGCTGGGGCGGCAGGATGTAGTCCAACTCCTCCACGGACCAGTCGAGTTCACCGAGGAGCTCCCAGAGGATCTCCACCGCCATCACCGGGACGGACTCCTCGATGGCCTTGTAGTCCTCGTTGATGGCCTGCTTGTCGGTGTCCTTGTCGGCCACCCCGAACCACTCGATGGTCTGGCCGGGGGCCCGGCCGAGGCCGGTGAGACGGTTCAACACCCGCCGCAGCGCGACCCGTTGGCCGATCGGCTCGGGGGTGAGCACGGCCGCTCCGGCGCCGTCGCCGAAGAGCACGAAGTTGACCAGCTCGCTGGAGGGGGCGTCGGTCAGGTCGCGGCGCAGGTCGAGGTGCTTGCTGCACACGTCGCCGCCGATCACCAGGCCGGTGCCGCCGGTGGCGGTGACCAGGGTGCGGCCGAGCTCCAGCGCCTGGACGGCGCCGGCGCATCCCGACTGGAGCTGGTAGGTGGGCAGTTGGTCGAGGCCGAGCTGGTCGGCCACGTGGTTGACGGTGGCCGGCATCAGGGTGTCGGGGGTGGCGGTGCCCATCACGATGAAGTCGATCTGCGCCGGGTCGATCCCGGCCGAGGCGATCGCCTTCTCCCCCGCCTGGGCGGCCAGGTCGGCCAGTGACCAGCGCACCTCGTTGGTGCCCACGTCGCGGGCGAAGTGGCGGGTCTTGGTGCCGATGAAGAGCTCCACCCACTCCTGGTTGACCCCGAGGGCCTTGGCCAGCTGCTCGTTGTCCACGGGCGCGCCCGGCAGGGCCGTCCCGATCGAGGCGATGTAGGCCTCGTTGCTCGTCATCGCTGAGTCCTTTCCCAGGCTCATGAGGCCACCGTGACGCGGGTGCGGCGCTCCTCGAAGAAGGTGATCAGGGTGCCGACGGAGCCCAGGTGCGGGAGCAGGTCCTGCACCGGGATCGCCTCGGGCAGGGCGAGCTTCTTCTCGATCCGGGTCTTGAGCTCCATGACCATCACCGAGTCGAAGCCGAGGTCCTCGTACAGCCGCGAGTGCGCGTTCAGCTCGGCCACCGTGTAGCCGCCGACCTGGGCCACGGCCGCCAGCACCGCCTCCGCGGTCGGGCCGGTCAGGCCCGCGCCCCGGCCCAGGGTGAGGCGGGCGCTCACCGGCTGCGGGGCGGCGGCAGCGGGGGCCTCGGCCACCGCCTCCACCACGGCGACCGGATTGCGCCGGACGGGCTTGCTCCAGTACCGGTGGGCGTCGGAGAAGACGTACGGGGCGAGCCGCAGCGCCTGCCGGTCGGCCTCCGGGTAGAAGGCGTCCCAGGCCGGGTTGAGGCCGTCCCGGTGCAGGGCGGCGAGCAGCTCGGCCAGGTGCGGCAGGCCGGGCTCCTCCCCGCGCGGGGCCTGGGCCGGGTGCAGGGTGCGCAGCCCGGCGGGCGGGCGCAGCCGACGGACCAGGCCGCTGAGCACCGGGCGCGGGCCGATCTCCACCACGTGGGTGGGCCCGGCCTCGAAGAGCCGCTCGGCGGCCTCGGCGAAGAGCACCGGGGCGCCCACGTGCTCGACCCAGTACGCCGCGTCCATCGGCTCGTCGTCGCGCAGCAGCCTGCCCCGCACGGTGGAGTAGACCGGCAGCTTCGGGATGCCGCCGCCGACCTCCTCGGCCACCAGCGAGAAGCGCTCCAGCATCGGGGCCATCAGCGGGGAGTGGAAGGCGTGCGAGACCTGGAGCCGCTTGGTCTCCAGCCCCCGCGCGAGGAGCACCGCGTCGATCCGCTCCAGCGCCTTGAGGTCGCCGGAGAGCACCGTGCCCTGCGGGCCGTTGACCGCGCCGATGCCCACCAGCGGCTCGGCGTCCACCAGTTCGCGCAGCTCGGCCACCGGCGCGGGCACCGAGAGCATGCCACCGCCGGAGGGCAGGGCCTGCATCAGCGCCCCTCGGGCGGCGATCAGCCGGGCCGCCTCGGGCAGGCCGAACACCCCGGCGGCCACCGCCGCCGCGTACTCGCCCACGCTGTGGCCGAGCAGCAGCGCCGGGGCGACGCCCAGCTCGTCCAGGGTGCGGGTGAGCGCGTAGCCGACCGCGAACAGCGCCGGCTGGGTGTACCGGGTCAGGTGCACCCGCTCGTCGCCGGAGAGGATCAGCTGCAGCACCGACTCGTCCAGGTGCGGGCGCAGCGCCGCGTCCGCCTCCTCCAAGTGGGCCCGGTAGCGCGGGGATTCGCGGTAGAGCCGGGCCGTCATGGCCGGGCTCTGGGCGCCCTGGCCGGTGTAGAAGAAGGCGGTGCGCGGGCGGCCGGCGGGCTGGGCCGCGTACTGGCCGAGCACCTCCTCGTCCTCGGCGGCCTGGCGCAGCTTCACCGCCAGCTCGGCGGTGTCGGCGGCGGGCAGCGCGAAGCGGACCCGGTGGCCGCCCTTGACCCGGTTGCTGCTCCAGCAGACCGGGCCGACCGGCACCCGGCGCTTGCCGAGCTCGCCGGCCTGGGCCAGCAGGTTGCGGCGCAGCGCCTCCGGGGTGGTGGCGCTGAGCGTGAAGACGCCCACCGAGCCCTCCGGGACGGCCGGGCGCACCGCGCCGGCCGGGGCGGACTCCAGGACCGCGTGGGCGTTGGTGCCGCCCATGCCGAAGCTGGAGAGGCCGGCCACGCTGGTGCCGGCGGGCAGCCGCAGCGGGGCCTTGAGCAGCTTGAGACCGTGCCGGGTCAGGTTGAGCTTGCCGTTCTCCTTGGTGGCGAACCGGCTGGCCGGGACCACCCGGTGGTGCAGGGCGAGGGCCACCTTGATCAGGCCGGCGATGCCGGCGGCGCCCTCGGTGTGGCCCAGGTTGCCCTTGACCGAGCCGAGCGCCATCGGCTTCTCGCGGCGGTTGTGCAGCCCGCCGAGAGCCTTGACCTCGATCATGTCGCCGAGCTCGGTGCCGGTGCCGTGGCCCTCGGTGAAGGCCACGTCCGCGGGCTCCACCCCGGCCCGCTGGTACGCGGCCGAGAGCACCTCCTGCTGCGACCAGCGGTTGGGCGCGGTGATGCCGTTGCTGCGCCCGTCCTGGTTGACGGCGGTGCCGCGGATCACGGCGTAGATCTGCTGGCCGTCGGCCAGGGCGTCCTCGAGGCGGCGGAGCACCACCACGCCGACGCCCTCGCCGCGCCCGATGCCGTCCGCCTCGGAGCTGAACGGCTTGCACCGGCCGTCCGGGGCGGAGAGCCCGGCCTGGGTGTAGAAGATGCCCAGCGCCGGGGTGAGCTGGACGTTGACCCCGCCGGCCAGCGCGTAGTCGCACTCGCCGGAGAGCAGCGCGTTGCCGGCCAGGTGCACCGCGACCAGGGAGGAGGAGCAGGCCGTGTCCACGGCCAGCGAGGGCCCCTTGAGGTCGAGGTGGTAGGAGATCCGGTTGGCCGTCATGCAGTAGCCGTTGCCGGAGCCGACCTGGGCGGTGATCCGGTCGTAGTCGGTCAGGTGCAGCTGGGCCCACTCGTTGCCCATGATGCCGACGAAGACGCCCGTCCGGGTGCCCGCGAGGCTGCTCGGGGCCACCCCGGCGTTCTCCAGGGCCCGCCATGCGGTGTGCAGCAGCAGGCGCTGCTGCGGGTCCATCGCGGCGGCCTCGCGGGGCGAGATGGTGAAGAACTCGTTGTCGAAGACGTCCGGGTCGGCGATGAACCCGCCCTCGGTGGTGTTGGTGCGACCCTCCTCGCCCTCGGGCGAGTAGAAGTCGGCGCCCAGCCATCTGGTGTCGGGCACCTGGCCGACCCCGTCCCCGGAGCGCATCAGCAGGTCCCAGTAGGCGGCTGGGTCCGGCGCTCCGGGGAAGCGGCAGTCCAGGCCGACCACCGCGATGCGGCGGTCAGGCCCGGTCTTCTCGGCGGGGGTGCTCATCGAGAGCTGTCCTGGGCCTGGGCGGCGAACTCCTCCAGCAGGTGGCCGGCCAGCGCCTCGACCGTCGGGTAGTCCCAGGCCGCGGTGGGCTCCAGGATCAGGTCGAAGTCCTCCTCGATGTCGCCGCACAGGCCCAGCGCCGCCACGGAGTTGAGCCCGTACTCGGCGAGCGGGACGGTCGGGTCGATCTCGGAGGGCTGGCGCTTGAGGTAGACCGCGATCCGGTCGGCCAGCCAGACGGTGAGGGATTCGGCGGTGTGCCCGGCCCCGCCTGCGGGCCGGTTGGTGGTGGGGACGGACATGGGGCGCTCCTAGGGTCGGTTCCGGTGGGTGGCTCAGCCCGCGAGGGGCGTGTCGTACAGGTCGTAGCTGCGGTGCTCGGTGAAGCGGCGGACGACCTCCTCGTGCAGCCGCTCCTCGCAGGAGGCGGGCAGCGGGGCCGGCTGCTGGCCGAGCCGCTTGGCCAGGCGGTGCAGGGCGGCGGCGGCCCAGGCCGGGTCGGCCAGGAAGGCGTCCTCCCCGCCGCGGGCCTCGCGCCAGACGCCGAGCACGGCGGAGGCGGCCAGCAGCACCGCGTACCGGTCGGCCAGCGAGAAGCTGCTCGGGCTGGCCAGCGCGGTGCGGTCCTGCGGGGACAACTGGAGGGCGGCTTCCTGGACTTGGCGCAGCTCGTCCATCAACCGCAGGGCCAGGCTCTGGATCGCCCGCTCCTCCGGGTTGGTGGTGGGCAGCTCGTCCACGGCGGCCACCAGCGCGGCCGAGAGGCTGTCCCGGCCGGTGGCCAGGGCGAGTTGCTCGTAGCGGATCGGCGGCAGCGGGCTGCGCGGCTGGAACAGCTCGGCCGGGGCGGGCTCGGCCCGGAACCAGGACTTGCGGGCCAGCCGGGGCAGTTGCGGGATGATGGTGGCCTGGCAGGCGGCCGAGCCGGCGTGGCCGAGGCTGAGCACCGGCAGGTCGCGCACGTGCTTCTGGAAGATCCCGTGCTCGCCCTCGCGGACGTAGAACCGGGCGCCGAGCACGATCGAGAGCTCGTACATCGTCTCGGTCAGGATCTTCGGCACCAGGTACTTGACCGCCGAGGCGTAGACGCTGGTCTCGTCGGGCAGCAGGTGCACCGCGCGGGTGCCGACCAGCGAGAGGCTGTCGCTGATCAGCAGGTCCAGGAAGGCGGTGCCGAGGGTGGACTTGGCGTGCGGGATCTTCAGCAGTGACTTGCCGTAGAGCTCCCGGCTCACCGCGAAGCCGACCACCGTGCGCAGCGCGGTGTCGGCCGCGCCGAGCGCCATGCCGGGGATCGCGCTGCGGGTCATCTGGAAGGATCGCAGGGCGAGTTCGACGCCCTGGCCCTCCGCGCCGACCAGCGCCTCGCCGGGCACCGGGGCCCGGTCGAAGTCCAGGCCGGAGAGGTAGCAGCCGCGCACCCCGACCGTGCCGTAGCGGGGCAGCACCCGCAGCCGCTCGGTGTCGATCCGGGCCCGCTCGACCATCAGCACCGAGTGGCTGCGGCTGCCCGGGGCCTGCGAGGTGCGGCTGAACAGCAGCCAGGCGGCGGCTCGGCCGGCGTTGTTGATGACCTGCTTCTCGCCGTCGAGCAGGTAGCCGCCCTCGGCCGAGGGGCGGGCCTCGAACTCGTTGCGCACGAAGTCGTTGCCGTGCGCCAGCTCGTGGTACGCCACCGAGACCTTGCCGCCGCGCAGCAGGATGTCCGCCAGCTTGCGCTGCTGGGCCTCGCTGCCGGCCGCCCAGACGTTGACCGAGGCCATGAAGGAGGTCACGCCGTAGCCGAGCCCGAGCGCGATGTCCCGGCGGAAGACCTGCCGGACCACCCGGGTCAGGGTGTCCAGCTGCTCCAGCCGGCCGCCCAGCTCGACGGGCACGAACTCGGCGTTGAAGCCGAGGTCGTCCAGGATCTTCTCGCCCTCGGCGGAGAGCTCCCCCGCCTCGTCGGCCTCCAGCAGGCGGGCGAAGCCCACCGGGTTGGTGGCGTCGGTCGGGTCACCGAAGGCCCGCTCGATCTCGGCCACCCGGGCGACGGCGCGGGCCTCCGCTCCGATATCGGGACCGACCACCTGGTCGGCGGCTTGGTTCAGCATGACGTCCCCTCGTCGTTGTGCTTCAGGGCCAGCGGAAGGAGCGAGGGGAGCAGCCCCTCGCCGCGCACTGCCCGGACCTGCTCCAGGAGCGCCTCGGCGGCCTCCCGGTCGTCGGTGGGCTCACCGAGCCGGCCCAGCACCCGGGCCAGCGTGGCGCGCAGCCAGAGCCCGTCCTGCCAGAGCCCGGCGGTGCGGCCCTGCTCGGCTGCCCGGTGGTTGTGCCGCCAGATGCCGAGGGCGGCGGCCGCGGCGAAGCACAGGGCGTAGCTGCGGGCCACGTCGAAGGCCTCGGGCGGCACGTCGGTGAGCGCGTTCTGGTGGGCCTCCATCGCCTCGTGGACGCGGGCCACGGCCGCGACCAGGCGCTCGGCGTGGGCCAGCGCGGGCTTGTACGCCGGGTTGGCGTCCGCCTCCGCGCGCAGCGCCTCGACCGAGCCGGGCAGCGAGGCGATGACGCCGCTGCCGTACCGGGCGACGAGCGAGAGCCGCTCGGGCGCCAGGGGCGGCAGCGGCCGTGCCAGGTCGTACGCCGCGCCGGCACCGTCGAGTCCGCCGGTGCCCCGGCGGTACCCGCGCACCAGCGAGCGGAACTGGCTCACCAGGGAGCTGAGGTTGACGAGGGTGTTGCCGTCGAAGAGGCCGACGATCCGGTGGTCCCGGTCGACCTTCTGGAACATCCCCCGGGCGTGCACGTCCTTGAGGAAGGCCCGGGCGCCGAGCAGCTTGGTGAGGTCGGCGATGACGCCCTCGGTGCCGGTGGGCACCAGGTACTTGGTGACGGCGGCGGTGACCGACAGCTCCTCGGTGAGGGTGTGCACGCCGCGCGAGGCGGTCAGTGCGAGCGCCTCGTCCAGCAGCACGTCGGCGGCGGCTCCGGCCAACAGGTGCCGGGCCTGCGGGAGTTCGACCAGCTTGCGGCCGTAGAGCTCGCGCTCCTCGACGAAGTCGAGCACGATGGCCAGCGCGTGGTCGGCCGCCCCGAGGGAGAGCGCGGCACACATGGTGCGGGTCAGCTGGAGCGCCTTGAGCACGATCTCGATGCCGCTGCCGGCCTCGCCGACCACCGCCGAGCCGGCCACCGGCGCCTCGGTGAAGGCGATGCCGGAGATGTCGGCGCCGCGGATCCCGTGGGTGTGGATCTTCGGCAGGTGGCGGTAACTCTCCTGCGGGATGGCCCGCTTGTCGACCAGCAGCACGCTGAAGGCGCGCGGCCCGGCGGCCGGGTCGGTGCGGGTCAGCAGCGAGAGCAGCGAGCCGCGGGTGGCGTTGTTGATCAGCCACTTCTCGCCGCTGACCAGCCAGCCGCCGTCCTCGGTCGGCACGCCCTGCACCTCGCCGGCCAGCAGGTCGCTGCCGTGGGCGCGTTCGGTCAGGCCGAGCGAGACCGGCAGGCCGGCCTTGATGTCCGCGCCCAGTGCGGTGGCCTGCTCGGGCGAGCCGGCCACCCAGACGCAGACCCCGCCCAGGTAGGTCTTGCCGTGTCCGATCGCCACCGTGAGGTCGCGCCGGGCCACCGTGCGGATCAGCTGGAGCACCTGCTCGTAGGTCTCCAACCGCCCGCCGTACTGGGCCGGGACGTAGTACTCGTGGACGCCGAGCTCCTCCAGCCGCCGGCAGATCGCGGCCGGGAACTCCTCCGTCTCGTCCAGGGCCAGCGAGTTGGCGTGGCTGAACACCACGCCCGGGCCCTCCGGGTCACCGAGGTCGCGTTCCAGCTGCTCGGCCAGCAGGTAGGGAGCGTGGTCCATGTCAGCCCACCGAGGCCAGCGCGGCGGCGTCCACCAGGGCCTTGACCCCGTCCTCCAGCACCTCGTGCAGCGGGGTGAGCTTGCCCTCGATCAGGAGCTGGCGCATCAGGGTGCGCTGCAGCTTGCCGCTGGTGGTCTTGCGGATGGTGCCCGGCTTGACCAGCACCACGCTGCCCGCGACGGTGAACTCCTTGCTGATCAGCGTGCGGACCTGCGCGGCCAGCGCCGGGAGGTCGGCCGCCGAGGGGGAGTTGGGCTTGATCTCCTGGACGATGACCAGGTGCTCCTCGCCGGTGTCCACCGAGAAGACCGCGCCGTTGCCGGGGGCCAGCGCCGGGTCCAGCGCCTGCACCGTGCGCTCCACGTCGTGCGGGTAGATGTTCCGGCCGTTGATCAGGATCATCTCCTTGAGCCGGCCGGTGACGTAGAGCTGGCCGCTCTCCAGCACGCCCAGGTCGCCGGTGCGCAGCCAGCCGGCGTCCGGGCCCTGCTCGCCGCCGAGGATCACGGCCTGGAAGATCTCCGCGTTGGTCTCCGGCCGCTTCCAGTAGCCGCCGGCCACGCTGTCGCCCTTGACCCAGATCTCGCCGACCCCGCCCTCGGGGCGCTCGGTGTGCTCCTGCGGGTCGACGATCCGCACGTCGAAGTCCTGGAAGACGCCGCTGGAGACCAGGGTGCGGGCCGGGGCGCCCTCGGCGGGCTCGCGCAGGGTGCCGAGCTCCAGGGCGGCGATGTCCGCGCTGCGGATCACCGGCTTCTGCCCGTACGGGGTGCCGGAGACCAGCAGCGTGGTCTCCGCCATGCCGTAGCAGGGGAAGAACGCCTCGGGGGTGAAGCCGGCCGGCTCGAACCGCTCGGTGAAGGCCCGGATGGTCTCGGCCCGGACCGGCTCGGCGCCGTTGCAGGCCACCTTCCAGCTGGACAGGTCGAGGGTGGCCAGCTGCTCGTCGGTGACCCGGCGGGTGCACAGGTCGAAGGCGAAGTTCGGGCCGCCGCCGATGGTCACCTTGTACTGGTCGATCATCTGCAGCCAGCGGAACGGCCGCTTGAGGAAGGAGACCGGCGACATCAGCGCGGCCGATCCGCCCAGCCAGAGCGGCTGGAGGATGTGCCCGATCAGGCCCATGTCGTGGTAGAAGGGCAGCCAGCCGCCCAACCGGGAGTTCTCGTCGCTGCTGGTCGAGCGCTGGATCGCGTACTCGTTGGAGAGCAGGTTGAAGTGCGAGACCATCACGCCCTTGGGGCTGCTGGTCGAGCCCGAGGTGTACTGCAGGAAGGCCAGCGACTCCGGGGTCAGCTTCGGTGCCGTCCAGGCCGACGGGTCGCCCTCGCCTGGCCGGTCGGTGGCCAGGCAGTTGATGTCGGTGAAGCCCGCCTCGCGCAGCCAGGCGCTGATGTTGGGCTCGTTGGCGCTGTCGGTGAGCACCGCCTTGACCTCGGCGTCGCGCAGGATGCCCGAGACCCGGGCGAAGTGGTGCCCCTGGTCACCCGGCAGCGGGGCCGGCACGGCCACCGAACCGGCGTACAGGCAGGCGGTGAAGGCCTTCACGAAGTCCGCGCTGGAGGGGTAGAGCAGCAGCACCTGGCCGCCCTCCGCCCCCTGGGCCTGCAGCCAGGAGGCGATCCGCTTGGCCTCGGCGTCCAGGCCGTTGTACGTGAGGTGCTCGGCGCCGGTGCCGGCCGCGTTGTCGTGCAGGAAGATGAAGGCGTCCTTCTCGCCAAGATCCGCCGTGCGGTGCAGCACCAGCTCGGTGAATGTTTCGAAACCCGTCAACGTCTTCCCCTCGCCTCTGACTCGCCGACGGGCAGGCCGTCGGAGCTGGACCAACAGGATCGATACTCGGGGGCGGAGCTTTAGGGCCCCTTGCGGCGCCACTTCCCTTGCCAGGAGCGCCGGTTGGGCTACTCGGACGCCCGGGCCCAGAGGTCGCGCTCCTCGGGTGTGGGCGGCAGCCAGGGGACGGCCCGCTCCGGGTGGCCCGGGGCGGGGCCGCGCAGGCCGAGGACCAGCGCGGCCAGGTCGTCGTCGGCGAAGCCGTGGAAGAGGCCGTAGAGCACGAAGCCACGCCACCAGGACTGGCCGACCGGATCCCCCGGGTCAGAACCGGGCCGCGACCCGGACATGGCCGGGCACCTCCAGCCGCTCGGCCAGGTCGTGCGCGAAGTCCGGCTCCTCGTCGGTGCCGCCGGCCCGGGCGAAGCCCACCGAGGGGTAGAACTCCCGCACCTTGTGGTTCTTCTTGGTCGGCCGGTACGAGGCCGTCACCCGGCGCAGCCCGCGCCGGGCCGCCTCGGCCAGCACGGTGGCGATCGCCGTCTGCTCGATGCCCCGGGAGAACACCCGGCAGCTCAGGATCACGTTGTCGATGGCCAGCGCGTCGCCCTCGGTGTGCGCGAACACCCCGCCCACCAGCCCCTGGTCGCCGAACCGGTCGGCGGTGCGGACGGCCAGCACCAGGTGCGAGTCGTCGGCGAGGCGCTCGCGCACGTCAGCCACCTGGAGCCGCTCGGTGGTGAGGTTGAACTGGTTTGTGCGCAGCGTCAGTTGGGCCAGCCGGGCGATCTCGTGCTCCTGCACCGGGGAGAGGTCGACGACCACCTCCAGCTGGGCCAGGTACTCCTCCATCGACCCGGTGCTCTCCAGCAGCGTCTGCCGGGCCTCCTCGCTGCGGTACAGCCCGGCCCGGGCCCGGTCCTCGGCCGTCAGCTCGCGCACGTCGAACCAGTTGTCGGCCAGCAGCTTGGCCACGTGCAGGGCCGGCTCCTCGTCGAGCCGGATCACCGCGACCGAGGGCAGCGAGCTGGCCACCAGGCCGGTCTCGAAGGAGGAGTCGTCGGCGAAGACGAAGCTGTCCACCCCGAGGTTGAGCCGCTGCGCGATGTCCTGCAGATTGGCGTCCTTGGGCTGCCAGTTGGCGTTGATCCGGACGAAGTCCGCGGCCCGCAGCACCATGTCGGGGTGGCTGGTCAGCACGTCCACCACCGGCTCCTGGTCGTTCTTGCTGCTCACCGCGAGCAGCACGCCCTGCGAGCCGATCTGCTTGACCACCTGCTGGAACCGGCCGAAGGCCTCGCCCCGGAAGGTCACGGCGGCCGCGATGCCGTCCGCGCCGTCGTCGCCCAGGATGCCGTCCCAGAGCGTGTTGTCCAGGTCGACCACCAGCACCTTCTTGGTGCGGCCCTTGACCGTCCGGGCCAGGTGCCCCACCTCGCGGGCGTACCGGCCGAGCAGCTCGTCGCCGTACTCGGCCTTGGCGTATACCGCCAGCCGCGGGTCGTTGACCGGCCCGGACTCGGCCAGCAGCGGCTCCAGGTCGAGCACCGCGACCCGGTCGTACTTGGCCGCCAGCTTGAGCAGACCAGCATTGAACTCGCGCCAGGTGATGCCCAGTTGGGCCCGGGACGCGAGATCGACCAGCTGGTGGGTCCAGCCGCGCAGCAGCGGGACGGTGTTGAGCACCAGGGTGCCGGTGCCGTGCTCCAGGTAGTGCGCGGCCAGCCGGTCCAGCTGAGCCAGGGTGGCCGCCGTCGCGGCGGCGGCATCGGCGGCCTGCCACGGGGTCGGGAGCGAGCGCAGCACCGCAGCGGCGTCCAGCACGCAGAGCGTGAGGTCTGCCTTGGCCTGGTACAACTCGCTGTCAGTGTCCTGGAGTTCGGTGATCCAGCCGTCGAAGTCGCCCACCCAGGGGCGGAGCAGCAGGCCGTGCCGGGCGAGTTCACCGGTCAGGGCGGGCAGCAGGCCGCCGAGGGTCGAGGAGCCGGTCACGGCGACGGTGAAGGTGTCCGTGCCGGGGTGCAGGGCGATGACCTCCTCGGGCTTCAGCCGGGAGAGCTGGCGGCCGGCGGCGGCGATCTCCTCCGGGCCGGCGGTGGCCAGGATCTGCGGGATCTCCGGGTAGCGGGCGGCGAGTTCGCCTGCGGCGGCCAGGGTGCGCAGCCGTTCCCGTACGGTCGCTTCGTGGGTGGCGATGGTCATAGGGAGTCTCCCCGCTCGGGCGGATGGGTCGCGTTGCTGCGAGCGTGGAGCCTTCGACTAAAGGGCCAGTTGCACACGCCCGGGGGCGCGGGGCCCAGCTCAATCAACTACGTGCGCGATCGGCCCTCTACGAAGGTGCATGGCCGGTCGCGCGCGCAGTTAATCAAGAGGGGCCCCGCGCCCCTGATAGTGCAACTGGCTGGTGCTGCCGAACGGTTCAGTGTCGGAAGAGCCAGAAGACGCGGTCCAGCGCCGTCAGGTGGTAGATCACCAGGACGACCAGCAGGACCATCGCCGGGGTCTTGGCGCCCGCGTTGTAGAGGGCCCAGGCCGCGCCGAAGAGGATGACCAGCTCCAGGACGAAGCGGAGCGGGCCCGGGGTGGCGATGACCGTGCCGCCGTTGCGGGAGGGGTCGCCGGGGGTGGCGAAGACCGTCCAGAGGACGGCCGTGATGATCGGGAGCGCGATGAGCGCGAGCACCCGCATGCCGCCGGGGGCCGTCTTGAAGCCCCAGTAACCGAAGGCTGCCAGAGCCGAGAGCTCAAGCAGGAACCGAACTCCCAGACTGACCGGGCTGAAACCCATCTCGCCAACCTCTTTCCGCAATGGCCTGGAGGGCCTCCAGCCATGCGCCGGTTGCCCGTTGGAGTCTGTCGCTGTCGTAGAACAGGGTGAGCAGGAGACCCGACATGGACTCTTCGACGGTCAGCAGGGTGCCGCCGTCGGCGGTCTCAGTCAGCAGGTGCCGCCGGACGGCGCGGGCGCCGGAGCAGACGCCGGTCCAGCTGATCTCCTGCCCGGGTATGAGGGTGGCGACGGTCGAGCGGATGCGGTTCTTGCCGTTGCGCCAGCGGAACTCGGAGCCGGGCCGCAGCGGACCCGGGGAGAGCTCGACGCCCTCCACCGCCGGGAACCACCGCGGCCAGCCGGCCACGTCCGTGATCAGGGCGAAGACCTGACCCGGTGGCGCGGCGACGGCGACCTGGTGCCGCGCCTGGACGGGTGCCGCGCTGTCGACACGGCCGGCCCGGGCGTAATCCCGGTCCAGCGTGGCCAGCGAGGGCCCGACCCGGAACAGCGCCGGGAGGCGGCCGTTCACCACGCCACCGGGAGCCTGCTGACACCGTGCACGAGGCGGCCGGTGTGGCGGGGCACTTCCGCGAGCGGCACGGCGAGCCGCAGGGTCGGGAAGCGCCGGATCAGGGTCTCGATGACGATCTGGAGTTCGGCGCGGGCCAGGCCCGAGCCGAGGCAGTAGTGGGCGCCCTGGCCGAAGGTCATGTGGTCGACCTGCTGGCGGCGCACGTCGAAGACCTCGGCCTGCTCGAAGTGCCGCTCGTCGCGGTTGGCCGAGCCGAGCGAGGGGAGCACGGCGTGCCCGGCGGGCACCACCTGGCCGTCGATCTCCACGTCCTCCAGGGCGATCCGCAGCAGGGTCTCGTCCCCGGGCGGGAAGAGCCGGAGCAGCTCCTCCACCGCCCCGGGCATCAGCTCGGGCTCCTTGCGCAGGATCTCCAGCTGGTCGGGGTGGCTGAGCAGGGCGGTCACGCCGTTGGCGATCGAGTTGGCGGTGGTCTCGTGGCCGGCCAGCAGCAGGCTGATGCCGAGGAAGGTGAGCTCCTCCTCGCTGAGCCGGCCTTCGTCGGAGTCGGAGATCTGGGTGAGGGCGGAGAGCAGGTCCTGGCCGGGGTTCTCCCGCTTGGCCTTGATCAGGCCCGCCAGGTAGACGTAGAGCGCGCGCTGGGCGGCGAGGATCTCCTCCACCGAGACGGCGGTGATCGACATGAAGGAGTCGGACCAGGCGGCGAACTGCTCCCGGTCCTCGAACGGGACGCCCAGCAGCTCGCAGATCATCAGCACCGGCAGCGGGAAGGCCAGCGCCTTCACCAGGTCGACCTCGCGGGCCTCCACGGCGGCCATCTCGTCCAGCAGCCGGTCGGTGAACTCCTGGATCCGCGGTCTGAGCCCGGCCACCCGGCGGGCGGTGAACTCGCGGGAGACCAGGCGGCGCACTCTGCTGTGCTCCGGGTCGTCCATGTTGAGCAGGGTCTTGAACTTCTGCGGGGCCGGGCCGTAGCGCGGGGCGCCGTCCTCCATGGTGGCGGCCCGGCTGAACCGGTCGTCGGAGAGGACGGAGCGCACGTCCTCGTACCGCGTCACCAGCTGCCCGGTGTCGCCGCTGGGCATCCGGATCGCGGCCAGGGCGGATTCCTCGCGGAGCCGGGCGTAGTGCGGGCAGGGGTGCAGGGCCGAGGTCCGTTCGAAGGGGAAGTCCTGCGGCTCGGCTTCGGTCATCGGGCTCTCCGTTCGTGGCGGCGGTCGGGGAAGACGTCAAGTCGCCCTTGGTCAGCGGGCGTTGTCGGTCACCGGCGCGGGCGCGGGGGCGGCCGGGCGGGTGGCCGGGGCGAGCTCCAGCGGCTTGCCGCTGCGCCGCACCTGGTCCTGGAGCTGGTAGTAGACGCCGCCGACGATCGAGCGCTTGAGGCCGGGGCTGACCGAGACCACCCGGTAGACCGCGCGGCGCAGCGCGACCGCCAGCGGGTGGGAGAGCGCGAAGGCGCGCTCCTGGCGCATCTGGAGCCGCCGGGCGGTGGAGACGGCCTCCTCGCGGGCGGCCTGGAAGGTGCGGCCTGCCTCGTCCAGGGCCCGGTACGGGTCGGCGGCCAGCAGCGCGCGGGAGACCAGCGGGGCGAGCGTGATCGCGTCCACCATGGCCTGGTTGACGCCCTGGCCGAGCACCGGGGTGAGGGTGTGCGCGGCGTCGCCGATCAGCACCAGGCCGGGGACGGACCACTCGGGGACGACGGCGGTGAAGATGTCCAGCATCGAGGTGTCGGACCAGCCCTTGACGTGCTCCCGGACGCCCTGGGAGAGCTCGGGGGCCAGCTCGTCGATCCGCTCGTGCAGGGCGCCGATGCCCTCCTTGCGCAGCTCGCGCAGGCCGCCCTTGGGGATGTTGAAGCCGATCCGGATCAGGTCGGGCACGGTCGGGATGAACAGGCCGTGCCGGTCGCCGAGGATGCGCACCCGCAGGGTGTGGCCGTCCCAGCTCTCCGGGATCGGTACCTTGAACCAGACGAAGTCCCGCTCCAGCGGGATCTTGTCGTAGCGCATCCCGGCCATCTCGCGGATCTTGCTGAACCGGCCGTCGGCGGCGACCACCAGCTTGGCCCGGATCTCCAGCGGCCCGTCCGGGCCGGTGCAGCTGACGCCGGCCACCCTGTCCCCGTCGTGGATCAGGCCGGTGGCGGTGGTGCGGCGCAGCAGCGCGAAGCCGGGGTGGTGGGCGGCCTCGGCGGCCAGCGCCTCCAGGAGCACCGGCTGGGGCAGCTCCATCGGGTAGCGGCTGGGCTCGTCGAAGTCGGCGAAGTCGGCGGAGAGCACGTCCTTGCCGCCGTCGGTGATGACCATCCGCTCGGTGCGCAGCGTGCTGTCTCTGACCTGGTCGAGGATGCCGAGCTTCTCCAGCATCCAGACCGAGTCGGGCGAGATGGACTCGCCGCGGAACGAGCGGTTGAAGTGCCCGCTCTGCTCGACGACGACCACCTCGCGGGAGTACCGGGCGAGTTCGAGCGCGAGGGCGAGTCCCGCCGGGCCGCCTCCCACCACACACACCTGGGTGTTCAGTGCAGCTGTCATCGCCTTCCCTCTCCTGGAGTCCCACAGAGTCGGGGGCAAGCCTCGGCGGGGGCGCTAAAGCCCGGGTTGCACGCCCCGGGCCGGCCGGGGAGCTCCGCATACGTATGGTCAACAGCTGGTCAACTCAACGCTTTAGTGGCCCTTCAGCCCCCTTCCCTAGCGTGACCCAGGCGACAGTCCCGCAGTCATCCGTCTAAGGAGCAGCCACCATGAAGACCGAGTCCGCCGAGGCAGCGCGTGCCTCAGGCCCTGGTTCCGGGGCCTCCGCCAACCAGGCGCCAGGAGCCGCCGCTGTGGAAGCGAACCCCAAGCGGTGGTGGGTGCTGATCGTCGTCTCCCTCGCGCAGTTCATCATCGCCATCGACTCCTCGGTCGTGAACGTGATGGGCCCGCGGCTCAAGGAGTCGATCGGCCTGTCCACCACCGGCCTCCAGTGGGTCATGAACATCTACGTCCTGCTCTTCGGCGGTCTGCTGCTGCTCGGCGGCCGGCTCTCCGACGTGCTGGGCCGCAAGGCGATGTTCATCGGTGGTCTGGCCGTGTTCACCATCGCCTCCTTCACCGCCGGGTTCGCCCACAGCGAGGGCCAGTTGCTGGCCTCCCGGGCCGCGCAGGGCATCGCCGCCGCCGCGCTCTCGCCCGCCTCGCTCTCCATCCTCGTCACCTCCTTCCCCGACCCCGGTGAGCGCAGCAAGGCGTTCGGCATCTGGGGTGCGGTGATCGGCATCGGCGCCAGCGTCGGCACCATCATCGGTGGCGCGATCGCCAACGCCGACTGGCGGTGGGCCTTCTGGATCAACGTGCCGATCGGCCTGGTGGTCGGTCTCGGCGCGGTGGCCCTGGTCACCCGCTCCGTCCGCAGCGGCCCGCGTCCGCCGGTCGACCTGATCGGTGCCTTCACGGCCACCGCCGGCGTGCTGCTGCTGGTCTACGGCATCGTCACCACCGACCAGCACGGCTGGGGCTCGGCGACCACGATCGGTTGCTTCGCCGCCGCCGTCGCGCTCCTGATCGCCTTCGTGGTGGTCGAGAGCAAGAGCAAGGCGCCGCTCGTCCCGCTCCGGCTGTTCCGCAGCCGGGCCGTGGTCTCCGGGGCGCTCGGCGAGTTCCTCACCGCCGGCCTGATGATGCCGCTGTTCTTCCTGATCCCGCTCTACCTGCAGAACGTGCTCGGCTACTCCACCCTCCAGACCGGTCTGGCCTGGATCCCGACCAGCCTCGGCCTGATGATCTGCGCGCCGATCGCCTCGCAGCTCATCACCAAGATCGGCGCCCGTCCGATGTACCTGCTCGGCACCCTGGTGCTGGGCGGCACCCTGGCGGTGGCGATCGCCATCCCGCAGCACAGCAGCTTCTGGGGCTTCATGCTCCCGCTCTCCGCGCTCTTCGGGGTCGGTCTGGTGCTCTGCCTGATCGCCACCCCGGTGGTCGGCACCTCGCAGGCCACCGAGGAGGACGCGGGCACCACCTCCGCCCTGCTCAACGCCTCCACCCAGCTCGGCGCCGCCTTCGGTCTGGCGATCGCCGTCACCGTCTTCAACAACCGCGTCACCCACCAGCTGGCCTCCGGCCACAGCGCCAACGCCTCGCTGGTGAGCGGCATCTCGATCGCGGCCACCGCCCTGCTGGTGATGCTCGGCCTGAGCATCGTCAACGGCCTGGTCGGCTTCCGTGGTCTCGGCAAGCCCGACCCGGAGGCCGCCAAGGCCCCCGGCCACTGACGGCCCCGGCCACCGACGGCCCCACCGGGCCGCTCACCCAGGCCGCCGGTTCCCGCCCATCCCCCTGGCGGAACCGGCGGCCTGTCGCGTTCCCACATACCAACTCCCCGAGGAGCACCATGAGATGGGACAACCTCTACATAGCCGGCCTGGGTGCCTACCTGCCGCCGACGGTGAGCGCCGCCGAGGCGGCCGAGGCCGGCGCCTATGACCGGAAGGACTTCGAGAGCTACCAGATCCGCTCGGTGACGGCCGCCCCGCCCGGGCTGCCCGCCGTCGACATGGCGGTGGCCGCGGCCTCCAGAGCCGTCCGGCGCAGCGGGCACAAGACGCCCGACTTCGGACTGGTCCTGCACGCCTCGATGTTCCACCAGGGCCAGGACATGTGGACCCCGGCCCACTACGTCCAGCGCGAGGTGCTGGGCGGCAACGCGCTGGCCCTGGACATCTCCCCGGGTGCCAACGGCGGCCTGGCCGGCCTGGAGCTGGCCGCCTCGCACCTGGCCTCCCACCCGGCCGACCGGGCCGTCCTGCTGACCTGCGCGGACGCCTTCCGGCTGCCGCGCTTCGACCGCTGGCGCTCCGACGACAACGGCGTCTTCGGGGACGGCGCGGCGGCCCTGGTGCTCTCCCGCTACGGCGGCCCGCTCCAGCTGCTGGCCAGCGCCTCGGCCGCCTCCCCCGAGCTGGAGCCGGTCTGCCGGGGCTACGACGGCTGGACGGACACCCCGTACGAGCGGCCCGGGCCGGTGGACATCCGCGGCCGCAAGGCCGCCTGGTTCGCCAAGGAGCCGAACCCGGCGGCCGTCTTCGGCCGGCTGGCCGCCCAGATGCACGCCACCGTCGGCCAGGCCCTGCGGGACGCGGAGGCCACCCTCGGCGAGGTGGCCTTCCTGGTGCACGCGAACTTCGGCACCCCGTTCGCCGAGGGCCAGTTCCACAAGCCGCTCGGCATCGAGGCCGGCCGCACCATGCACGACTGGGGCCTGGACGTGGGCCACGTCGGCGGGGCCGACCAACTGCTGGGCCTGCACCAGCTGGTGGAGAGCGGCCGGGCCCGCCAGGGCGACCTGATCCTGCTGCTGGGCGCCTCGATGGGCTTCAGCTGGACGGCCGCCGTGGCCCGGGTCACCACCTGGGCGCCCTGACCCCGGCCCTTCCGAAGGCGTGGCTACTCGAAGGTGTAGCGGAAGGCCGCCCGGACCCGTTCGGCCACCTCGGCCAGCGCGGCCGGGCTCGCCGCCGTGAGCAGGAACTCGGCGAAGATGTTCTCCTGGTCGAAGGATTCCACCCGATACCCCATGGTCCGGTACGCGTCGACCACGCCCGGGATCCGCAGCATCTCCTCGACCGGGGTGGCCGCGGTCAGGGTGCCGGGCCGATCGGCGTCCACCGGGTAGAGCGCCAGCAGCTCCTCGCTGCGGCGGTAGCCCCGGGCCGTCGCCGGGCCGAGCTCGCCGAGCGCGGCCAGCACCGAGAGCTCGATCGGGTCGACCCCGCAGGTGCGCATGGTCGCGCTGCGGTAGAGGCCGCCGCCGGGGCGGGGGTTGATCTCCACCAGCTCGGCGCTGCCGTCGGCGAAGGCCCGGCCCTCCACGTGCAGCCAGCCCTGCGACAGGCCCAGGTGGTGGCACAACTCGGTTATCTCGGCAGTGAGTTCGGCCGCGCCCCGGGCCACGTGCGGGGAGGTCGGCGGGGAGACGTTGAGGCCGGCGTCGTGGTGGCGCTCCTCGTCGTGCTCGGTCTTCTCCACCACGAACAGGCCGTGGAACTCGCCCGCCACCAGCGGCCCGTCCACCGAGAACTCCCGGCCGTCCAGGTAGCCCTCCACGATCAGCTCGAAGTCCGGGCCGACCACCGCCTCGATCTCCTTCAGGTGCGCGGCCAGCGCCGCCGCGTCATCCGCCCGCCGGACCAGCCGGGAGCCACCGGAATCCCGCGAGGGCTTGACGATGACCGGGTACCGGGCCACCGCCTCCACCGCGATGCCGGCGGCCGGGCCGGCATGGAACTCCAGCTCCGAGCGCCCGATCCGGCGCAGCTCCTCGCGCACCCGGGCCTTGCTGAGCAGGGCCTCCCGGCCCGGCTCCCCGCCGGGCAGCCCGTAGTGCCGGGCCACCGCCAGCTGCCAACTGATCAGCGGCTCGACGAAGTTGACCACCGCCGTCGGCACCACCCCGGCCGCCTCGGCCGCCGCCACGAGCGCCTCCGGGCCGTCCCGCTCCCAGTCGACCACCAGGTGCGCGGCGCAGGAATCCCGGTTCAGGTCCTCCGCCAGCGCCGAGACCAGGACGGGCTGGCGGCCGAGCCCCTCCAGGATCTGCGCCACCTTCCGGACCCCGCCGGCCAGCCGCTTGGAGAAAATCAACACATCGCGCCGCGAGCCGATTTCCGGATTCACCGAGCCCCCCCCTGTAGAAATTCTGACGGACCGTCACTCGGACGGTCGCAGCTCGACGCTACCTGACGTAGTGCGCGATACGAGTGTTGCCCGTACGAGCACGATGAGGTTGTGTCAGGTGCCTGTCGGGGGACTGGGTTCGTGTGCACCACAAGTGCGTTCACGGGCCCGGACGCAACACGAGGGGGCCTGTTGTTCAGCCACATCGCAGACGCGCTGGCCGTGCCGGACATCGTCCGGCTGGAGGCCGGACTGTACGTCGTCAGATTCGAATCGATGAAGGTGACCTCCGCCCTCGCGGCGGTGCGGCGCCTGATGGCCGAGGGCGTGATCCGCCCCGGCGACACCTTGGTGGACAGCTCCAGCGGGGTCTACGCCTACGGGCTCGCGCTGGCCTGCAAGCGGTACGGCTTCGAGTGCCGGATCATCGCCTCACCGGCCGTGGACGCCACTCTCAAGACCCAGTTGGAGCTGCTCGGCGCCGTGGTCGACCAGCCCGGCTCCTCGCCGGACGCCAAGCTCGACCAGGCCGGCCGGGTCGAGCTGGCGGTGGAGTTCGTCAAGAATCACCCCCGGGCACACTGGATGCGCCAGTACCACGACCAGGGCCACTACGACGGCTACGCCCCGGTGGCCCGCCAACTCGCCGAGGGGCTCGGCACCGAGCGGCTCACCCTGGTCGGCGGGGTCGGCACCGGCGCCTCCACCGGCGGCCTGCACCGCGGCCTGACCGAGCTCGGGGTGCAGACCGAGCTGATCGGCGTGCAGCCCTTCGGCTCCGTCTCCTTCGCCAGCCAGGCCGTCGAGGACCCGGAGTTCCTGATCGCCGGGATCGGCAGCGGCATCCCGTTCGGCAACATCGCCTACGAGGCCTACCGCGAGATCCACTGGATGGACTTCACCTACGCCCGCTCCGGCTGCATCGAGCTGCTCCGCGAGCACTGCGTCTTCGCGGGCCTCTCCAGCGGCGCGGCCTACGTGGTCGCCCGGTGGCACGCGCAGCGCCGGGCGCAGTCGACGGAGCACCCCGTGGTCTTCATCGCCCCCGACACCGGGCACCGGTACCTGAACGAGGTGTTCGCCGGCCCCGCCCCGGTGGTCGAGCGCGACGAGCAGCAGTACCCGCGCCGGGTCACCACGCCCGGAGAGCTCGGGCTGCCCTGGTGCGTGACCGACTGGCAGCAGCACCGGGCCGGCTTCCCCTGTCCGGGCGGGGAGGGTTGAGATGCCGACCGTGGTGATGCTGGAGGCCCTCGCCTTCGGCCTTGACCACCTCGCCGCAGCCGCCGAGCGGCACGGGGTGGGTCTCGTCCTGCTGACCTTCGACCGTGCCTACTACCGGCGGCAGTTGGCCGCCTGCGGGGAGCGCGTCCGGGTCGTGGACGTGGACACCTTCGACCTCGGCGCCGTCCGCAAGGCGCTGGACGGGCTCGGCCCGGTGGACGGGCTGATCGCCAACACCGACACCTGGTCGCCGATCGCCGAGGCGCTGGCCGCCGAGTACGGCTTCCCCAACGTGTTGCGCGGGTCGGCGCTGTTCCGCGACAAGACCGCGGTGCGCAACCGCCTGGCCGAGGCCGGCCTCACCGCCGCCCGCGCGGTGCGCGGCGACCGGTGGGCCGCCACCCCCGCCGCGCAGCGGCCCCCGCTCGCGATCGTCAAGGACGCGGCCGGCACCAGCAGCAAGCACGTCCACCTGGCCGAGAGCGCCGCCGAAGTGGACGCATTGATCGCCGGGTTGACCGCCAAGGGCGTCCCGGCCGAGCGGATCACGATCGAGCCGTACGCCTGCGGCCCGCTGTTCAGTGCCGAGACGTACAGCACCGCCGAGGGCACCACCCTGCTGGGCATCAGCAGCCGCACGATGTCCGAGCTGCCCGAGTTCCGCGAGCTCGACCTGACCTTCCCGGTCGGCCACGGCACCGCCTGGGAGCGGGAGATCGAGGTCTGGGCCGGCGAGGTGCTCCGGGTGCTCGGCCGGGGCACCGGGCCCGCGCACATCGAGTTCATCAGGACGGCCGAGGGCCCCGAGCTGGTCGAGGTCAACCCCCGGCTCGGCGGCGGACACATCGGCGAGGCGGTGCTGCGCACCACCGGCGTGGACGTCTACGAGCTGCTGCTCGCCCAGGCGTTGGAGCCCCGGATCGAGCGGCGGCACCTCGCCGCCGCCACCCACCGCCCCGAGACCGGCGGCTACGCCCAGGTGCTCAAGTACACCCGGCGCACCGGCCCGCTCGGCGAGGTGACCGGAGCCGAGGCGCTGGCCGCCTTCCCCGGCGAGGTCGGCTGGACCCGGCTCAAGGCCGCCGGGGACGAGATCACCGCGGTCACCGACCAGGGCGCCTGCTACGGCTTCCTGACCGCCACCGGGCCCAGCCCCGAGGAGGCCCTGCAGCGGGCCCTGGCCGCCGCCCGCCACCTGCGGATCCGCACCACCGGAGAGGAGCACGGACGATGACGCTCAGCATCCTGGGCACCGGCTACGGAGCGGACGTCACCACCTCGGTGGCCGCCGCCCTGGCCGAGGCCGAGGTGGTGATCGGGCACCCGGTCTTCGTGGCCGAGGTGAAGGACCTGATCAACCCGGCCGCCGACTGCTTCGACGTGCTCGACCGGCTGGCCGAGGGCGAGGACGTGTTCGCCGCCCGCACCCGGATCGCCGCCGAGCACTCGGCGGCGGGCGCCGCCGTGGTGCTGCTCTCGGGCGGCGACCCGGGCCTGCTCGGGATGGCCGGGCCAGCCCTGCACCACCTCCACCGAGCCGGTCTGGAGCGGGAGTTGGAGACGGCCCGGGTGCTGCCCGGGCTCTCCGCCTGGCAGTACGCCTCGGCCGCGCTCGGCGCCCCGTTCAACAGCGGGCTCGGCGTGCTCTCGCTCTGCCTGTACACCCACACCGAGGAGAAGGTGCGGCGGCAGGTCGAGGGCCTGGCCGCCTCCGGCCTGGGCCTGGTCGCCTACATGCTGCGGCACAACGGCGAGCAGCTGCCCGAGCTCTTCCCCACCCCCGAGCCGGCCGCCGAACTCGCCCGCCGCCGCTTCCTACTGCTGCGCGACGCGCTGCTGGCCCACCGCCCGGCCGACACCCCGCTCTTCCTGCTCACCGGCCTCGGCCGGGGCAGCGCGGGCAGCAGCCGCACCGCCGCGCTGGCCGACGCGCTGGAGCTGTGGGAGGCCGCCGGCGAGGAGTCGGTGCTCTGCGTGCCGGGCGCCGACCACGAGCAGGGCACCGGTCGCGTCTGGACGATGACCTGATGGCCGCCTTCGCCCCCCTCTCCCCGGCGCTGACCGGCCTGGAGTGCGTGCGCTGCGCGGCCCGCTACCCGGTGGAGGACCACCCGCGCGGCTGCCCCGCCTGCCACGCGGCCGGGCAGAGCGCCAACCTGTACTGCCGGTACGCCGAGGGCACGCCCCTGGCGCAGCGGCTCCCCTACCCCGGCGCCTGGAACTTCGGCGTCGGCCCCACCCCGCTCACCGCCCGCCCGGGCCTGCCGGAGGTGCTGGTCAAGAACGAGGCGATCAGCCACACCGGCTCGCACAAGGACCGGTTCGCGGCCCAGGTGGTCGCGCACGCGGTGGCCCGGGGCTACCGGGCGGTCGCGGTCGGCTCCTCCGGCAACGCCGGGTACGCGCTGGCCGCCCACGCGGCGGCGGCCGGATTGGCCTGCGTGGTGGCCGCCTTCAACTACCTGCCCGAATCAACCCGCGCCCAACTGGAGTGCCTCGGAGCCGACTTGCGGCTCTTCGAGGAGGACGGCGACCGGCTCCGCTGCATCGCCGACCTGGCCGACGACCCGGCGGTGCTCACCGTGTCGAGCATCACCGACCCGGTGACCGGCAGCCACTGCATCGGCATCGAGGGCTACAAGCAGATCGCCTGGGAGCTCGCCGAGCAGCATCCTGCCGACCTGCACCACGTGGTGGTCCCCTCCAGCCGGGGCGACCTGGCCTGGGGCATCCACCTCGGCTTCCAGGACCTGCAGGAGCTGACCGGCCGCCCGGCCCCCCGGCTCCACCTGGTCGAACCCATCCCTCGGCTGGCCGCCGTACTGGCCGGCTCGGCCGGCCTCACCGACCGCTTCCCCGGCGACATCGGCCGTCTGCACTCGATCGGCGGCGACACCACCACCCACCAGGCCCACCGGGCCGTGGTGGCCGGCGGCGGCACCGCCCTGGTGGTCACCGACCACCAGGCCGACCTGGCCTTCCGCCGGCTGACCGGCCGGGGCCAGGTCTGGGAGCGCAGCAGCGCGACGGTCTTCGCCGCGTACGAGGCGCTGCGCGCCGACGGCACCGTGCGGGCCGGTGAGCAGACCGCCTTGGTCGCCACCTCGCACCTCTTCAAGGGCCTCTAGCCCGAACTCCTTTCTCTGTTACGTACGTTCGGAAGGAACACCGCTGTGAAGACGTCCAGCCTCTGGGGCACCCCGCAGTCCCGCTACTACCGCCTGCTCCAGCGGATCGAGGAGAACACCCCCGCCGGGCAGCCGCCCACCATGGCCGTGATCGGCTGCGCCGACGGCAAGTACGTGCTGCCCGCCGCCCGCCGCGGCTTCAAGGTGTGGGCGATCGACATCGACGAGGTCGCGCTGTTCGGCGGCTACAAGAAGGACCTCACCGGCGAGGTGCTGATGCCCGGCCTCGCCTCCCGGGTCAAGGCCGAGGGCCTGGAGGACCTGGTCGAGGTGGTGCACGGCGACTTCATGGCCGCGCCGCCGCAGCAGAAGTTCGACGCCGTGTTCACCAGCGGCGCGCTCCAGTACTCCAACAACCTGGAGCACTCGCTGGAGCAGATGGTCACCGAGGTGGGCGCCTGCGTGAAGCCGGGCGGTCTGCTCTACATCGACTACATGCTGCCGTACGAGGAGAAGTACCAGGGCCGGGCCATCTGTCCGGAGGCACCGTGGTGGAAGGAGTACTTCACCTCCCGCCCGGTCTGGGAGGTGAAGCACAACCGCGTCATGCCGCCGACCCTCGACAAGGCGCACGTCGAGTACCCGGTGGACCACTACCACCAGTGGGGCCACCTGCTGGCCCGCCGCACGGCCGCGTGAGCGGGGCTGCCATGGCTGACCCCCACCTGACCGCCCCCTCCGACGCGGTCCGGGCCATGGAGCCCATCGTCAACGGCACCCTCTGCCCCTTCGCCACCAAGGCCCGGCTGCGCGGCGCCCCGTGCTTCGACCCGTTACGCACCCTCCGGGAGAACCTGGAGGATTCGGTGGAACCGCTGCTGGCCTTCTCCCGGGACGCCGAGCGGGAGGGCCTGGACGGATTCCTCTACCGTTTCCCGGCCGCGGCGGTCGGCACCGGGGTGGAGGAATTGGGCGAACTCGTCCGCCTGCTGGTGGACGTGCTGGCCGAGGCCGATCCGGTCTGTCCGGCCGGCCGCGACCGGGCGGAGATCCTCGGCGGTAAATGGCGCTTCCGGTTCGCCGGGATCGACTACTTCCTGGCCGTCTTCTCTCCGGTCTACGGCGCGGACCACAGCCGGTCGACTTTCGGGATCACCGATTCGGTCTTCCTGATGATGCAGCCGAACAGCTCTTTCCACGCCCGGCTCGGCGCCCAGGGCCGGAAGACCCGGGCGAAGATCCGGGCCAAATTCACGGACGCCCACGGCGGATATCCGTCCTACGAGACGGAGGCGTTCAAGTTCGTTCTCCCGCTGCGCCACGAAGACCCGCCGGTCGAATGGTACGATGCGGAAATTTCTCGACTGAAAGTGGCCGGGTGACGTGAGCCGAATCCTGCTGGCGAGCCAGAACAGCATCAAGATCGAGGAGACCCGCCTGGTCTTCCCGGAGGTCGGCACGCTGGACCTCGAACTCCTGGAGGTGCAGCACACCGACCCCGCCGAGGTGGTCCGGCACAAGCTGGCGCAGGTGCGGGCCCTCGACCTCGAGGTGCCCGTGCTGGTCGAGGACACCGGCCTGGCGGTGGACGCCTGGGACGGGCTGCCCGGTGCGCTGGTCAAGTGGTTCGTCGGCGGGCTCGGCCCGGCCCGGCTCAAGGAGCTGATGGCCACCCCGGGCGCTCCGCTCGGGGCCACCGCCACCAGCGCGGTCGGCCTGGTGCACCGGGGCGATTGCGAGGTCTGGGTCGGTCACCTGGCCGGCCGGCTGGTGGACGCCCGGGGCGGCCTGGGCGGCTGGACGCCGATCTTCGAGGTCGGCGCCACCGGGCAGACCCTCGGCGAGATGAGCCTGGCCGACCGGATGCACCACACCATGCGGCGCGCGCCGCTGGAGCGGGCCCGCGGCTGGCTGACCGCCCGGGGCTGGACGGGCTGAGACCGGCGGCCGGGCCTGGCCGGGGCGCTCCCCCGGCCAGGCCCGGCCTTCGGGACTCAGGCCGCCGCGGCCGCCTCGGCACGGCTGTCGAGGTAGGCGAACACATCCTGCTCGGTGTCCGCGAAATGCACCAGCTCGGCCAGCGGAATGGGCAGGAAGCCGTCCTGCTCCATCCGCTGGAACTGCTCGCGCAGACCGTTGTAGAAACCCTCGGTGTTCAGCATGATCACCGGGACACCGGTCTTGTAGTGGTTCTTGAGCTCCAGGATGTCGGTGGTCTCGTCCAGCGTCCCCATCCCGCCCGGGGCCACCACCACGACATCGGCCTTCTCCCGCAGCAATTCCTTGCGCTCGGCCAGGTCGGCGGTGACGATCATCTCGTCGACGCCGGGCCGGACGATGTGCGAGAGGAATTCCACCGAGACACCGATCATCGAACCGCCGGCCTCGGCCACGCTGTCCGCTATCACCTTCATCAGGCCGACATTCGAACCGCCCCACACCAGGGTGTGGCCGTACTCGGCCAGAAGCGTGCCGAAATCGCGCACCGGACGGGCGTAACGCTCGTCGAGATTGGTCGCCGAAAGGAAGACGCAGATATTCATGGGGGTACGCTAGCAGACCGCTCGTGCTGTTTTCGGGAGTTCGCACGGAACCGCAGACAGAAAAGGCAGGAGTCATTCATGTCGTTCATAACCGGGGCGATCCGTCACTCGCACCGCATCAGTGAAGTCGCAGCCGCCTGGGATTCGGTGGCGAACGACCTCTACTCCCTCCCGAACTGGCTGGCCACCGCCGAGGCCCGCGCGCCCGGCCGCTGCCACTACGCGGTGCTCTCCGAGGCCGACGGCACCCCGCAGGGCGGTCTGGTCGCCTACGAGACCGGCCCGGACGGCTGGCACTTCGCCAACCCGGTGGCCCTGCTGGCCCGCAGCACCGAGGCGGTGGCCGAACACCTCGACTCCGCCGAGCTCGCCGAACTGACCACGTGCGCGAAGGAGTTGACCGAGGCGCAGGACCAGCTCCACCCCGCCCTGGCCTGCTACCTGCCCAGCGGCTACCGCCCCGGCCTGCTGCCCGGGCCCGACCCGGCGGGCACCGTCACCGAGGCTC
Source organism: Kitasatospora sp. MMS16-BH015 (assembly GCF_002943525.1). Lineage (NCBI taxonomy): Bacteria > Bacillati > Actinomycetota > Actinomycetes > Kitasatosporales > Streptomycetaceae > Kitasatospora > Kitasatospora sp. MMS16-BH015. The sequence goes on along the minus strand of NZ_CP025394.1, from coordinate 4,705,911 downwards.
TGCTCGACCAGCTGGACGCCCTCGCCGCCGAGGGCGGCTACCCCACCGCCGCCGTGCTGCACGTGCCCGAGCGCGCCAGCGCCCTGCGCGAGCGCCTGGAGCGGCGCGGCTACCTGCCCTTCGTGGCCGTCGGCGACTGCGTGCTGCACACCCCGTGGGCCGACTTCGGGGGCTACCTCGGCAGCCTGAAGAGCCACCGCCGCACGGCGGTGCGCCGGGAGATCCGGGCCTTCGCCGAATCCGGGGCCGAGCTGCGCGAGACCGGCCTGGACAGCCTGGGCGAGGCCCACGCCCTGCTGCACGCCGGGCACATGAGGCGCTACGGACACCCGGCGGAGCCCGCCGCCTCCCGGCAGCTGATCACGAGCATCCAGACCCACCGCACCGGCACCGGCCGGGTCTTCGAGGCCTGGCGCGGCACGGAGTTGATCGGGTTCGTGGTCTGCTACCAGCTCGGCGACGTGTTCTACCCGAAGATGATCGGCGTCGCCGAGGGCGAGAAGCGCAGCAGCGCCTACTTCAACCTGACCTACTACGAGCCGGTCCGGGTGGCACTCGCCGAGGGCATCCGGCAGATCGTCTACGGCCCCGAGGCGTACGGCGCCAAGGCACTGCGCGGCTGCGCCCTGGAGCGCCTGGTCAGCCACGTCCGGCTGCCCGCCGGTCAGCGGACGGCCGGAGCCCGGGCCGCCGCCCTGGTCGACCTCGGCCACCGCCGCCGGATGGACCGGCACGACTGGGCCCAGGCCGGCGCCGACGCCGACGCCCACACCGACGCGCGGAGCTGAGCCCGATGCCGCTGATCGACCGGGACGCCCGGGCCCTGCTGACCGCCAACCGGACCTTCCGCACCGTGTGGGCCGGCGAGGTGCTGGCCAACTTCGGCATGCAGCTGACCACCTTCGCGCTGCCGCTGGTCGCCGTCTCCACCGTGCACGCGAGCGGGCTGGGCGTCGGCCTGGTCTCCTTCGCTCAGTTCCTGCCGGTGCTGCTCTTCTCACTGGTCGCCGGGGTGGTGGTGGACCGGCACCCGCCGCGCCACACCCTGGTGCTCGGCAGCATCCTGCGCGGCGCCGCCCTGGCCGGGCTCGGCCTGGCGGCCGCCACCGGCCGGGTCACCCTGCTCGAACTCGGCCTGGCCACCGGGCTGGTGGGCACCGCCAACGTGTTCTACGAGGTGGCGTACCAGTCCACCGTGCCCAAGATCGTGCCCACCGACTCGATCGCCGCCGCCAACGGGCTCCAGCAGGCGGTCTACTCGGTCGGCGAGCTGGCCGGCCCCTCGGTGGCCGGCTTCCTGCTCGGCCGGCTCGGCCTCTCCCCCACCCTGGCCGTGGCGGTGGCGCTGTTCGTCGGCGCGATCGTCAGCGGCAGCCTGCTGCGCGGGGTCGGCGCGGCCGGCGCCGGCCGCGAGCCGGTGCTGCGCTCGATCCGCACCGGGCTGCGCTACACCTGGTCGCTGCGCCCGATCCGCGACCTGTGCGTGCAGGCCGGGCTGGCCAATCTGCTCTCCCAGGCGTTCATGACCGTCTTCCTGCTCCAGGCCGTGCGCGAACTCGGCCTGGGCAGTGCCACGGTGGGGGTGATCCTGGGCATCGGCAGCCTGGGCTCGGTGGCCGGCTCGCTCTACGCGGCCCGGCTGGCCGCCCGGCTCACCGTCGGCCGCACCCTGCTGGCCGGGGTCACCCTGCTGGCCCTCGGCCTGCTCGGCGTGCCCGCCGCGGTGGCCGTCGGCGGGTACGTGCCGGTGCTCGCCTCGCTCGCCTTCGTGGTGCTCGGCTTCGGCGTCTCTCTCTTCAACGTGTACGCGGTGAGCCTGCGCCAGTCGATCCCCCAGCCGCAGCAGCTCGGCGCCGTCACGGCCAGCTACCGGATGGTGGCCCTGGGCACCCTGCCGGCCGGCGGCCTGCTCGGCGGCGCGCTGGCCGACGTGCTCTCCCCGCACACCGCCGCCTGGGTGATCGGCACCGCCTGCCTGGCCGCCCCGCTCTGGCTGCTCGCCTCCCCGCTGCGCACCGTCCGCACCCTGGCGGACGCCAAGCTGCTCGGCGCCAACACGCCCTCAGTTGAGGGGATGTCAGATCAGCGCAAACCGTCGCTCGGTCAACCCGCCGAGTATGTCCCGTAGTTCGACCAGGAACTCCTGCTCGCTCTCCCGGATGAAGAAGTGCCCGCCGGGCACCATCCGCATCCCGAAGTCGCCCTCGGCGTAGCGGTCCCACTGCCGCACCTCGTCCGGGGTGACCAGCAGGTCCTCCGTCCCGGCGAAGGTGTGCACCGGCATCGGCAGCGGCACGGTGCCGCTCGGGCCGGGGCCGGAGCACATCAGCAGGTCGTCCCGGGCGATCGGCAGCAGGGCGGAGAGCCAGTCCGGGTGGTCGAGCAGCACCTGGGGGATGCCGCCGAGCCGCACCAGGCTCTCCACCAGCTCGTGCTCGGTGGCGTCCGGGGCGGCGAACTCCGGCGGCGGCAGGTGCGGGGCCCGGTAGGCGCTGAGCAGTACCGCCTCGGCCGGGCGGGAGCCCTGGATCAGTCGGCGCTCGGCCAGCGCGAAGGCGATCAGCGCGCCCATGCTGTGGCCGAACAGCACGTGCGGGTGCTCCAGCTCGGGCCCGAGCTCCCGGTCGAGCTCGTCGACCAGGGCGGGCAGATTGGTGAACCGTTTCTCCGCCATCCGGCCCTCCCGGCCGGGCAGCTGAACGGGCAGCACCTCCACCTCGAGCCCGAGCAGCCGCTGCCACCGGGCGTACGTGGAGGCCGCCCCGCCGGCGTACGGGAAGCAGAACACCCGCAACGCCCCGGGCAGCCGCTCGCCCGCGTGCCCGCCCCCCGGCAGATACCGCGTCATGCCGATTCCCTCGCCTTCGCCTCGGCCCCTCCGGGCCGGTCCTTGGTGTCCCCCCGGTCCTCGGTGCCCCTGAGCCCGTCCCCCGGCCCGTCACCCGCGACCGAGGCCAGCCGGGCCGCGACCGCCCGGCGCAGCTGCGGGCTCTGGCCGCGCAGCATCGAGCGCCACTCCTCCGGGCTGAAGTGCGCGGGCTCGGTGGTCTCGATGAAGTCGCGCAGCACCGAGATGAAGCGCTGCGGATCGGAGCGGAACGGGAAGTGCCCGGCGTCCGGGAAGAGTTCGAGCCGGCTGCCGGGCATCGCCACGTGCGCGATGCCCGCGTGCACCGGGGGCACCACCTGGTCGCGCTCGCCCCAGATCAGCATGGTGGGCATGCCCTGGGTCAGGTAACACCGGTCGAGCATGGTGCCGACCTGGCCGCGCCAGTCGACCACCGCGCGCAGGGTGCGGATGAAGGCGTTGCGCGAGGTGGCGTCCGGCAGCGCGTCCACCACCCGCAGCACGTCCGGCGCGTCCAGGCCGAGGCCGGTGTCGAGCAGCTCCATCAACTTCACGAAGATGCCGATCTGGGTGCGCATGGTCGGCAGCCGCAGCGCCGAGAGCACCAGGTTGGCCCCGGGCAGGGTGGCGGCCTTGAGCACCGGCGTCACCTGCCGCCCGACCCCGCCGGTGCCCACCAGCACCAACCGCTCGGTCCGCTCGGGGAACTGGTAGGCGAACTGCATCGCCACCGCGCCGCCGAGCGAGTGCCCGACCAGGGTGACCCGCTCGATGCCCAGCACCGAGAGCAGATCGCGCATCCCGTTCGCGTAGCCGCCGATCGAGTAGTCGGCCCGCGGCTTGTCCGAGGCGCCGTGCCCCAGCAGGTCCGGCGCCACCACCTTGTACCGCTGCGCCAGCCCCGGCATCACCTCGGCCCAGGTGGCCGAGGAGTCCCCGATCCCGTGCACCAGCAGCACCGCGCTGCCCTTGCCGGCCATCCGGAAGGCCCGCCGGTAGCCGTGCACGACGCGGGTCCGCAGGCGGATCTCGTTCCCCGCGGCCGGCCGGGGCCCACCGGCCGTCCTGCCCGCATTGGTCACCACAGTGCCTCCTACGGCTGCGCATCGAAGCGGTACCGGACGACAGTGCGGCTCGGGGCTTGCGAGGCTCTTAAGGGCCTTCACCCGGTATCTCACCGCTGGTGATTCGGTGGCGAACATTCAAGCGCTCCGCAAGCTCAGGGCAGGAGAGTCGATCGGACAGCTCGGCACGTTCCCGCTTCCGAGAGGGGTCTGACTCCCGTGACAGTTCAGGCAGAAGCACCTGCCCCGGCGAAGGTCGTCCTACAGGTCGACCGGGTGATCATCCGTTTCGCCGGTGACTCCGGCGACGGCATGCAGCTCACGGGTGACCGGTTCACCTCGGAGACGGCCTCCTTCGGGAACGACCTCTCCACCCTGCCGAACTTCCCGGCCGAGATCCGGGCCCCTGCCGGCACCCTGCCGGGGGTCTCCAGCTTCCAGCTGCACTTCGCGGACCACGACATCCTCACCCCCGGCGACGCGCCGAACGTGCTGGTCGCGATGAACCCGGCCGCCCTCAAGGCCAACCTGGCCGACCTCCCGCGCGGCGCCGAACTCATCGTCAACACCGACGAGTTCACCAAGCGCGCACTCACCAAGGTCGGGTACGACAGCGATCCGCTGGCCGACGGCTCACTGGACGCGTACCGGCTGCACGCCGTCCCGCTCACCTCGCTGACCGTGGAGGCGCTCAAGGAGAGCGGCCTGGCCCGCAAGGACGCCGAGCGGGCGAAGAACATGTTCGCGCTCGGCCTGCTCTCCTGGATGTACCACCGGCCGACCCACAGCACCGAGGCCTTCCTGCGGCAGAAGTTCGCCAGGAAGCCCGCCATCGCCGAGGCCAACATCACGGCCTACCGGGCCGGTTGGAACTACGGCGAGACCACCGAGTCCTTCGCCGTCTCCTATGAGGTCGCCCCGAGCACCTTCCCGGCCGGCACCTACCGGAACATCTCCGGCAACCTCGCGCTCTCCTACGGCCTGATCGCCGCCGCCCAGCGCAGCGGCCTCCCGCTGTTCCTGGGCTCGTACCCGATCACCCCGGCCTCGGACATCCTGCACGAGCTGAGCAAGCACAAGAACTTCGGTGTCCGCACCTTCCAGGCCGAGGACGAGATCGCCGGCATCGGCGCCGCCCTCGGTGCGGCCTTCGGCGGCGCGCTCGGCGTGACCACCACCTCGGGCCCGGGCGTGGCGCTGAAGTCGGAGACCATCGGGCTCGCCGTCTCGCTCGAACTCCCGCTGCTGGTGGTGGACATCCAGCGCGGCGGGCCGTCCACCGGGCTGCCGACCAAGACCGAGCAGGCCGACCTGCTGCAGGCGATGTTCGGCCGCAACGGCGAGGCGCCGGTGCCGATCGTGGCCCCGGCCACGGCGGCCGAGTGCTTTGACGCGGCGATCGAGGCGGCACGCATCGCGGTGACCTACCGGACGCCGGTGCTGCTGCTCTCGGACGGCTACCTGGCCAACGGCTCCGAACCCTGGCGGGTGCCGAACGTCGCGGAACTGCCCGTCATCGAGCCCGGGTTCGCCACCGCGCCGAACCACGTGCTGCCCGACGGCAGCGAGGTGTTCTGGCCGTACAAGCGGGACTCGCAGACGCTGGCCCGGCCGTGGGCGGTGCCCGGCACGGCCGGGCTCGAGCACCGGATCGGCGGGATCGAGAAGCAGGACGGCACCGGCAACATCTCCTACGACCCGGCCAACCACCAGCACATGGTCCGCACCCGGCGCGCCAAGATCGACGGCATCGCCGTCCGCCCGGTGGAGGTGGACGACCCGACCGGGGACGCGCGGGTGCTGGTGCTCGGCTGGGGCTCGACCTACGGCCCGATCACGGCGGCCGTGCGCCGGGTCCGCCGCGAGGGCGGGCGGATCGCCCAGACCCACCTGCGGAACGTCAACCCCTTCCCCGCCAACCTCGGTGCCGTACTGCGCGGTTACGACCGGGTGATCGTGCCCGAGATGAACCTGGGCCAGCTCGCCCTGCTGCTGCGTGCGGAGTACCTGGTGGACGTGGAGTCCTTCACGCAGGTCACCGGCCTGCCCTTCAAGGCCGAACAGCTGGCCGGCGCGCTCACGGCCGCCCTGACCGACGGAGCCCCCGACCATGCCTGAGGCCGCGTTCCCCTCGTTGAACCTGGTGCCGAAGTCCGAACTGCCCCTCGCAGCCCGTGACTTCAAGACCGACCAGGAAGTCCGCTGGTGCCCCGGCTGCGGCGACTACGCCATCCTCGCCGCCGTCCAGTCCTTCATGCCCGAACTCGGCATCAAACGCGAGAACACCGTCTTCGTCTCCGGCATCGGCTGCTCCTCCCGCTTCCCGTACTACATGAACACCTTCGGGATGCACTCCATCCACGGCCGCGCCCCGGCCATCGCCACCGGCCTCGCCGCCTCCCGGCCCGACCTCTCCGTCTGGGTCGTCACGGGCGACGGCGACGCCCTCTCCATCGGCGGCAACCACCTCATCCACGCCCTGCGCCGCAACGTCAACCTCAAGATCCTGCTCTTCAACAACCGCATCTACGGCCTGACGAAGGGCCAGTACTCACCCACCAGCGAAGTCGGCAAGATCACCAAATCCACCCCCATGGGCTCCCTCGACCACCCCTTCAACCCCCTCTCCCTGGCCGTCGGCGCCGAAGCCACCTTCATCGCCCGCACCATCGACTCCGACCGCCAACACCTCACCTCCGTCCTCCGCGCCGCCGCCCGCCACCAAGGCACCGCCCTCGTCGAGATCTACCAGAACTGCAACATCTTCAACGACGGCGCCTTCGAACTCCTCAAAGAGCCCGGCACCCGCGACGAAGCCCTCATCCGCCTCGAACACGGACAACCCATCACCTTCGGCACCGACCAAGGCGTCTTCCGCGACCCCGACGGCGAACTGACCGTCGACACCGTCACCGAGGCCAACCGCGACCGGGTGCTCGTCCACGACGCCCACCACCCCAGCGCCGCCCGGGCCTTCGCCCTCACCCGCCTCACCGACGCCGACCTCCTCCACCACACCCCCATCGGCGTCATCCGCGACACCACCCGCCCCGTCTACGACACCCTCATGGCCGACCAACTCGCCGCCGCCACCGCGGCCAAGGGCCCCGGCGACCTGGCCGGCCTGCTGGCCGGCAACGACACCTGGACCGTCAACTAACCGTCACCCCGGACGAAGAGGAACCACCCATGGCGTACGTGATAGCGGCCCCCTGTGTCGACGTGAAGGACCGGGCCTGCATCGACGAGTGCCCCGTCGACTGCATCTACGAGGGGCAGCGCTCGCAGTACATCCACCCGGACGAGTGCGTGGACTGCGGGGCCTGTGAGCCGGTCTGCCCGGTGGAGGCGATCTTCTTCCAGGACGAACTCCCGGAGGAGTGGGCCGACTTCGCCCGCGCCAACGCCGAGGTGTTCATCCCGCTCGGCTCGCCGGGCGGGGCGTCCACGGTGGAGGTCTTCGCCGAGGACCACCCCGTGGTGACGGCGTACGTGCCGAGTCAGGTCTGAGGCCGCCGTGCCGCGCCTGGGCCTGGACACCGCCGCCGTGGTGGCCGCCGCGCTCTCCGTCGTGGACGAGCGCGGCCCCGCCGCCCTGACCCTCGCCGCCGTGGCCGACCGGACCGGCGTGGCGACCCCCTCGCTCTACAAGCACGTCAAGGGCCTGGCCGACCTGCGCCGCCGGGCCGCCGAACAGGTGCGCACCGAGCTCGGCGCGGAGCTGCGCGAGGCCGTCCAGGGCCGCAGCTCGGGCGAGGCGGTCTCCGCCCTGCTCCGCGCCCACCAGGACTACGCCGACCGCGAGCCGCACCGGTACGCGCTGCTCACCGCCGGCGAGCCGGGCAGCTGCCCGGGCCAGGTCGACCAGGTGGACGCCGTGATGGCCGCCGCCCTGCGCGGCTACGAGCTGCCCGAGCCGGAGCTACACCACGCCACCCACGCCCTGCGCGCCGTGGCCCTGGCCTCGGCCGCCCTCGGCGGCTCGGCCGAATCCCGCGGCCTGCTGGTGCAGCTCTTCACCACCGGCCTGCGGTCCCTCTGAACGACTGAACAGCAACACAGCGAAGGGGTGTTGGGGGATCGTATCCCCCAACACCCCTTCGACTTGCGCTACTTCCGCTACGTCAGCTGCCGACCTGGGCCGGGGCCCACATCCGTCCGTACAGCTCGCGCCGCGAGGAGACCTCCAGCTTCTGCAGCACCGTGCTGACGTAGTTCTTCACCGTCTGCCGGGCCAGGTGGAGCTCGTCCGCGATCTCGTCGTTGGAGAACCGCCGCAGCAGCAGGGCCAGCACCTCGCGCTCGCGCACCGTCATCCCGCCGTGCTGGAGGTCGGTCTCCAGCCAGCCCTCCTCCGCGCGGGGCTGGTCCTGGCTGGTGAGCCAGACGTGCCGGCCGGCCACCAGGCGCTCGACGGCGTCGACCATGGCGACCGTCTCCACCGAGCGGTGCACGAAGCCGTCGGCCGCGCCCCGCAGGCACTCGATCACCACGCTCAGCTCGCTGCGCTCGGTGTAGACCAGCACCAGCGGCGCCCCGGGCAACTCCTTGAGCCGGCGGCCGAGCCGGATGCCGTCCCAGGAGCCGAGCAAGTCGCAGTCGGTGACCACGAGTTCGGGGCGGGATTCCTGGTAGATCCGCCAGGCGGCCTCGGCGGTGGCGGCTACCGAGACCGACTCCACGACCGCCGCGTCCCGCAGCAGGCCCGAGACGGCCCACCGGGCCAACGGCCACTGGTCGACCACCAGCGCCCGCCGGGCCCGGCGGGGCAGGGCCTCGTTCACCTCGTCATAGCGCTCCGTCGTCATCCGTCCCACCCCGTCCCCTCGGCGTGCCGCCCTTCAGGCCGGACTCGGCCCGACTCTGTCAGGTACCGAAGATTGTCCAAAGAGCCCGGAATGTGGGTCAACGCGCACCCCGCTTGTTTCGCAAGTAGCGCCGGAGAGTTGCGACACTCCGCGCGAAACGCGCCCGGCCGTCCGCACGTGCACCCGCACGTGCACTCGTACGAACGTCCGCCACCAGCACGGATGCCCGGTGGGCGACCACCCCACCGGTACCCGGAGTACCGCCCGTCGGGCCCAATCGAGTACCGCCGGTCCTAACCGGGCGGTCGTAAGGCTTCCTAACCTGATCGCGGACGGGGGGAGCGTCCACCGGCTCGGGTTCTCGCCTCCTCCGGCTGAATCAGCCCGCAGCTGCGCTTACGAGTGGAGATCACCGTGCCAGAGAAAGCACCAGGTCAGACCCTCGCTCAAGCGGTCCGTCGGCCCTCCGCGCCGACCCCTGTGCCGGGCGCCTCGGCCCTCGTGCACCACCTGGTCCACCGGCCCAACACGCCCGAGGGCGTGGTGCTGGGCACCACCGGTCCGACCGAGCAGCAGTTCGCGGTCTCCGCACTGCTGCCCGAGCGGCACCCGCTCTTCAACGACGGCGCCGAGCTGTTCCACGACCTGCACTCGCCAGCCGAAGTCCTGCGCCGCACCGCGCTGTTCGTCTCGCACCGGTACTTCCGGGTGCCGCAGGAGAGACCGGCGGTGTTCGCCGCGACGGAAGTGGCGATGACCGGGCTGGAGCCCTGGCGGCGCAGCCCGGGGCCGGCCCACCTGGCGATGGACATCACGCTGACCCCGGCCGACGTGGTCAGTGGGGTGCCGCGCGGTCTGGAGTGCGAGTCGACGATCTACGTCGAGGGGGCGCGCTGCGGCACCGCCAGCGCCCGGCTGGTCTTCCTGATGCCGCGGGTCTACCAGAACCACCGCGAGCGCGGGCGCTCGATGAGCAGGGCCGAGTTCATCGGCCCCACCGACGGCGAGCTGTGGGCCGGTTCGCCCACCGCGCGGGCGGTCGGCCGGGCCGACCAGGTCAACGTGGTGCTCGGCACCCCGCTGCTCAGCCCGGAGAGCGAACTGGTGGTGGAGCTGGTGACCGACCCGCGCAACCAGGTCTACGCCGAGGCCACCACCGACCACGTGCCGGCCCTGGTGCTGATCGAGGGCACCCGGCAGGCCGCGCTGCTGCTCGCGGGCGAGCTGCACGGCTTCACCGTCGGCAGCTGCGTGCTGAGCCGGTGGAACGCGCGCTTCCAGGGGTTCGCCGAGCCCGACCTGCCGCTCTACTGCCGGGCCACCGCCGGGGAGTTGGAGCGCACGGCGGACGGGCGGCCGGCCCTGCCCGTGGCGCTCACCCTGCACCAGGGGTCGCGGCAGGTCGCCGCGATCGACACCGTCGTGCTCCAGGACTGCTGATGTCGGGCTCAGGGGACACCGTCAGATTCCGCGTGCTCGGACCGATCAGCATGCTGCCGCACACGCCGACCGCCGCCAAGGTCCGGGTGCTGCTGGCCACGCTGCTCGTCCGGGCCAACGAGGCCGTCTCCACCACGGCCCTGATCGACGAGCTCTGGGACATCCACCCGCCGCGCACGGCGGCCACCACGCTCCAGGTCTACGTCTCCCAACTACGGCGCGCGCTCGGCGAGATACCGTCCGAGCCGACCACCACCGAACGCCGACTGCACACCGTCCCGCCGGGCTACCGGCTCACCGTCAGCGAGGAGGAGTTCGACCTCAGCCGCTTCGAGACCCTGCGCCGCACCGGCAAGGAGGCCTACGACCAGGGGGATTACGTCACCGCCGCCGCCGATCTGCGGGAGAGCCTGTCGCTCTGGACCGGCCTGGCGCTCTCCGGCGTGCCGCACGGCCCGGTGCTCGCCACCACCAGCGTGCGGCTGGAGGAGCTGCGCACCGTCACCCTGGAGCAGCGGATCGCGGCCGACCTGCGGCTCGGCCGGCACCACGAACTCACCGGCGAGCTCATGGAGTTGGTCAACCAGCACCCGTACCGGGAGACGCTGCACGCGCACCTGATGGTGGCGCTCTACCGCTCCGACCGGCAGTCCGACGCGCTCCAGGCCTTCGCCCGCGCCCGGAAGGCGCTGGTGGACGAGCTGGGCGTGGAGCCCGGGGCCGGGCTACGCCGGCTGCACGACCGCATCCTGCGCTCGGACCCGCACCTGGCCTGGCAGGACCCGGCTCCGGCCCGGCCCGCCCCGGTGGCGCCCGCGCTCTGGCTGCCGCCCGCCACGGCCGACTTCACCGGCCGGGAGGCCGCGCTGGCCACCGCCGCCAAGCTGCTGCCCGGCGAGGAGGGCCAGGGCCCGCGGGTGCTGGTGATCGGCGGCCGGGCCGGGGTCGGCAAGACGGCCTTCGCCGCCGAGTTCGCCCGCCGGTTCGCCGCGAACTTCCCGGACGGCCAGGTGCTGCTGCCGCTCCGCGGTGGGCAGGACCGGCCGCTGGACAGCGCGCAGACCGTGCTCGGCCTGCTGCACCGGCTCTCCACCGACTCCGCTGCCGCACCGGGGGACCAGGAAGGGAGCAGCGCCGAGGGCCGACCCGAGCTGGCCGAGCTGACCGAGCAGCTGCACCGGGCCGTGGAGGGGCGCAAGCTGCTCCTGGTGCTGGACGACGCGGCCTCCGAGGACCAGCTGCGGCCGGTGCTGGCCGCGATGCCCGAGGTGTTCACCGTGGTCACCAGCCGCCGGCCGCTGACCGGCCTGGACGGCGCCCGGCACCTGGTGCTCGACGTGCTCCGGCCCTCCGAGGCCGCCCGGCTGCTCACCTCGATCGTCGGCCCCCGGCTCACCGAGGACTCGACGGCGGCGCGGGAGATCGTCCGGCTCTGCGGCTGCCTGCCGCTGGCCGTCCGGGTGGCGGGCAGCGGCCTGGCGGCCCGCCCGCACTGGTCGGCGAACGACTGGGCCGACCGACTGGCGGACGAGGGCGCGGGCCTGAGCCCGTTCGTGGCGGGCGACCTGGACGTGCGGGCCAGCCTGCTGGTGGGCTACCGCGAGATCGGCCCGGCCGAGCAGCGCGCCTTCCGGCTGCTGGCGCTCGCACCGGTGCCGGACTTCCCGCTCTGGGCGGCCGCCGCGCTGCTCGACCTGCCCCCGGCCGAGGCCGAGCAGGTGGTGGAGCGGCTGGTGGAGTCGCAGCTGCTGAGCGTGCGGCGGCACGGCCCGGGCCAGCCCTGCCGATACAGCTACCACCGGCTGCTGCGCACCCTGGCGCTCGAGCTGCTCGCGGCCGACCCGGTCGGCGCGGTGGAGGCGGGCACCGAGCGCCTGGCCACGGCGTACCTCTCGTACGCCCAGTACGCGGCGGCGCTGCTCACCCCCGAGCGGGCCGAGCGGCCGGACGGCGGCGGGCCGGGGGCGCTCTCCTGCGGGCGGATCGTCGGGGACAACCCGGCGCGCTGGTTCCAGGAGGAGGCGGCCGGGCTGGTCGGGGCCGTCCGGCAGGCGCACGCGGCCGGGCTCTGGCTGCTCACCTGGGAGCTGACCCGGGCGCTGGCCGGGTACTTCGAGGCCGGTTCGGCCTGGGACGAGTGGGCGGCCACCCACGAGCTGGCGCTGGCGGCGGCGCACCGGGCCGAGCACCCGGGGGCGCGGGCGGCGGTGCTGGTCTCGCTGGGCGACCTGGCCTGGCAGCAGCGGCGCGGGCCGCTGGCGGCCGAGCACTACGAGACGGCCCGGGTGATCCACCGGGAGCTGGGCGACCGGCTCGGCGAGGCGCGCTGCCTGGTCGGGCTGGCGGACGTGGCGCTCACCGACGCCGAGCCGGGCCCGGCGGGCAAGCTCTACGCGCAGGCGGCCGAGCTGTACGGCACCGAGCCGGCCGGGCAGCGCGGGCGGGTGGACGTGCTGCGGGGCCTGGCGCTGGCGCACCTGATCTCGGGGCGGACGGAGGAGGCGCTGGTCGGGTTCGCGGAGTTCGTGGACGCGGCGCAGCGGCTGGGCGACCGGCGGTGGGCGCAGTTCGGCAGCCGTTCGATCGACCGGATCCAGGAGCACATGATCGACTGGGCGGGGGGTGCCCGGGAGGCCCGACCGGAGGCGGTCGAGGTTCGGCCGGGCGTGTGGTTGGTGGGTGATCCGCAGCTCCAGCGGTGATCCGCGGGGCTCCGCCGGTGATCCTCCTTGGGATCGGCTGACCCCGAGGATGGTAGTTCAATCTTCAACCTTGCAATTGGTTGAGCATTGAACTACCATCCTCGATGTAGGCCAGCACACCCGGACCAAGGAGGCCGACATGCCCGCCGTGACCGTCGAGAACCCGCTCATCCTGCCGCGCATCGCGGCCCCCGCCGAGGGCACCGTCGCCCGCCCCGTCCTGGCCGTCTCCACCGCGCCCGAGGGCTTCGAGGGCGAGGGCTTCCCGGTCCGCCGGGCCTTCGCCAAGATCAACCAGAAGTACCTCGACCCGTTCATCATGATGGACCAGATGGGCGAGGTGGATTACGCCGCCGGGGAGCCCAAGGGCACCCCCTGGCATCCGCACCGCGGCTTCGAGACCGTCACCTACATCATCGACGGCACCTTCATCCACCGTGACTCGCACGGCGGCGGCGGCACCATCACCGACGGCGACACCCAGTGGATGACGGCCGGCTCGGGCCTGCTGCACATCGAGACCCCGCCGGAGTCGCTGGTCAAGTCCGGCGGCCTCTTCCACGGCCTCCAGCTCTGGGTCAACCTGCCCGCCTCGGACAAGATGATCGCGCCCAAGTACCAGGACATCCGCGGCGGCAGCGTCAAGCTGCTCACCTCCGCCGACGGCGGCGCGCTGGTGCGCGTGATCGCCGGCGAGATCGACGGCCACCAGGGCCCCGGCGCCACCCACACCCCGATCACCATGACCCACATCTCGCTCAACCCGGGCGCCCAGATCACCATCCCCTGGCGCACCGACTTCAACGCCCTCGCCTACGGCCTGGCCGGCAGCGGCACCGCCGGCGAGGAGCACCGCCCCTTCCACCGCGGCCAGTCCGTGGTCTTCGGCGAGGGCGGCTCCCTCACCGTCCGCGCCGACGAGAAGCAGGACTCCCGCGACCCCAACTTCGAGTTCGTCCTCCTCGGCGGCCTCCCCATCCGCGAGCCCGTCGCCCACTACGGCCCGTTCGTGATGAACAGCCACCGCGAACTCCAGCAGGCCATGGAGGACTTCCAGGCCGGCCGCCTCGGCACCATCCCCGCCGACGCGAACTGACCCCACCCAGGGCGGGTGGCGGCACCGGACACCGGTGCCGCCACCCGCCCTTCGCCATGTCCCCTGCGCTCCGCGGCCCAGTGCGGCGACCGATGCCGCCGGCTGCGGATCCCGCCAAGCCGTGACCTGACAGACGCGGAATTCGGGCCGTGGACAGATCTTGTCGGGGCCGGTTACGTTGCCGTACGAACAAGCCGGGCCCGGCGACTTCCACCCACCCGTGGCGCTGACGGCATCGGCGCAATCCGCGCTGCCGAGCCGCTCCTGGCGCCAGGCCGGGGGGCCTGCTGCGGCCAGTCGGCGCTCGACGCGCCTGAGGACACGTACAGAGGGGGTCCGGTGCCCATGTGCGTCGAGGTGGCCGAGGAGATCCATGGCGACGGAGTCCGGGCCGCCGGCAACCTGGCCCGTGCTGCGCAGCCGTCGAACGGTTGCGAGTTCAAGCACCTGGCGTTCTTCCAGGGGCTGAGCACGGATCAGCCGGCGGCGCCGCGCTCCTCGGTGGCGGCGGCGTGACGGCGACGACGGACGACCGCCGATCACGGGCGGGCTCCTGGCTGCTCGGCTTCTACGCGGCCGGCAGCGCCGCCGAGACGCTCCAGGCGGTGGCCATCCTCTGGGCGACGTACCTGCTCACCCACAACGCGGTGATCGTGGGCGCGGTCAACGCCGCCGCCTACCTCCCGGGGGTGGTGCTGGGGCTGGTGCTGCGGAAGAAGGCCGATTCCGGCTCCGCGGGGCGTCTGCTCTCGCTCACCAACTGGGTGCTCTTCGCCGGTTCGACCGCCCTGGCCCTGGTCTGGGCGGCCGACCTGCCCCAGGGCGCGCTGCTCGGAGCCTTCGCGCTGGTCCAGTGCAGTCTGAGTGTGGTCAAGACGCTCAACAAGGCCTACGTGGGCCGGTTCGTGCGCCGGCACTTCGCCCGCTCCGAGGCAGTACGGCTGGTGGAGCGCGCCACCTCGCTCGCCCTGGTCGGCGGTCTGGTCGGCGGCGGGATCTCCGGCCTGCTGCTCGACACCAGCGCGGCCGACTGGTGCTTCACCCTGGCCGCCGTGCTCTACCTGGTCAGCCTCGCCGCCGTGTGGCGGGTCGCCAGGACGCGCCCCGAAGGCACGGCGGCGACCCCGGCCCCCACGGCTCAGCTGGTGGCCGGGCCGACACCCACCGACGTCGAACTCGAGGACCCGGCGGGCCGGTTGCGGCTGATCCTGCTGTACTCGGTCCCCAGCAGTGGCGCGCTCCCGTTCGTCTCGACCCTGATGGTGCCGCTGGCCCAAGCCGTGGCCCCCGGCTCCGGACTCTTCTACTCGGTGCTGACCGTGACCTCGATGTGCGGCGGGTTCCTGGCTGGGATGGCTCTCTCCAGCGGACGGCTCTCCGCAGCGGCGACCCTGAACACCGCGCTCGGCACGGGCGGCGCGCTGGTCGCCTGCTTCGCCGCGTTCCACTGGCGGCCGGCCGTGGTGCTGCTCATGCTCGTGGCCACCGCGGTGCTGACGGCGCACGTGATGGTGATGCAGGTGCTGACCAACCAGGCGCCGCCCGAAGGCCGGGTCGGCCGGTTCAGCGTGGTGCGCAACGCCGTCGCGGGCTCGGCCAAGGCGGGCTTCTCACTGCTGGCCGGGTGGCTGGTGGACGCGGGCGGGCTCACCACGGCCTGGCTGGTGCTGGGCGCCGTGCTCGGGGCCTTCGGGTTGGCCTGGTGGGGGTCGCCGGAACGCTCCACGATCGGGAGGCTGGTCGATGTCGGCCAAGACTGACTTCCTCGCGTACCTAGCGGTCGCCGAGCACGGCGCCTTCGCCACCCGCCACCACCCCTTCGAGAGACCGGGATCCGTGACCGTGCGCAGCGCGGGCGGCCTGCCTACGGGCGGTCAACCTGCGGGCGGCCTGCCTGCGGGCGATCCCGTCCGCGAGCAGCAGCAGGGCGGCGGTCACCAGGGCGGCCATGTGCTCGTAGCCCGCCAACTCCGGGTCCAGTACGGTCATCGCGGTCGTCAGCAGCACCACGCCCAGCGCGGTCCAGCGCGCCCCGAACCGCCAGCTGACCAGCAGGCCCAGCCCGATCACGGCCGCCGACGGGCCGGTGTCGCGGACCTGGGCGAAGGCGGCGGGCAGGTGGAGCAGGTGGCCGGGCGGGCGGGAGACCCCGAAGCGCGCGTAGCAGGTGCCCACCAGCGAGCAGGCGTAGCCGACGGCTAGCGTGCGCCGCGGGCCGAGAGTCAGCTCGGCGACCGCGAAGACCACGAAGACCTGGGCCAGCGCCCCCCCAGACCGGCAGGCCCAGGGCCGGCACGAAGATCGAGAGCGGGAAGCGCAGCAGCGCGAGGCCCCACGGCTCGGTGGCCCGGACCACACCGATCCGGGAGACGAAGTCCGCCCCGCCGGGTAACGCGTCGACCGCCGCGAACAGCAGCACCAGGCAGCCGGCGGCCAGGGTGACGGGCAGTGCGGCGGGGCCCTTGTCCCGCAGCCGGGCGCGCGCCCGGCGGTGGAGCGGGCCCCACTCGCGCTCGGCCGCGCGTCGGATACCGGAAGTGTTCACGACGGTCCTCCCGGCCCGGTCAGGCGTCGACGGTGGTCGCACGCCGGTCCGCGGCACCGGCCTGCGGCCGGCCCTCGGAGCCCGAGGTGCACGGCCGCAGCAGCGCGAAGTAGGACAGGGCCGGTCCGGACTGCCGGATGACGTGCAGGCCGACGGCGTTGGCCTGCCGGGCCAGGGCCGCCGGACGGATCTGGTGGCGGTCGAAGAACTCGCCGACGACCAGCCGGCCGGTCGGCTTGAGCACCCGGCGCAGCTCGCTCAGGGCGGCGGGCACGTCCGGGATCTCGCCCAGCGCGGTGACCAGGTAGGCGGCGTCGAACGTGGCGTCCTCGAAGGGGAGTTCGCGTGCGTCGGCCAGGGTGGGGACGATGGTGTCGAGGCCGGTGGCATCGGCCCGCCGCATCACGTGGTCGAGCATCTCCTGCTGGATGTCGACGATGTCCAGCCGGCCTTCGGCGCCGAGCCGAGGCGCCACCTGGAGCGACTGCAGCCCGGTGCCGGGGCCGATCTCCAGCATCCGCTCGCCCGGCAGCGGCCGGAGCTGCTCGGCCAGCCGCTCCCAGGACAGGAACGGCAGTGGCAGGTCGAGCAGTCGGTGCTGCGCGTAGGGGTACGGCGCGGAGTCGGTCGCCCACCAGGCGGCGGCCGCGGCTGCGGCCGAGGCGCCCGCGAGGGCCCAGACGCCGGCCTTGCCGAACGGGGCGCGCAGGGGTGAGGAGGTTTGGCGCATGGTTCTTCTCCAACATCGGTCGTCGGCCTGGGGCGGTGGTCCGCGGCGGCGCTGCGGGGGCGTACCCGCGCCGGCCTGCAGCGGCCGTCTGCCATCTGCCTTCCAGCCAACCGCAGTTCGGCCTGCGCCGGACACGCGGCCAGCCCACCGAACCGGGGTAGGGATAACCCCCCGGGTCGGCCCCTGGCCCGCGAACGACGGTGGCGCCCCCGGGAGATCCCGGGGGCGCCACCGTCGTTCGCGGCACGGACGTGCTCAGTGCACCGTGATCTCTCCGCGCGTGGTCCTCACCACCACGCTGTGCGGCGCGTCCGTGGCGGTGTTCGGCAGCGAGACGCTCGGCGCCGACCAGGAGCTCTGCGCGTCGACGTGGTAGGTGGCCCCGTGCGGCACCCTGAGGTCGACCCGGCCGTAGCCCGTGGTGACCTTCAGGGAGGCGGGTGCCGCCGTGAAGGAGGCGCTGACCGCGCCGTCGGTGCTGACCACCTCGGCCTCCGGGGCGCTGCTGTCGGCGAGGATCACCGCGCCGTTGGTGCTCCGCACGGTCAGCGGGCCGGACGACCCGTCCACCTCGACCCTGCCCAGCCCGGTGGTCAGCTCCAGCCGGCCGGTCAGGCCCTCCGCCCGGATCCCCGCGTCCCCGGCGCTCACCTGCGCGGCCAGGCCGGCCGGCACCGTGACCTGCAGATGGCCCGAGCAGCCGGCGGAGCAGTGGGCGGTGACCGTGACCTCCGGCCCGGACCGGGCGACGGAGACCAGCGGAGCACGGCCCGTGTAGCTGCCGCTCACGGCCACCGTGACCTGCGAGGCGCCGCCCTGACCGAGCGCCAGGTCGAGACCGTCGGACCGGACCGTCAACCGGCCGGCGCCGGCCGCGTCCTGGTGCCAGTCGCCGCGGTACGGGTGGTGCGCCGGGAGCAGGGCGACCACGCCCCAGCCGGCCAGGGCGACGACCGTGACGAGGAGGGCCAGCCCGATGAGCAGGATGCCGCGGCGCATCCTCGGCGTGGTACCGATCTCAAGCCCCCAGGTAGCGCAGCACGGCGAGCACGCGGCGGTGGTCTCCCGCCTCCTGCTGCAGATCGAACTTCACGAAGATGCTGCGGATGTACTTCTCCACCGCCGCCGTGCCGATCACCAGATCGGCCGCGATCCCGGCGTTGGAGCGGCCCCCCGCCATGGCCGTGAGCACCTCCCGCTCGCGCGGCGTCAGGGTGGCCAGCGGGTCCCGCTGCCGGCTGCCGGCCAGCAGCTGCTTGACCACCTCCGGGTCGAGGACCGTCTCGCCCGCGGCGACCCGGCGCAGCGCGTCCACGAACTCCTCGGCGTCCGACACCCGGTCCTTGAGCAGGTAACCGACCCCGTGGTCATCGGTGTTGACCAGGTCGATGGCGTAGCGCTCCTCGACGTAGTTGGAGAGCACCAGCACGGCGGTCTCCGGCCAGCGGGCGCGTACCGCCAGTGCGGCGCGCAGGCCCTCGTCCAGGAAGGTGGGCGGCATCCGGACGTCCGTCACGCAGGCGTCCGGCCGGTGCTCGGCCACCGCGCGCAGGAGTTGCTCCCCGTCGCCGACCGCGGCGACCACCTCGATCCCCTGCTCGCTGAGCAGCAGCTCGATGCCCTGGCGCAGCAGCGCGGAGTCCTCGGCCAGCACTACCCGCATGGCAGTTCCACCTCGATCACGGTCGGTCCACCCACCGGACTGCTGATCCGGAACCGCCCGTCCACCCCGGAGACGCGGTCCGCCAGACCGGTCAGACCGGTGCCGGCCCCGGGGTCGGCCCCGCCACGCCCGTCGTCGCCCACCCTAACGTCCAGGCGGGAGCCCTCCCGCCGGATCTCCACCCAAGCCCGGGTGGCCCGAGCGTGCTTGGCCACATTGGTGAGCGCCTCGGTCACCGTGAAGTAGGCGACCGCCTCGATGCCGGCGGCGGGGCGCGGCTCCACCAGGACGTCGAGCCGCACCGGCACCGGGGCCAGCGCGGCGACGGCGGAGAGCGAGGCCGCCAGGCCGCGGTCGGTCAGCACCGGCGGGTGCAGGCCGCGGGCCAGGTTGCGCAACTCGGCGATGGTGGCGAGGGTTTCCCGCCGGATCTCCTCGACCAGCTTGCCGGTCTCGTGGTCACCGGACTTCTTCAACCGCGAGCTGACCCGGCCCAGGGTGATCGACATCGCCACCAGCCGCTGCTGGGCGCCGTCGTGCAGATCCCGCTCGATCCGTCTGCGCTCCGCCTCGGCGGCGTCCAGCACCCGGGCCCGGCTCTCCGTCAGGTCGATGACCCGCTGCTCCAGCTCCAGACCGCGGGGCCGGGAGAGCAGGGCGACGGCCAGCGCGGTGTCCAGCGCCAGCAGCAGCCTGACGAGCAGCGGGGAGACGACCGCACCGACCAGCAGCGCCACCGCCGCGACCAGCAGCGCCCGGGGCAGGGAATCCACCAGGAACGGCCCGAGCTGGGCCTGTCCGCCGGGCAGGCCCCGGTAGTAGGCCGGCAGCAGCACCAGGGTCAGCGGCACGGCCCAGACCAGCGCGACTCCGACCACGGTCACCACCGCCACCGGCATCAGCAGGACGAAGTAGCCGATCAGCCGCCAGGTGCAGAGGTTGTGGACGAGCGACTGCAGCGACTTGGCCAGCCGCCAGGAGGAGACCGGCGCCGGCAGCTCGTCGAGCTCCAGCCCGCAGGTCACGGCGAACCTGGCGCGCTCGACGGCGGCCAGCCGGAACAGCGCCCACCCCGCCACCACCGTGAGCGGCAGGCCCACCAGGCCGGTCGGCGCCAGGCAGACGGCGACGACCAGCACGACCAGCACGACCAGCCCCGCGAGCGCCACCAGCCCGTCGAGCACCAGGTGGATCGACGCCCGCCACAGCGCTGGGGAGGCCAGTGCGCGCAGCGGATTGCCCGGCACCGCCTCGCGGTCCGGCCGGGCCATGCCGGGGGCAGGGCCGGCGATGTTCTCGGTCAACTGCTTCGGACCCGCTCTCATGGGCAGTGCGGGCGGCGGCCAGGTCACCGTCCGCGCCTCAGTTCGACTAGGGGCTGTCCGGATCGGCCGGACAGCCCCTAGGGACGGTACCCAACCCGGCCGGCCGCCGGCAGCGAGGTGAGCCCACCGACCGGGGGTAGGGTTTACCCCCCTCCGGCCGGTGGGTTCACGCTGCCGACCCGCCGCCGCGCGGTGCGGCACCGTGGGGGCATGACCGATCGACACCCGCGCGCCGCCGGCCACCCCTGCCCGGCCGGAAGGGCCGACGACATCGAGCAGTTCCTGGTGCACTACGAGGACGCCATCGACGACCGGGTCGCCGAGATCGTCGACGAGGTCCTCGGCGAGCGGCTGGGTCGGTACCGGCGCGAGGTCGTGCTCCCGGTCACCGTCGCACTGCTGGCCTCGGCGGCCGTCTCGCTGGCGCTGGTGCGGTGGAGCCCGTGGGCGGTGCCCCTGGTGTGGGCCGCCACCTCCGTCCTCTGCGGGTCACTGGCCCGCGCCGCCCGGCTCCCGGGCCGCTGGTGACGGGGGTGGTGCCACCCGCGCCGACCAGGGGACTGTTCGGTGACGTACCGGTCTCGTACCGGTGGCAAACCCCCCGCTCCTAGCGTCTGCGGTGTCGGCCAAGCCCGTGGCGGCCGGCTTCCGTCCGTAGCGAGCAGGAGGACTGTCGTGTCCGAGAACGCCCCCAAGAACACCGAGCAGACCGAGCCGGCCGTCGAGGAGACCGAGGAGACCCCCGAGGTCGTCGGCCACTCGGGCGACGGGTACGTGGAGCCGTGCGGCACCCACAACGGCTCCTGCGTCGGGAACTGATCCACCGGGTCCCCGCGCCGGTCCCGCGACCGGCGCGGGGACCGTCCCTCGTCGGCTCACCCTCCACCCCCGGGAGACCCCCGTGCCGCTCACCCGTCCCAAGCCCGGCCCCACCGTCACTCCCCGTCTGATCCGAGCCGAGAGCGGCTGGTGGTTCCTGGGCGGCAGCGGGCGGGCCCGGGTCCGTCCCGCGCAGGTCACCCCCGAGGGCACCCTGACCGAACCCGCCGAGCGGTACCTGCGGGAGGCCGGGCTGTACGAGGTCCGCCCGTACGACGCCTACGCGTTGACCGTACTGACCTCCACCGACTGCAACCTGGGCTGCGGCTACTGCTTCCAGAACACCGGCCAGGACGAGAAGGGCGGCCACCGCCCGCCCCGGATCAAGCACTCCCGGCTCACCTCGGAGACCATCACCAAGGTGCTGGACTTCACCCGGATCCGGATGGCCGAGGCCGACCTGCACAAGCTGGCCGTCACGCTGTTCGGCGGCGAGCCGCTGCTCAACCCGCGCGGCTGCCGCGAACTGCTCGGCAGAGCAGCCGAGTTGGGCCCGGTCGACGCGCTGATGATCTCCAACGCCACCCTGTTGACCCCGCTGATCGCCAAGGACCTGCACCGGTCCGGCCTCACCCGGATCCAGGTGACCTTCGACGGCGACCAGCAGCGGCACGACGGCATCCGGGTGCAGCGCTCCGGCGGCGGCACCTTCGAGCAGATCACCCGCAACGTGGCCCGGGCCATGGCCGCCGCCCCCGAGCTGCGCTGGATCCTGCGGGTCAACGTCTCGCACCACAACCAGGCCGGAATGCCCTCGCTGGTCGAGCAGTTGGCCGCCCGGCTCGACCCCTCCCAGGCCACCCTCAGCTTCGCCCGGGTCGGCGATGTCGGGGTCGGCTACGCCAACCGCCTGGACCACCAGGCCGATCTGGCCGCGGAGTTCGCCGACTGGTACCTGCGCGCCCTCGACCTGGGCTTCCAGGTGTCCGCGCCCGGCCCCGCCAAGCCCTGCCCCACCTGCTCGTTCACCGACGGCCGGTACGGCGCGACGGTCAACGCCGACGGCGTGCTGTCGAGTTGCTGGGAGACCGCGGGCCACCCGGGGTGGGAGGTCGGCACCATCACCGAGGGCTACCTGCCCGAGGAGGTCACCGCCGAGCGCTGGGTCACCTGCCAGGACCTCTACCGGCACGAGGAGGAGGCCGCCGTCCGGGCCGCCTTCCAGGACCGGCTGGACGGCATCCTGCTCGACCACCTGTACGCCACCGGGCGGCTCTGAACCCCACCGGATCCGCCGGGTTCGCCAGGCCCGACTCATCCCACGGGCCCGGAGAACCCCACGATCCCGACCCTCGACCTCCTGGCTGGAAGGGGAGATGGCCATGGCCGACGGCGCACTGCTACGCCGCTCCGGGGAGTTCCGCAGCTACTGGTCGGGCTTCACGCTCTCGATGCTCGGCTCCTCGGTGTCCCAGCTGGCCTTCCCGCTGCTGGTGCTCTCGCTCGGGGCCAGCACCACCGAGGCCGGCGCCCTGGCCACCTGCCTGCTGCTGCTCGGCCTGGTGACCCGGCTGCCGGGCGGGGCGCTGGTCGACCGCTTCGACGTGAAGCGGCTGATGATCGGCGCCGACCTGGTCCGCTGCCTGGCCCTGGGCAGCATCCCGCTGGCCCAGGCCTTCGGCGTGCTGGGCTACCCGCAGCTGCTGGTGGTCGCCGCCGTCCAGGGCGTGGCCGGCTCGGTGTTCGGACCGGCCAGCAGCATCGCCCTGCGGGACGTGGTGGCGGAGGCCGACCTGCCCGAGGCGCTGGGCAAGATCCAGCTCTCCACCGCCACCACCGGGCTGCTCGGCCCCTTCCTCGGCGGCTGGCTCTTCGTGCAGTGGTCGATGCTGCCCTTCCTCGCCGACTCGGCCTCCTTCCTCGCCTCCGTCCTGCTGGTCGGCCGCCTGCGACTGCCGTACCGGCAGCCGGCCGCCCGCACCGGGGCCGACGGCCGGGAGTCCGCCCTGGCGGGCGTGAAGTGGATGCTCGGCCAGCGTTCGCTGCTGCGCGCGCTGCTCTTCGCGGCGACCTTCAACGTGATCGGCACCGGCCTCACCCTCCCCCTGGTGGTCTCGCTGCGGCAGGCCGGCGCGAGCGGCACCTCGATCGGTGCCGTGACGGCCGGGCTCGGCGTGGGCTCCGTGCTCGGCGCCCTCGCCGCGACCAGGATCACCAGACTGCTCTCCCCCGGCCAACTCCTGGTCCTGGTGGGCTTCGTGTGGTCCGCCGGGTTCGCCGTACTGATCACCGTGCCGGGCCCCTGGGTGACCGGCCTCGTCCTGGTCGCCGTCGGCCTGCTGGGCCCGCCGTGCAGCATCGTGGTGCAGCGCGCGATCCTGGTGCTGACGCCCCGCGACCTGATGGGCCGGGTGATCGGCGCCCAGGGCCTGCTGCTGCGCGGCCTGCCCGCACTCGGACCGATCGCCATCGGCGCCGTGCTCCAGGGGTACGGGGTGCGCAGCGCCTGGCTCGCCATGACCCTCGCCTGCCTGGTGACCACGCTGCTGACGGCCGGCCCCCTGCTGCGCGACCGCACCCTGGCATCCGTCTCGGCAGAGCCGAG
Organism: Kitasatospora sp. MMS16-BH015; assembly: GCF_002943525.1. NCBI lineage: Bacteria > Bacillati > Actinomycetota > Actinomycetes > Kitasatosporales > Streptomycetaceae > Kitasatospora > Kitasatospora sp. MMS16-BH015. The sequence goes on along the minus strand of NZ_CP025394.1, from coordinate 4,682,266 downwards.
CGATCAGCAGGACGCCGATGATGACGCATCGTCAGCATTGCGCCCGGACAGCGCAGTCGAGACCGGAGCCTGAGCGAGGGCTCCGACGACGGCCTGCGCGAGGGCTTGTCGGAACACTCCGGTCGCCGTTCAATGGCACCCGGGGGGTTCCACAACTCGGCCTCTTCGCTTGCAGGTTGAGCACGTTCCGAACACACTCGGCCGGCCCGCACCGAGCTCCCCCGCCGGGCTCCCCCCACTGAGCGCTCACCGTACCGACGGTACCCCGCCGATCGTCCCCCGCCGACCGAAGGAGGCAGACGGTGCGCATCCTGCTGGCCCCGATGAGCGACCCGGGCTTTCTCTTCCCCGCCTTGGCCGTGGGCCGGGAGCTCCGCCGCCGCGGCCATCAGGTGACCGTCGCAGGGCGGCCAGGTGCGGCCGGCGTCGCCGAGGCCGCCGGGCTGGAATTCCGTCCGATCGGCGCGGACGAGGGGTTCGACGCCATCCGCTGGTACCGCGAGGGCGAGGCCCAGTACCGGGCCGTGCGCGAGGCGGCCCGGGCCACCGGCGCCGACGCGCTGCTCACCTCCGTGCTCTGCCAGGGCGCACTGCCCGCCGCCGAGACGCTCGGCCTGCCGGTGGCGGTGCTCGGGCTGGCCACCCACCTGTGGCCGTACGCGAGCGGCGGCGAGGGCGAGCCGCCGCAGCGCAGCACCCGCGAGTGGCGGCAGGACGAGATGGCCGACCGGTACCGGAAGTTGCGCGCGGACCTCGGCCTCGCCGCACAGGACGAGGCCGCCGCCCGGCGGGCCCTGCTCGGCGACGGCTTCCTGCTGCGCGGCGCCGCCGCACTGGAGTTCCCCGGCGCCGTACTGCCGGAGGGGGTGCACCAGATCGGCCCCTGCTGGTGGGAACCGACCGCCCCGGAGGGGGAGTTGGCTGCGCTGGACGAACGGCTGGCCCGCAGCGGCAAGCCGGTGGTCTACGTGCACCTCGGCCGCACCTTCGACCACCCCAGCCTCTGGTCCTGGCTGGCCAGGCTGTTCACCGGGACGCCCTGGCAGGCCGTGGTCGAGCTGGGCCGCACCCCCGACCTGGCCACCGACCCCAGCCACCGCGACCTGCACGCGGTGCGCAAGCCCTGGATGGGCCCGCTGCTCGACCGGGCCGAACTGGTGCTGACCAACGCCACCACCGCCCCCGTGCTCGGCGCCCTGCTGCACCGCCGCCCGCTGCTGGTCGCCCCCACCGGCGGCGAACAACTCCTGCTGGCCGCGGCCTGCCTGCGCGCCGGGATCGCCCACCTGCTGCCCGACTCCCCCGACTCCCCGGACTCCCCCGGGGGCCCGGCCGAGCTGCTCCGCGCCGCCGCCACGGACCCGTCCGTCCGGGCGCGGATCGACTCACTGGGACGCAGCATGACGGATCGTCAAAGTGCTTTTCAGGCAGCGGATTTCGTCGAGAAGATCGCCCGATGACACCTCGCCGACCGGGCGAAGCCATCGCCCGGCTCACCGTGCTCGGCCCGCTCAGCCTGCGGACGGCCCGTGGCGAGTCACCGCTGGGGCCGATGAAGCAGCGCCTGGTGCTCGCGATGCTGCTCTGCCACGCCAACTCCCCGGTCACCGTGCCCGCCCTGATCGAGGCGCTCTGGGAGGGCTCGCCGCCCCGGACGGCCCGCAAGAACCTCCAGGTGTACGTCTCCACCCTGCGCCACCTGCTCACCGAGGCCGGGCTGACCGACCGGATCAGCCTGCACAGCAGCGGCTACCAGCTTGACCTCACCGAGCAGGAGTGCGACCTACTCCGCTTCCACCACCTGATCCGGGCCGCCCGGGCGGCGGCCGAGCACGACAGCCCCGCCGCGGTGGCCCGGCTGCTGCGCGAGGCCCTCGACCTCTGGCAGGGGCCGCCGCTCGCCGAGCTGCACGACTCCCAGGCCGTGGCCGAGGAGGCCGAACGCCTGGCCCAGCGGTACGCGCCGGTCTACGAGGACTGGGCGGAGACCGAGTTGAGCCTCGGGCACCCCGCGCGGGTGGCCGAGACGGTCGGCGATCTGGTCGAACGGCACCCGGAGCGCGAGCGGCTGCGCGCCGTCCAGATGCGAGCGCTCTCCCAACTCGGCCGCCAGACCGAGGCACTGGCCGCGTACGAGCAGTTCCGGCTCTACCTGGCGGCCGACTTCGGCCTGGCCCCCAGCCCGGCGCTGGCCGCCCAGTACGGCTCCGTCCTGGCCGGCGCCCCCGCCGCGCCGCCCACCGCCCCCGCACCCGTGGCCGCCGCCCACCGACTGCCGCCCGACCAGGCGGAGTTCACCGGCCGCTCGGAGGAACTCGACTTCCTACAGCGCTCGTTGGACCCGGAGGCCGGCCCCGCCCAGCCCCGGCTGGTGGTGCTGACCGGCCCGGCCGGGGTCGGCAAGACGGCCACCGCCGTACACCTCGCCCACCGGCTGGCCGACCGGTACCCCGACGGCCGCGTCCTGGTACGGCTGCGGGACGACCAGGGGCGGGCCCGGCCGCTGCGCACCGTCCTCGCCGAACTCGCCCAGGCGGCCGGCCGCACCCCGCCGAACGGCCGGGCGCCCTACCGGGCCGGCTCCGGCAGCGACTGCACCGCCGGCCACCGGGCCTGGTTGGAGCACCACCGGGTGCTGCTGGTGCTGGACGACGCGCCGGGCGAGGCCCAGGTGCGGCCGCTGCTGCCGGCCGGCGGCCGCAGCGCCGTCCTGGTCACCTCCCGCGGCCAGCTGGCCGGCCTGCCCGACGCCCGCCGCTGGAGCCTCGGCCCGCTGCCCGCCGCGGACGCCTCCCGGCTGCTCGGCCGGATCATCGGCCCCGACCGGATCGCGGGCGACCCGAGGGCCGCCGAGCGGATCATCGAGGCGGTCGGGCGGCTGCCGCTGGCCCTGCGGGTCTGCGGGCAGAAGCTGGCCGTGCTGCGGCACCTCCCGCTGGGCGAGTACGCGACCCGTCTGGAGGACGGCACCCGGGTCCTCGACGAGCTCTCGGCCGGCGACCTCGCCGTCCGCCCGTACCTCGGCCGATGTTGGCGCGAACTGCCCGCCGCCCGCCGCCGCTCGCTCCGCCTGCTCTGCACCCTGCCGGCCGACGGCTTCTCCCTCACCCAGGCCGCCGCCGCCCTCGGCGACGCCCCCGACACCGCCCGCGCCGAACTCGAACGCCTGATGGACGCGGGCATCATCACCCCACCCGACCACGAGGTCACCGCCCACGCCCTCTGGTACGAACTCCCCCGCCTCCTGGGCGCCTTCGCCCGCGAACAGACCACCCCGGCCTGAGCGCCTCAGCCCAAGTACGGCGCACACCGCCGCAGCACCCCGGCGACCCCCGTCTTCACCGCCGCCGGATGCCGCACCCCGACCGCCGCCGCCCCGGCCGGCCGGACCCCGAGGTCGGCCGACAGGTACACCACCCGCAAGGTCCGCATCGCGTTCGAGGCGTACGCGGGCACCGGCCCGGGCTCCCCCGCCAGGAAGTCCGCCTCGATCGGCGCCAGCCAGGCCACCGACTCCTCCGCCGTCAACTCGCCCCGGGTCAGCGTCATGGCGATCGCGGCCCCCAGCCGGTCGTCCTCCATCGCGTCGAAGACGTGCGCCGTCGGCGCCAGCAGCCGCGCCGCCGCCAGCTCCAGCATGGCGGTGGGCGCCACCCGCGCGCACCGGCCGAACTCCCCCAGCAGATCGGCGCCGTGGGCCACCGCGTGCAGCCAGCCCAACTCCGGGTCGTGGCCGCGCAGATCGCCCTCCGCCGGGTACCAGCGCCGGAAGGCCGTCAGCCACCGCTCCTCGTACATCCCGCGCCGCACCAGCCGAGCCAGCACCAGCGCGGCGAAGGAACGGGCCTGGATCTCCCGGTCCGTGAGGCGATCGGCCAGCTCGTCACCCAGCGGACGCAGCCACGCCTCCGGCGACTCCGGGACCCACCGGGCGAGGAGCGTGAACGCCTGCTCGTCCCGGAGCACCGGATCCGGCGAGCGGAGGGCCGCGCCGAGCTCGGCCAGCAGCGCGGGGGTGGGAGGCAGGGCGGGGGCGGCGAGGTACGGCTTCCAGTCGGTCACGAGTCGTCATTCTCACCAAGTCGAACGGTCCTGGGGCCGGTGGGGTTCCCGGTGGGGGTGTGAGGTTCACGGCGGTCGGGAGGGCTTGGCGGGGCCGGTGGGCGGGGGTCATGATGCCTGAGCTCCGCGCCCGAGGGACGGGGGCGGAAGAGCAGGGGGACACGGACTTGCAGAACACCACCATCATCGACGCCTCGGCCGCCGGGACTTGGCAGCTGGGGGATCTGACGGTGAACCGGATGGGCTTCGGGGCGATGCGGCTGACCGGGACGGCCGCCTTCGACCAGGGGACGCCGCGGGATCGGGAGACCTCGATCCGGGTGCTGCGGCGCGCGGTGGAGCTGGGGGTCAACCACATCGACACGGCCTCGTTCTACTTCTCCTGGCTGCGCTCGGCCAACGAGCTGATCAACAGCGCGCTCAACCCGTACCGGGAGGACCTGGTGGTGGTCACCAAGGTCGGGCCCGGGCGCGGGCCGGACGGGACCTGGTACCTGGCCACGCCGGAGCAGCTGCGCGGGCAGGTCGAGGAGAACCTGCGCCAGCTCGGCCGCGACCACCTGGACGTGGTGAACCTGCGGCGGCAGCCCTCGATGACCTCGATCGCCGAGCACTTCGGCGCGCTCGCCGAGCTCCGGGAGGCCGGGCTGATCCGGCACCTGGGCGTCTCCAACGTCAGCACCGCCCACCTGGCCGAGGCGCAGGCCATCGCCCCGGTGGTGTGCGTGCAGAACAAGTTCCACCTGGACGGCGGGGCCGACGACGCCGTGCTGCGCGCCTGCGGCGAGCAGGGCATCGCCTTCGTGCCGTTCTACGCGATCGCCGGCCCGCGCCGCGAGGGCGGGGTGGCGGCCGCCCCGGCCGAGGAGCAGGCTGTGACCGCCGTGGCCGCCGCCCACGGCGCCACCCCGGCCCAGGTGCGGCTCGCCTGGACCCTCCAGCACGGCCCGCACGTGCTGGCCATCCCCGGCACCGGCGACCCCGCCCACCTGGCGGAGAACGTGGCCGCCGCCTCGCTCAGCCTCACCCCGGAGGACCTGACCCTGCTCGGCACCCTGGCCTGACGCCCTGACGGGTGCGCTCAGATCAGTGCGTAGAGCGCCGCCGCGTCGTCGTGGGCCTTGCCGCGCGGCCAGCGCTCGCAGTGCGGGTCGGTCCGTTCGGCGGCCCGGACCTGGCCGATCAGGGCGGCCGGGCCCGCCTCGGCGAGCAGGTGGAGGGCGTCGGACCAGCTGCCCAGGCCGAACCGGTCCGTCCAGCGGGCCGCGCCGTCGGTGAGGGCGGCCACCGCGCGCAGCTCGTCGAGCCGGGCGAAGCCGGTCTCGGCGTGCGGGGCCGCCCTCGGGGTGGCGGCGGCGATCCACGGGCCCCGGCCGGTGTTGCGGGCCGCGCGGACGGCCAGGGTGTACCGCCGGTGCAGCTCGGCCCGCTCCGCCGAGCCGGGCACCGTCGCCCAGACCTGCCGGCGCAGCTCGTCCCCGGCCGCGAAGCGCTGGTTGTCGCCGATCGGCCGGACGGACTCGTCCCGGTACTGGAGCACCAGCATCGAGTCGCCGAGCACCAGGTACTCCAGCGCGCTCCCGTGCAGCCTGGCCGCGACCACCGTCGCGGCCGGGGTGCCGGGGTGGCCGAGGTCGCAGCGGCCGCCGTGCAGCGCGGCCGTCTCGACGATGGCGTCCGCCAGGCACTCCGCGATCGAGCGGTCGGCCCGGTCGGTCAGCCGGGCCAGCAGGTGGGCGCCCAGTCTGCGGACGTACCAGGCGGTGCCGTGCCGACAGCCCGACTCCAGGTCGTCCGGCGTGCTCGACCCGTCCAGCAGCACCAACGCCTCCGGGGAGGCCGCGGCGTAGTCCTCGCTCGTCCTGCCCGGCTTCTGCGGTTCGCCCGCGAGCTGTACCTGCATCCCGCCAGTGTGCGGCCCCGCACCGGCCTGGCCCAGACCCGTGCACGGCTTTGGCTCGCCCCCTCCCCGCGTCCGGTTCTCGACCCGCCTCCGGTGGCGGGCCCCCGCGGGCCCGTCTAGCGTCGGAGGCACCAAGATCCCTCCGCGCACCCTGCGAGGCCCTGATGGTGTGGCAGTTCTTCGTGCTGGTCATCGCCGCGATCGGCTTCCCGACCCTGACCCTGCTGGCCCTGATCGGCGGCCCGAACTACCGCGACGGGCGCCGGTGACCTGACGGGCCGCCCCGGCGTGGGAAGGTGGGGTGGGGGCCATTCGGGCCCCTACCGCCGAGGAGGTCCGTATGAGCAGCGAAGCAGTCGTACCCGAGGAGAACGAGGGCGGGTCGGCCGCCGGCGGCGGGGAACAGGACGACCAGAAGGCCAAGTTCCTGGCCGCGCTGGCCCGCAAGCAGGGCGGCCACAAGGACGCCGCCGGTGGCGCGGGGGGCGATTCCAAGATCCACGGCACCCACGCGGCCGCCGGTGCCAAGCGCAACTTCCGCCGCAAGAGCGGCGGCTGAGGCTCCGCCGCAGCCGAGGGACCGGGCCGGCCGGGTGCAACGTCACCCGGCCGGCCCGGCCGCGTTCGAAGCCCGGCCGCGTTCGAAGCCCGGCCGCGTTTCGGAGTCCAGTGGGTGGCGTCAGCAGGGCCAGGTGCGGTCGAGGGTGCCTTCGAGCGGGCGGGCCAGGGCGAGCAGGCGCTCGTCGGCCCCGGCCGGGGCGATGAGTTGGAGGCCGTACGGGAGGCCCTCGGGGCTGCGGCCGGCGGGCAGGGCGAGGGCGGGCAGGCCGGCGAAGCTCCAGGGCAGCGACATCACGGCGTCGCCGGTGGTCTCCAGGCCGGCCGGGGCGGTGCTCGGGGCCGCCGGGGCCACCCAGAGGTCGAGGCCGGCCGCGGCCGTGGTGTCGGCCAGCTGCTGCCGGAAAAGGTCGCGGGCCCGCAGGGCGGCCGCGTGGTCGGCCGCGTCGAACTCCCGCCCCAACCGGATCGCGTTGACCGTCTCCGCCCGGTAGAGCTGCCCGAACCGGGCGAACCAGTCGGCGTGCCCCTGGGCCAGCTCGTACCGGATGATCGTCCGCAGGTCCCGGACCACCTCCTCGAAGCCCGCCATCACCGGCACCCGCCGGACCGTCACCCCGAGCTCGGCCAGCGCCCGCAGCTGCTGCTCGAAGACGGCCCGCGCGGTCGGGTGGGTCCGGTCCAGGTACGGTCCCTCGGGCACGCCGAGCACCGGCGGGCGGCCGGGGTCGGTCACCGGGGTCCAGCTGTCGCAGAGCAGGGCCGCAGCCAGCTCGGCGCCGGCCAGTTCGGCGGTGAAGACGCCGAGGGTGTCCAGGCTGGGCGCATGCAGGATCACCCCGTCCACCGGCATCCGGCCGAGGCCCGGCCGGTAGGCGACCACGCCGCAGTACGCGGCCGGGCGGATCATCGAGCCGACGGTCTGGGTGCCGAGCGCCAGCGGCACCAGCCCGGTGGCCACGGCCACGGCCGAGCCGCTGCTCGAACCGCCGGGGGTGTGGGCCAGGTCGTACGGGTTGCGGGTCGGGCCCGGGGCGAGCACCGCGAACTCGGCGGTGGTGGTCTTGCCCGCCACCAGTGCCCCCGCCGCCCGCAGCCGCCGCACCGCCGTGCCCTCCGGGCCGGTGAGCACGCCGGGCGGCAGCGCGGAGCCGCCGTGGGTGGGCAGCCCGTCGACGTGGATCACGTCCTTGACCCCGACCGGCACCCCGTAGAGCGGCCCGGGCCCGGCCGTGGCGAGCGCGGTGGCCCGGACCAGCCCGGCCGCCTCGGCGGTGAGCCGCCCGTACCGGCCGGGCTCGGGCACGAACGCCTGGACCACCGGGTCGACCCGGTCGATCCGGGTGCAGAGCCGGTCGACGTACCCGGGCTCCTCGGGGTGTCCGGTCCGCAGCGGTACGGGGTGGATCAGGGGCTCCATGCCGCCGACTGTACGACCGCACCGGGCCCGCGCCCCGGCGCCGGGCCGAGCGCGGGCGGCCGGGCCGAGCACGGGCGGCCGAGCCGAGCGCGGGCGGCCGAGCCCACCAGGGCCCGCTTCACCAGGCGGAGGGGCGGTCCCGCTCCTCGTGCTCGGCCGGGAGGTACGGCGACTCGCGCAGCAGCAGCGCGCCGCAGGTGTGGCAGGAGAGCTTGGGCTGCTCGCCCCAGCGGCTGGGGTCGCGGGTCTCCGCCTCGGCGGAGAGTTCGCGGCCGCACATGGCCTTGACCGGGTCCTCCGCCACGATGTGCCAGCTCTTCACCCCGGCCTCGGGGCCGTTCGGGCCGTACTCGGCCCGCATCTGATGGTCCATGATCACCATGCTGCGAACCGCGGCCCCGACCGGGCAACCCCGGTTAGGCCGTCAGGACCACCCGGGGGCCGCTCCGGCCGGCTACTCGCTCAGGCTGCCGTGCAGGCGCAGCCGGGCGATCCCGCCGTCCGGGAAGACGTCGAGGCGGACGTGGGTGGCCGGGCGGTGCACGGGCAGCGGGAGGCGGTGGCAGGTGTCCGGCTGGAGGGCGAGCCGGGGCAGCAGCTCGAACCAGTCGCCCTGCTCGCCGTCCCGGCCGGAGAGGGTGACCCAACCGGCCGCGTTGCCCAGGTAGTTGGCGGTGTCGATCTCCACCGCACGGACGGTGCCGCGCCCGGCGAGCCGCAGCCGCAGCCAGTCGTGGCCCTCGTCGCGGCGGCGCTTGGTCTCCCAGCCGTCGCCCATCACCCGGGAGCGGTCCGGCAGCAGCACGTTGGTCGGCTCGGAGTAGAACCGGTCCGAGGCGTCCTCGACCACCCCGCCGTACTCCAGCGCAGCCAGGTCGAAGGTGCCCAGTGCCGCCAGCCAGCGCGGGTCCGGCCGCGCCTCGCCGTACACCCGCAGCCGGGCGATCCCGCCGTCCGGGTACTGCCGCAGCCGCAGGTGGGTGACGCGCGAACCGCCCTGCACGGCAAAGAGGTTGGCGGCGTGGCCGCGCACCGCCGAACGCGGCACCAGGGGCCGCCAGTCGGCGGCGGCCAGCTCGGCCGGGCCCGGGGTGCCGGGCAGTTCCACCGCCTCCACGGAGACGGCGGGCGGGTGGTTGCCCCGGAAGTGCGCGGTGTCGACCAGCACGCCGTGCACCACGCCCGGGACGCCCAGCCGGATCAGCGCCCAGTCGTACTCCTCGCCGGTCGGCCGCAGCCCGCCGTCGGCCCCGCCGCGGCGCCGCCTGGTCTCCCAACCGTCCATCAGCTGGCCCTTGTTGCCGAAGGTGTGCGGGCGGAACTCGGGCCGCCCCGGCAGCAGCAGGTTCTCCCGGTCGGCGAAGAACTCGTCCCCCGCCGCGACCACGGCGCCGCCGAGCCGCCGGTCGGCGAGATCGGTCAGGCCGGTGAACTCGTGGGCCCCGGCGGCCCGGTAGTCGGCGTACGGGTCGCCGCCGGCGTACGGGGCGGCGGCGAGGTCGAGTGCGGTGTCGGTGATGGTCACAGGGCTGCTCCTTCGCGGTGTGCGGGGCGCTGTCTCGGCGAGTTCCACTCTCCTCCCGGGGATCCGTTCAGGTCCATCGCATAGTTCTGATCAGAACGTGAAGTCAGCCTTCATGGTTGCCCGAGCTCCGCCGCCACCCCGCGCAGCTCCGTCAGGGCCCGCCGCAGCGGCGGCGCCCCCGCCGCCTCCCGCCGCACCGCCGCCACCACCCGCCGGGCCGGCAGGTCGGCCGGCAGCGACCGCACCACCACCCCGGCCGGCCGTACCGCAGCCGCCACCGCCAGCCGGGGCACCAGCGCCACCCCGAGCCCGCCCGCGACCAGCGCCAGGATCGCCGCCCAGTCGGCCGCCGTGTGCGCCCGCTCCGGCACGAAGCCCGCATCCGCACAGGCCCCCAGGGTGATCTCGGCCCAGGGCCCGGCCGCCCCGAAGATCCACGGCTCGCCCGCCAACTCGGCCAGCCGCAACTCCGGCACCCCCGCCGACGGATGCCCGACCGGCAGGGCCACGTCCAACGGGTCGGACAGCAGCGGCAGTTGACCGAACGGCGCGTCCGGCGCAGCCGCGCCCGTGTCCAGCGAGACCGCCAGGTCCACCTCGCCCGCCGCCAGCAGGCGGTACGCCTCGGCGGCCTCGGCCTCCACCACCGTCACCTTCAACTCCGGTGCAGCTGAGCGGAGTCGGGCCGCCATCGGCACGACCAGCGCACCGATCGCGGTGGCGAACGCCCCGACCCGCACCTCGCCCGCCGCCCCGTGCAGATAGCCCGCCAGCTCCGCCTCCGCCGACTCCAGCTGGCCCAGCACCCGATCGGCGTGCCGCAGCAGCAGCCGGGCCGCCCCTGTCAGCCGCACCCGCCGCCCGTCCGGCTCCACCATCGGCGCCCCGACCTGCCGCCCCAGCGCGGCCAGCTGCTGCGACACCGCCGAGGGCGAGAGCAGCAGCCGCTCGGCGGCGGCCGTGACAGTGCCGCACTCGGCCACCGCCCGCAGCACCCGCAACTTCCGTACGTCCCAGTCCACCGCCATTCCGCCACCCTAGGGCGAGCAGCCCGCCATGGGCGCGGGAGGCGGGGAGCGGGAGACGCGGTGCGCGAGGCGGCGTGCGCGAGACGGGAGGCACGAGGCGGGAGGCGGGAGCGGGAAGCGGGGAGCGGGAGACGGGGTGCGCGAGGCGAGGAGCGGGAAGCGGGGAGCGGGGAGCGGCGTGCGCGAGGCGAGGAGCAGCGTGCGCGAGGCGAGGTGCGGGAAGCGGGAAGCGGGAAGCGGGAAGCGGGAAGCGGCGTGCGCGAGACGGCGTGCGCGAGACGGGGTGCGCGACGGCCTGCCGATCGGTGTGCCGGGGAGGCCGGAGGCGGCCGGGGAGGACGGAGGTGGCCGGGCCGACGAGGGGGAGCGGCTCAGGAGGCGACCGAGAAGAGCTGCTTGTCCTGCCACTTGAGCAGCTTGTCGAAGGTCACCGTGGCGCCGCGCAGCGGGTGGTTGCGGAGTTGGACGTGGTCGGTGAGGGCGTGGATCAGGAAGAGGCCGCGGCCGCTCTCGGCGAGCAGGTCGGGCACGGTGTCGAACTCGGGGGTGCGGACCGGGGCGGCCGGGCGGCGCGGCGGGAGGACGTGGGTGTCGTAGGGGCCCGTGGTGCGCGGGCGGGTCGGGACGGGGGCCGGCAGGGTGGCCCGGCCGCGGCGGCTGCGGCGGCAGGCCGCCGGGCGGGCGGCGGCCGGGCGGCGCAGCCGGGGCAGCGGAGGCGGCAGCAGCGGGGTGGCGAGCGGCGGCAGGCCGGGGCCGGTGTCGGTGACCTCGATCCGGAGCCGGTCGCCCTCGATCGAGGCGGTGATCTGGAAGCCCTCGTCCGGGTCACCGCCCACCCCGTGCTCGACCGCGTTGGCGCAGGCTTCGGTCAGGGCCACCCCGAGGTCGTGGGCGACCTGCGGGTCGACCCCGGCGGTGTCCATGGCGCCGAGCAGGATGCGCCGGGCCAGCGGCACGCTGGCCGGGTCGCGCTTGAGGTGCAGAGTCCACCAGATGTCCACGGGAGGTCCCTCCTGGCTGCGGCTCCACATACAACTAGGTATCTCCGACCGATCTCGTGGTGAACCGTTCAGCGGGGCCGGTACCGCCCGTTCGGCGGATGGACTGGCGCAGCGCGCTGTGCCGAACGGCGCGTGCGGGCGGCCACGCGCCGGGGCCGAACGGGGCATTCTGATGTATTTCCGCACCCTCCCCGGACGGCTGCGGTAGGTGATGAGAGGATGACTCGGCCATGGCTACCGTCACCGTCCCCGCGCGCACAGGCGCCGCCGCCCCGGAGATTCCGGGCCCGGCCGCCGCCTGGGACCTGCGCGTGGCCCGGGCCGTGCCGTTCGCCCTGGTCTGCACGCTGGTCGCCGCCGCAGGTCACGCCCTGCTCGGCGCCGGTACGGTCTCCGCGCCCACGCTGGCCCTCGGCTTCACCGCCGTCTGCCTGCTCGCCGCGCTGCTCGGCGGCCGGGAGCGTTCGCTCACCGCCATCGCCGGGGCGCTCGGCGCGGGCCAGCTCGGCCTGCACCTGCTCTTCCACTACTGCGCGGGCCACCTCGGCGGCCTGTCGGCCGACCCGGCCCGGCCGATGGCCGGCATGGCCGGGATGCCGGGGATGGGCGGCGGCAGCAGCCCGCTGGCCCAGGTCGCCGGGCGGCTGCTCTGCGACGACGACCCGCACACCGGCCTGACCGCCGTGCCGGCCGGCTTCACCCCCGAGCAGGTGGTGAGCGCCGCCGGGCTCGACCCGCAGGCGTACGCGACCGCCGCGCCGCACGCCGCCTTCCTCGGCTTCACCCCGGCCATGCTGCTCGGCCACCTGGCCGCCGCCGTGCTGGCCGGCTGGTGGCTGCGGCGCGGCGAGGCCGCCGTCTGGCGGCTGCTCCGGCTGGCCGCCACCGCGACCAGGGACGCCGCGTACGAGGTGGCCCAGGAGTACGCGGCCCCGCTGCGCCGCGCCCTCGCGCTGCTCGCCGCCGCGCTGCTGGGCACCGCCGCCGGCCCGTACCGGCCGCAGGCCGAGCGCCCGGAGGACTGGGCGCTGCCGACCGCGGCCTCGCTGCGCCACACCCTCAGCCGGCGCGGTCCGCCGGCCGCCCTCCCGGCGCACTGACCCGGCCCCGCTCCGACCGACCGGAGGAGGCCCCGGGGTGCGCCGCGCGCACCGCCGCCCACGTACCGCGAGCACGGCTGCGTACCCGAGAGGTACGGCCGCGCACCCCGCGCACGGGCGGCGCCCACCCCACAGCCTCTTTCCGTGCACCGGCCCGCCCTCCTGCGGGGCGCCCGGGTGCCCTCCTGTCTGGAGTACTTCCATGCGCTTCACCTCCGCCCACCGCCTGGCCGCCACCACCGCCGTGGCCACCGCCGCCCTGGTCGCCGTGGCCTCGCCCGCCTTCGCGCACGTGACCGTGCAGCCCGGCCAGGCCGCCCAGGGCGGGTACACCGCCGTCGCCTTCCGGGTGCCGGACGAGAGCGACACCGCCTCCACCGTGAAGCTCGAGGTCAGCCTGCCGATGGACCACCCGATGGCCTCCGTCCGCACCCAGCCGCTGCCGGGCTGGACGGCCACCCTGGAGAAGTCCAAGCTCGACAAGCCGCTGAAGTCGCACGGCCAGGACATCACCGAGGCCGTCTCCAAGATCACCTGGACCGCCGAGCCCGGCACCAAGGTCGCACCCGGCCAGTTCCAGGAGTTCCGGGTCTCGCTCGGCGCCATGCCGGCCGACACCGAGAAGCTCACCTTCAAGGCGCTGCAGACCTACGACGACGGCAACGTGGTCCGCTGGATCGACGAGGCCAAGGAAGGCCAGGCCGAGCCCGCGCACCCGGCGCCCACCCTGACCCTCACCAAGGCCGACGCGGCCGGCGACCACCACGCCGCCGGCGGCGCCTCGCAGGACCAGGCCGCCGCCGCGAGCGGCAAGAGCGGCGGCAGCGACAACGCCGCCCGCACCCTCGGCGTGGTCGGCATCGTGGTCGGCGTGATCGGCGCCGCCCTCGGCGTCGCGGGCCTGCGCCGCAAGAGCAGCGCCAACTGACCCCCCGGCCGGCCGGGGCCCGAGAACCGGCCCCGGCCGGCCGGTGCACCACCAGCCGCACCACCCCAGATGGGACTCACCGCATGCCAAGCTCCCGACGCCCCCGCCTGCTGGCCGCCGCCGCCCTCGCGCTGACCGCCGCGCTCTCGCTGAGCGCCTGCGGCTCCGGCGGCGGCTCCACCGACGGCGCCGCCAAGGTGGTCAAGGAGACCAACAACTCCCCGTACCAGGGCACCGTGCTGAGCAAGCACTTCGACAAGCCCGACCTGGTGCTGAACGACACCTCCGGCCAGCCCTTCGACCTGCGCAAGCAGACCGCCGGCCACCCCACCCTGCTCTTCTTCGGCTACACCAGCTGCCCGGACGTCTGCCCCACCACCATGGGCGACATCGGCGTGGCGATGTCCAAGCTCTCGCCGGAGGAGCAGAAGAAGATCGACGTGGTCTTCGTCTCCACCGACCCCGTCCGCGACACCCCCAAGGTGCTGCGCACCTGGCTGGACTCGATGGGCAAGAACTTCGTCGGGCTCACCGGCGACCTGACGAAGGTCAAGGCGGCCGCCAAGCCGCTCGGCATCATGGTCGAGGACCCGATCGTCAACAAGGACGGCAGCGTGACCTCCACCCACGGCGCCCAGGTGCTCGCCTTCCTGCCCTCCGACGACAAGGCCCACCTGCTCTACCTGAGCGGGTCCAGCACCGAGACCTACACCCACGACCTGGCCCTGCTCGCCAAGGGGGTGCCCGCATGAGCCACCGGTTCCGCCGCACCGCCCTGCTCGGCGCCGGCCTGGCCGCCGTGCTCACCGCCGGCACCTTCCTGGTCGCCTGCGGCTCCGACGACAAGCCCGCCCCGAGCGGCGCCAGCGAGCTGAGCGTCTCCGGCTCCTACATACCGCTGCCGGCCACCCCCGGTGGGATGGGCGCCGGCTACCTGACGGTCAGCAACAGCGGCGGCGGGGACGACGAGCTGGTCAAGGTGAGCAGCCCGGAGGCCAAGTCGGTCACCATGCACCGCTCGACCGGCTCCACCATGGAGGAGGTGGAGGCGCTGCCCGTGCCCGCGCACGGCAGCCTGCGGCTGGACCGGGGCGGCAACCACCTGATGATCATGGGGTGGGACCGCAACCCCGCCGTGGGGGACCAGCTCGAACTGGACCTGACCTTCGCCAAGGGCGCCACCATCACCGTCCAGGTGCCGGTCAAGCCGCTCACCTACCGACCCGGGAGCTAGCCGAACATGTTGAGAAGGCTCGGGGCCCTGCTCGCCGCACTCGGCGCAGCGCTGATCCTGCTGGTGGCCGGCGCCGGCAGCGCCGCCGCCCACGCCACGCTGATCAGCACCGACCCGTCGCAGAACGCCGTGGTGCCGACGGCGCCCGCCGCCGTGACGCTCACCTTCAGCGAGGGCGTCTCGCTCGCCCCGGACTCCGTCCGGGTGCTCGGCCCCGACGGCAAGGCGGTCGACCAGGGCAACCCGGGCCACGCGGACGGCAAGGCCGACACCGCCCGCGTCCAACTGAACTCCGGCCTCGCCAACGGCACCTACACCGTGGCCTGGCGGGCCGTCTCCGAGGACTCCCACCCCGTCGGCGGCGCCTTCACCTTCTCCATCGGCGCCCCCTCCGCGACCACCGTCTCGGCCGCCGCCGTCGACACCGGCGGCAAGGCCGACCCGCTGGTCGCCTTCGCCTACGGCACCGGCCGGGTGATCGCCTACCTGGCCTTCGCGCTGCTGGCCGGCGCCGCCGCCTTCGTGCTGATCTGCTGGCCCCGGGGGGCCGGCGTGGTCCGGGTCCAGCGCCTGCTGATGGCCGGCTGGGTCGCCCTGCTGGTGGCCACGGTGGCCGTCCTGCTGCTGCGCGGCCCGTACGAACGCGGCACCGGCATCGGCCAGGCCCTCGACCTGAGCCTGGTCCGCACCACACTGGAGGAGCGGATCGGCACCGCCCTCTCGGCCCGGCTGCTGCTGCTCGCGGCCGGCGGGGTCTTCCTCTCCCTGCTGGTCGGCCAGCTGGGCGGCGCGCAGCCGGCGACGGAGCCGAACGGCACGGACCGGACGGACGGGACGGCGGACGAGGCCGGGGACGGGACTTCCGACGGGAGCGCGCGGGGGCGCGGCGCCCGGGACGGCGGGGCCGGCCGGCCGGCGCCGGGAGTGGGCTCCGGCGAAGCCTCGGGCAGGGCCGTCGAGGAGGCGGAGGAGGCCGAGCTGCGGAAGCTGGAGCAGCGGGCCGCCGAGCGGCCGTTGCGGGAGGCGCGGCTCGGGCTGGGGGTGGCCGGGCTGGTGCTCGCGATCGCCCTCTCGGCCACCTGGGTCGGGGCCGACCACGCCTCGGTGGGCATCCAGGTCGCGCTGGCGCTGCCGCTGGGTGCGCTGCACCTGCTGGCGATGGCGCTCTGGCTCGGCGGGCTGGTCACCGTGCTGGTCGGCCTCCGGCACGGGCTGGAGACGGCGGCGGTGCAGCTGTTCTCCAAGCTCGCGTTCTGGTCCGTGGTGGTCCTGGTGGTCACCGGCGTCTACCAGTCCTGGCGCGGCGTCGGCTCCTGGGGCGCGCTGACCGGCACCGAGTACGGCCGCCTGCTGCTGATCAAGACCGGCTGCGTGGTCGCGATGGTCGGCGTGGCCTGGTTCTCCCGGGGCTGGCTGACCCGGCTCGGCCCCGCCGAGGACACGGCAGCCACCACGGAGACCGGGACGGCGTCGCCGTCCGTGAGCACGCGGACCGAGGAAGCCGGCGCCGCCGATCCCGCCCGGGCCGCGCAGCTGGCGCGGCAGCAGGCGGCGGTGGCCAAGGCGAAGCAGCGCAAGGCCCAGGACGGGACGCCCGCGCGGGCCGGGCTGCGGCGCTCGGTGCTGGTGGAGGCCGGGGTCGGGGTGGCCGTGCTGGTGGTCACCACGATGCTGACCAACTCGCCGCCCGGGCGGGTGGCCCAGGCGGTGGCCGCCACCGGGAACGGGCCGGGGCCCGCCAAGGCGACCTCGGCGCCGAACGTGCCCGGCACCGTGCCGGGCAAGAGCGTGGAGCTCAAGCTGCCGTACAACACCGGCGGCAAGACGCCCGGCTCGAAGGGCACCGCCACGGTCGCCCTCGGGCCCGCCGCCACCGGGCAGAACGCCGTGCAGGTGACCATCGCGGACGAGAGCGGCAAGCCGGTGGCCGTGCCCGAGGTGCAGGTGGCCTTCACCCTGCCCGACCGCGACCTCGGCCCGCTCCCGGTCACCCTCCAGCCCACCGGCACCGGCCGCTGGAGCGGCACCGTCCAACTCCCGCTGGCCGGCGACTGGGTGGCCTCGGTGGTGGTCCGCTCCTCCGACTTCGACCAGGACACCCAGGTGAAGCCGGTGACGATCGGATGACCGGACCGACCCCAGCCGCCGCACCGAGCGGATCCACCGAACGGGACGATGCCCGCAGGGTGTCCCGGCGGGCCGTGCTCGGCGGGGCCGCCGCCGGGCTGGCCGTCGGGGCCGGCGGCGGGCTGGCCGGTGGGCGGGCGCTCGCGGGGGACGGTCGCAGTGGGGCGCTCGGCGCGCGCGGGGTGGCCTTCCGGGGGCCGCACCAGGCCGGGATCCTGGAGCCGCAGCAGGCGGCCGTACAGCTGGCCGGGTTCGACCTGGAGCCGGCCGCCGGCCGGGCCGGGCTGCAGAAGCTGCTGCGCCGCTGGTCGGCCACGGCCGAGCGCCTCACCCTGGGCGAGGAGCTGCCCGAGGACGACCTGGTCGCGGCGGACGCCGGGCCCTGCTCGCTGACCGTCACCTTCGGCTTCGGCCCGACGCTGTTCGACAAGGCCGGGCTGACGGCCCGTCGGCCGGCCGCGCTGACCCCGCTGCCCGCCTTCCCCGAGGACGCGCTGGACCCGGCCCGCTCCGACGGCGACCTCTGGCTGCAGATCGGCGCGGACGACGCGCTGGTGGCCTGGCACGCGCACCGCGCCCTGCTGCGCGCCGCCGCCGGGCTGGCCCGCCCGCGCTGGCAGATGGCGGGCTTCAGCCGCACCCCGGGGGCGACCGGCAAGCCGCTGACGGTCCGCAACCTGATGGGGCAGCTGGACGGCACCAACAACCCGCAGCCGGGCTCGGCGGGCTTCGACGGCCTGGTCTTCGCGACCGGACCGGACTGGCTGGCCGGCGGCACGTACCTGGTGCAGCGGCGGATCCGGATGCTGCTCGACAACTGGGACAACCTGCCGAGGGAGCGTCAGGAGCGGGTGATCGGACGGCGGAAGACCGACGGTGCGCCGCTCTCCGGCGGCACCGAGCACACCCCCGCCGACCTGGCCGCCCAGCGGCCGGACGGCACCCTGGCGATCGCCCCGGACGCCCACATCCGGCTGGCCGCCCCGGCGGCCAACGGCGGGGCGGCGATGCTGCGGCGCGGCTTCAGCTACGCGGACGGCCTGCGCCCCGACGGCACCCCCGACGCCGGCCTGCTCTTCCTGGCCTTCCAGGCCGACCCGGCCCACGGCTTCGTCCCGGTCCAGCAGCGGCTGGCCCGCGGCGACGGCCTCTCCCGCTTCCTCCGCCACGAGGCGAGCGGCCTCTGGGCCGTTCCCCCGGCCGCCCCCGCGGGCGGCTACGTGGGGCAGCAGCTGCTGGAGGGGTGACTGTAGACCCCGGCCGGGCCCGGTGCCCGGCCTTCGGACGTTATCGGTGCGCTATGCGGGCAGCTGTCTAAGCTGGCTCACCCAACCCAGTTTCGCGACGGAGGCGGCATGTCGGCGACCCGCTACACCTATCTCGGGCCCGAGGGCACCTTCACCGAGGCCGCGCTGCGCACGCTGCCCGAGGCGGCCACCCGGGAGCTGGTGCCGCTGACCTCGGTGCCGGCGGTGCTGGACGCGGTGCGGGCGGGGGATGCCAGTGGGGCGTTCGTGCCGGTGGAGAACTCGGTGGAGGGGGCCGTCACCGCGACCAGTGACGAACTGGCCGCCGGGTCGCCGCTGATGATCTACCGCGAGGTGCTGCTGCCGATCACCTTCGCACTGCTGGTGCGGCCGGGCACCACGCTGGCGGACATCAAGACGGTGACCAGCCACCCGGTGGCGCAGCCGCAGGTGCGCAAGTGGATCGCCGCCAACCTGCCGGACTCGCGCTGGGAGTCGGCCGCCTCGAACGCGGACGGCGCCCGGCTGGTGCAGGAGGGCCGCTTCGACGGGGCCTTCGCGGGCGAGTTCGCCGCACCGCTGTACGGGCTGGACGTCCTGGTCTCCGACATCCACGACGCCGCCAACGCGACCACCCGGTTCGTGCTGGTCGGCCGCCCGGGCCGGGTCTCCTCGCCGACCGGGCGGGACAAGACCTCGATGGTGGTCTGGCTGCCGGACGATCACCCGGGTGCGCTGCTCGAGCTGCTACAGGAGTTCGCGGTGCGCGGGATCAACCTGATGCGGATCGAATCCCGACCGACCGGCGAGGGGATCGGCAACTACTGCTTCCTGATCGACTGCGAGGGGCACCTCAGCGAGCGGCGGGTGAGCGAGGCCCTGATGGGGCTCAAGCGGATCTGCCCGCAGGTGCGCTTCCTCGGCTCCTACCCCCGGGCCGACGAGGGGGCGTCCTCGCTGCGCCGGCCGGGCACCTCGGATCAGGACTTCAGCGCGGCGGCCGACTGGCTCTCCCGCTGCCTGGACGGTCGCGGCGAGCTCTGAGCGGTCATTTCCCGGCCGAAACGGTCCTTTTCGTAACAGCGCCGGAGTTCACCCGGGCGGTGCAACCACCGCCCGGGCGGGTGGGCGGACGGTGACCGTTCATCCACAGGCCGGGGTCGCTTTCCACAGGCTGTGACCACCCACAGTTATCCACAGCCCTGGGGATGAGTCGACAAACCGGCATATACATTGGGGGAACTGGTCAGATCATCTGATAGCGCCGCAAGGTCCACCAATCGGACCAATGTCAGCTCGGATCCACCATTTCACCGTTCCGAGTGAGCGAATTACCTCACCTGAGAAGGTGTATCGAGGTTTCAAACCTCAATTCCTCGGTAGCGCGCCACTTCTTCCCCCGGTCCAGCGGCTCTCCACAGCCCGCCCGCACAGCCTGTGGACAACTCCCTGGGCGTCGGATTCCCACCATGGTTATCCACAGATTCGGGCCGGTTGTCCACAGGCGGGCAAACCATTCCGGTCCGGGGCCCCCGCCCCGGTAGGCTGGGCCCCGTGATTGACCTTCGCCTGCTCCGTGAGGACCCCGACCGAGTGCGCGCCTCGCAGCGCGTCCGTGGTGAGGACGTCGACCTCGTCGACGCCCTCCTCTCTGCCGACGAACGGCGCCGGTCGTCGGGCAGTCGCTTCGACGAGCTCCGCAACGAGCAGAAGACACTGGGCAAGCAGGTCGCCAAGGCCCAGGGCGACGAGAAGGCCGCGCTGCTCCTGCGCACCAAGGAGCTGGCCGCCGAGGTGAAGGCCGCCGACGCCGAGCAGTCGGCCGCGAAGGAGGAGGCCGACCGCCTGCTCCGCTCGCTGGCCAACCTGATCGACCCGGCCGCCCCGGTCGGCGGCGAGGAGGACTTCCTCACCCTCGAGGAGATCGGCACCCCGCGCGATTTCGCGGCCGAGGGCTTCGAGCCCAAGGACCACGTCGAGCTGGGCCAGATCCTCGGCGCCATCGACACCGAGCGCGGCGCCAAGGTGGCCGGTTCGCGCTCCTACTACCTGACCGGCGTCGGCGCGCTGCTCGAGCTCGCCCTGGTCAACATGGCGATCGCCCAGGCCACCGCGGCCGGCTTCATCCCGATGATCACCCCCGCGCTGGTCCGCCCGGCCGCGATGGACGGCACCGGCTTCCTCGGTCAGGCCGCGGAGAACGTGTACTTCCTCGAGGAGGAGGACCGGTACCTGGTCGGTACCAGCGAGGTCCCGCTCGCGGCGTACCACATGGACGAGATCATCGACGCGGACAAGCTCCCGCTGCGGTACGCCGGTTACTCCTCCTGCTTCCGCCGCGAGGCGGGCACCTACGGCAAGGACACCCGCGGCATCATCCGGGTGCACCAGTTCGAGAAGGTGGAGATGTTCGTCTACACCACGCCGGAGGAGGCCGAGGCGGAGCACCGCCGCCTGCTCCAGTGGGAGAAGGACTTCCTCACCGCGCTCGAGCTGCCCTACCGGGTGATCGACGTCGCCTCCGGCGACCTCGGCGCCTCGGCCGCCCGCAAGTTCGACATCGAGGCCTGGATCCCGACCCAGGGCAAGTACCGCGAGGTCACCTCCACCTCGAACACCACCGAGTACCAGTCCCGCCGCCTCTCCATCCGGATGCGCGACGAGAACGGCGTGCGTCCGCTCGCCACCCTCAACGGCACCCTGGTCGCCGTGCCGCGCGTGATCGTGGCGGTCCTGGAGAACCACCAGCAGGCCGACGGCTCCGTCCTGGTGCCCGAGGCGCTTCGCCCCTACCTCGGCGGTCGCACCGTCCTGGAGCCCGTCAAGTAGCCGCCACCGGCGGGCCCCCGCCGGAGCAGAACCCCCTGGGAGACGTACGCCAGATGAGCATCACCGGCCAGCACCGCCCCGACTCCCAGGGGGCCTCCCCCGAGCTGCCCTACCGGTTGGTCGCCACCGACCTGGACGGCACGCTGCTCAGCACCGCCGAGACGGTCTCCGAGCGCACCAGGGCCGCGCTGGCCACCGCTCAGGCGGCCGGGGCCGTGCACATCATCGTGACCGGCCGCGGCGCGACCTGGGCCCGGCCGATCTTCGACGAGATCGGCTACACCGGTCTGGCCGTCTGCGGCCAGGGCGCCCAGGTATACGACGCGGGGGCGCACAAGCTGCTCACCTCGCTCACCCTGGACAGGCGCCTGGCCGCCACCGCGCTGGCCAAGATCGAGGCCGAGACCGGCACCCTGGCCGTGGCCGCCAGCGAGGACGGGCTGGACGGCTCGGTGCTCGCCGGGCCCGGCTACGCGCTGAAGATCGGCTCGGACCTGCCGATCGTGCCGACCGATCGCAGTGACCTGCTGGCCACGCCGGTCAGCAAGCTCTACATCCAGCACCCACGGCTCAGCGACGACGAGCTGGCCGAGTGCGCGCACCAGGTCGCCGGCCACCTGGTGGGCGTGGTGATGGCCGGCCCCGGCGTGGTCGAGCTGCTCCCGCTCGGCCTGACCAAGGCCACCGGCCTGGCCGTGGCCGCCCACCGCCTCGGCGTGAAGGCCCGTCAGACCATCGCCTTCGGCGACATGCCCAACGACGTCCCGATGTTCGGCTGGGCCGCCCACGGGGTCGCGATGGCCAACGCCCACGCGTCGCTGTTGGCCGTGGCCGACGAGGTGACGGCCGGCAACGATGAGGACGGCGTGGCCGTCGTGCTCGAACGCCTCTACGGCAACCACTAGGGGCGCGGGGAACTGCGCGAGGGCGGAAGACAACCGGCCTGTGGCCTACCGCTGCGCGCAGTTCCTCGCGCCCCTAGGTGTGTGCAACTGGATCAGAGTGGGAGTCTCAGCGACCCCTTCTTCCGATCTCGCGCAGTTCCCCGCGCCCCCGGTGGTTACCCGTAGGAGACGTTCGAGCAGGGGTCGTCGTCCGCCGAGCGGGCGGCTGCGGCGACGCTGCTGGGGAGCGGGCCCGGGGCCGCCGCGGCAGGGGCCGAGGGGGCGGCGGGGGCTCCGCCGTTGTCTGCGGCGTAGTCCTTGCCCAGGACGAGGCTGACGCCGGCGGCCTTGGCGGGCTCCAGGGTGGCGCCGGGGAAGAGCCCGGCCACGGACTGGGCCGCGGCCTTCTCGCCCGGGCCGTACTGGATCACGGTGGTGGCGTGGTTCTGCGAGGCCGCGTTGCCCACCGTGGAGACGGTGAACTTGGAGGCCTTGAGGGTGGCCGCGGCCTTGGTGGTCAGGCCCGGGGTGGTGGTGCCGTTGTAGACGCCGACCCGGATGCCGGTGCCCTTGACCGTGGCGGGTGCCTCGGCCTGGGTGGGCGGCTGGGCGGCCGGCGGGGCCGAGGATGCCTCGGCGGCGGCCGAGGGGCTGGCGCTGCCCGCGCTGGCGTCCTGGCCGTCAAGGGTGCGGTCGGCCTTGAGGGCGGCGAACAGCTGCGTGGTGTCCGGCTGCACCAGGGCGACCCGGGGGCCCTCGTAGCGCCACGGGGTGGTGACGAACTTGATGTCGTGCAGGTCGATGTCCTTCATCGACAGCGCGAAGGAGAGCAGCTTCTGGGCCGAGCCCAGGCCCTCGTCGACGGTCAGCGACTTGGTCGCGGCGTCGGCCAGCGGGAGCAGCGTGGTGGGGCTCATGCCCTTGGTCTTGACGTCCTTGATCAGCGCCGACATGAAGGCCTGCTGACGCTTCATCCGGCCGATGTCCGAGCCGTCGCCGACGCCGTGCCGCAGCCGGACGTAGTCGAGCGCCTGCTGACCGGCCACGGTCTGCACGCCCTTGGCGAAGATCTGCTTGCCCTTGTGCCCGAGGTTGGGGTCGAGGTCGCCCTCGTAGATGGCGTTCGGCATGCAGACCTCGACGCCGCCGACGGCGGCCGTCATCGAGGCGAAACCCTCGAAGTTGACCACCATCGTGTGATCCACCCGGAGGTTGGTGAGCTTCTCGACGGTGTTCTGGGTACAGGCCGGGTTGCCCTGGTCGGTGTCGCCGACCGAGAACGCCGAGTTGAACATGGTGTTCTTCTGCTCTTCGGTCCACTTCCCGCTGGGCAGCTTGCACTTGGGGATGGTGACCAGGGCGTCGCGGGGGAAGGAGATGCCCACGGCGTGCTTGTGGTCGGCGTAGACGTGCAGCAGGATCGTGGTGTCCGAGCGGGCTCCCCCGTCGCCGCCGCCGCCGAAGTCCTTGTTGTTGCCGCCGCGCGAGTCGGAGCCGATCAGCAGGATGTTGATCGGGGTGTGCCCGTTGGCGTCGGCCGGGGCGGCGTCGGGGCGGTCGGCGCTCAGGCCGTCCTTGCCGAAGGTGTTGATGTTGCCGTTGAGCTTCCAGTAGATCGCCCCGCCACCGGCGACCAGCAGCCCCAGCGAGCCCACGGCCACCCAGACCACGATCTTGCGGCGGTTCTTCTTCTTGCCGCGCTCGGCCGCCGCGCGGGCCGCCGCTCGGCCGCCGTTCTCCGGTCCGCCGGGGCCGCCCGGCCCGCCGGGGTTGCCCGGCCCGCCGGGGTTGCCCGGTCGGCCGCCCTGCTGGGCCCGTCGGGCCTCGGCCCGGCCGCCCGGGCGGGGGATGTCGGCCCGGGTGCCGCCCTGTCGGGGCACGGCGCCGTAGGAGGAGTAGGGCGCGTCGTCACGCAGCGGCGCGTCGCCCTGGTACGGCGACTCGTCGCGCCACCATCCGGCGTCGTGATCGGACGACCCCGTCCTCTGGCCTGACATTCGTACACCCTTCACCGGCCGACAGGTACTGCCCCCGTCACCAGAGCGGTGCCCGGAGACGGGCGCCCCAGGCCGACCGAACCTGCCGCCCGCCCCTCGGGGCCGGGCGCCGTACCGTACGGACGCGTAGAGCTTCAGCGGAGCATATAAAGGCAACATTGCGGAGTCACTGCCTGGGCTCCCGATTGGCCAATCATCCAACACGGCGGAGGTGCCGACGGACCGCGTCCACCGGGTTGACGGTGGGCACGGTCCGTTCGGCGGGCGGTGGCTCAGCCCCGGCGGCGCCGGTGGGCCACCGCGAGGACCAGCAGGGCCAGCCCGGTGCACAGGCCCGCGAGCAGCCCCGTCCGGTAGACCTCCACCCCGGTGCCCGGCAGCGGCTTCACCGGCTTGACCGGGGGTTTCGGCGGGATCGGCGGCTGCGGGGGCACCACGGTCCGGTCGTACACGGGTGTCAGGGTCGAGCAGCGCGGGTCCACCGCGCCGGGCGCCCGCAGCCCGCGGGCCGCCGCCCGGGCCGGCATCGGCAGCGGGCAGTTGCTGCCGCTCGCCCCCGCCAGGTTGACCAGGCCCTGCCCGATCGGGGTGGCCGCCTGTGCGGTCACCGTGTACGTGATCGAGACCGAGCCGCCGGCCGGGACGGTGCCCTGCCAGCTGAGCAGCGGGCTGGTGAAGACCGGGTCCGGGCCGCTGCTCGAGGTGGCGTTGCCGTTGTACCGGGCCCAGGGGAGCACCTTGGTCAGGTCGTCCTGGATCACCGCGCCGGTGTAGTCGGCGGTGCCGGTGTTGACGGCGGTGATCCGGTAGCCGACCACCTCACCGACCTTGACGCTGCCCGGGGTGGCGGTCTTGGTGAGCACCAGCTTGGCCAGGGTGGTCACCGTGGTGCACTCCGGCGCCTGCCGGTCGGGGCGGCAGTTGCTGTTCTCCCCGCCGACCACCGAGTTCCGCAGGCTGGTCACCCCGGCCGGCAGCGGCTTGCGGATGGTCACCGAGTAGGTGACCGTCACGGTGTCGTCCATCCGCAGCATGGCCGGGCCCCAGCCGAGGGTGGGCTCGGTGTAGACCGGGGCGGCCACCGGGTCGCCCGCCGCGCTGGTCGCGGTGGCGTTCCGGTCGTAGCTCGCCCCCTTGAGCACCTCGGTCAGGTCGTCGGTGAGCCGGGCCTCCGGGTAGTCGGCCCCGCTGAGGTTCTGCACGGTGATCCGGTAGGTGAGGGTGTCGCCGGGGGCCGGGTTGGCGGGCGAGACCGTCTTCGCGATCTTCGTGGCGAACTTCAGCCGGTCGACGATCATGTCGACCTCGGTGGTGCAGCGCGGGTCGGTGGAGCCGCTCGCGCAGTTGCTGTCCGGCGCGGTCACCCTGTTGTGCACCGGTGTGCCGTTGCCGCCGGTGGCCCGCAGGCTGTAGGTCAGCACCACCGAGCCGCCCTTGGGCACGTCGCCGGTCCAGGTCAGCTTCGGCGCCGCGTAGACCGGGGCCGGGCCGCTGGAGGCCTTGGCGTCGTTGTCGTACCGGGCGGCCGTGAGCGGGTCGCTCAGGTCGTCCACCACGGTGGCGCCCCGGTAGTCCACCCCGCCGGTGTTCCGCACGGTGACGGTGTAGGTGAAGGTGTCACCGGCCCAGAGCACCGGCTTGTCCACCGTCTTGGTGACCTCCAGCCCGCGCAGCAGCACCACCGCGCTGCAGGCCGGGTCGGTCGAGCCCGGCGGGCAGACGCCCGGCACGTTGGTCGAGACGCTGTTGCGCAGCTCCTCCGCCCCCGCCGGGGTCGGGTCGGCCGTGGTCACCGTGTACCGGATCACCACCTGCCCGCCGGCCGGCACGGTGCCGGTCCAGCTCAGCCTGGGCGCGGTGTACGTGGGCGCCGCCCCACTGCTGGCGGTGGCGTCCCCGTTGTACCGGGCCCCGGTCAGCACCTTGCTCAGGTCGTCGGTGAGCCGGAAGTCGGCCTGGTCGCCGGTGCCCTCGTTGGTCACGGTGACGGTGTACGTGACGGTCCCGCCCGCCCGCACCACCACCGGGTCGGCCTTCTTGACCACCTTCACGCTGGGCGTCGGCACGGTGGTGGTGCAGGCCGGGTCGCCCGAGTCGGCGCGGCAGTTGCTGTGGTCGGCGGTGACCTTGTTGACCAGTACCGTCCCGGCGTTGGTGACCGAGACCGAGTAGGTCAGCACCACCTGGCCGCCCTTCGGCACGGCGCCCGTCCAGGTCAGCTTCGGCGCCGCGTAGGTCGGGTTCGGCGCCGTGGTCGAGGCCGCGTCGTCGTTGTACGTCGCCCCGGTCAGCACCTTGGTCAGGTCGTCCGTGACGGTGACGTTCGGGTCGTCGGCGTCGCCGGTGTTCTTCACCGTCACCGTGTAGGTGATCCGCTCGCCCGCCCGCAGCGGCGTGGTCGCCGTCCGGTCGGCCGTCTTGAGGATCTCCAGCCGGGGCAGCCTGGTGCTGGTCGAGCACTTCGGATCGGTCGACCCCGGCGGGCACTGCCCGGGGATGTTGGTCGCGACGGCATTGGTGAGCGTGGTCCCGTCGGCCGGCACCGGGTCCTTGACCGTCACGGTGTACGTGATGGTCACCGCGCCGCTCTTGGGCACCGCCCCTCGCCAGGTCAGCAGCGGCGCGGTGTAGCTCGGCGCCGGGGCCGTGCCGGCAGCGGCGTCGTTGTTGTACGTCGCGCCCTTCAGCACGTTGGTGAGGTCATCGGTGATCTGCGCGTTCGGGTAGTCGGCCTCGCCGGTGTTGCGGGCGGTGATGGTGTAGGTGACCGTGCCGCCCGGCTTGGGGTCGGCCGGGCTGGCCGTCTTGCGCACCTCCACCTTGGCCAGCGGCACCTCGTTGGTACACGCCGTCTTGCAGGTGCTGCCGTCGGCCTGCACCTTGTTGACCAGCTTGCTGCTGCTCGCACCCGTGGCCGTGACGCTGTAGGTGATCGTCACCGTCGCGCCCTGCGCGACCGTCCCGGTCCAGGTCAGCTTCGGCGCAGCGTACGTGGGCGTGGGCGCGGTGGTCGAGGCCGCGTCGTTGTTGTAGGTAGCGCCCGTCAGCACCTCGGTGAGGTCGTCGGTGATCTGCGCGTTCGGGTAGTCCGCCTGGCCGGTGTTCTTCACCGTCACCGTGTAGCCGACCTTGTCACCGACCCTGGCCGGGTTGGGAGTTGCCGACTTGGCGATCTCCAGCCTCGGCACCTTCGTGCTCGTCGAACACTTAGGATCCGTCGCACCCGGCGGGCAGACCCCGGGCACGTTCGTCGTCACCGCGTTCGTCAACGTGGTCGCACCCGCCGGCACCGGATCCTTCACCGTCACGCTGTACGTGATCGTCACCGTCGCGCCCTGCGCCACGGTGCCCGCCCAACTCAGCTTCGGGGCGGCGTAGGTGGGCGCCGGCGCGGTGCTCGCCGCCGCGTCGCTGTTGTAGTCGGCACCCCGCAGCACATTGGTCAGGTCGTCCTCGACCTGGACTCCGACGTAGTCGGCCTGGCCGGTGTTGGCCACGGTGATCGTGTAGGTCAGCTTGCCGCCCGGGAGCGGGCTGGTCGGGGCGGCCGTCTTGGTCACGCTCACGGCGGCGACCGGGGTGGTGGTCGTGCAGTTGGGGTCGGTCGAGCCGGAGACGCAGTTGCTGCCGTCGGCCGTCACCTTGTTGACCAGCGAACCCGTCGCCGTGGTCTTCACGGTCACCGAGTAGGTCAGGACGACCCGCGCACCCTTGGCCAGGTCACCGGTCCAGGTCAGCTTCGGCTCCGCGTACGTGGGGGCCGAACCGACCGTCGCCGTAGCATCGTTGTCGTACGTAGCGTTGGTGAGCACATCCGTCAGATCGTCGACGATGCTCGCACCGGGGTACGCGGCGTCGCCCGTGTTGGTGGCCGTCACCCGGTACACGACCTTGTCGCCGACCTTCGCCGGATTCGGCGAGGCCGTCTTCATGATGTCCAGGCGCGGCAGTTTCGTACTGGTCGAGCAGTTCGGGTCCGTCGAACCCGGCGGACACTGGCCAGGAATGTTGGTCGTCACGGCATTGGTGAGCGTGGTGGCCCCGCTCGGCACCGGGTTCTTCACCGTCACGCTGTAGGTGACGGTCACGCCGGTGCCCTTGGCCACCGTGCCGGACCACCTCAGCTTCGGTGCGGCGTACGTGGGCGTCGCGCCGGTGGAGGCCGAGGCATCGCCGTTGTAGTCCGCGCCCGTCAGCACGTTGGTCAGGTCGTCCTCGATCCGGGCGTCGGTGTAGTCGGCCTGGCCCGCGTTGGTCATCGTCACGGTGTAGGTGAGCTTGTCGCCGGGCTTGGGCTCCTTCGGCGAGGAGACCTTGACGACGGTCAGCGAGGCCAGTGGCACCTCGTTGGTGCAGCCGTCCTTGCAGGTGCTGCCGTCGGCCGAAACCTTGTTGACCAGCAGCTTGCTGCTCGCACCCGTGGCCGTGACGCTGTACGTGAGCGTCACCGTGGCGCCCTTGGCCACCAGCCCGGTCCAGGTGAGCTTCGGCGCCGCGTAGGTCGGCGCCGGCGCGGTGGTCGAGGCCGCGTCGTTGTTGTACGTCGCGCCGGTCAGCACCTCGGTGAGGTCGTCGACCACCTGGGCGTTCGGGTAGTCGGCGTCACCCGTGTTGTGCACCGTCACCGTGTAGGCGACCTTGTCACCGACCCTGGCGGGGTTGGGAGTTGCAGTCTTCGCGATCTCCAACCTCGGCAGCTTCGTACTCGTCGAACAGTTCGGATCGGTCGACCCCGACGGGCAGACCCCCGGCACGTTCGTCGTCACCGCGTTCGTCAGCGTGGTCGCACCCGCCGGCACCGGGTCCTTCACCGTCACGCTGTAGGTGATCCGGACCGAGCCGCCGGCCGGGACGGTGCCCGACCAGGTGAGGCGTGGTGCTGTGTACGTCGGGGCCGAACCGGCCGTGGCTGTCGCGTCGTTGTTGTAGTCGGCTCCCCGCAGCACGTTGGTCAGGTCGTCGTTGACCTGGGCGCCGAGGTAGTCGGCCTGGCCGGTGCCGGTGAGGGTCAGGGTGTAGGTGAGCTTGCCGCCCGGCAGCGGGTTGGTCGGGGCGGCCCGACCAGGCCGAAGGTCAGGGCCAGCACCAGCAGCCCCCGCAGGGCCCGCGCTGCGAATCTCGACACCGACTTGCTCCTCGGCCACCGGTCACCGCCCGGCCGCTGCCGGATCACCGGTAATCCGATCAACGCATTCAGTGATCACCCGACAGCCACACGCGGCCCGTCGCCCGCTCGCAGCAGCGCCGCCCACCCGTCCGGCGCATTCGTACGACCACTCACCCACCTCAGTTGTAGGATGACCGGGCAATCGGTTGTAGGATGACCGGGCAAGGACAGGTGTCGACCGGGAGGGAGTGCGGCGTGAGCGGGAACGACGGGCTACAGGCCCCCGGGCGGCGGTCGTTGGTGGACGCGGCGATCGAGCAGCTGCGGGAGCAGCTGAGCGCCGGGGCGTGGCCGGTGGGGGCGAAGATCCCGACCGAGCACGAGCTGGCCGAGCGGTTGCAGGTGGGGCGCAACACCGTGCGGGAGGCGATCCGGGTGCTGGTGCACGCGGGGATGCTGGTCTCCCGGCAGGGTGAGGGCACCTTCGTGCGGAGCACCAGCGACCCGGCGGCGGTGCTGCGCGGGGTCCAGCGCTCGGGCGTGCGGGACGTGCTGGAGGTACGGGCCGCGCTGGAGGCGGAGGCCGCCCGGCTGGCCGCCGTCCGGCACACCCCCGAGGACATCGCGCGGATGCGCGCCGCCCTGGCCCGCGAGGCCGAGGTGATGGCGGCGCAGCCCGAGCGGGCCGGCCGCGAGGCCACCGTCGAGCACGACCTGGAGTTCCACACCGCCGTGGTGGAGGCCGCGCACAACCCGGCGCTGACCGAGGTGTACCGGTACTTCGGCGCCTCCGTCCGCGAGTCGATGCGCACCGCCTTCGGCGACCACGAGATGCCCGAGGTGGCCATCGCCACCCACGCGGCCCTGGTTGACGCGATCGAGAGCGGCGACCCGGACCGGGCCGAGGCCGCGTGTCGCGAGCTGCTCGCGGAGCCTACGGCCGCCGTGGAGCAGCTGATCGCCGCCATCGCCGCGCGGAAGTAACGCGCGCCGCCGCCTTCGCAGGCGGCTCCTTCACGCCCCCCATTCCCAGCACCACTCTGCCCGGAGCACACCCCACCATGTCGGTCACCCGCGCGTATCAGCCGGTCGTCGCCCCAGTCGTCCGTACTCGCACCAGGCTCGCCCACCCCGCCCTGCTGCTGGCGGGCATCGTGCTGGTCGCGCTCAACATGCGCGCCTGCCTGGCGGCGATCTCGCCGATGGTCGGCGAGATCCAGCGCACCTTCGGCCTCTCCACCACCGCGAGCGGCCTGATCACCACCATCCCGGTGCTCTTCCAGGGCCTGGGCGCCCCGCTCACCCCCCGGCTGACCCGCCGGTTCGGCACCGAGCGGGTGGTGCTCGGCGCCGTGCTGGTGCTGGGCGCGGGCGTGCTGCTGCGGGTGCTGCCCTCGGTGGGCGCGCTGTACGCGGGCTGCGTGGTGATCGGCGTGGCGATCGCCGTCCTGAACGTCTCGATGCCGGGCCTGGTCAAGCGCGAGTTCCCGCAGCGGGCCGCGACCATGACCGGGGTCTACTCCACCGCGATGCTGGTCGGCGCCACGCTGGCCGCCGGTGTCTCGGTGCCGCTGGAGAAGGTGCTCGGCGGCGGCTGGCAGGCCTCGCTGGGCGCCTGGTCGCTGCTCGCGCTGATCGCCGCGGTGGCCTGGCTGCCGCAGGTGCTCCGAGCCCGGGCCCTGCCCGTCCCGGCCGCCGCCCAGACCACGGCCCAGGCCACGGCTCAGGCCACCCCCGGGCCGGCCAAGCCGATCGAGGGCATCTGGCGCGCCCGGCTGGCCTGGCAGATCAGCATCTTCATGGGCATCTCCTCGCTGCTGGTCTACATCCTGGTCGCCTGGATGCCGACCATCCTGGCCGAGCACGGCATGGACCGCGGCCAGGCCGGCCTGGTCTTCGCCTTCAGCAACCTGCTCCAGGTGGTCGGCGCCTTCCTGGTGCCGATGATCGCCGGCCGCCTGACCCACCAGAGCTGGCTCGCGGTGGGCATGGCCTCGCTCAGCGCGCTGGGCATCACCGGTCTGCTGGTCGCCCCGGTCTCCGGCGCCTGGGTCTGCGCGGCGGTGCTCGGCGTCGCCCAGGGCGGCTCGCTGGGCCTGGGCCTGGCCTTCATCGTGCTGCGCACCCGCAGCGCCGCCGGCGCCGCCCAGCTGGGCGGCATGAGCCAGGCGGTCGGCTACCTGGTGGCCGCGGCCGGCCCGGTCGGCGCGGGCGCCCTGCACCAGCTGACCGGCGGCTGGAACGTCACCCTGGTGCTGATGCTGGTACTGGCCGGCGTCGCCGCCGTGGCGGGCTTCGGCGCGGGCCGCGACCGCTCGCTCTGATCACCGGGAGCCCTCTGCCGTCAGCCGGACCGTTCGGCTGACGGCAGATTTCGCTGTACGGGGGCCCGGTCGGTGCGCGAGATTGACCGCATGCGACTTCTGATGCTCGGAGGGACAGGCTTCGTCGGACGCGCCGTCGTCGAGGAGGCCGTGGCCCGGGACTGGTCCGTGACCGTGCTGCACCGGGGCAGCAAGCCCACCCCGGCGGGGGCCACCGTGCTGCACGGCGACCGGACGGCCCCGGACGGCCTGGCCGCGCTGGCCGGCGGCGAGTGGGATCTGGTGGTGGACACCTGGAGCGCCCGCCCGAGCGCCGTCCGGGATTCGGCGGCGGCCCTGGCCGACCGGGTGGGGCGGTACGTCTACGTCTCCAGCTGCTCGGTCTACGCCGAGCCGGTGGACCACGCGGCGGCCGAGGCGGGCGTGGCCGTACCGGCCTCGCCGGACGACGAGGTGGGGGCCGAGTACGCCGCCGCCAAGCGGGGCGGGGAGCTGGCCGTGGAGGCCGCCTTCGGCGCCGAGCGCTCGCTGCTGGTGCGCAGCGGCCTGATCCTCGGCCCCGGCGAGGACATCGGCCGGCTGCCCTGGTGGCTCAACCGGATCGCCCGCGGCGGCCCGGTGCTGGCGCCGGGCCCGGCGGAGCTGCCGCTGCAGTACGTGGACGTGCGCGACCTGGCCGTCTGGTCGCTGGACGCGGCGGTGGCCGGCCTGAGCGGCCCGTACAACCTGGCCAGCCGCACCGGGCACGCGAGCATGCGGGAGCTGCTGGAGGCCTGCGTGGCGGTGACCGGCTCGGACGCCGAGCTGCGCTGGACGGACCCGGAGCCGATCCTGGCCGCCGGCGTCGCGCCCTGGATGGACCTGCCGGTCTGGGCCCCGCCCGGGAAGTACCACGACTTCCTCTACCGGACGGTGACCGAGAACGCGCTGGCCGCCGGTCTGCGCTGCCGCCCGGTGACGGAGACGGTGGCCGACACCTGGGCCTGGCTCAGCGCGCTGGGCGGCGTCGCCCCGCAGCGGCCGGACCGCCCGGTGCTCGGGCTCGACCCGGAGCGCGAGCGGCAGCTGCTCGGCCTGGACTGAGCGCGGCGGGCCCGGCGCCACGGGGGTGCACCGGGCCCGCCGCGCTCACGCGGCCAGAGAGCTCACGCGGCGACAGCGCGCACGCGGCGACAGCGCTCAGCGCTCACGCGGCTCACTCGTCCGAGGCGAGGGTGAGCCCGGCCAGCTTGACCGAGGCCAGCACGGTGGCCGCCACCGTGACGATCACCAGCAGCGGGACGGCCGCGCCGAGCGAGACGTGCGCGGTGAGGGCGTCCTCGCTCGCGGTGGCCTTGGCGATCGAGAGGCCCCACTGCTGGATGGAGAGCGTCTTGGCGCCGTCCACGTAGCTGCCGATCAGACTCTCCCAGATCAGCGCGTAGGCCAGGCCGGCCACCACGGCGTGCCGGGTGACCACGCCGAGCATCAGGAAGACGGCGCTGTACGCGGCCCCGGCGACCAGGGTGCCGAGGAAATACCCGGCCGCCAGGCCCTCCTGGGTGCCGTACAGGATCAGGCCGCTGACCAGCATCGGCACGGCCGCGACCAGCCAGGTGGTGCCGATCGCCACCGCGAGCTTGGTGGTGATGATCTGCCAGCGGGGCAGCGGCTTGGCCAGCAGGTAGACGATCGAGCCGTCGTCGATCTCGGTGGCGATCACGCCGGTGCCGATGATCAGGCCGAGGATCGGCACCAGGGTGCCCAGGCCGAGCTGGCCGAGCACGCTCACGGCGAGGTCGTGCTTGTCGGCGCCGGTGCTCCGCCCGATCACCGAGATCAGCAGCAGGACGACCGGGACGATCAGCAGCAGGACGCCGCGGCGGCTGCCCAGCAGACCGCGCACGGTCAGCCGGGCGACGGTGGTGTTCACGGTAACGGTCCCTTCCGGGGCGGGGGTCAGGAGGCTGCGAGGCCAGGAGGCTGGGTCAGGAGGCGACGAGGTAGGAGAAGACGCTCTCCAGCGACTCGTCGGCCGGGGAGACGGTGTAGAGCCGGATGCCCGCCTCCTGGGCGACCTTCGGCAGCAGGGTGGTGAAGCCCTGGAAGTTGATCGCCTGGATGCGCAGCGCCCGCTCCTGGTAGTCCAGCTCGATCCCGGCGGTGGAGCCGTCGGCGATCAGGGCGGCGGCCAGCCGGCGGTCGTCGCTGGAGCGCACCAGGTACCGGTGCGGACGGTCCGTCATCAGCCGGCGGATCTCCCGGAAGTCGCCGGAGGCCGCGTGCCGGCCGGCCACGATCACCTCGATGTGGCGGGCCAGCTGCTCCACCTCCTCCAGGATGTGCGAGGAGAAGAGCACGGTGCGGCCGTCGGCGCCGAACCGGCGCAGCAGCTCCATCAGCTGGAGCCGCTGGCGCGGGTCCATGCCGTTGAACGGCTCGTCGAGCAGCAGCACCGCCGGGTCGTGCACCAGCGCGGAGGCCATCTTGACCCGCTGCTTCATGCCCTTGGAGTAGGTGCCGGTCTTCCGCTCCTGGGCGTACTCCATCTCGACCAGGCCGATCGCCCGCCTGGCCGCCGCGCCCGGGTCGGGCAGGCCGTGCAGCTCGGCGTTGGCCAGCACGAACTCCCAGCCGGTCAGCTGGTCGTACATGGACTCGCGCTCGGGCACCAGGCCGATCGAGCGGTAGACCTCCTGGTTGCGCCAGATCCGCGCGCCGTCCAGGGTGACCGCCCCGGCCGAGGGGGCGAGGAAGCCGCTCATCAGGTGGATCAGGGTGGACTTGCCGGCGCCGTTGGGGCCGAGCAGGCCGGTCACGCCCGGGCCGATGGTCATCGAGACGTCGTTGACGGCGACCACGTTGCCGAACCAGCGGGAGACCTTGTCGATGGTGATGACAGCCATGCCGGGCCCTCAGATCTTCCGGTAGCGGCGGCCGGTGAGCCCGTAGGCGCCCACCACCAGGACGAGCATCTCGGCGGCGAAGACCACCAGGCCGAGGGTGCCGGGGGCGTGCATCGCCCGGGCGTCGTCGGCCAGGCCGAAGAGCTGGGTGACGAAGGAGTCGACCAGCATGGACGGCGAGAGCAGCCCGGCCCAGTCGGCCGACTCGGCCGGGTGCAGGTCGAAGCCGCCGCTCAGGCCGAAGACGATCTGGGCCACGATCCGGCTGATCACCAGCACGCCCATGATCGCCGCCACCCCGAAGCCCCGGCGCGG
This sequence comes from Kitasatospora sp. MMS16-BH015, assembly GCF_002943525.1. Taxonomy (NCBI): domain Bacteria; kingdom Bacillati; phylum Actinomycetota; class Actinomycetes; order Kitasatosporales; family Streptomycetaceae; genus Kitasatospora; species Kitasatospora sp. MMS16-BH015. The sequence continues at coordinate 4,647,792 of NZ_CP025394.1, read as the reverse complement.
GGTGCTCGCCGCGATCAGCAGCGCGACCGCCGAGTACAGCAGCGCGTAGAGCAGCGCGGTGAGCAGGCCGATCAGGAAGTGGCCGAGGTTGTGGCCGAAGTCCATCCCGGCCAGCAGCGAGCCGACGAACATCACCAGCAGCGGCAGCCCCATCACGATCATCATCGCGCTGACCATCGCGGCGAACTTCGCCCGCACGTAGTCCTGCCGGGTGATCGGGCGGGAGAAGTAGAGCGGCATGGTGTGGTGCCGCAGGTCGCGGGAGAGCAGCACCGGTGCCTGGGCGGCCACGAAGATCTGCACCAGCAGACCGGTGACAGCCAGGAAGGCGGGGTAGTCCACGCCCAGCTGGGGCAGCTTGGACATGATCGCGAAGGCGACCAGCATCCCCGCCACCAGCACCGGCAGGCCGAGCATCAGCATCGGCACCACCTTGGACTTGCCCGAGCGGCCGAGGCCGAAGGCCGCCCGCAGGCTCTGGGTGTAGAGCGAGCGGGTCGCGTAGCCGCGGCCCAGCCGCGGGCCCTGGTACGAGCGGTACCCGATGTCGTGGATCACCCCGGTGTCGGGGCGGCCCGCGCTCTTCGTCTCAGGCGACATCCTGCGCCCCTCCGCTCGGCTGGTCGGCGTCCGTACGGTCGCTGGTGAAGATCTCGGCGACCCGGTGGCGGCGCTGCTCGAGCCGGACCAGGCCCAGGCCGAGCTCGGCCACGGTGTCCCGGACGGTGTCGTAGGTGGAATCCCCCGCGAGCTCGACCAGCAGCACCCGCGAGCCGTCCGCCGAGACGCTCAGCCCGGCGGCGGTCAGGCGGTCGCGGACGGCCGCCTCGGCGTCCAGGGTGCGGTCCTCGGGGTGGTCGGTGACCTCCACCGCGAGCAGCTGGGTGGCCTCGGTGAAGGAGGCCGTGGAGGAGGAGCGCAGCAGCTTGCCGCCGTCGATCACCACCAGGTGGTCGCAGGTGCGCTCCAGCTCGCCGAGCAGGTGGGTGGTGACCAGCACCGAGATGCCGAACTCGGTGTGCACCCGGCGGATCAACGCCAGCATCTCGTCCCGGCCGACCGGGTCGAGCCCGTTGGTCGGCTCGTCGAGCAGCACCAACTGCGGGTCGTGCACCAGGGCCTGGGCCAGCTTGACCCGCTGCTTCATGCCGGTGGAGTACCCGCCGATCGGGCGGTACCGCTCCTCGTACAGGCCGACGTGCCGCAGCGTGTCGGCCGTCCGCTCGCGCGCGGCGGCGGCCGGCAGGCCGGACATCCGGGCCATGTGCACCACGAACTCGGTGGCCGACACGTCCGGCGGCAGGCAGTCGTGCTCGGGCATGTACCCGACCCGCTCGCGGATGGCCGGGCCCTCGGTGGCGATGTCCAACCCGAGCACCTGCCCGGTGCCGGAGGTGGCCGGGGAGAGCCCGAGCAGGATCTTGATGAGAGTGGACTTGCCCGCGCCGTTCGCCCCCACCAGGCCGACCACCCCGGGCTGCACCGCTACGGTGAGCTGGTCGAGGGCAGTGACCCGGGGGAACCTCTTGGTGAGGCCGTCCGTCTTGATGACAGTGGACACCTGCCCAACCTAACGGCCGGGCCGGCGCGCGTACATGAGCTGCGATGACGAAGCCCGAGTGCTCCTTGCGGATGACACCCGGGCCCCCGACCCCTAAGGGTCGCCGCCGCGCTGCTCGCCGCGCTACTGCAGCAGGTCGTCCTGATCCATCGTCACCTGCCGGAAGGCCTGCGCCGGGACGCCCTTCGGGTTGGTCAGCGCCACCAGCGCGTACACGTCGCCCACCCGCAGGTACGCGACCCGGCCGACCGGGTCCTGACCCGGCCCGGCGGTCTTCGCGGTGGCCCGCAGCGCCGAGGCGGTCATCGCGTTGAGCTGCACGAAGCCGTTGTCCACGTCCTTGAGACCGGGCAGCTCGATCGGGTCGTCCGAGGCCGCCTTCAGGTAGAACGCCCCGGCCTCGTCGCCCGAGCCGAACCGCAGCAGCCAGAGCTCGGCCCGGGTGCCGTCCGGCCCGGTCCAGACCCGCTCGGCCGCCGAGCGGCAGGCCGCCTCGGTGAGCAGCGCGGTGACCTGGGCCGGGTGCAGGTCGCGGGCCGCGTAATCGGTGCAGCCGACCTTGCCGACCAGCCCGTCGGCCGGCCGGGCGCCGGTGGGCGAGCCGGCCGGGGTGGTCGGGGCGCTCGGGGTGGCGGTGGGCTTGGGACTCGCGGTGGCACCGGCGCTCGGCGAGGCACCGGTCGGAGCGGGGTTGCCCGCGCCCCGGCCGGGCAGCACCACCGGGGTGGCGCCCTTGGGCATCGGCAGCAGCAACTGCCGCAGGTCCGCGTAGTGGTGGCCGGCCGAACCGGCCGACGTGAAGGCCGGGCGGCCCGGCGGCAGCGGCGGCAGGCTGAGCGGCGCGAAGGCGTACCGGCCGTCGTTCGGGGTGCGCAGGCCCGGCAGGTCGGTCCGCTCGGGGGCGGTCACCGCGAAGGCGGCACCGGCCCCGGTGAGCAGCAGCACCAGCGCGGCGGCGCCCCAGCGCAGCAGCCCCGGCCGCGCCCGGCGCGGCTCGGCCGCCAACAGGTCGGCGGCGGGAGCCTCTCCGGTGCCGCTCTCGCTCTCCTCGATCTCCTCGATGTCCCGCACGGGGTGCTCGGCGGCCTGCTGGGCGGGGTGCTGATCGGGGTGCTGGGCGGGGTGCTGATCGGGGTGCTGGGCGGGGTGCTGGTCGGTCATGCCTGTGCTCCTGGGCGGGCCAGCCGGTCGAGCTGCTGGGTGAAGAGGGTGACGGCCTTGCTCTTGGGCAGCGGGGCGACGCCCTCGACCCGCATCTCCACCCGCAGGTCGCCCTCGGCGGCCGAGCAGACCAGGCTGTCGATCGCGTCGCCCGGTGCGGCGTACGGCAGGTAGCAGTGCGCCTCGGCGTGCCCGGGCACGTCGGGGCCGGTGCGGAACAGGCCGGAGTCCGAGCCGAGCGCCTCGACGAAGGCGTTGTCCGCCTTGACCGCGTCCTGGTGGTACTGGAGCAGCCAGACCGTGACCACCAGGTCGTCCCCGGTGGAGGTGTAGCTGCGCACGCCCGCGCCCTTGAGCCGCAGCTCCTTCCAGTGGTCCCGCACGCCCTGCTGGAGCTTGGCGGGCAGGCCGAGCACCGAGTCCTCGACCCAGGACTTGCGCTGGTCCTCGGTCAGCTCGGTGTCGTTGCCGTACGCGCCAGCGTCCGGGCCCGGCAGGTAGCCGGCCGGCATCGGCGCGAGCAGGTCGCGGAGCGAACCGAAGTGCGTACCGTCCGACTTGGCACCGAAGGCCGGGGGCGCCGAGGCGCTCGGCGCCGGGGCGGGCGCCGCGGCGACCGATCCGCTCGGCTCCGGGTAGGCGACCTTGAGGATCCCCTCCCCGATGCCGACCCCGAGCAGCGCGGCGGCCAGCACGGCTGCCCCGGCCCGCAGCGCGAAGCCGCCGCGCCGGGCGGCCGGGGCGGTCGGAGCGGCTTGGGCGGCCTGCGCGGCCTGCACGGTCGGATCGGCTTGGGCTGCTGCCGGAGTCGCCTCGGCCGAGGCCACCGTCGCCTCGGCCGCCATCTCCTCGGCCGCTGCTGTCGTCGTCTCCTCGGTCATACCAACCGCTCCCACTGCCGCTTGGCGAGGTCCTTGAGCTCGTTCTCGTCCACCTGGTTCGGGGAGAAGACGTTGATCATCATGACCACGTCGCCCCGGTGGGCCACGGCGGTGCCCAGGTAGTACTTCTCGGTGCTCTCCGCGTACTGCTCCGGGGTGTTGGGCGCGGCGTAGTAGCCGCTGACCGTCCCGTCGATCGGGTGCGAGCCGCCCGGCGAGCCGAAGACCGCGTCCACCGCCTGGGCGGCGTGCCCGTCGGTGTACTGGATCAGCTCCACCGAGTACTTGACCTCGCCCTTCCGCCAGCTGACGATCGCGTCCCGGCGGAAGCCCTGGGTCAGCAGCGAGCTGAACTTCCGGTCGGCCCCGCCGTAGGTCATCGCCTTCTCGCCGACGCTGATCCAACCGCTCATGTCGCCGCGGCCGAAGTTGTCCCAGTCCTCGGCGTCACCGGGCTTGGCGATCAGCAGCTTCCGCAGGTCACCGTCGATGTTCAGCGGCTTGGGCGCAGCCTCGGCCGCCGCCTTGGCGTCCAGCACGGCGGTCGGGTGCGCGGGCAGCGCGACCTGCAGCGGCGGCAGCGGGGTGGCCGGACGGCCGGCCTGCACCGCATAGCCCACGCCGGCCCCGAGCAGCGGCCCGAGCAGCGCGGCGGCCACCAGCAGCCGCACCCACCCGACCGGCTTCCGGCCCGGCTGCGGCCGCTCCTCGGCTCCCGCCTGCTGCTCCGGCTGCGGCTGCCCCAGCTCGGGCTGTTCTGCCTCCGGCACGCGAACCTCCTCGGCCATCCGGCCCTCCTCAGCCACCGCTGGCCAGCCGATCCCGCTGACGCTTCATCGCGTCCACCAGCAGCGCCTTGTCCGGCGTGCCCTTCACCATCACCGTAACCTCGTACTCCACGTCGCCGACCGAGCTGACTCCGATCAACTCGCCTGTCCAGGCCTGCTGTTCGGGCGTCAGCTGGACGCCCTGGGCATCGCCGTCACCGTCGATCTCGAAGGAGTCGCCCTTCTTGAAGCTCATCCCCCGGGCGAACTCCTTCGCCATCTGGCGGGACTTGAAGCGAAGCAGCCGGGTGGTGACGTCCTGGCGGCCGTCGGCCGTGCGGTAGTGGCGGGTGGCCGCGTCGTCCTGGTAGCCGTAGGAGTCGAGCACCTGGCCCATCTGGTCGGCGTTGCCGAACTCGGCCGACACGTCCTTCTGGCTGAGGCTGAGCCCGTCGGCGGAGCCGTAGACCTCGGCGCCGTCGGGCAGCGGCAGCAGGAAGTAGCGCAGGTCGCCGCCGTGGGTGCTGCCGTCCACCGTGCCGTGCACGGTGGAGCTCGGCGCGGGCGCCGGGGCGGCCGACTGGGTCGGGGTCACCGCCGGGCTCGGGGTCGGGCCGGCACTGGGTGAAGAACTCACCGTCGGCGCAGCCGACTTGGCCGCAGCCACCGGCTTGCGTCCGGCCGGCCTGCCGACCGCCACCGTGACGGTCGCGCTCACCGCCGTCACGGCCAGCAGCCCGGCCACGGCCAGCGCCACCGCCGCCCTGCGCGGACGCGGCCGGACCGCGGCGGCCCGCGCCGCCCCACTCTCCGCGTCCTCGACCGGGCTCACGCCCTCTGGCACCGACACGCCACTCCCCCACCACGACCCGAGACCCTGCGCAACCGCGCCCCGGAATTATGGGAGCCCCGCCCCCTCCCCACCAACGCCTTTACCCAGACACTCCCCACGATGCCCAGCCAAACCGGGCACCTTCGTAATCGAACCGCAACGCCGCAGGCAGCGGGCTCCCCTACCCGCTGCCACCCGGTCGTCAGCCGTTCAGGAAGTAGCCGGCCAGGTCGGCGACCGCGTCCACCCGGCCCGTGTGGTTGTCGATGCTGAAGCCGCCGTAGTTGTCACCGGTGGTCACGGCGTTGGCGACGGTCTCGCCGGCGCCGAAGTTGAGGTTCGAGGTGGTGATCGGCGTGTAGGGCTGCCCCTCGTAGCCGCCCCGGACGGTCAGGAAGCTCGGCGCGGTCGGGTTGGTGGCGGTGACGTTCAGCACCGCGCCACGGGCGCCGTAGAACGGCACCCCGTACTCCCAGAGGTGGTAGGAGACCCCGATCCCGTGACCGCCGGGGATGGTGCCGAGCAGGCCGCCCGTGCCGTCGCGGGTGTCCAGGATCCGGACCGGGCCGGTCGGCACGAAGACCGAACCCTCACCCGAGTAGTAGCCGCTCACGTCGGCGACCAGGTCGGTGGTGCCGAAGGCGTTGTAGAGATCGATCTTCCCGTCCACCACCGGCACGGTGACCTGGTTCGGGACGGTCTGCCGGGTGGTGAAGTTGAGGTTCGAGGCGAGCGGGCGGGACGCGCCGTACGGGTACACCGTGACGTACCCGGCGGCCGTCGGGTTGGTCACCGTCACGTTCAGGATGACCGCGCTGACCCCGGTGGCGGGCACCGCGCCCCGGCCGGCCACCTGGAGCGCGACCGTGCCGCCCGGGCCCACCTTGCCCCGGGCCACGCCCGTCCCGTTCCGGGTGTCCAGCAGCCGGGCCGGATTGTCGAGACCGGTGAAGCGGCCACCCGAGTCGCCCGGGGTGTAGTAGCCGTTGACGTCGGCGACCAGGTCGGTGGTGCCGAAGGCGTTGTAGAGGTTGACCTTGCCGTCCACCACCGGCACGGTCACCTGGTTCGGGACGGTCTTCCCGGCGGTGAAGTTGAGGTTGGAGGCGGTCGGGCGCGCCTTGCCGTGCGGGTACACCGTGACGTAGCCAGGGGCCGTCGGGTTGGTCGCCGTCACGTTCAGCACCACCGCGCTGACCCCGGTCGCCGGCACCCCGCCCCGGCCGGCCACCTGGAGCGCGACCGTGCCGCCCGGGCCCACCTTGCCCCGGGCCACGCCCGTCCCGTTCCGGGTGTCCAACAGCCGGGCCGGGGTGAGCGGCTCGAACGTGCTCTTGGGCGCGAAGTCGACGCTGTGGCCGTTGCCGACGACCGAGAGCAGCACGTCACGCTGCCACTGCGGGGCACCGCCGTCGGTGGAGAGCTCCAGACCGGCCTTGAGGCCGAAGGACTTCAGCGCGGGGGCGACCGAGAAGTAGAGGTCGTAGTCCAGCCCCGGGGTGTAGCCGCCGCGCACGTCGTGCGCGGCGAGCTGCAGGGTGAGCGAGCCGTCGCCGTTCACCACCCAGCGGCCGTCCTCCGTGGAGGAGCCGACACCGCCGGCCGGCATGAAGTGGGCCTGGACGGAGATCATCCGGCTCAACTGCTCGGCCGTGTACCCGGTGGCCGCCACCGTCTGCGCGGAGACCGTCAGGCCCAACGTGAGGGCCTTGGCCCCCTCCGAGCCCACGTTGATCCCGACCCGGCAGGTCTGGGCGTCGTCCTCGCCTGCCTTCACCACCAGGGGCTGCGAACTCCAGTCGTACCAGTGCTCGCCTGCCCCCACCGGGCACTGGGCGCCCTGCACGCCCAGCACCGGCCCGACCGCGTGGGCCGCCTGCACCGGCAGCATCCCCGCGATCACCATCGCCGCCGCCCCGGCCAGCCCCGCCCGGTGAATCCTCTTCATGACCGTCTCCCCGTCCGTCTCCGCGCTCGAAAATCCGCACGGATCATATGCAGGCCGAGTGCGGGGTCAGCCGATCAGAGCCTGGGTGATGCGGTCGTGCTCGACCTTCACCGTCACCCGGGTGGGCCGGAGCTCCATGGTGATGGGGTAGCTGACCCCGTCGCGCCAGACGATCACGAAGTCGCGGTGCTCCGTCGCGGCCTGGGCCCGGCCCTGCTCCAGGGTCAGCCCGATGTACTGGCAGGACTCCCACCCTTTCATCAGCGGATCCGTCGACTTCCCGGTGCAGTTGACCTCCCCGCTCGGCCCCGGCGTCGGCCGGGCCGTCACCACCGGCGGCTTGGCGGCCACCGCCACCTCGCTCGGGCGGAGGGCCTGGACGGTGAGCACCGCCCCCGCCGCCAGGCAGCCGATCGCCAGGCCCGCCGCGCCGGCGCGGGCCAGTCGGCGGCGCCGGACGCTTCCGGTCAGCTGCTCCACGCCGAGCTCCAAGGGACCCGCCTCCTCCGCCGCTTCGCGCAGCAACTGTCCGACCACGTCCTGCTGTTCAGCCATTGCCGCCTCCCTGGAGTTGTCCGTCCGCCACCGGCTCGTCGAGGGTCAGCACCGCGCCGAGCCGGGCCACCGCCTCGCTCAGGTGGCGCTTGACCGTGCCCTCGCCGCACCCCAGCCGGGCCGCGACCTCCGCCACCGACAGGTCCTCGTAGAACCGGAGGACGGCGCAGGCCCGCTGCCGGGGCGAGAGCGTGCCGAGGGCGCTGACCACGTCCAGCCGCCGACCGCTCGCCCCGGCGAAGTCGCCCCCGCTGGTGGGCTCCGCCAGCCGGGGCAGCAGCCGGGCCCAGCGCGCCCGCCGGCGGTGCTGGTCGAGGTACCGGTTGAGCATGGCCCGCCGCACGTACGGCTCCGCCGACTCCACGGCCCATGTCCGGCGCGGCTTCGCGAACACCCGCACCAGCGCCTCCTGCACCAGGTCCTCGGCCTCCGCGCGGTCCCCGCAGAGCAGGTACCCGTACCGCTTCAGCGCGTCGCCCCTGCTCCGCAGCAGCTGCCCCGCGACTTCGTCCCAGTCCACCCCTCACCTCTCCCTCGTCACCCACCTCCACGAACAACCCCACCGTTTCGTTGTCCCCCACGCGCGGACGACCTCCGGGCGGCACTTCCAAAATACGGCAAAAAATCGCTCGCTAAATCGCCTCGAATGTCACTGAACAGATTTCAGCGAATCAATAAACTGTATGACTACGCGCGTTGCAAATGGCCACTAAACCATCCCTGACCAGGGAGAACGTAACTTCTGAGAATCCTCTGAAAGTTTCCCATTGACCGCCGATCATGCCCTCTGCTTTGCTTCAGGCCGCAGACGGCGGACCAGCCCCACTGGGTGATGTGCCATCACCTCCTGGTCGGCACGGAATTCCTTGCGGGGGATTCCGCGCACGCTTCCTCGCGCGGGCTCCCCGACCGCCCGTGCCCAGCCCGTCGGCACCTGTCCCAGGCAAGCGACCGCCCGTCGGGCCCACCGGTGCGCGGGTGGTCATTGAGAGAGGCTCCCTCACCCATGGGTGGTTCCCCCACGACTTCCCGCAAGCGGCTGGTGGCTTTCACCGGCATCGCTTCGCTGACCCTCGCGGCGGCCGGTCTGGCCAGCGTCGCGACCCCGGCGCTGGCCTCCACCGGCAACGCCCCGGCCGTCTCCGGCATGGCCCACCACCACGCCGCCACGGCGTCGGGCATCCACAACGAGTTCAACCCCTTCAGCCCGCAGATGACCGGCAGCAAGATTCCGGGCATGCAGCAGTACGCGGCCAAGAAGCGCGCCCAGATCGCGGCCCAGCCGCACGCGGCGGCCACCGGCCAGCAGACCCTCTCCTACGGCGGCGGTGTCGACGGCATCGGCGTCCAGAGCGGCCACTCCAAGGTCTACCTGGTCTTCTACGGGAACCAGTGGGGCACCCAGACCACCGACGCCAACGGCAACGCCAAGTTCTCAGGCGACTCGGCCGGTGCGGCGGGCGCCACCCAGCAGATGTTCAAGGGCATCGGCACCAACGGCGAGACCTGGTCGGCCGAGCTGACCCAGTGGTGCGACGGCGCCGGCGTGGCCACCGGTGCCACCAGCTGCCCCGCGAACGCCAACTTCATCCCGTACCAGGCCGGTGGCGTGCTCTCCGGTGTCTGGTACGACAACGCGGCCGCCTCGCCGGCCCAGGCCACCGGCCACCAGCTGGGTGTCGAGGCCGTCAACGCGGCCGCGCACTTCGGCAACACCACGGCGGCGTCCAACCGCGACGCGTACTACGTCATCCTGTCGCCCCACGGCACCAACCCGGACGACTACCAGAACCCGACCACGGGCTACTGCGCCTGGCACGACTGGAACGGCGACACCACCCTCACCGGCGGTGCGGCGTCCTCGCCCTACGGCGACCTCGCCTTCTCGAACCAGCCGTACAACATCGACCAGGGTGCGAACTGCGGCGTCGGCTTCGTCAACTCGCCCGGTACGCTGGATGGTTACACGATGACCCTCGGCCACGAGTGGCACGAGATGATGTCGGACCAGAACCCGGCGGGCGGCTGGACCAACCACGTCTCCGGCAGCTCGTACAACGGCCAGGAGAACTCCGACGAGTGCGCCTGGCTCAAGCCCGGCACCACCGGCGGCGCGGCCAACGTGAGCTTCGGCTCCTACGGCACCTTCGCCGAGCAGGCCAGCTGGTCGAACGACACCAACTCCTGCGCCATCTCGCACGCCATCCTGAACCACGGCAACGTCGTGACGGTGACCAACCCGGGCGCCCAGAGCACCACGGTCAACACCGCCGCCTCGCTCCAGGTCAGCGCCAGTGACTCGGCCTCCGGCCAGACCCTGACCTACTCGGCCACCGGCCTCCCGGCCGGCCTGTCGATCTCCTCGACCGGCCTGATCTCCGGCACCGTCACCACGGCCGGCACCTCCTCGGTGACCGTCACCGCGACCGACACCACCGGCGCCAAGGGCTCGACCACCTTCACCTGGACGGTCGGCTCCGTCGTCACCGGCGGTGTCACCAACGGCGGCTTCGAGACCGGCAGCCTGAGCAGCTGGACCGCGACCGGCACCGCCGCCGCGAGCTCCTCCGCCGCCCACACCGGCAGCTACGGCGCGCTCCTCGGCTCCGCCAACCCGACCACCACCTCCTCCGTCGCCCAGACCTTCACCGCCCCCACCGGCAGCTCCAAGGTCAGCTTCGGCTACAACGTCACCTGCAACGACACCGTGACGTACGACTGGGCGACCGCCACCCTCAAGGACAACACCGCCGGCACCACGGTGACCGTCCTGGCCAAGACCTGCACCCTGGGCGCCGGCTGGAAGACCGCCAGCGGCACCCTGACCCCGGGCCACAGCTACACGCTGACCCTGACCAACGTCGACGACAACTACGCCGGCGACGCCACCTACACCTACTTCGACGACGTGACCGTCTCCTGACGCTGACGCCGCACGTCTGACCGCACAGCACCGGGGTGGGCCTGATCCAGGCCCACCCCGGCCGCGTTCTCCGGACGAGGCGGCCGGCCCGCCGCATCGGCGAGGGATCCGAATCGCCCCCCGCTGCGTCCCATTCGCGCCGGCCCCCGAGACCGAGACCCTTGGAGCCCCCGTTGAAGACCACCCTGCCGCGCCGCGCCGCCGCCCTCGCCCTGCTCGCCGCCGCCACCCTGACCGCCTGCGGCTCGACCACCACCACACCCGCCCGCTCGGGCCCCACCGCCCCGGCCGCCTCCGTGCCGGGCGTCACCACCCCGAGCACGCCCGCGCAGCCCCTGGTGCTGGACGAGCACGCCAACGGCACCACCGTGCACCTGGCCGTCGACGCCACGCTCCACCTGGACCTGCACAGCACCTACTGGTCCCGCCCGGTCAGCTCGGCCCCGGCGCTGCTGGCCGCCGTCACCGTCGCGACGCCCGGCACCGACCTGCCGAACTGCCACCCGGGCTCCGGCTGCGGCACCGTGGTCGGCGGCTTCACCGCCAAGGCCCCCGGCACCGCGCAGATCACCGCCCACCGCACCAGCTGCGGCGAGGCCAAGCCCTGCGCCCCCGACCAGCAGACCTTCACCCTGACCGTCGACATCCCCTGAGGCCGGGTGCCCGCTGTCCTCCTGCGGCCCCACCGCCGACCGGTCCGTAAGGGAGGCCCTAGAGTGCGACGGTTGGTGAGCGCCTGACAAGGAGAGCGGTTATGGGCGACGGCTGGGGCGTTCCGGGCGGCACCTTCGGCGGCGGCGAGCCGGACTGGGCCGCGCTGGCGGAGGCGCACGAGCGCGAGGTGCGGAGGAAGAAGCGGGTGCGGATCGCCGCGATCGGCGGCGGGGCGGTGGCCCTGGCCGGAGCCGTGGCGCTGGCCGTGGTGGTCCAGGGCGCCGGCCACCCGGGCCCGGGCAAGGACGGGAGCACGGCGGCCCCGGCCGCCGCCCCGGCCGCGAGCGGCGCGGCCCCCTCCGCCTCGGCCTCCGCCTCGGCGGCCCCGCACGTCAGCGGCCTGCACCTGGGCAACGCCGTGCAGGTCGGCCAGCCGGCCGGGCACACCGGGCCGGCGCTGAGCGTGCACGCCGACCACGAGGGCTACGCCGAGGTGAAGAGCGCCGTGGTGGACACCGGCGACAGCTTCACCGTCTCGGCCGTGGTGCGCAACGACGCCGCCGAGAACACCCGGGCCGCCGTCTCCCAGGGCAGCGACGGCTTCTTCTCGCTCTACCTGGGGCGGGAGGACTCCGCCGTCACGGCGCCCGACAAGTGGGTGTTCAAGGTGCAGACCGCCGGCGCCACCGGCAAGACCAAGATGGCCTACTCGATCGCCCCGGCCGCCGTCGGCCGGTGGACGGCCCTGGCCGGTGTGTACGACGCCAAGGCCAAGACCATCGCGCTCTACGTGGACGGCGTCCTCACCCAGACCACCCCCGTCCCGGGCATCTTCACCACCGGCGGCCCGATCGAGATCGGCCGGGCCCGCTACAAGTCCCACTGGGTGGACTTCTGGGACGGCGCGATCGCCGAGGTCCGGATCTGGCCCCAGGCCCTGCCCGCCGACCAGATGGCCCACCTCGCCAAGGGCGAACCCACCACCCCCGCCGCCAAGTCCGGCTGGCTGACCCGGTGACGGGTAAGCGAGCCGCTTAGCCGCCGCCACGGCGGCTGCGCGCGGTGTTGCCCCAGGACTGACATCGTCGCGGACGTGCCCCACGGGGCCTCCGGCGTAGCGTCCCACTGAGCCTGTTCACCCGGTTGTTCGACCGGTCAGCCAGAGGGTCCTACTGCGGAGGTCACGTGTCAGCGTCGACGATTGAGTGGACGGAAGAATTCACTCGGGCCGTACAGCGCCTGATAGATGCCTCCGTCGACGACTACTACAACCCCTACCGCACCTTCGAGTGGCCGGAGTCGGTCGAGCCCGCCGACCTGTGGATGAGCCGTGACCTGCTCTCCGTGCACGGCACCGCCATGGAGCGGGAGCTGACGCCGGAGCAGCTGCTGGAGCTCTCCCGCTGGGAGAGCGTCAACCTCTACAGCATGATCGCGCACGGCATCCGCGAGCTGCTGATCGAGGTGATGCGCCGGATCCACACGCCGGGCTACGAGATCCCGACGCCGTACTTCCACCACTTCATCGGCGAAGAGAACGAACACATGTGGTTCTTCGCCGAGTTCTGCCTGCGCTACGCCGGCCGGATCTACCCGGACCGCCGGATGGTCTTCCCGGCGGCGGAGCGCTCGCCGGAGATGAACAACTTCATCGTCTTCAGCCAGATCCTCATCTTCGAGATGATCGGCGACCACTACAACGCCCGGATGGCCTCGGACGAGAGCCTCCCCGAGACGGTGCGCGCGGTCAACCGGATCCACCACCGCGACGAGTCCCGGCACATCGCCTTCGGCGGCCAGCTGGTCTCGGCGCTGCTCGACGAGGTGCGCCGCAAGCACACCGCCGAGGAGGTCGAGGAGGTCGCGCAGTACCTGCGCGGCTACATCGACCTGATCATGCAGATGCTCTGCAGCCGGGACGCCTACGCGGACGCCGGCATCCCCGAGCCCGGCCGCTTCCGGGCCGCCGTGATGGCCGACCCGGCGCGGGCCGAGGCCACGGCCCGGATCACCCGGCGCACCGTCAACTTCTACCGCCGCATCGGCCTGTTCGCCTGACGCCTCCGCCCCCGACGGGAGATCCCATGCCGACGTTCCTCGCCCCTGGAATCACGGTCCTCGAATCCGACGAGGCCGCCCTCTTCGCGGCCGTCGAGGAGAGGTTCCAGCAGATCGCCACCACCCTCGGGGCCCGGCCGGTGGCCGGCCCGGCCCTGCTGCCCGTGGAGCAGCTGGCCCGCCTCGACTTCTTCCGCAACTTCCCGCACCTCGCCCTCCCGGTGGCCACCCTCACCGAGCCGGCCCGCGAGGAGCTGGCCCGGGGCGAGGCCGAGCTGCCCGCCGCCGAGCAGGGCCTGGTCTCCACCGGCACCTGCCTGCCCACCGCCACCTGCTACGGCCTGCTGCTGCACCTGCGCGAGCGCGCCCTTCAGGCCCCGGAGGTGGTGACCTCGATCGGCCGCTGCTTCCGGAACGAGGACCACTACGACGGCCTGCGCCGGCTCCGCTCCTTCCACATGCGGGAGGCCCTGTACGTCGGCAGCCGGGACGGCGTGCTGGAGCACCTGGCCCGCTCCACCGAGCTCGTGCTGGCGCTGGCCGAGGAGCTCGGGGTCAAGGTGAGCCACGAGCCGGCCACCGACCCGTTCTACCTCGGTGACGGCTCGCGGTCGCTGCTCAACCAGATGGACCCGGTGAAGTACGAGTTCGTCGCGGCCGACGGCACCGCCATCGCCTCGGTCAACCGGCACCGCAACTTCTTCGGGGAGCGCCTTGGCATCTCCTTCGAGGGCGAGTCCGCCTTCAGCGGCTGCCTGGCCTTCGGTGTGGAGCGCTGGGTCCACGTGCTGCTCCAGGCGCACGGCGACGCGCGCACCGCGCTCGCCGCGATCCACCAGTCCGCGGCGTAGCCGGCGGCTTCAGGAAGGTATGGACATGGACGAAATCATCAGCTGGATCCGGAGCAAGCACCCGGACCTGGAGACCGAGGTCGCCGGGGACACCGATCTGATCGAGTCGCGGCTCATCGCCTCGGTCTCGTTCCTCGAGTTCGTCGCGCTCCTGGAGGACCTCACCGGGGACCGGATCGACGTCGCGAACCTGAAGATCGACGACTTCCGCACCCTCGACCGGATCAACGAGAAGTTCCTCGCCCCGGCGGCTGCGGCCACCCCGGCGGTCTGACCCACGGAGCAGAGCCGCCCCGGAGCGTCACGGCCCGTCCGTGGCGCTCCGGCCGGCGCAGAGCGGAGCACGTCATGGCCGAGGTCTGGTACGTCGGTGTCGACCGGGTGCCCGAGTCGCTCGCCGGGCTGCTCGACGGGCCCGAGCGCAGCCGTCGGCAGCGGATCGCCCTCCCGGCGGACCGGCACCGCTTCCTCGCCGCCTGGGTGCTGACCCGCCTGGTGCTCGGCGAGCGGCTCGGCCTGAGCCCGGCCGAGCTGCGCTTCGACCGAGCCTGCGCGCACTGCGCGGACCCGGCGCACGGCAAGCCGGTGCTGGCCACGGCCGGCCCCCGGCCGGAGTTCTCGCTCTCGCACGTGGGCGGGCTCGCGGTGCTCGCCGTCGCGGACCACCCGGTCGGGGTGGACGTGGAGGACGCCACCGCCGCCCCGGCCCCGTCGGCCGCCGCGCTCTCCGGCCTCTGCGCCCGGGAGCTGGCCGAATGCCGCGACTACCCGGACTTCGCCCGGCGCTGGACCCGCAAGGAGGCCCTGCTCAAGACCGGCGGACAGGGCCTGGCCGTGCACCCCGGGCGGATCGAACTGGACGGCACGACCCCGCTCACCCTCCCCGCCGAACTCGGCCGTCCGGCGGAGTACACCCTCCGGGACCTGCCGCTGCCCGCCCCGTACGTGGGGGCGGTCGCGGTACGCGGCCCCCGGTCGCCGCTGGCCGTGCGCAGCGGCGAGAGCCTGGTCCGCGGCGCCCGGGCCGCGGCCGTGCACGCCCCGGGGCGGCCCACCGCCCCGGCACCAGCCAGCTGACCGTGCGGCCTCCGCCCGGGAGGCCGCGCCCGCGAGAATTGCGAGCCCCCATGCCGCCCACCGCCTCCGAAGCCGCGCAGGACGCCGACGCCCTGGAGCCCTCGGCAGCCCCCGCGGCCGAGCCCACCGAGCCCGCCGCCGAGCCGGCCGCCGAGCCCGCCGCCGTCAAGAACCCGTTCGCGGCGGCGATCCGCGACAAGGTCATGCGCGCCCCGCTGTTCTGGAGCGTGCTCGGCCGGCTCCCGCTCTACCTGATCTCGGTCTCCATGGTGGTCTTCTCCACCGGACGGGGGCTCAGCTACTTCCAGGCCGGCCTGATGCTCTCCGCCTACAGCATCGGCGCCGCCCTGCTGGCGCCGTTCGTGGCCCGGTTCGTCGACCGGTACGGGCAGCCGCCGGTGCTGCTGATCACCGGCCTGGTCAACCCGCTGGCGCTGATCGGCTTCGTGCTCGCCGACCCGAAGGCGCTGACCCTGCAGCTGGCCTGCGCGGTCGTGGCCGGCGCCGCGATCCCGCCGATCAGCGGCTGCATCCGCTCGCTCTGGAGCGCGCCGGGCAACACCGAGCGGGTCGGCCTCTCGCTGGAGGCGGTGCTCGGCGAGGCCTTCACCATCGGCGGGCCGCTGCTGCTCAGCCTGGTGCTGATCTGGGGCGACGCGGGCTCGGCCCTGGTGGTCGGCGGGGTGCTCACCGGCATCGGGGCGCTCGGCTTCGCCCTGACCCGGGCCTCCCGGGGCCGCAAGGTGGCCCCCGTCACCGGCAAGCGCGACCCGCTGGGCGCCCTCCGCTCCAGGCCGCTGGTCCGGCTACTGGTGCTGCTCTTCACCGCCGGGCTGGCCACCGGCGCCTACAACGTCGCGGTGCCCACCTTCGTCGAGACCCACGGCTCGGCCAACCAGATCGGCCTGGTCTTCGGGGTCTGGGGCGTCGGCGGCATCCTCGGCGGGCTCTGGTACGGCAGCCGCACCTTCCGCCAGCCCACCGAGACGGTCTTCGCCTGGGCCCTGCTGGCCCTCGGGGTGGCCTCCGCCCTGGTACTGGTGGCCTGGGACAACTGGTCGATGAGCGTGGCCCTGGTCGCCCTCGGCCTGCTGGAGGCCCCGGCGACAGCGCTCTCCTACGAGCTCATCTCCCGTACCGCGCGCGAGGGTTACGTCACCGAGGCGTACACCTGGGCGATCACGGTCACCGTCGGCGGCTCGGCGATCGGCTCCCAGCTCGGCGGCCTCGTGCTCGGTGCCTACGGCACCTGGGCCCCCTTCCTCGGCGTGGTGCTGGCCATGCTGGTGGTCGCGGCCCTGGCCTTCGGCTCCCGCCCGCTCTTCGTCGCCCCGGCGGCAGACGGCGATGCGGCCGACACCCCGGTGATCGAGGGAAGCTGAGGGGAACGGCGCGGGAACCGGGCTGTGCACAGTGGGGGTCATGCGTGCACACTCCGAGAGAAGCTCGCAGTTCAGATTGCTGCTGGTGATGCCGAGCCATCAACTGGTGCGCAAGGGAACCGAACTGGGTTTCCGGATCTGGTCGCTCTGGGATCCCGCGCTGCTCGACGAGGACTTCCGGCCGCTGCTCGAGGAGTTCTCCGAGGAGCTGCTGCTCGCCGACTTCGGTGACGAGGACGCGCTGCGCGCCCTGATCGCGCGGACGGCACGCACCCACGACCTGGACGTGGTGCTGCACTGCGGGCACGGCAGCTCGGTGCTGCCGGTCGCCCGGGAGGCCTGGCGGCTGGGGCTGACCCCGAACCCGCCGCAGGTGCACGAGCGGCTGCGCGGCTGCGAGGCGGTCGCGGCCCCCGCCGAGGCCCCCCGGGTCAGCGTGCAGACCCTGACGGTGGACGGCACCCACCACCTGATCGGCCTGACCGCCCAACGCACCACCGGGGCACCGGACTTCCACCTGACGGGCCATCTCCACCCGGCCCCGCTGCCCGAGCGGACGGCCCGACAGGTCACGGCGGCGGTCAAGCAGCTGCTGACCGCCAGCGGGTACCGGTCCGGGCCGGCCCACAGCCAGGTGGCCCTGCTGCCGCTGGGGCCCCGGGTGGTCTCCTGCCGGGCGCAGCCGGCCGGCGACCGCATCCCGCTGCTGATCGAGATCGCCCGCGGCTGCGACCCGGAGCGGGCGCTCTTCGCCGGGCTGCTCGGCAGCCGGCCGGTGGTGGGGCCGGCCGAGCGGTACGCGGAGGTCGGCTTCTTCCTGCTGCCCGAGGGCCGGTTGGAGACCTACACCGGCACCGAGGAGATCGCCGTCAGCCCGTGGGTGTGCGGCGCGCGCTTCCCGTACCGGGCCGGCGACCCGGTCGCCCCGGTCGGCGACCGGCGCTCCCACCGCGCCTACGTGGTGGTCGAGGGGGAGACTCCGGAGCTCACCCGGGCGCGCGTGGCCGAGGCCCGCCGGGACCTGATCGCGGAGGTCAGGCCGTCCGGGCCGTGACCGGAATCTGCCATTACGCAACCTGGTGTAGTCATTCATGGTGTTCTACTGTCGCGGTGAAGGGGGGCTCGGCTCTGCTAGGGGAGGGGACAACAGGGTGTCGGCCGCGACGTCGAGGGGGGCCCAGGAGGGTCAGGAGGCTGCGGAGTTCGCGGTGCTCGGTTCGCTGGAGATCCGCAGTGGTGGGGAATCCGTGCTGGTCAGCGGGGCGCTGCAGCGACGCGTCCTGGTGATGCTGCTGCTGGAGGCCGGCCGGGTGGTGCCGGTCTCCCGGCTGGTCGCGGCCGGGTGGAACGAGGACCCGCCGGACAGCGCCGAGCACCAGGTGCGCAAGACCGTGGCCAAACTGCGCGGCCGGATCCCGCGCGGCCCCGAGCTCATCCTCACCGACGGCCCCGGCTACCGCGCCGTGGTGGGCCCCGACCAGCTGGACCTGCTGCGCCATCAGCAGCTGCTCACCCAGGCCAGGGAGGCGCTGGAGGCCGGCGACCCGGGCCAGGCCGTGGCGCGGTTCCGCGCGGCGCTCGCGCTCTGGCGCGGGCCGGTGCTCTCCGGGGCCGGCGGCCCGGTGATCGACGCGGCCTCCACCGCGCTGGAGGAGCAGCGGCTCGGCGCCGCCGAGCAGCTCTACGACCTGTGCATCGAGGCCGGCGAGGCCGCCGCCGTCACCGGCGAGCTGCGGCGGCTGGTCGAGGACCACCCGCTGCGCGAATCGCTGCGCAGCCGGCTGATGCTCGCCCTCTACCACTCGGGCCAACAGGCCGCCGCCCTGGACGAGTTCGCCCGCGCCCGGCGCCACCTCGCGGAGGAGCTGGGCATCGACCCGGGCGCCGAACTCACCGAGCTGCAGGAGCGGATCCTGCGGCAGAACCTCTCCCCCGCCCAGCGTCCCGCCGCCGTGGTCACCGCCCCGGCCGCCGCCGAGGCGCCGTACGCGCTCCCCTTCGACGTGCGCGACTTCTCCGGCCGCGGCACCGAGCTGCAGTGGGTCGCCGAGGCCGCGGAGCGGGCCGTGCCGGGCATCTCGACCGTGCTGGCCCTGGACGGCATGGGCGGCAGCGGCAAGACGGCGCTGGCGGTGCGGGCCGCCCACCTGCTGGCCGCGCGGTACCCGGACGGCTGCCTCTTCATCGACCTGCACGGCTTCACCCCGGGCCAGCACCCGCTGAGCGCCTTCCACGCCCAGGGCGATCTGCTGGCCGCGGCCGGCATCCCCAGCGAGGAGATCCCCACCGTGCCGGCCGGCCGGGCCGCGCGCTGGCAGTCCTTCGTGCGCGGGCGGCGGCTGCTGCTCGTCCTGGACAACGCCGCCTCCTCCGAGCAGGTCCGGGGCCTGCTGCCGGCCGCCTCCGACAGCCTGGTGCTGGTCACCAGCCGCCCCCGGCTGACGGGGCTGGACGGTGTCCGGTGGCGCTCGGTGGGCGCGCTCCCGGAGCCGGACAGCAAGGAGATCCTGCGCAACACCCTCGGCCCCGAGCGGGTCGCCCGCGAGCCGGAGGCGGCCCGCGAGCTGCTCCGGCTCTGCGGCGGCCTCCCGCTGGCCGTCCGGATCGCCGCCGCCCGGCTGGCCAACCGCCCGCACTGGACCGTCCAGCACCTGGTCGAGCGGCTGCGCGACCACAGCCGCCGGCTCGACGAACTCACCAGCGAGGGCCGGGGCGTGGCCGGGGCGCTGCTGCTCTCGTACCAGTCGATGCCCGCCGAGCAGCGGACGGCCTTCCGGCTGCTGGGCCACCACCCGGGCCGGTACCTGGACGCCGCCGAGGCCGCCGCGCTGCTGGACACCGACGTGCTGACCGCCGAGGACGTCCTGGAGGAGCTGGTCGACGTCCGGCTGCTGGAGGCCCGGGAGCCCGGGGTGTACGCCCTGCACGACCTGGTGCGCAGCTTCGTCCAGCGCGTCGCCCAGGCGGAGAAGGCCACCGAGGACGGGCAGGCGGTGCGCCGGCTGCTCGACCACTACGTGCTGATGGCCGAGCGGGCGGGCGACGTGCTCTTCCCCGGCCGGCGCCGCTACCGGGAGGACGGGGAGGAGCAGCCGGCCGAGCCGGCGGGCCCGGCCTTCGACCACAAGGACAAGGCGCTGCTCTGGCTCGACCAGCACCGGGACGGGATGCTCGCGGCGGTGGACGCCGCCTACACCGAGGGCCTCTACTGGCACGCCGCGCGACTGCCGCGCGAGCTGGGCTTCCACTCCAGCATCCGCGCCTACGACGCCAGCGCGAACGCGGCCCTGGAGAAGGCGGTGGCCGCCTCCCGGCGCCTCGGCGACCGGTCGCTGACCAGGCTCAACCTCACCAACCTCGGCATGGGCATGTGGCGGCTCGGCCGGCTGAGCGACGCGGTGGCCAGGCTGGAGGAGGCCGCCGAGCTCTCCCGGCAGATGGCCGACGACCTCAGCGAGGCCGCCTGCCAGGCCCGGCTCGGGCAGGCGTACAACAGCATGGGCGAGCTGGAGCGGGCGCTGGAGCTCAACCAGGAGGTCAACCGCCGGGCCCGGGAGCTCGGGCTGACCCGGCTGGACGGCTCCTCGCTCAGCATGCTCGGCCTGATCAAGGTGCGGATGGGCCGCTTCGAGGAGGCCGCGGAGGCGGCCGAGCGGGCGGTGGCGATCTTCGACTCGATCCAGGAGGTCCCGCTCTCGGTCGACGCGCTGAGCAACCTCTCGCTGGCGGTGGAGGGCCTCGGCCGCCACGAGGAGGCGCTGGAGCGGGCCGAGGAGGCGCTGGAGCGCTGCGAACGGATCAACCTCCCCTCGGTGCTCCCGCTGGTGCTGGCCCGCCGGGCCGACGCCCTGGTCCGGCTCGGCCGGCTGGCGGAGGCGGCGGACAGCGCCGACCACGCGCTGGCCCGGGCGGCCGGCAGCATCGACGACATCCACCGGGCCGCCGTGCACCTCACGGTCGGCCGGGTCCGGTACGCGCAGGGCGAGCTGGCGCCGGCCCGGGCCCAGCAGCTGCTGGCCCACGAGATCGCCTGCCGGATGGAGCTGCGGTACGACGAGGCCTGCGCGCTCCGGGGCCTGGCCCGGACCACCGGGGCCCAGGGGGACTTCGTGCTGGCGCGGCGTCACCAAGCCTCTGCCGAACGGCTGTTCACCCTGATGAAGGTGCCGGAGACGGCCTGGTGAGGCCGGCCCCGCCGGCCGGCCCGGGCCGGGTATCGGCCGGGTGTCCAGAGGGGAACGGGCTGGGAAGGCCGATGGCCAGCATGAGCGGAAGCGAAGCCGAACAGACCACCTCCCCACGAAGGAGTCCGTCCATGCGTCTCACCGCACTCTCCGTCACCTCGGCCCTGGTGCTCGGTGCTCTGTTGGGTGGTGTCGCCGCCTCCTCCGTCACCCAGGCCGCGCCGACGGCCAAGCGGCCGCCGGTCGTCGCCGACGCCCCCGCCGCCGGCGTGCCGAGGCTGCCCGGCGGCAACCACGGCAACGACTGAAACCCCGGTTCCGAGGGCTTGGAGGGGTTCACGCAATGACCATCAGGGTGCTCATCTGTGACCAACTGCCCGTCATCGCGGACGGTCTGCGGACCATCCTCGACGCGGTGCCCGAGATCGACGTCATCGGCACCACCCAGAACGGGATGGAGGCCATCGTGCTGGTGCGCACCCTGCGCCCGGACGTGGTGGTCACCGACCTGGACCTCCAGACCATCTCCGGCCTCGAGCTGATCCGGCGGCTCGGCAAGGAGGAGGACTCCCCCAACGTCGTGGTGTTCACCGCGTCCCACAGCGACAAGACGGTGAGCGACGTGCTGCACGCCGGCGCGAGCTGTCTGCTCGGCAAGGCCGCCAGCCCGCAGGAGCTGATCACCGCGATCCAGGCCGCGGCGGCCGGCCAGACCCTGCTCGCCCCCAGCGTGGCCGAGCGCCTGGTCCGTTGGTTCCGAGCCCAGCCCGAGCCCCAGGAGCCGGTGGCCTGCCCCGAGGTGACCGAACTGACCCCCCGCGAGCGGGAGGTCACCCGCATGGTGGCCCTCGGCATGTCCACCGAGGAGGTCGCCAGTGAACTCATCATCGGCGAGGCCACCGTGCGCACCCATCTCTACCGGGTCCGCACCAAGCTCGGCGTCCGTGACCGCGCCGAACTCGTCTCCCTCGCCTACCGCACCGGCCTGATCCACTCCGCCGACCGCCCCGCCTTCGGCGGCGACCGGGCACTCCAGGCCAGCTGAAGCCGCCGCACCGCGAAGACCGGGGCGGGCCACCACGGCCCGCCCCGGTCTTCGCGGGTCTTCGCGTCTGAACACTTCCGACGGCCGGTCAGGCCGGTCAGGCCGGCTGTACCGCCGCCCGCTCCTTCGCCTCGCGGAGGCGGGCCGCACCGACCTCGCGCCAGAGCGCGGCCGGGTCGCCGTAGCGGACGGATTCGGCCGCGGTCAGGCGGTAGTAGCGGTGCAGGCCGAGCTCCGTGGTCATCGCCCGCACCCCGCAGGTCTGCATGGCTCCCCGCACCACCTCGCGGGCCGTCTCCGCCGCCGTCGCCAGCGCCTCGGCCGGCGCCGTACCGGCGGCGGCCGGCTCGGCGTCGACCAGCCAGGCGGCCCGGTACACCGCCGCCCTGGTCGCGCGCAGGCTCACCAACCCCCGGGCCAGCGGGAACGAGACGGCCGGCAGGTCGCGCAGCCGAGTCCCGAACTGCCGCCGGTGGCCCGCGTATTCGACCGCCTCCCGGTGCGCCCCGGCCGCGATCCCCAGCAGGTAGGCCGCCTGCCGCACCCGCGCCCGCGCGAGCGGCCCCACGGCCGACTCGTCCAGCCCCGCGAACACGGCTCCGCCGCTCGGCGCAGCCGCCCCACCCGACACACCGTGCACGCCCCCGCCAGCCACCGACGCCGCCCCGAAAACCCCGGCTGACGCCCCGGCGGAGGACCCGGCCGGCACTCCGCCCGACAGCTCGGCCGGCGCCCCGCCCGAAGCTCCGGCCGGCAGGAGGGCCGCGACCGGGGTGCGGTCGAGCCGCAGGACGGGCGGCCAGCACCCGTCCGCCACCGTCACGCCCGCCGCTCCGCGCTCCACCTCGGCGAAGAACTCTCCGTCAGCCGCCCGCACGAGCACCAGGAAGCGGTCTGCGCCCGCCTCCTCCGCCGTGGCCGCTCCGGTCAGCTCCCAGCCCTCGGCCACCGGTGCCGCGAGCAGGCCGCCCCCGGTCCCGGCCGGGGCCACCGCACCGCCGGGAACGCCCAGCGAGGCGGCCAGTGCCCCGGCCCGGTAGGAGTTGCCGCAGGCCGCGCGGCCGAGCTCCTCGCTCACCAGCGCCCCCGCGGTGAGGCCCAGGCCGAGGCCGCCGGCCGAGGCGGGGCGTTCGAACTCGGCCGCCGACAGGGTGTCGAGGACCGGCCGGGTGGGGCCTTGGGCGCCGTCGGCGACCGGAGCTCCGTGCAGGTCGGGGAGGGGGGCGAGACCGGCCAGGGCCTTGCGGAGGGTGGTGCGCAGCTCGGTGAAGAGCGGGTCGGGGAGCAGGTCCACTGTCAGTACTCTTCCTGTCCGGTGGAGTCGAACGCGGTGGTCACGATCTGGAGCATCACCTCGGAGGTGCCGGCCGAGAGCGTGAGGCCGGGGGCCTCGCGGTGGGCGGAGTCCAGGATCAGGGCCGCCGGGGTGCGGTCGGCCCGCTGGGCGGGGGTCGGCACGCCGACGGCCCAGTGCGCGACGGACTGCGCGAGCTCGCTGCTGTGGTACTTGGCCACGGCCGTGGCGAGCTGGTCGACCCGGCCGGCCGCGAGGCCGGTGATGACCTCCCAGGAGAGGGCGTGGTCGGCCGACAGGGCGCCGTGGAAACGGCCGATCCGCTCCAGCTGGTCCGGGTGCCCGGCGGCCGGGTCGGCGGCGACCAGGGCGTCCAGCGCGGTGTCGAACCAGCGCTCGGCCTTGAGGTGGTAGTCGAGCCCGGTGCGCTCGATGGCCAGGGCCTCGCCCAGCAGCGGCCAGCCCTCGTCGCGCGGGCCGAGCAGGTCGCCGGCGGCGACCGGGACGCCGTCCAGGTCGACCCGGTGGAAGTGCTCGTCGCCGAGGCCGGGGATCAGCGAGACGGTGACGCCGGGGGCGGTCAGGTCGACCAGGAAGAGGCTGATGCCCTGGTACTTGCCCGCGCCCGGGGTGGTGCGGGCCGCGCAGAGACCGAGGTCGACGAACCGGGTCTTGAGGCTGAACACCTTGGTGCCGGTGATCCGGTAGCCGTCCCCCTCGGGCTCGGCCACCGCGCGCAGCGCACCGAGGTCGGAGGCGGCCTCGGGCTCGGTGTAGAGCACCGAGGCGAAGCTCTCGCCCCGGGCCATCGCCGGGAGGTACCGGAGCTTCTGCTCCTCGGTGCCCGCCATCAGCAGGAACTGACCGACGATCTGCACGGTGTTGACGTGGAAGGTGTCCGGCACGCCGGCCCGCACCAGCTCCTCGGCCACGATCGCCGCGTCGGTGAGCGGGCGCCCGGCGCCGCCGTACTCGACCGGCCAGTGCACGGCGAGCAGGCCGAGGCCGCCGAGCAGCCGGTAGAGCGGGCGGGCGTCCGGCTCGACGCCGTCCACCCCGGTGGCCGCCGCCGCGGCTGCGCGCACCTCGGGTGCGCGCAGCGCCGCGCGCACCCGCGCCCGGTACCGCTGCTGCTCCTCGGTGAATCCGAACCGCATGGGTCTCCTCCTCAGCGGGCCGGCGTCGCTTCGAGCGCCGCGACGACCCGGCTCAACGCCGGCTCTGTGAACAGGGTGTAGTGGTCGCCGGGCACGCTCTCGGCGCGGAACGGGCCGGTGCAGACCGCCCGCCACTGCTCCTCGACGGCGGGCTGCGGCCCGGCGGTGAGCAGGGTGACCGGCCCGCCGTACGGGGTCGGCGGCCGGTAGGCCTCCAGCGCCAGCGCGCAGAACCGGAAGGTCCGGTAGCTCGCGGCCAGCTCCGAAGAGCCCGAGGCCAGCTCCTGCTCGATCCCGGCCCGGTCGCGCCCGGTCAGCCGCGCGAGGTCGTGGACGAAGCGCTCGCGCACCGTGGTCTCGTCCAGCGGCTCCGGGTCCTCGTCGTGGGCGGAGTCCAGCAGTACCACCGGCAGCCGGCGGCCCGTCTTCTGCTCGATCTGCCGGGCCGCCTCGAAGGCGAGCACCCCGCCGTAGGACCAGCCGGCCAGCGTGGTGGCCTCCGCCGGGCCGGTCTCCAGCAGAGCCTGCGCGATCCGGGTGGCGGAGGCCACCAGGCCCTCGGCCGGAGGCAGTTCGGCCTCGGACGGATCGGCCGCGAAGCCGGTCACCGAGAGCCGCTCGGGCAGCGCCCGCACCAGCGGGACGTAGCAGAACAGCGCCCCGCCGGAGGGATGGACCAGCACCAGCTGCTCGGGCCCGGCCGCGCGCATCACCACCGGCTCCCGGCCCGCGCCGCGGTGGGCGGCGGCCCGGTGGTTGTCGATCGCGGCGGCCAGCCCGGCGACGGTGGGCGCGGCGAAGAACTCGCCGAGCGCGATCTCCACCCCGAACCGGCGCCGGATCGCCGACATCAGCTGGACGGCCTGGAGGCTGTTGCCGCCGGCCAGGAAGAAGTCGTCCCGCGGGCCGAGCCGGCCCTCGCCGAGCAGCGGGGTGACCACCTCGCGCAGCAGCCGGCGCTCGGTCGGGGTGGCCGCTCGGTCGCCCGGCAGCCCGGCCGCCCGGCTGAGGTCCGGGTCGGGCAGCTTGCGCCAGTCCACCTTGCCGCTGCTGGTGAGCGGCAGTTCGGCGAGCACCACGAAGTAGGAGGGGATCATGTAGGCGGGCAGCAGCGCCGCCAGGTGCTCCCGCACCGCCGGCAGCTGCGCCTCGGTGACCCCGGTCAGGTAGCCGACCAGGTGCTTGGCCCCAATCGGGTCGGCCCAGGCCCGGACGCTGACCGGGCCGATGCCCGCGAAGCCGGTGAGCGCCGACTCCACCTCGCCCAGCTCGATCCGCAGGCCGCGGATCTTGACCTGCTGGTCGATCCGGCCGAGGAAGACCAGCCGGCCGTCGGGCAGCCGCTTGACCAGGTCACCGGTGCGGTAGAGCCGGCCGCCGATCGCGGTGCCGAACGGGTCCGGGACGAACTTCTCCGCCGTCAGCCCGTCCCGGTTGAGGTAGCCCCGGGCCAGGCCGGCCCCGCCGATCACCAGCTCGCCCGGCACGCCGACCGGCACCGGGCGCAGCTCGCGGTCGAGCACGTGCGCCACGTGGTTGGTCATCGGCAGGCCGATCGGCGGGGAGGCGTCCCAACTGCCCGGGCACTCCTCGACGATCATCGTCACGGTGCACTCGGTGGGCCCGTAGCCGTTGAACAGCCGCCGGCCCGGGTTCCACCGGTTGACCAGCTCGCCGCTGAACGCCTCGCCGCCGACGAAGGCGATCCGCAGCGCGGTGAACCGCTCGGGGGCCAGCAGCGGCATCACGGTGGGCGGCAGGTCGATCACGGTGATGCCGCTCTGCTCCATCAGCTCCTGGAGCCGGTCCACCGAGAGCCGCTCCTCCTCGGTGGCCACGTAGAGCCGGGCGCCGGTGAGCAGCGCCGCGAAGGTCTCGAAGACGGAGACGTCGAAGGTGGCCGAGGCGAAGCCGAGCACCCGGTCGGCCGGGGTCAGCTCGAACAGCTCCCGGGTGGAGTCGGTGAAGTTGACCACGCCCCGGTGCTCCAGCACGACGCCCTTGGGCTTGCCGGTGCTGCCGGAGGTGTAGATGACGTACGCGACGTCGCCGGGCCGGGCCGCGAGTGGTGGGTCGTCCTCGGGCTGCGCGGCCAGCTCCGCGCCCAGCTGATCGAGGGTCAGCACGGTGGCCTCGACCTCGGCCAGGGCCGGGGCGGTCTCGGTGTGGGCGAGCACCAGCCGCAGCTCGGCGTCGGCGGCGATCTCGGCGATCCGGCCGGCCGGGCTGGCCGGATCGAGCGGGAGGTAGGCCGCGCCGGTCTTGAGCACGGCGAGGATCGCGGTCGGCAGGTCCACCGTGCGGCGCAGGCAGAGGCCGACCCGCGCGCCGGGCTCGACGCCCCGGGCGCGCAGCAGGGCGGCCAGCCGGTTGGCCCGGCGGTTGAGCTCGGCGTAGTCGGTCTCCACGCCGGAGACCACCACCGCCACCCGCTCGGGCGCCTCGGCGACCCGGGCCTCGAACTCCGCCACCACGGTGGATTCGCGGACCGGCCGCACCGGGCCACGCCCGGTCTCGGCCAGGAAGGCCAGGTCGGCCGGGCTCAGCATCCGGGCGGCGGAGAGCGGGGCGTCCGGGGCGGCGGTCAGCGCGTGCAGCAGCCCGTCGTAGTGCCGGGCGTACCGGGCGACGCTCTCGGCCTCGAACAGCTCGCGGTCGTACTCCACGTCCAGGGTGGCCCCGGCCCCGGGCGCCTGCGGCAGGGTCAGCTCCCAGGCCAGGTCGGTGCGGGTGACGCCGCTGCGCACCTGCTCCACCGAGGCGGTGAGGCCGGGGAAGGCGGGGACGGGGGTGGGCTCGGTGACGCCGAAGAGCAGCTGGCAGATCGGCGCGCGGGACGGGTCCTCGGCCGGCTCGACCGCCTCGACCAGCCGGTCGAAGGGCAGGCCGGCGTGGGCGGCGGCCTCGGCCGAGCTGTGCGCGACCCGGCGCACCAGGGTGCGGAAGTCGGGGTCTCCGGAGAGGTCGGCGCGCAGCACCCGCAGGTCGGTGAAGAGGCCGACCGTCCCGGCCGAGGTGGCGGGCCGGCGGGTCTGCGGCGAGCCGATCACCAGGTCGTCCAGGCCGCAGTAGCGCTGGAGCAGGGTGAGGAACGCGGCGGTGAGCACCTCGGCGGTGGCCACCCCCTCCTGCCGGGCCAGCTCGGCCGCCCGGGCCAGCGCCTCGCCGCCGACCGCGAAGCGGGCCCGCTCGCCGGCGAAGCCACGCTGCTCGCCCGGGGCGCGGTCGGCCGGGAACTCCAGCACCTCGACCCCGGCGAGGCGCTCACGCCAGTACGAGGCCAGGCGCTCCGACTCCTCGGCGCCGAGCCGCCCGTGCTCCCAGCACGCGTGGTCGGGGTACTGCACCACGGGCTCCGGCAGCACGGGCTCCTCGCCCACGCGCGCGGCGCGGTAGCACTCGGCGAGTTCGGCCAGCAGCAGGCCGTGCGAGGAGGCATCGCAGAGCAGCGGGTGCACGTCGAGCAGGAAGAGGTGGTCGTCCTGGCCGGCCCGCACCAGCAGCGCCCGCCAGCCCGGCGCCCGCCCCGGCTCGAACGGCTCACGGACCTGACGTCCAATCAGCTCCAGAGCCGCCGAGAGCTCCGGAGCCTCGGCCGCCGGCAGCTCGACCGGCCTGTCGGCCTGACGCTCAATCAGCTCCTGCGCTACGGCAGGATCCGGGGTCTCGACCAGCGGCAGTCGGACCGGCACCCCGGCCGCGACCACCTGCACCGGGCCGTCCTCGCGCTCCACCACCACCGTCCGCAGCGCCTCGTGCCGGGCGACCACGGCGGCCAGGGCCGCACGCAGCGCCGTCACGTCCAGCTCGCCGCGCAGCCGCAGCAGCAGCGGGGCGCCGACGGCGGGGGAGCTCGGGGCGGTGCGGTCGAGGTAGCGCCGCGACTGCTGGGCGGCCGTCAGCGGGGCCGGCCCGGTGTGGCCGCGACGGACCGGCCCGCGCTCCGCGGCGGCCCTGGCCTGCTCCCGCAGCCGGGCCCGGAACTCGGCCCGACGCTCGGCCGGCAGCGCGGCGAACCGCTCGGTCAGATCGGTCACTTGACGCTCCTCAACGACCGCACGGCGCTACCCACCCCGCGCACGACAGCCAACTGCCCCGCGAACCACCCGCACAGATCGGTCACTTGACACTCCTCAACGACCGCACGGCGCTACCCACCCCACGCTCGACAGCCCACTGCCCCGCCAACCAACCGCACAGATCCGTCACTTGACGCTCCTCAGCGGCTGCGGGGCGGCGGCCGCCCGGTCGCGGGCCGGGAGGTGGGCCAGCTCGGAGAGGGCGATGGTGAGCACGTCGATGCCGCGCAGGTAGTCGGCCAGCAGGATGTGCTCGTCGTCGGCGTGGTCGAGGCTGCTGTCGCCGGGGCCGTAGGTGGCCATCGGGATGTCCCACTCCTCGGCCAGGGTGTTCATGTCCGAGGTGGCCGTCTTGAGCACCAGCCGGGGCTGGGCGTGCAGCCGGCGGATGCCGGTGACCAGGGCGCGGACGGCCGGGTCGGCCCGGCCCACCCGGCAGGCGGCCACCGAGTTGAGCACCTTGAGCTCGCCCTCGGGCAGCCGCTCGCGCAGCGCGCGGACCAGCCCCTCGTCGTCGAAACCGGGCGGGGTGCGCACGCTCAGGTCCACGGTGGCCGTGGTCAGGTCGGCGTTGAGCTGGCAGAGCGTGGCGCCGGGCCGGTCGAAGACGGCGTGGCTCGCGTCGGGGCCGAGCAGCTCGACCAGTGCGTTCCAGCAGGCCACGGCCAGTTCGGAGGCCTTGGGCACCGGGTTGCTCGGGTGGGTGGCCGCGCACTTGACGGTGTAGCGCAGGTCGAGCTTGCCCTTGTAGCCGAGCACCACGCTCGACCAGCCGCTCGGCTCGCCGATCACCAGCGCGTCCGGCCGCTGCTGGCGGGCCCGGACGGCCATCGCGCCGCGCGAGCGCGGAGTCTCCTCCTCGACAACGCCGATCACCACCAGGGTGCCGGGGAAGTCGACGGCGCCGGCCGCGGCGCAGACCATCGCGGCCAGCGGGCCCTTGGCGTCCACCGCGCCGCGGCCGTACAGCCGGCCGTCCTCGGAGCGGACCGGGACGTGGCCCGCGACGGTGTCCAGGTGCCCGAGCAGCATGACCGTGGGGCCGGGGCCGTGCTCGATCACCCCGATCACGTTGCCGGCCTCGTCGATGTGCGTCCGGTAGCCCAGGCCGGTCATCTCCTCGGCCAGGAAGTCGGCCAACTCCCGCTCGTGGTACGAACAGGAGGGGATCTCCAGCATGCGGCGGAGCAGCCCGGCGGCGTAGGTCTCGGTGACCTTGCCGGAGCTGGTGAAGGCCCAGTTCATCGCGCTGCCCGTTCCAGGAGGTGGTCGAGGATGTGGTCGGCGACGCTGACCCGGTCGCCGAGGGCGGCCTGGAAGCCGGAGAACTCCACCCGGTGGTTGACCTCCAGCACCAGCAGCCGGCCGTCGCCGGCCTCGATCAGGTCGACCCCGGCGATGTCCGCGCCGACGGCGGCGGCGGCCTCGAGGGAGAGCTTCTCGATCTCCGGGGTCACCTCGCAGGGCAGCGCCCTGCCGCCGAGGGCCACGTTGGTGCGCAGGCCCTCGCCAGTGCGGTAGATCGCGCCGACCACCTGCCCGCCGACCACGATCACCCGGATGTCCCGGTCGGGTTTGTCGATCAGCTCCTGCACGTAACCCAGGTGCGACTGCGGGCCGGTGAGCGCGCCGGCGTACTCCAGCACGGCCTCGGCCGCCGCCCGGTCGGGGAGTTGGACGACCAGCCGGCCCCAGGAGCCGACCAGCGGCTTGATCAGCGCCGGGTAGCCGATGGATTCGTCCAGCGCGGCCAGCGCGGCCTCCGGGGTGAGGCCCAGCGCGGTGCGCGGGGTCGGCACCCGGGCGGCCTCCAGGGCCTGGGTGGTGAGCCACTTGTCGCCGCAGACCTCGGTCGCGGTCACGCTGTTGAGCACCTCGACCCCGGCGGCGGCCAGGCAGCGGGCCGCGTAGGCCGCCCGGGTCTGGCCGATCTCCCGGTTCAGCGCGAGGCCCCAGGGCAGCTCGCGCTGCCCGGCCGGGAACCAGAGCCGGCGCGGGTCGAGGTGCTCGAAGGGGACGCCGCGCCGGTCGAAGGCGTCGAACAGCCGCTTCTCGTCCGCGCCGACCCGGCTGGCGAGCACGGCGATCCTGCTGGCGTCTGGGCGCTCGGGCGTCGCTGACACGTGACCTCCGGATAAGGGGACCGCTGACGGGTCGGGCGACAGATCGGGCCTGCCGCGTGAAAAGGAAAACTAGGCCCGCACGGCCCGCCCCCGCGTCCGCGCCAAGCGCAATCCGCGGCGCGCACCGCGTTTACCGGGCTGTCCGCGATTGCGAATTCTGATTACCCGGCCCCGGTCGGCGCCGTGCCATTCTGAGCCGGTATTCGACTGAGCCGCGGCCGGATTCACCGCCGCGAGAGCGAGAGGGGCCACGTCGTGGGAGACCTGCGGATTCCGGTGATCGCACTGTGGAGCGCGCCGCGCTGCCGCTCGACCGCCTTCGCCCGGATGATGACCGAGCGCGGCGACCACGCCGTGGTGCACGAGCCGCTCTCCCGGGTGGTCGACTTCGGCGAGGTCGAGGTGGGCGGCACCCCGGTGCACAGCGAGCTGGAGGTGCTGGCCCGGCTGCGCGCGATGGCCGCGGAGCAGCCGGTGTTCTTCAAGGACACCACGGACTTCCACTACCCCGAGCTGCTCGCAGACCGAGCCTTCCTGACCGGCGCCACCCACACCTTCATCATCCGGGACCCGGCCGAGGCGATCGCCTCGCACCACGAGCTCAACCCGGAGTTGGGGCTTGAGGAGATCGGCTTCGCCCGGCTGTACGAGATCTTCACCGCCGTGCAGGAGGCCACCGGCCGCACCCCGGTGGTGGTGGACTCGGACGACCTGCTCGACCGGCCGGCCGAGACGGTGCGCGCCTACTGCGCGGCCGTCGGCATCGACTACCGCCCCGAGGCGCTGAACTGGCAGTCCGGCATGCGCTCGGAGTGGCAGTCGACCAGCAAGTGGCACCAGTCGACCAGCGAGACCACCGGCTTCGCCCGCCGCCGCACCGACGGCGCCGCGAAGGTCGAGGCCGACCCGGTGCTGCGCGGCTACCGCGACCACCACCAGCCGTACTACGAGAAGCTGCGCGCCGTCGCCCTCGAGCCGCTCGGCGCGGAGCAGGCCGGGTGATCGCCGCGCGGCCGTCCCGGGTGTGCGGGGTAATCACCAGAGGGACGATCCGCGCCGGTCAGCAGACTACGTTCGAGCCGTGAAAAGCCTTTCCAGCGAGGTGGGTCACTTGACGGGGACATCGGCGTCCACCGCCGCCCGGCAGTACGACCGGATCGACATATCCGGGCACCGGAACAACACCGCCGTTTCCGCGGCGACCGACACCGGTGCGGGTGCGTTCAACGTGTGGCGGAATTCCTTCGCGGCGGAGTACCTGCCCGCCGGGGGGAGCCTGGTCGAGGTGGACGGCGTCCCCTTCGACTTCCCGCCGGTCTGCCAGGGGCCGGACAACGTCCGCTGTGCCGGCCAGTACCTGGAGGTCCCCCGGGACCGCTACGACTGGATCCACCTGCTGGCCGCCTCCGAGCGGCGCTGCGAGGACACCGTCGAGTTGACCTTCGCCGACGGCTCGGTGGACGCCGAGCCGCTGCGGGTCTCCGACTTCTGGGCGGCCCCGGCCTGGTTCGGCGAGGTCAAGGCGTTCGAGAGCCTGACCATGCACTATCCGCAGCACGTGCAGCGCGGGGTGCCCGCGGTGATGTGGTCGCAGCGGGTGGCGGTGACCCGGCGGGTCGACCTGACCGGCCTCCTGCTGCCGCGCAACGTCGCGGTGCACGTCTTCGCGGTCACCCTCCAGCGGACGGAGCTCTGAGATGACGGCCAAGCGCTCGTACACGCTGAAGGGCCCGGAACCCGAGCTCTGGTACCGCGACCTGATCAGCTGCCTGCAGTCCACCACCGCCTCGGTGCTGCTGCGCGGCGGCGCCGATCCGCTGGAGGTGCTCGGCGCGGGCTGGCGGTTCCTGCACCTGCCCGGCGAGGTGCGGCACGAGGAGTTCTACTACCCGTGCCTGCCGGACGCCGACGGCCGGGTGGACCTGGGCGCCGCGCTGGCCCCGCACCACGCGCTGCGCGCGCGCTGGTGGCAGCCGGCCGACGAGCAGGACCTCTGGCGCGAGGTGCGCGCCGCGCTGGCCGAGGACCGGCCGGTGATCGCCGCCGTGGACAACTTCCACCTGCCCTTCCGCCCCGCCTACGGGGACGTGCACGCCGCCCACCAGGTGCTGGTCTACGGGCTGGACGAGCTGCGCGGCCTGGTCTACGTCTCGGACGCGATGCCGCCCGGCTTCCGGGGGGCCGTCCCGATCGAGAAGTTCCTGGCCAGCTGGGGCTCGGAGAACCCGACCGACGTCCAGGACGCCTTCTTCAGCGACTCCCGGATCGGCCGGCGCTGCCTGGACGTGCGGCTGGAGTCCGTGCCGGAGCCGCTCACCCCCGGGCGGCTGGGCCGCTTCCTGCGCGCCGACGCCGAGCTGTTCACCACGGCCGGCCCGCACCGCACCGGCCTGCCCGGCTTCGACCTGTTCGCCGCCGAGCTGCTGGCCCGCGCCGGGGCCGGCGAGGCCGCCGCGCTGCGCGAGCTCTACCCGTTCGGCTGGGCCATGCAGGCCCAGGCCTCGCTCCACGGCGAGCTGCTGCGCCGCTGCGGCCACCGGTGGGGCGACCCGGCGCTGGCCGCGGCCGGCCGCGCGGTGGAGACGGTGGCGCACGCCTGGACCGGGCTCCGGTTCACCGGCGCGCACGGGCTCGGTGACCCGCGCGCCGCCACCCCCGACCTCGCGCGCCACACCACCCTGCTGCGCGCCGCCTACACCCGGGCGGTCGACGCCGTCGGCGCCGTGGCGGCCCGGCTGTGACCGCGCCCGCACCGACCCTCGTGACCTCCCGGAGAGACAACTGATGAGCAAGCTGGCAGCGTTCGGTGGCACGGCGGCCGTGCCGAAGGACCGACGTGGCGTGCAGTGGCCGCTGATCGAGGACGAGGACCGCAAGTCCGTCCTGGACGCGCTGGACGGCCCGAGGCTGGTCTCCGACACCGACGGCGTCAACGCGGTCTCCGAGCTGGAGCGGGGCTGGGCCGAGCGGTTCGGCTTCGAGCACTGCGTCGCGGTGTCCAACGGCACCGCCGCGCTCTCCCTCGCGCTGGCCGCGCTCGGCATCGGCCCGGGCGACGAGGTGATCGTGCCCGCGCTGACCTTCATCGCCACCGGGCTCGCCCCGGTGCACCAGATGGCCGTCCCGGTCTTCGCCGACATCGACCCGGTCACCTTCAACATCGACCCGGACGACGTCGAGCGCCGGATCACCCCCCGGACCAAGGCGATCATCCCGGTGCACCTGCACGGCGCCCCCGCCGACATGGACCGGATCATGGCGATCGCGAGGAAGTACCACCTCGCGGTCGTCGAGGACGCCGCCCAGGCCCCCGGCGCGACCCACCGCGGCCGCCCGGTCGGCGGGATCGGCGACGCCGGCTCCTTCAGCCTCCAGGTCACCAAGAACATCCCGACCTGCGGCGAGGGCGGCCTGCTGGTCACCGGCAGCACCGAGCTGGCGGAGGCGATGCGCCGGGGCCGCCAGTTCGGCGAGGTGATCGAGGCCGGCCGCGACCGCGACTACGTCTCCTACGGCCTGGGCTGGAACCACAAGATGAACGCCATCCAGGCCGCGTTCACCAGCTCCCAGCTGGCCCGCTTCGACGACTACGAGCAGCGCCGCCAGCGCAACGTCACCGAATTCCTGGGCCGGCTGGCCGAGTTGCCCGGCCTGGTGGTGCCCACCGCGCTGCCGGACACCACCCACGTCTGGCACATCCTGCGCTTCCGCTTCGACCCGGCCGCCTTCGGCCTGGAGGGGGTGCGCCCGCAGGCGCTGCGCGGGGCGCTGCGCCGGCTGCTGCGCGCCGAGGGCGTGCCGATGTCGCAGTACCAGCTGATGCCGCTGCCCGACCAGAAGGTCTTCGTGGAGCGGCTCGGCTTCGGCTCCGGCCACCCGTGGGCCGTCACCGGCGCGCCCGGCACCGCCTCCGGCGAGGGGTACCCGGTGACCCGCGCGGTCATCGCCGACTCGCTGACCATCCAGAAGCGCCACCTCAACCCGGACGCCGGCTGGCTGCTCGCGCTCTACGCCGACGCCTTCGAGAAGGTCTGGGCCAACAGGGACATGGTCGCCACCCTCGCCAAGGCGGCGTCATGACCGGCGCCCTGCTGGAGCGCGCCGAGCCCGAGACCCTGGCGGCCGTCGCCGCCCGGATCCGCCGGCACGTGGTGGACATGTGCGCCGGGCCCGAGGGCGGCCACCTCGGCGGCGGCCTCTCCTGCACCGACGTGCTCACCGCGCTCTACTTCTCGGTCATGAACGCCGACCCGCTCCGACCGGCGGACCCGGACCGTGACCGCTTCCTGCTCAGCAAGGGCCACGCGGCCCTCGCGCTCTACGCCACCCTGGCCGAGCGCGGGTACTTCCCGGTCGAGGAGCTGGCCGAGTTCGGCCGTCCCGGCAGCCGGCTGATGGGCCACCCCGTCCGCGCGGTGCCCGGGGTGGAGCTGCCGACCGGCTCGCTGGGCCACGGCCTCCCGCTGGCCTGCGGCTTCGCGCTGGCCAACCGGTACGCGGGCCGCACCTCGCGCAGCTTCGTGCTGCTGGGCGACGGCGAGCTCCAGGAGGGCTCGGTCTGGGAGGCGGCCATCGCCGCCGCCAGTCTGGGCCTGGACCGGCTGGTCGCGATCGTGGACTGCAACGGCCTCCAGCTGACCGGCCCGACCGAGGGCATCGCCCCGATGGAGCCGCTGGCCGAGCGCTGGAGCAGCTTCGGCTGGTCGGTGCGCGAGGTGGACGGGCACGACCCGGCGCTGCTCGCCGAGCACCTCGGCGCCGGCCCCTGGGAGCCCGGCAAGCCGAGCGTGCTGCTGGCCCGCACGGTCAAGGGCCAGGGCCTGCCCTTCCTGGCCGGCCGGGCCGCGAGCCACTACGTCACCCTCTCGCCCCGCAACCACTCCCGGGCGCGCAACGCGCTGCGGGCCACGGAGGCCACGGCATGAGCCGCGCGACCCGCGAGGCGTACCGGGACGCCCTGATCCCGCTGCTGGCCCGCCACCCCGAGCTGATCTGCCTGGACTCCGACACCGGCCTGTTCGGCGCGGAGCAGGTGGCCGCGGCCGGCGAGCAGTACCTCAACCTCGGCATCGCCGAGCAGAACCTGATGGGGATGGCCGCCGGGATGGCGGCCTGCGGGCGGGTGCCGTTCGTCAACACCATGGCCGCCTTCGCCACCTCCCGGGCGCTGGAGGCGATCAAGATCGACATCGCCTACAACGGGCTGCCGGTCAGGATCATGGCCACCCACGGCGGCCTGGCCGCCGGCCACCTCGGCCCGACCCACCAGGCCTTGGAGGACCTCGCGGTGATGCGGGTGCTGCCCGGGATGACCGTGGTGGTGCCGGCCGACGCCGCCGCCACCGAGGCCGTGCTGGAGCAGAGCCTGCACCTGCCCGGCCCGCTCTACGTGCGGCTCGGCCGCAAGGCCACCCCGGCGCTGCCGCCCGGCCCGCCGCCCGTCATCGGCAAGGCGCAGACCCTGCGCGAGGGCGGCGACGTGGTGCTGGCCGCCTGCGGCGCCTACCCGGTGCTCGCCTGCCTCGCGGCGGCCGAGGAGCTCGCCGGGCACGGCATCGAGGCCACCGTGCTCAACATGCACACCCTGCGCCCGCTGGACACCGAGGCGCTGGTCGCCGCGGCCGGCCCGGCCGACCTGGTGGTCACCCTGGAGGAGCACTGGCGCGGCGGCGGCCTCGGCGGCGCCGTCGCCGAGACGCTGGCCGAGCGCGCGCCGGTGCGGGTGCTGCGCCTGGGCGTACCGGACACCTTTGTCGACCAGGTGGGCAACCAGGAACACCTGATCGCGCACTACGACCTCACCGCGGAGCGGGTGGTGAGGGCGGTCCGTACCGCCCTCGACACCGCGGCCCGCTCCGGAACCACCCACCGAAAGGAACACGTCTCGTGACCACGCTGACCGCTCAGCCCTGCCCGGAGTGCGAGGAGCCGGTCTCCATCGGCGCCTCCGCCCGGCTCAACGAGATCGTCGAGTGCGGCGGCTGCCGCAGCGAGCTGGAGATCGTCGCCCTCGACCCGACCGTGCTCGCCCTCGCCCCCGAGGTCGAGGAGGACTGGGGCGAGTAGCCCCCACCGGCCAGCGGCTCGCCCCCGGTACCCCGTACGCCGGGGGCGAGCCGCGTTCCGGCCCGCCCGCACGCCCCGCAGCACCCCCTCCCCAAAGGAGCACCACCTCATGCAGTCCGAGCCCCACGGTCCCGGCGCCGGGACGGCCACCCTGATGACCTCGCCGTTCTCGGTCCTCGACGACGCGGGCTCGTACACCGCCGCCGTCGACGCCTTCCTCGCCGCCGAGGCGCCCACCGCCGTCCCGGTCTGGACCGGCGGCCGCACCGACCTGGCCGCCTCCGCCGAGCGCGCGGCCGAGGTGTACGGAG
This sequence comes from Kitasatospora sp. MMS16-BH015, assembly GCF_002943525.1. Lineage (NCBI taxonomy): Bacteria > Bacillati > Actinomycetota > Actinomycetes > Kitasatosporales > Streptomycetaceae > Kitasatospora > Kitasatospora sp. MMS16-BH015. The sequence continues at coordinate 4,610,883 of NZ_CP025394.1, read as the reverse complement.
CGGTCCGCCGTCCCGCCCCCCGCACCCACGGCGTGCTGCTCGCCCCGCAGACCCTGCCGGCCGGCCTGCGCGCGCTGATCACCCCCTGCGCGGCCGAGTGGCTGGACGAGGCCGAGCTCGCCCCCGCCCTGCTGGAGCGCCTCGCCCCGGCCGCCGGCGGGCAGCCCGTCTCGCTGGTGATCGCCGGCCTCTACGAGCACTTCACGGTGGACCTGATCTGGCCGCTGGTGCGCGCCGCCGGCACCCGCCCCGAGCTGAAGCTGGTCTTCCTGACCGGCCGGGACGCCGCCTCGCTGGCCTGGTTCACCGCCAAGCAGTACCTCGAACCCGCCGATGACGTCGAGGAGTTCGGCCTCTTCACGGCCGTGGACCGCGGCTTCACCCGCAGCGGCGTCCACCTGCGCAACGAGGCCGAGCTGGAGTCGGTGGACGTCAGGTCCGAGATCCTCGGCACCCGTTGGCGCCGGCTGATGCTCCAGGGCCACGGCAAGGACGACTCGCTCAACCTCGCCGACTACACCATCTGCGGCCTGAACGAGACGGTCGGCCGCAACCTCGAGATGGTCGCCCCGATCTGCGCCACCTCCACCTGCTACAAGCCGGTGGACAAGCTCATCCAGCTGCGCGAGATCCGCACCGCCGAGGTGGTGCTGAGCTCCTGCAACAACAGCCCGTTCGCCGACGCCACGGTCTACGACCCCAAGTACCAGCTGATGCTGAACGCGATCGACGGCACCGCCCGCAACGTGGTCGGCGCGATCACCGTGCACGGCTCCACCCGCCCGGAGAACCTCGTCTGGACGGAGGCCGCGCTCACCGGCACCGCCTCCGTGACCGCGCTCAACACGAGCATCTGCACCTCCGAGCCCTACCCCGCCTACGTGCAGTTCGGCCTGGCCGAGGACTCCGGCGCCGTGCCCGCACTGCCCACCGTCGAGCCGGAGCAACTGCTGCTCACCACCTCGGCCCGGCTCACCGCCTACCTGGCCGGCGGGGCGCTCTCCCCCAACAACCCGCTCCGCGCCCGCCTGGGCAAGCTCGCCACCAAGGTGGAGGGCCAGGTCTCCCGCCGCGACCTCGCGGTGAACCAGGACCGCACCCCGGTGATCCGCGGCCTGCTGGACGACCTCCAGTCGCTGGACATGGCCATCGCCACCCAGTTCGTCAAGGACCCGGAGAACGAACTCAGCAACTGCTTCGGCTACTTCGGCGAGCGCAGCCGGATCGACCTGGCCAGCCTCGCCCACGTGCGCTGCCAGTGCGGCCGGCCCGCCGAGCGGTACCGGCGCAACGCCCTGGTGCCCACCGTGCTCGACACCGAGGGCATCGTCTGCACCCGCTGCGGCGACGTGGCCTTCCGGCTGCCCGACTCCCCCTCGCTGCTCGTCCACGCCGAGGACGGCGCCCGCCAGGGCACCACCAACGAGGTCCGGGTGGCCGTGCGCGAGGCCCGCCCCGGCATCCTGCGGCTCGGCCTGTTCTTCGCCAGCTACGGGCGCTCCGGCTGCAGCATCGTGCCGGACCTGCGGAAGGTCAAGATCGGCGCCGACGGCACCGGCGAGGCCGTCTTCACGCTGACCCTCACCCCCGACATCGCGCCGCACGGCTACTACGTCTCGGCCTACGCCGTGCAGGACCTCGCCGTGTCGATCGCCCGCCGCAACTTCGGCATCCTGGCCGCCGACCACGCCGGCTGACCCACCGAACCACGATCAGACCCCTGCAGGTTGGAGGACGTTGTGCGAGTGAGCGTGGTCGGCGCGGCCGGCTACATCGGCGGGGAGCTGCTGCGGCTGCTGCTGGGGCACCCCGAGTTCGAGCTGGTGGGCGCGGTCTCCTCGCGCTTCCCCGGAAAGCGGATCGACGGGGTGCACCCGAACCTGCGCTCCGTCACCGACCTGGCCTTCTGCTCGGCCGAGGAGGTGCCGGAGAGCGACGCCGTCTTCCTGGCCCTGCCGCACCGGGTGGCGATGACCCAGATCGAGCAGTGGCGCGACCGGGCCGGCGTGGTGCTCGACCTGACCGGCGACTTCCGGCTGGCCGATCCCGAGGTCTTCCGGCAGTACTACGGCGAGGACCACCTCGCCCCCAAGCTGCTGGAGGCCTTCGTGCCCGGCCTGCCGGAGCTCTACCGGGAGCGGCTGCGCACCGCCGACCTGATCAGCGTGCCCGGCTGCATGGCCACCGCCGCCGTGCTCGCCCTCCACCCGCTGGTGGCGCACGACCTGATCGACCTTGACCGGGGTGCCCAGGTCGACGCCCGGACCGGCTCCAGCGGCTCGGGGGCCACCGCGGGCCCGGCCAACCTGCACGCCGAACGCAGCGGCGCCATGCGGGTCTTCGCCCCCACCCGGCACCGGCACGAGGCCGAGATCGCCCGCCACCTGGGCCTGCCCACCGCGATGACCGCCACCGGGGTCGAGGCCGTGCGCGGCGCCCAGACGCTCTGCCACGCCACGCTGCGCCCCGGCGTGGACAGCAAGGCGGTGCGCCGGGCCTTCCGGGTGCAGTACGCGGACGAGCCCTTCGTCCGGGTGGTCGCGCACCAGCGCGGCATCCACCGCTACCCCGACCCGAAGATCCTGCTGGGGTCGAACTTCTGCGACGTGGGCTTCGCCGTGGACGAGGAGCAGGGCCGGCTGACCACCATCGGCGCCCTGGACAACCTGGTCAAGGGCGGGGCCGGCAACGCCGTGCAGTGCCTCAACGTCCGGATGGGCCTGCCCGAGCACCTCGGCCTGACCTTCCCCGGCCTCCACCCGCTGTAGCCCCCGGCCGAACCGGAGAGAGCGTGACCACCCAACCCCTGACCGTCGTCAAGGTCGGCGGCAACCCCGCCGTCGACGCCGCAGGCATCTGCGCCGACCTGGCCGGCCTGGTCCACCAGGGCCACTCCGTCCTCCTGGTGCACGGCGGCTCCGGCGAGATCGCCCGCCTGGGCGGCCGGCTCGGCGTCCCGCACCGCACCCTGACCGCCCCCGACGGCGTCTCCACCCGCTACACCGACCCCGAGACCCTCGAGGTGGTCGTGCTCGCCCTGGCCGGGGCGGTCAAGCCCCGGCTGGTGGCCGAGCTGGCCCGCCACCGGGTGCCCGCCGTCGGCCTGACCGGCCTGGACGGCGGCCTGCTGCGAGCCCGCCGCAAGGCGGCCGTCCGGGCCGTGGTCGAGGGCCGCACCGTGCTGGTCCGGGACAACCAGAGCGGCCGGATCACCACCGTCGACCCCACCCTGCCGCAGGCCCTGCTGGCGGCCGGCTTCGTGCCGGTGGTCTCCCCGCCGGCCATCGACGAACACGACCGCCCGGTCAACGTGGACGCCGACCGGGCCGCCGCCGCGCTGGCCGCCGCCCTCGGCGCCGAGCAGCTGCTGCTGCTCACCGGCGCCCCCGGCGTGCTGGCCGACCCGGCCGACCCGGCCAGCCTCCGCGCCGGCCTGCGGATCGCCGCTACCGGCGCCCCCGACCCCTCCGCCACCGGCGGCATGGCGCTCAAGCTGATCGCCGCCCGCGAGGCGCTGGCCGGCGGGGTCCCCACCGTACGGATCGCCGACGGCCGCACCGAGCGCCCGGTCAGCGCGGCCCTGGCCGGGGCCGGCACCACCGTGCACCTGGCCGAGGCTGCGGCGGTGCCGGCATGAGCGCCACCGAACGCGGCGCCACCGTGTGGCTGACCGGGCTGCCCAGCGCGGGCAAGACCACGCTGGCCCTCGCCCTGGCCGAGCGGCTGCGCGCCGAGGGCCACCAGGTGGAGGTGCTGGACGGCGACGAGATCCGCGAGTTCCTCTCCAAGGGCCTGGGCTTCACCGAGGAGGACCGGCACACCAACGTGACCCGGATCGGCTTCGTCGCCCAGAAGCTCGCCTCGCACGGCGTCAAGGTGCTCGCCCCGGTGATCGCCCCCTACGCCACCTCCCGCGCCGCCGTCCGCGAGCAGCACGACAAGGCCGGCACCGACTTCCTGGAGATCCACGTCGCCACCCCGGTCGAGGTCTGCTCCGAGCGGGACGTCAAGGGCCTGTACGCCAAGCAGGCCGCCGGCGAGATCGCCCACCTGACCGGCGTGGACGACCCGTACCAGGCACCCGAGCACCCGGACCTGCGCATCGAGACCCAGCGGCAGTCGGTGGCCGAATCCGCCGCCGCACTGCACGCCTTCCTGACCACGAGGGGCCTGGCATGACGACCGCGACCCGTACCGGGACACCCGCCGACACCGGGACACCCGCCCGCACCGGGGCACCCGCCCGCACCCACCTGGACGCGCTCGAGGCAGAGGCGGTGCACGTCTTCCGGGAGGCCGCCGCCCAGTTCGAGCGGCCGGTGCTGCTCTTCTCCGGCGGCAAGGACTCGATCGTCATGCTGCACCTGGCGGCCAAGGCGTTCTGGCCCGCGAAGGTGCCGTTCGGCCTGCTGCACGTGGACACCGGCCACAACTTCCCCGAGGTGCTGGCCTACCGCGACCGCGTGGTGGCCGCGACCGGCGTGCGGCTCGACGTGGCCAGGGTGCAGGACTTCATCGACGACGGCCGGCTGCGCGAGCGCCCGGACGGCACCCGCAACCCGCTGCAGACCGTCCCGCTGCTGGACGCGATCGCCACCCACCGCTTCGATGCGCTGTTCGGCGGCGGCCGCCGCGACGAGGAGAAGGCCCGGGCCAAGGAGCGGGTCTTCTCGCTGCGCGACGAGTTCGGCCAGTGGGACCCGCGCCGCCAGCGCCCCGAGCTCTGGTCGCTCTACAACGGGCGGCACAGCCCCGGCGAGCACGTCCGGGTCTTCCCGCTCTCCAACTGGACCGAGCTGGACGTCTGGCAGTACATCGAGCGCGAGGGGATCGAGCTGCCCGAGATCTACTTCGCCCACCAGCGCGAGGTGTTCTCCCGCCACGGCATGTGGCTCACCGCCGGCGAGTGGGGCGGCCCCGCCGAGGGCGAGCGGGTCGAGACCCGCCGGGTGCGCTACCGCACCGTCGGCGACATGTCCTGCACCGGCGCCGTCGACTCCGACGCCGCGACGCTGACCGAGATCATCGCGGAGATCGCCGCCTCGACGCTCACCGAGCGCGGCGCGACCCGGGCCGACGACAAGCTGTCCGAGGCTGCCATGGAGGACCGCAAGCGCGAGGGGTACTTCTAACCATGACGACCGAACTGCACGCCACCGAAGCAGACTTCGGCGAGGCCGCCGCCCCCGCCGCGCTGCTTCGGCTCGCCACGGCCGGCTCGGTGGACGACGGCAAGTCGACCCTGGTCGGCCGGCTGCTGCACGACACCAAGCAGGTCTTCGCCGACCAACTCGACGCCGTGGAGCGGGTCTCCCGCGAGCGCGGCCTGGACGGCGCCGACCTGGCGCTGCTCACCGACGGCCTGCGCGCCGAGCGCGAGCAGGGCATCACCATCGACGTGGCCTACCGCTACTTCGCCACTCCCGCACGGCGGTTCATCCTCGCCGACACCCCCGGCCACGTGCAGTACACCCGCAACATGGTGACCGGCGCCTCCACCGCCCAACTCACCGTGGTGCTGGTGGACGCCCGGCACGGCGTGGTCGAGCAGACCCGCCGGCACGCCGCCGTGGCCGCTCTGCTGCGGGTGCCGCACGTCGTCCTGGCCGTCAACAAGATGGACCTGGTCGACTACCAGGAGCACGTCTTCGCCGCCATCGCCGAGGAGTTCACCGCCTACGCCCGGGAGCTCGGCGTGCCCGCCGTGACCGCGATCCCGATCAGCGCCCTGCGCGGGGACAACGTGGTCGAGCCCTCCGCGCACACCGACTGGTACGGCGGCCCGACCCTGCTCGAGCACCTGGAGACCGTCGAACTCGACGGCGACCCGGCCGACTCCCCCGCCCGGATGCCGGTGCAGTACGTCCTGCGCCCGCAGCGCGAGGAGTTCCGCGACTACCGCGGCTACGCGGGCCAGGTCACCTCCGGGGTCTTCCGCCCGGGTGACGAGGTGGTGCTGCTGCCGGCCGGCCGGCGGACCACCATCGCCGGGATCGACCGGCTCGGCGAGCAGGACGTCGAACTCGCCCTGGCCGAGGACTCGGTGACGATCCGGCTGGCCGAGGAGATCGACCTCGCGCGCGGCGACCTGATCGCGGCCGTCGAGCGGGCCCCCCGGGTCACCCAGGAGGTCACGGCCACCGTCTGCCACCTCGCCGACCGCCCGCTGCGGGCCGGCGACCGGGTGCTGCTGCGGCACGGCACCGCCACCGTCAAGGCCCTGGTCCGCTCGCTCGACTCGGTGCTCGACCTGCAGACCCTGCGCCGCGAGCCGGGCCCCGAGGCCCTGCACGCCAACGACATCGGCCGCGTCACGCTGCGCACCGCGGCGCCGCTGCCGCTGGACGACTACACCGAGCACCGCCGCACCGGCTCCTTCCTGCTGGTGGACGAGGCCGACGGCACCACCCTGACGGCGGGCATGGTCTCGGCGGAGCACTGACCCGACGACGAAGGCCCGGTCCACTACTCGGCGGACCGGGCCTCATGCGTACCCCCGCGGCTACGGCCGGACCGCGTACTCCAGGGTGTCCAGCACCCGGGCCGCGTGCTCGCGCAGCTGGTCCACCGAGTCGGCGGCCATCGTGAAGGAGAGGAAGAAGTTCTCCTGGTCCAGCCGGGTGACCCGGTAGCCGTGGGCCAGATTGACGTCGAGCACCCCGGGCAGGGCGAGCAGCTCCGCCTCGGTGGTGGCCACCTCGACCGTGCCGACCTCCTTGGCCTCCACGTCGAACCAGCCGAGCATCGGCCGCTCGCGCGGTGCGGGCACCTGCTCCGGCGTGTACTCGCCCAGCGCCATCGCGACGATCACCGCGTACACGTCGATGCCGTACAACTCGCCGAGCACGTGCGGGATCTGCCCGCCCCCGGCCCGCAGGTTGATCTCGATCAGCTCGGTGCGGCCCGCCGCCGTGCTGCGGCCCTCGAAGTGCAGCCAGACCTGGTCCAGGCCGCGGTCGGCGCAGAGCCCGCTCACCACCTCACTGAGCTCCCGGACGCCCGCGCGGACGAACTCCCGCTGCGGCGGGTGCAGTTCCAGGCCGGCGTCGTGGTGGCGCAGGTCGTCGTGGTCGGGCTTCTCCACCGCGAGCAGCGGGTGGAAGCGGCCGCCGAGCACGGGGCCGTCCACCGAGAACTCGACCCCGTCCAGGAACTCCTCGGCGATCAGCTCCACCCCGCCCTTGCCGGCCCGCTCCAAGTCGGCCAGATGGGCCAGCAGTTCCTCGCGGTCGTCCACCCGCTTGACCAGGTAGGAGGCCGAGGACTCCCGCGCGGGCTTGAGGATGGCGGGGAAGAAGTCCACCGCCAGCGGGTCACCCGTGAACCTGATCGCCGAACGCCCCGTCGCCCGCAGGTGCTCCCGGACGGCGTACTTGCTGACCAGCACCTGCCGGGCCGGGCCGCCGCCCGGCAGGTCGTAGTGCGTGGTGAGCGCGATGCTCCACTCGATCAGCTTCTCGACCATGCTGACCACCGCGATCGGTGTGATCCCGCGCTCCTCGATCCGCGCGAGCAAGGCCGGCAGCTCCTCGCCGTCCCAGTCGAAGACCACGTGGTCCTCGCAGAGCCCGGCATTCGGGTCCGCCGGCAGGTTGGAGACCAGCACCGGTCGAAGGCCGCGGGCGCGGATCTCCCGGACCGCTGCGGGCACGTTGCCGATGGCTATCCAGGACAGGACGAGCACGGATTTCATGACGTGACCTCCGGGGGGGATTGCGAGAAGGCGTGCGCGACCACACGCGCGGTGATGCCGGCACGCGGCGCGCCGGAAGATTCCTGCCGAAGAAACCGAACTCGTCGGCCGAGCACGGAGCGAGGCTCCCGGCCGGGCCCGGGCGACTCGGTCGCCCACCCCACCGGGAGCCTCGCTCCCCGCCTTACGGCCGGTCAGGCCAGCCGCGTGCGCAGGAAGTCGGCCACCCCGAGCAGCGCCTGCTTGCCCTCGGGCAGCACCGAGGCCATCGAGAGGAAGCCGTGCGGCAGGTCGGCGTGCGGCCGGAAGTCCACCGTGGTGCCGGCGTCCGCGAGCGCCTTGGCGTACGCCTCGCCCTCGTCCCGCAGCGGGCAGTACTCGGCCGTGACGATCAGCGCCGCCGGGAGCCCGGAGTGGTCCGCCGCGTTGAGCGGCGAGGCGTAGGGGGAGGCACCGTCGGCCGGGTCGGCCAGGTAGAGGCTCCAGAACCACGGCACCGAGATGCCGTTGAAGAACATCGGGTCGACGTTCTCGCGCATCGAGGCGGTGTCCGAGCCGTACTGCAGCGCCGGGTAGACCAGCACCTGGGCGGTGATCTCCGGTCCCTTGCGGTCCCGGGCCATCAGCGAGACCACGGCGGCCAGCGTGCCGCCGTTGCTGTCGCCGGCGACCGCGAGCCGGGAGCCGTCCCCGCCGAACTCACCGGCGTGTTCGGCCACCCAGGCGGTGGCGGCGTAGCAGTCCTCGGGCGCGGCGGGGAAGGGGTGCTCCGGCGCCAGCCGGTAGCCCACCGAGACGATCATGCAGCCGGACAGGTCGGAGAGCGCGCGGCAGAACGCGTCCGAGGTCTGCAGGGTGCCGACCACGAAGCCGCCGCCGAAGAAGTACATCAGCACCGGCAGCGGCCCGGTGCTGTCGGTGACCGGGCGGTAGACCCGCAGGGTCAGCGGGCCGGCCGGGCCGGGGATGTCCAGGTCGAAGACCTCCTCCGGCTGCGTGGTCCAGTCCCAGGCGGTGGCCTCGGTCGCGGCGTCCGCCGTCCGGGCGTCCTCCACCGACATGGTGTAGAGCGGGGTGAAGCCGGTGGCAACGCGAAAGTTCCTGATGCCCTCGACGACCGGATGAAGCGGCATGCAAAACTCCCCGAATTCCAGAGGTGTCAACGGTGCGCCACGGTACGGGCGCCCTGCCCCGGGCCGCCTCCGCGACAGGTGCATTCCGGCGGACGCATTTCGCTGACCCGGCCCCTGGCCGGTAAGGATTCCGCTTACCTCGCGCGCGCCGGGCCCGTGCCAGCATCTAGTTCGCCGCACCGGATTGCGCAGCCGGACCGCGCAGTCCGCCGCCTGGACTCCGAGGGGAAGCACGCCGCGCCATGACCATCGAGATCAATGCCGCACAGGCCCGTGTCTACGACAACTTCATCGGCGGCGACAGCGGTTTCGAGACCGATCGCGCGGCCGGTTTCTGGATCCGGCTCCAGGCCCCCGACCTGATCGCCGCGATGCAGGAGAACCGCGCCTTCCTCTCCCGGGCCGTGCGGTGGCTGAGCGCCCGCGGCATCGACCGCTTCATCGACATCGGCTCCGGCTTCCCGCTGTCGCCGAACACCCACGAGACCGTGCTCGCCGCGCACCCCGAGGGCTCGGTGGTCTACTGCGACCTCGACCCCACCGTCGGCGAGCGCACCCGCGCACTGATCGCCGAGGAGCCGCGGGCCGCCTTCGTGCCGGCCGACATCCGCGAGCCCGAGGCGATCCTGGCGCAGCCGGCCGTCCGGGCCCTGATCGAGGCCGGCCGGCCGGTGGCCTGCATCCTGGCCGCCGTCCTGCACTTCGTGCCGGAGGAGGCCGACCCGGCGCGGATCACCGCCGTGCTGCGGGACGCCCTGCCGGCCGGCAGCCACCTGGTCATCTCGCACGTCGCCTCGGACCTCCCCTGGCGCCCGGAGAACAGCCCCGAGGTGCTGGCCCGGGCCACCGAGGACATGCACCTGCGCTCGGCGGCCCAGATCGCCGGCCTGTTCGAGGGCTTCGAGCTGCTCGACCCCGGCGTGGTGCCCGCCGCCGAGTGGCACCCGGACGCCGGGGCGGTGGCCACGGACTTCGTCCTCCCGATCCACGGCGCGGTCGGCCGCAAGGCCTGAGCCCCGCTCCGCCGACGCGCACCAAGCCCGCCGGGCCCAGGGCGCCCGGCGACGCGCACCAAGCCCGCCGGGCCCATCGACCTCAGACACAAGGAGCATCGCCCCATGACTGCGGACCTCCTCTCCGCCCAGGACCACATGGACCTCGCCGCCCGCTGGGGCGGCCCCGACTCCGTGCCGTTCCCGGTCGTGCTCTCCGAAGGAGAGGGTGCCTGGGTGACCGACTCCGAGGGCCGGCGCTACCTCGACTTCCACGGCGGGTACTCCGCGCTCAACTTCGGCCACCGCCACCCGGCCCTGGTCGCGGCGGCCAAGGCCCAGCTCGACCGGATCACGCTGAGCACCCGGGCCTTCCACAACGACCAGTACGGGCCGTTCTGCCGCGAGCTGGCCGAGCTGACCGGCACCGAGATGGTGATGCCGTCCAACTCCGGCGGCGAGGCGATCGACACCGCCATCAAGGTGGCCCGCAAGTGGGCCTACCAGGTCAAGGGCGTGCCGGACGGCGCCGCCGAGGTGATCGTGGCCGCCTCCAACTTCCACGGGCGGACCATCTCGATCATCTCCTTCTCCTCGCACGAGAACCACAAGGCCGGCTTCGGCCCGTTCACCCCCGGCTTCAAGACCGTGCCGTTCGGCGACATCAAGGCGCTGCGCGGCGCGGTCACCGAGAACACCGCGGCGATCCTGCTGGAGCCGGTGCAGGGCGAGGCCGGGATCGTCGTCCCGCCCAAGGGCTACCTCAACGAGGTCCGGCAGCTCTGCGACGACAGCAACACGCTCTTCATCGCCGACGAGGTGCAGTGCGGCCTGGCCCGCACCGGCGACACCCTGGCCCTGGACCACGAGGGCGTCAAGGCCGACCTCTACACCCTCGGCAAGAGCCTGAGCGGCGGCCTGCTGCCGCTCTCCGCGCTGATCGGCCGGGCCGACGTGCTCCGGGTGATCGGGCACGGCGACCACGGCTCCACCTTCGGCGGCAACCCGCTGGCCTGCGCGGTCGGCCTGGCGGCGGTACGGCTGCTGGCCACCGGCGAGCTGCAGGAGCGCTCGCGCGAGCTCGGCGCCCACCTGCACACCCGGCTGAACGAGCTGGACGGCGTCACCGAGGTGCGCGGACGCGGCCTCTGGGCCGGCGTCCAGATCGCCGAGGAGCGCTGGGCGGACCGCAGGGTCACCGAGCGGCTGGCCGAGCGCGGCCTGCTCTGCAAGGAGGCCCGCGGCCACCTGCGGGTCGCCCCGCCGCTGGTCGTCACCCGCGAGGAGATCGACCTCGGCGTCGACATGATCGCGGAGGTGCTGGCCCCGTGAGCGAGTTCGACGGGCTGGTCGCCCTGGTCACCGGCGGTGCCTCCGGCATCGGCCTGGCCACCGCGAAGCTGCTGCAGGAGCGGGGCGCCCGGGTGGCCGCGCTCGACCTCAAGCCGGAGGGGCTGCCCGAGGGCGTCCTCGGCGTGCAGGTGGACGTCACCGACGACGCCCAGGTGCAGGCCGCCGTGGCCGCCGTGGTCGAGCGGTACGGCCGGCTCGACGTGGTGGTCAACAACGCCGGAATCGGCGCGATCGGGGACGTCACCGCCAACAGCGACGAGGAGTGGGCCCGCGTCCTGGACGTCAACGTGATCGGGATGGTGCGGGTGGCCCGGCACGCGGTGCCGCACCTGCGGCGCTCGCCGGCCGCGGCGATCGTCAACACCTGCTCGATCGTGGCCTGGGCCGGGGTGCAGCAGCGCGTGCTCTACTCCGCCACCAAGGGCGCCGTGCAGGCCCTCACCCTGGCCATGGCCGCCGACCACGTCCGCGAGGGCATCCGGGTCAACTGCGTGGCCCCCGGCTCCGCCGACACCCCCTGGATCGGCCGCTCCCTCCAGGACACCCCCGACCCGGTCGCCGCCCGCGCCGCCCTCGACGCCTTCCAGCCCACCGGCCGCCTGGTCACCCCCGAAGAGATCGCCCACGCCATCGCCTACCTGGCCGGCCCCTACGCCACCGCCACCGTCGGCACCACCCTGGCCGTGGACAACGGCATGCACGGCCTCCGCCTCCGCCCCCAGGCCTGACCCCGCCCACACCCCGGACATTCCCGGGCAACTCGCGAACCCGACGCCCCCCGGCGGCCACCACGACTACCGTCTCCGGTACGTGTAGCCACGGGGGGCTTTCGGATGAGCAATCAGATCGTGCGCGCGCTGGAACACGCACCGGCTTCGGCTGCCTCCCTGGTCTCGCCCGTGTAGCGAATCCGAACGCGCGCCGCCTTCGTGCGATTGGTTCCAGGCATGCTGACACCTCGTCACCGCCCGGTCAGCGCTTCGGTCGCAGACATCGTGAGACCACACCAATGGATGTGCGGAGTGGGTGCTCTACACCCGCGCTCAGCTGCCTCGGGTACCGGGCCCGCATGGCATCGCTGTGCATCCGAGTCTCCGCGAATCGGATGCGCAAGAGCATACATAGCTCACGTCATCGGCAAGCCAAGTCCCCAAGAGCGATGTGCGTGCCGAGGGGTGACGGCTCATCAATAGCGACTTCCGACATCGCGCTGTGGGAACCGAACCGCTGGGGGCGAAGACGTCAGATCGACTCGATCGCGATGCGGCGGTGACACAGCCGACGCAGGTCCTCCGGGTCACTTGTCACGATCGTCACATCGCCGCGCTCGAGATGCGCGGTCGCTGCCAGCATTGCGTCGATGGCGTACTTATGGCCGTGCAGTCCCTCGGCCGCGAGCAGCTTGCTCGCCGCCCGTGCGATCTCTTCCGTGATCGGCCGCACCTTGGCCAGGGACACGGCGTGGTCGAACGCCGCCTGGGGCACCTTGGGGTCACGTGCTTCGACCAGTGTCGCCGCGCTCGTCACGACCAGGAGGTCCAGCGTTCGTGCAACATCCAGCCAAGTGGTCATGTCGCGCTGCCGGCGGGAGAGCTTGGACAGTGCCTCGCTGTCAAGTACGAGGGTGCCGCTCACGCGGCGTCGGCCGGGGCGGCGTCTCCACGGTGAGCGGCATGGTGTGCGCGGATGCGTTCAGCTTTGGCCGCCACCTCGGCCGCGTCGACCGGGCCGTGCTCGGCCTCGGAGGCTGCAATGTACTCGTCGATGACCTCACGCTGGAGGTGTCGCTGCACGGCCTCTTCGATATAGGAGGAGACGCCCTGCCTGCCAGCGCGCGCGCGAATCGCCTCCAAGGTCTCGGCCTGCAGGGAGACGCTGGTGACTCGGGTCTTGCCGGGGCGAGGCGTGTCCATAGCAGAAGTGTAGTACATGATGTGTGAGCGTGACGTAGCTTCCGGCCCGCAGCTACTGCGTGCGTGGCGCCAGCTCCCGTAGGGTCGCCTGTATGCGACTGAGCACGGTGATCCTCCCCATCCACCGGTGGAGCGAGGGGCAGAAGATCTGGCAGCGGGCCGAGGACCTCGGGTTCCACGCCGCCTATACGTACGACCACCTGAGCTGGCGGTCCTTCCGGGACGAGCCGTGGTTCGGGTCGGTGCCGACGCTGACCGCGGCCGCGTGCGCGACCGAGCGAATTCGACTCGGCACGCTGGTGACCTCGCCGAACTTCCGGCATCCGGTGACGCTGGCCAAGGAGCTCATCACCCTGGACGACGTCTCCGGTGGGCGGGTCACGCTCGGGATCGGGGCCGGCGGCACCGGGTTCGACGCCACCGCGATGGGGCAGGAGGCCTGGTCGCCGAGGGAGCGGGCCGACCGGTTCGCCGAGTTCCTGCCGCTGCTGGACGAGCTGCTGACCACCGACGCCACCACCCGCGAGGGCACCCACTACTCGGCGGTCGAGGCCCGGAACATCCCCGGGTGCGTCCAGACGCCCCGGCTGCCCTTCTACGTGGCCGCCACCGGCCCCCGCGGCCTCAAGCTGGCCGCCGAGCACGGCCAGGGCTGGGTCACCTACGGCGACCCCAGGGGCCCGGCCGACGTCCCGGTCGAGCAGGCCCCCGAGGTGATCGCGGCGCAGCTCGCCAAGCTGACCACCGCCTGCGAGGCCGTCGGCCGTGACGTCGCCGGCCTCGAGAAGGTGCTGCTCCAGGGCTCCACCGCCGAGAAGCCCCTCCAGTCCCTCGACGCCTTCGTCGACTGGGCCGGCCGCTACCAGGAGATCGGCATCACCGAACTGGTCATCCACTGGCCCGTTCCCGACTCGATCTTCGCCAACGACCTCGCCGTCTTCGAACAGATCGCCACCGAGGGCCTGGCCCAGCTGGCCTAGGTGTACTTGGTCATGAGGTTGGTGACAGTCGGGTGATCGGGGGCTGGCCGCCGAGCGCGCTGTGTCGGCGGCCAGTGTTGTAGAAGTCGAGCCATGGCGCGAGTGCGGCTGCGCGTCGGTCGTTGCTGGTGAAGACCTGCCGGTAGGCCCACTCGGTCTGCAGGGTGCGGTTGAAGCGTTCGACCTTGCCGTTGGTCCAGGGGCAGTGCGGCCGGGTGAACTTCTGGCGGGCGCCGAGGGCCTGGCAGGCGGCCTGGAAGTCGTGCGAGATGCGGTAGTTCTTGGCGTTGTCGGTCATGACCCTTTCGATGCGGGTGATGCCGTGGGCGCGGAAGAACTCCGCCGCTCGGGTGAGGAAGCCCGCGCAGGTGGTGCCCTTTTCGTCGGTGAGGATCTCGGCGTAGGCCAGGCGGCTGTGGTCGTCGACGGCGGCGTGGACGTGTCGTAGCCCAGGCCGCGCCCGCGGACTGCTTCGCTGCGGCCGTGGGCGCGGTGGCCGCCGCCGTCGGGGATCTTCCCGAGCTTCTTCACGTCGAGGTGGATCATGTCCCCGGGCCGGGCGTGTTCGTAGCGTTCGGCGCTGGACCGGGTGGCGCGGATTACCTGTCCGGTCAGCGGGTCGCAGGCGGACAGGGGCGGGATGTGGTGGCGTCGCAGGATGCGGCTGACGGTGCGGGCGGGGACGCCCGTGTGCTCGGCCAGGCCGTCGGGGCCGCACCGCAGTTCCTGGCGGGCGGTCAGGACCTGCTGTTCGACGGCTGCGGGTGTGTGGCGCGGGCACCGGTGGGGGGCGGCTTGAGCGGTCGTGCAGGCCGGCCCTGCCCTCGGCCCGGTAGCGGTTGACCCAGCGGTGGGCGCACTGCCGGGAGACGCCCAGTTCTTTCGCAACGTGCGCGACCGGCCGCCCGTCGAGGACGACACGGCGTACCAGCAGGCATCTGCCGTGAAAGGTCAGCCGGGCATTAGCGTGGGGCACCAGGACCTCCGAGGTGAGTGAAGACGGCAAACTCCACTACGCCCGGAGGTCCCTTGCTGATCAACTACCGACCGGCCCTGTCACCAACGTGTCGGCCGAGTACACCTAGGCGGGGCCCAGCCCAGCCCCCACTCCTCAGTCGTACAGATCTGCGGCGAGCTCGTCGATCCGGGTCCGCAGCACGGCCCGGCGGGCTCGGTCGCCGGCCGTGTGGGAGGTCCCTGCACGGATCCGTTCCAGCAGCGAGCGTGCTTGGGGGTCGCCGTCGAACAGGGCCTCCAAGGCCGGAGTGGCAGCGAGGGTGAGGAACCCGGCCAGAGCGGTGGCGAGATCGGGGTCGTCCTGGGCCGCCGGAAGAAGCTGCGAACGGTGGTGGTAGCGAGGTGGAACTGCCGGGTCTCACCCAGACGCAACGTACCGCTCGTCAGAGGTGGAAGCTCGGCTCCCCCGGCGGCCGACTCGGCCGGCCGGTCGGGCACGTGGAGGGCGAGACTGCTCAGCAGGTCGGTATCCCGGTCGAGGAGAAGTTGAGGCCGCGGACAGCCGGCTGGCGCCGGCCCGACGACGGCCGGGACTCCCCCGGTGAGCAGGACGTCCACGGTCGCTCCTCGTTCAGGAGGGGTTGCACTGGTCCGGGTGGTTCTCGATCAGCCGACCCGGAGCTTGATCTGGTGGTTGTGCTCGGCGTGGCTCGAGACCACGGCGCCGATCTCCTCACCCACCCCGGGCCACTGCTCCGGAGGAATCGGGTCCTGGTCGGGGTGGTACGAGATCGCGTCGAGGACCGCGATGACTTCTGGTCGGCCCGGGAGGGCGACGAACATGCCGAAGGGGCGGACCGCGGCGATGCGGCCCGTCACCGGGTGACCGATCGGGAAATCGCGCTTCGCGGCTTCCCACTCTGCTGTGTCTGTCATCTGTGCCAGAACCTCGGGAATTTGTTCAGCTCTTCAAGTGCGGTGTTCGGAATGGGCACTTCGATGAGCGGGCCGCCCTCGTACTTCGCCTCGTACTGCTGGAACAGCCGATTGTATTCGGCCACCGGGATCTGGATCTCCATGACTCCCTCCCCGTAGTGCTTGGCGTACTTGTCGGCCAGCCCGCGCTCCTCCTTGGCGAAGTACGCCTTGCCGTCCATGTAGGGGTCGTGCGGACCGCCCGGGAAGTCGTCCTTCTGGTAACCGTTCCGGTACTGCTGCTCCCCCGTGCCCTTCTGCGGAGCCTTGAACAGCCGTACGACATCGCCGTCCGTGGCGTGGTCGTGCGGGGAGAGCCCGAGCGGGTCGCTGCGCAGGTGCGGATTGGTGACGTAGGTGTCGGGGTTGGGAGCGGGGAACAGGCCGAGCGGGTCGGGGCTGGTGTAGCGAGCGGTTTCCGGGTCGTAGTAGCGGTGCACGTTGTAGTGGAGCCGGGTCTCGGGGTCGAAGTACTGGCCGGGGAACCGGAGCGGTGTGTAGGTGGTGCTGTCCGTCGGCCAGGTGGTGTGCCCCCAGACGGTCGAGGTGGCACGCCAGGCGATGACTCCGGTGGCCGGGTCGACGAGTTCGGTCGGTGTGCCGATGAGGTCGGTGACGATGGCGAAGAAGCGGCGCTCGACCTCACTCTGGCCGTCCTCGGTCACCGTCGCGGTGGTGAGGGTTTCGGTCTGGGCGAGCGGCCGGAGACCGTCGTGGTCCCAGCTGAGGGTGTACGGCCCCGGCAGGTGGGGTGCTCGGGTGGTCTCCTCGGCGAGGTTGGCACCGTCCCAGGTGAAGTCGGTCTGTTCCTCGACCGTCGCGCCGTCCGCGCCCATGCGCTGCTTGGCGATCCGCCGACCGAGGGGGTCGTAACGGTAGCGCCACCGGGTGCCGTCAGGGGTGGTGACACCGGCGAGCCTATTCTCGCCGTCCCAGGAGTAGTGCCAGCTGTCCGGCTTGCGTGACAGTCGAGTGACCTGCCGCAGGGTGGTGCGCCCTGCGGCGTCGTGTTCGTAGCGGATCCGTCCGGCCGTGGTGAGTCGTGTGCCGAGGTAGGTACGCGCTCCCAGCGAGGCCCGTGTCCCCCGGGTGGCGGGCCAGTCAGCCTCGGTGAGGTTACCGACCGGATCATAGGCATAGGTCTCGGACCAGTCGGCGGCTCGGACCGCTGTGATGCGGTCGGCTGGGTCAAGCTCGAAGACACGCGGACCAGCCAGCAGGTCGTCGACACCGACTAGGTTGCCGTCCGCTCGGTAGGTGTACCCGCGCTGCTGTAGGACGGTGGACGGGGTGCTGAGGGTCTGTCCGGTGAGGCGGTGCCGGTCGTCCCAGACGCTGGTGAGAGTCAGGTGGTTCGCGATGGTGCGCTCGTGTTCGCGCCCGGCCTCGTCATAGGTGAAGCCGATGTCACCGCCCGAGGTACCGAGCGAGCTCGGCCGGCCGGCAGCATCGTAGGTCCAGGAGGTCCGGTGACCGGTCGGGGTACGGCGGCTGGTACGGCGACCGAGAACGTCGCGACCGAACGTGATGGTGCGTCCGTTGACACTCTCGGACAACAGGTTGCCGAGGACGTCCAGCGTGCGGATCAGTTCGGTGTCGGGGTCGACAGCTCCGATCAGGTTCCCGGTAGCGTCGTACCGGTAGAGGGTGGTACGACCGTCGGATTCCTTCGTGCTGGCCCGGCCGAGGGCGTCGTACGTGTACCGGATCTGCTCGCCCAGGGCGTTGGTGCGGGCGACTGCCTGGCCGGCCGCATCGAGTTGGTAGCTGACGGCTCGCCCGTCGAAGTCGGTCTCGCCGACGAGACGCCCGGCGCGGTCGTAGTCGTAGGTCCACTGTCGGCCGAGGGGGTCGGTCACGGTGGTGAGTTGCATGTGCGCGTCGTGGGCGAAGGTGTAGCGGGCGCCGTCGGGGGTGGTGCGGGCGGCGAGGGTCTCGAAGTGGGTGTACTCGTACGCGGCGACCCGCCCGAGTTGGTCGGTGTGGGCGATCATGTTGCCCTCACCGTCGTAAGCCCAGGTCTCGGTGGCACCGTCAGCGGTGGTGCGGGACGAGAGACGCCCCTCAGAGGTCCAGCCCAGCTTCGTGGTAGCACCCATCGGATCGACAACGGCAGTGGTGCGGCCGAAGGCGTCGCGCTGGTAGCGGGTGACGGAGCCGGTGGGGTCGGTGATCTCGACGGGGAGGCCGGCCGGGTTGCAGCGGATCCGGGTGGTGTGGCCGAGGGCGTCGGTGACGGTGGCGAGGTGGCCGTGGTCGTCGTAGGTGTAGTGGGTGGTGGCGCCGAGGGGGTTGGTGAGGGCTGTGCGGAGGCCGTTCTCGTCGTAGGTCTGGTGCCAGGTGGCGCCGCCGGGTTCGGTGATCTCGGTGGGCAGGCTGAGGTGGTCGAGGTAGGTGGCGGTGGCCTGTTCGCCGTCGGGGCGGGTGATGGTGATCAGGTCGCCGGCGCCGTCGTAGGTGTAGCGGGTGGTGCGGCCGAGGGGGTCGGTCTCGCTCAACAGGCGGTCGTAGTCGTCGCGTTCGTAGCTGGTGGTGTGGCCCAAGGCGTCGGTGACGGCGGTGACTTGGGCGTGGTGGTTGATCAGGTAGGTAGTGGTGTGGCCGAGGGCGTTGGTCTCGGTGTGGGTGCGCAGGCCGGTGGCCGGGTCGGGGTCGGCGTAGGTGAAGGTGAAGCGGAGGGCGCCGGTGGTGCCGCCTTCGTCGGTGACGCGGTCGAAGGGGTCGTAGGTGTACCGGTACTGGGAGTTGTTGCGGTCGGTCCAGGAGAGGATGCGGCCTGCGGTGTCGTTGGCGAAGCGCATGGGCTTGCCGGAGGAGTTGTAGACGGCGGTGAGGTGGCCGTCGGTGTAGCCGTAGCGCATGAGCATCACGTCGCCGTCGGGGGTGGCCAGGCGGAGGGCGGTGATGCGGGTGTGTTCGACGGTGACGTTCAGGCGGTAGCCGCCGGAGTGGGTGATGGCGAGTGGGGTGCCGTCGGGGTCGTAGGTGAGGGTGTAGTGGCGGCCGTGGCGGTCGCGGACGGTGGTGAGGAGGGCCTCGGTGCCGTCGGGGGTGGGGGTGAATTCCTTGACCAGGCCGGTGGCGGGGTCGGTGACGGTGAACGTGTCGTCGGTGCGGTCGAGTTGGTGGCGGGAGCCGGCCGAGGCGAGGACCGGGTCGCCGGGTTCGGGGTGGGGGTAGGCCTGGGTGATGCGGTCGGGGCGGATGTGGACGACGCCGGCCTCGTCGAGTTCGAGGCGTTCGTCGAAGGGGCAGAGCCATTTGGTGCCCATCCAGCGGCCGGTGCGCAGGCCGGATTCGAAGCTGCGGGTGAAGTGGAGCGGCAGCGAGCCGGGCAGTGAGGCGTCGGTCTGGTCGATGAACATCCGGCCGGTGGCGATGTCGACGGGCTCGCCGGGGCATTTGCGGGAGGTGTGGTCGCGGCCCTCGGTGCGGGGGTCCTTGACCTGGTCGCGGCCGCGGCCCTTGGGGTGGTCGTGGCCCTTCGGGCCCGTGCCACCGCCCGAGCGGGGGTGGGGGACGCCCTTGGTGTCGTGTTCGAAGGTCTTGGCGAGGTCCTTGGCGTGTTTCTCCTCGACCTCGCGGACGTTGGCGGCGACCTTCTTCAGGTTCTGGCCGGCGGAGTGGTAGAGGTCCTTGACGGCCTTGCCGGCGTCCTTGGCGATGGCCGTGCCGATCTTCTCCGCCGCGTGTTCGAGTGCTTTGACGATCTGGTTGCTCATCCGAAGCCCACCCCCGTGGTCGTACGTACGGACGACCGTAGCCCGGGGCGGCGACAGGAGGGCCGGGAATCGAGAACTGCCCGGGTATTTCGGAGTTCTCGGAGGCCGATAGCCTGGCGGGCTGGTGACCGGTACGGCCGAGAAACGGGAGTTCTGATGGCACGTCGGGGGATGGCGGTTGCGGCCGGGGTGTTGCTGGCAGCCGTGGGGGTGGTCGGGTGCGGGCCGGAGAAGGGCAGCTCCCAGGCCGGGCCGGCTCCGGTGGCCACGGTGACGGTGACGGCCGCGCCGACGGCCCCGGCGGTACCCACCGCCACGGGGACGCCGGCGCCGGTGCCGGGGAAGTCGCAGGCGGCCGGGGACGCGCCCGGGGTGAGTTGTACGGAGCCGACGGTGAAGGCCGGGGACAAGGTGGTGATCCCGGGGGCGCGGCCGAAGCAGGCGATCATGTTCGCGAAGGTGGCGCAGTTCGCGTGTGACCCCGGGGGCGGGCACTTCGTGGGGGACAAGGCCCCGGAGACCTTCCAGTTCGCAGCGGGGGCCAAGGCGCAGCTGGTGCTGGACGACGGGACGTACCGGGACGTGCTGGTCGGGGACCTGTGGGTACACATCGGGGACTGCCTGGACGGCGGGGCGAACGTGCAGCCGCCGTTGAGCTGCTCGAACTTCCCGGCGTACGAGATCACCCAGAACGCGAAGGGCGAGATCACCGCGATCAAGGAGCTGTGGCACTCCTGACCGCCGGGGCCACTGGTGACCCTATACCGGCTGGGGGTATCGTCGAGCGGAACGGACCACGGCACGGGAACAGCACGGGAACGGCACGGGAGGCGAGGCATGGCACGCGAACGACGCGCCCTCACCCGGCTTTACGTGCTCTGCGCCGTGCTGGCCGGGCTGTTCCTGATGCACGGGAGCCCCGCCTCGGCCGCCTCCGGCTGCCATCGGACGAGCGCGGAGACGGTGCGGAGCATGCCGCACCACGCCATGGTCGCCGACCGGTCGACCGAGGGCCCGGAGGCCGCGCCCGGCGAGGGCGGGCACGGGCACGCCGGGGAGGTCTGCCTGGCCACGCCCGGTCGGGACGGGCAGCCGGTGGCCACGCCCGGCCCCGCGCCGATCACCGTGCCCGCAGCGCTGCCCGCGCTGGGCGGCGGTGCGGTGGTGGACGGCGCCGAGGGGTCGCGGGCCCCGCCCGAAGACCTGCTGCTCAAGGTGTGCGTCGCGCGGACGTGATCGGGCCCGCCCGGGCCCCAGTGGGGTTCGGGTCACGCGTCCCCGTTCACCGCACGCACACCCCTGAGGATCCACCATGCGTAAGCCAGTTCGCCGTACCCTGACCAGCCTCGCCGCCACCACCGCTCTCGCCCTGACCCTCGCCGCCTGCGGCTCCGGCGGCAGCGGCAGCGGCAGCGGCGACAGCAAGGCCGACATGGGCGGCATGCCCGGCATGAGCACCAGCAGCGGCGCGAGCAACAGCGCCACCCACGACATGAGCGCGATGGGCGGCAACGCCACCGACGGTGACGGCCTGGCCGCCGAGCAGGCCGGCTACCGGCTGGACCCGATCGGCGGGCTGCCCGCCGCCGGAACGCCGGGCGCGTTCACGTTCAGGATCACCGCTCCGGGCGGCGCCCCGCTGACCGCCTTCACCGCCGAGCAGACCAAGGACCTGCACTTCTACGCGGTGCGCTCGGACCTCTCCGGCTTCCAGCACCTGCACCCGACCATGGCCGCCGACGGCACCTGGACGGCCCCGCTGGCCGCGCTCCGGCCCGGCGCCTGGCGGGTCTACACCCAGCTGACCCCGGCCGAGGGGCCGGGCAAGGGCACCATGATGGTGCTGAGCCGGCCGCTGACCGTGCCGGGGCAGGCGGCGGACACCCCCCTGCCGGCCGCCGCGGAGAGCACCACCGTGGACGGGTACACCGTGACGGTGGCGGGCAAGCCGGTCGCGGGGCAGGCGGTGCCGCTCACCGTGACGGTGAGCAAGGACGGCAGGCCGGTCACCGACCTCCAGCCGTACCTGGACACCTACGCCCACCTGACCGCCTTCCACGCGGGTGACCAGGCCTTCGCCCACCTGCACCCGCAGACGCCGGTCGGCACCGGCACCGGCACCGGCGGCCCGAGCCTGCCGTTCCACGCCGAGCTGCCGAAGGCCGGTGACTGGCGGCTGTTCCTGCAGTTCCAGACCGCCGGCACCCTGCACACCGCCGCCCTCACCCTCAAGGTGAGCTGACCCCTGGGCCGTGAACCGGCCCACCCCTGGAACGGCACCGCCCGGCCCGCGGGCGGAGCCGTTCGAACGGCGTGCGGGAAGATGGACGGGTGACCACCTCTTCGCCCCGCACCCGCCTGATCGCCACCGACCTCGACGGCACGCTGCTCTGCGCGGGCGGCACCGTCTCCGACCGCACCGCCGCCGCCCTGGCGGCGGCCGAAGCGGCGGGCATCCAGGTGGTCTTCGTGACCGGCCGCCCACCGCGCTGGATGCAGCAGGTCAGCCCGCACATCGGCGGCCACGGCGTGGCGATCTGCTCCAACGGCGGGGCGATCGTGGACGTGCGGCGCGGCGAGCTGCTGGAGAGCTTCCCGCTGACGGCCGGGGCCGTGCTGGCCATCGTGACCGCCATGCGCGCCGAACTGCCGGGCGTCTCCTTCGCGTTCGAGCACCCGCAGGGCTGGGCGCGGGAGCCGGAGTACGAGCTGCGGATGTGGGGCGACGACGTGGAGCACGAGGTCGCCCCGGCCGAGGAGCTGATCGCCGACGGGCGGGTGGCCGGGCTGTTCAAGGTGCTCGCCAAGCACCCCACCCTCGACCCGGACACCTTCCTGGCCGAGGCCCGCCGGGCGGCCGGCCACCTGGCCGAGATCACTCGCTCGGCGCCGGTGGCGATGGTCGAGATCAGCGCACTCGGCGTCACCAAGGCCAGCACGCTGGAGAGTTGGTGCCGCGAGCAGGGCATCGACCGCACCGAGGTGGTGGCCTTCGGCGACATGCCCAACGACCTGGAGATGCTCGCCTGGGCCGGCCACTCCTACGCCGTGGCCAACGCCCACCCCGAGGTGCTGGCCGCCGTCTCCCGGCACACCGTCAGCAACGACAAGGACGGCGTGGCGGCGGTGGTCGAGCAGCTCCTCGCGGAGCTGTAGGGCTACAGCCGGGCGGACCAGCGGACGCGGGTGCCCTTGCCGTACGGGCCGGGCTCGTGCCAGGCGTCGCCGCCGAGGGCCTCGGCACGGCGGGTGAGGTTGAGCAGGCCGCTGCGCCGGCCGCCGTCCGGGATGCCGACGCCGTCGTCGGTGACGGTGAGCAGGACGCCCGGGCGGCCGGCCCGGTCGATGGACTCCGGGTCACCGGGGACGGGGTGGCCGTCGGCGTCCAGGTGGACGGTGGCGTCCACGTCCACGCCGACCCGGGAGGCGCGGGCGTGCCGGGCCGTGTTGGAGAGCATCTCCCGCAGGGCGGCCAGGAGTTGGCGGCCGGTCTTCTCGCCGACCAGGCTCTCCACCGGGCCGGTGAAGGTCATCGAGGGCTTGAAGCCGAGCGCGGCGGCCGCCTGGCTGCCCTCGCGCAGCACCCGGGTGCGCAGGGTGTCGGGCTCGTTGCCGGTGTCGTCGTGCTGGAGGGCGTAGATGGTGGTGCGCACCTCCTGGATGGTGGCGTCCAACTCGTCCACCGCCTTGGCGATCCCGGTCCGCACCTCGGGGACGACGGCCCGCCGGGCCGCACTCTCCATCATCATCCCGGTGGCGAACAGCCGTTGGATGACCAGGTCGTGGAGGTCGCGGGCGATCCGGTCGCGGTCCTGGAAGACGGCCAGGCGCTGCTGGTCGCGCTGGCCCTCGGCAAGGCGCAGGGCCAGCGCGGACTGCGAGGCGAAGGTCTCGGCGAGCTGCTTCTCGGCCTCCATGAACGGCGCGGCGCCTTTGGCCCGCCAGACCACCAGCCCGCCCAGCACCCGGCCGGCGGCGATCATCGGTACCGCCATCGAGGGCCCGAAGCTGCGGGCCAGCCGCAGCACCACGGTCGGGTCGGTGGACATGTCGTCCAGGTAGGCGCTCTCGCCCTCGAGGAGCTTGGCCGCGAAGCCGGAGCGCGGCATCAGCTCCCCGGTGACGAACTCGGCGGCCTCGCCCGAGGCGTGGGCCACCCGCATCTGCCCGTCGCCGGTGGGCAGCAGGATCATGCCGAGCGCCGCGCCCGCCAACTCCCGTACCTGCTCGGCCGCCACGGTGAGCGCCACCTGCGCCTCGTCGGTGGAGAGCAGCGCGGTGGTGACGGCGGCGGCCCCGGCGATCCAGCGCTCGCGGCGCAGACCCTCCTCGTACAGCCGGGAGTTCTCGATCGCCACGCCCGCCGCCGCCGCCAGCGCGTGCACCACCTGCTCGTCCTCGGGGGTGAACGGGCCGCCGGTCTGCTTCTCGGTCAGGTAGATGTTGCCGAAGACCTCGTCGCGGATCCGGATCGGCTCGCCCAGGAAGGACTTCATCGGCGGGTGGTGCGGCGGGAAGCCGCTGGAGCGCGGGTCGGCGGCCAGATCGGCCAGCCGGAGCGCCTCCGGGTGGTCGATCAGTACGCCCAGGATGCCCCGCCCGGCGGGGAGTTCGCCGATCCGGGCGGCCGTCTCGTCGTCCACCCCGATGTGGATGAAGTCGGAGAGCCCGTCGGTGTGCGGGGAGATCACCCCGATCGCGGCGTACCGGGCGTCCACCAACTCGGCGGCGGCGTGCGCGATCCGCTGCAGGGTGGCGTGCAGGTCGAGCCCGGCGCCGACCGAGACCACCGCCTCGAGGAGCCGCTGCATCCGGTCGGTGACGGCGGCGGCCGACTGGAGGCGTTCGGAGACCTCGGTGACCAGGGTGTCCAGGCCGAGCGAAGCGATCTCCGGCACGCGGTGGGGAGGTTGGTCCTGGGAAATCTCCATGGGATGAGCCTAGTTTGTCCGGGTTTACGAGACGGGGCAGGCGGCGGGCGACGGCATGTCGAACGGCACCGGAGCGGGGGCCGGCAGCAGGGCGTCGGCCTGCCGCTCGCGGGCCAGCAGGACGGCCAGCCGTCCGTCCGGGCGGTCGGCCAGCTCGCGCCAGCCGCCGCGCTCGACCACCCGGCCCCGGTCGAGCACCAGCACCTCGTCCACCGTGCTCTCGCTCAGGCCCGCCAGCCGGTGGGTGATCAGCAGGGTGGTGCGGCCCTCGGTGGCGGCCAGCAGGTCGGCGGTGAGGGCGTCGGCGGTGGGCAGGTCGAGGTGCTCGGCGGGCTCGTCCAGCACCAGCACGGGGAAGTCGGCCAGCAGCGCGCGGGCCAGCGCGAGGCGCTGGCGCTGGCCGCCGGAGAGGCGGGCGCCGTGCTCGCCGACCATGGTGTCCAGGCCCTCGGGCAGGGTCTGGACCCAGTCGAGCAGCCGGGCCCGGGCCAGCGCCCCGCGCAGCTCGGCCTCCTCGGCCTCGGGGCGGGCGAGCCGCAGGTTCTCCCGCAGCGAGCTGTCGAAGACGTGCGCGTCCTGGGCGCAGAGGCCGATGATCCGGCGCACCCGGTCCGAATCCATCGCCCGGCTGTCCACAGCCTGTGGAGAAGGCCCGAAGGTCACGCTGCCGGCGCTCTGGTCCAGGAAGCGGAGCAGCACCTGGGCCAGCGTGGACTTGCCCGAGCCGGACGGGCCGACCACCGCGATCCGGCGGCCGGGGGTGAGGTCGAGGTCGACCCCGCTCAGCGCGTCCGCCGCCTGGCCCGGCCAGCGGGCGGTCAGGCCCCGGACGGTGACCGGCAGCTGGGCCGTCGGCTCGACCGGCTCGGCCGGCTCCGCCACCGGAGGCTCGGCCGCCAGCAGCTCGGCGAGGCGGGCCTGGGCGGCCCGGCTGCGCTCGCGCTCCCGGACGGCGGTGGGCATCCCGGCCACCGCCTCGAAGGCGGCCAGCGGCAGCAGCACCACCAGCGCCAGGCAGACGCCCGGCAGCGCACCGCTCGCCACCCCGTGCACCCCGACGGCGGCCGCAGCCGTCACGGTGAGGCCGGTGACCAACGCCGTCAGCCCGGCCGCGAGCGCGGCCGTGGCGGCCGAACGGGAGGCCAGCGCGGTCAGCCGACCGTCGGCCCGGCGGGTCGCGGCCAGCCGGGCCGGCAGCGCACCGGCCACGGTCAGCTCGGCGGTACCGGTGAGGGTGTCCACCACGGCGGTGGCCAGCTCACCCCGGGCCGGGGCCTGCTGACGCTCCGTCGCACCCGAGATCCGCACCGCTAGGGCCGGCACTGCCGCCCCCGCCAGCAGCAGCCCGACCGCGAGCAGCACCCCCGCGAGCGGCGAGAACGCCGCCAGCGCAGCGGCCGACCCGAGCGAGACCACCACCGCCACGGCGGCCGGCAGCCGCCAGCGCAGGTGGTGGTCCTGCACCGCGTCCACGTCCGCCACCAGCCGGGAGAGCAGATCACCCCGCCGGTACGCGGGCAGCCCGGCGGGCGCCAGCCGCTCCAACCGGCGGTACACCGCCGTCCGCACCCCGCCGAGGGCCCGGAGCACCCGGTCGTGCGAGACGAGTCGCTCGGCGTACCGGAACACACTGCGGCCGATCCCGAAGGCCCGCACCGAGGTGACGGCCATCATCAGGTACAGCACGGGGGGCATCTGCGAGGCGTACGAGATCAGCCAGCCGGACGTACCCAGCAGCGCGACCGCGCACCCGAGGGCGAGGGACCCGAGGAGCACCGGCAAGGCCAAGTGGGGCGTTTCGTATGGGGGGCGCGGGGAACTGCGCTGCCAACCATCTGCGGCCTGAGGCCTATCGCTGCGCGCAGTTCCCCGCGCCCCTGGATAGTGCAACTGGTCCTCTGCGGCGAGAATCCGGTCGGCTTCTTCCGAGATCGCGCAGTTCCCCGCGCCCCTGAATGGTGCAACGTCCCAATGAGCGTCAGCTGCGGCCAGGACAGCCGGGCGGTGGGCAACCACCAGGACAGTCCTGCCCGACAGCGCGCGGACTGCCTCGACGACGGCTGCCTCGCTCGCGCCGTCGAGGTTGGCGGTGGGTTCGTCAAGTAGCACGAGGGGGCGGTCGGTGAGGAGGGCGCGGGCCAGGGCGAGGCGTTGGCGCTGGCCGGCCGAGAGGCCGGTGCCGCCCTCGCCGAGGAGGCGGTCGGGGGCGGCGAAGTCGGTGGCGTGGGCGGCGGCCAGGGCGGCGTGGAGTTCGGCGTCGGTGGCCTCGGGGCGGGCCAGGCGGACGTTCTCGGCGATGGTGCCGGCGAAGAGGTGGGGGTGCTGCGGGACCCAGGCGATCTGGCTGCGCCAGGTGGCCGGGTCGAGCTCGGCGAGGTCGTAGCTGGCCTCGGGGGTGACCACCCGGACCTGGCCGGCGGTGGGTGGGGTGAAGCCGAGCAGGACGGAGAGCAGGGTGGACTTGCCGGCTCCGCTCGGGCCGGTCAGGGCGGTGGTGCGGCCGGGTTCCAGGCGGAGCGAGAAGTCGGCGAGGGCCGGGACGGAACGGCCCGGCCGGAGCACCGTCAGCCCGTCCACCTCGATCGCCGCACCGGCCAGCACCGGCGCCGGCACGACACCGGCAACGGGCAACGGGACTTCGAGCACCTCGAAGATCCGCTCGGCCGCGCTCAGGCCCTCGACGCTGGAGTGGTAGAGCGCACCCACCTGCCGAAGCGGCAGGTAGACCTCGGGGGCGAGCACGAGGATCAGCAGGCCGGTCTCCAGGTCGAGCGAGCCGCCGACCAGCCGGAAGCCGATCGAGACCGCGACCAGGGCGACCGAGAGGGTGGCGAGCAGCTCGAGCGCGAAGGAGGAGACGAAGGCGATCCGCAGGGTCTTCAGGGTGGCCCGGCGGTAGTCGTCGGTGATCCGGGCGATGGTGGCGGCCTGGGCCTTGGCCCGGTTGAAGACCTTGAGGGTGGGCAGGCCAGCCACCACGTCGAGGAAGTGGTGGGAGAGCCGGGCCAGGGTGCGCCACTGGCGGTCCATCCGGCTCTGGGTGGCCAGGCCGATCAGGATCATGAAGAGCGGGATCAGCGGCAGGGTACCGGCGATGATCGCGGCCGACTCCCAGTCGGCCCCGACGATCCGGGCCAGCAGGACGACCGGCACCACCACGGCCAGCGCCAGCTGCGGGAGGTAGCGGGCGAAGTAGTCGTCCAGCGCGTCCACGCCGCGGGTGGCCAGCGTGGTCAGTTCGCCGGTGCGCGCCGAGGAGAGCGGGCCCAGGGCGGTGGCGTGGTCGAGCAGCCGCCCGCGCAGTTCGGACTTCACCCGGGCCACCGAGCGGTGGGCGGCCAGCTCGGTGAGCCAGGCGACCAGCGCCCGGCCGCAGGCGACCAGGGCCAGCCCCAGCAGCGGGCCGGTGAGCCCGTACTGCTGCCGCTGGAAGGCCCGCACCACGATCTCCGCGATCAGCGAGGCCTGCGCGACGACCAGCGCCGCGCCCGCCCCGCCGAGCAGGACGGACGCGGCGAGGAAGCCCCGGGTGGCCCGCGCGTGGCGGAGCAGTCTGGGGTCGACGGGCTTCATCAGTGGGCCTGGGTCGGCGTCGCCGGGATGTTCTGCACGCCGATCCGGCGGCGGAAGACCCAGTAGGTCCAGCCCTGGTAGAGCAGCACGATCGGGGTGAAGACCGCGGCCACGATGGTCATCAGCTTCAGCGTGTACGGCGAGGAGGCGGCGTTGGCGGCGGTCAGCGACCAGTCCTCGTTGAGGGTGGAGGGCATCACGTCGGGGAAGAGCGCCAGGAAGAGCATCGCGACCGCTGCCGCGATGGTCAGCCCGGAGAGGCCGAAGGACCAGCCCTCGCGGCCGAGCTGGTTGGCCACCAGCGCACCGACCAGGGCGAGCACCGCGACGATCATGGCGGCCAGGCTCCAGCCGTCGCCCTGGTGGGCCTGGGTCCAGCTCAGGAAGACCAGGGCCAGCACGGCGGTCACCAGGCCGAGCTGCCGGGCCACGGTACGTGCTCGGAGCCGGATGTCGCCGTTGGTCTTGAGCGAGGCGAAGACCGCGCCGTGGAAGGTGAACAGCGCCAGGGTGACCAGCCCGCCGAGGATCGCGTACGGGTTGAGCAGGTCCCAGAAGCTGCCCACGTAGTTCTTCTGCGCGTCGATGTCCACGCCGTGCACGATGTTGGCGAAGGCCACGCCCCAGAGGAAGGCGGGCAGCAGGGAGGTCCAGAAGATGGCCTCCTCCCAGTTCCGCTGCCAGCGCGCGCCGTCCCGCTTGGCCCGGTACTCGAAGGCCACGCCGCGGACGATCAGGCAGACCAGGATGATCAGCAGCGGCAGGTAGAAGCCGCTGAAGAGGGTGGCGTACCAGTCCGGGAAGGCGGCGAAGGTGGCGCCGCCGGCGGTGAGCAGCCAGACCTCGTTGCCGTCCCAGACCGGGCCGATGGTGTTGATCAGGACGCGGCGCTCGGCGGTGTCCCGGGCCAGCAGCTTGGTGAGCACCCCGATGCCGAAGTCGAAGCCCTCGAGGAAGAAGTAGCCGATCCAGAGGACGGCGATCAGGACGAACCAGAGGTCGTGGAGTTGCATCGTGAGTCCCCGTCAGTAGGCGAAGGCGAGGGGCTTGTCGGCGTCCTCGTCGGAGGACGGCCCGCGCAGGGTCGGGTCCTTGGCCGGGGGCTGCTCGGCGGTGTTGGGGCCGGCGTTGGCGTACTTGGCCAGCAGCCGCACCTCGATCACCGCGAGGATCGCGTAGAGCGTGGTGAAGGTGGTGAGCGCGATCACCTGGGTGGTGATGCCGACGTTCGGCGAGACGGCGCTCGAGGTCTTCATCAGGCCGAAGACGGCCCAGGGCTGGCGGCCCATCTCGGTGAAGATCCAGCCGAAGCTGTTGGCGATCAGCGGGAAGCCCATGGTGAGGATGCCGATCCGCCAGCTCCACTTGGTGAAGAAGATGCTCATCTCGCGGTTCTTGGTGAGCATCAGCTTGGGGATGCCGTCCTCGCCGGCCCGGTGCTCGGGGGCCAGCCAGAACTTCCGCCGGGTGGTCCACAGGCCGACCAGCGCGGCCACGAAGGAGGTCATCCCGAAGCCGATCATGAGGCGGAAGCCCCAGTAGGTCACGAAGATGCTCGGGATGTAGTCGGTGGGCTGCCCCCCGTACTTGGCGGCCTCGGCGGCGGCGGTGTCGTTGATGCCGGGCACCGCGGAGGAGAAGTCGCTGTGCGCGAGGAAGGACAGTATCCCGGGGATCTCCAACTCCACCGAGTTGTGGCCCTTGTTGACGTCGCCGACGGCGAAGATGGAGAACGGCGCGGGGGACGAGGTGTCCCAGAGCGCCTCGGCGGCGGCCATCTTCATCGGCTGCTGCTCGAACATCACCTTGCCGAGGGTGTCGCCGCTGATCGCCACCCCGAGGCCGGCGATGCCGGCGATGGCCAGGCCGACCCGGAGCGAGGTGAGCATCGAGGCGGTCTTCTTCCTGTCCGGCTCGCCGTGCCGCTTGGCCCGCCACAGGTGCAGCGAGGCGATGCCGACCATGAAAGCGGCGCCGGTCAGGAAGGAGGCGGTCAGGGTGTGGAAGACCTGGACGAGGGTGGTGTTCTGGAAGAGCACCGCGCCGATGTCGGTGAGCTGGGCCTTCTTGGTGGCGGGGTCGATCGAGTAGCCGACCGGGTGCTGCATCCAGGAGTTGGCGGCCAGGATGAAGTACGCCGACAGCACGGTGCCGATCGCGACCATCCAGATGCAGGCGCAGTGGATCTTCTTGGGCAGCCGGTCCCAGCCGAAGATCCAGAGGCCGATGAAGGTGGATTCGAAGAAGAAGGCGATCAGCGCCTCCATCGCCAGCGGCGCTCCGAAGACGTCCCCGACGAACCGCGAGTAGTCCGACCAGTTCATGCCGAACTGGAACTCCTGGACGATGCCGGTGACGACACCCATCGCGATGTTGATCAGGAAGAGCTTGCCCCAGAACTTCGTGGCGTGGAAGTACTTCTCCTTGCCCGTCCGCACCCAGGCCGTCTCCAGCCCGGCCACGATGGCGGCCAGACTGATCGTCAAGGGGACGAAGAGGAAGTGGTAGACGGTGGTGATGCCGAACTGCCATCTCGCGATGGTCTCGTGAGCGACTGCTAGCTCCACTTCGCCCTCTCTTACTTATGCCGCATATCGGACATACGCATCTTTAGCACGCGGATCGATCAAAGACCCACAAGCTTGTCCGCTTGTGAACGTGAACACGTTCACAAGGGCATTCAACACCATGCCCCGGAGAGCTCGAACGGCGGGGGTGCTCGACTCGAACGGCAGCGCATCGCCGCAGGTCAGAGCCGTGCAACTCGCGAGAGGTAAGCGCCGGGTAGGTAAGAGCCTCAGCTCAGCGGGCGGCGGGCCTTCGGGATGAGCAGGCGGAAGGCGGCGCCCTGGCCCGGGGTGGAATCCAGGGTGAGCGAGCCGCCGTGGGCGTGGGCCAGGGCGGCCGCGATGGCCAGGCCGAGGCCGGCGCCGCCGCCCTCGTGGCGGCTGCGGGAGGGGTCGACCCGGTAGAACCGGTCGAAGACCCGGGCGGCCTGGTCCGGAGTCAGGCCCGGGCCGGAGTCGGCCACCTCCAGCAGGCAGCCGCCGGGGCCGGCGCCGACGCCGATCCGGACGGCGGTGCCGGGCGGGGTGTGCTTGACGGCGTTGCCGACCAGGTTGGTCACCACCTGGCGCAGCCGGGCCTCGTCGCCGAGCACCGGCGCGGCCTGCGGGGCGCCGCTGCCGAGCGGCCCGGTCAGCGCCACCGGGCGGCCGGGGTCGAGCGCGGTCAGGTCGTGCAGGGCGTCGGCGGCCAGCGTCCGCAGGTCCATCGGGGCCAGGTCGAGCGGGCGCTCCTCGTCGAGGCGGGCGAGAGTCAGCAGGTCCTCGACCAGGCCGCCCATCCGGACGGCCTCGCTCTCGATCCGCTGCATGGTGCGCTGCACCTCGGTCGGCCCGGCCAGCGCGCCCATCCGGTACAGCTCGGCGAAGCCCCGGATGCCGGCCAGCGGCGTCCGCAGCTCGTGCGAGGCGTCCGCGACGAAGCGCCGCATCCGCGCCTCCGACTCCGCCCGGGCGGCGAAGGCGGCCTCGATCTGGGTGAGCATCTCGTTGAGCGAGGCCGAGAGCCGGCCGACCTCCGTCCGCGGGGCCAGCTCCGGCATCCGGTGCGAGAGCCGGCCGGCCGCGATCAGCTCGGCGTCCTGCCCGATCCGGGCCAGCGGCCGCAGCCCGGCCCGCACCGCGAAGAAGCCGAGTCCGGCGATCAGCACCAGCACCACCCCGCCGATCACCAGGAAGGCGTTGCTCAGCTCCGCCACCGTGGAGTCCACGTCGTCCAGCGAGACGGCGGCCAGCAGATAGCTGGGGACGCCGGAGACGGAGAAGTCCGAGCGCTGCAGCGGGAGCACCACCACCCGCCAGTGGCCGTCGTGCCGCTCGTTCGGCAGGGTGAAGCCGGCTCCCACCTTGGCCACCAGCTGGGCCGGGGAGAGCTCGTCCAGATCGGGGCCCGGGTCGGCCTCGGCCGGCTGCCGCAGGGTCTGCTGCACCCGGCCGTCCACGTCCAGGTAGTCCACCAGGTACTGGCTGGGCAGCATCTGGCCCAGCCGCCGGACGTTCGGCCCCTGCCCCGGGGTACGGCTGGCACCCGGCGCCCGGCGCCCGAGCTGGACGGCGAAGCGCTTCAGCTGCCCGTCGGCCTGATCGACCAGCTGGCTGCGGACGGTGCCGAGCACCACCACGTCGCTCACGCCGAGGCCGATGGTCACCAGCGCCAGGGCGAGCACCAGCAGCCGCGCGCGCAGCGAGAGCCGGGCGGGCGACAGCCGGGAGAGGAGGTGGCGGCGCATCTCAGCCCTGCGGCGGCCGCCGCAGCGCGTACCCGATCCCGCGCACGGTGTGGATCAGCTTGGGGCCGTGCGCCGGGCCGGAGTCGAGCTTGCGGCGCAGGTAGGAGATGTACGACTCGACGATGGAGAGGTCGCCGCCGAAGTCGTAGGCCCAGACGTGGTCGAGGATCTGCGCCTTGGAGACCACCCGGCCCACGTTGGCCATCAGGTAGTGCAGCAGCTTGAACTCGGTGGGCGAGAGCGCCACCGGCTTCTCGGCCCGGGTCACCTCGTGGGCCAGCGGGTCGAGGGTGAGGTCGGCGACCACCAGTCGGCCGTCCTCGGCCGGGCCGCCGGCCCGGCGCAGGATCGCCCGGATCCGGGCGATCAGCTCCTCCAGGCTGAACGGCTTGGTCACGTAGTCGTCGGCGCCCGCCGCCAGGCCCTGCACCTTGTCGCCGGTGCCGTCCTTGGCGGTGAGCAGCAGCACCGGCACGTGCTCGGCGGCCTGCGGCCACTGGGTCTGCTCGCGCAGCCGCTCGACCACGGTGAAACCGTCCAGGTCGGGCAGCATCACATCGAGCACCACGAGGTCGGGCCGCTCGGCGGCCACCGAGGCCAGCGCCTCCTCGCCGGTGGCGGCGGAGGCCACCCGGAAGCCCGAGAAGCGCAGCGAGGCGGCCAGCAGCTCCCGGATGTTCGGCTCGTCGTCGACGACGAGCAGGTACGCCTCGCCGCCCGAGGCACCGCTCGCTGCGCCGCCCGCTGCCTGCGGTCCGCCCGACAACATCCCGTGCACGGCTGACCCGCCTCCCGGTCGTTCGTTTCCCATCCTCCAAGGACGATAGCCCGGGGAGGCTATGCCGGGTCGATGAAGACTGGATTAATCGGTCACAGCTCCATCAAGGTCCGAGGTCAGCCGGGCCTCGGCCGGGCCCCGCCACGGGTCCGGGCGGCGGGTTC
The DNA here is from genome assembly GCF_002943525.1 of Kitasatospora sp. MMS16-BH015. Taxonomy (NCBI): domain Bacteria; kingdom Bacillati; phylum Actinomycetota; class Actinomycetes; order Kitasatosporales; family Streptomycetaceae; genus Kitasatospora; species Kitasatospora sp. MMS16-BH015. Next base: position 4,577,425 of record NZ_CP025394.1, on the reverse strand, counting down.
AGGCGGCGGGTTCAGGCGGCGGCCGCGGCGGCCGTGGCGGCCGCGCCCTTGGCCCGGGCCCGCTTCGCGTAGAGCACCGTCCAGAGGACGAGCAGGCCGGTCACGCCGTAGCTGAGCACCGAGTTCAGGGTCACCATCGCCGAGGTGGAGAGGGTGTAGGAGAGCGCGATCCGCAGCGCGGCCTCGGCCAGGTAGGCCAGGCCCCACCCCAGGGTGAGGTTGCGCTGCACGGCGCGGAAGGTGGGGTACTGCCAGAGCGCGTTCCAGCGCTCGGCGCCCTCCTTCGTGCCGTCGGTGGCGAACTTGCGGCCGAAGTAGAACATCAGCGGCCGGGGCGCGGCCAGGGTGGCCAGGCAGACCACGCCGAACAGGCCCGTGACGAAGGAGTCCTTGACCAGCAGCAGGTGCGCGTCGTGCGGGCCGGCCAGCGAGACCACGATGGTCAGCACCAGGAAGACCAGGCTGATCACCGCGAACTCGTCCACCTTGCGGTGCCAGGCCAGGTAGATCAGCAGGTCGATCACCGGCCAGACCGCCGAGGCGAGCAGCGCGGTGAACTCGCCGTACCCGTGGTCGGTGAGCTGACCATACGTCACCACCGGGGCGATGACGTTGCAGACGATGGTGAGCGCCCAGCCGAGCGCGGCGGAACCGCCGCTCCTGCGGGCCGGAATCTGATCCGACACGACTTCCCCCGTTGATCTTCGAATACGCCAGGCGGGACAGTAGTGGATGACCACCGCGGGCCGCCATCAAACGGCGTACGCGGACGGTCGGCCCGGGGCGGCCGACCGTCCGCAGTCCGTGACGGACGGTCAGCCCTGCGGGGCGCCACCGCCGTTGCCACCACCACCGTTGCCGCCCGTACCGCCACCGCCCCGGCCGCCGCCGAAGCCGCCGCCGAAGCCGCCGGACGCGCCCTCCATCAGCTGGGTGGCGCTGTAGCCGCCGGAGGAGTCGGGGGTGCCGATCACGGTGACGCTCTGGCCGGGCTGCAGGTCGGTGACCTTGCCCTCCTTGTTGAGCTGCACCTTGGTCTGGTCGCCGGTGGTCACCTTCACGGTGTTGCCGTTGGCGTCGGTGAGGTAGACGGTGGTGCCGTCCACGCTCTTGACCGTGCCGCGGGTGAAGCCGCCGCCCTGGCCGCCACCGGTGCCACCGCCCTGGCGGCGGGTGCCGCCCTGACCGTAGCCGCCCTGACCGCCGCCACCGAAGCCCTGGCGGCCCTGGCCGGCGGCGCGGGTGGTGGTGGAGCCCTTGCCGTTGCCCTGCTCGTACCAGACGCCGCCGGCGAAGGAGACGGTGACGAGCACCGCCCCGGCCAGGGCGAGGGTGAGCCAGGGCAGCTTGCGGCGCGGCGGGGCGGCCAGCTCGGCGGTGATGTCGCGGGCGTCCGGCGCGGTGGCCAGCAGCTCCAGCTTCTTCGGGTCGTGTTCGGCGGACATGGTGACGTGCTCCTACTCGTGCCGGAGGGCTTCGATCGGGCGCAGCGAGGCGGCCCGGTTGGCGGGGTAGCTGCCGAAGAAGAGACCGATGGCCACCGCGATCGCGAAGGCCCCGAGCACCGACTCCGGGATGACCACCGGCTTGATGCCGACGATGCTGAAGTGCGAGCCGGCGATCCCGGCCAGCACGCCGAGCCCGGCCCCGATCACCGAGAGCAGGGTGGACTCGGTGAGGAACTGCCCGAGGATCACGCCTTTGGGCGCGCCGAGCGCCTTACGGATGCCGATCTCCCGGGTCCGCTCGGTGACGGTCACCAGCATGATGTTGGTGATGCCGATGCCGCCGACCAGCAGCGAGATCGCGGCCACCGCGCCGAGCAGCACCGTGAAGGTCTTGGTGGTGCTCTCCCGGGCGGTCAGCAGCGAGGCCTGGTTGCTCACCCGGAAGTCGAGCTTGGTCGGGTCGGCGATCGCGTGGGTGCCCATCAGCACCCGGGTGATGTCGCTCTGCGCCGCCGTGGTGGTGTCGGCCGAGGTGGCCTGCACCAGGATCTGGTTGACCGAACCGAAGCCGGTGAAGGCGTTCTGCACGGTGGGCAGCGGGGCGATCACCACGTCGTCCGGGTCGTTGAAGCCGGTGCTGCCCTTGGTCTGCAGCACCCCGACCACGGTGAACGGCGTGCCGCCCAGCACGATCTTCCTGCCGACCGGGTCCTCGGTGTCGAAGAGTTGGGAGGCGGTGGTGGAGCCGATCACGGCCACCTTGCGGGAGTTCAGCACGTCGTCGTTGCTGAAGTAGTCGCCCTTGGCCACCTTCTGGTTGGCGGTCTCGAAGTACGCCGGGTAGGTGCCGACCACCTGGCCGGGGGTGTACGAGATGTTGCCGTACAGCGCGGTGGCCGAGGTGGTGACCACCGGGGCGACCGACTTGATCGCGTTCCCCTGGGTGTCGGTGGCCAGCGCCTTGGCGTCGGCCACGGTGAGCTTCTTCGCCACCCCGCCGGTGCCGCGCAGCGAACTGGAGGAGACGGTCAGCGAGTTGGTGCCCAGCGAGGTGATCGAGTTCTTCACCGCGGTGGAGGAGCCGTTGCCGACGGCGAGCAGCAGGATCACCGAGGCGACACCGATCAGCACGCCGAGCATGGTGAGCGCGGAGCGCACCTTGTTGGCCGCCAGGCCGCCGAGGGCGAAGCGGAGCATCTGCCAGAGGATCACGTGCGCACCCCATCGAGGTCATGGGCGCGGAGCGCCGGCGGCGGGCCCTGCACGGGCGCCTGCCGGAGGTCCTGGACGATCGCGCCGTCGACCAGCCGGATCACCCGCTTGGCGTGGCGGGCGACTTCGTCCTCGTGCGTGATCAGCACCACGGTGCGGCCGGTCGCGTTGAGCCTGTCGATGATCGACAGCACCTCCTCGGTGGAGCGGCTGTCCAGGTTGCCGGTCGGCTCGTCGGCCAGCAGCATCGCCGGGGCGGTGACCAACGCCCTTGCCACGGCGACGCGTTGCTGCTGTCCTCCGGAGAGCTCGTTGGGCTTGTGCCCGGCCCGGTCGGCCAGGCCGACCAGGTCGAGCGCGGCCAGCGCCCGCTCGCGCCGCTCGGCCGCGCGCACGCCGGCGTAGGCCAGCGGGAGCTCCACCTGGGCCAGCGCGGTAGTGCGCGGCACCAGGTTGAAGGACTGGAAGATGAAGCCGATCTTGCGGTTGCGCACCAGCGAGAGCTGGCCCTCGTCCAGGTGGCCGACGTCGATGCCGTCCAGCAGGTACCGGCCGGCAGTGGGCACGTCCAGGCAGCCGAGGATGTTCATCAGGGTCGACTTGCCGGAGCCCGAGCTGCCCATCACCGCGACGAAGTCGCCCTGCTCGATGTCCAGGCTGACGCCCAGCGGGGCCCCGGTGGCCGGATCGGCCGGGCCGCGCAGCGCGTGCACGGTGGCGTCCCCGTGCCCGTACGCCTTGGTGACCTGGCGGATCTGGATGACGGGCGGCTGCTTCTGCGACATCAACCGAGCTGCCATCAGCCCCGGCCCCCGCCGCCACCACCGGTGCCGCCGCCGCTGCGGCCACCGCCGCCACCGGTACCACCCGCGCCGCCCCGGCCGGTGCCGCCGCCGAAGCCGCCGGCCCCGCCGGTCAGGCCCGGGAAGCCGCCGCCGGGGAAGCCGTTGCCGGTGCCCGCCGTGGTCGCGGTGAGCTGCACCTTGTCACCGGCCTGGAGGCCGGAGACCACCTGCACGGTGGCATCGCCCTCGATGCCGACGGTGACGTCCACCCGCTCGGTGCTGCCGTCCTCGTGCACCAGGGTGGCCGTCCGGCTGCTGCCGGTGCCCTGGAGCGCCGCCGTGGGCACCGAGAGGGCGTTGTCGGCCTCGCCGGTGGTGACCGAGATGGTGGCGCTCAGGCCGGTGCGCAGCTTGCTGGTGTCACCGCTGATCTGGAGCAGCGCGCCGTACTGGACGGCGCCGGAGGAGCCGGCACTGCCGCCGCTCGTGGTGGGCAGCGAACTGACCGACAGCACCGTGGCGTTGAGCACGGTGTCGGACTGCGCGTTGAGCGTGACGGTGGCCGCCTCGCCCTTCTTGAGCTTGAGCGAGTCCAGCTCGGAGAAGGCGGCACTGACCTGCATGCCGCTCGGGTTGGTGAGCACGATGAAGCCGCTCGGCGTGCCGCTGGACGAGCTACTGCTCGAACTGCCGCTGCTCGACTTGGAGTTGCCACTGCCACTGGACGGAGTGCCGCCGGTGGAGCCCACCGTGTCGCCGACCTTGCCGGCGATCGAGGCCACCGTGCCGTCGGCCGAGGCGTACAGCGTCGTCCCGGTCAACGCCGTCTGGGCGTTGGCGAGTTGGGTCTTGGCACTGTCCACCTGCTGCTGGGCCTGGGCCACCTGGGCGTCGTCCACCTTGGTGGTGGTGACGGTGGTGGTCTGCGGGGTGGGGGTCTGCTGACCGCCACGGCCGCCGCTGCCACTGCCACCGCCGGAGCCGCCGCTACCGGTGCCCGGGAGCTGGCTGGTCGTGGTCGTGGTCACCCCGGCCTGGGCCTTGGTGAGGTTGGCGTCGGCGGTGTTGAGCGCCGACTGGGCGGCGGCCACCTGCTGCTGGGCCTCGGTGGTGTCGACGGTGGCGAGCACCTGGCCCTTCTTCACCGTGTCGCCCACCGCGACCTTGACCGAGGTCAACCTGCCGCCGGTGACGAAGTCCTGGCTGCTGTCGCTGGGCGAGGTGAGCGTGCCGGAGCCGGACACCGTGGCCAGCACGGTGCCCTTGGCCACCGTCGCGGTACGGGTCTGGGTCTTGCCGGCCGCCGAACTCGTGCCGCTGTCCAGGGTGGTGTACGCCAGCGCCGCCGCGGCCAGCAGGGCCACACCGAGCGCGGAGTTGACTAGGACGGCACCACGCCGTCGCGGGAACACCTTCATGGCGCCCTAGCCTGGCCCCGTGCTCTTGCCAACCCCTGGGGCCCGCCTGGGAGGACCCTGACCCCAGCGATCCGGACATTTGCCCTCAGACCGGGGTGGGCTCTCCCCGCCGTCTACCTCCCGCTGGGAAACCCTTGATCCGGCTCACAGGGAGTTCCCAGCACTTCCCGACCGCTTCTGAATGAGCACGAGCAGAGCGAGACCGCAGACCGCGGCCCCGGCCCCCGCCCATACCAGGTGGCGCTGGAAGCAGAGCCAGCCGAGCACCATCCCCGTCGGCGTCAGCACCGCGGCGCCCGCGTCCGCCCAACTGCGCCGCAGCACCGCCCGCACCGTCAGGGCGACACCCGCCACGATCACCGGCGCGAATCCGAGGATCATCATTGGTTCGAAATGGCGGTAATGGTCACCGCTGCGGCGGCCAGTCCGGTGAAGAGCGCCACGACAATGAAGATTGTGCGTGCCCGCTCCAGGCTTTCCGGCCTCCCGCCACTCCCCTTCTGCGCGCTGTAGCGGAAGTATGCGACTCCCGAGATGACAAGCGCAGCCCCCCAGAAGATCGCCGCTTCTTTGAAGCCGATTGCACTGGCCGGAGTGATGGTTCGATATGCCATTTCAGGTCCAATCTTTTCCATGAGTGTCACACGGTCCTGACAGGGCGACCGGGCGGGGGTGGAATGCAATTGCTCCACCCCCGCCACGGTGCCCCTACTGTATCAACCTGCTGGTTTTAGCCGGGCACCAAGGCATTCATCCAGCCCGGCAGCTGGACGGTCTTGCTGGTGGTGGCACCGAAGGAGAAGCCTTCACCCAGGCCGACACCGGCACCGAAATGCCCCCCGGATTGCGCGGGAGTTCCGCTGATGCAGCCACCGAGACCGGCATAGGCGCATGCGGACATACCGGCCGCTCCCTGCTTGTCGGGAGTAGCGGAGTCGATTCCCGCATTGAATCCGATACTGCCCGATCGCCTGACCATCCGCCAGAGCTCGCTGCCACCACTCGAATGGCTTTCCGAGCCCATCCAGGGGAGATTGAATCCGTAATTGAAGATGAGGTTGTTGTCCTGGTAAGTGACCCCACCGCAGGCCACGAGTCCACAGCCCGAGACCCCGAGGTACTCGTGCTGGCGCTCCCAGGTGTGCAGGCTCTTCCAGCCGTTCCAGAGCTTGGAGCCGATGATCTTCGCCGCCTTGACCTGGATGCTGTTGCCCAGGCCCCCACTGCTCTTCTTCTTCGGAGCGGCGGCCTTCTTCTGGCTGTTGAGGTAGTTGGTGTAGCTCTTGTGCTGGACTGCCTCCGTCTTGTGGTTCTCCTCGACGATCTGGTTGTAGTTGGTGCCCTGCGCGACCGGGACGGTGCCCATGCCGGTGCAGACGTACATGCCGTTGCGGCACTCCTCGAAGGCGAGGCCGGTCGGGTCGGTCAGGTTGACCGGGTCGTCGTTGCTGTAGGCGTAGCCGTTCCACTGCTGCGGGCTGTCGTCCACCAGCAGCGGGTCCGGGTTGACGAACCGCCCGGTCGAGGGGTCGTACTCGCGGGCACCGAGGTTGGTCAGGCCGGTGCCCGGGTCCTGGATACCGCCGACGAATCCCTTGTCGTCGGCCCAGCTGCCCGGCTGGGTGCCGCGCGGGCCACCGAACGGGTCGCTCGGGCGACGGGTCTCGGCCAGCGTGGTGGCGTCCAGCGCCAGCCCGTTGGTGCCGTGCGGGTCGGCGATCTCGAAGGTGAGTGCCGAGCCGGTGCGCACGGCGGTCAGGCCGTCCGGCAGCGAGTAGTACCGGGTGTCGCTCAGCACGCCACCCGCGTAGTTCAGCTCGTCCGTGCCCAGGAAGACCGTGGTCTTCCCCCCGGGGGAGTGCCGGACCAGCAGACCGCCCTCGGCGTTGTAGACGTAGCCGGTGGTGCCGGCCGCGTTGGCCAACGAGGCGAGCTTGCCCTCGGTGTCCCAGCTCAGCGTGGCGGTGCCCGCCGAGTTGGTGATCTTGGTGGTGTCACCGGCCGTGTCGTACTGGTACGAGCTGCTGCCGGGGTTGCCGGTGCCGGTGGCCGTGGTGCCCAGCAGGGCGTGCGGGCCGCCGGTGCCCTGGCCGTTGCCGGCCGACTGGTTGCTCTGGCCGGCCGCCGGGTAGCTCTCGCTCACCGTGACGTCCGCAGCGGTGTTGCCCGAAGGGTCGTGCTTGACCAGGCTGGTCCGATTGCCGGTCAGGTCGTAGCCGTAGCTCTGCCAGTACGCGGCCGGGCCGCCCACGGTGGTCTTCGCCGGAGCGACGGCACCGCCGGTCGGGCTGGTGTTCGCGCAGCCGCCGATGCCGGCGACGGAGGGCTGCGGCTGGGTGGTGACGGCGCCGGTGTCGCTCCACGCGGTGGTGAGGCGGCCCAGGTAGTCGTAGCCGAAGCACTGCAGGTCGGTCTGGGCCGGGTTGGCGTCCGGCACGTCCTTGACCGAGGTGACCCGGCCGGACGGGTTGTAGGTGTAGCTGGTCTGCTGGGTAGAACCGGTGGCCGCGGTCTGCTTGTCCACGTACTGCGACAGCGCGTGACCGGTGGCCTCGTCGTAGTTGATCGTCGAGACGATCTGGGTGCCCCACGGGTTGACCGTGGTCCGGGTGGCCCGGCCGTAGGCGTCGTACTCGGAGGAGATGTCGTAGGTCGTGGTGGCCGAACCGAAGGTCAGCATCGCACCGTTGACGTCGTACGAATAGTTCAGCGTCTCGGCGGGCTGGTCACCCACCGCCGTGGTGTTGGACGCCTTGAGCGTACCGCTGATGGTGTTGTAGACCGAGCGGGTGGTGTACGTCAGCGCAGTGCTCTGGCCGATCTCCTTGCCCGGGATGGTCTGGGTGGTGCCGGTGGAACGGTAGGCGTTGTCGTAGCCGTACACCGCCGAGGAGTAGGCGTCACCGGCCGCGCCGCCGACGTACCGGGTGGAGCCGGCCGGCTTGCCCTTGCCACCGGCGACGGTGTCGAACGCCCAACTGGCGAGCAGCTTCGTCGAGTCGGTGGTGGCGGTGCCCGCGTACAGCGCGGTCTTGCGGCCCAGCAGGTCGTAGACCCGGGTCGTGGTGGTGCCCCGGCCGTCGGTGCTGGTCACCAGGTGGCCGTCCGCGTCGAAGGTCTGCAGCGAGTTGCCCTCGTCCGGGTCGGAGGCGCTGGTCTGGCGGCCCTGGAGGTCGTACTGGTACGTCCAGGTGTTCTTGCCGGTGGAGTCCGTCCGGGATGCGACCAACCCGCCCGGGGTGTACGCCATCGTGGAAACGTCGGCATCGGCCGCGTTGCCGGTAGCGGTGGCGGTGCGGTACTGCCACCGCTGGGTGGTGTGCCCGCGCGCGTCGGTGACGGTACTGGTGGGAGTGGTGCCCGCCGCCGGGGTCACATCGGTGCGGTCCACCCCCGGGTAGGCGGTGGTGGCGCGCCACTGCTCCTGGCCCAGCGACAGGAAGACCTTGGCAGTGGCGCGGCCCTGGCCGTCGAAGACGGTCCGGGTCTGGCCGGGCACCTGGGCGTCCGTCGTGGTGTAGAGCGAAGTGGTCGGCGCCGTACCGTCGTTGTACCAGCTTGCGTTGGACTTGCTCTCGCGGCCCTGGGAGTCGTAGAAGGCGTCGGTGATCAGGCGGCCGTGGTACGAGGAGATCCCCGGGGTCGCCTGGGTCTGCCGGAGCCGGGCCAGACCGTCGTACAACTGCACGGTGACGTCGTGGTAGACGCTGTCCTGGCCGAGCGTCGAGGTGGTGACGGTGGACGGGCCGGTGGAGCCGTTGATCGCGTAGGCGAAGGTCTGGTTCGCCGGGCTGCTGGTCGCCTGACCGGGCAGCCAGACCGCGGTGAGGCGACCGAGTGCGTCGTAACTCTCACTCGTGACCTTGCCGTTGACATCGGTGCTGGTCAGCACCAGACCGCGCGCCACGTCCTGCGTGGTGCTGGAGGTCCAGTTGGCGGCGGTGCCCGGTGCCGAGGAGGTGACGGTCACCGTGGCGGGCAACTCACCGGCCGCGGCCGGAGTGTAGGCCGTCGTGGTGGTCGAGCCGGTCAGGTGCTGGGCGTCGGTCGCGTTCGGGTCGGTGGTGGAGGTGACCCGGCCGTAGGCGTCGTAGCCGGTGGTGGCGGTGGTGGTGTACTGCGCCGCTCCGCCGCCGTCGTAGTGGTCGAGCACCAGCGTCGAGGTGGCGTCGCCGACCGCCCCGGCCTGGCCGAAGGCCAGCCCGTCGTAGAGCGTCCGACTGCCGTTCACCGTGTTGGCCGTACCAGCCGTCGCGGTGCAGGCGTTGGCCCCCGACACCTGGACGCTCTCGCTCACCAGGCGCCGCAGCATCGGGTTGGTGCTGCTCGCGTACGTGGTGCGGGTACACAGCTCCGGCAGGCCGTCGGCGGTCTCGTCGACGGTGACCGGGCGGTTTCCGTTGGCGGCATCCGTCGTCGTGGTCTTCGCCTTAGACTGCCAGGTGCCGTCCGCCTTCAGCGACTTGGTGGTCGCCGTGATGGCGGTGGCCGAGTAGCGCGCGACCAGAGCCGGCAGGCCGGAGCCCCGGCTGTGGGTGGCGGTGGTGACCGGTGCGGTCAGCCGGTTGACGGTGTAGGCGCTCAGGGCGCCGCCGGCCTGGGTGTAGGTGTCGGATTCGAGCTCCTCGCCGGCCAGCCAGTCGTCGTCGGTGACGTTCTCGCCGAGCGAGTCGGCGACGGTGACGCTGCGGGTCGAGCCGTTGGCGAGCAGGTCGCCGTTCATGCCCTGGAGGTAGACCTTGCGGGCCTGGCCCTTCGGGCTGTCGTTGCCGTCACCGGTGGTGACGGTCACCGTGGCGAAGCCGCGGAACTGGTCCCAGGTACGGGTCTTGGTGTCGATCAGCGCCGAGTCGTTGCGGTGCCAGGCGGCCGGCCCGTAGGCGTAGGCGGTGATCTTCTGCGGGGAGCCGGCCACCGGGTCGTTCTCGGTGATGTCCTTGACCGAGTAGTGGTTGAACCAGTCGTCCACCGGGTCCGCGCCGGCCGCCGTGCCCGGTGGGTACCACTTCACGTTGAAGCAGGACGAGGTGTCGCTGTCCGCCGAGGCGGGCATCACGTTGTTCACCCGCGAGCAGGCGGGCAGGTTGTAGTCCACGTTGGTCTGGCCGCCGGTCTCGGTGGTGACCATCTGGATGCGCGGCCGGTTCAGCGCCGGCGGCGCCGGCACGAGGTTGGTGCCGTCCACGCGGTTGGGCAGCATCACCGGGGTGAAGCTGGTGGCCGGCAGGCTGATCGCGGTGCCGTCCTGGCCCGTGCGCTGGATGCTCGAGAGCCACATCGGCGGCTTGGTGCCGTCACCCGGGTCGGGGAAGGACTGGGTCAGCGCGTAGCTGTCCACGTTCTTGTAACTGCCCCCGGAGAGCACCTGGGTGGTGATCGAGGCCAGGCGGGCGTTGGACCAGAAGCTCGGGCTGTAGACCGTGCAGCTGCCGGTGGCGGCGCAGTTCTGGTCGTAGGGCACGTCGGGCCAGTGCGAGGCGTTCGCGCTGGAGATCGTCGCACCGGCGCAGGTGAACCCGCCCGATGTCGAACAGCGGCCCTCGGGAGCGGAGTTGAAGAGCACCTTGGCCGCCGGCTTGTTCGCACCCTTGGCCGCGACCTGGTCGCTCAGGCGCTGGCCGTAGCCGATCGAGACCAGCTCGCCGCCCCGGGAGTAGGCGGTGAGGGTGCCGGTGCCGTTGTTCTGACCGGCGCCGCGACTGTAGGAGTTGGCCTCGGCCGCGTAGTTGTACGTGGTCAGGTTGCCATGGGCGTCGACGACGTAGTCGAGGTTCCAGCGCCAGGCCATGTTGCACCAGGAGCCGGTGCCGGTGGCCGAGTTGTAGCAGGGCTGGCCGGCCTTCGGGGAGTAGACCGGCACGGACCAGGCGGAGTTGGTGGCCGGGTCGGTGTTGTCGCCGCCGGGAAGGTGGTTGAGGCCGAACCAGTAGGCGGTGCCGTCGTTGTCGGTGACCTTCGCATACTCACCGTTGTTGGCGCCGTTGGCGGCGCCGGTGAGGAATTCGACCTTGGTGCCGTCGTCGTTCTTCAAGTGCCAGGCACCGGAGGAGTCGTCCTTCACGAGTTCACCGGAGTGGCCGGGCAGGGAGATTGTCGCATTGTCACCTCCCCAGCAGCGGTCGGCGGAGCCGGTGATGCCGTTCTTGTCACAGTTCACATACGAACGTTCGATGAAACCCGGTTGGTAGTCCCAGCCGTCACCGATCCAGGACGCCTGCGCATTGCTGGCGGAGGTGCGGCCGTCCACCGAGGAGGAGTCGTAGTTCAGCGTCACACCCGGCTCTCTGCCGCCGAGGGCCGGCGGCAGGTCGAGCGGGTAGCTGTAGGTGAACGCGCCACTGGTGCTGCCGGAGGCCCAGGCGGAGGTCGGCGAGAGGCTGGTCGCGGTGTAGTCACCCGCGCCGCCCGCCGCACCGGCAGGTGCCGCAGCGGCGGCCGCCGCGAACAGCCGGGGCGCCACCCTGCCCGCCGCAGTGGGCGACGGGGTGGCGGTGGCCTTGGCGGACGTGGTGGCCGACCACTCGGCGGGCACCTGGTAGCGGGGCTTGACCGCCACCGGCTTCGGCGCGGTCTTGCCGCTCACCGACTTGGTCTTCGGGAGGGCCGTGTTCGGCGGGCTCCACACCTTGTGCGTACCGGCCGCGGCAGCCGAGGCCACCCCGCCGGAGAGCGTCGCGGCGACCACCGCGAGCACCCCGACGGCGGTGACGCCGGTCCGTCTCAGGCCGGGACGGGCGGGCGAATTACTCGCCCTTCCCCATATTTTTGCCATGATTTTGCTTAACCCCCTTCTGATTATCGATCTTGCTCGCAGAGCAAATCCAGCGAACTTTAGGGGGTGCATTCTTCGGATCGTCAACATGATCAAGGGCCAATTGCCCAGTGACGTATCCCACACTGCTGGCATACCGTCACCAGCGCGCGCAAACCGGACATTCCGCCGGTCGGATCTGTTGACTGGATGTCGATATTTAGCTCATCTTCATCTCTGATCTCTGTGCGAACAGCGCCAGTACTCCCCTTACCTGGGATATCCCGTGCAAAAACTGACGTCGAGTCATTTCTCGATCAATTCCCGTCGCAGACGAATGCGCCCGATGGCCGCAATCGCCGCACTGGGGCTGACCACGGGGCTGCTGGCCGCTGCCCCCGCCGCGTGGGCCGCGAGCCCCACCGACCCGAACGCCGCCATCGCGGCCGCCGACGCCGCCCACGCCAAGGACACCCCGCCCGCCCCCGGCTTCAAGCAGGCCGGCGAGGACGAGGGCTCCAAGGCACTCGCCCAGGCCAAGGCCACCGGCAAGGACGTCCCCGTCCCCTCGCTCACCACCGAGTTCAGCGAGACCGTCGCCACCCCCGCCGGGCACTTCAACCAGACCCAGCACCCCCTCCAGCAGCGCACCAGGAAGAACGGCGCCTGGCAGGACCTCGACGCCACCCTCGCCACCACCGCCGATGGCACCGTCACCCCCAAGACCGCCGCCTCCGGCCTGGCGCTCTCCGGCGGCGGCACCGGCCCCCTCGCCACCATGACCACCGCCGACGGCAAGCAACTCGCCATCAGCGCCCCGTTCGCCTCGCTCCCGGCCCCCACCCTCGACGGCACCACGGCGCTCTACCCGAACGTCGCCCCCGACACCGACCTGCGCGTCAGCGTCTCCAAGCAGGGCGGCTTCTCCACCGTCCTGATCGTCAAGACCCCGCAGGCCGCCGCCAACCCGGTCGTCAAGAACCTCAAGTTCGCCACCAAGACCAAGGGCGTCACCATCGCCGCCGACCAGGGCGGCAACCTCAAGGCCACCGACGCCAAGGGCCAGCCGGTCTTCTCCGCCCCCGCCCCGCTCATGTGGGACTCCTCGGCCGACGCTTCGAAGACCGCAGCCGCCCCGAAGACCGCCGCCCGCAGCCTCGCCGCCGCCCCCGCAGCAGCAGACCTGGATGCCGCCGCCCCGGCCGGCGCTGCCGCCCCGGTCCCCGGCAGGGCGAACGGCAAGGGCGCCGCGAGCACCCCCGACGGCCCGGGCACCGGCGCCAAGCTGGCCCAGATGCCGGTCAGCACGGCCGGCACCACCGTCGGCCTGACGGCCGACCAGTCGATCCTGACCGACTCCACCACCAAGTACCCGGTCTACATCGACCCCGCCTGGGTGCCTGCCACCATCGGCAAGCAGCAGTACACCTGGACGCAGCAGGCCTTCCCCAACACCAGCAACCTCAACAAGTCCTCCAGCGCCGACATCGACCACCCCGGCGTGGGCTACCAGGGCTGGAGCTCCCCTTACGGGATCGAGCGCGCGTACTACCAGTTCGACGTCTCGGGCTACAAGGGCGTCGTCGTCAACAGCGCCACCCTGCACGCCGAGGAGTACATGTCCTCGGACTGGTCCTGCACCAACAGCTACGGCGTCAACGCCTACCTGTCCGCCTCGTTCGACGGCAACACCACCTGGAACAACTCCCCGGCCCGGTACGACTCACTGGGCAGCAGGAACGTCCCTGGGGCAGGCCAGAACGGCTGCTACAACAACGTCGGCGTCGACTGGGACGCCACCACCGTGGTGAAGAACGGCCTCGGTGCCGGATGGAACGTCGCGGCCTTCACACTCCAGGGCGACGAGGGCAACAGGAACGCCTTCAAGCGCTTCGACTACAACGCCTCGCTCTCCATCCAGTACGACCGCGTGCCGAACGTGCCGACCAACCCGCACACCGGCCCGGTCTCCCCGCACACCGTCAACCCGGCCGGTTCGACGGACAGTTGCAACACCAACGACCTGAGCACCTGGGGCTGGCTGAACAGCGACACCGCGAGCCTCAACGTCAACGTCTCCAGCTCGGCCCAGAGCCAGCTGGCCGCCTGGGTGCACATCTGGGACTACGGGCAGAGCGGCACCCCCGAGGTCAGCTCCGGCACCACCGGTCTGGTCAACAGCGGCAGTGACGCCTCCTGGCAGCTGCCGGCCGGCTCCCTCAAGGACGGCCACTGGTACGGCTGGGGCGGCTTCGCCACCGACACCCTGCCGGGCGTCGGCTGGGCCCAGTTCAGCCCCGACTGCCACTTCCGGGTCGACCGCACCGCGCCGACGGTGACCTTCCCGAGCACCGTCACCGACCTGACCAAGCAGTTCCCGATGTCCGGCAACGGCCAGGTGCCACAGCTGTACGCGGGCCAGACCGGCCTGGTGCCGTTCACCGCCACCGACCCGAACCCCTCGGGCCTGCAGTCCTCCGGGCTGGCCTGCCTGCGCTGGAGCTTCGACCCGCAGCTCGCGGGCGCCCAGTGGCAGTGCGGCGGCGCCATCCCCTCCGCCGGCATCTCGGTCACCCCGGCCCGCTGGGGCACCAACGTGCTCTACGTCCAGGCCGAGGACAACGCGGGCAACCTCTCGCAGGTCTCCTCGTACTCCTTCTACGCGCCGTGGAACCCCAACGGCCCGGCCCCGGCCTTCGGCGACATGACGGGTGACAGCTCGCCCGACATCCTGGTCCGGCACCCGGACGGCGGTCTTTACACCCACAACGCCCCGGCCAGCACCCAGGCGGGCAGCGCCGCTGTCTCGCTCACCGCGCTGCCCGCCGACTCCCCCGGCGGCGATTCCTGGGCCAACTACCAGGTGACCCACCGCGGCAGCCTGCGCGGCTCCAAGAACGTCGACGACGTGCTCGCGCACAAGAACGGCGGAGCAGTGCTGACCGCCTACCTCAACCCGGGCAACAACGTGCCGACGGGCCGGATCAACACCAAGATCCCGATCCAGAAGCCCGCCTGCGCGGTCACCACGCTCAACCCGAGCTGCGCCGGCTACTTCGCCACCGACTGGTCCACCACCAAGCAGGTCCTCGCCATCGGCGACCCGGCGCACTCCGCCCTCGGCACCAACAAGGCGTACCAGGACCGCACCGGCCTGCTCAGCATCGAGGCCGTCGGCTCCACCGACGCCGCGCTCTGGTACTACCCGACCACCTCGGACACCACCCTGGGCCAGCCCGTCCGGCTGGCCTCCACCGGCTGGCTGGGTCGCGACCTGATCTCCCCCGGAGACTGGAACGCCAAGGGCCGCCCGGGCGTCTGGGCCCGCAGCGCGAACGGTGACGTCACCGCCTACAACCTGACGGTCGCCCAGGACTCGACCACCGACGAGTTCGGCACCGCCACGCCCCCCTGGAACACCGTCTCCGCGATCGACGCCGGCACGACGATCGGCAACGTGCCGGTCACCCCGTGGGCCGTGGTCGGCTCCGAGGGCGACCTGACCGGGGACGGCCTGGCCGACCTCTGGGCGCTCGACCCGGTCGGCAACACCCTGCAGATCTGGCCCGGCCACACCGCCACCGCCGGTGGCAAGGCCGTCACCGACCTGGCCGCCCCGTACCAGCTCGGCTCGACCAACCTGGCCGCCGACGAGTGGCGCCTGACCGGCGCGACCAACTCGGTCACCCCGGACGCCACCGGCCAGCACGCCGGCACCGTCAAGGGCGGCGTCACCTTCCCGTCCGACACCGTCGCGGGCCGCACCACCACCGTGGCCGCCCTCTCCGGCGGCGCGGCAGAGATCGACACCGCCGGCACCTCGCTGGACATCAGCAAGTCGTTCACCGTCTCGCTCTGGGCCAAGCCGACCGCGCTGGGCTCCCCGGTGGTCAGCCAGGACGGCACCAGCGCCAGCGGCTTCATGGTCTGGCCCGAGGGTTCGGACGGCACCTGGCGGTTCGGCATGGGCCGATCCGACGACAACGGCTGGAACTACGACCAGACCGACTACCGCAGCGCCGCCGCCAAGGCCCAGCCGAACGTCTGGACCAAACTGACCGCGAGCTACAACGCCACCACCAACCAGATGAACCTCTGGGTCAACGGCATCCTGGCCGGCTCCGGCTACCACACCACCCAGTCCGGCATCACCGGGCCGGTCGTGCTCGGTCGTTACAAGTACCAGGGCGCCGCGAACTCCTTCTACACCGGCAGCATCAGCGACCTGGCGGTCTACAACACCCCGACCGTGCCGGCTGGAGCGCCCAGCAAGATCACCAACGGGGTGGCCGCCAACCGCTGCCTCGACGACAGCCAGGGCGCCCTCACCGACGGCAACGCGGTCCAGATCTGGGACTGCAACGGCTCCGCGCCCCAGCAGTGGACGGCCATGCCCGACGGCTCCCTCCAGGTCCTCGGCCACTGCCTCGACGACCCGCAGGGCAACTCCGCCAGCGGCACCGTCACCCAGCTCTGGACCTGCAACGGCTCGGCCGCCCAGAAGTGGCTCCCCCGCGCCGACGGCTCCATCGTCAACTCCGCCACCGGCAAGTGCCTCGACATGCCCCAGGGCAACGTCACCAGCGGCACCCGCCCCCAGCTCTGGGACTGCAACGGCACCCCCGCCCAGCAGTGGACCTTCACCCCGATGAGCTGACCATGAGCTGACGTTCAGTTGCAGCGCCCCAGGGGCGCGAGGCTCTGTTTGCTTAACTGCGTGCGCTGCCAACCATGCACCCACGTGCACGCGCGGCAGCGACAGATCCCCGCGCCCCTTCGCGTTCCCGCTACCGTGAGTGGTGAGCCGTACCGCGACACCGGACGAGAAGGGCTCCCGCATGAGCACCTCCCCGCACCCCGACCCCATCGACTACGAGCAGGTCGACAGCCCGGAACGGGCGCTGAAGTACGCCATCCAGCACCTGGCCGGAGACCGCGCCGAGATCGTCGAGGGAGTCATCACCCCGATGTCACCGACCTGGGCCCACGAGAACGCCGCCGACTTGATCCGGGAGCAGATCGGGCCGCGAATGCGGGCTCTCGGTCTCCGGGCCGGCTCCGGCAACCTCGACCTGCCGGGCAGTGCGAACTACTACGTCCCCGACCTCGCCGTGGTGCCCGCCGACCTGGCCCGCACCGAGGGTGCCTTGGTCCCCGACCAGACCCTCCTGGTCGTCGAGGTGACCTCCCCCTCGAACGGCGACACCGACCGGGCGGTGAAGCGGCGGCGCTACGCCCAGTACGGCGCACCGCTCTACCTCCTGATCGACCGCCAGGAACAGACCTGCACGCTGTTCTCGCAGCCCGGCCGACTCGGTTACACCCGGGTCGAGGGCCCGCACCCCTTCGGCGTCACGATCCGGCTCCCCGAGCCCTTCGACCTCGACCTCGACACCACCGGGCTGTAGGCGGGGCCCACCGAAGAGCCCCGCCCCCGCCGCTACAGCGACTTGCGGAAGGCCTCCGCCGTCGCGAGGAAGATGTCGTTGCCGGCGACCTCGCCGATCGTCACCCGGACGCCCTCGCCCGGGAACGGGCGGACGACCACACCCGCCGCGCCACAGGCCGCCGCGAAGTCCATCGTCTGCTCGCCCAGCCGGAGCCAGACGAAGTTGGCCTGGGAGTCGGCGAGCTCCCAGCCCTGGCGGGCCAGCTCGGCGGCGACCCGGGTGCGCTCCTCGACCAGGGCCTCGACCCGGACCAGCAGGGCCTCCTCCGCGCGGAGCGAGGCGACGGCCGCGTCCTGGGCCAGCTGGCTCACGCCGAACGGGATGGCGGTCTTGCGCAGGGCGGTGGCCACCGGCTCGTGCCCGATCGCGAAGCCCACCCGCAGGCCGGCCAGGCCGTACGCCTTGGAGAAGGTGCGCAGCACGCAGACGTTCGGCCGGTCCCGGTAGAGCTCGATGCCGTCCGGCACCCGCTCGTCGCGGATGAACTCGCGGTACGCCTCGTCCAGCACGACCAGGATGTCGCCCGGGACGGCGTCCAGGAAGCGGACCAGCTCCTCGCGGTGGATGGCGACACCGGTCGGGTTGTTCGGGTTGCAGACGAAGATCAGCCGGGTCCGCTCGGTGATCGCGGCCAGCATCGCGTCCAGGTCGTGCGCCTCACCGGAGGTGAGCGGCACCGGCACCGGAGTGGCCCCGGAGACCTGGGTGATGATCGGGTACGCCTCGAAGGAGCGCCAGGCGAAGATCACCTCGTCGCCCGGGCCCGCCGTGGAGAGCACCAGCGACTGCGCCACGCTCACCGAGCCGGTGCCCAGCGCCACGTGCTCGGCGGGGACGCCGAACCGGCCGGCCAGCTCGGCCGTCAGCTCGGAGGCGGCCATGTCGGGGTAGCGGTTGATCGAACCGGCGGCGGCGACGGCCGCCTCCAGCACGCCGGGCAGCGGCTCATACGGGTTCTCGTTGGACGAGAGCTTGTACGAGTCCGCGCTGGCCGGCTTGCCCGGCTTGTAGGTCGGGATGCCGTCCAGGGTCGGCCGGAGCCGGGGGGCCTGCGCTGCCGTGCCACTCACGGTGCACTCCTTCGTCGTTCTTCTTCTCGTGCGCTCTGCGTACGCCCGGGGTCACCGGCGCACCGAGCACAAGCCTGGCACCCGTGACCACCCCGGTCGGGTGCCCCGAACGATACCGACCGCCCCTCACCCGTAGGAGTGAGATGCTCGCCCGGGCCACGGGTGCAGATCAGCCATTCTGCCGGGTTCCTATGGCACATGTCAGAGGTAAGAAGGCCGAAACGAAGCGGGTTTCCAAGGGCCTTCAGGCGACCGGCTCATGGAGAAACGGTTCTTCTCGGCCGAGTGACGCCCCGGTTACGGAGCGGCGTCATGCGCCATACGATCGGTCCGCCATGACAGCAGCAGCCAACCAGAGCGGTCGGCGACCCACCACCTCGCGGCGTCTGGAGCGGGCCGGCATCCGGGATGTGGCAGCAGCCGCCGGAGTGTCGATCACCACGGTCTCGGACGCCCTGAACGGCAAGGGACGCCTACCCGACGAGACCAGAAGCCGGGTGCGCGAAGTAGCGGAGCGCCTCGGCTACCGCCCGTCCGCCGCCGCGCGGACCCTGCGCACCGGTCGGTCCGGACTGATCGGACTGACCGTCACCACGTACGGCGAGGAGCCGTTCACCTTCACCGAGTTCGCCTACTTCGCCGAGATGGCGCGCGCCGCGACCAGTGCGGCGCTCAGCCGGGGCTACGCGCTGGTGGTGCTGCCCGCCTCGTCCCGGCACGACGTCTGGAGCAACATCGCCCTGGACGGCACCGTGGTGATCGACCCGCCCGACCAGGACCCGCTGGTCAGCGAGCTCTACCGGTCCGGCGTGCCGGTGGTCAGCGACGGCAAGCCGGGCAACTGCCCGGTCACCGCCTGGGTGGACAACGACCACGAGGCCGCCGTGCTCGGCATCCTCGACCACCTGAGCGAGGCCGGCGCCCGCCGGATCGGCCTGCTCACCGGCACCTCCACCGACACCTACACCCGGCTCTCCACCGACGCCTACCTCGGCTGGTGCGACCGGGTCGGCCAGGAGCCGGTCTACGAGACCTACCCCGCCCACGACCCGGCGGCCGGCGCGCTGGCCGCCGACCGGCTGCTGGCCCGCCCGGACCGACCGGACGCGGTCTACGGGCTGTTCGACCCCAACGGCACCGACCTGCTGGCCGCCGCCCGCCGGTACGGCCTGCGGGTGCCGGACGACCTGCTGCTGGTCTGCTGCAGCGAGTCCGACGTGTACGCCACCACCGAGCCGCCGATCACCACCCTCTCGCTCAAGCCGCGGCGGATCGGCACCACCGTCGTCAACCTGCTGATCGACGCCATCGAGGGAGTCGACTCCGGCACCGGGGTGACCGTGCCCGACACCCACCCGGGGGGCCGGCTCTTCCCGCCGCGCTACCGGACGGCCGGTCACGGCCCGCCGCCCGGCACCCTGATGCCCACCGAGCTGATCGTCCGGGCCTCCTCCCAGCCGCGCAGCCCCCGAACCACCGTCAGCCCGCCCCGCCCTCCCGGCGAGGTCTAGACCATAGATGGATCGTGCCGAGAGCGTCCCCGGGCCGTACCAGGTCCGGACAGACCGGGTGATTCCACCCCTCGGCACCGCGGCCGGGAGACTCTCCCGGCGATTGGATACCGACCAGGTGAGGACGCCGGGAGAGTGGTCTTCCTATGATGGGCGAATGACTCCCGAGGACCGCTTCCCCGGGCCTGAACTGCCCGACTCAGGCCCCCGCCACCAGCCGGACCTCGACGTGCTCCCGTACGGCTCGTACTACGAACCCCCCGAGCCCGACCAGGGCTACGGCTACAGCACCACCAGCGGCTACGGCGGTGCCCGCTTCCTGGAGGCGCACTGGCCGGCCGCCAGCCACCCGCACGCCCCCGTCGCCCAGGCCCCCGAAGGCTTCCCGGTCGCCCAGCCGCCCGAGGGCTTCCCCGCCGAGCCGAGCGCCGAGGACCCGCCGACCATCGAGCTCGGCCCGCCGCTCGGCGAGTTCGGCGCGCCGGTCGAGGAGATGAACTTCCCGTACCCGCAGCCCGAGCCCGGCGAGGCCCCCGGCCCGCTCTACGTGGTCGGCGACGTGCACGGCTACCTCGACGAGCTGCTCGCCGCGCTGCACCAGCAGGGCCTGATCGACGACGAGGGCCACTGGTCTGCCGGGCGCTCCCGGATCTGGTTCCTCGGCGACTTCACCGACCGCGGCCCGGACGGCATCGGGGTGATCGACCTGGTCATGCAGCTGGCCGCCGAGGCCGCCGCCGCCGGCGGCTACTGCCGCGCGCTGATGGGCAATCACGAACTGCTCTTCCTGGGCGCCGCCAAGTACGGCGACGAGCCCGTCCAGTCCACCGCCGGCACCGCCTCCTTCCTGGCCGCCTGGCGGCTCAACGGCGGCCAGCAGCAGGACCTGGAGCGGCTGCAGACCCACCACATCAGCTGGCTCTCCCGGCTCCCCGCCCTCGCCCTGGAGGACGGCCACCTGTTGGTGCACTCCGACACCACCGCCTACCTCGAGTACGGCGAGTCGATCACCGAGGTCAACGACGCCGTCCACCACCTGCTCACCGAGGAGGGCGCCGACGAGTGGTGGGACTGCTTCCGCCGCTTCACCAAGCGGTTCGCCTTCCGCGGCGAGGCCGGCCCGCAGGCCGTGCACGAGCTGCTCGGCGCCTACGGCGGCCACCGCGTGGTGCACGGCCACAGCCCGATCCCGTACCTCACCGGCTCCACCCACCTGGACGACGGCACCCCGCCGCACGTGCCCGGGCCGTACATCTACGCGGACGAGCTGGCCATCGCGATGGACGGCGGCGTCACCATGGAGGGCCGCCTGCTGGTCGCCCGCCTGCCGCTGAACTGACGGACCGTCCGTCAGCCGTCCGCCGGCCTTGCGGCGGTGCTGCTGACGGACCGTTTGCCCGGCCGGCCATCCGGACAGACGATCGGACGGGTCGTCACTTCGGGTCGCCGACCAGCTCCTGACCGTGCTGACAACCGCTGACCGTACTGAAAATCCGGAAAGCGACTGTCTCCGGGTCGGCACCCGCCCCTACCATCTACACACCCGCACGCCGGGTCCCGGGCCGCCCCCACCGCCCGGCCCGACCGTGCCACCGTCCAATCCACCTCCGTGACCAAGCGGAACGGGGTACCCATGACCGACACCCCGCACCTGCCCGCCGAGGACCGCCCGGACTACGAGCGAGCCCTCGACGAAGCACTGCGTGACCCTGCCATCCTCGACGCTCTCCGGCAGCCCGGCCCCCACCTCAACGCCGAGCAGCTGCACACCAAGGCACTGCTCGCCGCCGAGGAGATCGCCGCCTCCGCCGCCGTGCAGCACCGGCACTACGCCGCCCTGCGGGACGGCCTGAGACAGCCCGACGGCCCCGACGGCCCCGACGGCCCGCCGCAGCACGGCCACGCCCACGCCCCGCACGGCGGGCTCTCCGGGCGGCTCCGGTCCGCGAAGGGCGCGGGGGTCTTCCCGGTGCTCACCGCGCTCACCCCGGTGCTGGCCTGGGCCGCGGCGGCCGTACTGCTCCTGCTCGGCTACCTGCTGCGCTCGGTGAGCCCGGAGTTCACCCTCGGGCAGGCCCTGGTGACGGCCGGCTGGGTGCTGCTCGCGGTGGGGGCCGTGGCGCTGCTGGTCGGGATCGTCGGCCTGCTGCTCACCGCCCTGCGGGACGGCGCCGCCAGCCCGGACGGCCAGGACCCGCAGCTGCGCGAGGACCTGGCCCAGGCCCGGCTGGCCTGGCTACGGGCCCTCCGCGAGGAGGCCCTGCGCCCCTACCTGCTCGCCAACCTCGCCTCCGAACCGGCCCTCTCCACCCGCCCCAACGGTCACCCCCGCCCACCCGAGCACCTCAGCCCCGGCTACACCAGCCCCGGCTTCAGCAGCCCGGCCCCCACCGTCCCCACCACCGCCCCGGACTTCACCAGCCCCGGCTACACCTCCCCGGACTTCACCGGCCCCGACGAGGTCTGACCCCCGGGGCCCACCACCGCCGATCAGCACGAAGCCGCCCCGGGAACAGCCCGGAGCGGCACCGTACGCGTGCGAGGAGCTCGGCTCAGCCGGCCTGACCCACCGTCGGCTCGGCCGGAGCGGCGTCCTGCACCGGCACGGTCGGCCGCGCGAACGCCTGCTGACCGGCCCGGGCGGCCTGCTGCTGGGCGGTCCGCTTCGCCGCGAGCCCGCGGCAGAAGTTGACGATCATCACCACCGGCAGGATGAACGCCTTGAAGAAGATGATGTAGCTGCCGCCCTGGAAGACGAACCCGAGGTACACCCCGTACCCGACGAAGCCGACGCCCGCCACCGCGTTGAAGATCCGCCACCCCGTGCTCAGCGCACCCGTGTTGGCGGCGGCGATGGCCAGCATCGCGACGCCACTGACGAACAGCAGCAGCACGTACCAGGAGAAGAGCGGCTCGGCGCTGAAGTCCAGGTTCACGGGATTCCCCCACATAAAGATCAGATAAGCATTCGCTTCGGAGAGTGCGCACGCTACTGGATCCCCCGGACACCGGCCGCCCCATTTCCACCCCGCGCCTCACCCGTCGACCACCCGCGCTCGTCCGAAACCGGGACAACCCACCCGGACCAAAGCGGACATACCCACCCACCCAAGCGTTAGCCAACCGTAGCCGGGCCCGCTCCGCCGGCTACCCGTCATACCTGAGAGCTACCCGGCGGGAGCGCTCTCCAGCGGGACGCGGACCACCGGCGGCCGTCCCTACCTTCGGTACCGGAAACCCGATCTCCGGCCCGGAAGGACCTCCCCGCCATGGCGCCCCGCCTCCGCCCCACCGCAGGCCCCGCCCCCGTCACCGCCCCCGTCACCGCCCCCGCCCACATCACCGCTCCCGCCACCGCCGCCCCCGGGCCCGCCGCCGCCCGTGTGCCCGCGCCGGGCCGGGGTGGCCGGCTCCGGCGGGCCGGGTACGGCGTGCTCGTCGCCGCCGCCGTGGTGCTGCCGACCACCGGGGCGGCCCGCGGCGCCGAGGTCCCCGCCCCGGCGCCCACCGTGGCCGCCGGGCTGCCGACGGCCACACCGGGGGCGCTGGCCGCGCGGTACACGGGCAGCCGGGCCGACATCGCGGCGGCCGAGCGGGCCGCGGCGGACCACGGCGACCACGAGCGGGCCGCCGCGCTGCACGCGATGGCCGACCCGGCCCGGCAGTTCCTCTCCTTCGACGGCCGCTCGGGCGGACGCTCGGTGGAGGTCTTCGGCGAACTGGCCGGCGCCGAGCGGGTGGCCGTGCTGGTCCCCGGCGCGGACACCTCCTTCGAGCACGGCGACCGGCTCCGGGCCGGCGCCCTCGCGCTCCGGCAGCGGCTCGGCCCGCACGCCGCCGTCCTCGCCTGGCTCGGCTACCGCACCCCGGCCACCGTGAGCCCCGAAGCCGTCACCTCCACCCGCGCCGAGCAGGCCGCACCACGACTGCGCGAGTTCACCGCCGCCCTGCACCGCGCCCTGCCCGGCGCCCGCCTCGCCGTGCTCTGCCACTCCTACGGCACGGTGGTCTGCGCCCACGCCGCCGCCGGCCTGCCCGCCACCGATCTGGTGTTGTACGGCAGCCCCGGGGTCGGCTACCCCGACGCGGCCGCCCTGCACACCACGGCCACCGTCTGGGCCGGCCGGGCCGGCGGCGACTGGATCGCCGACCTGCCGCACCTCAGCCTCCGACTCCCTTTCACCACCCTCGGGTTCGGCACCGACCCGGTCTCCCCGCAGTTCGGCGCCCACCCCTTCCCGGCCGGCCAGGGCGGCCACAGTGACTACCTCCGCCCCGGCTCCGCCGCCCTGGAGAGCCTCGCCCGCATCGTCGAGGGCCGCATCGTCGAGGGCCGCACACCCATGGGTGAGGTGAACACCCGTGCCTGAGACCACAGTTCGCCCCCGCACCGGCCGCCTCCGCACCGCCGCGCACCGGATCGACGCCGCCACCGCCCCCGAACGCGACCGCGCGCTCGACGCCCTGCGCGCCCTCGCCATCCTCGGCGTGGTGCTCGGCCACTGGCTGGTCACCGCCCTGGTCGTCGACACCGGTACCCTCCAGGTCGCCAGCCCGCTGCACTACCTGCCCGAACTGGCGCCCGTCTCCTGGGCGTTCCAGACCCTCGCGGTCTTCTTCCTGGTCGGCGGCCTGGTCGCCGCCCGCAGTCTGCGCACCGCCCGCACCCGCGGCACCCCGTACCGGCACTGGCTCACCGCCCGGCTGGCCCGGCTGTTCCGGCCGGTGGCCGTGCTGCTCACCGTCTGGGCGGTGGCCGGCGCCGCCCTGCTGGCCGGCGGGGTGAGCCCGGAGACCGTGCACACCCTGGTCAAACTAGCCGTCTCCCCGCTCTGGTTCCTGCTGGTCTTCGCCGCCCTGACCGCCGCCACCCCGCTGCTCGCCCGGCTCCACCCGGCCTGGCCGCTCGCCCTGGTGACCCTGGTCGACCTGGCCCGCTTCCAGCTCGGCGCCCCCGAACAGCTGGGCTACCTCAACGAGTTGGCCGGCTGGTCGGTCCCGTACTGCCTCGGCGCGGCCTGGGCCGGCGGCCGCGGCCGCCAAGCCGCCCACCCAGGCGACCGCCGGGCCGACCGCCGGACCGACCGCCGGACGGCCTGGGCCCTGCTGCTCGGCGGCGCCGCCGCGACCGCCGCGCTGATCCGCTGGGGCGGCTACCCGGCCGCGATGGTCGGGGTGCCCGGCGCCGCCGTCTCCAACCTCGGTCCGCTCACCCTGGCCGCCGTCACCTTCGGCCTGGCCCAGTGCGGCGCGGCCCTGCTGCTGCTCGGCCCGCTGCGCCGGGCGATGCGGCGGCCGGCCGCCTGGGCCGCGGTGGCCCTGGTCAACCTCTTCGCGATGACGGTCTTCCTCTGGCACCAGACCGCCATGATGGCCGTCTCCGCCCTCGGCCTGCTGACCGACGGCACGGCGGCCGACGGCCCGCTGCCCGGCCTGCACACCCTCCCGGACGGCCCCGGCTGGATCCTCACCCGCCTGCTCTGGCTGCCCCTCTTCGCCCTCGCCCTGCTCGCCTGCTGGGCCGCCTTCCACACCCACGAACGCCCCTCCCCGACAAGGAAATCCGACCCTGCGCCCCACCCGGAGGCCGTAAAGTGGATCTTGACGAACGGGGGGATCCGATGAGCCGGCCGACCACGACGCCGAGCGCCTTCCCGCGCCGACTGCGCGAGGACTTCGGCCTGGCCGCACTGCGCGACCGACGGCCCGTCCGCCGGCTCGGCGGCGACTGGTTCGCCTCGATCCTGGTGCTGGCCCTGGTGGTCGCGGTGCTGTCCACGGCCGTCAGCGCCGACCTGTTCATGTTCCGGTACGGCCTGCCCAAGCCGTTCGGCTTCCTGCTCGCCGCCGCGCAGTCGGCGGCCCTGGTGCTGGTGCTGTTCCGGCCGGTGCCGGCCTGGTGGCTGGCCACCCTCAGCACGCTCGCCACGGTGCCCTTCATCCGCGCCGTCGGCCCGGGTGCTCCCGAAGTGCCGTGGAACCTCATCGAGTTGCCCCTGCTGACGCTGCTGTTCTTCTTCTTCGCCCAGCTCGTCCCGGTCCGCACGGCCGTGGTCGGCCTGCTGATCCATCTGCTGCCCACCCTGGTCTTCGTGATCCGGTTCCAGAGCCAGTCCAACTCCCTCCTCGCCCTCACCGTGGCCACCGCCCTCGGCGCGGCGCTGCGCGGGCGCCACCTGGCCCGGCGCGATCTGGTCGCCCAGGAGGAGCTGACCGTCCAGGAGAAGGCCCGCCGCACCCTGCTGGAGGAGCGCACCCGGATCGCCCGCGAGCTGCACGACGTGGTGGCCCACCACATGTCGGTGATCTCGGTGCAGGCCCAGGTGGCCGTCCACCTGGCCGAGAACCCCTCCGAGGAGCTCAAGGAGAACCTGGCCGGCATCCGGGCCAACGCGGTCGACGCACTGATCGAACTCCGGCGCGTACTCGGCGTGTTGCGCTCCGAGGAGAGCGCCCTGGACGCCAACCGGCACGCCCCGCAGCCCACCCTCGACCGGCTCGACGACCTGCTCGGCACCGTCCGCTCGACGGGCCTCACCGTCACCACCGCGACCACCGGCGAGCCCCGCCTGCTGCCCCCGGGGGTCGACCTCTCGGCGTACCGGATCGTGCAGGAGGCACTCAGCAACGCGATGCGGCACGCCCCGGGCGCCGAGGTCCGGGTCGAACTCGCCTACCGCACCACCGAACTCACCCTCACCGTCACCAACTCCCGCCCGCACCGGCCGACTCCACCGGGCAATGGCACCGGCCACGGCCTGCTCGGCATGCGCGAACGCGTCGCCATGCTCGGCGGCCGGATCGCCACCGGCCCCACTCCGGAGGGCGGTTACGCCGTCACCGCCCTCCTGCCCACCGCCGCCAAGACCAGCAAGGACACCCCGTGACCGACATCCGCGTCCTGATCGCCGACGACCAGGTGATGATCCGCCAGGGCTTCGCCGTCCTGCTGGGCGCGGAGCCCGGCATCCAGGTGGTCGGCCAGGCCGTGGACGGCCTCGACGCCGTCGCCAAGACGGCCGAACTCGCCCCGGACGTGGTGCTGATGGACATCCGGATGCCCGAACTCGGCGGCATCGAGGCCACCCGCCGGATCACCGGGGCAGCGGATTCGCCGGTCCGGGTGCTCATCCTGACCACCTTCGACCTGGACGAGTACGTTTACGAGGCACTCCGTGCGGGCGCCTCCGGCTTCCTGCTCAAGGACGCCTCCGCCGACGAACTCGCCCACGCCGTCCGCGTGGTGGCCGCCGGCGAGGCCCTGCTCGCCCCGAGCGTCACCCGCCGGCTGATCACCGAGTTCTCCCGCACCAGCCCGACCCCGCGCGCCCCGCTCAAGTCCCGGCTCGGCGACCTCACCGAGCGCGAGACCGAAGTCCTGAGCCTGATCGCCCAGGGGCTCTCCAACGCCGAGATCGCCGGCACCCTCCTGGTCGCCGAGCAGACCGTGAAGACCCACGTCAGCCGGATCCTGCCCAAGCTCGGCCTCCGCGACCGCACCCAGGCCGCCGTCTTCGCCTACGAATCCGGCCTGATCCGCCCCACCGGCTACTGAACTCGACCACCCTGACCGGCGGGCGGCTTCAGAGCCAGCCCCTCTGCGCGGCCTTGATCCCCGCCTCGAACCGGCTGCTCGCCCCGAGCCGCTCCATGATGGAGGACATGTGGCGGCTCACCGTCCGGCTGGAGATCCCCAGCCGCTGCCCCGCCCCCTCGTCGGTCAGCCCGGTCCCGAGCAGGCGCAGCAGCTCGCGCTCGGTGTCGCTGAGCCCGGTCGCCGGGTCCTCGGTGCGGACGGCGCCGTGCGGCACGGCGATGCTCCACGCCTGCTCGAAGAGGTCCACCAGGGCCGCGACGATGCCGGGTTCGGTCACGTGCAGGGCGCCCTTGCGGGTGTCCGCCGGGTCGATCGGCACCAGCGCCTGGGCCCGGTCGACGATCACCAGCCGCTGGGGCAGCACGGGCGCGGTGCGCACCTCGCCGCCGACGCTGATCAGCCAGTGCGCGTAGGTCGTGGCGGTCGGGTCGTTGCGGGTGCTCTCCTGGTACAGCGACCTGATCGCGACCCCGCGGGCCAGGGCGGCCGCGTTGGACTGCCGCCCCGCCTCCAGGTCCTCGGCCCGCCGCTGCGAGCCGGGGTGCACGCCCAGCACCTCCTTGGTCGCCGCCCGGCCGAGCAGCTCCAAGCGGGTCTGGATGGCGTCCATGCCCAGCAGCCGCTCGCCGTGCGTGGGGCGGTTGTCGGCCCGGTCGGCCACCAGCCGGGTGACGGCGGCGCGCGAGGCCGCCAGCTGGGCCTGACGGGCGGCCAGCTCGGCCTCCTCCCGCGCCAGCATGTCGGCCAGACCGATCTCGGGGGTGACGGCCCGCAGCTGACCCGGGTGCTCACTGGAGGCCCGCACCAGCATGAGGCGCCCCAGCTCGTC
This sequence comes from Kitasatospora sp. MMS16-BH015, assembly GCF_002943525.1. Lineage (NCBI taxonomy): Bacteria > Bacillati > Actinomycetota > Actinomycetes > Kitasatosporales > Streptomycetaceae > Kitasatospora > Kitasatospora sp. MMS16-BH015. The sequence goes on along the minus strand of NZ_CP025394.1, from coordinate 4,549,354 downwards.
CAGGCAGGACCGGACTTGGTCGTCCGTCAGCTCGCAGTGCGCGGCCAGCAGCTCGATGCCGTCCCCTGGCCGGTCGAGCAGAGCCTGGTAGACCAGGCCGGCCGCCGCCGTCATCCCGAGCGTCTCCAGCATCATGCGTGTCCCCCCACTGAGCTGCGCATCCCCCTGCCGGGCCCATGCTCGCAGGCTGCACACACCTCTTTCAAGGTCTCCCCATGCGGCCTTCGTCGCAGCTCAGGGCTTATGACCACTCGCCCCGTTCTGTCCGTGATCCGGGGCTCTTGCTTGGATCTGCGCACCGGGGGAACGGCTGGAACGGGATCAAATCCGACACGTCGTGCACATGACACCGTGGCGGGATCCAGACAGGCGATTTGGCGCCGACCGGAAGTCCTTCCGTGCCCGGCGCGGCAGGACGAAGCTGGTGACCGCCGGAAGGGAACAGCCCGAAGGCAGACGGAAGAGGCACCGCCGCGGGATGCCGAAGCCGACGACAGGACCACTCCTCAGCCCTCCGGAAAGGACCACCACCATGATCCGCACCCGTATCGCCCAGGCCGCCGCGGTCGCCGCCCTCGCCCTCGGCGCCGTCACCCTGCTCCCCGCCGCAGCCGCGACCGCCAGTGCCGCCACCGCCACCACTGCCCAGGCCGCCGCCCCGCAGTCCGCGCCCACCACCGTCGTCACGGCCGGCGACCTCACCTGGGGCTGACCCCGGATGGACCTGGTCTACGCCAGCCTGGACCGCCGCCCGGCCGTAGCCGCGCCGGACCCGGCCACCGAGGCTGCCGAGGCCGTCCAGGCCCTCCTGGCCCACAGCACCCTCGCCGACGGCCTCGAACACGCCACCGCCCTCCCCTCCCCGAGCCGGCTCGACCTCCTGCTCTACCTGCTCACCCCGGGCGCTGAGTCGCTCCGGCCCGAGGGCTCCGGCGGCCGGGACAATCAGGCCGCCGCCCACCGCGCCACCCACCTGCTCGCCCGCTGCCACGCGGCCTCGCCGCTCCTGCGGCACCGCTACCTCCCCCCGGTGCCCTTCCCCGACCACCGAGCACCGCCGGGTCTCGACTCCAGCCCTGAGTAAGTGGCACACTGGCAGTTGATCTCTTACTCAAAGGGGGCAGCGGTGCAGGACGACGGCACGATCGGCGGGCTCGTCCGGGCCTGGATCGACGGATGGGTGGTCTCACGCGGGGCCGCCGATCCGGTGACGCGGCCGTGGGGGTGGACGGTCGACGTGGGGCAGCGGGCACAGGTGTCACGGCACGTGCTGCCGACCCCCGAGGAAGCCGAGGTGCGCCGGATCGCGGCGGCCACGCGTGCGCCCGGCACCTGGCTGAAGCTGTTCGCCCCGGACGAGACGGTACGACCGTGGCTCGGCGCGGGCTGGCGGTTCGACCAGCCCGGGTACCTGATGACCGTGCCACTGGCCTCCGAACAGCCGGCCGTGCCGAGCGGCTACCAACTGACCGACTGGACGCGGGGTGGGGTCACGCGGGTGCTGGTCCGCACCGCCGCAGGGGAGTTCGCCGCCCGCGGCCAGGTCGCCCCGACCGGCCGCAGCGCCGTCTTCGACCAGATCGAGACCCACCCCGCGCACCGCCGCCGGGGTCTCGGCGCCTTGGTGATGCGCACCCTCCAGCACACGGCCCACACGGCAGGCGCCGAGACCGGCATCCTGGTCGGCACCCCGGACGGCCGGGCGCTCTACACCACCCTCGGCTGGACCACCCGCTCCGCCATGGCCAGCCTCTGGTACGACCCGGACGCAAGCCCCGAGGCCCCGAGCCGGGCCAAGCCTTAGAACCGCCACCGGAGGGGCCCGGCTACGGGGCCCCCGAGGAGAAGACCTCGATGTCGCACCTCGCCGCACCGCTCCGCCCGATCCGCGCGTGGCTGGTGATCAGCGGGACGCCCAGGGCTTCGGCCAGCGCGACGTACTGGGCGTCATACGCGCTGAGGTTGGCGTGCAGCTTCCTCACCCGGTCCCAGAAAGGCAGCGTCTCCCGCTTGGCGATGGGCAGCATCCGGTATGCGGCAACCGCCCGGTCCACCTCCTTCTCGGTCAGCTTCCCGCCCCGTTGCATGCCGAGGAGCGCCGACTGGATCTCGTAGTCCAGGAGGGTCGGCGCATACACGTCCCCAGCCTCGGCAAGCCGACCACGGACGCGCTGGCCGTCAAGGCCGCTGGCCGTGAGGGCGAGAACGAGAGCGGAGCAGTCAATGACGATCAACGCCCCACTCGCCCCTGGTCGAGGGCGGCAAGCACGTCAGAGGTAGTGACATCGGCAGTGGTCTCCCGATTCAACCTCTCCATCATCTCCGCCATCGTGGGCCTCGACGCCTCCCTGGCAATGAGGTCCTGCATGAAGGCCTGGAGCGACTTGCCGGCCTGAGCCGCGCGAACCTTCAGGGTCTGGATCTGATCTTCCGGCACGTCACGGATGGTGAGAGCTGTCATGCATGCATTTTAGATCCAGAATCTGCAGAATGCAGCCAGCCGCTGGGACGCCTCGGATCCGCCTGAGCACCGCTTCTCCGTCCTCCGTGGCCCTGCCTCGCCGGGGAGCGCCCCCTCGGGCGAGATCCTCGAGAGGCAGGGCCACGTCCGGATCACCGACAGCCGGGCGGGGCGCCGGCGGCGTTCCGCCGGCGCCCCGCCGAGCGGCTACTTGAGCGCCGTGCCACCGGAGTTGTGGTAGGCGATCGTCTTGTTGATCAGATTCCCGCCGTCGGTCTCGGGCGTGGTCTGCTCCTGCTGACCCGCGCCGAACAGCAGGCCCGCGATGTGCGCGTTCGCCACCTGGTCCATGTGCGCGAAGAACCAGTCCACCTTGTCGTCCTTGTAGTGGTTGAGGGTGTTGTTCTGCGCCATGTCGCCCACGGGGACCTGCCACAGGACCACCGGCTTGCCCACCGACTCGGCCATCGTCTTGTAGAACGACAGTTGGGCGGCGGCCTTCTGGTCGTTCCAGAACTTGTCGAGGCTGCCGTGGGCCGGCTGCGCGTACCAGCCCGCGTCGCGGTCCGACACGTCGGTGACCAGGAAGTCGGCGCTCGACGCCCCGAGGGCCGCGTAGTCCTTGACGCACTGCGGCGTGTTCTGCTCCCAGTCGAAGCAGGACAGGTGCATTCCCGCGCCGGTGTTCGGGGCGTACTTGTGCGCCATCGAGATCAGGCACTGGGCCAGGCCGACGGCGCTGTTCTCCTGCGATCCGCAGTCCGTCGGGTTCGCCGCCCTGACCTGCGCGGCGACCTGGTGCGGGTTGCCGAGGGAGCGGACGTAGCCCCAGAAGTCGGGTTCGAGATCGATCATGTCCTGCGAGGTGCCGATCTTCTGGAGGAAGAAGCGGTAGTCGTTCAGGTACTTGGTGAGCAGGTCGGCCCGGTTGATGGCCTGGACCTCGCCGGGGCCGTCGCCCTGGCCCGCCATGTCCCCGAGGTCGCGCAGCGAGTACCAGGTGAAGAGGTACTTCTGCGGGCGCGGCCTGCCCTGGTACGTGGCCTTGGCCGCACGGTCGTTGTTCACGGCCAGCTGGGTGCCGGGCGCCGTGGTGTCACCGGTCCAGCAGCCCCACCAGCCCGACCACTCGGACTTGCAGCGCGGGGCCGTGTAGGCGTCCGACGAGGGCGCGGGCCGGCTGTGGATGTAGGCGTACCGCACGTCGAAGGGCGCGGCGTTCGCCGAGGCGTCGGACATCGAGCCGCCGATGAGCACCGTGTTGCTGCCCATGAAGCTCTTCGCCGAGCCGCCGCCCGGCGTGGTGGTCGGGACGGACGGCGTGGGCGTGCCGGTGCTGCCGGTGCTGCCGGTGCTCCCGGCCGGGACGAGCTGCCACTGCTGGTTGGCGCCGTTCCAGTCGTGGTACTGGGCGATCCTGCCCCCGTCGGCCTTGGAGCCGAGCGGGACCTCGACGGCCTTGCCGTTGTGACGGTTGATCAGACGCACGTAGCCGTCCGAGGACTTCTCCACGTGGAACTGCTGGTTGGCGCCGTTCAGGTCGTGCCACTGCACCAGCTCGGCGCCTTCGGCCTTCGACCAGTTGTAGTCGTCGAGCACCTTCCCGGAGTTCCGGTTCTGCAGCCGGTAGTTGCCGCCACCCGAGTCGACGAACTTCCACTGCTGGTTGGCCGCACCGGTCCTGCTCCACTGCACCACCGACGCGCCGTCGTTCGAGGCGTAGCCGTAGTCGTCCAGCACCTGGCCGGTGCTGCGGTTGACCAGCAGGTACCAGGAGCCGGTGTCCACGGTGGTGCCCGCCGAGGCCGAGTTGACCACGACCACGGAGCCGCCCACGACGGCAAGGCCGACGGCCGCCCAGAAGCCCCGACGCTGGTACAGCCGACGGCGACGGTGCGCCTGCCGCTGACCGGTCAGGACCGAGCGGAACGACGGGCGACCACGGCGGGCGCGGCCGCCGGCGGGGGACGCCTGCGACGGCGTGGGTGGGCGAGGGGACACGTCGGTGCTCTCTTTCAGCCGCTGCCTCTGACCGGACCTCCCGGCCGGGACGACATCTGGTGGTCACCGACGCCGAAGAGGTTGCCCCGCCCCCGAAAATTTTTTCGCTAAGGTGCGCCGTGTTCGGCGGATCGCCCGCTCGAAGGAGGCTCGAAGGAGGTGGGGATGCGGCTCATGGATGCAGACCACGCGGGGCTGGTGGTAGCGGCGCAGGCCGGCGACGATCGGGCGCGCGAGGAGCTGATCGCCGCGTACCTGCCGTTGCTCTACAACATCGTCGGACGAGCACTGAGCGGGCATGCCGACGTCGACGACGTCGTCCAGGAGACCCTGCTGCGCGTGGTGCGCGACCTGCCCGGCCTGCGGACCCCGGAGAGCTTCCGGTCCTGGCTGGTGTCGATCACGCTCCGCCAGATCAGCACCCACCGGCACCGGCAACGCGTCTTCGCCGACCGGACGGCGGTCATCGACGAGGCGCACCGGATACCCGACACCGGCGGCGAGTCCGAGGACATGACGATCCTGCGGCTGCAGGTCTCGGACCAGCGCCGCCAGGTCGTCGAAGCCGGCCGGTGGCTCGATCCGGACCATCGGGTGCTGCTCTCGCTGTGGTGGCAGGAAGGGGCCGGCTCGCTGAGCCGTGCCGACCTCGCCGCCGCGACGGGCCTCACGGCCGCCCACGTCGGAGTGCGCCTGCAACGCATGCGCGAGCAGCTGGACCTGAGCCGGACGATCGTCGTCGCGCTGGGCGCCGACCCTCGCTGTCAGCGGCTGGACCAGGTACTCGTCGGCTGGGACGGGCGCCCCGCGTCGGTGTGGCGCAAGCGGATCGCTCGGCACACCCGCGACTGCCCGGTCTGCGCGCCCACGACGGCCGAACGGATTCCGGCCGAACTGCTGCTCCTGCGGGTCGCGCCGCTGGCGGTCCCGGCCGGGCTCGTCGCCGCGCTGGCCGCCAAGGGCCTGCTGTCGGGGGCCGCCCTCGGCGCCACCGGGCTGACCACGGCGCAGGTCGCCGTCGGCACGGCGACCGGGGGAGGCGGTCTGCACGGCTCCCTGGTCGCCAAGCTCTCCGCGGCGACCGCCCATCCGCTGGTGGCGCTCGCCACCGGCGCGGTGCTCGTCACCGGGGCCGCCGCCACCTACGCGGTCTGGCCCGAGCCGGCGCCCCGGGTGCCCGGCGCCACCGCCGCGCCCACGGCCGGCGACCCCACGCCGACGACCACGCCGACCGCCACCATCCCGTCCGCCACCACGCCGGCCGGCACCGGCACCCCGTCGGCGGACAGTACGTCGGCCGACGGTACGTCGGCCCGGCCGTCCCAGGTGAGTCCGTCCGCCGTCGCAGCCGTGGTGCCGCCGGGCCCGCAGTCGCTGGAGTCCGTGGCCGATCCCGCCCTGTACCTCACGTATGCCGGCGATGACTTCGCGACGCTCGGCCGAGTCGGCGCGTCCAGCAGTGCGCAGACGCGGCAGCGGGCCACCTTCACGGTCGTCGGGGGCCTGGCCGACCCGCGGTGCGTCACCTTCCGCGCCGCCGACGGCCGCTACCTGCGCCATCGTGACCTGCGGCTGCGGCTGAGCGCCGACGACGGCAGCGAGCTGTTCCGTGAGGACGCCACCTTCTGTCCGCTCCCCGGGGCGGTCGCCGGGTCGGTGACCCTGCACGCGCACAACTACCCCGGATCGGTCATCCGCTCCCGCGACGGCGGCATCTGGCTCGACGGCTCCGACGGCACTCGGACCTTCGCCGGCCAGGCCTCCTTCCTCGTGCGCGGAGCCTGGGCCTGACCGGGGCGACCAGGCCGCGGGGCCAGGCGTAACGCTTTCCGGCTGCGAGATGCATCACCGGGCGATCTGCCGGATCGCCCGCCTTTTTTCGTTACGGAGCCGTGCGTTCGGGGGCCTCCCAGGTGTGGGGTGCTCCTCCCGCCGCCCGGGATGACGGGCCGGCCCGGGAGGTGCCCCGACTTCCCCGATGAGGTATCCCCGGAAGAAAGCCGCTCCAATGATGCGACACACCCACGAACCCCCGGCCGAGGCAGGCACGATCGCGAGGCCCGTGGCGGCCCGCAGCCCGCGGGGGGAGTCATGAAGGGTCTGCACCGGCTCAGCCGGCGTCGCCGGGTCGTGGCGATCGGAACCTCGGCCGCGGCCCTGGTGGCCGGTGCCGTGGCGCTCCTCCCCGACTTCGCCGGAGCCGCCGCCCTGGGTACGCAGGCGGCCCCCTCCGGCCGGTACTTCGGCACCGCCTTGGCCGCCGGCCGGCTCGGTGACTCGACGTACGCCGGCATCGCCGACCGGGAGTTCACCATGATCACCCCGGAGAACGAGATGAAGTGGGACGCCACCGAGCCGTCCCGCGGCAACTTCACCTTCGGGGGCGGCGACCAGATCGTGGCGCACGCCACCGCCCACGGCCAGCGGATGCGCGGCCACACCCTGGTCTGGCACTCCCAACTGCCCTCCTGGGTCAGCTCGATCGGCGACGCGAACACGCTGCGCGGCGTGATGGACAACCACATCACCCAGGAGATGTCCCACTACAAGGGCAAGATCTACGCCTGGGACGTGGTCAACGAGGCCTTCGCCGACGACGGCAGCGGCCGGCACCGCGGCTCGGTCTTCCAGAACCTGCTGGGCGACGGCTTCATCGAGCAGGCCTTCCGCACCGCCCGGGGCGTCGATGCCTCGGCCAAGCTCTGCTACAACGACTACAACATCGAGAACTGGTCCGACGCCAAGACCCAGGGCGTCTACCGCATGGTCAAGGACTTCAAGTCCCGTGGCGTGCCCATCGACTGCGTCGGCTTCCAGAGCCACTTCGGCACCGGCGGCCCGCCGTCGAGCTTCCAGACCACCCTGGCCAACTTCGCCGCCCTCGGCGTGGACGTCCAGCTCACCGAGCTCGACATCGCCCAGGCCTCGCCCACCAACTACGCCAACGCGGTCGGCGCCTGTCTCGCCGTCGCCCGCTGCACCGGCATCACGGTGTGGGGCATCCGCGACAGCGACTCCTGGCGCGGCGGCGAGGACCCCCTGCTGTTCGACCGCAACGGCAACCCCAAGCCCGCCTACACCACCGTCATGAACGCCCTCAAGGCCGCCGCCGGTACCGGAACGGGCGGGACGAGCGGCGGATCCGGCGGCGGGGTGATCAAGGGCGTCCCCTCCGGCCGTTGCATCGACATCAACGGCGCCACCACCGCCAACGGCACCCAGGCACAGCTCTGGGACTGCCACGGGCAGGCCAACCAGCGCTGGACGTACACCGCCGGCAAGCAGCTGATGGTCTACGGCACCAAGTGCCTGGCCGCCAAGGGCACCGGCAACGGCACGCCGGTGGTCATCGACGACTGCAACGGCGGCGCCGACCAGCAGTGGAACGCCAACGCCGACGGCTCGATCGCCGGTGTCCAGTCCGGGCTCTGCCTCGACGCCGTCGGCGCGGGCACCGCCAACAGCACCAAGATCCAGCTGTACGCCTGCTGGTCCGGCGGCAGCAACCAGAAGTGGACCGGCCTCGCCGCGACGTCGACCCCGACGCCCGCGCCGACGGGCGGCAACTGCGCCCTCCCGTCGACCTACCGGTGGTCCTCGACCGGTGCGCTGGCCCAGCCCGCCAACGGCTGGAAGTCGGTGAAGGACTTCACCGACGTGGTCTACAACGGCAAGCACCTGGTCTACGCCTCGGACGTGAACGGCTCCTCGTACGGCTCGATGATGTTCAGCCCGTTCACCAACTGGTCGGACATGGCCTCGGCCCGCCAGACCGGCCTGCCGCAGGCCGCGGTGGCCCCCACGCTGTTCTACTTCGCGCCCAAGAACATCTGGGTGCTCGCCTACCAGTGGGGCCAGTGGCCGTTCATCTACCGCACCTCCAGCGACCCGACCAACCCCAACGGCTGGTCCGCCCCGCAGCCGCTGTTCACCGGCGGCCTCCCGGGCGGTGCCGCGCCGATCGACCAGACCCTGATCGCCGACGGCCAGAACATGTACCTGTTCTTCGCCGGTGACAACGGCAGCATCTACCGGGCGAGCATGCCGATCGGGAACTTCCCGGGCAACTTCGGCTCCTCGTACACCACGGTCATGAGCGACTCGGTGAAGAACCTCTTCGAGGCCCCGCAGGTCTACAAGGTCCAGGGCCAGAACCAGTACCTCATGATCGTCGAAGCCCGCGGAGCGAACGAGAACCGCTACTTCCGCTCCTTCACCGCCACCAGCCTGAACGGCTCCTGGACCCCGCAGGCCGCCACCGAGGCCAACCCCTTCGCCGGCAAGGCCAACAGCGGCGCCACCTGGACCAACGACATCAGCCACGGCGACCTGGTCCGCAACAACCCCGACCAGACCATGACCATCGACCCCTGCAACCTGCAGTTCCTCTACCAGGGCAAGTCCCCCACGGCCACCGGCCCCTACGACCAACTGCCGTACCGGCCGGGCGTCCTGACCTTGCAGCACTGACCGGTACCCACCGCACGGAAGAACCCCGGCCGTACATCGGCCGGGGTTCTTCCGTGCTGGAGGGTCGGGATCAGGAGGGGTCGCCGTACTGGAGACCGCGACCGTTGGTGCCGATGTAGACGCGGCCGTAGGTGTCGGGGTCACCGGTGACGATGCGGCTGCCGGCGAAGTTGCCCCACTGGTGGGCGTCGTCGTTGATCCGGAGCCAGCTCGCGCCCCGGTCGGTGGAGCGGAAGACGCCGGCGACGCCCTTGACTGTGCCGATCAGGTACAGCGCCTGGTACGAGGTGCCCGGTGCGGCCTTGCCGAAGCCGAGGGCGGAGGCGGACTCCACCGAGGACAGCGTGGTGAAGCTGCGGCCGCCGTCGGTGGAGTGCAGCAGACCCGTGCCGTCGCCGGCGAGCCACAGGTCGCCCGCGACGCCGGGGACGGCGCTGAGCTTGCCGCCCGGCAGGTTGCCGGAGCGGGCGGTGAAGTTCGCGCCGCCGTCGGTGCTGGCGTACAGCGTGCCGTTGCTCAATGAGTAGAAGGTGTTGGCCGCGGACCGGTCGGCGACGACCACGGCATCGTTGCCGAGGCCGTTGACCCGCGACCAGCTCGCACCCCGGTCGGTGGAGCGGTACGGGGCCTGGCCGGCCTCGGCCCAGACGAAGCTGGAGCCGTCCGCCGCGATCGCGATGTGGCCGCTGTCCGCGCTGGGCACCGGCTCGCCCCTGAAGCCGTTCCAGGTGTGGCCGCCGTCGGTGGACAGGGCGCCGTCCTGCTTGCCGCCCCGGCCGACCCGGACCACCAGCGAGGGGTTGGACTGGGCGAAGTCGACGGAAGTGCTGTTGTAGATCTCCGGGTTGGTCAGCCGCCCGGTGGGCTCCTTCGTCAGGTCGTCGTACACGAAGCCGCCCTGGTCCCCCAGCGAGGTGATGAGGGCAGCGGCGCCGGGCGGGGAGACCGCGTCGTAGTACGCCGTCTCCTCCAACCCGCGGGCTCCGATGAACCAGTGGCTGGTGCCGCCGTTGTCGGTCGCGTTGGCGTCCTTGCTGGCCCAGATGCCGTTGCCGGTGCCGTACATCACGTGCCCGGAGTCGAACGGGTCGATGCTCAGCGCGGTCATCCAGTGCCCGATCCCGGTACCGAGGTACGGTGCGATGGAGGCGTCCCGCACGGACCTGTCGGACTGGGTCTTCCAGGTCGCACCGCCGTCGGTGCTGCGGTAGACCTCGTCCTGCGGCCACCAGCGGTCCAGCGTGGTGACCATCACCGTGGACGGGTGCTGCGGGTCGACAGCCAGCCCGCCGAAGCCGTAGTTGCCCTGCGACGGGGAGATGTTCTTCCACGCCCCGCCGGTGTACTTCCACACCGAGCCGCCCGACACGTTGTTCGGGCCGGTGTTGTCGGCGTACGACACGTACAGCGAGCCGTCGCCGGACAGCACGCCGTGCTGCGGCACCTGGCCGGTGGGCTGCCCGGAGACCGTCTGCCAGGAGTTGCCGCCGTCGGTGGACCGGTACAGGTTGGTGGACCGGTCGGCGACACCGACGTAGACCGTGTTGCTGCCGGCCGGGCCGTACGTCACGTAGGAGATGCCGGTGCCGAAGCTCGCGCCGTCCTTGACCGGGAACGAGGAGACCTGGCTCCAGCTCCGGCCGGCATCGGTGCTGCGCCACAGGCCGTTCTTCCGGGTGCCGAGCAGCAGGTTGTCGTGGTTCGCGGGGTCGATCACCAGGCGCTCGCCCGCCCCGCGGGCGTCCTCGTTGCCACCCAGCTTGAACGGCAGGTCGGTGCGCTGGAAGGTGCGGCCGCGGTCGGTGGAGCGCAGGATCGCGCCGTTGCCGGCCCAGTCGTTGGTGTAGGTGCCGGCCGCGAGGTAAAGCCGGTCCGGGTCGACCGGGTCGGTGGCCAGCGACTCGATGCCCAGCAGGTTCCAGTCCTTCTGGCCGATCCAGTCGGTGAGCGGTGTCCACTGCTCGGCGCCGGTGTCCCACCGGTACGCGCCACCCATGTCGGTGCGCGCGTACAGCAGGCCCTTCTCCTTCTGGTTGAAGACCAACCCTGTGACGTAACCACCGCCCACCACCTGCGCGTTCTGCCACACGTACGGGCCGGACCCGGTCTGCGCGCCGCCGGTCCCGGCCACCTTCACCAGCTTCCACTGCTGGTTGGCACCGCCCCACCCGGGCCACTGGATGAGCTGCGCGCCCCGGTCCGTGGAGTTGCCCGTGACGTCCAGGACCTGACCGCTCCTGCGGGAGGTGAAGGTGACCGCGTCGGACCCGCTCACGTCGGCGATCCGCCACTGCTGGGAGGCGGAGGAGCGATCCGTCTGCTGCTCGGCCACGGCCCCCTGTCCGGTCGAGTCGCCCGCGATGCCCAGCACCTTGCCGCTGTTGCGGTTCACCAGTTCGTAGTAGCCGTCCCCGGTGGGCTTCAGCTTCCACTGCTGATTGGCGGTGTTCTGGTCGGTCCACTGCTGGATCCGGCTGCCGTCGGCGGTGGCGAAGGCGTTGACGTCCACGACCTGGCCGCTGCGCACCGAGACCAGCCGGTAGTAGGCACCGCTGTCGACCGTCGCGGCCTGGGAGTCCTCGGGAGCGAACATGAAGTACGAGACGCCGGCGAGGGGCACACCGAGCGCCAGAGCGGTGGCGCTCATCCGACGGCGGTGACGCCCACGGCCTCGGCGGCCGTGCGAGGGGTTGCTCATGGGTAGACGGTCTCCTTGCGAACTGTGCACGAGAGAAGGCGGATCAGGCCACCGGAATTGGCCGGATCCACTCCCTTGTGGTCACAGACCGCACAGAGGGTTGCCGCGCGTCGGCGGACCTTTTCCGGGCAAGCCGGCCGGCGCCTCGGCTTGTGAGATCTTCATCGACGACAACTTGGGCCCGGAAGCGGCACGTTGGGAACTGTCGAACGTCCGAAATGCTCGGTGGTCACAGTTCAGCCCAGGAGTGTGGCTCCAGGTGATCGTGATACCCCTGGAAGTACCAAGTGGCCAGGTCACTCAACCGCTCGATGCAGGCTCGGTAGTACCTGTCCGGCTCCGGTCTCGGGAACTGGGGGTGTGCGGTCCAGTCCGCCACCCAGGATGGGACGCTGTGAAAGCCTTCGGCCACCCAGCGGTCGAGCTGGGTGGCTGCTTGGTTCTGCTCGCAGACGAGCCGCATGGCCCGTTCCAACCTACGGAAGGCCGCCCGGTCCCAGTGCAGGTCACACCGCAGCCGCAGCAGGAAGCTACCCTCCTCGGCGTCGAACTCCTGTCGCAAGATGGTCAGGCCGGCATCCATGTTCGAGATCATGCCGACCAGCACTGACATGTGGCGTCTCGGACCATGGCCCGTTCATCGCCTCGGCGCCGCCACGGTTACCCGACCGCTGAAATCCGGTTCACAGAGGTCACCCGACAGGTGACCTTGCCACTCACCTGAGCCGTACCTCCGGCCGTGTCCTCCGCCTTCTGACCCGGTGCAAGGTGACTCTGGAACGTGGCGCCTTCGGCCACCCGGGTGCCGTTCGCATCCACGAACTCCACCGAGATGCTGTAGTCCGACGACTTCGAGCTGCGGTTGACGACCTCCAGCTTGGCGCTGGGGATTGAAGTCGTCGGGTCTACGTCGCAGGAGGTGACCGTCACATCCGCCTCTGGCGGGTGCGCCCCTCCGCTCGACTGCACACCACCGGCGGTGGAGGCGGGACTCGTCGGGGACTTCTTGCTGCTCCCACCGACGGCTACGACGATGACCACGATCAGCACCACGAGCAGTACGACCGCACTGAGGCAGCCGACGAGTACGCCCCGGCCGAAACGGCGCCTGGGCGGACCAGGCGGCTGCTGACTCCAACCTGGCGGCGGCGGTCCGTACGGCGGCTGCCCAGGGGGCGGTTGCTGCCCCCACCCTGCTCAGTCATCGATCCGTCTCCCTACGCAGGCGTTGCCTCTCCAGGGAACCGCGTGAACAGGTTCGTCCAAGAAATCGACTCGCGGGGACTGGGCCGAACGGGCAAGCCGAAGCGCCGCGCCGGGAAGCCCCCTCCTGCCTCCCGGTGCGGCGCCCCCTCGTGGTGGCTGTCAGTCCGCCATCGGCAGGTAGACCTTGTTGCCCTGGGCAGCGAACTCCGCGGACTTCTCGGCCATGCCGGCCAGCGCCTCGGCGTCGAAGTCGGAGGCCACGGCCGTGGAGCCGTCGCCGTGCTCGTCGCGGATCTTCTGCGAGATCTTCATCGAGCAGAACATGAACAAAGGCAGCATGAGCTACTCTGCTGCCTACTGTTCCGCGCACGGACGAGGGGGCCCGACCATGGGAACGCGTGACGAGCTGATCGGCAAGCTCCGGGGGACGCCGGCGGACCTGCCGTCGGTCGCCGATGTGCGGGCGATGCTCGAAGCCAACCCCGCCTTGAAGTGCGTGGTCTGCTACGCGCGCATCTCATTCGACGGCCGGGTGAAGGACGCACACGGCGTCGAGGACCAGCACCGGAACCTCAGCGAGAAGGCACGCTCGTTCGGGTGGCTGGTCGTCTACCGCTACACCGACAACGACAAGAGCGCCAGCAAGGAGAACGTCGTCCGCGACGACTTCGAGCAGCTGGTGGTGGACCTCGCCGCCGGGCACACGCCCGAGGGCTACCCCATCCACGGCGTGATGGCGGACAACGACGACCGGCTGTACCGACGCCCCGGTGATTGGGAGCGCTACCTGCGAGCGTTCACAGCTCACGAGGGACGGGTGTACTGGGACTCCAACGGCGTCCAGGACCTCTACGCCGAGGGTTTCGAGATCAAGGGCCTCGTCGGTGTCGCGATGTCCCTCGCGGAGACGCGGAAGAAGCAGCGGCGTTCACGTAACAGCCACCGCAACCGGGCGATCCGTGGTCAGTCCGTCTCGGCCTGGCGCCCGTTTGGCTGGGATGACGACAAGATCACGCTGCGGGCGGTCGAGGCAGCAGCCGTCAAGAAGGCCGTGAAGGACGTGATCGCTGGCGCGTCCATCTCCGAGATCACCCGGCAGTGGAAGGAAGCGGGATACCTCACCGCCCGGGGCAATCTCTTCCAGTACCAGAGCGTCAAGCAGGTGCTCATGAACGCGCGGCTCTGCGGCTACCGCGAGATCGACGACGAGTTGGTCCGCGATGGAGACGATCAGCCCATCGTCGGTGAATGGGAGGCCATCGTCACGCCGAAGGAGTGGTTCGCCGTGGTCGCGGCCATCCGGAGTCGCGGACGGAGTGGGCAGCCCGGCGGGAAGCTCGTGCACAAGTACCTGCTGACCAACATCCTCCGCTGCGGCAACACCCTGGAGGACGGCACGAAGTGCAACCACCCGATGAAGGGCGAGAAGGCCAACCAGTGGGTGAAGTACGAGCACGGGTACTTCTGCAAGAAGACCGTTGACGGTGGCTGCAACGGCACCTACAAGCGCGGCGACGAGACGGACAAGCACATCACCCGGCTCGTTCAGGCGAAGTTGAAGGCCGACGCCGCAGCGGCGGTCAGGGATGTGCCGGACTGGGGCCGCGAGGAGGAACTAGAGGCTGCGCTACAGCGCCGGAGTGCCCTCGAACAGCACTGGAACGCAGGAGAGATCAGCAACGAGCAGTTCTTCCGGAACCTCCCGGCGGTCGACAAGACCATCAAGGAGTTGCGAGCCGATCAGGCGAAGAACCTAGCGGCGAAGGCCGCCGCCGAGGAGGCGACGGCCGACGTCGAGAAGGAGTGGAAGTCGAAGACCATCAGGCAGAAGCGGGAGCTGATCAAGAAGGCTCTGCACGCGGTCATCGCGGTGCCGGGCGGAATGGGCAACAAGCCCTTCGACGTGGAACAGCTCATCCCTGTGTGGAAGTCCGCCGAATCAGCTGCACTCCCAGAATGAGACCCATCTCCCGAAGCTGGTCGTCCGAGAAGCGCGGGGCCGTCGCCAAGTGCTTCTCGATCCAGCGGTCCACAGCATCGTCAGGGCAGAGCCGGGAGGCCGAGCAGGAGCGGCTATCCGTCATCGAGGTCACAGCAAGTCCCCCTCTCGCTTGAGGCGTTGTGTGGCGGCCCGGTTGTCGCGGACGGCTTGGGCGAGGAGTTCTTCCCCGGGGGTGTAGCCGGTGGCGAGGAACCGCCAGTCAGAGACCACGAGGGTGGTGTCCTGGTCGATCGGCAGGTGGCCCGCACGGATACGAGCTTGCCCGGCTTGCCAGGTGCGACGGACGCCGCGCAGGTGGCCGAGGGTGGTGGAGTAACGGCGGGACTTGGTGGAGAAGTGGCCCCGGAAGCCGAGCATGTGGGCCCACTTGGTGAGCTTGAGGTCGGCGAAGTCGGGGCGGGTGCCAAGGTCCCAGCAGGTGCGAATCATCTGGCGGACGTGACCGGCAACCCGAAGGTCAGCGATCGGCTCAGCCAGCCCGGCACCCGCGCACCGGTGGCATTCCTCGGTCAGGCCGCCGCCGGTGGGGGTTCGTCCGCGTCCCTTGCACCGGGTGCAGTAGAGGGGCCGGTCGATGGTGCCGGTGCCTTCGGCGCTCTTGGTGGCGTACTTGGCGACGTACCCGGCCACGGCGGCATCGGTGAGCGGGGCGGAGCCGTCAGCAGTGGCATCGGGGCGGGCGATCTCACGGATGTCGAGCTGGGCGCCCCAGCGCAGTTCACGCGCTCCGATCGAGTCGCCGGTGACAGTGATCGCCACGCGGCCGGCGGCTTGGCGGACTGCGCAGGTGAGCAGGTCGGGGGTGGCCCAGTCGGGCGGGGCGGTGGTGCCGCCGTCGGGGCCGTCGAGGCGGATGATGGCGTGGAAGTGGACCAGGCCGCGCTTTTGGAACTCGGCGACCTTGGCGAAGGAGACGCGGCAGGTCTCGCGCAGTTCGGCGGTGGTCAGTCCGGCGGCACGGGCGACGGCGCGGCGCAGGTAGGTGGTGAAGCGGGCCCAGAGGGCTCCGGCGTGGGCGTTGAAGAGGACGGCTCCGGCGTAGTCGTAGGTGGTCGGGTCCAGCGGGGTGCCGAGGGTGGGGTGGTCGGCGGGATGGTGGGCACCGCAGCGGCAGTGACGGGCCTTGCCGGTGCGAGTGGTGGGCCGGTTGTGGACCGGGCCGAAGGAGGGGGCGGTGAGAGTGGTGAAGACGCGGGGGTGGGTGCGGACGGCGTCGGGGGTGCCCTTGCCGCCGGAGAGACCGGCGCGGATGAGCTGGTAGGTGTCGGCGGCATAGGTGCGCGAGCAGGCGGGGCAGCGGGAGGCACGGCGGTTGCCGCAGGCGATGAGGAGGCGGCCGAGGGGTTCGCTGGCGGTGGTGTAGTGCCGCAGCACTTCGTGGGTGGTGGCGTCAACGGTGGTCGTGTGGCCGGTGAGCTGGATCGGGCTGGTGCATCCGGCCAGGCGTTCGACGGCGGTTTCGATGCGGTCGAAGTCGTCGCGCTGAGCGAGGGCGAGCAGGTCCCGGGTGAACAGGGAGGGGACCGTGCGCGGGTCTATGTCGGTCATCTGGGCTGTCCTTCCGGGCAGTTGAGGGCCGTTGAGGCATGGGGGTGCCGTCGCGCCGACCACGAGGTGTGTGGTGCTCGCGGTCGGCGCGAGGCAGTTGGAAGAGGGGCGAGGGTCAGGCCGTGGCGGCCCGGGTGGTCAGTGGGGCAGCCGCAAGTGGCGGCGACGGGGGCCCTTGACCACGTTCCGCAGGGTCATCAGCGGTGCCGGGTTGCGCGGGCGGTTCCTGGTCCGGCGGGAGCGGGCGGAACGGGCGCTCGCGGCTCGGTCGGGGTGGGGGCAGAGGGTGCGGTGCGGCATCGGGAGGCTTCTTCGCGGGCGGTGGTGGACTGGGCAAGGGTGTTGGGGGCGGACCGGGTGAGCAGGTCAGCGGGGTCCGCCGTCAGGCGGGCGGTGGTGTGGGCGATGCGGGCGGTGTCGTCGGCGTTGACGTAGGGGATGCGCACCCGGATGAACCCTTCGCGTCCCTCGCGGGCCATGACGGCGACGCCGACGAAGTCGGGGTGCTGCATGGTGCTGGGGTCCATGTCCTTCCACTGGCGGATGTTCTCGCCGAGGGTGGCTACCGCGGCTTCGGTGCTGCGCTGGGCGAAGGACAGGGAGACGGGGCACACGTCGCGGATCGCGGTGGGGATGGCGTCGCCGGTGGGCTTCTGGGTGATCAGGACGACCAGGAAGCCGGTGGCGCGGCCCATCTTCACCAGCTCCTCCACGAGCCGGGCGTTCTCCTGCGCGAGGGCGGCCAGGCGCTTGGTCTCGGGGTCGCTGCCCCGGAAGTCCCGGAAGAACGTGTGGGCTTCGTCGATGACCAGGACGACCAGCGGCCACGCCGGGGTGGGACCGACGTGCCACATGTTCTTCACGCCGAGTGTCGAGCGGACCTGTTCGGCCCGGTCGCGGCGCAGCTGTACCAGGCGCTTGAACAGCGCGTTGGCTTCTTCCAGGTCGGCCCCGGCGAAGGCGAACAGGCGGTCGGCAACGTCGGCGTAGTCGCCTTCGTGGGCCTTGTAGACCTTGCCGTCGGCCACGGCGAACTGCACCGCGTCCGAGGGGGCGAGCTGGGAGATCAGGCCGTTGACCAGTGCGCTCTTGCCCTTGCCGGGCAGGCCGCCGACGAGCATGCCGGGCACGTCGGCCATGTGCAGTACGGCGGGCATGGCGTACTCGTCCAAGCCCAGGTCCCACACCGACAGGTCAGCCGGCGCCGAACCGTCCGGCACCACGGCGGTCTTGTGAGCGAGGGGCTCGGTGCGCACGGCGCGCAGGAGCAGGCGACCGGGCCTGTCGACGGCGACCGAGACCCGGGTACAGCCCCAGGCTTCGGCCAGGTGATCGGCGTGCTTCTGGAACTCCGCCAGGCCCACGCCGGGCACGGTGCGCACCTTGATCTGGACGCCGTAGCGGTCGCACTTCGTGGTGATCGACGGGATGAGGATCTTCGGTGCTGGCGTGCGCTGGCCGTCGATGACGAGCGTCTGCCCGAGGCTGGGGTGCCGGTCGGTCGTGACCAGGCCGATGGCCTTCGCCAGACGCGGCCAGCGGCGGCGTATCCAGAACGCCTGACGGATGCTGGCCCGGGTGTCGCGATCGGCTATGAGATAGCGGCCGGTGATGAGCAGCAGCCAGGCCAGCAGGACCAGGAGCGCGGCGCCGAGCGCGTACCAGGCTGCCGGCGGGAAGCCGATGTGGTCCAGTGACGGGAGCAGGTTGGGCCCCGGGGAAGGAGACGGGGAGGGGGTGGGGGTGTTGGACAAGAGAGCTTTCCTTGAAGGGAGTTGATGCCCCAACGGGCCCGCTGGCCCGGAGGAGGTGAAGGCGAGGGCCGAGGCCCGGCCGGGCCGGTGAACGGCAGGTCCACCGGCCCGGCCAGGACCGCTCTGCCGGTCACGACTTGGCCGCCTTCGGCGCGTCAGCAGGCGCGGCGCTCACGCCGGTGGCCGACGAGGAGGCCAGCGAGGCCGCGCGGTAGGCAACACCGTGCTGCACCTGGCCGTTGAAGACGTTCGCCCACGGGGTGGCGAGCAGGCCGACCGGACGAACGACAGCCCCCGCCGTCAGCGAGGTGTCGAAGCCACCCTCGGGGACGGTGACCTTGATCAGCTGTGCGGTGCCGTCGTAGGTCTCCAGCAGCTGGACGGTGTACAGCTGTGCGCCGCTCTCGCGGTCGGTGGCG
Source organism: Kitasatospora sp. MMS16-BH015 (assembly GCF_002943525.1). NCBI lineage: Bacteria > Bacillati > Actinomycetota > Actinomycetes > Kitasatosporales > Streptomycetaceae > Kitasatospora > Kitasatospora sp. MMS16-BH015. The sequence continues at coordinate 4,530,795 of NZ_CP025394.1, read as the reverse complement.
ACCAGACCGGTTGCCGCGTCCGCCAGCTTCGGGGCGGGCGGGGTGGCAACCATGTGGAGGGTGTCGGTCAGGTCGGGACGGATGACAATGCGAGCCATGAAAACTCCAGGAGGCAGGAAAAGAGGGGGAATTGGCGAGCGGGGAAACGTTTCTCCCAGCTCTTGCAGCACCCGGCGAGCGGGCTGTGCGGGACAAGAGAAACCGACTCCGACGGGCCCTGTCGAGGGGCATTCCGGCGCCCCTGCGGCAGGCGTTGAAGCGGACGAGCGGCGGCGAGAAACGACGAGAACGAGCGAGACGAACCAGCCCGCTCCGGCTGTGGCGCATCCCACAGCCGGACGGCTGACCTGCACACTCCCTTCGTTGCTCCGCCACTCCGGACCGGCGGCCCGGACCACAGCTTGCCGACGAGGGTGTTCGTTGAGCAGTACACGGGGTATCTGCTATGAGCCCCGCAAAGGTCTCGACATGCCACACTCCTCCGATTTGCGAATTTCCTTTCCCCGCAGCCGAGTTGCCCTCGGAAATAGCGAACGGAAAATTCGATTGTGACGTGCGCCACAGGGGCCGTTTCCGGCCCTTGCGGTGCGTTGCGGGAGCAGTGTGCACCCGACTTTCAGGTTTGGTGCGGCCGGAGAAAACTGGTAGACGCCAGACGGCTCCGCCCGCAGGACAACTCTGCGCCGCCAACGGCCCGACGTAGCGAGCCGATCTTGTGGTAAGCGGACCAACCAGCCCCGCTTTCTGGATTCCCTGCCCTCGGTACGTGGCGTGCGACAGGATGAATGCATGACAAGAACTGGATGGGACCCGATCGTTCCCCTGATCGAGATCCTGGTGATCGGTGCGCCGGTTGCACTCATCGCCTGGGCAGTAGTGCGCTACAACCGGCGACGGAGAGGCGACTAGCGCACCGGTGCGGGCTTCCGGAGCAGCCCGGGAGCAGCGCATGGCGGTGGCCGGAGCATCACCGCGTGACGGGTCCGCTGCCGGGGCGATCTGCCGGGAGCGATCGGGCGGTGCGGAAGCTGATCAGCCCTCTGATCTCCGGTTGGCGGTCGAGCAGGGGGAGACGGCTGGTGGAGACACAGCCGGGCTGGAGAGCACGGAGCCGGAGGGGGGTGTTCAGAGTTTCATTACTGGATCAAGGGCGGCCCGCCGGAGGCGGGCCGCGCGCCGCCGCGTTGCCGCCCGCCGCTCCTGTCTCGCGCCCCGCTATGGACGGCCCCGCTGGCGGCGCATGAACGATTTGGAAGGCAGCACGGGACCGGCAAGAGCCCGGACAGGTTCAGCCGGCCCCGGAGGACCGGTCACGGCCGATGGCTGAGCGCCGTTCGGCCGGGCTCCCCGCTGCTCGATGATCCGGGGCGAACGGAACCCGTCAAGCCCGCACCGCTCACCACCAATGGCCAGCTGCAGGCCCGTACAGCGGGCTTGACCGAACCCGCCCGCCCCTACTCCCGGCAGCTATCGGGGCGCTCGACCGGAATGGTCCCCGAGCCCGCCACTGCCCGTCCCTGCGACCCTGGGCAGACCGTGCAATCTCGGCGAATCGGCCACCGAGACGCCGATCACCGGATAGCGTCGCCCTGTCGCCGAGTGGCACCACCCACTCCACCCGCAGTCAGGCGCCATGCCTGGAACCGAGTGGATGGATGATCCATGGGACGACAAGGCCAACGACAGCGCGGCACGACGGCACGCACGTGGCTCCGTGAGAACGCGATCCCCCTCGCAGGGCTCGTCATCACGGCGGCCGGCGTCATCGTCGCCGCGCTGAAGTAGCCCACGACGAGGCCCCCGGCATCCCAACTGCCGGGGGCCTCAGTGCTGTCCTCTCGGTTTCCGCCGGGCATCAAGCCATGAAGACCAGCGCCGTCATCGTATGGGGCACCCACTTGCAATGCGGGGAAATCCCCTAGCGGCAAGTAAAAGCTACTCTGCGTAGTCGCCGGCAGGGGGTTGGCGTTCCTCGGAAGACACGGCAGCAAGCCCCCTTTCCTCCAGGGTGCTTCGGCCAGAACGGCAACCGGCTGGGGAGCGCGCGTCAGATGCCGGCAGGACTTGAGTGCGTCCCGCTGGATCGCGTCCCCCATCGCGGCGAGGGCGTCACGCTGCCACTGAGGGGTCCGGGCCGCCGTGACGGTAGTCTCCGGCCGTCTGCCCTGCTGAGCCAGCCACTCGGCAGCGTGGGCGCCCGCAGCGCGAATCTGATCCTCAAAGGCCACCTGCGCAGGACCCGGGGGCTCTTGCATCGTGCTCACTTCACTCTCAGTGGGCCCTGCCCTAGCCACCGCTGCGGCTACCGAAGCGCCCTTCGCGTACGTGGAGAGATTCGGTGGGGTGCCGCAAGAAGGTGGCGGGAGGGCAGCGGGTACGGGAGGCCGGGCCGCCCGGTCGGACATTGACTGGTCAGGACGCGTCGTTACGCCGGAACCAGGGGAAGGTCTGCAAGAGCCCTCTTGGCCTGGTCCCGCGCGCGGAATCCGAGGCTGATGAGGGTGATGCTCTCCCCTGCACCCAGGGGCGTCCGGCCGTGTGGCGTTAGCGCCCCGTCGAAGACGACACCACTGCCCGCCCCGAGATCGCATTCGAGGTAGCCAGCGGCACTGATGAAGACGGTGGTACTGGCCCTGTCCGCTTCGGTGGGGCGGGTGCGTGCGAGGCAGATGATCAAGTTGGCCTCGCCGAATCCGGCCTCGTCCACGTGGAAGTCGAGGGACTGCCCTTCCGTGTAACCGATGTAGACGCCGGTGTGCGGTTGCTCGACATCCAGGCCGGTGGACTGTGCCACGAGCGCGGCGAGGTCGACTTGGGCGGCGAAGTGGTTCGCGGCCTTGCCGACGGCCGCGTTGCGCTTGCCGTTGTGCTGGTAGCCGTCGGCGGTGAGGGCCTTCTCGGCTTCCGCCGCCATGGCGGTGATCAGCTCGGCAGGGAATGGCTGGTCCCACAGGTGGCGGGGCTGCACCCGTTGGTACATGGCGAGGCTCTGCACCGCGTCTCTGATGGCGGGGAACCCGTCGTTCCACCGGGTCGGGTCACCCACGGTGGTGCGGGACTGGAGCCACGCCGTCCATCGACGGCTCCACTCGCCCGGTGCCGCGACAGCCGATGCTGACGCGGAGGCGCTGCCGATCAGCGCGTCCACCCGGTCGAGTGCGGCTTGCGTGGACTCGACCAGCTCGGTGTTCCCTTTGCCGATCCGCAGCCGCAGCGACTCTTGTAGATGAGTGCGGGCACCGGCGAGGTCTCCGCGCTCCATGAGGTGCTTGCCGAAGTGCTGGAGCGCGAAGTCGAGCAGTTCCGGGCACTTGCCCCGTGCGGTGTCCAGGGCGCTGCGGTAGAACGTCTCCGCAGTCTCGACGTCGCCGGCATAGCGGTGGGCGTCGCCGAAGTTGAGTTCGGTGGCGACGACGGCCCGGACGTTCCCGCTGCTGATGGCCAGTTCGAGCGACCGGCGGAGGAACGTGTGGGCCTCGCCGTAGTCCCCCAAGCTCATCTGGGCGATGCCGATCCACCGGGTCAGGACCCGGGTCCGGTCGGGGTCGGGGTCGGTGGACAACTCCTCGCGGAGCCGGTGGACCGCAGCGGTCAGCTCGGCCCGGTCGGTGGGGACCATGCGCAGGTCGGCGTCTTGTGTGATGAGGTGCTGGAGCACTGGGCCTTCCCTCGTTCGGTTGCGGTCAGCCTGGCACTACAGCTGGTCGATCTGCTGGCGCAGGCCGGTCAGCAGGTCCATCCCGTGCGGGGTGAAGTGCTCCCCCAGGAGTTCGAGTTCGCGCATGAGGTAGCGGACGGCCGGCAACCCCTCGTCGTAGGCGCTCTGGAAGCACGCGCGCTCGTTGGCGGTCAGGTCGTCGCGGTCCAGCTCGGTCCGGCGGAAGCGCAACAACTGGTTGTAGACGCAGGTCGCGTGAAAGGCGCGGTCGATCTCCCATGCCTGGTTTCGAGTGACACCCTGACCGGCCCGCCACGCGATTTCGATCTTCGGGGAAGTCTCGGACGAGTACCCGTCGGCGAAGACCTGGTGCTGGTGGATGTGGAGGGCGATCGACTGGTGCGTTCCCTCATGCAACAGGTTCTCCGCAAGGAAGCGGGGGGACGGGTCCGCGCTGACGGTGTTCGGCGGGATGTGGTGCCGGGCCTTGTCGGAGAACACGATGACGTACGGAAGTGCCGGGTCGCTGGAACTGGTCAACGAGGAGGCGTGGACACCGGGCTTGAGGCCCACCCACAGCATGCCGCGAACGAACTCGCGTAGGCGGTCGAAGCCCTCAGGGTGAACCAGCGACAGGCGGTCCAGCGCGGCTGTCAGCGCAGCACGACGCTCGTCGGTGTGCTCCACGATCCGGTAGTTCGCCAGGTTCACGTCGGCGGCGATCTCGCGGGGCAGCTCGGCATCGAACCAGGCGAAGGCCGCCCCGGCCACCGTTAGCTGCTCGCTGCGCAGGGTGCGGGCGTGCTCCGCGTAGGGGGTGCCCGAGCGCAGGATGCGGCCCATCAGCGCGAACGGGAGGGCCCACTCGGCTCCCGCCTCCCGGAGCTGGGCCAACTCCGGGTCGCTGCGGGTGAGGTCGAAGAAGGAACCGGACGGAACGCGGGCGGCAATCGTGGTCGACACGGTGAACTCTCCTTGGACGGAACGTGCAGATGGCGGAGCAGGAGGGGAGCGGGCCGACTCGGTTATTCACGCCGAGTCGGCCCGCCAAGCCGTCAACCAGACGGCGTCACTTCAGATCCGAGATCAGCTCTCGGTTCCCACGGGCGCGAAGTCGCCGTCCGGGACCATGTGGTCCAGGGCGCGAGTCAGGCCGGTGACCGCCGGCGCGAAGTCGCCGTCCGGGACCGAGTGGTCCAGCCGTCGCGTCAGGGCGGAGACCTCCGGGGCCCGCGTGATGTCGCTGCTCATGTGCTTCTCCCATCGAATTTGCTCTGCCCGTCCGGAAATGGGCGGGCAGTCGTGCAGGGTGGTGCAGCCCAGCCCGCCGGAAGCGTCCTTCCGAAGGACCAGGAGTTCGTGAGCGCCCTGGGGCGCGGGATGGTGTCCAACCCCCAGCGGAGCCGGGCGGCAGGACGCCAGCGGCTCAGGAGGCCGGCGGGTTGTGGTCCGGCGCCGACCGGGAGGCACGCGCCGGACCGAAGTCGTCCGAGTCCAGCTGATGCGCGGCGGAAGCGCCGAGGAGGAGCACGGTGGCCAGGTTGGCCAGCACCCAGATTCCGGTCACCACCGGTCCGGCCCCATCGCGGCGACCGCGGTGGCGGTGACCTCCAGCCGGAGAATCGATCGTCATGACCTGCCCATCCTCAGCTCGAACCAGACCCACTTCCCGAACGGCGCCCAGGCCACTCCCCAGCGCGAGGAGAGGGTGGCCACCAGTCCGAGGCCGTACCCGGACTCCGCCTCATGTGCCAGGGGCAAGTGGCAGGGCAGCTCGCCGGAGGAGTCCCGGACGCCCACCCACACCGCCGCCGCCTGGCGCTCCACCGAGACCGCGATACGGGTACATCCCGTGTGCTTGACCGCATTCGCAACCAGCTCGGTCACCAACAGCTCGGCCACCTCGCGAAGTTGCTCGGCAGACCAGGCCGCCACGGCAGCGGCCACCAACTTTCGGGCGGTCCCTGCGGATTCGGGAAGACACGGCAGCTCCAGAAGGCAGCCCAGGTCGCCAGGGCCAACCGCTTGGACCTCGACGAGCACGGCACCCGAAGAGTCGGCGGACGTTGCAGCGATACTGCCGGACATGCGGACCTCCAGTCTGCGATCTCCCGCAACGCACCGTCTGACAGCTGGACTTGCCAGGACTCGACGATCTCCCTGATCAGCTGACGCGCAGGCGGAACAGCAGCCGGATCGGGCTCGACGTCCCACGCCTGAGGGGCAGGGAACACGGCGGTGTCGGTGAGGCTCATCAGCACGGGACGCCTTCCTTCTGGTCGAGTGCCCCGGGCTTCCCCGGTGGACTCACAGGATTGCCGGGAAGCCCGTTCCCAATTAAGGCCAGCGCGTGTACCCACCATGGGTAAACTCGCGGTCAGTTATCCAGCGTGACACTGAGCGATGATCAACCCGGTGGTGGGGGTGCCGGACATGACCGACTCCACGGCGTCACCAGGGCTGCCAAGCCGACTACTTGCCGATCCTGAGATGATCGCGGCCTGTGCCGCGCGAGACTTCGCACTAATCTTCCAACTTGCCAAGCGCAAAGGTGGGTTCCATGCCTCACGCATCGCGCGGGCATGCGACCTGACGCCCAGCAGGGTGGGCGAGGTCATGAACGGCAAGCCGAAGATCACCAATATCACCGTGATCGAGCGCATCGCAGATGGCCTGAGGATTCCCGGGCACCGGCTCGGCCTCGCTGCTCGGAGCTGGGAACTCCCCACGGCTCCCCCTGCGGACCAGCTGACCCCGATCCCCCGACAGGCGGTAGCCCCCTGGCTTCCGGAGTCTCCGCCGCCCAGCACCGGGTTGGACGAGATCCTCGCCATCGCAGCCGGCACCCGAGTCACGCCCACCGTCCTGCGCTCACTGCAAGCGTCGATCGAGGACTATTGGCGACGGGACGACGAGCACGGCGGCGAAGCCCTCCGGCCAGCAGTGATCGGCCAACTCAGGTACGTGAAAGGCATACTGCACGACACCGCCGAACCCAACTTCCGCCGGAGCCTCCACGGCATCGCAGCCGAACTCGCACGACTGACCGGCTGGACCTACTTCGACGCACGGCAGTACAGCACCGCTCGGGGATACTTCGTCGAGTCGCTCCGCCTGGCACGCGAGATCGACGACCGCCCGTTCGTCGCCAACGTTCTGGCCTGCCTCAGCCTCCAGGCGACCTACCAGGACCAGGCAAGTGAGGCCATCACGCTCGCTCGGGCCGCCCAGGACAGCGCCCGCATCTCCGGTGGCACTCCCCGGTTGATGGCGATGTTGTCCATGCGTGAGGCGTTCGGCCACGCCACCGAGCACGACCGGGAGGCAACGCACCTTTTGATCAACGAGGCGCTGCACCAGTTCGACCGGATCGACCCGACGGACGACGATCCGGCGTGGGTCCAGTACTTCGACCGCACCAAACTGACCGTTGACACCGGCATCGCCCTCGGACAGCTGGGCGACGTCGACGCAGCCGAACCACTCATCGCCGAGGCCCTACAGGGCGAGACAGCAACCAACCACCGAGGGCGCGCCTTCCACACATTCTGGCTCGCCCGCACTCAACTCCAGCGTCAAGAAGTCGAGTTAGCTTGCGTGACGGCGACGGAAGCACTAGATCTCGCAACGGACGTGGAGTCGCCCAGGGTGCTCGCCCACCTCCAGGAGTTCAGCGAGCTACTGCGCCCCTACCGGAACGCGCCGATCGCCTCGGAGCTGGTCCGCAGGATCGGCGCGTTGGCGACTCGGTGACGTCAGAGGCCGGCCTCATCCAGCAGCAGGTAGAGCACGCCGACCAGCGTGCCGCTGCTGACGATCTCGCGGCGGTCGATCATGCCGCGCAGGTCGGCCAACGGAATCCACTCGATGCGGTCCGACTCGTTGCGCTCGGTCGGCGGCCCCACGTACTCGACCGCGTCGGCCCGGAAGACGAAGTGCTCGGAGTCCGTGATGCCGTTCGCCGGTTGGGCGTAGATGAGCGGCTTGATCTCGCCGGTCTTCCAGCCGGTCTCCTCCAGCACCTCACGCGCGGCGGCCTCGGCCGGAGTCTCGTCAGCTTCGATCAGGCCCATGGGCAGTTCCCAGGCCCACGAGTCGGTGATGAAGCGGTGCCGCCACATCATCAACACCTGCTTCTCAGCGTTCACCAAGGCGGCGACCGCGAGGTGCCGCAGCTTGACCACGTGGTGTTCCCACCGGTGCCCGTCGGGCTGCTCGACATCAGCCAGCCACAGGTTCACCCATGGGTTCTCGTAGATCGGACGTTCCCCGTGGATCTTCCACTGCATCGCGACGGCCCCTCTCGGTGGACCCTCAGCATGTCAGAGACGAGAAGACCGGCACGCCCGTTCCAGCGAATTTGCGTCACCCTGACGAATAGGCGTCCGCGCGCCAGGATGCCGCACTGACCGAATTGTTGCTGGCACCGCTGCCAACCAACTCGCGGCAACAGCCGACCAGTGGCCGGGGGCCGCTGGACTCCCCTCCCATAATGCCGAGTTGACCGCTCGATCGACGGACCTGCCTTGTAGCCTGCAGACATGGCGATCCCACGCGAGCCGAACGGTCGGCCTCTGACCTTGTACACCATGAGCCTCGATAAGGCCCTCGACTACGCAAGAGAGGCCCTGGCTGAGGGACTTAACGTCGAGATCAAGGATATGGATCTGCGCGACACCTTGACCTACCGAACCTTCCAGGAGTCGCCGATTCTGGCCAAGTACTGGGCGGTCGCCGTGACCACAGATGACAGCGCCAACGGCTACCGATCCAAGTCCGCTCATCAGGTTCTCCAGGCGGTGGACATGGTGACGCCCGAGCAATACGGAGCCATCCATGCCGAGGATCTCGTAGCCGTATGCCGCAGCGTCTACTCAACTGGCTCCACGGAAGCTGTCACGACCTGACAGGCCGAAGCGCCGCGCCGGGAACCCCCTCCTGCCTCCCGGTGCGGCGCCGTCCTGGGTCGGCCGTCAGTCGGCCAGGGGGAGGTAGACCCGGTTGCCCTGGGCCGCGAACTCCTCGGACTTGGCCTTCATGCCCTCGACAGCCGCCTCGTCGTACTCCGGCGATGCCGCCCCGGCGCCGAACTTCTCATTGATGGATTTGCTGATCTTCATCGAAGACCACTTCAGGCCGGAACCGGCACATCGGCACCGGCATCGAGAACAACCGGCTGATCACGGTGACGCTGGCCGGCACAGTGACAAGGCCGGTGCCAGCTGTTCCCAGCTCTCGCATCCCACTAACCTCGGTCGCCTCATCCGCGTGATCCAGGGGGACACATGCAGGCTCGTAAAGTACGGTCGCTGTCAGCGGCGATCGCCGCGGTCATGGGAGCACTCATATTGGGCGGGTGCGGAACAGCCCAGCAACCGCACCCTGCGGGGCAAGCCGACCAGTCCACCGCTTCCAGCGGGGCCGCCAAGGTGCCGTTGACCGCTGCGCAGTTGCGAGAGCTCACCTTCAAGGACGGAGAGGTCCCGCAAGCGCACCAAGGCGGGATCGACGTCTCGCTTCCCAGCTTCGGTAGCAGGAGCAGTTCCTCCCCGCCTGTCTCAAACCCCGCTTGCCAAACCATCATCAACATCAGGACAGGTGTCGGAGCATCTGCGGCGGTCCACCAGATCTTCAACTGGAAGGACGACATCTGGCCCGGCGGGTCGATCCTCGCTGCCTATCCGGACGGGTCGGCTCAACGGACTTTCACCCAGCTCAGAGATTCCCTCAGCTCGTGCCGGAGTTACCGGGGGTCCGGCCGCACAGGCGAATTCACAGCAGAGATCCGGGTGGAGCAGGGTCCGCAGGTCGGGGACGAGGCGGTGAGCTTCCGCGAGCTCATCCCCACGAACGTCGGTTCGCCACAGGTTCGGAACGACCAGTTCACTGTGGTGCGCGCCGGAAGCACTATCGCCATCTTCAACATGCTCGATGTCGGTGGGAGTTCGACCTTCCCCCTGGAACTGATCAACAAGCAGGTCCAACGACTCCGGCAGGCGCAGTCCTCCAACGGCGGATAGACCTGTTGTGCGGGCAGCCCCCTACCGCCCACGACAACAGGCAGAGCGACGCGCCGGGAGACCCCCTTCGGCCTCCCGGTGCGGCGCCGTTCTGGGGCTGCCCGTCAGTCGGCCAGCGGGAGGTAGACCCGGTTGCCCTGGGCCGCGAACTCCTCGGACTTGGCCTTCATGCCCTCGACAGCCGCCTCGTCGTACTCCAGCGATGCCGCCCCGGCGCCGAACTTCTCATTGATGGATCGACTGATCTTCATCGACGACAACTTGGGCGCGGAAGCAGCACATTGGGAACTGTCGAACGTCCGAAGTGCTCGGTGGTCACAGTTCAGCCCAGGAGTGTGGCTCCAGATAGTCGTGATACCCCTGGAAGTACCAAGTGGCCAGGTCACTCAACCGCTCAATGCAGGCCCGGTAGTACCTGTCCGGCTCCGGTCTCGGGAATTGGGGGTGTGCGGTCCAGTCCGCCACCCAGGATGGGACGCTGTGAAAGCCTTCAGCCACCCAGCGATCGAGCTGGGTGGCTGCCTGGGTCTGCTCGCAGACGAGCCGCATGGCCCGTTCCAACCTACTGAAGGCCGCCCGGTCCCAGTGCAGGTCACACCGCAGCCGCAGCAGAAAGCTCCCCTCCTCGGCGTCGAACTCCTGGCTCAAGATGGTCAGGCCGGCATCCATGCTCGAGATCATGCCGACCAGCACTGACATATGGCGTCTCGGCCCGCGGCACGTTCATCGCCTCGGCGCCGCCACGGTTACCCGACCGCTGAAATCCGGTTCACAGAGGTCACCCGACAGGTGACCTTGCCACTCACCTGAGCCGTACCACCGGCCGTGTCCTCTGCCTTCTGGCCCGGTCCAAGGTGGTTCTGGAGCGCCGCGCCCTCAGCCACCCGGGTGCCGTTCGCGTCCACGAACTCCACCGAGATGCTGTAGTCCGAAGACTTCGAGCTGTGGTTGACGATCTCCAGCTTGGCGCTGGGGATCGAGGTCGTCGGGTCCACGTCGCAGGAGGTGACCGTCACATCCGCCTCCGGCGGGTGCGCCCCTCCGGTCGACTGCACGCCGCTACCGGTGGAGCTGGGGCTGGTCGGGGACTTCTTGCTGCTCCCCCCGACGGCTAGGACGATGACCACGATCAGCACGACGAGTAGCACGACCGCGCTGAGGCAGCCGACGAGAACACCCCGGCCGAAACGGCGCTTGGGAGGAGCCGGCGGCTGCTGGCTCCAACCTGGCGGCGGCGGCCCGTACGGCGACTGCCCGGGTGGCGGTTGCTGCCCCCACCCCTTGGCCGGTCCCCCCTGTCCATCGGCCGGCTCACCTTCGGGCCGTTCCTGGCCGGACGGCTGCTGATCAGTCATCGATCCGTCTCCCTACGCAGGCGTTGCCTCTCCAGGGAACCGCGCGAACAGGTTCGCCTAAGAACCGACTCGCGGAGACTAAGCCGAACGAGCAAGCCGAAGCGCCGCGCCGGGAGACCCCCTCCTGCCTCCCGGTGCGGCGCCGTTCTGGGTCGGCCGTCAGTCGGCCAGGGGGAGGTAGACCCGGTTGCCCTGGGCCGCGAACTCCTCGGACTTGGCCTTCATGCCCTCGACAGCCGCCTCGTCGTACTCCGGCGATGCCGCCCCGGCGCCGAACTTCTCATTGATGGTTTTGCTGATCTTCATCGAGCAGAACTTCGGGCCGCACATGGAGCAGAAGTGCGCGGTCTTGGCCGGCTCGGCCGGGAGCGTCTCGTCGTGGAAGTCGCGCGCGGTCTCCGGGTCGAGGGCCAGGTTGAACTGGTCCTCCCAGCGGAACTCGAAGCGGGCGTCGGAGAGCGCGTCGTCCCAGGCCTGGGCGCCGGGGTGGCCCTTGGCCAGGTCGGCGGCGTGGGCGGCGATCTTGTAGGTGATCACGCCGGTCTTGACGTCGTCCCGGTTGGGCAGGCCCAGGTGCTCCTTGGGCGTGACGTAGCAGAGCATCGCTGTGCCCCACCAGGCGATCATCGCCGCGCCGATGCCCGAGGTGATGTGGTCGTAACCGGGCGCCACGTCGGTGGTGAGCGGGCCGAGGGTGTAGAACGGCGCCTCGTCGCAGATCTCCTTCTGGAGATCCATGTTCTCCTTGATCTTGTTCATCGGGACGTGGCCCGGGCCCTCGATCATCACCTGCACGCCGCGCTCCCGGGCGATCCGCCCGAGTTCGCCCAGCGTCTGCAGCTCGGCGAACTGCGCCTCGTCGTTGGCGTCCGCGATCGAGCCCGGCCGCAGGCCGTCACCGAGCGAGAAGGTCACGTCATAGGCGGCGAGGATGTCGCAGAGCTCCTCGAAGTTGGTGTAGAGGAAGTTCTCCTGATGGTGCGCCAGACACCAGGCCGCCATGATCGAGCCGCCGCGCGAGACGATGCCGGTCTTGCGGCGGGCCGTCATCGGCACGTACCGCAGCAGCACGCCCGCGTGCACCGTCATGTAGTCGACGCCCTGCTCGCACTGCTCGATGATGGTGTCCCGGTAGACCTCCCAACTGAGGTCCTCCGCCCGGCCGTCCACCTTCTCCAGGGCCTGGTAGAGCGGCACGGTGCCGATCGGCACCGGGGAGTTGCGCAGGATCCACTCGCGGGTGGTGTGGATGTTGCGCCCGGTGGAGAGGTCCATGACCGTGTCGGCGCCCCAGCGGGTCGCCCAGGTCATCTTCTCCACCTCCTCCTCGATCGAGGAAGTCACCGCCGAGTTGCCGATGTTGGCGTTGATCTTGACCAGGAAGTTGGTGCCGATGATGGCCGGCTCCACCTCGGGGTGGTTCACGTTCAGCGGGATGACGGCCCGTCCGGCCGCGACCTCGCTGCGCACGAACTCCGCGTCCAGGCCCTCCCGGAGCGCGATGAACTCCATCTCCGGGGTGACGATCCCGCGCCGCGCGTAGGCGAGTTGGGTCACCGGTACTCCGTCACGTCCACGCAGCGGACGGCGCGGACGGCCCGGGAAGACGGCGTCCAGGTTGCGCAGGTTGCCACCGCGCGGGGAGGTGTGCTTGATGCCGTCGTCCTCCGGCCGGGCCTCCCGGCCGTCGTACTCCTCCACGTCGCCGCGCTGGCGGATCCAGGCGTCGCGCAGCGGCGGCAGGCCGCGCCGCACGTCGGCCTCGAAGGCCTGGTCGGTGTACGGACCGGAGGTGTCGTAGAGCGGGACGGTCTTGCCGTTGGTGAGCTGCACCTCGCGGTACGGGACGCGCAGGTCGGGCCGCGAACCCTCCCGGTACGCCTTGCGCCAGGCGGGCGTCGGGTACCCGGTGGAGGCACTGGTGACAGCGGTCTGGGCAGGGCTGTGCTGTGACTCGGACGTGGTCATGAGACCCTCTATCTCCCTACGCCGGCATTACCCGGTCAGGTTCCTGCGGTCGGCGCAGCAGGTGGATGCAGAGATCCGTCAGCGCCCTCTCAGCCCGGTGCTCCGAGCTCCCGTGTCGTCGGGCGGAATTGCCCGCGACAAGACATCCGCCACCGTAGCGGGCCGGAGGGAGCTGGTCCAGCAGGGTTCCAGCCGTCGGACGGGTGGCAGACTCCGGGCGTGACGACGGGGCCGGCATGACGAAAGGGCTCGCATGACGACGGGGATGATCGGGACCACCGGCCGGGTGACCGGGAGGATCGGCGCGGGCCTGGTGGGGGAGGTGCTGGTGCACGTCCCCGAGCGCGGCGGGACGGAGGCGTTCCTCGCCTACCTCGCGGTGCCCGGCGAGCCGCTGCCGATCGGGAGTCAGGTGCTGGTGGTCGAGTACCAGCCACCACGCACGGTGTACGTCGCGCCACTGACCGCATAACGACCCCGACAACCGGCACCCCGCCCTTCCCAACGGAATCCGACAGGCGCACAATCTCGATCTGCCACCGCGTCCCGCGCAACCCTGCACAACTCGCGCAGCCACGGGACGCCGGTGTGCCCTGAAGGGGGAATCTGCCGATGTTCATCGGCGTTTTGGGCGGCGCCATCGCCGCTGTCGTACTGGTCGTCGTGCTCTTCAAGATGATGTGGCGGGTCGCCGAGCCGGACGAGGCTCTCATCATCTCCGGCTCCAAGCACCGCACCGAGGGGGTCGGCGACGGGCTTGGCTTCCGCATCGTCACCGGCCGGGGCACGCTCGTGACCCCGGGCCTCCAGGTGGTCCGCCGGCTCTCGCTCGACCTCAACGAGGCCGACCTGGACGTCGAGTGCGTGACGTCCCAGGGCATCCCGGTGCACGTCAAGGGCGTCGTCATCTTCAAGGTGGGCGACGACCTGGTCTCGATCGCCAACGCGGCCCGCCGCTTCCTCGGCCAGCAGACCTCGATGGGCCCCCGGGTCCACAACGTCTTCGCCGGCCATCTCCGTTCCATCGTCGGCTCCTTGACGGTCGAGGACATGATCCGCGACCGCGAGCGGCTCACCGCCGAGACCCGGTCCGCCTCCGGCTCCGAGATGGAGAAGCTCGGCCTGATCATCGACTCGCTCCAGATCCAGGAGATCCTCGACCCGACCGGGTACATCACCAACCTGGCCGCCCCGCACGCCGCCGCCGTCCAGCGGGACGCCCGCATCGCGGCCGCCGCGGCCGACCGGATGGCCACCGAGGCCGAGCAGGAGGCCTTCGCCCGCAAGGCCGAGGCCACCCGCAACTCCGGTATCCAGCAGGCCGGTTACCAGGCCGAGCTGGAGAAGGCCACCGCCCACGCGATGCAGGCCGGCCCGCTGGCCCAGGCGGCCGCCCGCCAGGAGGTCGTGGTCCAGGAGACCAAGGTCGCCGAGCTGGAGGCCTTCCGCAAGGAGCAGCAGCTCCAGGCCGACGTCCGCAAGCCGGCCGACGCCCGCGCCTACGAGACCCGCACCAAGGCCGAGGCCGACCGCGACGCCCGGATCTCGGCCGCCCAGGCCCAGGCCAAGGAGACCGAGCTCAAGGCCGCCGCCGAGGCCAGCCGGGTCAAGGTCGCCGCCCTCGCCGAGGCCGAGGCCACCCGGGCCCGCGGTCTGGCCTCCGCCGAGGCCACCAAGGCCACCGGCCAGGCCGAGGCCGCCGCAGCCGAGGCCAAGGGCCTCGCGACCGCCGAGGCCGCCCGCGCCCTCGGTCTGGCCGAGGCGGAGTCGATCAAGGCCCGCGCGGCCGCCCTGGCCGAGAACCAGGAGGCCGTGGTCGCCCAGCAACTCGCCGAGAACTGGCCGGACATCGTCCGGGCCGGCGCCGAGGCCTTCGGCAACGTCGAGCACATGATCCTGCTGAACGGCGCGGAGGGCATGGGCGACATGTTCGCCAAGGCCCTCACCATGGGCGGCACCGGCCTCGGCCTGGCCCGCCAGCTCCTCAACTCGATGAACAGCCAACAGAGTTCACCGACGCCGGTGGCGGAAACCATTCCGATCCAGGAGTAACCACAGCAGGGGCGCGGGGAACTGCGCGATCAACCGTGCACGGAGGTGCATGGCCAGTCGCGCAGTTCCCCGCGCCCCCAGTGGGTTCACGCCACCAGTTCGGCGATCTTCCCGGCGAAGACGTTCCCCACCACCATCGCCAGCACGATCGCACCGACCAGCAGCAGCGTGCTCAGCCAGGCCATCGTCGCCACCGGCAGGGTGTACGCGAGGACGACCTTCGCCACGCACTCCGCGACCAGCGCCGTGCCCCAGACCAGCGTGAACGCCCGCTCGTACCGCCGGAAGAGGGCCCCGCCCGAGGCCCGCTCCCAAGCCGCCTCCTTCTCCGCCTCATCCCGGACGATGAACGGCCGCATCGCCGCCGTCATCATCGGCCGCCCGATCACCACCGAGGCCAGCATGCCGAGGCCGATCACGCTGCTGACCGCACCGTCCTTGGCGATCATCAGCCGGGGGTCGCCGGCCACGGCGGAGAGCGCGATGCCCACCAGGTTGACCATCAGCATCAGCAGGGCCGGCCCGTTCACCGAGCGGTCCCGCCGCAGCTGCGCCACCGTCCGCACCAGCGGCACCACGCTGCTGACCGCGAGCGAGGGCACCAGCCCGAGCCCGAGCACCGAGTGCGCCGCGTAGTACGCGCCCAGCGGCACCGCGATGTCCACCGCCACCGGGCGCAGCGCCGACCAGGGGCCGCCCTGCTGCTGTCCGACCGTCTTCTCGTTCACGCCGATCGCCATTGGTGTCCGCCCTTTCGGTTCCGCCCCGGTGCCGTTCCCGGCCGTGGCTCAACCATCCCGCGAGGGGCCCCACCCGCTGCAGTGCCTACCGTCCGGCAACCCGCATGACGGATGTCACCGGGCACACCGTGCACAACCGAAGACCCCGCCCCCGGAAGCTCCGGAGGCGGGGTCTCGACGTTCGATCGGACCAGGTCAGCTCTTGGCTGCCTTCTTCACCAGGATCCAGACGGCGGCGGCCACCCCGACCACCACCAGGGCCTTGATCACCAGCGCGAGCAGCGAGCTCACCACGCCGACCACGAACCAGATCAGGTTCCAGGCCAGGACCAGGACGATGATCGGGACGACGATGTTGCGCACCCAAGAGGGCAGCGACTTCCAGAGCTCAGCCATGTCGGTTCCTTCTCTCCCCTCGGGCTAGCGCCGGCTTCTCCGCCGCGTCCCGCTCGCTTTCGATACTTCGATCGTACGGGGGGCGTACCTGCGGAACGAGGGTTCCAGCCCCCGAGAGAACCCGGAGATCCCCCTGAGGCCGGGCCCCAGGGATCACCCCCAGCCACCGCGCCCGAGCGAGGTCAGACCGGCCAGGTCTCCCCGCGCCAGGCGGCGTCCCAGAACATCCACTCGTAGCGCGAGGTGCTGCTGAAGTGCTCCACCATCCGCCGCCGCTCGGCCGGGGAGACCTCCTCGCCGAGGCGGTCGGTGAGCGCCAGCACCCGCCGCACCACGGACTGGAACGCCTCGTCTCCGTAGGTGGAGATCCACTTGGCGTAGAGCGGGTCGGGGGAGGACTGCGCGAGCAGCTGCTCGCCGACCCGGGCGTAGATCCAGTAGCAGGGCAGCACGGCGGCCAGGCCCTCGGCGAAGGAGCCGCCGTAGACGGTGGCCAGCAGGTAGCTGGTGTACGCGCGGGTGGTCGGCAGCACCGGCTCGGCGGCGGCCTGCTCGGCGGTGTCGCCGAAGGCGGTGAGGAACTCGGCGTGCATGCCCTGCTCGGCGGCGAGCGCGCCGATCGCGTCGTCGGCGAAGGCCCGCACCTCCGCCTCCCCGGGCGCCTTGGCGGCGCAGACCGCCAGGGCCCGCGCGTAGTCGCGCAGGTAGTGCGAGTCCTGTACGACGAAGTGCCGGAAGGCCTCGCGCGGCAGCGTGCCGTCGGTCAGTCCGCCGAGGAAGGGGTGGGCCAGGATCTCGGCGTACACCGGCTCGACGGCAGCCCAGAGTTCTTCGGTAAGCGTGCTGGTCATACCGGCACGGTACCCGGCCGATCCGCCGGGCCCGGGAGGCCGCCTCAGTCCTCGGGCGGCGAGAAGACCACCAGCACCCGCAGCTCCTCGGTGACGTGGTGGAAGCGGTGCGGCACCCCGGCCGGCACGTACACCACGCAGCCGCGGCCGACCGTCGCGGTCTCGTCGCCGACGGTCAACTCGGCCCGGCCGCTGACGATCTGGTAGATCTCGTCCTGGGCGTGCGGGGTCTGGGTGTCGGTCTCACCCGGTGCCAGGGCGTACAGACCGGCGGACATGTGGCGCTCCTTCAGGAAGCGCAGGTACGCACCGTCGTTGGCCGCCCGCTCGGCGTCCAGCTGGTCCAACCGGAAGAGCTTCATCCTCGTCCCTCCACCCGTCCTCCGGTCATTGAACATCATCCGGCAGGGAGCTTCCGCCCGGCCCCCTGAGCTGCGACGATCGGCGGCATGAAGAGTTTCGTCATCAAAACGCTCATCAACGCGGCGGCCATCTGGGTGGCGGCCTGGATCGTCGACGGGATCACCCTCTCCGGGGGCGACTGGCAGCACAAGACGATCACCGTGATCGCCGTCGCCCTGGTCTTCGGGGTGGTGAACTGGCTGATCAAGCCGGTGGTGAAGCTGTTCTCGCTACCCCTGTTCATCCTGACCCTCGGCCTGGTCACCTTCCTCATCAACGCCCTGATGCTGTGGCTGACTTCCTGGGCCTCGGACAAGCTCAGCCTGGACTTCCACGTCCAGGGCTTCTGGGCGGCGCTGTTCGGCTCGCTGATCATCAGCCTGGTCTCCTGGGGCCTGCACCTGGCCTTCGACGACAAGGACTGACGCACCGCGAACGACAGGGGGCCCGGGCCGCACGCCCGGGCCCCCTTCGCACGTCCTCAGACCCCGCGCGCGCCGCCCTGGCTCAGGATGTCGGCCAGCTGCGCCTCGATCTCGTCCCCGGTGAGCTCCTGACCCATCGGCACCATCCGGTCCGTCCTGGTCAGGAAGGCGATCAGCGGGGGCGCGGCGGAGCGCAGCCGCGCCTCCCCCTCCGGGGAGCGCAACACGATCAGCACGTCGGCGAGTTCGCCGCCCACCGGGCGGACGTGCACGTCGCCCTCGCCGGTCGGGCGGCTGATGCCGTCGAGCAGCAGCTCGCGCGCGAAGACCCAGGCGACCGGGGCGTCGCCGGGCAGGTGGAAGGTGACGCGCACCGCGAACGGGTCGGCCGGGTCGTACTCCAGGTCGACCAGGAGGCGGAAGGAGAGCTCGTTCGAGACCACGAGGTGCATCACCACCTGGCCCTGGACTGTGCTGTGCATGCGCGAGTACCTCTACCTCTCGTTCTACGTCCTGCGTGTCGTGATCCCACCATGGTCCCCGTTCGGGGACGAAGCGGACAAGACGTGCTTTTTCAAATGGTGAACGAACTGCGGCGCGCCGTTACCGGACGAACGAGGGGGTCATCGCCCCGACCAGTCCGCGCAGCCGCTCGGCGGCGGCCGGCAGCCGGGCCGCCTCGGCCACCGGGAGCGAGAGCGCCATGGTCGCCACCGCCGCCCCGACGGTGATCGGCACCGCCGCGCAGACCGTGCCGAGTTGGTACTCCTGCCGCTCGAGCACCGGGCGGGTCGGCTCCACCGCGGCCAGCCGGCGCAGCAGCGCCGCCCGGTCGGTGAGGGTGGCCGGGGTGAGGTCCTGCGGCGGGTGGCGGGCCAGGTGGTCGCGCCGGCCCTCCTCGCCCAACTGCGAGAGCAGGCAGAGCCCGATGGCGTGCGCGTGCGCGGTGGCCCGGAAGTCGGCCCACTCCGCCACCGCCGGCCGGGCCGGGCCGGTCGCCACGTCCACCACCCGCACCTCGCCGTCCTGGTAGACCGCGTAGTACACCGCCGCACCCAACTCCTCGCCCAGCAGCGCCATCCGCTGCCGCAGACCGTCCTGCCAGGCGTGCCGGTCCTCGGCCCGGCCGATGGCGTCCACGGCCGCGCCGAAGTAGAACTTGCCGTCCAGCCGCCGCAGGTAGCCCTCGTGGGCGAGGGTGCGCAGCAAGTGGTACGTGGTGCCCAGCGGCAGCCCGGCCGTGCGGGCCAGCTGCTTGGCCGTCGCCCCGCGCTGCTGCTCGCCGACCGCCTCCAGCAGCCGCAGGGCCCGCTGCACCGAGGCGATCAGGGTGGGCGGCCGGCCGGTCCGCCTGGTCACCGCCCGGGCGGCGGGCCGGTCCGGGGGTCTGACGCCCCGTATGTTCCTCGCCGCGCCGCCCTCCGGCTCCGCGGCTTCGGCCCGACCCGTGCGTTCCATGGCGATTACCAGTCCCCGGTCGAGTCCTCATGCGGAGCGGGCAGGCGGAGTAATCCGCGCCGATTCGCCCGACTGGCGCTCATTGCAGCACAGGGCCGACGGGCCCGCAATCGCCCGAAGCCTTCCGTTCTTCACGCGACCTTCACTTCCATGGCATTTACCGGCGATTGACCCTTGCTTTACCCCTATTGTCTCCTGGCCGACCTCACCATCAAAGATCCATCGAACGACCGCCCACTCCCGGCAGCCGTACCGCCGCAACGCGGCGAATCAGCCGTTCGGCGCAGTCGAACCACCCACCGGGCGGTCGGCGGCGAGTTTCAGCCGTCCCGCCGCGCGGGAGACTCCCCGCTGTCCAGAGCTGTACCGAGCCCCCTCCGGAGGTGGCCATGACCGGCCCGGTCCGTCCCGTGGTGAAGCGCACTGCCCGGGCGATCCTGCTGGAGGTGGACCCGGACGACCCGCACGCCCCCGCCTCCCTGGTGCTGATCAAGCGCACCCGCCCGGGCGCCCGGCCGTACTGGATCACTCCCGGCGGCGGGGTCGAGCCCGAGGACAAGTCGGTGCTCGCCGCGCTGCACCGCGAGGTGGACGAGGAGCTCGGCGGCCGGGTCGAGGGGGTCGTGCACGCCTTCGTCGACACCGTCGCCCACTCCCACCACGAGGACGGCACGCCGGCCCACCCGCACGGCGTCAAGGTGCAGCACTTCTTCGTCTGCCGCCTCGCCGCGATGGACCCGAGCCGTCGGCACGGCCCCGAGGTGGACGAGCCCCAGGGCGAGTACGAGATCGTCCGGCTGCCCTTCACCCGCGAGGGCGTCACCTCGGTCAACGTCGTCCCCCCGTCGCTCCGCGCCTACCTGGCCGCCAACATCGAGGGCATCCGCGCGACCCTCGCCGCCGACCTCGACTGACGCGCCCACTCACCGGACCGGGGCCCACTCGCCGGCCCGGGGCCCGGGCTCAGGCCAGCTCGCCCACCAGGTCGTGGTGGATCGCCGTGGGCGCCACCCCGGCCCGCAGCAGCGCCCCCGCGGCCCGCCGCACCATCGCGGCGGGCCCGCTCAGGTACGCCGCCCGGCCGCGCCACGCCCCGCCCGGCCCGCCGATCACCTCGGGCAGCTCGCCCACCAGCGCTTCCCCGGTGACCACCGGCTCCGCCGAGACCATCGCCCGCACCGAGAGCCACCGGTGCACGGTCGCCAGTCGCCGCAGCTCCGCCAGCTCGTAGAGGTCCGCGCGCCGCCGCGCGCCGTAGAACACGTCCACCGCCCGGCCGCCCGCGCCGTGCTCGGCCACCTCCTCGACCAGGGCCCGGATCGGCGCTATGCCGGTGCCGCCGCCCAGGCAGAGCAGGTCCTCCCCGCCCGCGTGGTCCACCACCATCGCCCCGGCGGCGGGCCCGATCCGCAGCACGTCCCCGGGCGCGGCCCGGTGCACCAGCGCATTGCTCACCCAGCCCGCCGGCACCGCCTTGACCTGGAAGGTGAGCAGGCCGTCCGGGCGCGGGGCGGTGGCGAAGGAGAACTGCCGCCAGACCCGGGGCCACCAGGGCGTCTCCACCGAGGCGTGCTGGCCGGCCCGGTACGGGTACGCCTGGTCCGGCCGCAGCGTCAGCTCGACCACCTCCGGGGTGCGCAGCCGGTGCCCGACGATCTCCGCCTGCCACCAGGGCGGCGAGACCCGGGCCGCCTCCTCCGCCGCCTCGCTCATCACCTTGGCGATCAGCCCGTACACCCGGCGCCAGGCCAGCTCGGTCTCGGCGTCCCAGCGGCTGCCGCAGTAACGTTCCAGCGCGGCGATCAGGCACTCGCCGACCGGGCCGTAGTGGCCGGTCAGCGTGCCGTACTTCCGGTGCCCCCGGCCGAGCGCGGAGAGGTACTCGGTGAGCGCCGGCAGGTCGTCGGCGCCCCGAGCCGCCGCGAGCAGCGCCCGGAACAGCCGGTCGCGCTGTACGTCCATCGCGGCCGGGAAGAGCGCCCGCACCTCGGGGTGGTGCAGGAAGATCAGCGCGTAGAAGTGCGCGGTGGCCCGGTCCGCCACCGGTTCCACCACCGCCAGGCTGGCCCGGATCAACTCGATGTCCCGCGCCGTCGGCGCCCCGCCCTCGACCACGGCCGCCACCGGCTCGGGTGCGGCCGGCGGTGTCACCTCGGTCTCCCCGACCGTTCCGAGCGCCCAGGCCCGGCTCCAATGATCCCCGGGCCCGGCCCAGTTGAGCCCCGGCGCATCGGGGAACATCGGCTGGACCGGCGCCGCCGGGGGCACCTGTGCACCCGGCGCCACCCGCTCCACGACCCCGCCCACCGGTTCGGCCGACTGCGACAGGGCCACCACCGGCTGGACCACCGGCACCACCGGTACCATCGGCATCACCTGAGCCACCGACTGCACGTGCAGCACCGACCGCAGGTGCGCCACCGGCGGCAGCTCCGGCCGGGGCGGCACCACCAACTCGGCCGCCAGGGCCGGGTTTTCCGCCTCTGCCACCTCGACCCGAGCGGCCCCGGCTCCCGGCTCCACCGCCTCCGGCGCCTCGTCCTCCGGCTCGATCACCGGCATTCCCAGCCCCGGCACGGCAGCGACCGCCACCGACCCATGGCCCGCTCGGACCCTCAACGATGGTGTCTTCACCGCGATTTGACGAGTGCCCAAGAGAATCGCTTCGCTTCCGGTCGTCCCGTTTCCACGTCTGGCCCATCCCGCTGACGTCTCGGTAGCGTGCCACGCACAGACAGCTCATCCCACAAATCCGGCGAAGCCCGGACACCCACCCCATCAAAGCGCTACTCTCGCCCGCCGCGCCCCAGCCTTCGGCCCGCAGGTGCCCCCTGCCGGAACCGGCTCCACCACCTCCGCCCGGCGCCCATTCCCCGCGCGCACGCAGGCGAGGCGGCCACCCGGTCGGGTGGCCGCCTCGGTGAAGCCGGACGGGCTGGTCAGAGCTGGCGCAGGAGCATGCCGGGCTGCTCGACGCAGTCGGCGACGAAGCGGAGGAAGCCGCCGGCCGTGCCGCCGTCGCAGACGCGGTGGTCGAAGGTGAATGAGAGCTGGGTGACCTGGCGGACGGCCAACTCGCCCTGGTGCACCCAGGGCTTGGCCACGATCCGGCCGACGCCGAGCATGGCGGCCTCGGGGTGGTTGAGGATCGGGGTGGAGCCGTCCACACCGAAGACGCCGTAGTTGTTGAGGGTGAAGGTGCCGCCGGTCAGCTCGGCCGGCTTGAGCGCGCCGGTCCGGGCACCCTCGGTCAACCTTCCCAGCTCCTCGCCGAGTTGGTCGGTGCTGCGCAGGTGCGCGTCCCGGACCACCGGGACGACCAGGCCGCGCTCGCCCTGGGCGGCGAAGCCCAGGTGCACCACGGAGTGCCGGATGATCCCCGAACCGTCCTCGGTGACACTGGAGTTGAGCTCCGGGAAGCGGTCCAGCGCGACCGTGCAGATCTTGGCGAGCAGCGCGAGCACGCTCACCTTGGGCCCCGGGGTGGCATTCAACTGCCGGCGCAGCGCCATCAGTTCGGTGGCATCGGCGTCCACCCAGCAGGTCGCGGCCGGGATCTCCCGGTGGCTGCGGCTGAGCTTCTCGGCCACCGCCTTGCGCAGCCCGCGCAGCGGGATGACCCCCTCGGCCGAAGCCGCAGCCGAAGCCGCAGCGGTAGCGGAAGCCGCAGCGGCCGGAGCGGTCACCTTCGCCGCGACCGCCCGTTCCACGTCCGCCCGCATGATCAGCCCGTCCGGCCCGCTGCCGGTCAGCGCGGTCAGGTCGACGCCCTGCTCCCGGGCCAACCGCCGCACCAGCGGCGAGATCACCGGCACCACGACCGGGACGGGCGCCACCGGAGCAGCCACGGCAACCGGAGCCGGAACCAGAGTCAGAGCAGCAGCCGGAGCCGGAGCAGCAGCAGTGACCGGAGCGACCCCGACCCTCGCCCGCCGCCCGCCCTTGGCGGGCTCGGCCACGCCGTACCCGACCAGCGGCCGCTCGGCGGCCACCGCGGCGGCGGCCGCCGCCTCCGCGGCCACCAGTGCCTCGGCACCCTCCGCCGGCGCCACCGCGACGGTGATCAGCGGGGCGCCGACGGCGATCTCCTCGCCCTCCGCGCCGTAGAGGGCGGTGACCACGCCGCCGTACGGGCAGGGCACCTCCACCACGGCCTTGGCGGTCTCCACCTCGACCACCGGCTGGTCGATCGCGATGACCTCGCCGACCTCGACCATCCAGCGGACCACCTCGGCCCCGGTGAGCCCCTCACCGAGATCGGGCAGCTTGAACTCCCGCACCACCGGCATCATCGTCCGTCCTCCCACTGGAGCCGGGCGACGGCGTCCAGGATCCGGTCCACCCCGGGCAGGTGATGGTGCTCCAGCATCGGCGGCGGGAAGGGGATGTCGAAGCCCGTGACCCGCAGCACCGGCGCGGCCAGGTGGTGGAAGCAGCGCTCGGTGACCCGGGCGGCGATCTCCGCACCGGGGCCGCCGAAGCCGGTGGCCTCGTGCACCACCACGGCCCGCCCGATCGAGCGGACCACCTCGCAGACCGTCTGCTCGTCGAAGGGCACCAGGGTGCGCAGGTCGAGCACCGCGAGGTCCCAGCCCTCGGCCTTGGCGGCCTCGGCCGCGTCCAGGCAGATCGGCAGCGAGGGGCCGTAGGTGATCAGCACCGCCGAGCGGCCGTCCCGCTTCAGCGCGGCCTTGCCGATCGGCGGCACCGCGAGCGACGGGTCCCACTCGCTCTTGCCCCAGTAGAGCCGCTTGGGCTCCAGGAAGACCACGGGGTCGTCGGAGGCGATCGAGGCGCGCAGCAGGCCGTAGGCGTCCTCGACCGTGGCCGGGGTCACCACGTGCAGGCCGGGGGTGGAGGCGTAGTACGCCTCGGAGGAGTCGCTGTGGTGCTCGACGCCGCCGATACCGCCGCCGTAGGGGACGCGGATGGTGATCGGCAGCGGCAGCCTGCCGGCCGTGCGGTTGCGCATCTTGGCGACGTGCGAGACGAGCTGCTCCATCGCCGGGTAGGCGAAGGCGTCGAACTGCATCTCCACCACCGGGCGCAGGCCGTACATCGCCATGCCGATCGCGGTGCCGAGGATGCCCGCCTCGGCGAGCGGGGTGTTGAGGCAGCGGTCCTCGCCGAACTCGGCCGTCAGGCCGTCGGTGATCCGGAAGACGCCGCCGAGCGCGCCGACGTCCTCGCCGAGCACGTGCACGGTCGGGTCGGCCCGCATCTCGTCCTTGAGGGCCAGGTTGAGCGCCTGGGCCATGGTGGAGGTGCGCAGTGCGGTGGCCGTGGTCATCGGGCTTCCACCTCGGCCTCGGCCGCCAGCTCCGCCGCCAACTGGGCCGACTGCTCGCGCAGTTGCGGGGTCATCTCGGCGTATACGTGGGTGAAGAGCGACATCGGGTCCAATTCGGGTTCGGCGTGGAACTCGGCGCGCATCCGGGCGGCCAGCGCCTCGGCCTCCTCGGCGGCCTCCCGGACGAGCTCGTCGTCGAGCACGCCGGCCGGGCGCAGGTGGCGCTCCATCAGCAGGATCGGGTCGTGCTCGCGCCAGGCGGTGACCTCGGCCTCCTCGCGGTACCGGGTGGCGTCGTCGGCGTTGGTGTGCGCCTCGATCCGGTAGGTGAGCGCCTCGATCAGGGTCGGGCCGCCGCCGGCGCGGGCCCGCTCGACGGCCTCGCTGAGCACCGCGTGCATGGCCGCCGCGTCGTTGCCGTCCACCAGCCGGCCGGGCATGCCGTAGCCGACGGCCTTGTGGGCCAGGCTGGGCGCCGCCGACTGCTGGGTGAGCGGCACCGAGATGGCGTAGCCGTTGTTCTGCACCAGGAAGACCACCGGCGCGTTGAGCACGGCGGCGAAGTTCAGCGCCTCGTGGAAGTCGCCCTCGCTGGTGCCGCCGTCGCCGAGCATGGCGAGCGCGACGGTCTGGTCGCCGGCCAGCCGGGCCGCGTGGGCCAGGCCCACGGCGTGCGGGGCCTGGGTGGCGAGCGGGGTGCTCAGCGGGGCCGTCCGGGTGGCCTTGGGGTCGTAGCCGGTGTGCGCGCTGCCGCGCAGCAGGGTGAGCGCCTCCAGCGGGTCGACGCCCCGGGAGACCACCGCGAGGGTGTCGCGGTAGCTGGGGAACAGCCAGTCCTGCGGGCGCAGCGCCAGCGCGGCGGCCACCTCACAGGCCTCCTGGCCGGTGGAGGCGGGGTAGACCGCCAGCCGGCCCTGCTTGGTGAGGGTGGTGGCCTGCTGGTTGTAGCGGCGGCCGACCACCAGGCGGCGGTAGAGCTCGCGCAGCAGGGCGGGGTCGGTCTTGGTCTGGGCCTCGGTGCCGAGAACGCGGAGCGGCGAGGAGTCCGGCAGCAGGGGAGCCGGGTCGGTCCGCGGGGCGGTCGCTCCAGGGAGCCAGCCCGGCACGGTGGCCGGGTGCCTGTGGTCGAGGACGGTCATCTCGGGCACCTCCGGGGGTGTGGGGGGTGCGGCAGGGGTGCCGTGGGTGAGCGGAGGGGCACCGGGGCTCTCGCCTGGGCACTTCCTCCCTACCGATTGTTCGGTCGCTTGGTCATTCTGACCAGAGTTGCGTCACGGTGGTGGACATACGGCCGAGTAGGCGGTCTGCTGGTGGCACTACGTCCATACTGAGAGGGTGGGGGGCCGTGTCGGGTGAACAGATGTCCAGGTCTGACCGGGCTGGCCAGTTGGACCGGGTGGACCGTGCGATCCTTCGGTTGCTGCAACAGGACGGCCGGGCGTCGATCCGTTCGGTCGCCGAGCGGGTGCACGTCTCCCGCGCGAACGCGTACGCCCGCATCTCCAGGATGGTCGAGGACGGCGTGATCCGCGGC
This sequence comes from Kitasatospora sp. MMS16-BH015, assembly GCF_002943525.1. Lineage (NCBI taxonomy): Bacteria > Bacillati > Actinomycetota > Actinomycetes > Kitasatosporales > Streptomycetaceae > Kitasatospora > Kitasatospora sp. MMS16-BH015. Next base: position 4,504,646 of record NZ_CP025394.1, on the reverse strand, counting down.
TTCACCGCCCGGGTCGACCACGAACGGGCCGGGCAGGGCGCGACGGCCTACCTCACCCTGAAGATCGTGCAGAACTCCTGGCGCACCGTCCGCGAGCAGCTGCTCGCCCTCCCGGGCGTCGCGCACATCGCACTGGTCGGCGGCGAATTCGACGTCCTGCTGCTGGTGCACGCGGCCGACAACCAGGCCCTGCGCGAGCTGGTGCTGGGCCGGATCCAGGCCATCCCGCAGGTGCTCTCCAGCCAGACCATGCTGGTCTTCGAGGAGACCGACCAGGTGCCGCCGGTGTGAGTGCCCCTTACCGCGCCCGCAGGCCGTCGAAGGCCAGGTGCACCACGGCCTCGGCCACCCCGTCGGCGCCCCGGGCGCCCGGGCGGTACCACTCCACCACCGAGTTGATCATGCCGAAGAGCAGCCGGGTGGCCAGCCGGGGCTCCACGTCCGAGCGCAGTTCACCCGCGACCACGGCGGCCCGCAGCAGCTCGGAGACCTGGTGGTCGAAGTCCCGGCGCCGCTCCAGCGCCCACTGCTCGGTCGCGGTGTTGCCCCGCACCCGCAGCAGCAGCGTCACGTAGGGCAGCTCGGCCAGCAGCACCTCGGTGGTGCGCCGCACCACGTGCTCCAGCCGGTCCACCGGCCGGCCCGCGACGGCCGCCGGCTCGGCCAGGATGGCGAAGAGCGCGTCCAGCGCCCGCCCCACGGCGAGCCGCAGCAGCTCCTCCTTGCCCCGCACGTGGTGGTAGATCGAGGATTTCGAGATCCCGGCCGCCCGCGACAGGTCCTCCATCGAGGTGCCGTCGTACCCGCGCTCGTTGAAGACCCCCACCGTCACGGCGAGCAGGGAGTCGACGGTGTAGGCGGTGCGGGTGGTGTTCTCGGCCATGCGACCGAGTATCCCCGCCCGGCCGACAGCTCGTCAGCCCGGGGCACCGCCCCGATCCCGCCACGGCACCCGCGTGCCCCGGGGCCGCCGCTCCTCAGACGCCGGCCCGCTCCCCCTCGTGCCGCGGCCCGACCATCGCCGGGGAATCACCGGCGGCGTCACCGGCGGTGCCCTCCGCCGAGTCGTAGCCGACGAAGTACGTCGGGCGCCGCTGCACCGCCGTGTAGATCCGCCCGATGTACTCGCCCAGCAGGCCCACGCAGATCAGCTGCACCGCCCCGATGAAGAGCAGCCCGACGAAGAGCGAGGTCCACCCCGGCACGGTCTTGCCCTCCCCGTAGGCCACCAGGCTGAAGACCAGCAGGCCCAGGCAGGCGAAGAAGCTGGTCACGCCCAGCCAGGTGGCGATCCGCAGCGGGGCGGCCGAGAAGCCGGTGATGCTGTCCACCGCGAGGCCGATCATCTTGCTCAGCGGGTACTTGGTCTCGCCCGCCACCCGCTCCTCCCGCTGGTAGTGCACCTCCCCGCTCGGGAAGCCCAGCCAGGGCACCAGCAGGCGGTAGACCCGCTGCTGGTCGGGCAGCTGCTTGAGCGCCTCCACGGCCTCCCGGCTGAGCAGCCGGAAGTCACCCGCCTGGGCGGGCATCTGCTTGCCGACCAGCCGCCGCATCAGGCCGTAGTAGACCCCGGCCGTGCGGCGCTTGAAGCCGGTGTCGGTGGAGCGGTCGGTGCGCACCCCGTAGACGATGTCGAGCCCGTCCCGGCGGGCCAGCGCCAGCATCTCGGCGATCTTCTCCGGCGGGTCCTGGAGGTCGGCGTCGATGCTGGCCACGTACGCGCCGCGGGCGCGGTGCAGGCCGGCCGTGAGCGCGGCCTGGTGGCCGGAGTTGCGGCGCAGCCGGACCACCCGCAGCTCGGGCCAGGTCTCCCGCAGGTCGGCGAGGACGGCCGCGGTCTTGTCGCGGCTGCCGTCGTCGACGGCCACCACCTCGTACCGCACCGCAGTGCCCTCCAGGGCCGGGCGGAGCCGGGCGGCGAGGGCAGGGAGCGCTTCCTCTTCGTTGTACATGGGGATGACCACGGAGAGGGTGATCCCGGTACTCGCTGACGTCATCAGGCTTTTCCCGCCGCTGGCCTTGATTGATGGGCTGGTCGGATTTTACAAGCGGCTCGCTGAGAGCCGGGTGAGGAAGATCCCCCCTCCGACCTGCCATGACCTAGGCTCTTGGGGTCGGCAGGCCATCCATCACCAACCAGTGAGCCACACACGGGCGGGGTCAGGATCAGATGAACGCAATACCCGGTTCACCGGTCGAGGAGCTCCTGCCGGAGAACGCGGCTGGTCAGGGCCCCTCACCCAGTGGTCTCGACCACTGGGCCCGGCGGGCCGCCCACCGGTTCGGGCCCGCGCTCGCGGTGTTCGGCGTGGTCAAGCTGCTCGGGTTCGCCGTCTTCATGTGGCTGCTCAACTCCTCAGGAGATTTCAAGCACAAGGAGCCGCGCTTCGGTGGCGGCGCCCACGCCTGGGACGTCCTGCAGAGCTGGGACGGCTGGTGGTACCAGCAGGTCGCCGCCAACGGCTACCACCCCCAGCTCGTGCTGCTCCCGCCCGGTCAGTGGATGACGCACGACCAGAACTCGGCTGCCTTCTTCCCGCTCTACCCGGGCTTGATGCGGTTGGTCTCGGATGTCACCGGTCTGGGCACCTACGGCGCCGGGATGGTCGTCTCCGTCCTCTCCTCTTTCGTCGCCGCGGCCGGCATCTACGCCGTCACCGCCCACCTGACCGACCGCCGGGCCGGCATCTTGGCCGCCGCGATCTGGGGCCTCTTCCCCGGCTCCGGCGCCGAGTGGGCGGTCTACTCCGACTCGCTCTTCGTCGCGCTGGCCGCCTGGGCCTGCTACGCGGTGCTCACCCGCCGGTGGATCGAGGCCGGGGTGCTCACCCTGATCGCCGGGCTCAACCGCCCGACCGCCTCCGCCCTGATCGGCGCCCTCGGCGTGGCCGGCCTGTTCGCGCTGTACCACCGCCGGGACGGCGTCTGGCGCCCGCTGCTCGCGATGGCGATCGCCCCGCTGGGCCTGTTCGGCTACGTGGCCTGGGTCGGCTGGCGGATGGGGGAGTGGACGGGGTACTTCACGCTCCAGCGCGGGGCCTGGATGCACTTCTTCGACTACGGCCGGCACACCATGTCGGTGCTGCGCGGCGTGGTCTTCGGCCACACCGACTACTACTTCGCGTACCCGACCGAAGACCTGATCGCGCTCCTGCTGGTCTTCTCCCTGCCGATCCTGGTCTTCCTGCTGGTGCGGATGCGGGTGCCGGTCTTCCTCCTGGTCTACACCCTGGTCACCGTCGTCCTGGTGCTCGGCAGCCAGCAGATCTTCGGCAACACCTCCCGCTACCTGCTGCCCGCCTTCCCCCTCTTCCTCCCGCTCGCCGTCGCCCTGCGCCGGCTGAGCAACGCCTCGCTCGCCTTCGTCCTCACCCTCACCGCCCTGGCCTCCGGCTGGTACGCGGGCTACGTCCTCTTCGAGCTCGGCATCCCGTAGACCGGCCCCACCGCTACTGCGGGGCGACCGGCATCGCGTCGAAGCCGTCGAACAGGTACGCGTACACCTGCGCCAGGTAGTACCCCAACGCCCGCCGGTCCGGGAACGCCACGTACGTCAGCGCGTACCACTGCTCCACCGGCATCGGCTGCCGCGCCAGGTGCGCCAACCCCGCCCGCACCACCTCCCGGTAGTCCGGCCACGCCCCGCCGAAGGTCTCCTTCAACATCCCGAGGTCGTCCACCGCCTCCACCCCGAGCACCCCGGCACAGAAGTTCACGAACCGCCGGTCCACCCCCGGCACGTCCAGCCCCAACTCCGCCAACGGCACCGTCACGGGGTCGAGCGACCCCCCGGGGTACGGGTACAGCGTGGTGTTCCACAGCTCCCCGGCCCCGGCCGGCCCCTGCGCCCCGACCCCCGCCGCCGGCCGGTACACCCCGTACACGTGCGCCCCGGTCAGGAAGTCCCCGTACACGTACTGCAGCTCCCCGTCCGCCCCGTACGGCTCCGCCGGATCGATCGCGATCGCCGTCGCGTTCCCCCGCCCGTCCAGCCAGTACCCGTACACCTCCCCGTACGGCAGCACGGGCGCGAGGTCGCGGTCCCGCAGCGCGGCGGCCCGCAGCGCATCGTCCGCCTTGACCAGCGCCTCCTCACTGTCGAACCGACTGGCCCAGGGGCCGGTACGCGGCGGCAGTTCGTCACGCAGGGGCATGGCGCGGGGGCTCCTCGTCGTAGAAGTACTCGTAGAGATCTACCAGAAAGGCGTACAGCTCGGCCTCGGACGCGAACTCGGACTGGGTGAACAGCTTCCAGTCCCGCACCGAGAACGGTTTCTCCTCGATCAGGTACCGCAGACCGGCCCGGACCAGTGGTCTCTCCCGCGCCCAGAGGTCGTACATGTACAGGTGCTTGATCACCTTCGGATGGAACGCCCACAGGTAGAATTCCCGGATTTCCTCGCTCTCGCACCATCCGGGAATGTCACAGGGCGTCGGATCCAGGAAGGAGACCCACGGCGGACCATAGGAATCCGGCTTCGGCCGGTGCTCGTCCGGCAGCGTCGGAATCCGGTCGGACCCCAGGTAGTAGTACTCGTACACCTGGAGCAGGTAGCCGTACAGCTCGCCCTCGGCGTAGAACATCCACTTGGTCAGGTCGTACCAGTCGCTGATACTGAACGGCTGCCGCTCCAGGATGTACTCGAAACTCTCCCGGAGCAGCACGTTGTCCCGGTGGAAGTCCCGCCAGTCGTCCACGTAGTTGATCAGCTCGGGCTGGAACACGGAGGCGAACCAGGCGGGCAGCCGGCTGTGCTCGTTCCACCCGGGGACCGGCCAGTTCCGCGCAGTCATGAGACCGGATTGTGCGCGTGATCCGGCTTCGGGAACATCGTCGCCAACGTATACCCACCCTTTCCGTCGGGGTAGTACCACGCTTCGATAGACGCGCCCTCGAAGTTCACATTCCGATAATTCGGCCCGGTCGGGCCCATCGGATTCGTGGGGTCAAGATAATACCCCTTGAACTTGTCGCGGTGATCTCCCGGCCCCCACGCCTCCTCCGGTGTCAACCTGGCCGGGTGGGGCGGCCCTTCGCCGAGGTCGATCTTCTGGCGCGCCCGCAGCTCGGCGTACATGTACGCCTCTTCGTCCTTGAAGGCCGTCGAGTAGTTGTCACAGGTGTGCTTCTTCGGGTTTCCGTACTGGTCGACCTTCTCGTAGTCGTCGTACCGGACCGCCTCCGGACGGTTGGGGCCTTCCGGGCCGTGCAGCGGGTCGATCTTGTCCCGCGAATTCAGGAAGCCGTTCTCGTTCCGGTCCCACACCATCTCGTACTGCGCCGGCTGACGGACCGGCCGCCCCCGGTCGTCACGAACCGTCTCCTGCGGCCTCCGCCGCCGCTCCTGGAACGGCTTACCCAGCCGGGCCTTGAGCTGGTCGTCCGAGACCCGCAGGTGCCGTCCGGGCCCGTGGCCCTGCTTCGCCAGCTCGTCGACGCGCTCGCGGACCTGCTTGTCGTACTGGTGCTGCAACGCCTCCCGGCCGGGTATCGACTGGCCGTCCCCCAGCTTGATGCCGTGCTTGTTGAGGGAGGTGCGGTCGCCCTTCAAGCCCTCCCGGACGGCCTTCTCGGCCTCGTCGAGGTTCTTCTTGGTGATCTCCAGGCCGTGGCCGAGGGAGCGGTGGGTGCCCGCCATCGCCTTGGACATGTCCTTGATCATCGAGTCGACCACCGGCCGGACGGCCTTCTCGACCAGCTTGCCGAACTTGCCCCGGCCCAGGACCTTGCCCTGGGTCGCGGAGTCGAGGGCGCGCGAGTGGTGCTCGACCCGGTCGGCGTGCTCGTGCGCCTTGCGCGCGCCCGCGCCCAGGTGCTCCGGGTGCGCCCGGAAGCCGCCGCTCATGCCGCGCCCCCCAGCGCCTTCTCCACACCGTCGAAGACCAGCCCGCCGACGGCCTTCTCGATCTCCGCCTGGAACGGCTCGATCGCCATCGAGACCAACTGCCCGATGATCTCCTGCTCGATCTGCTGGAGGATCGCGTTGACCACCCGCTTGCCGGCCTCGACGATCACCACGTTCGCCGCCTCCGCCAGCCCCAAGGTCGCCACCGCCGCCGCCTGCTCGGCGGCGAACTCGGCGGCCATCGCGACCAACTCGGCGATCACCGCGCCCTTGGCGACCACGATCCCGTCGGCCGCCAGCTCCAGCCCGGTGGCCAGCACCCCGCAGCAGTCGATCAGCACCGTGTGGTGCTCGGCCGAAGCCCGGCTCCAGCGGTCGACCAACGCCTCGTAGGAAGCCCCCTGGTAGCTGGCGGCCAGACCCTGCACCATGGCGTGAGTGTCGTCGTGGGCACCCTGCAGCCCGGCGGCGAACTCCCGCACGTGCCCCGCCCAGGCCCGCAGTTCGTCCTCGTCCACGTCAGGCCAGTTCAGCCCGAGCAGGTTCATCACCCAGACCAGCTCGCCCGGCAGTTCGATCGACATACCGCCCACCCCCTGCCCGGCATCCTCCCAAACGCCTCCCACAAGCCCCCCACCAGGGTCTTGCACCGACCGATCGTTCGGTTACGCTGGGGTGCGTCCCGTCCGCCCCTAAAAGGAGCGCGCCATGACCGCACCGGCCGACCACCCCTTCGTCGCCGAACTGATCGACCGTCACCAGCAGACCCTCACCGGTGCCCTGGAAGCCTCCGCCTCGCGCGACTACTGGTCGCCGTACCCGGAGTTCGCCAAGGCCTACGGCGAGACGGGGCAGGCCGACGGCCAGGCCGCCTTCGAGGCGCTGCTGGACGCTCCGTTCACGATCGAGGGGCACCCGGGCAGCGGGGAGCTGGTCGGCGGCGAGACCTCGCCGTACGGGCCGGTGCTCGGCATCACCTACCCGCACGCCGAGCCGCAGGCGCTGATCGCGGCCCTGACGGCCGCGCAGCCCGCCTGGGCCGCCGCGAGCCCGGCCGCCCGCGCGGCCGTCTGCCTGGAGATCCTGGCCCGGATCAACGCCCGCAGCCACGAGTTCGCGCACGCGGTGATGCACACCACCGGCCAGGCGTACGGGATGGCCTTCCAAGCCGGTGGCCCGCACGCCCAGGACCGCGGCCTGGAGGCCGTGGCCTACGCCTACTTCGAGCAGACCCGCATCCCCGGCCGGGCCCACTGGACCAAGCCGCAGGGCAAGCGCGACCCGCTCACCATGGTCAAGGACTTCACCGTGGTGCCGCGCGGCCTCGCGCTGCTGATCGGCTGCAACACCTTCCCGACCTGGAACGGCTTCCCCGGCCTGTTCGCCTCGCTGGCCACCGGCAACCCGGTGCTGGTCAAGCCGCACTCGCGCGCCACCCTGCCGCTGGCCCTCACCGTGAAGATCGCCCGCGAGGTGCTGGCCGAGGCCGGCTTCGACCCGAACCTGGTCTGCCTGGCGGCCGAGCACGAGGGCGGGACGGTCGCGGCCACCCTGGCCACCCGGCCCGAGGTCAAGATCATCGACTACACCGGCTCGACCACCTTCGGCGACTGGCTGGAGACCAACGCCACCCAGGCCCAGGTCTACACCGAGAAGGCGGGCGTCAACACCGTCGTCATCGAGTCGACCGACAACTACAAGGGCATGCTGGGCAACCTGGCCTTCTCCCTCTCGCTCTACAGCGGCCAGATGTGCACCACCCCGCAGAACCTGCTGATCCCCCGCACCGGCATCCGCACCGACGAGGGCGACAAGAGCTACGACGAGGTGGTCACCGACCTCGCCGGCGCGATCTCCGGCCTGCTCAAGGATGACGCCAAGGCCGCCGCCATCCTCGGCGCCGTGGTCAACCCGGGCGTGCTGCAGCGCACCGCCTCCGCCGCGAACGGCGAATACGGCGACCTGGCGCTCGCCCCCCGCGTGGTCACCTCGCCCGAGCACCCGGCCGCCGTGATCCGCACCCCCGCGCTGGTCCGCGCCGACTCCGACAAGCCGGACGACCGCGCCGCCTTCCTCGCCGAGTGCTTCGGCCCGGTCAGCTTCGCCGTGGCCGTCGACTCGGCCGAGGCCGCCGTCGAGCTGCTGCGCCGCACCGTGCGCGAGCAGGGCGCCATGACGGCCGCCGCCTGGACGGTCTCCGAGGAGGTCGAGGCCGCCCTGGTCGACGCCTGCCTCGACGCCGGCGTCTCCCTCTCCCTCAACCTCACCGGCGGCGTCTTCGCCAACCAGACCGCCGCCTTCTCCGACCTCCACGGCACCGGCGCCAACCCGGCCGCCAACTCCGCCTACTGCGACGGCGCCTTCGTCGCCTCCCGGTTCCGCACCGTCGAGGTCCGCCGCCACAGCTGACCCGCACAAAACTCCGGTCCCCGTACAACCTTCGCCCCGTCGGACGTGTCCGACGGGGCGAAGTGCATTCCACAGCCTTGCCATGGGGGACAGTCATCAACACGCGCCGCATCGCCGCCCTCGCCGCAGCCACCGTGCTCGGCACCCTGAGCCTGCCCGGCATCGCCACCCCGGCCGGCGCCGCCGTCACCGACCTCTACGTGGACAACAGCGCGACGGCCCACTGCTCGGATGCCGGCCACGGCACCATCGCCCAGCCGTACTGCACCATCTCCACCGCCGCCGACCGGGTGCTGCCCGGCCAGACCGTGCACATCGCCGCGGGCGAGTACCACGAGAACGTCCGCCTCACCCGGTCCGGGACGGCCGACGCACCCATCACCTTCACCGGGGTCGGAGCGGCCGTCGACACCTGGCGGACCTCCAGCCCGCCCAGCGGCGTTCGGTACACCTCACTCGGACTGGCCTCCGCCGCTCCGGCCCTGACCGTCACCGGAGCCTCCCACGTCCGCTTCCAGGACATGCAGTACGTCAGCGGAGCGAGCGCGGTGGTGGTCGACGGCGGCTCCGACATCCGGATCTCCCGCGGGGTCGCCCGGAGCGCGCCGGACAACTCCGCGTTCTTCGTCGACGAGTCGGCCCAAGACGTGACGATTAGTCAGATCCAGTACTACGGTGCACATTTCGCCCACCTCTCCGAGGGCACGAAGGGCACCGTGCTGTCCACCAACAGGATCTGGAACTGGACGGTCCCGTCGAGGAACGCACCGATCATCGAGGCGGTCTCGGCGCCCGGCACGGTCGTCGTCGGCAACAGCATCACGCAAGCCTGCAGCAACGAGGCCGTCGCGCTGACCGGTGCCTCCACGGGCAGCACCGTCGAGAACAACGTGATCGAGGCGTACAGGTGCGGCGACCAGTCGCAGTCCGTCCAACTAGAGGTCGCCGCCGAGGCCGTCGGCGGCACCAAGGTCGCCTACAACTCCTACGCCAGCGGTCCGGTCCCGGCCTACCGATGGGCGGGCAAGACCTACTCGTCCAGCGCGGACTTCACCGCCGCCTCGGGGCAAGGCGCCCACGATGTGGTCGGCCCCGTCGACCTGTACAACCTCCGGCAGACCGGTGACCAGGGCGACCAGCCCTCGTCGATCTTCGACTCGGCCGACGAGAACGCCCCCGGCATGACCGACCGCGACATCACCGGCGAGCCGGCCGTGGACGACCCCTACGCGCCCGACACCGGCACCGGCTCGGGCCACCGCGACCGCGGCGCCTACGAGATCACCAACTTCGCCACCCGCTACACCCCCACCGGCCCCACCCGGATCCTTGACACCCGCAACGGCACCGGCGTGGGCCGGGGTGCCGCCGTCCCGCCCGGCGGCACCGTCACCCTCCCGGTGGCCGGTCTGAACGGCATCTCCGCCGGGCTCACCGCCGTCACCATGAACGTCACCGTGACCGGAGCGGCCGGTCCCGGCTACCTGACCGTCTACCCGCACGGCGAGGACCGCCCCACCGCCTCCAGCCTCAACTGGACGGCCGGCCAGACCGTCCCCAACCTCGTCACCGCCAAGGTGATCGACGGCAAGGTCTCCTTCTACAACGGCAGTAACAGCACCGTGCACGTGGTCGCCGACCTGCTCGGCTCCTACGGGACGGCCGGCAGCGGCTACGTCAGCACCACGCCCACCCGCCTGCTCGACACCCGCAACGGCACCGGCGCGGCCAAGGCCCCGCTCACCAACGGCCGCCCGATCGAGCTCCAGGTCGCGGGCCGCGGCGGTGTCCCGGCCGGCGCCATCACCGCCGTCACGCTCAACGTCACGGCCACCGACACCAGCGACCACGGCTACCTGACGGTCTACCCGCACGGCACCGACCGCCCGACCGCCTCCAATCTCAACTGGACGGCCGGCCAGACCGTCCCGAACCTGGTCACCGTCCCGGTCAAGGACGGCAAGGTCAGCCTGGTCACCGGTGGCACCAACGGCACCGTGAACGTGGTCGCCGACGTGGCCGGCTACTTCACCGCCACCGGCGGCGACCGCTACCACGCGCTCACCCCGACCCGCGTACGGGACACCCGGATCGACCCGTGGCTCCCCGACGCCGGGCTGGGCCACCCCGGCCCGATCACCCCGCGCCGGGCGCCCGGCTTCTCGGCCAAGACCGAGGACCAGAACGCGCGGTCCGTCTCGCTGAACGTCACCGTGACCGGCGGCACCGCTCCCGGCTACCTCACGGTCTACCCCTCCAACCCGGGCAACCTCCGGCCGCTGGCCTCCAACCTCAACTGGACCCCGGGCCAGACCGTCGCCAACCAGGTCGTCGTCGGCCTGGGTGGCCGTGACGACGACTACTACAACGGCAGCGAGGGCACCGTGCACGTGGTCACCGACCTGAACGGCTATTACGCCCCCTGAGAGACCGGATCGCCCCCGTACAACCTTCGCCCCGTCGCAAGCATCCGACGGGGCGAAGGTACTTTCCAGACCGAACCAGCCACGAGGGGATCGCCATCAACACCCGCCGCACCGCCGCACTCGCGGCAGCCGCCGCACTCGCCGCCCTGAGCATCCCGGGCATCACCACCGACGCGAGCGCGGTCGCCACCGACCTCTACGTCGACAACTCCTCGGCCGCGCACTGCTCCGACGCCGGCCACGGCACCACCGCCCAGCCGTACTGCACCGTCCAGGCCGCCGCCGACCTCGTCCAGCCCGGGCAGACCGTGCACATCGCCCCGGGTCTATACGACGAGAAGGTCACCCTCACCCGCTCCGGCACCACCGACGCGCCCATCACGTTCACCGGCGCCAACCAGAGCGCGGCGAACGGTTCGCACCAGGACACCCGGATCGGAAACGCGCGCGACTACGGGCACGACCACGCCCTCGTCCTCCAAGGTGCCTCCCACGTCCGGGTCCAGAACCTCACCGCCTACGGCGAGTACGGATCGGTCGTGATCGACGGTGGCTCCGACCTCGTCTTCGGCCGGAACCAGGTCCATGCGACCGTGTTCGGCGACCCGGGGATCGACGTCAAGGGCAACGCCCGAGCAGTGACCATCCGGCAGAACTCCGTGTCCGGCTACATCAGGCTCAACCCGGGCGTGCGAGACACCGTCATCGCCACCAACATCATCAGTGGTGGGGAGCCCGGCCACCCCGCGGTGGAGGCCGACTCGGCACCCGGCAACACCATCGTCGGCAACACCTTCGCCTCCGGCGACCTCGGCGCGATCGGCCTTCGCGGTGCGTCCGGCGGCAGCACGGTGGAGAACAACCTGATCAGGGCCTGGGGCACCACGGCCAAGGACCCCGTGCTGGTGGACGTGGCCGCCGAGGCGGTCACGGGCACCAAGATCGCCTACAACTCCTATCCGCAGGGCGGTGTACCGGCCTACCGCTGGGCCGGGAAGACGTACACCACCACCGCCGACTTCACCGCCGCCTCCGGGCAGGGCGACCACGACATCATCGGAGACACCTCCGCGCCCGGTTGGAAGTCCGCCGACGGCGGGCCCTCCCCCATCGTCGACGCGGCCGACGAGAACGCCCCCGGCGCGACCGACCCCGACATCAACGGCGCCTCGCCCGTCGACAACCCCTGGTACCGGAACAGCGGCACCGGGACGAGCCGCCGCGACCGGGGCGCGTACGAGATCACCGACATCGGCGCCTACTACACCCCGCTCGGCCCCGTACGGGTGCTCGACACCCGCAACGGCACCGGTACGACCGCCCGAGCCGTCCCGGCCGGGGGTACCGTCGATCTCCAACTCGCCGGGCAGAACGGCGTGCCCACCAGCGGCCTGACTGCCGTCAGCATGAACGTCACCGTCACCGGGACGACCGGTCCGGGGTACCTCAGCGTCTACCCGCACGGCGACACCCGCCCGGTGGTCTCGAACCTCAACTGGACGGCCGGGCAGACCATCCCCAACCTGGTCACCGTCAAGGTCAAGGACGGCAAGGTCTCCTTCTACAACGGCAGCCAGGGCACCGTGCAGATCGTCGCCGACCTGCTCGGCTCCTACGCCGCCGCCCCCGGTGCCGGCTTCACCAGCACCGCCCCAGCCCGGCTGCTGGACACCCGCGACGGCACCGGCACCTCCGCCAAGGCCCCGCTCCCGGCCGGCCGCACCATCGACCTCCAGGTCACCGGCCGGGGCGGCGTCCCCGCCACCGGCGTCACCGCCGTCACGCTGAACATGACCGTCACCCGGCCGACCACCGCCGGCTTCCTGACGGTCTACCCGCACGGCACGGTCCGGCCCACCGCCTCCAGCCTCAACTGGACCACCGGCCAGACCATCCCCAACCTGGTCACCGTCCCGGTCAAGGACGGCAGGGTCTCCCTCTACTACGGCGGCGGCAACGGCACCGTCGACGTCATCGCCGACGTGAACGGCTACTTCACCGCCACCGGGGGCGACGCCTACTTCGCCATCGACCCCTACCGGCAGCTCGACACCCGGTCCGACGACTGGATCGCGGTCGACTACACCGACGACGGCCCGATCGGCCTGCACCCCGGCCCGATCGCCGCTCGCCGGGCACCGAGCTTCTGGTACTCCCGTCTCCAGTTCCCGGCCACCGCCGTGGCGATGAACGCCACCGTCACCGGCGGCACCGCCCCCGGCTACCTCACCGCGTACCCGACGGGGACCGACCGACCGCTCGCCTCCAACCTCAACTGGACGGCTGGCCAGACCATCGCCAACCAGGTGGTGACCAAGACCGGCGGCAACGGCGCCGACGACTTCTACGACGGCAGCGACGGCCCGGTGCACCTCGTCCTCGACGTCAACGGCTACTACTCCCACTGACCGTCAGTCGGTGGTCCCGGGTACCACCTTCGCCCCGTCGCAAGCACCCGACGGGGCGAAGGTCCCACCAGACCAGAGGTTCTTCCAACCACCAGCCATCCGGGGGATCGCCATCAACACCCGCCGCACCGCCGCAGTCGCCGCAGCCGTCGTGCTCGGTACCCTGAGCCTGCCCGTCACCACCGCCGTCGCGAGCGCAACCCTCACCGACCTGTACGTCGACAGAGCCGCCGCGCACTGCTCGGACACCGGCCAGGGCACCGCCATCCAGCCGTACTGCACCATCGGTGCCGCAGCCGATACCGTCCAGCCCGGCCAGACCGTGCACATCGCCCCCGGCGACTACCCGGAGCAGGTCACCCTCACCCGCTCCGGCACCGCCGGTGCGCCGATCACCTTCACCGGCGCCGGCGCCGCCATCGACCTCCAGCGGACCTCCAGCCCGCCCAGTGGTGTCCAGACCACCGTGCTCGGCAAGCCTGCCTCCGGCGGTGCCAAGCCCGCACTGACGATCGCCGGGGCTTCCCACGTCCGCTTCCAGGACATGCAGCTCGCCGGTGCCTCGGGCACGGTGACGATCGAGGGCGGCTCCGACATCCGGCTCTCCCGTGACCAGTTCGTCGGCACCGGTGGCAGCGGTGCCGCGATCGAAGTCGGCGGAGCAGCCCAGGGAGTGACCATCAGTCAGACCGAGAGCCGGGTCACCCCCTTCGTCCACGTCGCCCCCGGGGCCAGGGACACCGTACTGTCCACCAACGCCGTCCCGAACGCGGACTCCAGGTCAGGGCCGGTGATCTCCGTGGACTCGGCCCCAGGCACGGTGATCGTCGGCAACACCCTCACCCAGGGCTGCGCGGAGGTCATCGCAGTCATGGGCGCCACCACCGGCGCCACCATAGAGAACAACGTGATCCAACCGTTCCTCTGCAGCAACCGGCCGCAGTCGGGCCAGGTCAGCGTCACCGCCGCAGCGGCGAGCGGCACCAAGGCCGCCTACAACGTCTACCCCACCGGCGGCGGCCCGATCTACCAGTGGGCGGGCACGGCTTACTCGTCCTTGGCCGAATTCGCCGCCGCCACCGGCCAGGGTGCCCACGACCTCGTCGCCGACACGCCCTTCGTCCCGTGGTACGGCGCGACCGACCGGCCTTCCCCGATCTTCGACTCGGCCGACGAGAACGCCCCAGGCATGACCGACACCGACATCACCGGTGAGCCCGCCGTCGACGACCCATGGGTGCCCGACACCGGCACGGGCTCCGGCCACCGCGACCGGGGCGCCTACGAGGTGGCGAACTTCGCCACCCGCTACACCCCCACCGGCCCTACCCGGATCCTCGACACCCGCAACGGCACCGGGGTGGACAAGGCCACCGCCGTCCCACCGCACGGCACCATCGACCTCCAGGTCGCCGGTCTGGGCGGTCTCCCGGCCACCGGCATCAGCGCCGTCACCATGAACGTCACCGCGACCGGAGCGGCCTGCCCCGGGTACCTCACGGTCTACCCCCACGGCGAGGACCGCCCGCTCGCCTCCAGCGTCAACTGGACCGCCGGGCAGACCGTCCCCAACCTCGTCACCGCCAAGGTGATCGACGGCAAGCTCTCCTTCTACAACGGCAGTAACAGCACCGTGCACGTCGTCGCCGACCTGCTCGGCTCCTACCGCCTCGACGGCAGCGGATACCACGCCACCGCGCCGAGCCGCCTCCTCGACACCCGCGACGGCACCGGCGCCGCCAAGGCCCCACTCATCAACGGCAAGCCGATCGACCTCCAGGTCACCGGCCGCGGCGGCGTCCCCGCCACCGGAGTCACCGCCGTGACCCTCAACGTCACGGCCACCGGCGCCACCGACCGCGGCTACCTCACCGCCTACCCGCACGGCACCGACCGCCCCACCGCGTCCAACCTCAACTGGACCGCCGGCCAGACCGTGCCCAACCTGGTCACCGTCCCGGTCAAGGACGGCAAGGTCAGCCTGGTGGCGGGTGGCACCAACGGCACCGTGGATGTGGTCGCCGATGTCTCCGGCTACTTCACCGTCACTGGCGGCGACAGCTACCACGCGCTCACCCCGACCCGCATACGGGACACCCGGGTCGACCCGTGGATCCCCGCCGATCAGGGCCCATGGCATGCAGGTCCGATCGCCCCGCGCCGGGCACCGGTCTTCACCGCCAAAACCCGGGACACCGCGGCAACCGCCGTCTCGCTGAACGTCACCGTGACCGGCGGCACCGCTCCGGGCTACCTCACGGTCTACCCCTCCAACCCGGACAACCTCCGGCCGCTGGCCTCCAACCTCAACTGGACCACCGGCCAGACCGTCGCCAACCAGGTCGTCGTGGGCCTGGGTGGCCGTGACGACGACTACTACAACGGCAGCCAGGGCACCGTGCACGTGGTCACCGACCTGAACGGCTACTACGCCCCCTGAGAGACCGGATCGCCCCCGTACAACCTTCGCCCCGTCGAGTGAGTCTGACGGGACGAAGGTTCTTCAGGCCATCATCCCGGGGGAGATCACCATCAGTACCCGTCGCACCGCCGCCCTCGCCACAGCCGTCGCGCTGGGCGCACTGAGTCTGCCCGCGCTCACCACCACCGCGAACGCCGCCGTCACCGACCTGTACGTGGACAACGCCGCCGCCGCGCACTGCTCGGACACCGGCCACGGCGCCGCCGACCAGCCGTACTGCACCATCGGAGCCGCCGCCAAGGTGGTGAACCCGGGCCAGACGGTGCACATCGCCGAGGGCAGCTACCCCGAGACCGTCACCCTCACCCGCTCCGGCACCGCCGAGGCCCCGATCACCTTCACCGGGGCGGGCGCGGGCCTGAGCACCCTCGCACCCGTCGGGTCCAAGCCCCGGACCACCCTGGTCGGCGCCTCCGGCCAGTCCGGCCCCGACCAGGCCCTCGTGCTGGACCACGCCTCGCACGTCCGGATCCACGACCTCGCGCTCGCCGGCCTCAAGGGCGCGGTGACGGTCGACGGCGGCTCCGACCTCACGCTCTCCCGGGCCCGGATCACCTCCTCCTCGGCTTTCCGGCCCACCATCGAGGTCAAGGGCGCAGCGCAGGGCCTGACCGTCCAGCGGACCACGGGCGCCGGAGCGCCGTACCTCCACCTGAGCCCCGGCGTCGAGGGCACTGTGGTCTCCACCAACGACTTCGGCGCGGAGCTGGACCGCATCCCCGCGCTGGAGGCCGACTCGGCCCCCGGCACGGTGATCGTCAGCAACACCATTGCCCGGAGCGAGAACGTCGGGATCGCCGTGACGGGCACGGCCACCGGCACCGTCGTCGAGAACAACGTGCTCAGCGGTCTCTCCTCGGACAGCCCGCAGATGTACGTGGTGGCTGCCTTGGCCGTCGACGCCGAGGCCGCCCGCGGCATCAAAGCGGACTACAACTCCTTCGCCGGTCCCGGCCGCTACACGTACGACTGGGCGGGCACCAAGTACTCCTACACCAAGGACTTCACCGCCGTCACCGGACAGGGACAGCACGACGGCGGTGACTTCGCCTTCGTGAACTCCTCCTACAGCGACCCGGGCACCGGCTCCTCGGCCATCGACTCCGCCGACGAGTCGGCCCCCGGCATGCTCGACACCGACCTCCGCGGGCTCCGGCCGGTGGACGACCCGTACGCCGCGAACACCGGCACGGGCTCGGGCCTGCGCGACCGGGGTGCGTACGAGATCGATGACTTCGCCGCCCGCTACACCCCGGTCGGCCCGGTCCGCGTGCTCGACACCCGCACCGGCGGCGGCAAGGCCGTCGCCCCGGGCGGCACCGTCGACCTCCCGATCGCCGGTCTGAACGGCCTCCCGGCCACCGGCCTGACCGCCGTCACCATGAACGTGACCGTCACCGGCGGCACCGGCCCCGGCTACCTGACGGTCTACCCGCACGGCGCCGACCGGCCGCTGGCCTCCAACCTCAACTGGACCGCCGGCCAGATCATCCCCAACCTCGTCACCACCAAGGTGAGCGACGGCAAGGTCTCCTTCTACAACGGCAGCCAGGGCACCGTGCACATCGTCGCCGACCTGCTCGGCGCCTACGCCCGCACCGGCAGCGGCTACACCACCGCCACGCCGACCCGGCTGCTCGACACCCGCGACGGCACCGGCGCCGCCAAGGCCCCGCTCACCAATGGCAAGCCGGTCGACCTCCAGATCGCCGGTGTCCGGGGCGTGCCGAAGGACATCACCGCCGTCACCCTCAACGTGACGGCCACCGGCACCACCGACCACGGGTACCTGACCGCCTACCCGCACGGCAGTGCCCGCCCCACCGCGTCCAACCTCAACTGGACGGCCGGGCAGACCATCCCCAACCTGGTCACCGTGCCCGTCAAGGACGGCAGGATCTCGCTCGTCACCGGCGGCACCAACGGCACCGCGAACGTGGTCGCCGACCTCGCCGGCTACTTCACCGCCACCGGCGGCGACACGTACCACGCCCTCACCCCGTACCGCCTGCTCGACACCCGCACGGACAAGGCGGTGGGCCCGTACCAGACCACCCAGCTCCCGACCGGTGTCACCCGGGCCGACTCCGTCGCCATGAACGTGACCGTGACCGGCGGCACCGCCCCCGGCTTCCTGACCGCCTTCCCAGTCGACGCCAACCGCCCGCTGGCCTCCAACCTCAACTGGACCACCGGCCAGACCATCCCCAACCAGGTCGTGGTCAAGCAGGGCTGGCTCTGGGATTCCAGCACCAACATCCAGGGCGTCAGCTTCTACAACGGCAGCATCGGGCCGGTGCAGGTGGTCGCCGACCTGAACGGCTACTACGCGCCCTGATCTCCCGAGCACGACGTACAACCTTCGCCCGGTCAGGAGCATCTGACCGGGCGTAGTGCTTGCCATCACCGACCGGGGGAGTCCGCCATCAAAACCCGCCGCACCGCCGCCCTCGCCGCAGCCGTCGTGCTGGGCGCCCTGAGCGTCCCGGGCCTGACCACCAGCGCCGGGGCCGCCGTCACCGACCTCTACGTCGACAACGCCTCGGCCGCCCACTGCTCCGACGCCGGCCACGGCACCCAGACGCAGCCGTACTGCACCGTCCAGGCCGCCGCCGACGCGGCCCAGCCCGGCCAGACCGTGCACATCGCCGCCGGCCGCTACCCCGAGCAGGTCAGCGTCACCCGCTCGGGCACCGCCGCCGCCCCCATCACGTTCATCGGGGCGGGCAAGTCGTACTACGACAACGGCGTGGGCACCTACACCTGGCTCGGCGGCGACAGCCACGCGCTGACGACCACCGGGGCCTCGCACCTCCGATTCCAGAACATGACCCTGGCCGGCACCGCGGCCTCGACGGTGATCGACGGCGGCTCCGATCTCCGGCTCTCCCAGATCAGCTTCTCCACCGGTGCCTACACACCCGATGCCAACATCGAAGTCAAGGGCGCGGCCCAGGGGGTGACGATCAGTCGGAGCGAGGGCGGCGGCTCACCGTTCGTCCATCTCGCCGCCGGGGTCAGGGACACCGTGATCGCCACCAACCACGTCTGGGGCGCCGGTGGGAAGACACCACTGGTCGCCGCTGAGTCCGCGCCCGGGACGGTCGTCGTCGGCAACACCTTGGAGCAGGCCTGCACCGATGTGATCAGCCTGGCCGGCGCCTCGGTCGGCGCGACGGTCGAGAACAACGTGGTCCTGGACCGCAGCAGGACCAACTGCGAGGCGGCCCTGCCGAAGCTCGCCCAGGTCAGCGTCGAGGCCGAGGCGACCAGCGGCACCAAGGTGGCCTACAACGCCTACACCCAGGGCGGCTCCTCCGCGTACCGCTGGGCCGGGCAGACCTACCGCACCGTGGCGGACTTCGCCGCCGCCACCGGCCAGGGCGACCACGACATCATCGGCGACACCTCCGTCAACCCGTACACCGGCGACCCCGGCGACAAGGTGTCCCCGGTGGTCGACTCCGCCGACGAGAACGTTCCCGGCATGACCAGCGTCGACTTCGACGGCCGGGCTGCCGTCGACGACCCGTACGTGCCGAACAGCGGTACGGGCTCGGGCCTGCGCGACCGCGGCGCCTTCGAGATCGACAACTTCGCCGCCCGCTATACCCCGGTCACCCCCGTCCGCCTGCTCGACACCCGGACCGGCGCCGGCAAGGCCGTCGGCCCCGGCGGCACCGTCGACCTCCCGGTGGCCGGCCTGCACGGCGTGCCCACCACGGGCCTGACCGCCGTATCCCTGAACGTCACGGTGACCGGCGGCACCGGCCCGGGCTACCTCACCGTCTACCCGCACGGCGCCACCCGCCCGACCGCTTCCAACCTCAACTGGACGCCGGGCCAGACCATCGCCAACCTGGTGACCGCCAAGGTGAGCGACGGCAAGGTGTCGTTCTACAACGGCAGCCAGGGCACCGTGCACGTGGTCGCCGACCTGCTCGGCCAGTACAGCCGCACCGGCAGCGGCTACGCCACCCTCACCCCGACCCGCATCCTCGACACCCGCGACGGCACCGGCGCGCCCAAGGCCCCGCTCAC
Source organism: Kitasatospora sp. MMS16-BH015 (assembly GCF_002943525.1). Classification (NCBI taxonomy): domain Bacteria; kingdom Bacillati; phylum Actinomycetota; class Actinomycetes; order Kitasatosporales; family Streptomycetaceae; genus Kitasatospora; species Kitasatospora sp. MMS16-BH015. The sequence continues at coordinate 4,485,034 of NZ_CP025394.1, read as the reverse complement.
CAACGGCCGGCCGATCGACCTGCAGATCATCGGCCGGGGCGGGGTGCCCGCCACCGACGTCACCGCCGTCACCCTCAACGTCACGGCCACCAACACCACCGACCACGGCTACCTGACGGTCTACCCCTACGGCGACGCCCGTCCGACCGCCTCCAACCTCAACTGGACGGCGGGCAAGACCGTCCCGAACCTGGTCACCGTCCCGGTGGTGGACGGCAGGATCACCCTGGTCACCGGCGGCACCAATGGCACCGCCGACCTGGTCGCCGACGTGGCCGGCTACTTCACCGCCGGGGGCGGCGACAGCTACCACGCCCTCACGCCGTACCGCGTGATCGACACCCGCACCGACAGCTGGATCCCCGACAACGGTCAGTCCGGCTCCCACCCGGGCCCGATCGCCCCGCGTCGGGCCCCGGTCTTCTACACCCGCATCCCCGACTCGAACGCGCACTCGGTCGCCATGAACGTCACGGTCGCCGGTGCAACCGGTCCTGGCTTCCTTACGGTCTACCCGCGTTACTCCGATCGGCCGCTGGCCTCCAACCTCAACTGGACCGCCGGCCAGACCGTCCCCAACCAGGTGGTCGTCGGTGCGGCGAGCGGTGACATCTCCATCTACAACGGGAGCGACACCCCGACGCAGGTGGTCGTGGACGTGAACGGCTACTACGCCCGCTGAAAATCAGCCGTTCTTCCCGTACAACCTTCACCCCGTCGGAGCAGTCCGACGGGGTGCAGTGCTTTTCGAAGACACTGCGTTCCGAAGACCCTGCCTTCCGAAGACCTTTCCACGGGGGACCACCATCAACAGCCGCCGCACCGCCGCCTTCGCCGCAGCCGCAGCCCTCGCCGCCCTGAGCGTGCCGGGCATCACCACCGGCGCGAGCGCGGCCGTCACCGACCTGTACGTGAACAACGCCGCCGCCGCGCACTGCTCCGACGCCGGCCACGGCACCACCGCCCAGCCGTACTGCACCGTCTCCGCCGCGGCCAAGACCGTCGAGCCGGGCCAGACCGTGCATATTGCCGCCGGCGACTACCCCGAGCAGGTCACGCTCACCCGGTCCGGCACGGCCGCCGCACCGATCACCTTCACCGGCGTGCGCGGCCCACTCACCGGCGACGCCTCGGACTACGTGGGTAGCAAGGGCTACCTGCACCAGTCCTCGTCCCGGCACACCGTGCTCGGGGCCCGCGCCGTCCAGCACGGTCTGGTGATCGACGGCGCCGCCCACGTCCTCGTCCAGGACCTCGAACTCAGCGGCTCCGCCAGCGCGACGCTGATCGACGGCGGCTCGGACGTCACGGTCCAGCACACCTCCTCGCTGGGCACCACCGCGTTCGACCTCAAGGGCACCACTCATGATGTGACGATTCGTCAGAACTTTGGCTCACGAGGCACCTTCGCGCGCCTGGCAGCCGGGGTACGCGGCACCGTGATCGCCACCAACCTCGCTGCCGAGCCCTTCGCGGGCCCGGCGATCCTCGCCGATTCGGCCCCCGACACGGTGATCGTCGGCAACACCCTGGAGCGGTGGTGCGACAGCCTGATTAAGCTCACCGGCAGCTCCACCGGGGCGACGATCGAGAACAACGTGTTCACCAACGTCCAGCAGGCCGGCGCGGAGCCGGGCTGCGGCGCACCGGCGAGCACCCCGCAGCTGTCGGTCGCCGCCGAGGCGACCAGTGGCACCAAGGTCGCCTACAACACCTACAGCGCCGACAACAGCCCGGTGTACCAGTGGGCCGGCACGGTCCACCGTACGGTGGCCGCGTTCGCCGCCGCCTCCGGCCAGGGTGGCCACGACATCATTGGTGACTCCAACATCCGTCCGGTGAACGGCGATTCGGGCAAGTCCGTCTCCCCGGTGGTCGACTCGGCCGACGAATCCGCCCCCGGGATGACCGCCACCGACCTCAAGGGCGACACCGCGGTGGACGACCCGTACGCACCGAACAACGGCACGGGCTCGGGCCTGCGCGACCGCGGCGCCTTCGAGATCGACAGCTTCGCCGCCCGCTACACCCCAGTCGGCCCGGTCCGCATCCTCGACACCCGCACCGGCATGGGCATAGCCGTCGCCCCGGGCGGCACCCTCGACCTCCCGGTTCTCAGCCTGAACGGCGTCGCGATCAAGGGCATGACCGCCGTCACCATGAACGTCACCGTCACCGGCGGCACGGGCCCGGGCTACCTCACCGTCTACCCGACCGGTGCGGAGCGTCCGACCGCCTCCAGCCTCAACTGGACGCCCGGCCAGACCATCCCGAACCTGGTGACCGCCAAGGTGAACAGAGGCAAGGTCTCCTTCTACAACGGCAGCCAGGGCACCGTGCACATCGTCGCCGACCTGCTCGGCACCTACAGCACCGCCGAAGGCAGCGGCTACACCAGCACCACGCCGACCCGCCTGCTCGACACCCGCGACGGCACCGGCGCACCCAAGACCCCGCTCACCAACGGCAAGCCGATCGACCTCCAGATCGCCGGCCTCAAGGACGTGCCGAAGGACATCACCGCCGTCACCCTCAACGTGACAGCCACCGACACCACCGACCAGGGCTACCTGACCGTCTACCCGCACGGCAGCGCCCGCCCGACCGCCTCCAACCTCAACTGGCCCAAGGGCAAGACCATCCCCAACCTGGTCACCGTCCCGGTCAAGGACGGCAAGGTCAGCCTGGTCACCGGCGGCACCTACGGCAGCGTGAACGTGGTCGCCGACCTCGCCGGCTACTTCACCGCCACCGGCGGCGACAGCTACCACGCCCTCACCCCGTACCGGATCATCGACACCCGCAGCGACGACTGGATCCCGAACCCGAACGACCGCTACGGCGCAGGCCACCCCGGCCCGGTCGCCCCGCACCGCGCGCCGACCTTCGGCACCGACACCCCGGACGCGACGGCCGTCGCCCTGAACGTCACCGTCACCGGCGGCACCGCCCCCGGCTACCTGACCGCCTTCCCGTACGACACCGACCGCCCGCTGGCCTCCAACCTCAACTGGACCACCGGCGAGACCATCCCCAACCAGGTCGTGGTCAAGCCCGGTTTCGGCGCCGTCGACCTCTACAACGGCAGCAATGGCCCGGTACACGTGGTCGCGGACGTGAACGGCTACTACGCTCGCTGAGCGAGCACCTTCGCGAACGGTCCTCCGAGCACCGGGAGATGGCAGATGGTCGACCAGCAGCTGACCGCCGATGTCGTGGTCGTCGGGGCGGGCCCCACCGGGCTCCTGCTCGCCGGCGACCTGGCCGCCGCCGGGCTCGCCGTGACGGTGGTGGAGAAGCGGGCCGTCGAGTCCAACCTGACCAGGGCCTTCGCGGTGCACGCGCGGACCCTGGAGCTGCTGGACGCCCGGGGGCTGGCGGAGGACCTGATCGCGACCGGCACCGCGCTGAGCTCGCTCCGGTTCTTCGGCGGCCGGCTCGACCTGCGGCTGGGCGACCTGCCCAGCCGCTTCCCGTTCGTGCTGATCACCCCGCAGTCCAACACCGAGCGGCTGCTCCAGGAGCGGGCTGCGAAGCAGGGCGTGACCTTCCTGCGCGGCGCCCGCCTGACCGGCCTGCGGCAGGACGCCCAGGGCGTCGAACTGACGGCCGAGACCGAGGGCGGCCGGGCCGCCCTGCGGGCCCGGTACGCCGTCGGCGCCGACGGAGTGCACTCCACCGTCCGGGAGTTGCTCGGCATCCCGTACCCCGGCGAGTCGGTGATCAGCTCGGTGGTGCTGGCCGACGTCCGGCTGGAGCGGCCCCCGGCCGAGCTGCTCACCGCCGAGGCGACCGACCGCGGCCTGGCCTTCCTGGTGCCGTTCGGCGACGGCTGGTACCGGGTGATCGCCTGGGACCGCAGCCGCCAACTCCCGGACAGCGCACCGGTGGTGTTCAGCGAGCTGACCGAGCTGGTGCGCGAGGTGTTCGGGGTCGACCACGGCCTGCACGACCCCCGCTGGATGTCCCGCTTCCACAGCGACGAGCGGCAGGTGCCCAGCTACCGCTCCGGCCGGGTGTTCCTCGCCGGGGACGCGGCGCACTGCCACTCCCCGGCCGGCGGCCAGGGCATGAACACCGGCCTCCAGGACGCCGCCAACCTGAGCTGGAAGCTGGCCGCCGTGCTGAACGGCTGGTCGCCCGACGCCCTGTTGGACACCTACCAGACGGAGCGTCACCCGGTCGGCCGGTCGGTGCTGCGCAGCTCCGGCGCGCTGATCCGCCTGGCCGTCGGCCGGACGGCCCCGCAGCGCGCGCTGCGCTCGGCGCTGACCGGCGCGGCCGGCCTGCTCGGCCCGGTCACCAGCCGGGCCGCCCGCACCGTCTCGGGCCTCGGCATCTCCTACCCGGCTGCCAAGGACGCCCACCCGCTGACCGGCCACCGCGTCCCGGACCTGCGGCTAGCCGTGGACACCGCCGGCGGCCCGGACCGCCTGTACGCGGCGCTGCAAGCCGGCAAGGCCGTCCTGATCAGCAACGACGAGCTCTCGGTGGCCGACGCCTGGGAGGACCGCCTGGTCACCGCCGCTCCCGCCGACCCGCACGGCAAGCTACGCGACACCGTGCTGCTGGTCCGCCCGGACGGCTACGCGGCCTGGGCCGCCGTCGACCCCAGCCGCGGCGAGATCCGCGCCGCCCTCGCCACCCTTCTCGGCACCCCGAGCTGAGGACACCGGAACCAGGGGCGGTACCACCAGGGGCGGGTACCCCTAGGGGCGCGGGGAACTGCGCGACTGCGGAAGGCAACAACCCGATCGCCGCCCGCCCACCGCGCCCCCGCACCGATCGGCGCCCCCACCGACCAAACCCTGAGCGCGCGCTCTCAGCCGAGCGCCCACCCACCCCGCCGACCCTGAGCGCGCGCTCTCAGCCCTTCGCCTCCGGCCCGCCCCCGCTGACCTTCTCGTAATGCCGCGCCGCTTTCGCGCGATTTCCGCAGGCGGCCATCGAGCACCACCGCCGACGCCCGTTCTGCGAGGTGTCGAAGAAATGCAGCACGCAGCCGGCGCCGGCGCACTGCCGGATCCGCTGCGCGCCCTGCCGCAGCAGCGCGAGGTAGTCGTCGGCGGCCAGCCAGCCGGCCAGCCACTCGGGGCCGTCGGTCTCCACCGACTCCTGCGGCCCGTCCGGCCCGAGCGAGCGCCGTACCCGCCCGCGCGCCAGCACCGCGTTCAACTCGCCCGCCCCGCCGCCCCCGACGGCCTCCGCGAGGGCCGCACGGGCCTGTCGGGCGGCGGCCAGACCGGCCTCGTCCACGGGGCAGCGGTCGGCCAGACCGGCCGAGGAGAGCCACACCCCGTACCCGTCGAGATCGGCGAGAAGGTCCTGCTCACCGGCCGAGTGCCACCGGGTGTTCAACAGATCGAGGGCGAGCGGTTCACCGATGAGGGGGCGCGGGTCACGTGGGTCGGCCATACCAGTGAGTCTAGCTCCGGCGCCCTCCGAGCTTTATTCACTGTATGGAAGGCCGCACATTCTGTTCATGAATGCGCATTCCACACTTGACTGTTTTTTAGGAACCAATTGCCAGCTCATGGCCCCAATCCTGTGAGCTTTCTGGGAGGTTTTTCTCCAGCGTTTCAACCCCGGAGCGCCCCCACACAATCCGGAGGACCCGTGCGACCCCGCTCGCTCGCTCTCGTCTCGGCTCTCGCTGTGCTTCCCCTGACCGTCGTGTCCCTGGGTGCCACCGTCGCGACCGCCGCGCCGACCCCGAACGCCTCCGTCTCCCGGGTGGCGCTCCCCAACACCGTGACCCCGGCCGTCGCCCACTCGGCGAAGAAGGCCACCCTGCCCAGCAACACGCAGATCTCGGTCGCGATCAGCCTCAAGCTGCGCAACACGGACGCGCTGGACGCCTTCCTCAAGGCCGTCTCCACCAAGGGCAACCCGCTCTTCGGCCAGTACCTGACCCCGGCCCAGTTCAACGCCCGCTTCGGCCCCACCCAGGCGGACGTGGACCAGGTCAAGACCTACCTGGCCGGCCAGGGCCTGGCCGTCGACTCGGTCAGCGCCAACCGCCAGGTGGTGAACGCCCGCGGCACCGCCGCGCAGATCTCCAAGGCCTTCGGGACCCAGGAGAGCAGCTACTTCGACGCCTCGAAGAACCGTTCCTTCTTCGCCAACGAGGGCGCGGCCACCGTCCCGGCCGCCCTCGCGGACGTCGTCTCCGGCATAGCCGGCCTGAACAACTACACCGTGCGCACCACCCGCGTGGCGAAGCCGAACACGGTCACCCCGCACGCCACCCCGAGCGGCTTCGGCCCGAGCCAGTACGACGGCGCCTACAACCTGAACAAGGTCGGCACCGACGGCACCGGCGTCAAGGTCGCGCTCTGGGAGTTCGACGGCTACAAGTCGACCAACCTGAAGACCTACGACACCCAGTACGGCCTGACCGGCCCGACGGTCACCACCGTCTCGGTGGACGGCGCCAACTACGACTCCGCCCCCGGCCAGGGCCAGGGCGAGGTCGAGCTGGACTCCGAGATCGTGCGCGGCGTGGCCCCCAAGGCCACCCAGCTGGTCTACGAGGCCCCGAACAGCGACCAGGGCGAGATCGACATGGCCGCCAAGATCGTCTCGGACAACCAGGTCTCGGTCGTCTCCATCTCCTGGGGCTCCTGCGAGCCGGACACCACCGCCGCCTCGATGACGGCCGTGAACAACTCCTTCAAGCAGGCCGCCGCCCAGGGCATCTCGATCTTCTCGGCCTCGGGTGACGACGGCTCGCGCGACTGCACCCGCTCCACCAGCGGCTCCACGGTCAAGGCCGTCGACTTCCCGGCCTCCAGCCCGTACAACACCGGCGTCGGCGGCACCAACCTCAAGGTCTCCGGCACCACGTACTCCTCCGAGAGCGCCTGGTCCACCGCGGGCGGCGGCGTCTCGACCCAGTTCGCCAAGCCCTCCTGGCAGACCGGCACCGGCGTCTCCGGCACCATGCGCACCGTGCCCGACGTCTCCTCCAACGCCGACCCGAACAGCGGCTTCGCGATCTACACCCAGGGCTCGACCAGCGCCGGCTGGCAGGTCTACGGTGGCACCTCCGCCGCCGCCCCGCTCTGGTCCGGCTACGCCGCGCTCTACAACCAGAAGGCCGCCGCCGCGGGCAAGGCCGTCCTGGGCGAGGCCAACCCGAAGCTCTACTCGATCGCCAACAGCAGCAGCTACGGCACCACGTTTCACGACGTGACCTCGGGCGCCAACCAGGACTTCTCCACCAAGACCGGCTACGACCAGGTCACCGGCTGGGGCACCCCGGTCGCCGACGCGCTGGCCACCGCCCTGATCAACAGCGGCGGCACCCCGACCGGCAACACCGTCACGGTGACCAACCCGGGCACCCAGAACGGCACCGTCGGCACCGCCGTCAGCCTGCAGGTCAGCGGCTCCGACTCGGCCTCCGGCCAGACCCTGAGCTACTCGGCCACCGGCCTCCCGGCCGGCCTGTCGATCTCCGCCTCGGGCCTGATCACCGGCACCCCGACCACCGCCACCTCCGGCACCGTCACGGTCACCGCCACCGACACCACCGGCGCGACCGGCTCGACCTCCTTCACCTGGACGGTCACCGGCGGCTCCACCGGCTGCACCCCGGCCCAGCTGCTCGGCAACGCCGGCTTCGAGACCGGCACCGCCGCCCCGTGGACCACCACCTCCGGCGTGGTCGACAACAGCTCCTCCCAGGCCGCCCACAGCGGCTCCTGGAAGGCCTGGATGAACGGTTACGGCTCGGCCCACACCGACACCGTCTCGCAGACCGTCACCATCCCGGCCGGCTGCAAGGCCAGCTTCAGCTTCTGGCTGCACATCGACACCGCCGAGACCGGCACCACCGCGTACGACAAGCTCACCGTCTCGGTGAACGGCACCACGCTGAAGACCTACTCCAACGTGGACGCGGCCACCGGCTACACCCAGCGCACCTTCGACCTCTCGGCCTACGCCGGCCAGAGCGTCACCATCAAGTTCAACGGTGTGGAGGACTCCTCGCTCCAGACCAGCTTCGTGATCGACGACACCGCGCTCAACGTCTCCTGACGTCAGGCCAGCTCAGCGGCCGGTACGGGCTCCACCGCCCGTGCCGGCCGCCGCGTGTTTCCGCCTTGTTTCATTTCCGGCCGGTGGACGGATTTCTTGTCGTGACCACTGTCATACCGCCAGGTGGATGACGTAGCCTCTCGCTCGTGCGTAGGGTTCCGGCAACTCGGTGGCCGGTTTCCCGACGCATCCGCGTTGGGCTCATCCCACCGAACTCGCCTGGTGGGGAGGGGTTTCGCAATGGCCTCACAACACGCACAGCACGCCGGCCGGCTCCGTCTGGTGGCACACCGCCACGGCAGCGCCGCACCGGTGGCCGCCACCCCCGTCGCGGCGACCCCGTCGGCCGCGCAGCTCGCCCCCGTGGCGGCCCCGCCGCGTCCGGCCGGCACCTTCGCCGAGACGCTGCACACGGCGATCGAGGCCAGCGGGCTCAGCCTGGACCGGCTCAGATCGGCGCTGGCCCAACAGGGCGTCAGAGTCAGTGTCACCACCCTCAGTTACTGGCGGCGCGGCCGCAGCCAGCCCGAGCGGGCCACCTCGCTGCGCGCGGTGCACCTGCTGGAGGAGCTGCTCGGTCTCCCGCACGCCACCCTCTCGGCCCTGCTCGGCCCGCCCCGCCCGCGCGGCCGCTGGGTCACCCCCGCCGCCACCGACAGTCTCCCGGTCGAGGAGATCTGGCCCGGCGAGGACGAGATCTACGGCGTCTTCGCCGAGCTGGACGCCCCGCCCACCGGTGAGCTGGAGCGGCTCTCCATCCACGACTCCTACTACGTGGACGCCGAGCGGCGCGGCTCGCTGCTGCGGATGCGGCAGGTCGTCCGGGCCACCGTGAGCGGGGTCTCCCGCTGCCTGGTGGTGCACAAGGCCGACGAGGAGGCCACCGGCTGCCCGGAGATCACCTCCGTCCGGCACGCCCGCCTGGGCAGGGTGCGCCGCCGCCCGGAGAGCGGCCTGCTGGTGGCCGAGCTGCTGCTCGACCGCCCGCTCGGCCAGGGCGACAGCACCGTGCTGGAGTACGAGGTCGAGATCCCGCCCGGCGCCCCGGCCACCACCTACGCCCGCCGGTTCGCCGTGCCGGTGCGCGAGTACGTGCTCCAGGTGCACTTCGACCCGGCCGCCGTGCCCGCCCACTGCGAGCAGTACGACCGCGACCCCGGCACCGAGGAGGACAGCCGCCGCCGCCAGCTCTGGATCGGCGCCTCGGCCAGTGCCCACGTGCTCGCCCTCGACCAGGCCCCCGGCCAGGTCGGGATCCGTTGGGAGTGGGAGTAGGACTTCTAACCCCTTCAGAACTCCATAACGGTTGACCCTTCGTCTTTCTAACCACTACTGTCATCAGTACCGGTTGGAGAGACCGGGCCACGCCGACTTTGGAGCCGTACGGATGTCCTCCCTGCAGACCGGCCACATCGGGATCAACGTCACCGACCTCGCCCGCTCCACCGCCTTCTACGAGCAAGCCCTCGGCCTGGAGACCACCTACAAGGCCGAGGACCACGCCTTCCTCGGCACCGGTGACCGCACCCTGGTGACCCTCTGGCAGCAGTCCACCGACACCTTCGCCACCGACCGCCCGGGCCTGCACCACCTCTCCTTCCAGCTCGACACCCTCGCCGAGGTCCTCGCCACCGAAGCCACCCTCAAGTCCCTCGGCACCCACTTCACCCACGAGGGCGTCGTCCCCCACCACGAGGGCTCCGCCTCCGGCGGGATCTTCTTCACCGACCCCGACGGCACCCGCCTGGAGATCTACACCGCCCAGGCGATGACGGAAGCCGTGGCGGCCCCGTCAGAGGCCCCGACCTGCGGCTTCTTCTGACGGAGGGTAAGGCCAGGGGCGCGGGGAACGGCGCGGCCAATCCCGCACCTCCGGCTGTCTTACTCCATCGCCCACTTGCACTATCCGTTGACGGTGCAACTGGCTCCCCCGGCGAGATGACGACTCCGCTTCTCCCGCCCTCGCGCAGTTCCCCGCGCCCCCAGAGGGAGTTCCCGCATGCCAACAGCAACCCAAGCCGCCAAGGCCATCCGCACCACCATCCCCGCCGTAGCAGCCCGCTTCCTCACCGAACGCCGCACGCTCGTCCTCGCCGCCCCCGACCCCACCGGTCGGCTCTGGATCACCCAGCTCTCCGGCCCGGCGGGCTTCCTGCAGGCGCCCGACGACCACACCCTCACCGTCGCGGCCCGCCCCGCCACCGTGGACCCGCTCGCGGGCGGCCTCACCGGGCCCACCGAGGTCGGCACCATCGCCCTCGACTCGGCCGGCCGCCGCCGGATGCGGGTCAACGGCCTCGCCACTCCCACCGCCGACGGCGGCCTGACCATCACCACCGAGCAGGTCTTCGCCAACTGCCCCAAGTACATCCAGCGCCGCACCCCGCTCGACGTCGAGCGCCCGCAGACCCCCTGCCTGGTCAGCGACACCCCGGAGCTGACCACGGCCCAGCGGCTGTTCACCACCACCGCCGACACCTTCTTCGTGGCCACCGCCGACCCCCTGGGCAAGGCCGACGCCTCCCACCGGGGCGGCCTGCCGGGCTTCCTGACCTCGCCCGCCCCGAACCTCCTGCGCTGGCCCGAGTACCCGGGCAACCAGCTCTTCATGACGCTCGGCAACCTCGAACTCAACCCGGCCGCCGCCCTGCTCCTCCCCGACTGGGAGACCGGCTCCGCCCTCCACCTCTCCGGCACCGCCCGCACCGACCGCGAGGGCGTCGAGTTCACCGTCGAACGCGCCGTCGAGATCGCCCACGCGACCCCCCTCACCTGGACCGCCCCGGAATACTCCCCCGCCAACCCGCCGACGGCCCGATACTGACCGCCATGACCGAGATCGTTCTGGACCCCATAGCCACCGTCCACCGCAGCGACCGCACCGAGGTCGACGACCGCTTCGAGTGGGGCGGGGTCGCCGCCGTGATCCGGCTGGACGAGTCCCGCTTCACCCCGGACGCCGTCTCCGGCCTGACCGACTTCTCCCACCTCGAAGTGGTCTTCCACTTCGACCGGGTGCCGCTGGCGAAGATCGAGACCGGCCACCGCCACCCGCGCAACAACCCCGACCTCCCGCTGGTCGGCATCTTCGCCCAGCGCGGCAAGAACCGCCCCAACCGGATCGGCGTCTCGCGCTGCCGCCTGGTCAAGACGGACGGCCTGGACATCCACGTGCTCGGCCTGGACGCCGTCGAGGGCACGCCCGTCCTGGACATCAAGCCGTACATGGCCGAGTTCGCGCCCCTCGGCGAGACCCGTCAGCCGGCCTGGGCCACCGAACTGATGCGCGACTACTACTGACCTATATTTTCCTTTTATGTGACCATTGTCCTGATTCGTCCTCAGCTCACGGTGGAACACATCTGCTCTCATCTGAGGAGGGCACCCCCGTGCTGATGGAGTTCACCGAGATAGCCCCGGACGCGAGCTGCGGCTGCGGCGACTGCGCCGCCCGCCGCAGCCCGCGGCCCCGCCCCACCCCCCACCGGGCGCGCCGCGCCGCCGTCCTGATGGCCGCCGTCTCCACCGTGCTCGGCGCCGCCGCCACCGCCGGCGCCGCCCCCAGGGCCGGCGGCACCAGCAGCCCCGCCGACACCGACACCCCCCAGGGAGAGGTCAGCCCGCTCTTCGGCGGCCGCACCCTCACCCCGCACACCCGCGGCGCAGCCGCCGCCACCACCCGCGGCGAGATCATGGCCCGGGCCCAGCGCTGGGTCGACCAGCAGGTGCCGTACAGCATGAGCAGCTACTGGAGCGACGGCTACCGCCAGGACTGCTCGGGCTACGTCTCGATGGCCTGGGGCCTCGGCTCGAGCCAGACCACCTGGACCCTGCCCGACTTCGCCGACCGAATAGCGCCCGCCGACCTCCAGCCCGGCGACATCCTGGTCTACAACAACAGCGACAACCCGCAGGGCGGCTCGCACACCGTCCTCTTCGGCGGCTGGCAGGACTCCGCCCACACCCGCTACCTCGCCTACGAGCAGACCCGCCCGACCACCCGCCGCCGCGCCACCCCGTACGCCTACTGGAGCCACGCCGACTCCTACGTCCCCTACCGCTACCGCGGCCTGGCCGCCGGCACCGCCGACCTCTTCCCCGGCACCGACGCCTTCGGCCCCGGTCGCACCAACGACTACGTCAAGCGGCTCGGCGAGATGCTGGTCCAGCGCGGCGCCGCCCGCTTCTACGGCGAGGGCCCCGACCCCAGCTGGGGCGAGGCCGACCGCCGCGCCACCGAGGCCTTCCAACGCGCCCAGGGCTGGCAGGGCAGCGAGGCCGACGGCTACCCCGGCAAGGACACCTGGAACCTCCTGGTCACCGGCCACGGCCACGACATCCCCCCGACCCCGGCACCCCCGCCGCCCGCCTCGGCAGCCCCGCCCTTCCCCGGCACGGCCGCCTTCGGCCCCGGCCAGTCCAACGACTCCGTCAAGCAGCTCGGCGAGCAACTCGTCCGCAAGGGCTTCGGCCGCCACTACACGGAAGGCCCCGGCCCCACCTGGTCCGAAAGCGACCGCCTCAACGTCGCCGACTTCCAACACTCCCTCGGCTGGCAGGGCACCGAAGCCGACGGCTACCCCGGCCCGGACACGTGGAGAAAACTGTTCACGTGATCCGATCGGGGGCGCGGGGAACGGCGCGGCCAACCCCCGCCCTCCCCGCGCCCACCCACAGAACAGCCCGTTGCACTATCTGCCGTGCACCCGAATCCACGAGTGCATCGCAATGGCCGCCGCCGCCCCCGCATTGATCGACCTCGTCGACCCGTACTGCGCGATGGAACACACCGCCGACGAGTGCGCCCAAGCCGCCTCCGTCAGCCCCGGCCCCTCCTGCCCGAACAGCAGCACGCACCGCTCCGGCAGCTCGAAGGTCTCCAGCGGCACCGCCCCCGGCAGGTTGTCGATCCCGATCACCGGGATGCCCAGGCCCGCCGCGTACGCCGCCAGCGACTCCACGTCCGAGTGGTGCCGCACGTGCTGGTACCGGTCCGTCACCATCGCCCCGCGCCGGTTCCACCGCCGGCGCCCGACGATGTGCACCTCCTGGGCCAGGAAGGCGTTGGCCGTCCGCACCACCGACCCGATGTTGAAGTCGTGCTGCCAGTTCTCCACGGCCACGTGGAACCCGTGCCGCCGGGTGTCCAGGTCCGCCACGATCGCCTCGTGCCGCCAGTACCGGTACTGGTCCACCACGTTGCGCCGGTCGCCGCCGGCCAGCAGCTCCGGGTCGTACTGCTCCCCCTCCGGCCACGGCCCGGGGTAGGGCCCCACCCCGATCTCGCGGTCCGGATCCTCGTCGTACTGCTCCCCCACCTGGGGCACGCCTTCGCTGCTCACGCCCCCGAGGGTACGGGCCCCCGCCGCCGCACCGCCTTCTCCAGGTCGCCCACCGCCTGCATCACCAGCCGGCCGCCCGCCCGGGCCACCCGCACCGCGTCCCCCTCCGCCCCGGCCGCCGCCAGCTGCTCCTCCCACTGCCGGTGGGCCTTGCGCAGGCCCTCGAAGTCCACCTCCTGACCCACCAGCAGCGCCGCCGCCGCGATCGCCGTGGCGTACCGCAGCTCCTCCGCGAACTCCGCCGCCCCCGGCACCGGCGCCGCGTCCGCCTCCGGCAGGTGCGCCTCGAGCAGCACCACGCTGCGCCCGAGCAGCCCGACCGCCGCCCGGGCCCGGTCGATCTGCTTGCGGGAGAGCTCGGGGGAGTGCGCCGAGTGCCGCACCGGCTCGGCGTCCGCCCGCTCGATCGCCTGGAGCAGCTCCGAGCGGGCCTCCCGCGAATCGAGCAGGGCCTTGCGCACCTCCCCGCTCCCGCGCCGGGCCGGCTCGCCGAAGACCCCGAGCACCGCCCCCGCGTACCGCCCGGCGGCGGCCAGCCACTCCGCCAGCCGCTCGGCCAGCCGGGCCGTCTGCCAGGTGGGGAAGAGCGCGTACGCGAGCAGCGCGACCACCCCGCCCACCAGGGTCAGCCCGACCCGGTCCACCGCCGTCCGGTACGGCTCGCCCAGCTGGATGCCGAGCAGGAAGACGACGTAGGAGGAGACGCAGGCCGTCATCAGCGCGTACCCGGTGCGCAGCGTCAGGTAGGCCCCGCCGATGCAGACCACGGCCAGCGCCACCGAGAGCCACTGCCCGGGGTGCAGGGCCTGCACCACCGCCGTGCTGAGCGCCACCCCGACCACCGTGCCGGCCAGCCGGGCGAAGCCCCGGCTGTAGGTCTGGGCGAAGTCGGGCCGCATCACCATCGCGGCGGTCATCGGCGCCCAGTAGCCGTGGTGCAGGCCGAGCAGTTTGGCCGTCAGGTAGGCCACCGTCACCACCCCGGCCAGCCGGACGGCGTGCTGGAAGACGGCCGAGCGCGGCTGGAGCTGGCGGCGGACGGCCTGCCAGGCGGTGGGCACCAGCCGGAACAGCGGCGGGCGGCGCAGGCCGGGGCCGACGGTGGGGGTGGAGACGGTCTCCTGGTCCTGCTTGTCGAAGGTGTCGGCGGCCCTGCGCAGCAGGGTGATCAACCGCCGGGCGGCCCGCCGGGCCGGGCCGGTGAGCCGGGCCTCGGCGGTCTCCTCGGGGGCCAGCAGGGTCAGCGCCGGGGCCGAGCGGGTGGCGCGCAGCGGCTCGGCGTGCCGGATCGCCCGGGCCAGCGAGTCCAGCGCCTCGGCCGAGGCGGCCAGCACCTCCCGCGCCCGGTCGCGCTGCGGGCCCTCCTCGGGGGCGCCGACCTTGGGGTCGGCCAGGGCGGCGAGCGCAGGGCGGACGCGTTCGGCGATGCCGCGCAGCCCGGCCAGTTCGGGCGGGCGGTGCCGGGCCTGCCAGGGCGTCAGGGTGGCCGCCTGCCGGGCCAGGATGAACGGCTCGGGGTCCACGTGCGCGGTGGGGTCCTGCCGCAGCCGCCGGGCGTAGTCGGCCAGCGAGGCGTAGGTGTCGGCGAGCGCGTCGCGCTGCGCCCGCCAGCTGTCCATCGGCCAGACCGTCACCACCAACGCCTGCACGGCGCCGCCCAGCGCGCAGAGCAGCCCGTGGCCCAGGGCCGTCGGCACGCTGACGGGCAGTTGGACCACGACCAGCATCACCGAGAGCGTGTTGGCGGCCACCACCCCGCTGCTCGGCCCGATCGACCAGGCCATCCCGGCGCCGAAGGCCCAGACCGCGAGCAGCACCGGGAAGGCCCCGGGCACCCCGACCGCCAGGTAGCCGAGGAAGGTGCTGACGCCCAGTCCGATCCCGGCCGCCACGGCCAGCGAGACTCGCGGCCGGAAGCTGCGCTGGAAGGTGGCGGTGCCGGCGATGAACGCGCCCATCGCCGCCGAGGTGGCGGCGGCCGGCCCGGCCAGCGCGAGCGCGGGGAAGACCACCACGGCCACCGCCACCGCCCCGCGCAGCGCCCGCTTGGGGCTGGTCAGCCGCCGGTCCAGGTGCAGCCCGGCCTTCACGGTGGCACCCAGAGCCGCAGACCAGGACATATCGTCAGCTTACGGCCTGCGCCCGCCACGACCTCGTCCACTGCCCGATCCGCCGCTCGGCGCCCAGCAGCCAGGCCGTGGGCAGGAAGACCGCGTCGGCCGCCAGCATCGCCAGCGAGAAGAACGGCAGCCCGAGCAGCACCGCGATCCCCAGGTGCTCGGCCATCACCACCACCAGCAGCACGTTCTTGAGCCGCCGGTTGGCCAGGGTGAACGGGAAGGCCACCTGGAGCAGCACGGTGCCGTAGCTGAGCAGGAAGACCACCGGCAGCAGCGCGGCCACCGCCCCGGAGAGGGCGGGCCAGGGGGTGAAGTAGCCCAGGTGCAGCGGGTAGTAGAGCGCGGTGCCGTCCTGCCAGCGCGAGCCCTGCACCTTGTACCAACCGGCCGTGGCGTACACCAGCACCACCTGGACGGCGATCACCGGCATCCCGCAGTTGTGCAGCATGGTGGCCAGCGCGTCCAGCACGGCCCGCGGCTCGCCCGTCGGCCACCACCGGTCCACCGCCCACCAGAGCCCCGCCACCGCCCAGAGCACCCAGAGCCACCACCCGGCCCGCGGCCCGGGCTCCAGCAGCGCGAGCGCCGCCCCGAGCCCGGCCCAGAGCCAGACCGCCCCGCTCCGGCCGGTCCGCCGCAGCCGCCGGGCGTCCAGCGACCAGACCAGCGAGCAACGCACCGTCAGCAGGTACAGGGCCATCAGGTGGACGAGGTTGTCGCCGCCGTCCCCGATCAGCACGTCCCGGTTCTGCAGCGAGAGCACGGTGACGGCGAACAGCGCCGCACTGGCCCTGGTCCGCCAGCCGAGCGCGAGCAGCAGCGCGGCCAGGATCGCCAGGTGGTAGACCAGCTCCGCCCAGAGCCGCCCGTGCTGCCACGGGAGCACGGTGAAGGCGTGCGTCTGCGCGAGCAGCCGCCCGGCCAACTCCTCGGACCAGGGCGAGCGGTCGCCGTACAGCACCCGCCGCTCGGGCCACTCGCGCAGCAGGTACGCGGCCCAGGCCAGCCCGAAGCCGATCCGCAGCACGGCCGCCTGGTAGCGGCCCACCGGCCGTCCGAGGAACACCCCGACCGCCTGACGGAGCCTCATCCGAGCCCCCGCAGGTCGGTCCCGTCCACCGGCCACCAGGGCAGCACCCGGTCCGGCACGGCCGCGGACGGGTCCTCCCGGCTCCAGGCCGGCGGCCCGATCGCGGCCGTCCGCAGCCGGAACTCCACCTGGAGCACCCGCTCCCCGGCCGCCACCGCCCCGATCCGGGCCAGCCCGGCCCGCTTCAGGTACTCCTCGGCCAGCCGGCCGCGCTCCTCGTCGGCCGGGCCGTCACCCGAGGGGTGGGTGGAGGCGTAGAAGTCCCAGGCCCGCCGGAGCAGGTTCTGCGCCACGTGCCCGGGCGCCGGATCGTGCCGGACGGCCGCGTAGTCCTGCGCCGTCAGGTCCACCCACTCCCGGGTGGTGATCCGCCCGGCGGCGATGGTCTGCACCCGGGCGTCCAGGTGCTGGTCCTGCTGCACGGGGTTGGGCGCGAAGAGCCGCCAGTTCTGCTCGAACTCGGGGTAGACCACCGCGTCGACCTGCGCCTGGTAGCGCTGCGAGAGCACGTTGGCGGGCGCGACGTGCAGGAACAGCGCCGCCAGGAACGCCAGCGTGCCGAGCACCAGCCCGGCTCCGCCGACCCCGAGCACCGCCTTCGCCGGGCGGGACCAGACCCGTGGCTCCACGGCGGCCTCCTCCCAGCGCGGTGTGCCCGGTCATCCTGCCCCACCGGGCCGCACCCGCGACAGGGGTCCGCCGGCCCCCGGGCCCTCAGAGGACGAAGGCGTCCCGCCCGTCCGAGCTCACCATCGGCCGCCCGGCGCCCTCCCAGGCGAACATCCCGCCGTCCACGTTCACGGCCTCCCGCCCCTGGGCCACCAGGTACTGCACCACCTGCGCCGAGCGACCGCCGACCCGGCACACCACGTAGAGCTTCCCGTCCGGCAACTCACCGAGCCGCTCGACGACCTCGCCGATCGGGATGTGCAGCGCACCGTCCACGTGCCCGGCGTCCCACTCGTCCTGCTCCCGCACGTCGAGCAGCAGAGCGTCATCGGGCACCGAGGCGGCGTCGGTGCTGGGCAGCTGAGTGAACATCGTCGAGCTCTCCTGAGTCCTGTGGTGATCGGCCCCACCATTGTCGTACCCCTCGGCGGCGTCCCGACCGACCCCCTGCCCGACCCCCTGCCCAGCCGCCTGCCCGGCCGTAGGCGCGCCGTAGGCGCCGGCGGTCTCCTGCCCAGCCACCCCACCAGGTACGCCGGCCGCCGTAGGCGCGCCGTAGGCGTCGCCGCCCGCGCCCCGCGCACCGTGGTCGCCGGCGTCAGCCGCGCCCACCCCGGTCTGCCCGGCGTACGGGCCGCCGCCCCCGGGCCCATCGGCCCCGGCCGCGCCGTAGGAGGAGCCGCCCGTCATCCGCTGCTCCAGCTCACCGAGCACCCGCTCCAGCTCCGCGCGCCGGTCGGCGGCGCGGGCGAGCAGCTGCTCGGCCAGCTCCTCCAGCAGGCGCTCGGGCTCCTGCGGGGCGAGCTGCAGCAGCTCGCCCATCGGGGTGCGCTCCAGCCGGACCTGCTCGGTGGCCAGGGCGCCGATCCGGCCGCGCAGCCACTCCAACCGGTCCCGCAGCCAGCCGAGCCGGTCGGGGGAGCCGAGGTCCGGCGCCGATTCGGGGGCCGTCCGCCACTCCTCCGCGAGCTCGGTCAGCCGGCCGGAGTCGCCCGCCGCGTACGCCTCGTTGACCCGCGCGATGAAGGCCGAGCGGCGCTCCTGCTCGGCCGGGTCGGTGGACAGGTCCGGGTGGGCCCGGCGGGCCAGCTCGCGGTAGACCCGCTGCGCCTCCCGGTCCGGCCGCACCCGCCGCCCGGCCGTGGGCGGCTCGGCCGGCTCGGCCGCCGCCTCCGCCTCGGCCGCCGCGACCGCGTCCCGCAGGGCGTCGAGCTCCGGCTGGTCGGCGACCAGCCGCCGGGCCTCCTCGGCCCGCCGCAGGTCCTCCGGGTCGCCGCTCGCGGCGGCCACCGCCTCGGCGATCAGCGCGTCCAGCTCGTCCAGCCGGGCGTACAGCGGCCCGAGCAGCTCGTGGTGGACCAGCGCGAAGTTGTCGATCTCGACCCGCAGGGTCTCCACCTCGACGTCGAGCGTCAGCCAGGCCAGCTCGGTCGCGGCGACCAACTCCTCCAGCTGCTGCCGCTCGGGATCGGTCCAGGGGGCAGGCGTCTCGGCACTCACCCGCGCCACCCTACCCAAGCGCCCCGCCACCCGGACGGCCTCCGTCCGGACGGATGGATCAGGAGCACCAGGGGGCGCGCCCCGCACGACACGCAACTGATACTGACGAATCTCCTCGATTAGCTATCAGTCCCGCCCCTCTCCGTGCTTCGCTGGAAGGCGCACGAAAGCCGGGCGGACATCAGGAAGGCGCAGCGGCCAGGCGGGAGCAGACCGGATCCATGGCGGACGAGCCAAACTCCACACCGAGTACGCCGGACACGCCGAGCGCGCCGCACACGCACCGCGCGCCCAGCAGCCACGGCACGCCCCACCCACCGGCCCCCACCGGGCCGGCCGGCCCCGCCACACCCGCACCCGCCGCCACACCCCCGCCGGCAAGCGCCCGCAGTTCCGTCGTCCCGCCCGGCATCCGCCCCGCCGGGGTGGTCGCGCTGCTGCGGGTGGCCTCCGTGCTGGTCGACACCCACGGCCGGATCGACCGGTGGAACCGGGCCGCCGAGGAGCTGTTCGGCCACCGCGCCGAGGTCACCCGGGGCCGGGCCGCCAGCGGGCTGCTGCCCGCCGTGGAGCCCCGCCCGGAGACGGCCGGCGGCCAGCCCGGCGGGGCGGGCCGCCGCTGCGACGCCTTCGACACCCTGGCCGCGCTGACCGGCGCCGACGGCCTGCCCTGGGCCGGTTCGATGGCGGTGCTGGACCGTGAGGAGCGGCTGCGCGACATGCTCTGGTGGGCCTACCCGCTCACCGAACCGGCAGGCCGCACCCTCCTGGTACTGGCCGCCGACGCCCGCCCGCTCCGCGCGGCCGGCCCCCGGATCGCCCTCGGCGAGCGCCTCCTCCCGTACGCGGCGGCCCCGGCCGGCCGGGGCGGCTTCCACCGCATCGCGGCCGGCTTCACCCCCGTCACCGCCACCCCCGGCGCGCCCGCCCCCGCCGACGGCGCCGCCGCCCTGGCCGCAGCCGAGGCCCTGCTGCCCCGCTGCTCCGAGGAGCGCCGCCGGAGCCTGCTGGCCCAGCTGACCGGCACCGGCGCCCCCGCGCTCTGGGTCGACTCCGCCACCCGCCTGCCGGTGCTGCCCTACGAACCGGCCGGCTCCGGGGTGGCCCGGGTCGCGGCCGGGCTCGGCCGGCGCTACCCGACGGCGCAGCAGCGCGCCGTCCAGCCCCGGTCCGCCGCCCGGCGGCCGCCAGAGCCGGCCCGGCCCGCGCCCGGCCAGGCCGCGATCGGCCTGCTGCCGGTCGGCGTGCCCGGCCCGCGCAGCGCCGCCCCGCCGTACCCCCCGGCCGCACCGACCGGCCCGAGCGCCGACGCCCCCCGCAACCCGCACGGCCCCGGCGGCCCGAGCGAGAGCGGCCCGGGAGCGAGCTCGCACTCCACCGCCCCGACCACGGGAGGCCCCACCATCGAACCTTCCGCCCACGGCCACGCCGCCCCGGCGCTGGTCACCACCCTGCCCGCCCAGTCCTCCACGGCCGTCGAGGTGCTGACCAGCGGCCCGGCGAGCGAGCAGCTGGCCCTGCTGAGCGAGGTCGGCAGCAGTGTCGGCACCACCCTGGACCTCGACACCACGGCCCGCGAGCTGTGCGAGGTGCTGGTGCCCCGGGTCGCCGACTTCGCCTGCGTCGACCTGCTGGACGGCCTGATCGCCGACTCCGAGCTGCCGATCGGCCGGCCGGACGACGACACCTCGCTGCGCCGGGTGGCCCGGGCCTTCAACGCGGCCACCGGCGAGTGGGAGCATGTGCTGGAGGAGGGCGCGCTGATGTCGATGCCGCGCTCCACCCCGCCCGGCCTGGCGCTCCAGGAGAACTCCCCGGTGCTGGTGGAGACGGTCACCCCGGACGTGGCGGTGGAGTACGCGCTATCGCTGGGCAGCCAGGACCTGGTGCCGATAGTGACCGGCCGCTCGATGCTGGTGCTGCCGCTCTCCGCCCGCGGCACCGTGCTCGGCATCCTCAAGCTGCTGCGGCTGCCCGACCGCACCCCCTTCGACCGCGCCGACGCGGCCACCCTGCGCGAGCTGGCCGCCCGGGCCGCGCTCTCGCTGGACAACGCCCGGCTGCACCGGGCCGAGTCCAAGGTGGCCACCACGCTGCAGCGGAGCATGATCCCGACCAGCCCGCCGCGGATCCCCGGGGTGCAGATCGCCCACCGCTACATGCCGGGCGACCGCCGGGCCGAGGTGGGCGGCGACTGGTTCGACGCGATCCAGCTGCCGGGCAGCCGGGTGGCGCTGGTGGTCGGCGACGTGATGGGCCACGGCCTGCACTCGGCGGCGGCGATGGGCCGCTTCCGCACCGCGATGCAGACCCTGGCCGCCCTCGACCTGCCGCCGGGCCAGCTGCTGCGCCACCTGGACAACCTGGCGCACAAGCTGGGCGACGACCACCTGGCCACCTGCCTGTACGCGGTCTACGACCCGATCAACCGCACCTGCGAGCTGGCCAGCGCCGGCCACGTGCCGCCGGTGCTGGTGCACCCGGACGGCAGCGGCGAGCTGCTGGAGATCCCGGCGGGGGCGCCGATCGGGGTCGGCGGGGTGCCGTTCGTGGCGAAGAAGATCGAGGTGACGGACGGCTCGATGCTGGTGCTCTGCACCGACGGGCTGGTCGAGGTCCGGGGCGGGGACATAGGAGCGGGGCTCGCGGCGCTCTGCGGCAACCTGATCGACCCGAAACAGAGCCCCGAGCAGGCCTGCGACGTGGTGCTGGAGCGGCTGCACTCGGAGGACCGGCAGGACGACATCGCACTCCTGGTGGCCCGGTTCGACGGGGTGCCGCCGACGGAGGTGGCCACCTGGCAGCTGAGCGTGGCCACCGGCGAGGTGCGGCACGCCCGGGCTCTGGTCCGCGAGCAGCTGGCCGCCTGGCGGCTCTCCGGGCTGACCGACACCGTGGAGCTGCTGGTCTCCGAGCTGGTCACCAACGCCGTCCGGGTGGCCCGCGACCACGTCCAGCTCCAGCTGATCCGGGTGGACAAGCTGCTGGTCGAGGTCAGCGACGACAACCACAACCTGCCCTCGCTGGAGCCCGCCGACGCGGGCGACGAGCACGGCCGGGGCCTCAACCTGGTCAGCAAGCTCGCCGAGCGCTGGGGCACGGCCCGCAAGGCCGTCGGCAAGGTGGTCTGGTTCGAGATGCCGCTCCCCCGGAGCTGACGGCCCGGACGCGGCGAGGGCGCGGGGCAGAGCCCCGCGCCCTCGAGGGCTCGCGTGCGACCGGTACGTCAGCGGGCGATGGCCGCCCGCCGCCGCGCCTGGTTCGCCACCGAGGTGGCGGCGCCGACCCCGGCCAGCACCCGCGGCCAGAAGTCGCCGAAGACCTCGACCGAGACGGCGATCAGCACCGCGAAGACCAGCGCCACGATGTGCTCCAGCCCCGCCAGGTTCGGCTTGAGCGCGACCTCCAGGGCCATCGCGCCGATCACGGTGCCGCCCGTCCACCAGGCGCGGACCCGGAACGCGATCACCACGGCCAGGCCCACCACGGCGGCCGAGGGGCCGGTGTCCCGCACGTAGGCGACCCACTTGGGGAAGCCGAGGACGTGCTCCGGGCCGAGCGCGATGCCGACCCGGGCGAAGAGCGTGCCGGCCAGCGTGCAGACGTAGGCGACCACCAGCGTCATCCGGCGGCCGAGCACGATCTCGGCCAGGCCGAAGACCAGCAGCACCTGGGCCAGCGCGCCCCAGACCGGCAGGTCGAGCGCGGGCACGTAGAGCGAGAGCGGCGTGCGCAGCAGCGAGACGTCGAGCGGAAGGGATGCCTTCACCACGCCCAGATGGGTGACGAAGCGCTCCCCGCCGGGCAGGTGCTGGACGATGCTGAACAGCAGGATCAGCAGTGTCGCCGTCGTGGCGAGCGGCACGGCCGCGAACTTCTTGCGCACCACCTGCTCGCGAACGGCGGCGTAGAGCGCCCCCCACTCGGCGACAGCGGCCTGTTTGGCATGCGCCACCGGCCCCTTTCGCACGCCCCCCGCGTGGGTTGTCTGATTCACGACCGCAGCTCCCGTCGGCTCCTTCTCGGTCCTACACGTTTCGTGCCCGGAACCATCCACCCCGGATGCTGCCGCGGGCCACTACATCCACACTAAGGACTCGCTATACGGAATGCCTCAGCTTAAAAGCCGAATCCGGGCTCATCCTGGAGTCTGACAAAACCCCGAGGGCAACCCCCCATATGCCGGACAACCCTCGGGATGAACCCCTACGGCACCCCTCCGCCCCCCGGCGGAGGGACTACCCCTTCCCACTGCGCTCCGCCGCCGGCAGCCCGGCGGCCGCAGGAGCGGCGGACCGGACATGTCGACGACGGAACAGAGCGGGCAGGCTCGGTGCGGTGATGAAGCCCTCGGCCCGGGCGCTGGCCAGGCCGATCCGCGGGATCTCGCTGCTCTTCTCGAAGAGCAGGTAGCGGGGCTCCCAGATCGGGCGGTACTTCGCGTTGGCCCGGTAGAGGGACTCGATCTGCCACCAGCGGGAGAAGAAGCCGAGCACCGAGCGCCAGAGCCGCAGCACCGGGCCCGCGCCGAGCTTCGACCCGCGCTCGAAGACGGAACGGAACATCGCGAAGTTCAGCGAGACGCGTTCCAGCTCGACCTGCTTCGAACCCTGCAGGAGTTCGATCACCATGAATTCCATCAGGCCGTTCTCGGTGTCCCGGGCCCGGCGCATCAGGTCCAGCGACAATCCCTTGTCGCCCCAGGGCACGAAACTGAGCAGGGCCTGCAGCTCGCCCTGGCCGTCGTGGCACTCCAGCATCACGCAGCGGCCGTCCCCGGCATCGCCCAGGCGGCCGAGCGCCATCGAGAAGCCGCGCTCGGTGGCGCCGTCCCGCCAGTGGTCGGCCTTCTCCACCAGCTCGGCCATCTCCGCCTCGGGGATGTCCTCGTGGCGGCGGATCCGCACGGTGTACCCGGCCCGCTTCACCCGGTTGTACGCCTGGCGGACCACCCGCATGGCCCGGCCGTCCAGCGAGAACTCGTCCAGCTCGACGATCGCCTCGTCGCCCAGCTCCAGCGCGTCCAGACCGTGCCGGGCGTAAATCACCCCGGCCTCCTCGGAGGCGCCCATCACGGCCGGCACCCAGGCGTGCTCGCGCGCCTCGGCCAGCCAGCCCTCGATCGCGCCCGGCCAGGCCTCCGGGTCACCGATCGGGTCGCCCGAGGCCAGCGATACCCCGCCGACCACCCGGTAGGAGACCGCCGCCTTCCCGCTCGGCGAGAAGATCACCGCCTTGTCCCGGCGCAGCGCGAAGTACCCCAGCGAATCCCGCCCGCCCTGCTTGTCCAGCAGCACGCGCAGCTTCGCCTCCTCCTCGTCGCTCAGCAGCTCCTGGCCACGCGGGCTGCGGAAGGCCACCCACATCACCAGCAGGAAGAGCACGGCGCCCATCGCGTTGATGAAAGCATTCACCCAGGTGGGCACCGAGATCACGCTGATCGCGTGCTCCGAGGGCTGGAGCGTGACCATCCGGAAGAACGCGTAGGTGAACCGGTCCCAGAAGTCCGCGCCCGCGACGGTGTTGGTCGCCTGCACGAACAGGCTGCCCACCACCCCGCCGAGCAGCAGGCCGCCGATCGCCGCGGCCACCCCGGTCTTCGGGTTGGAGCGGTCGCCCTTGGAGGTGAACTCCCGGCGCCCGATCAGGCAGGCCAGGAAGAAGACCACCGTCAGCACGGTCGAGACGTAGTTGAAGGCGTGCCGGTGGAACTCCGGCAGCAGCATCGCCGCCACGTACAGCACGGCGAAGAAGCCGGAGAGCGCGGTGTTGAAGATCCAGGCGGCCCGCTTGCGCCGGCGCATCGCCACCGCGAGGGCCAGCGAGAGCACCACCGAGGTCAGACCGGCGGTCAGCAGGTACGGGGTGAAGTACTCGCCCTCGTTGTGGTGCTGCACCTGGTGCCGGAAGGGCACCGCGAGCACCGCGACGAGGTTCAGCAGCGCCAGCAGGCGCAGGTACCAGACGGTGGTCGCGGCGGCGCGGGGCCGCCAGCGGGCCAGCACCCGGGCGGCGGCACCGGGCTGCTTCTCGGGGGCGGCGGAAGGCTCCGGCTTCACGGTGGAGGACACGGCTCAATTCCAAACGATCAGATGTGGGGGCGCATCCGCACACCCCGCCGTCTCCATGGTTGCTCACCCCCGATGAGAATTACGTGAACCGGGCAGCCGATTCCCACCCCGCCGATCGGCGGGGGCGGCGCCCCGCGCGCCTGGCTGTCTTAGGCTCGGACCACCCCTGTTTCGGCTCGGACCACCCCTGCCGCCGCACCCGACCGCTGGTCGTACCCCCGAGGAGAAGCACCATGACCCCGATCCGCGTCCTCATCGTGGACGACGAGGTCCTGGTCCGGTCCGGACTCGGCCTGATCGTCGGCTCCGCCCCCGATCTGGAGGTGGTCGGCGACTGCTCCGGCGGGCAGGCCGAGCAGCTGGCGGTGGAGCTGCGCCCGCAGGTGGTGCTGCTCGACATCCGGATGCCCGACCTGGACGGCATCTCGGCGCTGCGCCGGCTGCGCGCCCTGCCGCACCCGCCCGCCGTGGCGATGCTCACCACCTTCGACACCGACGAGTACATCGGCACCGCGCTGCGCTCGGGCGCGGCCGGCTTCCTGCTCAAGGACACCGCCCCCGAGCAGTTGGTGCACGCCGTCCGGGTGCTGGCGGCCGGCGGCAGCGTGCTCTCCCCGACCGTGACCCGCACCGTGATCGGCGGCTACGTGGAGGGCGGCGGCCCGGACGCCGAGGCCGCCGCGCTCACCCGCACCCTCACCGGCCGCGAGCTGGACGTGCTGGCCTTGCTCGGCGAGGGGCTCTCCAACGCCGAGATAGCCGACCGGCTCTTCCTGGGCACCGGCACCGTCAAGGACCACATCAGCGCCATCCTGGGCAAGCTCGGCGCCGCCAACCGCGTCCAGGCCGCCGTGGTGGCCAACCGGGCGGGGCTGGTCCGCACGCCCCGGCAGCCCGAGGCATGACCCCCGCCGGGCCCGCGGCCCGCACGGCCCGGCCGGCCTGGACCACCGCCCCCTGGTTCCTGCTCACCCTGCCCGTGCTGCTCGCCGGGGTGGACTCCGCCCTGGTCGCCAAGGACTCGCCCGGCTGGGCGGTCGCCCTCTCGGCCCTGGCCGCCCTGGCCCTGCTGCTGCGCCGCCGGTGGCCCGTCCTGGTGCTGCTGCTGACCCTGCCCGGCAGCTTCCTCAGCTACATCTGGATCGCGCCGATCACCGCGGTCTACTCGGTGGCCGCCCACCGGGCGCAGCCGAGGGTCACCGTGCTCTGCGCCACCGTCTTCGCCCTGGTGGAGTTCTTCCACTGGCCGCTCTCGGACCACCCGCTGGCCCTGGACCGGGACAACGCGCTCTACGCCATCCAGTGCCTGATGCTGGCCGCCGGGCCGGCCGCGCTGGGCCTGCTGGCCCGCACCCGGCACGAGCTGGCCGACCGGCTGGACGAGCTGACCCGGGGGCAGCAGCGGGAGCACCGGCTGCTGACCGAGCGGGTGCTGGTCACCGAGCGGGCCCGGTTGGCCCGGGAGATGCACGACGTGGTCTCGCACCAGGTGAGCCTGATCTCGATCCAGGCCGGGGCGCTCCAGATCAGCTCGCCCGACCCGGTGGCCAAGGACACCGCGCGGACCATCCGGGAGCTGTCGGTGCGCACGCTGGAGGAGCTGCGGCAGATGGTCGGGGTGCTGCGGGCGGCGGGGGTGCGGCCGGGGGTGCCGCTCAACCCGCAGCCCCGGCTGGCCGATCTGCCGGAGCTGGTCGCGGGCTGCGGGCTGCCGGTGCGCACCGAGTTCGACCCGGGCCCGGGCCCCTGGCCGGAGGCGGTGGAGCGGGCGGCCTACCGGACCGTCCAGGAGGCGCTCACCAACGCCGGCAAGCACGCCCCGGGCGCCGAGCTGACCGTCCGGGTCGGCTCGGCCGGCCCCCGGCTGCTGGTGGAGGTCCGCAACGGCCCGCCCGCCCGGCGTCCCGACCCACTGCCGGGCGGCGGCCACGGCCTGGTGGGCCTGCGCGAGCGGGCCACCCTGCTGGGCGGCACCCTGACGGCCGGCCCCACCCCGGACGGCGGCTTCCTGCTCCGCGCCGAGCTGCCCGCCTGACCCCCGGTCATGGCAACGGCGCCCTCCCCCCGGAGGGGAAGGGCGCCGCGTTGGGCTACCGGAGGTGTCTAGCGGTCAGCTCAGTTGCTGTAGTAGCCGAACAGGTCGACGACCACGTCGGCCTGGCCCCAGCCGGAGACGACCAGGTCCACCTTGCCGTTGTGCACGGGCACGGTCACCAGGTTGGCGATCGTGTTGCCCTGCACCCAGTTGAGGTTGGAGGCCAGCGGGCGGGTCGAGCCGTCCGCCCAGGCGGTCAGGTAGCCCGGGGAGGTGGTGTTGGTGACGGTCACGTTCAGCGTCACCGAGGTGGCGTTGGCCGGCACCGACAGGGCCAGCGGGGTGACCTTGCCGTTGGTCAGCGCGCCGTGGCCCTGACGGGTGTCGAGCTGGCGGGCCGGCTTGACGGCCTGGAACTTGCCGCCGGTGGCCTTCGGGGAGAAGTAGCCGGCGATGTCGACGACCACGTCGGTGGAGCCGAGGCCGCCGTTGAAGATGTCGATCTTGCCGTCGGCACCGATCGGGACGATGACCGCGTTCGGCACGACCTGGCCGGGCACCCAGTTCAGGTTGGAGGCCAGCGGGCGCGCGATGCCGCTCGGGGAGACGGTCAGGTAGCCGCTGGAGGCGGTGTCCGCGACGGTCACGTTGAGCACGGCGGCGGTGGCACCGGCCGGGACGCCGGCACGGCCGGTGACCTGGAGGGAGGTGCCGGTCTTGCCCGCGAGGGTGGCCTTCGGACGACGGGTGTCCAGCAGGCGGGTCGGGGCCAGCGGAGCGAGCTGCGCGCCCGAACCGTCGGTGGTGTAGTAGCCGGCCACGTCGGCGACGAAGTCGCTCGCGCCCCAGCTGCCGTTGAAGAGGGTGATCTTGCCGTCGGCGCTGACCGGGACGGTGACCAGGTTCGGCACGACGCCGCCCTGGGTCCAGTTCAGGTTGGACGAGAGCGGGCGCTTGGTGGCGGCCGGGTAGGCCGTCAGGTAACCCGCGGCGGCGGTGTCGACCACGGTGGTGTTGAGCACCACGGCGGTGACGTTGGTGGACGGCACGCCGGCCTTGCCGGTGACCTGGAGGTCGACCGAGTGCAGCCCGGCGACCTGACCGCGGCCGGTGCCGTTGCGGGTGTCGAGGATGCGGCTCGGGGTGACCGGCTGGTAGGTCGCGGCCGGCATGCAGAGGGTGCTCACCAGCTCGGCGCCCTTGGGGGTGCCCAGGCCGGTGGCCATGTCGTAACCGGCGGCGGCGGCGTAGAGGCCACCCTGCTGGTTGTCGACGTCGTTGTTGCCGACGGTCACGTCGTTGAGCGGGCTGCGGCCGGTGCGGGCGGCCTGGTACAGCGGGGTGTTGAGCAGACCCACGCGACCGGTGCAGGTCGGGGTGGAGTCGACGTGCGCCGTGACGGCCGCCCAGAGCGGGGCCGCACCGGAGGTGCCGCCGATCCGCATCCACTGGCCCGCGCCCACCGCGACGATGTAGCCGGTCGCCGGGTCGGCGTCGGCGGCCACGTCGGGCGACTGGCGGCACAGGTGGGTGGCGTCGTGCAGCTCGCAGCGCGAGTTGTCGAAGCCGGGGGCCTTGAAGCCGTTCTGGTAACCACCGTTGGGGAGCGCCCAGAAGGTGCTCTCGCCGCCGCCGGAGGCGCCGTGGTCGTGGTTCCAGACCGTCTCGCCGGAGGCGGAGAGGGTGGTGCCGCCCACGCCGGTGACGAAGGGCTGCGAGGACGGGTCGTCCGCGCTCAGGTGCTTCTGGGCCACCGGGTCGTTGGTGGAGCGGGTGCAGTCGGTCGAGCCGTCGTCACCCGAGGCCGCCACCATCGAGATGCCCTGGAGGGCGCCCTGGAGGAAGACGTTGCTCTCCGCCTTCAGGGTGTTGCGGTCGTTGACGTAGTCGCAGGAGCCCCAGCTCGTCGAGATGACGTCGGCCTGGTTGTCCGTGACGATCTGACGGTACGTGTTGATCACGTCCGCGTCGGTCGCCTGGGCGGCGTCCTTGCCCTGGTAGAAGAGCACCTTCGCCTTGGGGGCGAGGCCCACCACGGTGTCGATGTCGAGCGCGGCCTCCAGGCCGATCTCCTTGGCGGGGTCGGCCGGGGCCGGGTTGCCCGCGTTGACCAGCACCGTGTTGACGGTGGCGTTGGTGCCCACGCAGTCCTGGTAGGTCTTCAGCGCGGGGGCGGAGTACGACTCCAGCGAGAAGATCGCCACGGTGGTGCCGGCGCCGCCGTCGCTCAGGCCGTTCAGGCCGTAGGCGTTGGCCAGCGAGGCGGGGCTGAAGTAGTCCCGGCCGTCGATGCGGCCCTTGCCCGCGTAGTAGTCCTTCACGCTCTGGCACAGCTGCGGGTAGGCAGCGGCGGCCGAGGCGTTGGAGCTGTACTTGGCGGCCGGCACGGTGGCCAGGTCCTGCGCGCCCTTGTGGTGGGCGTGCGGCTTGGCCGTGCTGTTCATGCCGGTGATCGCGGCGACCGAGCCGACCACGTCGCCGCGCAGCGCCGGGGCCTCGGTGTTGCGGAAGGCGGAGGTGCCGTCGCCCAGGCGGTAGCCCGCGAAGTCGACGTCGAAGGCCTTCTTGGCACCCGCGACGGTGGTGTGCACCGGGAGGGTCAGGCCGTCCGCGCCGAGGGCGCCGGGCTGCAGGCCCGCGTCCTTGAGCGCCTGGGTGACCTTGGCGACGGTGGCCGCGTCCGCGCCGAAGCGCTTGGCGAACTCGCCGGTGGCCAGGAAGTGGTGGTACTCCGCCGAGGACGGGTCGGTCATGGCGGCGGCCAGGGCCTGGGCACCGGCCTCGTCGCGCATCGCGAGGGTGACCGACAGGTCGAGGGGGGTGTCGCCGGCCGGCGCCGCGGTCTTGACCGCGTCGGCGGGCAGCTGGCCCAGGTCACCGCTCAGGCGCTGCGGCGCGAGCGAAGTGGTGGGGGCGGCCAGGGCGTTCGGCGTACCGGCACCGGCCACGAGGGCGACGGTGATGGCGGCCAGCGTGGTCGCGCGGCCGAGGGGGCCTCGTGCGCGAGGCGTCCGCTGGGGACCCGACGGGTCGAGCATCCGCGTTCTCCTTGGGATGGCTGTGACAAGCGACAGGAGGAACCCCGGACAAGCGCGCGACCCCATGAACGACTGAAGAAAGATTTGCTCAGCCCCCACGAATCAACCACTGGGGGAGAGAGGCGAACAGGTGCTAATGACACCAATCCGGACATCTCTCTCTGGACCTGCCAGCGGGATTTCCTGATGAGCTTTTTATCAGTCCGGAGAGACAACATCACCGAGAGGGCGGCGGGTTTTGCCAAGGTGATACCTGGGAGTGTCCTGAGCGGTACCTGGGAGGCCCCTCGGAGCGCTCCACCAACGCAGGACAACGAGAGGATCACGCAGGCCCGGGCAGCTCGGCGCCGCGCCATGCTGAGCCGCTACGCCCCACTGACCTGCGGCTTCACCGGACAGCAGCCAGGCCGCTCCGGCAACCCCGAAGATCACTTCCTCGCACCATCGCCCACGCACCCGCACGGGTGACCTCGCAGGGGCCGACCATTGTGGCATTCGACACACCTGAAGCCCCTGACCCTCACCTGGACCCTCAATGTTCCCGAATCGTTACCCTGCGAGTGGTGAAGGCCGTCGGCGAACCTTGGTCCGATGGAACCAGACGCCATCGCCCCCCACGCCCCGGAACGGGGCTGTTCACGCCACTGCGGCAGATCGTCGAGTCGCTCACCCAGACCCTCGAACGAACGTATCTCAGCGTGGCCGAGCCGTTCTCCACTCGGGGTGGGCGGTGGTGACGGTTACGGCGAAGAGGGCTGCTGACGCAGTGGCCAGGCCGCCGAGAACGGGCCACCAGGGTCAGCGGCGGGAGCAGCGAAGGCAGCCCAGGCGACACCGGTGAGCAGGAGGGAGTCGATCACCGCGCCAAGCCGGTGGCCCGTGCGCAGGAGGCGCCGGGCCAGCGCGGCCGTGGCAAACAGCCGCAGGAGGAACGCCGCTCCTGCGGCGCTCTTGCGGCAGGACCGCCTGAGTTCGCGGGCAGCGCCGATCACCCCGACGAGCACCAGCGCGACGGCGACGGTGGCGACGCGCAGGGTGTGGTCCTGAGTTTGCCAGGCGTACCAGCCCCCGATGGCGAGGGCGGTGGCTCCAGCGGTGCCGAGCAGAAGAGTCGAAGGGGTGCAGCCGTCAGTCACGGGGTACTCGGGATGGAGAATCAAGCCGCATCGGTTCCGGCCGGCCTGGACTACGGCTTCTCGAACGGGTCTCGCTGACGGCTGGTGATCCAGGTCAGCCCTGCCGGGATGAGCAGGACGATATCGGCGGCCAGAACAGTACTGGTGAGCGTGCTTGCGGCCGTAGTGAGGAGTGCGATCATCGCGAGCGTCGTGGGAGGGACGATGGAGAGGGCAACTCCTGAACGACGCCGGCGATGCAGCGCGACACAGCCGACAGCGCTGAAGGCCGTGAAGATACCGAGCAGTGGGGCGAGTAGGAACGCGAAGAAGTACCCGTAGCAGAAGGCCGCGATGGTCAAGCACGCGAGCAGCGCGGTGGTGACGGCGGCCCATACCCCGGGGTTTCTCAGAGTCTCTGCGGGGCGGCCGGTCGGAAGGTGCCGGGAGAAGTGCCAAAGACCTGCGGCGGGCAGCATTGCGATGACGGTGCAGTACACAAGGTCGGCCGGCGTGGGGGTTATGCCTGCGGTGACCGCGAGGGTGGTGGTGAAGACGGGCGGCGCCGCTACGAGTGCGGCTCGGGTGATGTGGTGGGAGGACACGGGCACGGTTCTCGGTCAGGTGGTGGGGCCCGTGATCAGGCCCCACCACGAGGGCGTCCGGCGTGGCTGCTGTCGAGGTGAGCCGAGGACCGGCCCGCTGCCGACGACCGCTCGGCAGGCTCAGCGTATGAAGAACAGCGGCAGGATGATCACTGTCAGTGGCAGAAGAACGATCGCTACCCCACAGAGGCACCCCATTCCTGCTCGCCGGAGCACGGAGCCGGATGCCCAGTAGGAGCAAGCTGCTCCGACCACGGCGGCCAGGAGGAGCAAGATGCCGCCGAGAAAGACCACGCCGAGTGCCATGTGCTTGATGATCCTTAGTACCGGGCCGCCCCGGGGGTCAGGGGGTGAAGGTGCTGTTGAAGGTGGTGCCGGTGTCGTCGCAGTGCTTCATCCGGGTGGGGATGTCGCCGGGCGCGTTGCCGATCACCGGGAACGGGATACCGATGTTCCACGGGTTGCCGCCACTGCCACGGGCATCGACATCGCACTGGCCGAAAGCGTTGCCCGCGTCGCTGTTCAGCAGAGGGATGTTCGAGAAGTTCTTCCAGTCTCCCTTATGAACGGGCGTGGCCGTGGGCTTGCCCTCGTTGTCCACCAGCCGGCCGTCGAGGTAGAGGTACAGGTCGGGCATGTAGCTCTGGTACACCAGGCCGTAATTCGGCTGGGAGTCTCGGTTGGGGAAGTTCTGGGTGGCCTTGACCGAGCCGTCCGCGCAGAACGCCATGGCAATGTTGTGCCAGATCGGCGGGGCGTTGCCGATCGTGTTGCCGAAGGTGTTGTAGCCGAGCGGGCCCTGGTTCTTGAAGAACATCTGGTAGATCTCGCTGACAGCGTGGGCTACGGCCGGCTGGACGGCGCCGTTGCCGTTGACCTTGTCCACCCATGCCTTGAAGTTGTCGTTGACACTCTGCTGGGCGGTCATGGCGCGGTAGCCGTGCACTCCACCACCGGTGTGGCGGACATCGACGCACTGGCCGTCGGCGCTGAGCCGGGCACCCCTGGTGTGCGGCAGGTACGCCTGGCCTGGAGTGTCGCCGTCCACCAGCGGGTTGACGTGTAGCTTGTTGCCGCCGCTGTACCGGTAGGCGTCGATCTCGTCATAGGACAGATCGGGCTCGGGGATGCCGTAGTCCTGCGCAACGGCATGGATCAGTCCGGTGACGAACTTCGGCAGGTGGGCATTGCCGACCTGTGTCCCGCCGTCCGCGAACTCACTGCCGGAGATGATCTTGCCGTCGTCGCCGAGCAGATAGCTGACGGTGACTCGACTCTTGATCTTGTAACTGTCCTGGGACGCGAAGGCGTTGTCCACGGTCGCTGCCGGGTCGGGGCGTCGGTTGGCCATGCCCATCCAGACCGGCTCCGACATGGCGGGCGCCGAACCGTCGGAGCGGACGGCACGGCCGCCGTTGACGATATCGTCGTACCACTGCTTGGCCGCCGCACCGACAGCCGGCTTCACGCACGCGCCGGTCTGCCCCGCCGCGCACACGGGGTCGGCGAGGATACCCCTCGTACTGGTCGAATGGTCGTTCCAGCCCGGACCCTGGTCAGCCAGCCCCTTGGCCCAGTCATAGAGAGTGTCCATCCCCCGCATCGGCGTGTTGATCTGGGACGGCATGTTGCTGTCGAGGCTCTGGTTCGGGTCGAACACCGAGACGGCGTCGAAGGTGCGTTCCACGAACTGTCCCTTGACCGGGGCGACCGCAATGGCGTCGTAGGCGATGTCCTGGTCGCCGGTGCCGTTGTCGGTCACGTTGGAGAGACGCACGGTGGGCTTGCCGTTGAAGAGGAACGTACCGATCGGCACCCAGCGGTTGCCGGTGCCGGGCTGGGGGATCACCCGGGTGCGCGTGCCCTTGGCGGTTTCCACCTGGTAGGCCGCCTGGGTGGTCTGGGCTCCGTGGTCAGGGAGATGGACGAGTACCTGGGCGGGGCCGTTGACGTCCTGGTTCAGCTTCCAGGTGCCGGTGACGGCGAGCTTGCCGCCCTCGGCGCCAGCGGTGCGGGTGTGGGCGAAGTAGAAGTGGCCGCCGAAGCCGGCGCCGAGCTGGTGGAGGTCCACCTTGGAAGGGAAGTGCCCTGAGCTGTCCTGGGCGAAGTCCAGGGAGAAGGTGCCGCTGTTGGCAGTGCGTGGGCAGTTGGGGCGGATGGAGGGGACATCGTCCGGCAGGTCGTCGATGACCATGGCGCCGATCGGCAGGCCCGGGTTGGTGGTGCAGTTGGGCGGGTAGGCGGTGCCGTCCGCCTCTTCAGGGTAGGTGGTGTTGAAGCGGATGACCTCGTTGCCGCAGCTGTAGGAGCAGTCGCTCTTCCAGGTGACCGGCTTGTTGTACCAGCAGTGCAGGTCATACTGGCCGCCCGCGTTCTGGTGGGCGCAGGGCCCGGCCTTGGCGCCGGCCACATCGGGGGCGTTCGGGGTGAAGGACTGGCCGGGCTTGCAGGAGTTGCTGTCGTCGCAGAACTGGTTCAGCGGCGGGGAGTTGGTGAAGCGGTTGGCCGCGGCGAGGTTGGCGTCCTTGCCGTTCCACCAGGCCGCGCGGAAGCCCGGCACGGTCTTGCCGGGGGATTCCAGGCCCTCGATCGGATAGGCGGCCCAGCCCATGATCTTCTCGGGGTAGGGCCAGTCCTGGGGGTGGGCGGCGTCCGCGTAGCTGTTGTTGTTGAGGAACGGCTTGCGGTTGGCCGGGTAGTTGGGGTTGGCGGGGTTGTTGGACCAGCCCAGGCCCCACGGGCTGCCGTCGGAGGTCTTCGGGTGGAAGCCGGAGTTGTAGGCCCAGGCGGCGTAGTACCAGTTCTCCGGCTTGGAGACGTCACCGTTGTTTACGGTCATCCCCGCCCGGCGGGTGGTGTTCCACTTCTCCGCCAGGGTGTTCAGCCCGGCGGCGATGTTGGTCGCGTAGTCGAGTGCCACCGCGCGCTGCGTCTGGTAGGCGAAGGCGGGGGTGTCCTTGGGGCTGAACGCGGGCAGGCGCATACCGTCGGTCTGCTGGGTGAGGCCGTAGCCGCAGTCCGCCTTGGCGAAGTCGATGTCCCAGTCGTCGGCGCTGGAGGCGTTGTAGAGCTCACGCCCGTAGAAGTTGCCGACCAGCGGGTTGCCGGTGACCCCGGGCACGGCGTAGCGGGCGGCCTGCCACATGTTGGACTCCTGGGCGATGATGCCCAGCATGATCTGCGCGGGTATGTGACCGCCGCCCTCCAGGGCGGTCGGGGGGAAGAGCCCCTGCGGGGTGTAGGCGGGCATGCCCAGGTTCTTCCAGTTGGCCGGGCGCGGGGTGTTCAGGTTGCCCACGATGGCCTGGTCCACGGCCCATTCGACCTGGCGCGGCTTGGGCTGCATCGCCTGGTTGCGCGGGTCGTTGCGCGGCACGGCGCAGACCCGCTCCGCTTCGACCGGGTCGGAGCTGGAGCCGGTGGGTGCGGCAGCCGGAGCGGCCGGGGCAGCTGCGAGCGAGCGCGGCGCGACGGCGCTCGGCGCGTTGCTCTTGGCCGGCGAGGACGGGGCCTGCGTGGCGCCCTTGGCGGTGGAGCGGAGCGCCGGCGAGGGCGCCGATCCGACGGCTGCCGTCCCGAGCGGCTGCTCGGCCGGCTTCACGGTGAAGTCCGCGGACTGGCCGGTGCCGGGGACGGACAGTTCGATGGCGACCGGGCGGGGGTCGGTGCCGGTCGGGGAGGCGAGCTGCGGGGAGCTCTGGTCGGCCCAGCGGGTCTGGTTGACGACGGAGCGACCCTCGGTGGAGACGGTGGCCTCGACCGGGGCCTTCACCTGCTTGACGGGGCCGGGGAGGTGTCCGGTCTGCTTCGGGTCGCCGGTGATGAAGACCCGGCCGCCCGCACCGGCGGTGAGGCCGAGCTGGTCGCTCGCACCGGTGGCGAGCACGTCCGCCTTGGGCCGCGCCGTGGGGGCGTGTCCGGGGCGGCCGGGCAGACGCTTGACGCTGGCGGCGGTGTTGGCGTGGTCCATGAAGACCACGCCGCCCTCGGCGTCCGGCTTCAGGTGGAAGGGGGTGCCGTCGGTGCGGGTGAGCTCGGCACGCTTGCCGTCGGTGGTGATCCGGACGACCCGGTCGGTGTCGGCCGCGACGAACGAGCCGTCGGCGGCCGGAACGGCGGAGGTGACCTGGCCCTCGACGGCCAGTGGGGCGGCCGTCTTGCCGCTGGTGGCGTCCACGGTGACCAGGCGGGTGCCGGGCTTGTCGTCACCGCCGCTCTGGGTGAGCACGGCCTGCTCGCCGGCACCGCAGCCGGGGCTGTAGTACGCGAGCGAGGCGTTGACGGCCAGTTTGGTCACGACGCCGGATTCCAGGTCGACGACTGCGGCGAAGCCTCCGCGGGCGAACAGGGTGGCGTCGTTGGTGAAGGTCCGCGGCGCGTAGACGGCGACCAGGCGCTTGCCGGAGCCGGTGACGCAGGCGTTGCCGATCCACTGGTCGGCGTCGAAACCGGGTTCCTTCAGGGTGGCCGCGGTCCGCCAGCCGTATCCGGCCTTGGCGTCGGCGGTCAGGACGTGGAAGCCGTCCGCGTCGCCGGAGGTGGTCCAGGCCCGGTCGGTGGATGTCTTCCAGTCCTTGCCGAGGACCTTGTCCCGGTCCTGGGGCACGACCTCGGACGGCTTGTCGGCAGACGGCGCGGTGAGCGCCTCGGGCGGGGTGGCGGTGTCGGCGAAGGCGTTGGTGCCCTGGACCAGGGTCGCGGCGACGAACGCGGCGGACAGTGCCGCCAGCGGGCGCCGTGCCCTGAACGGTTTCAGCCTCATCGGCTCTCCTTGGTGCGAGGGGCCAGGCGCCGGTGCCGGCGCATGACGGATCGACCGGACAGCGGTCGAGGCATGCTCGAGCGCGGTCAGGCGAAGACTTCAGTGGGACGGGGAAGCGGGGGCCTCAGCGGCGGAGGGCCTCGACCGGGGCGATGCGCGAGGCCCGCCAGGCCGGGTAGACGCCTGCCAGCAGACCGGTGGCCAGCCCGAGCAGCGGGGCGCTCGCCAGCGCTGCGGGCTGCAGCACCGGCGTCCATTCCTTGACTACGGAGACGGTCACGATCGTCACGGTGCCGATCGCGGCACCGACGAGGCCGCCGAGCAGGCCGAGCGCCGTCGATTCGGCGAGGAACTGGGCGGTGATGTGCCGCCCGCGGGCACCGAGGGCCCGCCGCAGCCCGATCTCGCCGGTCCGTTCCATCACCGCGACCAGCGTGGTGTTGGCGATCCCGACCGCGCCGATGAACAGGCAGACGCCGGCCAGGAGCAGAAACAACTGCCCCAGGTCGGTCTTCACGCCGGAGCGCAGTGTCCGGGGGTCCGGGGGCGCCACCGCGCGCAGGTACTCCGGGTGCTCGGGGCAAAGGGCGAGGGGGGCTTCGTCGGCAATCTGGGTCGCGGCGCCGAGTCGGGTGGTGACGAGCATCTTGGCGCGCTCGTCGGCGGGTTGTCCCCACAGGTGCTCTGCGGTGCCGCGCGGCACGATGACCGAGGTCAGGAGGTCGGGGCGGCGCTGGACGTCGGCAAGGATGCCGACCACGGTGAATGCCGTGCCACCCACGAAGACGGCGGGCTGGTTCTGCACGGAGGAGATGCCGAGCCGCCGGGCTGCGGCTGCGCCGAGCACCGCGACCCGCTCTTGGCGGTGGTCGTGGAAGGAGTCGAAGGCGCGGCCCTGTTCGTAGGAGGCTCCGGCTGCTTTCAGCATCCCGAATGAGGCCGCGACGAGTTGGGCCTGGCTGTCGGTGCCGGCCGTGGCGGGGTCCGGGCCTGCGGCCACCCGCTGGCCGGGTGCGAGCCGGATCCGCCAGCTGACCCCTGCGGCGGTGACGCCGTTCAGTCCTTCCATCCGGGTGTCGGCATCGGCCGGGAACGCGAGCGCGGTGGTTCTCGGTGCGACGTCTTCGAGGGTGACCTCGGTGGCGGTGAGCTCGTCGAAACGGGCGTCGATCTGCGAGGCGGCGGTGCTGGTGAGTCCCAGTACCGTTATCAGCGATCCGACTCCCAGGACGGTCCCGAGGGCGGTGAGGGACGAGCGGGCCGGCCGTTGCAGGATTCCCGCCACCGCTTCGGCGAGCAGGTCGCGGACGGCCAGGCGGGAGCGGCCGGTTCCGGCCGGGCGGTGGGTCATCGCTGGTTCCCGGATGTGGTCTCCGCCAGTCGGCCGTCGCGGATGGTCACGGTCCGGTGGGCCCGGTGGGCCACCTGCGGGTCATGGGTGATCATCACGATGGTCATGCCGTCCTGGTGGAGCCGGTCGAAGAGGTCGAGGATCGAGGCGGTGGTGTCGGAGTCCAGGTTTCCGGTGGGCTCGTCGCACAGCAGCAGGGACGGCTGTGCGGCCAGGGCCCGGGCGATCGCGGCGCGCTGCCGTTCTCCGCCGGAGAGCCTGGTGGGCAGAGTCGCCATCCGGTGACCGAGCCCGACCCGCTCGAGGGCGTCGACCGCACGGGTCCGTCGCGCATGCCGTGGGACGCGCTGGTACACCATCGACAATTCGACGTTCTCGAGGGCCGTGCGGTGCGGGAGCAGGTGAAAGGACTGGAAGACGAAGCCGATCCGGCCGCCGCGCAGTGCGGTGCGTCCAGCGTCGGGCAGGGTCGCGACATCGACTCCGTCCAGCAGGTAGCGACCGGAGGTGGGGGCGTCGAGCAGGCCGACGATGTTCAGTAACGTCGACTTTCCGGCGCCGGAGGGGCCGACCACGGTGACGTACTCACCGCGCCGTACAGTCAGATCGCACGTGTGCAGCGCTGTCACGGTGGGCGGTCCCGGATAGGTCAGGCCCACGCCCGAAAGCTCGATGACCGAGGCCTCGGC
Source organism: Kitasatospora sp. MMS16-BH015 (assembly GCF_002943525.1). Lineage (NCBI taxonomy): Bacteria > Bacillati > Actinomycetota > Actinomycetes > Kitasatosporales > Streptomycetaceae > Kitasatospora > Kitasatospora sp. MMS16-BH015. Next base: position 4,446,604 of record NZ_CP025394.1, on the reverse strand, counting down.
CGTCATGGACGGCCGCCCGCGGGCTTGGTGCCGACCACCACGCGCTGGCCGGGTGCCAGGGAGGCTCCGTCCTCGGCGGTGACCCCGAGGAACCCGTCCCCCGAAAGGCCGGGGCGCACGACGACCCGGCGGACGGTGCCGTCCGCTTCCAGCACGCCGACACTGCTACGGCCGTCGGCGCCGGACGACACCGCAGCCGACGGCACGGTGAGCACCGGGACCTCTGAGGACGCGGAAGTGATGGTGAGCCTGACGTCCTTGCCGGCCAGGTCCGGTCCGAGGGCGTGGTCCGGTTTGATCCGCAGCTGGTACCCGGGCGCACCGGACCCGGTCTGCTCGTCCTTGGGTTTGACGACGGAATCGGAGACGGACAGCACGCTGCCGCCAGTTCGGGTGCCCGTGGCCTCGTCCAGGATCTCGGTCCGCTGGCCGGGTTTGAGCCGTGCCTTCTCGTCGCCGGACACCAGCGCGTCGATCATCAGGTCCCCGGTCGAGACGGTCATCAGCCGGTCTCCGGGGGCCTGGCCGACGGTGGCGGTGACCGACTCGGCCCGCGCCGGAAGAGCACTGAGGTAGACGACCTCGGCCATCGGGACCACCACGGCGTCGGCCGTCGGGGCGGCCGGGGCAGAGGCGGTACCGGCCGTTGGTACGGCCGGGGCCGCCGAGGCGGGAGGAGCAGGACTGTCGGCCGTTTTTGGGGTGTCACTGCGGCCGGATGCGTTCGGCATCCGGACCGGCTGGTAGCCGAGCGACTTGTAGAGGGCGGTCACCGCCCGTTCCGTCCCGGGGCCGAACGTGCCGCTGCGGTCGGGGGCACTGGAACGGCCGAGGGTGGCAAGTGCGTGCTGGAGCTGGGCGACGTCCTCACCGGTGGCCCCGGTCCGCAGGTCCCGGTACGCGGGCAGCGGGCCGCTCAGCGTGAAGACCGGCCGACCCGACACCTCGAAGAGCTGGCGGCCGGGCTCCAGGCTCTCGCCGGAGGACACCTTGACCTTGGTGACGACCGGTCGGGCGCCCTCCACACCGGCGGGAGCCGTACCCTGGACGCCCGCAGCGGACGTCGACACGGCCTTCCCACGGGTGATCAAGGTATCGACGACCACCCGGCGCTCCACGGCCGCCGTGAGCGTGTCGGGCGCCGGGGGCGCGGTCTCGGCTGCCACCTGGGCGGGCGACTTGAGGACGGTGGCCGCGCCAGCGCCGGCAGCAGCGGCCAGTACCGCAGTGACCACGATCGCGACCAGCAGCTTACGGCGGCGGCGCAGCCCAGTGTCCGGGGTGTCGAGCTCGGTCATCGCTTGCTCCTACCGGGCGTCCGCGAGCACGCCCGCGGCCTTCTTCACGACGGCGTCCAGCTCTTGGCGCTCGGCGCGCAGCGCCTGGGCATTCTGCTCCAGCGCCGCCTGCTGGAGCCCTACCTCCGCGCGGTACCAGACCAACGCGACCTGGGTACGGCTGCGGCAGCCGAGATCGGCAAGGGCGGTGGCGATCTCCTCACGGGACACATCGCGCCCGCTGAAGCGCTGGTCGTCGTTGGCGTCCATCGGTTCCTTGTAGGAGTAACCGCTCTCCTTCATGCAGTCGGACCACTGCTTGAACGCCGCGACGACCTCGGGTTCCTGCTTGGCTCGGAGATAGGCGTCGTTGCCGAGCTGCTGGGCCAGCTCGCCGTAGGTCTTCCCGGTGCGACCGAGCGCGCCGACGGTCTTGTCGGCGCAGCTGGAGCGTGTCTGCGCGTTCTCGGGGGTCGTGCCGTCGAGTGCGCCTGCCTGCATGGCGACGTCGTACGCCTCCTGCTCAGCGGCGTCGGTGTGGTAGCCGCGCTTGCTGGACAGTGCCTTCTCGTGGATGCCGTAGCGCCAGTCGGTGAGCGTCTTGGGTCCGAGCTTGGGCAGATCGGGCGCGGGCTGCCAAGCCGTGAACCCGGCCTTGTGCATGCAACTCTCCATCAACGCGGCCGAGGCGCGGCCCAGTTGCCGGTTCTCGGCGTCGGTGGGCAGGTAGGCCTCCATCGGGAGGGTCCAGGTCTTCGGGTCGGCCTGGTCGAAGGCGACCCCCGCTGCCGCTGCCTTGGTGGGGGCAGCGGCGGGACGGGCGGGCGAGGAAGCCTGCGAGCAGGCGCCGACCGTGCTGAGGGCGGCGATGAGTGCGAGTGCTGCGGACATCCGTCGGACGGAGGTCGCCATGGTGGTGCTCCAAGATTGAAGGGTGGTGCGCCGTCCTCAGCGGACGGAAGAAAGCCGGGGTGGGGTACAACCCGGGCGGCGGCGGGACGGTCCGCCCCTGCCCGGGCGGTGGAGGTTCGTCAGATCCACTGGAACGAAGCGTTGTTGTTGTAGGTCTCCTTCAACTGGAACCAGCTGGAGCGATTCGCCAGCGAGTCCACTTTGCCCCTGAAGTTCTTGTTGTAGTAGACGTTCGCCGTGGACTTCGAATGGCGGTTCTGGGCCGACGCGGCGTTGTTCTTCAGACCCTGTCCCCCGCCCGCCGCTCCGTTGCTGCAGAACTTCAGCGGCTGGGTGCCGGCCTGCGCGTCGCCACCGACACGCTCGTCATCGAAGTCGAGGACACTCCAGCCGATGTTGCGCCAGCTGCCGGAGTAGGAGGAGTTGTACCAAAGGGTGAACTGGAAGCTGCTGTTCACGTTGCTGACGCAGGCAGTGGGGTTCATCTGGTTGTCCTCCCCCGTGCTGGCGTGGGCGCCCGTGGCGGCGACTGTGCCGAGGGACAGGAGTGCGGCACCACCTGCAACGGCGGCGCGGGCGGACCAGGACAGCTTCATTCGTCTTCTCGATTCGGTAGGGCCAGGTGGTAGCAGCCCGCCGGAGCACTCACCTCGGACAGAGGCGGGCAGGCGAGCCCCGGAAAGTCATGCGCATACAAAACATTGACAAAACAATTACACCTTGCGAACAACGGGCAAAACGGACATTCAACTCGCCGATCAGTAACGCTTGAATGTAGTTCGCATGCCAAGGAGAGCTCTATGGCCCGCCATTCGGCGGGGGTGGCGACACCGACGCTTGATCGTTCTCGCTCGCCGGCTTCATCAAGTCGAGCCGCGCGGGCGGGGGTGCCCTTGGACGCCCCTCCCTCGCACATCCGAGGCCGTCCTCCCTGAACGGCACCTGGGCGGGACCTGTGAGCGCTCACCGACTCCGGAACAACAAAAAAGCCCCGCAGATCCGTAGATCTGCGGGGCTTCGCTGTGCGCGAGGGGGGAGTTGAACCCCCACGCCCTTTCGGGCACTGGAACCTGAATCCAGCGCGTCTGCCTATTCCGCCACCCGCGCATGGGTGTCTGTCTTCGTGAACCTTACCTGACTTCCGACCCTCTCCGAACCACTCGGGCTCTTCGCTGGTCTTCCGTCCGGCTCCCTTGCGGGCGCCCCTTCCGACATGAGAAACAGTAGCAGACCTGCGGCCCGGCCACGAAATCCCTTCCGGGCGGCCCCGCAACCGGAGCAGCCCGAACGGGTCCACGGGCCGCTCCGACCCGAACCGGAGGTGCCCTGTGCCAAGCCTCACCCCTGGGCCGCGCCCGCGCGGGGAACCGTACGGATGGCCCGGGCGTGGATACGATCAGTACGGAAGTACCGCCAGCAGGCCCCGCCGAGGGGCCCGACCGAAGCCCAGGAAGGGAGGTGCCCCATGGGAGTCCTGAAGAAGTTCGAACAGCGGCTTGAGGGTCTCGTCAACGGCACCTTCGCCAAGGTCTTCAAGTCCGAGGTCCAGCCCGTGGAGATCGCCGGCGCCCTGCAGCGCGAGTGCGACAACAACGCCACCATCTGGAACCGCGACCGCACCGTGGTGCCCAACGACTTCATCGTGGAGCTGAGCGCGCACGACCACGAGCGGCTCAGCCCCTACTCCGGCCAGCTCGGCACCGAGCTGGCCGGCATGGTGCGCGAATACGCCGAGGCGCAGCGCTACAGCTTCATGGGCCCGCTCCAGGTGACGCTGGAGCGGGCCGAGGACCTGGACACCGGGCTGTACCGGGTGCGCAGCCGCACCCTGGCCGCCGAGGAGCCCCCGGCCCCGCCGCAGCCGCCCGCCCAGCCCCCGCACCAGCCCACCGGCTACGGCCGCCAGCCCACCCCGCCGGCCCCGGGCGCGCCCTGGCAGCAGCCCGGCGCGGGCGGGTACGCCGCGCCGCCGCCCCCGGCCGCACCCCCCGGCATGCCCCCGAGCACCCCGGCCATGCCGCCGGCGGCCCCCGGTGGCGGCAACGTCCGCCCCTTCCCCGGCGCGGGCCACGGCGGCGCCGCCACCCGGCGCTGGATCGAGGTCAACGGCACCCGGCACCAGATCACCGGGAACGCCTGCGTGCTCGGCCGCTCCACCGAGGCCGACGTGCGGATCGACGACCCAGGCGTCTCCCGCAAGCACGCCGAGATCCGGCCGGGCACCCCGGCGATGGTGCTCGACCTCGGCTCGACCAACGGCATCGTGGTGGACGGGCAGCACACCCAGCGCGCTACGCTCCGCGACGGCTCCAGGATCGTCCTGGGGAGCACCACCATCGTCTACCGACAGGTCGAAGGGTAGAGCGGCCCCCACATGTCAGAACTGACCCTGACGGTCATGCGGCTCGGCTTCCTGGCCGTGCTGTGGCTGTTCGTCATCGTGGCCGTACAGGTCATCCGCAGTGACCTGTTCGGCAGCAAGGTGAGCGCGCGCGGCGCGCGCCGGGCGAGTGCGACCACCGCGCCCGCGCCCGCCGCGGGCGGGCGCCCCGCGCCGCCGCAGCAGCAGACCGCCGCCACCCAGGCCCAGCCCCGGCAGCGCCGCGGCGCGCCCACCCAGCTGGTCGTGGTGCAGGGTTCGCTGGCCGGCACCACCGTGGCGCTCCAGGGCCAGACGATCACGCTGGGCCGGGCGCACGACTCCACCATCGTCCTCGACGACGACTACGCCTCCTCCCGGCATGCCAGGATCTACCCCGACCAGACTGGGCAGTGGACGGTCGAGGATCTAGGCTCCACCAACGGCACCTATCTGGACCGGCAGCGGCTCACCGCGCCCACGCCCCTCCAGCCGGGCATGCCGATTCGTATCGGCAGGACCGTCATCGAACTGCGGAAGTAGTAGGTATGAGTCTCGTGCTGCGGTTCGCCGCCGGTTCCCACAAGGGCCTGATCCGGGAGGGGAACGAGGACTCCGGCTACGCCGGGCCGCGGCTGCTCGCCGTGGCCGACGGCATGGGCGGGGCGGCGGCCGGTGAGGTCGCCTCCTCCGAGGTGCTCGGGTCGATCCTCCGGCTCGACCAGGACACCTCCGGGGCCGACCTGCTGACCCTGCTCAACACCGCGGTGCAGGACGCCAACGAGCGCCTGCGCCAGATGGTCGAGGAGGACCCGCAGCTCGAGGGCATGGGCTGCACCCTCACCGCGCTGCTCTGGACCGGCCGCCAGATGGGCCTGGTGCACATCGGCGACTCCCGCGCGTACCTGCTCCGGGACGGCCGCCTCGACCAGATCACCCAGGACCACACCTGGGTGCAGCGCCTGGTCGACGAGGGCCGGATCACGCCCGAGGAGGCCGAGACCCACCCGCAGCGCTCGCTGCTGATGCGCGCCCTGGACGGCCGCGGCCAGGTCGAGCCCGACCTGTCGATCCGCGAGGTCCGGGCCGGCGACCGGTACCTGATCTGCTCCGACGGCCTCTCCGGCCCGGTCTCCCACCAGACCCTGGAGGAGACCCTCGGCAGCTTCTACTCCCCCGAGCAGACCATCCAGGAGCTGATCCAGCTCGCCCTGCGCGGCGGCGGCCCGGACAACATCACCTGCATCGTGGCGGACGTGATCGAGGTCGGCCACACCGACACCCTGAGCGGTCAGCTGACCGACCTGCCGGTGGTGGTCGGCGCCGTCGCCGACACCCCGCCCGGCCACCACGACCAGCTGATGCCCAACCACCCGGCCGCCCGCGCGGCGGGCCTGGGCCGCACCCCGCAGGCCCCGCCGGCCCCCCAGGGTGCCTTCGGCCCGGCCGAGGGCTACGGCGCCCCGCAGGGCTACCCGGCCGAGGGCCACCCCGCCGGGGAGTACGGCGCCGAGGGCTACGGCACCGGCTACGAGGACAGCTACGGCGAGCCCTACGGGCAGCAGCAGGCCGAGCCCTACCGGGCGGCGGCCGAGCCCGAGCCCTACGACGAGGACTACCTGGACGAGCCCCGCCGGCGGCGCGGGCTGAAGGTCTCCATCGCCGTGGTCGCCGTCCTGGCCGTGCTCGGCGGCGCCGGGTACTTCGGCTGGCGGTGGACCCAGGACCAGTACTACGTGGGCGCCGACGGCAACGTGGTCGCCGTCTACCGCGGGGTCAACCAGAACCTGGCCGGCCTGAGCCTCTCCTCGGTCTACCAGAGCTTCGGCGAGGTCGAACTCAAGTACCTGCCGACCTACCAGCGCACCCAGGTCAGCAACACGATCCAAGCCAAGAGCCTGGACGACGCCCGCGACCAGGTGAAGCGCCTCTCCGACCAGGCCGCCGTCTGCAAGAAGATCGACGGCGCGAGCCCGGCCACCCCCTCCACCACCCCCAGCCCGAGCCCGAGCCCCACCGTGCCCGCACAGGGCACCTCGCCGACCCCGAGCCCCACCCCGCCGCTCTCCGCGGCGGAGCAGCTCCTGGCGAGCAACTGCCCGGCCAAGTAGGACGGCCCCTTGAGCACTCTCGACCTGGACAGCACCCCTTCGACCCGCCGTTTCGGCCTCCCGCTGCGCCGCCGCCCGGCCGGCTCCGACGCGGCCCCGGCCGCGCCCAACCGGCGCAACACCGAGCTGGCGCTGCTGGCCTTCGCCGTGGTGGTGCCGATGCTGGCGTACGCCAACGTCGGCCTCGCGATGGACAAGAAGCTGCCCGCCGGGATGCTGGAGTACGGCCTCGGCATGGGGGCGCTGGCCCTGGTCGCGCACCTGGTGATGCGCCGGTTCGCGCCCTACGCCGACCCGCTGCTGCTGCCGCTGGCCACCCTGCTCAACGGCCTCGGCCTGGTGATGATCTGGCGCCTCGACAAGGCCGGCCAGCTGCTGCGCAACAACTTCCCCGCCGCCGCCAACCAGCTGATGTGGTCGGGGCTCGGCGTCGCGCTGTTCATCGGTGTGATCGTCTTCCTGAAGGACCACCGGATCCTCCAGCGGTTCACCTACATCTCGATGGCCGTGGCCCTGGTGCTGCTGGCCGCGCCCGCCTTCTTCCCCGCCCGGAAGGAGGACTACGGCGCCAAGATCTGGATCCACCTGGGCAGCATGTCCTTCCAGCCCGGTGAGTTCGCCAAGATCATCCTGACCGTGTTCTTCGCCGGGTACCTGATGGTCAAGCGGGACGCGCTGGCCCTGGCCAGCCGCCGCTTCATGGGCCTCTACCTGCCGCGCGGGCGCGACCTCGGGCCGATCATCGTGGTCTGGCTGCTGTCGATCCTGATCCTGGTCTTCGAGACCGACCTCGGCAGCTCCTTCCTCTTCTTCGGCCTCTTCGTGGTGATGCTCTACGTCGCCACCGAGCGCACCAGCTGGATCGTCTTCGGCCTGCTGCTCTCGGTCGGCGGCGCCGTGGTGGTCGCCTCCTCCGAGGCGCACGTGAAGACCCGGATCGACGCCTGGCTCGACCCGATGGCCGCCTTCTCGCCCAAGCCCCCGCCGGGCTCCACCGAGCAGATCGGCCAGACCCTGATGGCCTTCGGCTCCGGCGGGGTGACCGGCTCGGGCCTCGGCCAGGGCCGCTCCTGGCTGATCCAGTTCGCCGCCAAGAGCGACTTCATCCTCGGCTCCTTCGGCGAGGAGCTCGGCCTGACCGGCATGATGGCGCTCTTCCTGCTCTACGGCCTGGTCGTCCAGCGCGGCCTGCGCACCGGCCTGGCGGCCCGCGACCCGTTCGGCAAGCTGCTGGCCGTCGGCCTCTCCTCGGCCTTCGCGCTCCAGGTCTTCGTGGTCGCCGGCGGAGTCACCGGCCTCATCCCGCTGACCGGCATGACCATGCCCTTCCTGGCCCAGGGCGGTTCCTCCGTGGTGGCCAACTGGGCGCTCGTCGCGATCCTGCTGAAGATCAGCGACAGCGCCCGCCGCCCGGCCGCCGACCCCGTGCCGACAACGACCTCTGGGGGCACCCCCTCGTGAACAAGCCCATCCGCCGGGTCTCGGTCTTCTGCCTGGTCCTGATCCTGGCCCTGATGGTCCGCACCAACTGGGTGCAGGGCGTGCAGGCCGACACCTGGGCGAGCAACAGCCACAACGACCGGAACAAGTACGACCGGTACGCCTACCCGCGCGGCAACATCATCGTGCAGGGCAACCCGGTCACGAAGTCCGACTTCGTCAACGGCCTGCGCTACAAGTACAAGCAGTCCTGGGTCGACGGCCCGATGTACGCACCGGTCACCGGCTGGTCCTCGCAGGCCTTCGACTCCAGCCAGCTGGAGAAGCTGGAGGACCCGATCCTCTCCGGCACCGACTCCCGGCTGTTCCTGCGCAACACCCTGGACATGCTCACCGGCAAGCAGAAGCAGGGCGGCGACGTGGTCACCACGATCAACGCCAAGGCGCAGAAGGCCGCCTTCGAGGGCCTGGGCGACAAGAAGGGCGCGGCCGTCGCGATCGACCCGGCCACCGGGGCGATCCTGGCGCTGGTCTCCACCCCGTCCTACGACCCGTCCACCTTCGCCGGCGGCGCCACCGCCGACGGCAACGCCAAGGCCGCCCTGGACAAGGACCCGAACCAGCCGCTGCTCAACCGCGCGCTGCGCGAGACCTACCCGCCCGGCTCGACCTTCAAGCTGATCACCGCAGCGGCGGCCTTCGAGAACGGCCGCTTCCAGAGCATCGACGACACCACCGACACCCCGGCGCACTACATCCTGCCGGGCACCAACACCGAGCTGAAGAACGCCAGCGACACCGAGCCCTGCCCGAACGCCACGGTGAAGACCGGCATGGACTTCTCCTGCAACACCGTCTTCGGCAAGATCGGCGCCGACCTCGGCAAGGACAAGCTGCGCGGCCAGGCGGAGAAGTTCGGCTTCAACAACCCGGCGCTGGACACCCCGATCCGCGCCGTCCCGAGCTACTTCCCGCCCAATTCCTCCCCCGACGGCACCGCGATGGACGCCATCGGCCAGCACGACACCCGCGCCACCCCGCTCCAGATGGCCATGGTGGCCTCGGCCATCTGCAACAACGGCAGCCTGATGACCCCGTACCTGGTCGAGCAGGAGCGCTCGGCCAACCTCACCGTCATCTCCAAGCACACCCCCAAGCAGCTCAGCCAGGCCGTCTCCCCGGGCACCGCCCAGAAGCTCCAGCAGCTGATGGAGAGCGTGGTGGCCAACGGCACCGGCACCAAGGCCCAGATCGACGGCCTCACCGTCGGCGGCAAGACCGGCACCGCCCAGCACGGCCAGGACAACGCCGGCCTGCCCTTCGCCTGGTTCATGTCCTACGCCAAGGGCCCCGACAACAAGTCCGTCGCGGTGGCCGTGGTGGTCGAGGACGGCGCCGCCGAGCGCAACGAGATCAGCGGCGGTTCGATCGCCGCGCCGATCGCCAAGTCGGTCATGGAGGCCGTGCTCAAGTAGTCGCATCTTCGATACCGGTCTGGTCTCAGCTGGCGGCCCGGCACGGCACCGCCGGGCCGGAGCGGTAGCGTATCCGCAGCAGCGGGTGTGCCCGCGGCTCGCCCACGGCCACCCCGTGGGGCCGAGGTCACAGAACCAGCGTGGTGTCGGCCGCGTCCATGAGTGCGTGCGGGGACACCAACGTGACATCCTCACCGGCCGGTGAGGGAGAGGGTCGGAACTATGGAAGAGCCTCGTCGCCTAGGCGGCAGGTACGAGCTCGGCGGCGTCCTCGGACGCGGCGGCATGGCCGAGGTCTACCTCGCCCATGACACCCGGCTCGGCCGTTCCGTCGCAGTGAAGACGCTGCGGGCCGACATGGCCCGCGACCCTTCGTTCCAGGCCCGCTTCCGTCGCGAGGCGCAGTCCGCGGCCTCACTCAACCACCCCACCATCGTCGCCGTCTACGACACCGGCGAGGACTACATCGACAACATCTCCATCCCGTACATCGTGATGGAGTACGTCGAGGGGTCCACCCTGCGCGAGCTGCTGCACTCCGGCCGCCGGCTGCTGCCCGAGCGCGCGCTCGAGATGACCATCGGCATCCTGCAGGCCCTGGAGTACTCGCACCGGGCCGGGATCGTCCACCGCGACATCAAGCCCGCCAACGTCATGCTCACCCGGCAGGGCAACGTCAAGGTCATGGACTTCGGCATCGCCCGCGCCATGGGCGACGCCGGCATGACGATGACCCAGACCTCCGCCGTGATCGGCACCGCCCAGTACCTCTCCCCGGAGCAGGCCAAGGGCGAGCAGGTCGACGCGCGCTCCGACATCTACTCCACCGGCTGCCTGCTCTACGAGCTGCTCGCCGTCCGCCCGCCGTTCGTCGGCGACTCGCCGATCGCGGTGGCGTACCAGCACGTCCGCGAGGACCCGCTGCCGCCGTCCACGTACGACCCCGAGCTGCGGCCCGAGATCGACGCGATCGTGCTCAAGTCGCTCACCAAGGACCGCGACTACCGGTACCAGAGCGCCGACGAGATGCGCGAGGACATCGAGCGCTTCCTCGACGGCCTCCCGGTGATCGCCGCCCAGCAGGCCGCCTACGGCATGGGCGCGGCCGGCTACGGCTACGACCAGCAGCAGGGCTACGCCCAGCACGACCCGTACGGCCAGACCAACCTGCTCCCGCAGCAGGGCGCGGCCGGCCCGACCACGATGATGCCGCCGGTCGGCCCCCCGCAGCCCGCCTACGGCTACCAGGAGCAGCAGGGCTACCCCGGCGGCCCCGGCGGCAACGACAACGGCGGCTACGACGACTACGACCGCGGCGGCCGCCGCGGCCAGGAGCCGCCGAAGAAGAGCAACACCTCCTGGATCATCCTGGCCGTGGCGGCCGTGCTGGTCCTGGTGGGTGCCTACTTCGTCGTCCAGGCCATCGCCCCGCCCGGCGACAGCGGCGGCGGCAAGGTCACCTCGCCCACCCTGGTCGGCAAGACCTTCGCCGAAGCCCAGCAGGCGGTGACCAACACCAACGCCAAGCTCCAGCTGAGCCAGGGCGACCAGATCCAGTGCCCGGACACCAGCATCAAGCAGGGCCAGGTCTGCACCCAGGAGCCCAAGGCCGGCATCCAGGTCGCTGCCGACACCGTCATCAAGGTCCACCTCTCCGCCGGCCCGGTCACCCAGGCCGTCCCGGACGTGACCGGCAAGACCAAGGACGACGCCTCCGCCGCCCTCACCAAGGCCGGCTTCACAGTCGGCCCGATGGCCTACAAGGACAGCGACTCCGTCCCCCAGGACTCGGTGATCTCCCAGGACGTGACCGGCAACGCCGCCCCCGGCTCGACCGTCACCCTGACCCTCTCCAGCGGCCAGGGCAAGATCCCCGTCCCGCCGGTGGTCGGCCAGCAGTCCGACGCCGCCCAGCAGGCCATCAGCGACGCCGGCCTCACCCCGTCCGTCAAGACGGTCAGCACCACCGACCAGGCCAAGGACGGCGTGGTCATCGACCAGTCCCCCAAGACCGGTTCCCTGAAGAAGGGCGGCACCGTCACGATCATGGTCGGCAAGATGGCCCAGAACGTGACCGTCCCCCCGCTCCAGAACGTGACCCTGAAGGAAGCCGGCAAGCAGCTCGAGGCCGCCGGCCTCCACTACACCGTGGTCGGCCCCCAGGACCCGAACGCCATCGTCCTCTACTCCACCCCCGGCGCCGGCAACCAGGCCGCCCCCGGCAGCAGCGTCACCCTCTTCACCAAGCCCGCCGACAAGAACGGCGGCGGCAGCAACACCCCGTCCCCCTCCGGCTCGGCCTCCCCGCCCGCCGGCAACAACTGACCCACCCGGAGGGGGCCACCGCTGCTCGCGGTGGCCCCCTCCGGCATTTCCGCAGGCCAGTCACAGAGGTCCTTGAAGGACCTCTGTGCCGCCACCCCTGTGGATAACTCTCTGTGCCTTGAAGGCACAGAGGTCTCTTAGCGCCTCGACCGCCCAGTGAACCGCCGCCGGCCCGGCCCAGGAGCACTCGCCAGCGAGCAGAGCATGTCCACCCGCCCCCCGAGCGTCCGGACCTCGCAGGACATGTCCGCTATCCGCACGCTCAGCGCCCCGATCACCTCCCGGTCCAGCTCCGCCTGCCGCGCCAGCGCGGCGTGCGCCTCCCACAGGCGCTGCTGCTCGACCTTGAGCTGCTGCTGCTCCGCCCTCAGTCGCTCCAGCTCCTGGCTCATCCCCGGTGGCTCCGCGCGGTCCAGCAGCCACCGCCGCACCTCCCGGGCCACCTCGCTGTCGCGCAGGAGCATCCCCACGTTGAGCACGGCCCGCCTCGGGAAAACCGCGAGCGTGGGCGTCCGGGGGTCGAAGGAACTCAGGTCCTTAAAGGACCTGAGTTCCTGACCTGCAACAACGCGGTATCCGCTGTTCTCCAGCTCCTCCCGGTGGTCCTTCACCAAGGACTTGATGGCCTCCAAGCCAACCTCGTAGTAGTCGGCCACCATCTGTCCGGTCACGTGCAGCCCGTCCGGCAGCAGCACCAGCGCCTTCACCTTGTCCAGCACCTCGACCCGGCCGGTCATGGTGCCTCGCAGGGTCCGCGACTCCAACACCACGGCTTCGCTGATATCCATCGTTCCCACCTCAACCTCGTGCAGCGGCTCCGGGCGGTGCGCCCGGATCGCCCTGGGAACGATTTCCGGCCAGCTTCGTCACTCTCTCGGAGCAGCGCATCGAAGCACTCCGCTACCCGCCCCCGTGCCAGGGCGGCAAGGACGCTCCGTGCGCGATCGCCCAGAGCAGCGCGAAGATCAGGAAGAGCCCCGGCGCCAGGCCGACGACCAGGATCAGCCCCAGCAGCAGCCCCAAGAACCAGTCGCCGCCCTGCTTCTTCCGCGCCACGCACCCACCCCCGTGATTCACCTCAGCTGACGTCACCCACTCTCCGTGATACCCGAGCTGACGCCGCACAAGCGCTTCCACAGTGAGTTGTGCACAGCCTTGTCCACAGGTCGTCAAGTCGGAGCCGTCCCGACAACTCCACTGGTCAGACGGGCCAGTTGACGGCACGGTGCGTCAACTGGCCCGGAGTTATCCACAGGTTGTGGTCAGTCGACCATCCGGAGGACCAACTTGCCCGTGGTGCGGCCGGATTCGCTCACCTCGTGGGCCTTCGCGGCCTCGGCGAGGGGGAAAGTGTCGACCACGGTGGGGCGCAGCCGGCCCTCGCGGACGAGGGCGTCGACGGCGAGCAGGGCGCGGCGGTCGGGCTCCACCAACATGAAGGAGGACCGGATGCCGCGCGGGCCGGGGCGGAGGTCGTCGGGGCCGGTGAAGTTGACCAGGGCGCCGCCGTCCTTGATCAGCGGCAGCGACCGGGCGCCGTAGTCGCCGCCGATGGTGTCGAGCACCACGTCGAGATCGGAGACCGCCGAGGCGAAATCCGTGGTCCGGTAGTCGATCAGCTCGTCCGCGCCCAGGCCCCGCAGGTACTCGTGCTTGGCCGTACTGGCCGTACCGATCACGTACGCGCCGGCCGCCTTGGCGATCTGGACGGCCAGGTGGCCCAGGCCGCCCGCCGCCGCGTGCACCAGGACCCGCTGCCCGGCCCGCAGCCCGGCCACGTCGAAGAGCGCCTGCCAGGCCGTCAGCGCGGCCAGCGGCAGGGCGGCGGCGGTGACGTGGCTGAGCTCGGCCGGCTTGGCCACCAGGTGCCTGGTCGGGGCGGTGAGGTACTCGGCGTAGGCGCCGCGCAGGTGGGGGAAGCCCACCATGCCGTACACCTCGTCCCCCGGCCGGAAGAGCACCACGCCCATCCCGACCGCCTCCACCACCCCGGAGACGTCGTAGCCGGGCACGAACGGCGCCGGCACCCGCAGCAGACCGCCGTACTTGCGGGTCTTCCAGTCCACCGGGTTGATCCCGGCCGCGTGCACCCGCACCAGCACCTCGGTAGGCCCGGGCTCCGGCCGCTCCCGCTGCACCGGCCGCAGCACCTCGGGCCCGCCCCAGGCCTGTGCCTCGACCGCCCGCATCATCTCCCCCGCCATGGCTTCAACTCCCTTGTCCGGGCCGGGCCTTGCGCCCCGCTCACCACCCCAGCCTTGCTGGTTCTCACCACTTCACCGGGGGGAGTTACGGCAACCGGCATCGTGATACAGGTCACATCAGGGCTCAGCGCAGTTCGGGCGGGGGAGTGCGCTTGGCGTCCACCGGATCGACCCGGACCAGGCTGGCCCAGACGGCCATCCGGTAGCGCGAGGTGTAGACGGGGGTGCAGGTGGTCAGGGTGAGGTAGCGGCCGGGCTGGTGGTAGCCGGAGCCGACCGGGACGGGGGCGATGATGCCGGTGTCGTAGCGGGAGGTCTGCGGGAGGGTGGCGTCGACCCGGTAGACGTACCAGCTGTCCTTGGTCTCCACCACGATCGGATCGCCCTTGCCGAGCCGGTCGAGGTCGTGGAAGCGGGCGCCGTGGCCGTCCCGGTGGGCGGCGAGGGCGAAGTTGCCCTCGGCCTCCCAGGGCATCGCGGCCCGGTACGGGTCCTGGTAGACCCCGGCCACGCCCTCGTTGAGCACCTCCGGGGTGGTACCCATCCGGATCAGCGTGGAATCGCCCTTGCCCAAGGCCGGCACGTGCAGGAAGCCGATCCCGTCCCCGGCCGCGTACACCGGCGGCGCGGCGGCCTCGGCACCGCCGCCGGGCCGGGCGGGCGCGGTGGCGGCCCAGTCCCGGCGCAGCTCGCCGCCGACCTGCCCGGCTCGCCGGTCGGCGACCACGTCGGTCCACCAGAGCGAGTACGCCACAAACAGGCCCAGCACCACCCCGGCGGTGATCAGCAGCTCGCCGACCACCCCGAGCAGCACCGCACCCCGGCTCCGCCGCACCTTCGTCACACCGATCGCCTCGCAGACCCTCGGGTCAGCCGAGCGCCGGGGGCTGTCCCTGGCTCCTCGGCCGTTCCTCGACCATCTTGCCAAAGACGATCAGCCTGCCCCGGGCACTGAACTCCGGCGTGCAGGTGGTCATGGTCAGGTACCGCCCGGGGCCGCCGAACGGCGAGCCCTTCGGCACCGGAAGGATCACCGACACGTTCGAGGGAGGCGTCTCCGGGATGCCGCCCTCGACCTCGTACGTGTAGTACGCGGTGGCCGTCTCCACCACCACCCTGTCCCCCGGCACCAGCTCGGCGAGCTTGCGGAACGGCTGCCCGTGGGTGGTCCGGTGGGCGGCGATCGCGAAGTTGCCGCTGGGGTCGGCCGGCATCGCGGTGCCGGTGTAGTGGCCGACCAGGCCCTTGTCGAGCACCTGCTGCTTGCCGGTGCCCTCGGCGATCGGGTAGGTCAGGCCCAGCTTGGGCACGTGCAGGACGGCGAAGCCCTGGCCGGGCTGGAAGGCCCCGGCCGGCCTGGCGGCGGGGGAGCCGGAGCCGGTGGCCGGTGCCGGGCCGGCGGGGGCGGCGGCGGCGGCCCACTGCTGCTCCAGGCGGCTGCGGGTGTCGTCGGCCGAGGCGTCGGCCTGCACGTTGGTCCACCAGAGCTGGTAGGCGACGAAGAGCAGCATCACCGCGCCCAGGGTGATCAGCAGCTCCCCCACCAGCCGGGCCAGCACCACCCGCTTGGGCTCGGGCCGCCGCGTCCGGGGCCCGCGCGCCCGGCCGCCCCGGCGCCGTCCGGTACCGCCGCGCAGGGCCGTCCCGGCCCCGGCGGCCCGTCGGCCGCCCTGGCCGGGTATCCGCAGCCGGAGCGTCGAGTCGGCGGGGGCCGGCGGCTCGGGAGCGGGCTCGTAGACCCCCCAGTCCCCCGGTTCTCCCCCGGCGCCCGGACCGTCCCCGGTGGCCGGGCCGGCGCCCCCCTCCGGGCGTAGCACGGTCACCCGGTCAGCCCCGGCCGATCACCGGCGCGAGCCCGGCCGAGCGGCCGACGGCGGCGGGGTCGCCGCACTCGGCCAGCCAGTTGGCCAGCATCCGGTGGCCGCCCTCGGTGAGCACCGACTCGGGGTGGAACTGCACTCCCTCCACCGGCAGGTCGCGGTGGCGCAGGCCCATGATCACGCCGCTCGCGGTGCGGGCGGTGACCAGCAGCTCGGCGGGCACGGTGGCCGGGTCGACGGCCAGCGAGTGGTAGCGGGTGCAGGTGAGCGGCGAGGCCAGGCCGGCGAAGACGCCGGCGTCCTCGTGCTCGACCGGCGAGGTCTTGCCGTGCAGCAGCTCCGGCGCCCGGCCGACCACCGCGCCGTAGGCGACGGCGATCGACTGCAGGCCGAGGCAGACGCCGAAGACCGGCAGCCCGATGGCCGCGCAGTGGTGCACCATGTCGACGCAGACCCCGGCCTCCTCGGGCGATCCGGGCCCGGGGGAGAGCAGCACCCCGTCGAAGCCCTGGTCACCGGCCCGCCGCACCGCGTGCTCCACCGTCACCTCGTCGTTGCGCACCACCTCGCAGGTGGCCCCCAGCTGGTAGAGGTACTGCACGAGGTTGAAGACGAAGCTGTCGTAGTTGTCCACCACGAGGATGCGGGGCGAGCCGCCGACGGAGGTCATGCGCGTACTACTCCTGGAGTGCGTGTGCCGAGGCCCGGTCATCCGGTGCCGCTCTGGTCCACCGTGACGTCGCCGAAGGGCAGCAGCGGCTCCACCCACGGGAAGACGTACTGGAACAGGACGTAGACCGCCCCGGCGATCAGGAGCAGCGCGAGGATCGTCCGGACGGGGAGGTTCCCCGGCAGGTGCCGCCAGATCCAGTCGTACATGGCACTCCTAGGGTTCAGGTCGCAGTCAAAGACTAGACCGCCGGGCCCGCCCCACAGGCGGGTATCCACCGGTCGGCTGCGGCTCAGCCGCCGGTGGCGGCGTGCAGGTCGACGGTGCCGGCGTAGCCGGGCAGCTGGAGGTCGCCGCTCTCCTGCACCTTCCAGCCGAGGCCGTAGGCGGCGACGTACTGGAGGTAGTTGCGGATGGTGGGGTCGTTGTCCACGGCCGAGCGCAGCCCGTCGGTCCTGCCCACCGCCTTGATCACGTACGGCGGGGAGTAGACCCGGCCCTGGAGCAGCAGGGTGTTGCCCACGCAGCGCACGGCGCTGGTGGCGATCAGGCGCTGGTCCATCACCTGGATGCCCTCGGCGCCGCCGCGCCAGAGCGCGTTGACCACGGCCTGGATGTCCTGCTGGTGGATGACCAGGTCGTTGACGCCGGGCTCGGGCACGCCCGGGATGCGGGCGGTGGCGCCGGGCGGGGCGTCGTTGAGGGTGACGGTCAGGCCGGGGCCCTGGAGGCCCTGGAGGCCGGCCGCCTTCTGCAGGGCGTCCAGCTGGGCGGTGTCGGCCGGGCTGCGGTTCTGCTCCTTGACCAGGGCGTCGGCCCGGTCCTGCAGGGCGGAGAGCTCGGCCTGGTCCTGCTGGTTCTGGGTGGACCGCTGCTGTATCACGTCACTGAGGTGGAGCAGGGTGTTGTCGGTCCGCAGGGAGGTGCCCTTGGCGGTCTGCGCGCTGATGTAGAAGAGCAATCCGGCGAGCGCGAAGACGGCGCAGGTCAGGGCACGTCCGACAATTCGGGTGCCGATCCGGCGTCCGGAGCCCGGAAGCGGAGGAATCGTGGAATTAGGCACCGTACCCTTATCTCCTTCAGACCCGGCGAGCCACTACGCTAACGGACGCCGGTGGCATGTGCGGAGCGCCCGACACTGACCGGCCCCCACAGCCGTTCCGCCCGCTGCACCCTGCGCGGTCACAGCGCATCGACAGGAGAACCCACTCGTGCCGAAGTCTCGACTCCGCAAGAAGTCCGACTACACCCCGCCCACCACCTCGACCGCCACCGCGGTGAAGATCGGCACCGGCCGCAGCTGGGTCGCCCCGCTGATGCTGGCCTTCTTCCTGATCGGGCTGGTGTGGATCGTCACCTACTACGTGACGAGCGGGACCTGGCCGGTGCAGAGCTGGGGCAACTGGAACATCCTGGTCGGCTTCGGCTTCATCGCCGCCGGCTTCGGCGTCTCCACCCAGTGGAAGTAAGCCCCCGCTGAACCCTCCGTCTGCTGGGGCGGCCGCACGGCCGCCTCGGCAGACGATGTGTTTATCCACACGGTTATCCACAGTGGGGAAAACTCCCCCGTTCCTGTGGATAACTTTTCCGCCATCCGGCCCTTGCCAGGCCCGGAATCCGCGCGTTCCCCGAGTTGGACGCGCGTAGCGCGGTTTCTCCCCAGGGGGTAGCGGAAACTCCCGCGCACACCCCCACCCGCACTGTGGACAACCGGGCGCACTACCCCTGCTGGGCGGTCCTCACTACGACCAGCAGCACGGCCGCGCCCAGCACCGCGGCCACCGTCAGCCCCTGCAGCAGGTTCCGGTTCGCCCGGGGGGCGTACATCATCCCGGCGGCCATCGCGGTGCCGGCGACCAGGCCGCCGATGTGCGCGCGCCAGTCGATGTGCGGCACCGAGAACGTGATGACCAGGTTGAACACCAGCAGCGCGATCACCGGGCCGACCGGCCTGCGGTACACCCGGAACAGCACCGCCGTCGCCCCCAGCAGCCCGAAGATCGCCCCCGAGGCGCCGGCCGACTCGAAGAAGCCGGGGGCCACCAGGTAGACCAGGGCGTTGCCCGCCACGCCGGAGACCAGGTAGAGCGCCAGGTAGCGCAGCCGCCCGAGCGCGGCCTCGAGCTGGGGGCCGAGCACCCAGAGCGAGACCATGTTCATCACGATGTGCAGCAGCCCGTAGTGGACGAAGACCGCCGACACCAGCCGGTACCACTCACCGGCCACGACGCCGTAGGGCAGGTAGAGCGAATCCCCCGGCCGGCTCGACAGCTCCAGGTCGTACTGCCACTCCGGGCGGATGTACGCGGTGAAGACGAAGACCAGCAGGTTGAGCCCGATCAGCACCTTGGTCACCAGCGCCGGGTCCCGCACCGGCCGCCCGCCGAAGGGCGTGGTGGCCTGCCGCACCTGCTGCTGCGCGCCGCGCACGCAGTCCGGGCACTGGAAGCCCACCGAGGCGTCGACCATGCAGTCGGGGCAGATCGGCCGCCCGCACCGCGCGCAGGCTATGCCCGTCTCGCGGTCGGGGTGCCGGTAGCAGCCGGGCAGGGCGTGGCCCCCGTCGGCCTGCGGTCGGGCCTGCTCGTCCATCCCCACCCTCACGTTCCGTCGCCGGCTCTCATGGCTGGTCCCGGTGCCACACCCACGGAAGGGATGTCACCGGGACCGCCAGGTTACCGCCGTGCGGCGTTACGGCACTCAGCCGCGGTCGATCACCACGGACTCGATGATCACGTCCTGGACCGGACGGTCGTTGCGGCCGACCTGGACGCCGTTGATGGCGTCGACGACCTTCTGCGAGGCCTCGTCGGTGACCTCACCGAAGATGGTGTGCTTGCCGGTCAGCCAGGTGGTCGGCACGGTGGTGATGAAGAACTGCGAGCCGTTGGTGCCCGGGCCGGCGTTGGCCATCGCGAGCAGGTAGGGCTTGGTGAAGGCCAGGTCGGGGTGGAACTCGTCGGCGAACTTGTAGCCCGGGCCGCCGGTGCCGTTGCCGAGCGGGTCGCCGCCCTGGTTCATGAAGTCCTTGATGACGCGGTGGAAGACCGTGCCGTTGTACAGCGGGGCGTTGCTCTTCTGGCCGGTCTTCGGGTCGATCCACTCGCGGGTGCCCTCGGCGAGCTCCACGAAGTTGGCGACCGTCTTCGGGGCGTGGTTCGGGAAGAGCTCCACGACGATGTCGCCGTGGTTGGTCTTCAGGGTGGCGGTGAGCTTCTCAGCCACGGTGTGCCTTCCTTCTGTCCTTGGTGCTGCCGGTCTCTCTGACCCGGGAATCATCCCATGATCCACCTGCCCCGGGCGGAGCCTTCGTGCCGCGCGCCGCAGACGGCGCAACCCGGCGCGCCGAGCCCCGGATGGCCGGGCATGATCTGCAATCAGGTGGAAAGGTGCATAACGGATGCTACCCAGCAGAACGGACGCACCGAGGAGGAGAAGCCAGTGACGCACGCAGCCCGCGAGACGGCCGACCGGACCAAGGAGGCGCTCGCGCCCTACGCCGCCGGAGCCCGGGACACCGCCGTACACCTCGCCCAGGAGGCCCGCGACCGGTTCGGCCCGGCCGTCGAGGCGCTCGGGCCCAAGGCCCGCAGCGGAGCCGCCGAGGCCACCCGGGGCGCCCGCGTCCAGTACGCCAAGCACCTCGCCCCGCAGCTGGAGCAGGCCTTCGCCGCGCTCCCCCCGCAGACCCAGGCGCAGACCCTCAAGGCCGTCCACCGGGCCCAGGAGGCCGCGCTGGCCGCCAAGCACTCGGCCGGCCGCGCCGCCGAGGGCGCCCGCACCGCCGCCGACCAGGCCAGGGCCGGTCTGGCGCCCAGGGTGGGCGCCGCACAGGCCGCGCTGGCCCCCGTGGCCCTCCAGGCCCAGCAGCGCGGCAGCGCGGCCCTCACCGCCCTCCAGGGCCACGTGAGCGCCGCCGAGATCAGCGAGCTGGCCGACCGCAACGCCAGGAGGGAGCAGCGGCGGCACCGCCGGGGCACCGGCCTGGCCGTGGCCGGGCTGCTGGCGATCGGCGCCGGCCTGGCGGCCTGGCAGTGGTGGCGCCGCCAGAGCAGCCCCGAATGGCTGGTCGAACCCCCGGCGAGCATCGGCACCACCGACACCGCCACCGAGGCGCCCGCCGCCCCGGCCGGCTCGGTCAACGGCTCCGCCGCCACCGAGCCCGCCCCGGAGGAGCACCCCGAGCCAGGCCCGCCGCCGAAGCCCCAGGACGACCGCCCCAAGCCGCACGACCCGCGCAAACCGCACTGAGCCCGCTCCGGCCCCTGACCCGCCGTCAGGGGCCGGAGACGACGGACGCCCCCAGGCTTCGAAGAGCCTGGGGGCGTCGGTGCACGTGGAGCTTAGGAGACTCGAACTCCTGACATCTGCCTTGCAAAGGCAGCGCTCTACCAACTGAGCTAAAGCCCCGTGCGGTGCTGCGCCTAGCGTACCTGCTCCCACCGGCGATCAGTGAGCAGGTTTCCGCCCACGGCGCGTACGCACCGTGGGCGGAGGACCGGAGCCGTGGTCGGCGCCTCAGCGGGCGGCGGGCACCGGGTCGGTGGCCTCGGTCCACAGGTCCTGCTCGGCCTTGTCGGCCTGGACCTGACGGTAGACAAAGAGCCCGCCGAGGGCGAGCAGTGCGACCAGGAGGAGCTTCTTCACCGCGGGACCTCGTCCTTCGTGCTTGGTTAGCGGCCCGGCTGAAGACCGCCTTCCGGCCGATGATACACACCGGTAACCACCGACCGGGCGGGCGCCGCCACGTCCAACCGGCCGATCCGGGCAACGGATTGACGCCAGGCCAACCACCGCGCGCGGCGGTCACCTGCGGATCCCGGCCGGCCCGCCTGTGACGTGGATCTCAGCCCGCCGGCGAGCCCGCCCGGCGGCCTGCGGCGGACGGCCCGGACATGACGAAGGCCCCCGGTCACTTTCGTGACCGGGGGCCTTCTTGCCGGTGGGCCTAACAGGACTTGAACCTGTGGCCTCTTCCTTATCAGGGAAGCGCTCTAACCGTCTGAGCTATAGGCCCTTGCCGCACTCAAAGATTAGCGGACCGGCGGCCGATCTCCCAAATCCATTCAGGCGGCGGTGCCCGTGGCCTTCTCCTGGACGCCCAGTTCGGGGGCCGGGTCGGTGGCCGGGTGCCGGGTCAGCCACTGCTCCCGGGTGGCCGGCAGACCACTGCGGCCGCCCTTGGCGGGGCGAACTGCGAGCACCTGGTTGATGCCGATCCGGTTCTCCTCGAAGGCGATCGCGCAGGCCGCCATGTAGAGCCGCCAGACCCGGGCCCGCCCGTTGCCGACCAGGGCGACCGCCTGGGTCCAGTTGGCCTCCAGGTTGGCCACCCACTCGCGCAGGGTCAGGGCGTAGTGCTCGCGCAGCGACTCCACGTCCCGGACCTCGAAGCCCGCCTCCTCGATCAGGCCCACGGTGGAGCCGACCGGGGAGAGCTCGCCGTCGGGGAAGACGTACCGGTTGATGAAGGCGCTCTGGTTGTGCGGCTGGCCCGGACGGTTGGGCCGGCGGGAGATCTGGTGGTTGAGCAGGCGCCCGCCCGGGGCCAGCAGCTTGTGCAGGCCGGAGGCGTAGGTGAGGTACTCGGCGCTGCCGACGTGCTCGGCCATGCCGATGCTGGAGATCGCGTCGAAGGGGCCGTCCGGGATCTCCCGGTAGTCCTGCATCCGGATCTCGACCCGGTCGGTCAGCCCGGCGTCGGCCACCCGCTTGCGGGCGTAGGCGACCTGCTCGGTGGAGATCGAGACGCCGACCACGTCCACGCCGTAGTGCTTCGCCGCGTGCAGCGCCATCGAGCCCCAGCCGCAGCCCACGTCCAGCAGGCGCATGCCGGGCCGCAGGCCGAGCTTGCGGCAGATCAGGTCGAGCTTGGCCGCCTGGGCGGCCTCCAGGCTCTTGGCGGCCGGCTCCCAGTACGCGCAGGAGTAGACCATCGAGTCGCCGAGCACCAGCTCGTAGAAGTCGTTGCCCACGTCGTAGTGGTGGCTGATCGCCTGCCGGTCGCGGCCGCGGCTGTGCAGCCGGCCCTGCTGGCGGGCCTCCTCCGGCGGGGGAGTGGGCTGCAGGCCCAGCGCGCCGGTGCGCAGCGCCGCGGCGAGCAGCCGGCGGCCCTCGGGGCCGGTGATCTCCTTGAGGCCGATCTGCTGGCCCGCGAGCTCCTGCTGCTCGGCGAAGGTGCCGACGGCCGCCAGCACCTCGTACAGGTCGGATTCCGGGGCGAGGTCCAGATCGCCCGAGACGTAGGCGCGGGCCAGCCCCAGCTCGCCCGGCTGCCAGATCAGGTGCCGCACCGCGCGGCGGTTGCGCAGCACCACCAGGGGCGCGCCCGGGGCCCCCGCCTCACTGCCGTCCCAGGCCCGGACCCGCAGCGGGATCCTCGCCCCGAGCAGCTCCTCCAGTGCGCCGACCAGTTGCGTTGCGACCTTTGCCATGGTGTGCCTCCACGAAGTTCCCGCCCGTCACCGGCCCCGAAGACGTCGCGGACAGCTAATCGGACGGCGTCCACGGGCACGCCGGACGGCACGCCGGGACGCAGCCGCTGTCACCCGAACGCCAGCGAGCCCCCAAGGCAGTGAACGGCCTTGGGGGCTCGGGGATTCCGGTATTGCGGCGGTCGACCGGATGCTGTGTCAGGTCGGGCGCACCTGGCGGACCTCCGGAGGGACTAGTCCTCCTCGGCGAGGGTCAGCTCGATGCCGCCGGTGAAGCCCGCGGCGGTGTTGTAGATGAACGCCGAGAGGGTGGCCAGGGCGGTCATCAGGACGACGTCGACCACGGCGATCAGGGTGGTGAAGAGCATCACCTTGCCGAAGCCGATGTAGTCCATGATGTCGAGGCCGCCGGAGGTGTCCGAGCCGGTGACCTCCTTGAGCGTGGTGCTCAGCGAGTCGAAGACGCCGAGGCCGTCCAGGGTCATCCAGAGCACCGCGGCCGCGACGATCATGATGATGCCGACGGCCAGCGAGAGCAGGAAGCTCACCTTCATGACCGACCACGGGTCGGCCTTGGTGATCCGCAGCCGGGCCTTGCGGACCCGCCCGCTCAGCGCACCGCCCTGGCCGGCCGTGGGGGCCGCCGCGGGGCGGCGCGGGGCCGAGGAGGTGCCCTGGCTGGTCCGGGTGCCCCGGGGCGGGGTCGGCTGGCCCTTGGTGTACGTGGTCGGCTGGGAGAAGCCGGCCTGCGGCGGCTGCGCGGGTGGCTGCGGCGCGCCGCCGTAGCCACCCTGCCCGGCCTGGCCCACCGGCGGCATCAGCGAGGTGGACGAGGCCGGGTGCTCGGCCGGAGGCTGCGGCACGCCGCCGTACGGCATCCCGCTCTGTCCGGCGCCCGGCAGGCCGCCTCCGGCACCTCCCGCAGCACCCGTGGCTCCACTCACGCTGGTCCTCCCGCAGTCCCTGCCAGGCCGGCCTTCCGCCCTGGCTCAAAGCTCCGCCCTCCGGGCCGTGTGCCCGGACGCGGTCGGTGGCCGGTGCCTGCCCGAAAGGGCAGGCACCGGCCACCTGGGCAGAGGATCAGGCCTCCGCCGTGGTCTCGCTCTCGCCGGTCGAGGCCTCGGGGGCAGTGCCCTCGCCCTCGACCTCGTCCAGCTCCTCGTCCTCGGCCTCCGCGTTGCGGGCCATGCCCACCACCGCGTCCTTCTTTCCGAGGTTGATCAGTTGGACGCCCATCGTGTCACGTCCGGTTTCACGAACGCCCGAAACCCTGGTGCGGATCACACCACCGGAGAGGGTGATCGCCATGATCTCGTCGGTCTCCTCGACCACCAGCGCCCCCACCAGCGAGCCCCGGCCCTCGACGATCTTCGCCGCCTTGGTACCGAAACCGCCCCGCCCCTGGACACGGTACTCGTCCACGGAGGTCCGCTTGGCGTAACCGCCGTCGGTGGCCGTGAAGACATAGGTGCCCGGACGGACCACGTTCATCGAGAGCAGCTCGTCGTCCTCGCGGAAGGACATGCCCTTCACGCCCGAGGTGGCCCGGCTCATCGGGCGCAGCGCCTCGTCGGTGGCGGTGAAGCGGATCGACTGGGCCTTCCGGGAGACCAGCAGCAGGTCGTCCTCGGCGGAGACCAGCTCGGCGCCGATCAGCTCGTCGTCCTTGCCCTCCTCGTCCTGCCGCAGGTTGATCGCGATCAGGCCGCCGGAGCGCGGGGAGTCGTAGTCCTTGAGCGCGGACTTCTTCACCAGGCCGGCCCGGGTGGCCAGCACCAGGTACGGCTTGTCCTCGTAGGTGCGCACCGCCATCACCTGGGTGATGTGCTCCTCTGGCTGGAAGGCCAGCAGGTTGGCCACGTGCTGGCCGCGGGCGTCGCGCCCGGCGTCGGGCAGCTCGTAGCCCTTGGCGCGGTAGACCCGGCCCTTGTTGGTGAAGAACAGGATCCAGTTGTGCGTGGTGGTCACGAAGAAGTGGTCGACGATGTCGTCCTGCTTCAGCTGCGCGCCGCGCACGCCCTTGCCGCCGCGCTTCTGCGAGCGGTACAGGTCGGAGCGGGTGCGCTTGACGTAGCCGCCACGGGTGATGGTGACCACGATGTCCTCCTCGGCGATGAGGTCCTCGATCGAGAGGTCGCCGTCGGAGGGGATCAGGGTCGAACGCCGCTCGTCGCCGTACTTCTCGACGATCGCGGTCAGCTCCTCGGAGATGATCTCGCGCTGGCGGGAGGGCGAGGCCAGGATCGCGTTGTACTCGTCGATCTTGGCCTGCAGCTCGTCGTGCTCGCTCAGGATGCGGGCGCTCTCCAGGGCCGCCAGGCGGCGCAGCTGCATCTCCAGGATCGCGTTGGCCTGGATCTCGTCGATCCGCAGCAGGTCCATCAGGCCGGTGCGGGCCGCGTCCGCGCTCTCCGAGGCCCGGATCAGCGCGATCACCGCGTCGATCTGGTCCAGCGCCTTGAGCAGCGCGCGCAGGATGTGCGCCCGCTCCTCGGCCTTGCGCAGCCGGAAGGTGGTGCGGCGGACGATGACCTCGACCTGGTGGCTCACCCAGTGCCGGATGAAGGCGTCGATCGACAGGGTGCGCGGCACGCCGTCGACCAGGGCCAGCATGTTGGCGCCGAAGTTGGTCTGCAGGTCGGTGTGCTTGTACAGGTTGTTCAGCACGACCTTGGCCACGGCGTCGCGCTTGAGCACGACCACCAGGCGCTGGCCGGTGCGCGAGGAGGACTCGTCGCGCACGTCGGCGATGCCCGCGATCTTGCCGTCCTTGACCAGGTCGGCGATCTTCAGCGCGAGGTTGTCCGGGTTGACCTGGTACGGCAGCTCGGTGATCACCAGGCACTGGCGGCCCTGGATCTCCTCGACCTCCACCACCGCGCGCATGGTGATCGAGCCGCGGCCGGTGCGGTACGCGTCCTCGATGCCCCGGCGGCCGACGATCAGCGCCCCGGTCGGGAAGTCCGGGCCCTTGATCCGCTCGATCAGGGCGTCCAGCAGCTCCTCGTTGGAGGCCTCCGGGTGCTCCAGCGCCCACAGGGCGCCGGAGGCCACCTCGCGCAGGTTGTGCGGCGGGATGTTGGTGGCCATGCCGACCGCGATGCCGGTGGCGCCGTTGACCAGCAGGTTGGGGATGCGGGCCGGCAGGACGGTCGGCTCCTGCGAGCGGCCGTCGTAGTTGGCGGCGAAGTCGACGGTCTCCTCGTCGATGTCGCGCATCATCTCCATGGCCAGCGGCATCAGCTTGCACTCGGTGTAGCGCATCGCCGCCGCCGGGTCGTTGCCCGGCGAGCCGAAGTTGCCGTTGCCGTCCACCAGCGGCATCCGCAGCGACCAGGGCTGGGCCAGGCGCACCACGGTGTCGTAGATCGAGGTGTCGCCGTGCGGGTGGTAGTTGCCCATCACGTCGCCGACCACGCGGGCGCACTTGTAGTAGCCCTTCTCGGGCCGGTACCCGCCGTCGTACATCGCGTACAGCACCCGGCGGTGCACCGGCTTGAGGCCGTCGCGGACCTCGGGCAGCGCACGGCTCACGATCACGCTCATCGCGTAGTCGAGGTAGGAGCGCTGCATCTCGGTCTCGAGCTCGATCGGCTCGACCCGGGAGACGAACGTGTCGAGGCTGCTGTCGTCCGGCTGCTCGCCGTCAGGACGGTTCTCGTCGACCACTGGTGGTCAGTTTCCTTTCATGCGGACTGGAGGTGTGTGCGGACGGATCGCGCGTCACACGTCCAGGAACCGGACGTCCTTGGCGTTGCGCTGGATGAAGGAGCGCCGGGCCTCGACGTCCTCGCCCATCAGGACGGAGAACAGGTCGTCGGCACGGGCCGCGTCCTCCAGGGTGATCTGCTGGAGCAGGCGGTGCTGCTGGTCCATGGTGGTGATCCGCAGCTCCTCGGCGTTCATCTCGCCCAGACCCTTGAAGCGCTGGATCGCGTCGTCCTTGGGTAGCCGGCGGCCGGCCGCCACGCCCGCGGCGATCACGCTGTCGCGCTCGCGGTCGGAGTAGACGTACTCGAAGTCGTCCTTGCCCCACTTGATCTTGTAGAGCGGCGGCATCGCGAGGTACACGTAGCCGGACTCGACCAGCGGGCGCATGAAGCGGAACAGCAGGGTGAGCAGCAGGGTGCGGATGTGCTGCCCGTCGACGTCGGCGTCCGCCATCAGGACGATCTTGTGATAGCGGAGCTTGGACTCGTCGTAGTCCTCCTGGATGCCGCAGCCGAAGGCCGAGATCAGCGCCTGGACCTCGGTGTTCTGCAGCACCTTGTCGATCCGGGCCTTCTCCACGTTCAGGATCTTGCCGCGGATCGGCAGGATGGCCTGGATGCGCGGGTCGCGGCCCTGCTTGGCCGAGCCGCCGGCCGAGTCACCCTCGACGATGAAGATCTCGCACTCGGACGGGTCCTTGGACTGGCAGTCGCTCAGCTTGCCCGGCAGCGAGGCCGACTCCAGCAGGCCCTTGCGCCGGGTCAGGTCGCGCGCCTTGCGGGCGGCGACCCGGGCGGTGGCCGCCTGGATCGACTTACGGATGATGTCCGCCGCCTCGTTCGGGTTGCGGTCCAGCCAGTCGTTGAGCTGCTCGTGGACGACCTTCTGCACGAAGGTCTTCGCCTCGGTGTTGCCGAGCTTGTCCTTGGTCTGGCCCTCGAACTGCGGCTCGCCGAGCTTGATCGAGATGATCGCGGTCAGACCCTCGCGGATGTCCTCGCCGGAGAGGTTGTCATCCTTCTCGCGGAGCAGCTTCTTGTCCCGCGCGTAGCGGTTGACCAGGCCGGTCAGCGCCGCACGGAAGCCCTCCTCGTGGGTGCCGCCGCCGTGGGTGTGGATGGTGTTGGCGAAGGAGTAGACGCTCTCGGTGTAGGAGCTGTTCCACTGGAGCGCGATCTCGACGGAGATCCGCTTCTCCTTGTCCTCCGCCTCGAAGTCGATCACCGAGGGGTGGATGACCTCGCCCTTGCGCGAGTTCAGGTGCGCGACGAAGTCGGCGATGCCGCCGTCGTACTTGTACGTGACCGAGAGCGGCTTGCCCTCCTCGTCCACGTGCTCCGGGCGCTCGTCGGTGAGCGCGATGGTGAGGCCCTTGTTGAGGAAGGCCATCTCCTGGAAGCGCCGGGAGAGCGTCTCGAAGGAGTAGACGGTGGTCTCGAAGATGTCCGGGTCGGCCCAGAAGGTGACGACGGTGCCCGTCCGCTCGGTGGCCTCGTGCTGCTCCAGCGGGGCGACCGGCGCACCGACCTTGTACTCCTGCGTCCAGCGCGAGCCCTCGGTGTGGATCTCGACCGCGAGCCGGGTGGAGAGCGCGTTCACCACCGAGATGCCGACACCGTGCAGACCGCCGGAGACGGCGTAGCCGCCGCCGCCGAACTTGCCGCCCGCGTGCAGGATGGTCAGCACGACCTCGACGGCGGGCTTGTTGTAGGCCGGCATGATGCCGACCGGGATCCCGCGGCCGTTGTCCACGACCCGGACGCCGCCGTCGGCCAGCAGGGTCACGTCGATGCGGTCGGCGTGCCCGGCCATCGCCTCGTCGACGGAGTTGTCCACGATCTCCTGCACCAGGTGGTGCAGGCCCCGCTCGCCGGTCGAGCCGATGTACATGCCGGGACGCTTGCGGACGGCGTCGAGGCCCTCCAGCACCTGGATGTTGCTGGCGTCGTACGACGCGGCGGTCGCCTGGTCGGTGGGGTCTGGGTTCTGGCTGGGGTTGCCGGAATCGGCCACGAAGCGCCCTCTCTGGCACAGCGCGCGGCCGCAACCCCCACCCCGGTTCGGGCGGGCCTGCGACCACGGCATTTCGACTCGGTTGCTGCGAGCAACGGTGTTTGGCTTCTAGTCTACCGGTAGGACTGACATAGATGGGCGTTTGGCAGCCCCTGAGGGCAGATGTGCCGCCCTGAATCCCCGTCGCACATGTCCCGATACTCGCCAGGGGGGCTGAGAGGCCGCACAAGGGCCGTCAGCGATTCCGGAGGGTGGCGTTCCGCGCGGGAGCGGTCACCCCCAGGTGTCGCCCGGCCCCTTGCTCCCCGGCGCCCGCAGCCGGCCGTACCCCCGGGCCGGGGCGTCCGGCCCCTGCACCTTGATCACCTTGACCGTGCCGTGGCCCAGCTCGTGATTCAGACGGGCCACCAACTGGCGTGCCAACAGCCGGAGTTGAGTAGCCCACGCGGTGGAGTCGCACTGCACCGTCAACACCGCCGCCGCCTCGTCGAAGCTCTTCGGCTCACAGTGCGCCGCGATGTCCGGCCCGACGATCTGCGCCCAACGGCCCATCACCCCGCCCACCGCCGCCGGCGCCTCCCAGCCCCGCTCGGTGATCAACCGGTTCAGCGCCGCCCCCAGCGGCACCGGATCCCGCCCGTCCGCCCGCGCCCCGCTCCGCAGCCCGTGCTTCTTCGCTTCCCGCTTCTCCCGCACCTGCTCGCCCCGCTGCCGGGCGGCCTCCTTGGCCGCCCGCAACGCCACCCGGGCCAGATCCACGCCCGACAGCTCCGGATCGCTCACCGCGATCTCCTTTCCCCAGGCTGTGGACAGACCAGCGTACGCCGAGTTTTTTCTGGGGCGCGGGGAACTGCGCTGCCGACCATGCACCTCCGTAGAGGGCCGATCGCGCCGTTCCCCGCGCCCCTGGGTGGTGCAACTGACTAGAGTTGGGTCACCTCGCCGCCGGCCACGGCATACCGCGCCCCGCTCAACGCCTTCGGCACGTCCTCCGCCACCGCGGCGGTGACCAGCACCTGCTCCGCCGGGGCCACCAGCTCGGCCAGCTGCTCCCGCCGCCGGGCGTCCAGCTCGGCGAAGACGTCGTCCAGGATCAGCACCGGCTCACCGCCGTCCGAGCGCAGCAGCTCATACGAGGCCAGCCGCAGCGCCAGCGCGTACGACCAGGACTCCCCGTGGCTCGCGTACCCCTTGGCCGGCAGCTCGCCCAGCCGCAGGCCGAGCTCGTCCCGGTGCGGGCCGACCAGCGTCAGGCCTCGGGCCAGCTCCTGGCCGCGCACCTCGGCGAGGGCCGCGAGCAGCTGCTGCTCGGCCTCCTCCCGGCTGGCCGGACGCTCGCCCTCGAAGGAGCTGCGGTACTCCAGCAAGGTTTCCCCAGCCCCGGGGGCAAGCTGTGCATAAGCCGCGGCCACCAGTGGCTGCAGCGCGGCCACCAGCTGGAGCCGGAAGGCCGTCAACTCCGCGCCGGTGCGGGCCAGATGACCGTCCCACACCTCCAGGGTGGCCAGGTCCGAGGCGCGGCCACCGCCACTGCGGCGGGCCGCCGCGGCCGTCTTCAGCAGGGCGTTGCGCTGCTTGAGCACCCGCTCGTAGTCCGAGCGCACCCCCGCCAGCCGGGGCGCCCTGGCCACCAGCAGCTCGTCCAGGAAGCGCCGCCGCTCACCCGGATCGCCCTTCACCAGGGCCAGGTCCTCCGGGGCGAACAGCACCGTGCGCAGCAGCCCGAGCACGTCCCGGGGCCGCACGTTGTCCGAGCGGTTGATCCGGGCCCGGTTGGCCTTGCCCGGGGTGATCTCCAGCTCGACCAGGGTGGTCCGGGCGTCGCGGACGACCGAGGTCCGCACCACGGCGCGCTCCGCGCCGAGCCGCACCAGCGGGGCGTCGTTGGCCACCCGGTGGCTGCCCAGGGTGGCGACGTACCCGATCGCCTCGACCAGATTGGTCTTGCCCTGGCCGTTCGGCCCCACGAAAGCCGTCACGCCCGGGCCGAGCGGTACCTCGGCCCGGGCGTAGGAACGGAAATCGGCGAGCGACAGATGCGCTACGTGCATGGCTGTGGACTACGCCGCCTTCTGCTCCGGTGGAACGACTACTTCGACTCGACCGCGTGGCCGCCGAACTGGTTGCGCAGCGCGGCGATCATCTTCATCTGCGGGGAGTCCTCCTGACGCGAGGCGAACCGCGCGAACAGCGAGGCGGTGATGGCCGGCAGCGGCACCGCGTGGTCGATCGCGGCCTCGACCGTCCAGCGGCCCTCGCCCGAGTCGGCGGCCCAGCCCTTGAGCTTGGCCAGGTGCTCGTCGTCGTCCAGCGCGCGGACGGCCAGGTCGAGCAGCCAGGAGCGGATGACCGTGCCCTCCTGCCAGCTGCGGAAGACCTCGCGCACGTCGGTGACCTCGGGAGCGGCCTCCAGCAGCTCCCAGCCCTCGGCGAAGGCCTGCATCATCGCGTACTCGATGCCGTTGTGGACCATCTTGGCGAAGTGGCCCGCGCCGACCTTGCCCGCGTGCACGCTGCCGAAGTCGCCCTCGGGCTTGAGGGCGTCGAAGACCGGCTGCACCTTCGCCACGTCGGCGGCCTCGCCGCCGTACATCAGGGCGTAGCCGTTCTCCAGGCCCCAGACACCGCCCGAGACGCCGCAGTCGACGAAGCCGATGCCCTTGGCGGCCAGCGCCTCGGCGTGCTTGACGTCGTCCGTCCAGCGCGAGTTGCCGCCGTCCACCACCACGTCGCCGGGGGAGAGCAGCTCGGCCAGCTGGTCGACGGTGTCCTGGGTGGGGCCGCCGGCGGGCACCATGACCCAGACGACCCGGGGGGCCTCCAGCTTGGCGACCAGCTGCTCCAGGCTGTCGACGTCGGCGAGATCCGGGTTGCGGTCGTAACCGATGACGGTGTGGCCGGCGCGGCGGATGCGCTCGCGCATGTTGCCGCCCATCTTGCCGAGACCGATGAGGCCGAGCTCCATGACAAGTCCTTCACTGTGGTGACGTGCCTGACCGCGGCGCCGTTGCCGCCCTCCGAGCCTAAGGCGTGGGGACAACGGCGCCAGCCCGCCGGAGTCAGCCGGAGAGGCGCACCGGCATGATCAGGTACTGGTACGCGGCGTCCGCCTCGGCGTCGATCGCGGCCTTCCCGCTGAGCAGGGCGGGCTTCGTCGAGGTGGTGAAGGCGAGCTGGGCGTACGGGGCGTCGATCGCCTTGAGGCCCTCCTCGAGGTAACCCGGGTTGAAGGCGATCGAGATGTCGTCACCTTCCAGGTCGGCCTCGATGCGCTCCACAGCCTGTGCGTCGTCGCCCGAGCCGGCCTCCAGGGTCAGCACGCCCTGCTCGAAGCTGAGCCGGACGGGGGTGTTCCGCTCGGCGACCAGCGAGACGCGCTTGAGCGCCTCCAGGAAGGGCTGGGTCTGGATCGCGGCGGTGGCCGAGAAGTCGGTCGGGAAGAGGTTCCGGAACTTCGGGAAGTCACCCTCCAGCAGGCGGGTGGTGGTCCGGCGGCCGGCGCCCTCGAAGCCGATCAGGCCCTCGCCCGCGCCGCCCGAGGCGAGCGCGATCGAGACGTTGTCGCCGCTGCCGAGGGACTTGGCGATGTCCTGCAGGGTCTTGGCGGGCACCAGGGCGACGGCGGAGATGTCCGACTGCTCGGGCTTCCAGAGCAGCTCGCGGACGGCGAAGCGGTACCGGTCGGTGGCCGCCAGCGTGATCTTGTCGCCCTCGATCTCCACCCGGACACCGGTCAGCACCGGGAGGGTGTCGTCGCGGCCGGCGGCCACGGCTGCCTGGCTCACGGCGGCGGCGAACACGTCACCGGAGACGGTGCCGGTGGCGGTGGGCATCTGCGGCAGGGCCGGGTACTCGTCCACAGGCAGGGTGGGGAGTGTGAATCGCGAGCTGCCGCAGACCACGCTCACCCGCATGCCGTCGGTGGAGATCTCCACCGGCCGGTTGGGAAGGTTCCGCGAGATGTCGTTGAGCAGGCGGCCGGAGACCAGGACGGTGCCGGCCTCCTCCACGTCCGCCTCCAGCTCGACCCGGGCCGAGACCTCGTAGTCGAACCCGGACAGCGCCAGGCTGCCCTCCTGCGCCGTCAGCAGCAGGCCGGCCAGCACCGGCACCGGCGGCCTCGCCGGGAGGCTGCGGGCAGCCCAGGCCACCGCCTCCGCGAGGACGTCACGCTCCACCCGGAACTTCACCGGTAACCGCCTCCTGGGTCCTGCTGTCGCTTCGCTCTTGGATCGTCCACCTGGCTGCCGTGCTCGGGGCTCGGCCCGCTCGGCTCCAGGTTGCCTAGGACAGTCTGACGTACTTCACCGACAGGCGGGGTAGACGGGCGGCAGGAAGCCGAACAGTTGTCGGAGAGCGGTTGTCCACAGATTTCGGGCCCACCCACCATTTTCCGAGTCCATCGCTCTATAGGTGTAGTGGTAGTAGTAGGGCCTGTGGAAACCGTGGATAACCCCGTTTTCGCAGGTCAGGCCCGGTTTTTCATCCACAGGGACTGTGGAGGGCCGATGTGGACAACCAGGCCCTGCTGTGGACAGCGCAGGGTTACCCACAGGGCACTCAGAGTATCCACAGGTTATCCCCAGGTCCGTCCCCAGATCATGGACCGGTTATCCACGGGCCCCGGTCAACGTCGCGTGACGCCTTTCACACCGGTCGGTGAACTCTTCCCCAATGTTGTCGAACTGTGGACTGTGCTGTGGAGAAGCTGGGGATAACCCGGCTTTCCCTGGGGACAGCCGGTGGACAACCTGGTGGACACCCTGACGGAGTACCAGCTGTCCACATCCTGTGGATAACCGTTGTGCACAAGTCCACAGGGGTCTGACCTGCGCGGACGAGCGTAGCGGCGCTCGCCCTGTGGAGGAATTCTGGATAACTCCGAGCCCGGCGGCCTGTGGACGGGGAGAAACCACCCGTTCCTGTGGACGAAGGCCGTTCCGGCCCGACCTGTTCGAATTGCTGCTCAGGTGTTCGCCCTGCGCCCGGAGCTGACGAGACGAATCCTGCCCAGCCCCTCCGAGGGCTACACCTCCCGCCGCCAGGGATACGCCGAACCGGTGCCCCCGGATACGCCGAGAGGGAGCCAGGACGGCGTCCTGACTCCCTCTCAAGGCCCTTGCCGGGCCGGCTAGCTCTTGATGCGGTTGGTGAGCTCGGTGACCTGGTTGTAGATCGAGCGCCGCTCGGCCATCAGCGAGCGGATCTTCCGGTCGGCGTGCATGACCGTGGTGTGGTCGCGCCCGCCGAACTGGGCACCGATCTTCGGCAGCGAGAGGTCGGTGAGCTCGCGGCAGAGGTACATGGCGATCTGGCGGGCCGTCACCAGCACCCGGCTGCGCGAGGATCCGCATAGGTCGTCCACACCGAGCCCGAAGTAGGCGGCGGTCTGCTGCATGATGACCTGCGCCGTGATCTCCGGCCCCGCGTCCTCGTCGCCGCCCGGGATCAGGTCCTTGAGGACGATGCCGGCCAGCTCCAGGTCGACCGGGGCCCGGTTGAGGTTGGCGAAGGCGGTGACCCGGATCAGCGCGCCCTCCAACTCCCGGATGTTCCGGGTGATCCGGGACGCGATGAACTCCAACACGTCGGCGGGAGCGTTGAGTTGCTCCTGGATCGCCTTCTTGCGCAGGATCGCGATCCGGGTCTCCAGCTCCGGCGGGGTGACGTCGGTGATCAGCCCCCACTCGAAGCGGTTGCGGAGCCGGTCCTCCAGCGTGGTCAGCAGCTTGGGCGGCCGGTCCGAGGAGAGCACGATCTGCTTGTTGGCGTTGTGCAGCGTGTTGAAGGTGTGGAAGAACTCCTCCTGGGTCGACTCCTTGGACGCCAGGAACTGCACGTCGTCGACCAGCAGGATGTCCATGTCCCGGTACCGCTTGCGGAACGCGTCCGCCTTGCCGTCCCGGATCGAGTTGATGAACTCGTTGGTGAACTCCTCCGAGCTCACGTACCGCACCCGGGTGCCCGGGAAGAGGCTCCGCGAGTAGTGCCCGATCGCGTGCAGCAGGTGGGTCTTGCCGAGGCCGGACTCGCCGTAGATGAACAGCGGGTTGTACGCCTTGGCCGGGGCCTCGGCGACGGCGACGGCCGCCGCGTGCGCGAAGCGGTTGGAGGCGCCGATCACGAAGGTGTCGAAGAGGTACTTCGGGTTGAGCCGGGCCGCGGGCTCGTCCTTGCGGGAGCCGCCGGCCGGGGGAGCACCGGGGGGAGCGGGCACGCCCGGGCTCGGGGTGCGCTCGGGCAGCCCCGGGGGAGCGGCGGGCCGCTCCAGCGCGCCGCCGGCCGGGCCGCTCGCCCCACCGGGGGCACCGGAGCCGCCGGACGCGCCCGCCGCCGGGGGCCGTGCCGGGGCGGCCCGCCGCCCGCCGGGGCCGGACCGGGCGCCGGCGCCGCCCGGGGTGCTGTAGGCCCCGCCGAAGAGGTCGCCCTGGCCGTTGCTCTCGCGCTCCCGCTCGCCGCCGCCCTCGGCCGCGCCGTAGCCGCCCCGGCCCCAGCGCTCGCCGGAGTCGCCGCCCGGGCGCCCCTCGGCCCCGGCCCAGCTCGGCTGCTCGCCGCGGTACGGGTCCGGCCGCTCGCCGCCCGGGTAGCCCTGCTGCTCACCGGGGTAGCCCGGCTCGCCGCCGGAGCGCTCACCACTGCCGTACGCCTCGCCGCCGGAGCGCTCGCCGCTGCCGTACGGGTCGGCGCCGGTGCGGTCGTTGCTCGCGTACGGGTCGGGGCGCTGGTCGTAGCCGGAGCTGTCGTAGCGGCCGCGGCCGTACTCGGGCTCGGCGGGGCGCTCGTAGGAGCGGCCGTAGTCGCGCTCGGGGTAGTCCTCGCCGGCGCTGCCGGGCCAGCGGCCGGCCTCGCGGCCGCGCTCCCGGTCCCGCTCGCGGGCGCCGCCGTAGACGGGCTCCTCGCGGTAGGGCTGCTGCCACTCCTCGCGCTCCCGCTCCCGCTCGGGCTCGGCGGCCGGCGGCTCGGGCTGCGGGGCGGCGGCGGGGGTGGGCGGGACGGCGTTGGCGTCCACCATGACGGCGATCCGCACCGGGCGGCCGAATTCGCGGCTCAGCGCCTCGCTCAGCTGCGGCATCAGCCGACCCTCGAGCACCTGCTTGGCGAACTCGTTGGGCGCCGCGAGCAGGGCGGTGTCGTGCATCATCCACATCGGCTGGGTGCGCCGCACCCACGCCTTGTCCTTGTCCCCGACACCGGTGTCGTTGACCAGCCGCTCGACGACCCTCGCCCAGACCACGACGAGATCGCTGTTGACATCAGCCACTGGTGCACGCTTTCTCGTTCCCCGGCAGGGGGGTGTCAAAGGACTCGGTGTCAAAGGACTCTTGGGTGGGGCCCGGCCGAGCAGAACAAACCAGACAAGTCCTGCAACGGTAGTCAGCGGACAGAGCTGATTCAAGTTGTTGTCCACAGGCTGTGGGCGAGGGGCCCGTGGCGGCACCCGGTTTGACCCCCCGGCCCCGTCCCGCGTACCGTAACCAGGTCGAGTTGTCGATGGCCGCTGCCGCATGTCCGCGGGTCCTCCCGCTTCCAGAGGCGAGCAGCACGGGCGCCGTGGAATGCTCCGAAACCCAGCCGACCTGGGAAGTCGGGGCCGTACCGCCACCCTCCGGGAGACCGGAGGGCAGGGGATCACGCGGACGCACGGTGACGGCCAAGCGATGTCCCGTCATCCTTCGATTCACCCCAGGAGCCCCCGAGTGAGCAAGCGCACCTTCCAGCCGAACAACCGTCGTCGCGCGAAGACCCACGGCTTCCGGCTGCGGATGCGTACCCGCGCCGGCCGCGCCATCCTGGCGTCTCGCCGTGGCAAGGGCCGCGCCGCCATCTCCGCCTGATCCGCGCCAGGGTCTGTCGTGCTGCCCTCCGAGCATCGGCTGCGGCGGCGCCAGGACTTCGCGACCGCGGTGAAACGCGGTCGCCGGGCCGGTCGACCCCTCTTGGTCGTCCACCTCAGCAGAGCTGAGGAGACCGAGGGGCCGACCGACCGGAACAGCGACACCAGCCCGCACGTCGCCGAGGGGCTTCCTTCGGCGCGTGCGGGTTTCGTCGTGAGCAAGGCCGTCGGGCCCGCCGTGGTCCGCAACCGCGTGAAGCGTCGGCTGCGCCACCTCGTCCGGGACCATCTGGCGCGCCTGCCCGCAGGTAGCCTGATAGTGGTGCGCGCGCTGCCCCCGGCCGGGTCGGCCACGCACGCAGAACTCGAGCACGACCTGACGGCGGCGCTGCGGCGCCTGCTGCGGGTCGAGCCTTCGGGCACTTCCGGCAGTGCGCCGACGGGAGCAGGGCGATGAAGTACCTGCTGATGGGGCTGATCAGGCTCTACCAGTGGACGATCAGTCCGTTGCTCGGTCCGGTCTGCCGGTACTACCCCTCGTGCTCGCATTACGGGTACGAAGCGGTGCGGGTGCACGGCGCGGTCAAGGGCAGTGGCCTGACCGCGTGGCGCATCCTGCGCTGCAACCCGTGGTCGCCCGGCGGGGTCGATCACGTTCCGCCGCGCAAGCACCCGGTCTGGCACCGTCGGCTGCGCGATCTGCTGAGCCCGAAGAGCGGGACCGCCGGGCCTGAGCCGGTGGCCAAGCCCGATGTCCAAGGAGTCTGACCGGTGACCTGGTCCTTCCTCAACCCCCTGTACACCGCGGTGTCCTGGATCATCGTCCAGTTCCACTCGCTGTACAGCCACGTCTTCGATCCGAACGGTGGTTGGGCCTGGGGCCTGGCGATCGCCTCGATGGTGGTCGTGATCCGGATCTGCCTGATCCCGCTCTTCGTGAAGCAGATCAAGGCGACTCGGGCGATGCAGGCCATCCAGCCCAAGATGAAGGCCATCCAGGAGCGCTACAAGAACGACAAGCAGCGCCAGTCCGAAGAGATGATGAAGCTGTACAAGGAGGCGGGTACCAACCCGTTCTCCTCGTGCCTTCCCATCCTGGTGCAGATGCCGTTCTTCACGGCCCTGTACGGCGTGCTGAGCAAGGTCGCGCACCACGAGCCGATCGGTGTCATCAAGGGCGACCTGCTGGCGAGCGCCGGCCAGGCGCACATCTTCGGTGCCCCGCTCTCCGCGACCTTCGTGCACAGCACCGAGCTGAACGTGAAGATCGTCACCGCCGTCATGATCGTCATGATGTCGCTGTCGCAGTTCATCACGCAGCGCCAGCTGATGACCAAGAACATGGACCTCACGGTCAAGACGCCGTTCATGCAGCAGCAGAAGATGCTGATGTACGTCTTCCCGATCATGTTCGCCGTGATGGGCATCAACTTCCCGGTCGGTGTGCTGGTCTACTGGCTCACCACCAACGTCTGGTCGATGGGCCAGCAGCTGATCGTCATCCGCAACAACCCGACG
Organism: Kitasatospora sp. MMS16-BH015; assembly: GCF_002943525.1. NCBI lineage: Bacteria > Bacillati > Actinomycetota > Actinomycetes > Kitasatosporales > Streptomycetaceae > Kitasatospora > Kitasatospora sp. MMS16-BH015. The sequence goes on along the minus strand of NZ_CP025394.1, from coordinate 4,408,501 downwards.
CCCGGCAGCCAGGCCTTCGCCGAGCGCCAGGAGCGGCTGAAGAAGCAGGGCCGGATCAACCCGGACGGTTCGATCAAGAAGGTCGGCCTGATGGCGATGCTGTCCGGCAAGTCCTCCGCCGCCGGTGGTACGGCTGACGCCGGGGCGGCCGTCGAGGAGGCCGTGCAGGTGCGCCGGCAGCAGCCGCGCAAGCAGACCAAGGCGCAGCGCCAGTCCACGGGCCACGCGACCAGCCTGACCAAGGAGCCGCAGGACGCGGTGGCCGAGGAGGCACCGGTCGAGGAGAAGCCGGCCGAGCCCAGCGGCGCCGGTGCGGGCGGCAAGGCGGCGGCCAAGCCGGGCCAGCGCCAGCAGCCGAAGCGCGGTGGCCAGCAGGGCGCCCAGGGGCGCAAGAAGAAGCCGTAGTCTCCCCCTGCGACGCCCGCTCAGCCCCTCGAACCACGTTCTCGGCCCCACCCGCGGGCCCATCCTCGAAGGAGTCCATCAGTGACGGAAGGCACCACCGCCGCAGTCAAGGCCGAGGCCGGTGCGGAGAGCCTCGTCGCCCGCCTGGAGCAGGAGGGCGACATCGCGGCCGACTACCTGGAGGGTCTGCTCGACATCGCCGACCTCGACGGTGACATCGACATGGATGTCGAGGGCGACCGCGCTCTGGTGTCCATCGTCAGCGACGGCAACGACCGGGCGCTGCAGCGTCTGGTCGGCCAGGACGGCGAGGTGCTGGAGGCGCTCCAGGAGCTGACCCGACTGGCCGTGCACCGGGAGACCGGTGAGCGCAGCCGCCTCATGCTGGACATCGCGGGTTTCCGGGCCAAGAAGCGGTCCGAGCTGGCGGAGCTGGGCAGCGAGGCGGCCGAGCGGGCGAAGAGCACCGGCGAGCAGGTCAAGCTCCGTCCGATGACGCCGTTCGAGCGCAAGGTGGTCCACGACGCGGTGGCCGCGGCGGGTCTGCGCAGCGAGTCGGAGGGCGAGGAGCCCCAGCGTTGCGTGGTCGTTCTTCCGGCCTGACGTGGTGATCGACGACCGACCCCGCCCGCTGTCGCGGGCGGGGTCGTCGTCCGTCAGGAGGGCGCCGGGTGCCCGGTGATGCGTTTCGCGTGCGGTGTTTCACGTGAAACACGGCACACGTGAAACAGTGGGTCGACTGGTCGACTGGTCGAGTGCGGTGGTGGAGACGGTGAGCGGAGAGGCTGAGATGAGCACGGACGGCGTGACGACCGAGGGCATCCCGGCGGAGGGCGGCGAGCAGGGCCTGCCCGAGGCGCCGCCGGTGGCGCGCGAGGTCTTCGGGGACAGGTACGAGACCGCCGTGCGGTACACCGAGCTGCTGGCGACGGCGGGGGTGCAGCGCGGCCTGATCGGCCCGCGCGAGGTGCCCCGACTGTGGGACCGGCACGTGCTCAACTGTGCGGTGCTGGCGGAGCTGCTGCCGGAGAACGCCTCGCTCTGCGACGTCGGCTCGGGGGCCGGCCTGCCCGGCATCCCGGTGGCGATGGCCCGCCCGGACGTCTCGGTGACGCTGCTGGAGCCGCTGCTGCGCCGCACCACCTTCCTGGAGGAGGTGGTCCGCGAGCTCGGGCTGGACAACGTCACGGTGCTGCGCGGCCGGGCCGAGGAGATGGTCGGCAAGCTCTCGGTGGACGTGGTGACCGCCCGCGCGGTGGCTCCGATGGAGCGGCTGGCGGGCTGGGGCCTGCCGCTGCTGCGCCCGTACGGCCAGATGCTGGCGCTCAAGGGCGACACCGCGGAGCAGGAGCTGGCCGAGTCGCGCTCGGCGCTGACCAAGCTCGGCGCGGTGAAGTGGACGGTGATCTCGGTGGGCGAGGGCACCCTGGAGACCTCGACCCGGGTGGTCCAGGTCGAGGCGGGGGAGAGCCCCGGCGGCGTCCGCGCGGCCACCCGCCGCGCCAAGGCCGCCCGCGCGGGCCGGGCCGGCCGCCCGGGCGAGGGCGGCCGCGGCCAGGCCCGCCGCCGCCGCTGAGCTTCTTCGACACCCGCTGACCAGCCCCGGGGCTTCATCCCCGGGGCTGGTCGCGTTCTACGGTCGGAGTGTCGCACCGTCAGATTTCCGACATTGCGGGCATGGTGTTTCCTGTGAAACGTCGCTCGCTGCTTCCAGGAATCCTCCGTCGCGGCCGGGCGGCGACTGTTGCCGCTCCGGTTTCACGTGAAACACTGACCCCCATGCAGGACTCGGAGACCATCGACCAGATCGATGACACGCCTATCGCACGGGCCGCGCAGGCCGCTGTGCAGGCCATCGGACGGGCCGGCGAGGGGCTGCCCAGGCCCGCTGCGACCCGGGTGATCGTGGTGGCGAACCAGAAGGGCGGGGTGGGGAAGACCACCACCACCGTCAACATGGCCGCCTCGCTGGCCATGCACGGGCTGCGCGTCCTGGTCATCGACCTCGACCCGCAGGGCAACGCTTCCACCGCGCTCGGCATCGACCACCACGTGGAGGTGCCGTCCATCTACGACGTGGTGGTCGGCGGCAAGCCGCTGGCCGACGTGGTGCAGCCGGTGGTCGAGGTGGAGGGGCTGTTCTGCGTGCCCGCCACCATCGACCTGGCGGGCGCCGAGATCGAGCTGGTCTCGCTGGTGGCCCGGGAGAGCCGGCTCCAGCGGGCGATCGCGGCCTACGAGCAGCCGCTGGACTACATCCTGATCGACTGCCCGCCCTCGCTCGGCCTGCTCACCGTGAACGCCCTGGTGGCCTGCCAGGAGGTGCTGATCCCGATCCAGTGCGAGTACTACGCGCTGGAGGGCCTCGGCCAGCTGCTGCGCAACGTGGAGCTGGTGCGCCAGCACCTCAACCCGCAGCTGCACGTCTCCACCATCCTGCTCACCATGTACGACGCCCGCACCCGGCTGGCCGCCCAGGTCGCGGAGGAGGTGCGCACCCACTTCAGCGAGGAGGTGCTGCGCACCGCGATCCCGCGCTCGGTCCGCATCTCGGAGGCGCCGAGCTACGGGCAGACGGTGCTGACCTATGATCCGGGTTCCACCGGGGCGCTCTCCTACCTGGAGGCGGCCCGCGAGCTCGCGCTGCGGGCGGTCGGGGTCGGGGCGGTCGGGGCCGGTTCGGTGGGGCAGCAGCGCAGCGGTGGGGCTGAGATGGCACAGCACGGCAGCACGATGGAGGACAACCGGTGAGCGGTGGACGTAGGGGCCTCGGCCGCGGGCTCGGAGCCCTGATCCCGGCGGGGGTGCCCGCCGCCGCGCCGGCCACGGTGGCCCCCGCGCGTTCGGGCGCGGCGCCGGTGGTCGGCAGCGGGGCGGTCTCGCCCAGCGCGGTGCCGGTGCTGCCGACCGACCGCGGCACGGTGGCGGCCAAGGCGGCCGCCGAATCCGCCCGCGAGCAGCAGGCCCAGCTGACCCCGGTGGAGGGCGCCCGCTTCGCGGAGCTGCCGCTGGACTCGATCACGCCGAACCCGCGCCAGCCGCGCGAGGTCTTCGACGAGGACAAGCTGGCCGAGCTGGTGGCCTCCATCAAGGAGGTGGGCCTGCTCCAGCCGGTGGTGGTGCGGCAGGTCTCGGCCGACCGCTTCGAGCTCATCATGGGCGAGCGGCGCTGGCGGGCCTCCCGGGAGGCCGGTCTGGAGCAGATCCCGGCGATCGTCCGGGCCACCGAGGACGACAAGCTGCTCCTGGACGCGCTCCTGGAGAACCTGCACCGGGCCGAGCTCAACCCGCTGGAGGAGGCGGCCGCCTACGACCAGCTGCTGCGCGACTTCTCCTGCACCCACGACGAGCTGGCCGACCGGATCGGCCGTTCCCGCTCGCACGTCTCCAACACGCTGCGGCTGCTCCGGCTCTCGCCGGCCGTGCAGCGCCGGGTGGCGGCGGGCGTGCTGACGGCGGGCCATGCCCGCGCGCTGCTCGGGGTGCCGGACGGCGAGCGGCAGGACGCGCTGGCCAAGCGGATCATCGCGGAGGGGCTCTCGGTGCGCACCACCGAGGAGCTGGTCGCGGTGATGGACCAGGAGGAGAAGCCGCAGCGGGGTGCCGGCCCGAAGGCCGGCCGGCTGATCTCCCCGGCCTTCAACGACCTGGCGGGCCGGCTCTCGGACCGTTTCGACACCCGGGTCAAGGTGGAGGTCTCGCAGCGCGGCGGCAAGCTCGGCAAGGGCAAGGTCGTGCTGGAGTTCGCCTCGGTGGAGGACCTGAACCGGATCCTGGACAGCCTCGCCCCCGGCGAGGAGGGGCTGCGGCTCTCGCAGGGCTGAGCCCCGGCCGGTCCCGTACGACGGGGGCCCTATGACGGGTGCATGTTTCACGTGAAACATGCACCCGTTTCCGTCTTTTCGGAGCAAGCTGGTGTGCTGAGGAGGAGGTGCGGGCGTGGGACGCAGGATCGCTCCGCTGACCCTGGACAACCTGGCGGACCTTCCGTCCACCTGCCGGTCCTGTGTGTTCTGGGAGCTGGACCCGGTCACCGCCAAGGCGGCGGTGGAGAGCGGCAAGCCGGAGCTGGAGAAGGAGGGCTGGATCTCGGCGGTGCTCCTGGAGTGGGGCTCCTGCGGCCGGATCGCCTACGTGGACGACGTGCCGGCCGGGTACGTGCTGTACGCGCCGCCGGCCTACGTGCCGCGCTCCGGCGCCTTCCCGACCAGCCCGGTCTCGCCGGACGCCGTGCAGCTGATGGTCAGCCGGGTGCTGCCCGGCTACCAGCGGCAGGGGCTCGGCCGGGTGCTGGTGCAGCAGGTGGTCAAGGACGTGGTCGGCCGCGGCTTCCGTGCGGTGGAGGCCTTCGGGGCGGTCGGCCGGGAGATCCCGAGCTGCGTGCTGCCCGCCGACCACCTGCTGGCGGTGGGCTTCAAGACGGTGCGGCCGCACCACCGGTACCCGCGGCTGCGGCTGGAGGCCCGCACCACGCTCTCCTGGAAGGGGGACGTGGAGGTGGCCCTGGAGCGCCTCCTGGGCGGTGGCCGGGGCGGGCGGCGGAAGGAGCCCGCGCTGCGGCCGTTCTGAGGGCCGGTCCACGCTGTTCCGGGCTGCTCTGAGGACCGGGGTGACCGGAGTGATCGGGAACGGCGGAGGGCGGGCCCCTGTGGGAAGGGCCCGCCCTCGGCGGTGCACGTGCTACCGGAGTGGTGCTACCGGCTCGGAGGAATCGGCTTAGAGGTACTCGGCCAGCTCGCGGAGCAGGGCGGCCTTCGGACGGGCGCCGGTGATGGTCTTCACCAGCTCACCGCCCTTGTACACGTTCAGCGTCGGGATGGAGATGACGTTGTACGTGGCAGCGGTCTGCTGGTTGGCGTCGACGTCGATCTTGGCGACGGTGAGCTTGTCGCCGTGCTCGCCCGCGATCTCCTCGAGGATCGGGGCGACCATGCGGCACGGGCCGCACCAGGTGGCCCAGAAGTCCACCAGGACGGGCTTCTCGCTCTTGAGCACCTCGGCGTCGAAGGAATCGTCGGTGACGGTGATGGTGGCGCCGGCCACGGGAGCTCCTAAAGGTTGCGAACGGGTGGTGCGCGGGCTGGGAACCGCTCGGCACCTCTGGGGAGGACAACAACCGGGGCTGCTGTCTTGTTTCAAGCCCGCTCTGCGTCGGGCTCGTGGTGGATCAGACGGCGACCGCGGCGGCCTGGGCCTCCAGGTCGGCCAGCGAGGCGAGGTAGCGCTCGGCGTCCAGCGCGGCGGAGCAGCCGGTGCCGGAGGCGGTGATGGCCTGGCGGTAGGTGTGGTCGACCACGTCGCCGGCGCCGAAGACGCCCGGGATGTTGGTGCGGGTGGAGGGGGCCTCGACCTTGAGGTAGCCCTCGGCGTCGAGGTCGAGCTGGCCCTTGAAGAGCTCGGTGCGCGGGTCGTGGCCGATCGCGATGAACAGGCCGGTGACGGGCAGCTCGCGGAGCTCGCCGGTGGTGGTGTCGCGCAGGGTGACACCGCTCAGCTTCGGGTCGCCGTGGATGGCCTCCACGGCGCTGTCCCAGGCGAAGGAGATCTTCGGGTCGGCGAAGGCGCGCTCCTGCATGGCCTTGGAGGCGCGCAGCGAGTCGCGGCGGTGGATCACCGTGACGGACTTGGCGAAGCGGGAGAGGAAGGTCGCCTCCTCCAGCGCGGTGTCGCCGCCGCCGACCACGGCGATGTCCTGGTCGCGGAAGAAGAAGCCGTCGCAGGTGGCGCACCAGGAGACACCGCGACCTGAGAGCTCGTCCTCGCGGGGCAGGCCCAGCTTGCGGTGCTGCGAGCCGGTGGTGACGATCACGGCGCGGGCGCGGTGCACGGTGCCCTCGGAGTCGGTGACGGTCTTGATGTCACCGGTGAGGTCGACCTCGACGATGTCGTCCGGCACCAGCTCGGCGCCGAAGCGCTCGGCCTGGGCCCGCATGTTGTCCATCAGCTCGGGGCCCATGATGCCGTCCCGGAAGCCCGGGAAGTTCTCGACCTCGGTGGTGTTCATCAGCGCGCCGCCGGCGGTCACGGCGCCCTCGAAGACCAGCGGCTTGAGGGAGGCTCGGGCGGTGTAGAGCGCGGCGGTGTACCCGGCGGGGCCGGACCCGATGATGATCACATTACGGACGTCGCTCACTGCATCTCCTGGTTCGCATCACACGGCCTGGACCGCGGGTGGGGCGCTTCTGCGCGGAGGGCGGTCCTGCTCCGCCGCCCCGGACAACGACACACCAGTGTCGCTCATTCCCACGGGTCGGCGCAGCAGCCGCCCGATGGGTGGTCGGGCCAGCACCAGGGGTCGGGCGGGTGGTGCGGAGCTCGGCGGCGGGCCGTCGCCCGGGCGGGGCGGCGTGGGGGAAACACGAAGCTCCTGGCAGTGCGGGCGAGTTCGGTGGATCGCCTGCCTACCAGGAGCTTCGTGCTGCGGGTGTCCCGTCGGGCCCGGGAAGGGCTCGATCGGGTCCACCTCGTCAGGTCGTGCGGGGCGGGGTGCGGGGCCCGCCCGGAGCCCGGGGGCCCAGGGGCCCGGGCGGGATCAGTGCCAGCGCTGGTACGAGCCGCCGTTGTCCGGGCCGGTGTAGACGCTGCCGTTGCCGTTGCTGTCCAGGACGCGGCCGGTCTCGCGGTTGACCAGCTTCCAGCCGTTGCCGGTGTTGACCTCGTACCAGCGCTGGTACCAGTTGGTGCCGTCGGCGGCCGAGTTGCAGTTCTCGGTGTAGACCTGGTCCTGCCAGTAGGCGGTGAGGCAGCGGCCCCACTGGTCGACCTCGTTCCAGCTGCCGTCGCTGTTCTGGATGTCGGTCCAGTGGGTGCCCTGGGCGCCGCCGTTCCAGAAGGTGATGACGGAATTGGTGCCGGTCACGGACTCCAGGTAGTAGCCGGTGGCGGCGTCCTGCCAGGTGACGCCGGTGCCGGCGTAGGCAGCGGTGGAGGTGCCGAGCAGCATGGCCGGGACCGCGGTGGCGGCGAGGAGGAGGGCTGCGGCGCGCTTCTTCTGCATGGGTGTCGCTCCGGAGATGGGAGGGAGAAGGTCGAGCGGGACGTTTCCGATCTTGGAAGCAGGCCCTATCTCTTTCCCATACGCGCTCGCGTCGGCGGTGGTGGCGGCCGACCGGAGGGGTTCAGTGCGCGGGGACGGTCTGGTGGAGCAGCACGGTGGCGCCGGGGCAGCCGGGGGTGACCAGGTAGACGTCGTAGTCGGCCGGCTGGTCGGGGAGGGGGTAGACCAGGGCCAGGACGGGGGTGCCCTGGTAGCTGCCCTTGGTGCTGGCGAGCGGGGCGGCGCCCGGGTGGCCGACGGCCTGGGCGAGGCAGGGCTCGGGGACGGCGATGGTGTCCGGGGTGCCGGGGTCGGCCGGGGTGGCGAGGCCGTGGATCTCGGGGTTGGCCCCGGTGGAGGGCTTGCCGGTCTCCCGGGGCGGGAACAGTCGGCGGACCTCGGGGGCGAGGTTGTCGGCGGTGAAGGCCGGGCCGACGGGGGCCTGGGCGGCGGCGCCGGCGGACGGGCCCGCTGTGCTCGGGGCCGAGCCGTCGAGCTGACCGACCAGGGTGCCGATCGCCAGCGCGGCGGCGAGCCCGAGGGCGCCGGCCAGCAGGCGGCGTCGGCGCCGGGGGTGGGGGCGCGAGCCGGGGGCCTCGGTGGGCTCGGTGGGCTCGGTGGTGGTGGCGGGGGAGGGGGTGGGCGCGGGGGTTTCGGCTCGGGCGGTGGTCTGGGCCTGGGTGCGGATGGCGGCTTCGGCGGCTCGGGCGGTCTCGGCGCGGGCGGCGGCCTCGGCGGCGAGGGCGGCGTCGATGCGGGCGGCGACCTTGGGGGGCATCGGGGGCGCCGGGGTGTCGGCCAGCAGTTCGCGGACCTCGGCGAAGGCCGCGTAGGTGTCGGCGCACTCGGGGCAGTCGGCGAGGTGGGCGTGCAGCTCGGTGGCCCGGGCCGGCGGGAGCAGGTCCTCGGCGAGGTCGGCCAGCAGCTCCAGCTCGGGGTGGCCGGGCTGGTCGTCGGCGGGCTGGGAGGGGGTGTGGGGCGTCATCGGGCGGTCACATCCCTTCCAGGGGCTTCGGGCCATCCGTGGGCTTCGGGCGCTCGGTGGCCGCTGGTTGGACGGGAGCGGGCCCGGCTGGGTTCCCGTCGGTGGCGGGCCCGGGTGCGGTCGCTGTTTCACGTGAAACAGCGACTGGCGCGGGGGCCGTGGTTTCACGTGAAACAGCGGGGTCGGCGGCCGGGGTGCGGAGGTGGCCGAGCAGCGGGAGCAGCCGGGCCCGGCCACGGGCGCAGCGACTCTTGACGGTGCCGGTGGGGACGCCGAGGACGGCGGCGGCCTCGGCCACCGGGTAGCCCTGCATGTCGACCAGGACGAGGGCCGCGCGCTGGTCGGGCGGGAGGGCGGCCAGCGCGGCGGAGATCTCGCGTTGCTGCTCCGCGCGGACCACCGCGGTCTCGGGGGCTTCGGCGGTGCCGAGCAGGGTGTCCAGCCGCTCGGGGGTCTCGTCCAGGGAGCCGGCCCGGCGGGTGGCGGCCCGACGGGCCCGGTCCAGGCAGGCGTTGACCACGATCCGGTGCAGCCAGGTGGTGACGGCGGAGCGGCCTTCGAAGCCGGCGGCGGCCCGGAAGGCGGAGACAAGGGCGTCCTGGAGGGCGTCTGCGGCCTCCTCGGGGTCGCCCAGGGTGCGCAGGGCGACGGCCCAGAGGCGGTCCCGGTGGCGCTGGAAGAGCAGGCCGAAGGCTTCCGGGTCGCCGGTGCTGTGCCGGGCCAGCAGCTCGGCGTCGGTGAGCGTGGAGGTCTCGGTGGGCGGGGTGGTGTCGGTGGGCGGGGTGCTCCCGGCGGGCCCGGTGCGCTCAGCCGCTCCGGTGGCGGGGGCGGCGCCGGAGCCGCCGGCGGCCGAGTCGGGGGCAGCGGGGGAGGAAGCCGGTGCGGGCATGCCGCCTCCCCTCGTGCTGCCGGTCAGCCGGTGACCTTGATCTCGGCGATCCGGCCCTGGAACTTGCCATCCACATCCTTGGGCAGGTCGGTGAGCCAGATCAAGAGGTAGCGGGTGTCGAGTGCGTGGGCCGGGTTGAGGTTGAGGTCGGTGCCGATGTCCTTGGCGAGGGCGCTGCCGTAGGCAGGGAGGTCCTCCCGCTCGATGGGGGCCGCGCCGGTGACCGTGGCGGCGGTGGCCCGGAGCTCGACCGTGGTGGGGCCGCCGACGGCCTCGACGTGGACGGCGGAGACGTGGTGCACGGAGCCCAGGTCGACGATCAGGCCGGTGCCCTGCTTCCAGGAGCCGAGCTGCGAGTCGTACTTGGAGGTCGTCCAGACGGTGTCCGGCTTGCCGTCGGCGGCGTTGGCAGCGGTGTCCGGGTGCTCGAGACCGGTGCCGAGCGGGTTGTACGCCGTGACCGCGCTGATCCGCACCGGCTGACCGGTCGGGGTCGGGGGCAGCGGGGCGGCGCTCTGGCCGGGGGTGCCGCCGTGGCCGGTGCCGCCGGTCTTCTCCTGGTTGTGCAGGTAGCTGACCAGCTGCCAGGAGCCCAGGCCGATGGCGGCCAGCGCGACCGCCGAGACGGTCCACTTGGCCAGCTTCACCACCTTGCGGCGGCGTCCGCGCCGCTTCCGGGGCGGGGCGGGGGGTGCCCCCGCGCCGATCTGGACGGTGCCGAGCTGCGCCTGGGCGGGGTGCGGCGGTAGCACGGTGGTGGCGTCGGAGGGGCGGCCGGGCGTGTAGCGGGGGAGGCGAAGGCGGACGGCGGGGTGAGGGCCGGGGGCTCGGGCGCGCGCAGCCGGGGCATCAGGGCGATCGCCTTGGCGAGCTGCTCGGGGGTGGTGATCGGCTCCAGGTGGTGCGGCGGCTGCGCGCACAGGGCGCGGGCGGCGAGCTCGGCAAGCCCCTTGTGCACGCCCGCCCGCACCTGGTCGGGCGGCACGCAGCCGAGGTCCTTGGGCAGGCCCTGGAGGTCGTACCGGTCCTCGGGGTAGGGCCAGCGGTGGGTGAGGGCGGCGTAGAGCAGCGCGCCGATCGCCCGGGTGTCGGCGAGGGCGGCCTCCTCGGTGGGCAGGCCGCGCAGGGCGGCGTCCACGGCGATGCCGTTGATCCGGTACTGGCCGGAGTCGGTGCGCAGCACGCAGCGCGGGGTGAGCCGCAGGTGGGCCTGCCCGGCCCGGTGGGCGGCGGCGATCGCGTCGGTGACCTGACGGACCATCTGGTAGGCGTCGTACGGCTCCATCGGGCCGTCGGCGAGCTGCTGGGCGAGGTCGACGGCCCCGGGCAGCCACTCGCGGATCACGTAGACCAGCTCGCCGTCCTGGACGGCGTCGAGCACCTGGACGAAGCGCGGGTCGTTGAGCAGCGCGCCGGCCTTGGCGGCGGCGAGCACGGCGCGGGCGCGCTGGTGGCCGGCGGCGAGCAGGTGGACGCCCACGTCGCGGCGGAGCTTCTCGTCCACGGCCCGCCAGCTGCTGAACGCCTCGGACTGGGTGACGCACTCCTCCAGCCGGTACCGGCCGCCGATCTTGTCGCCGCTGTGCCGCAGCGGGGCGGGCAGCAGGACGGGCAGTGAGCCGGTGTCCGGGTCGGCCTCGGCCGGGGTGGCGGCGGTGGACCGGGCCGGGGCGGCGGTGTGGTCGGCGGCGAGCAGCAGGGCCGCGTTGGAGAGGGCTGCGGCGCCGACGGCCAGTTCGGCGGCGATCTCGGCGGTGGAGAGCGGGGCGGTCTCCTCGACCTGGGCGGTCTTCTCGGCCGGGGCTGCTGGGGTGGCCGGAGTGGCCGGGGTGGTCTCCTCGGCCGGGTCTCTCTTCGCGGCGGCCCCGCTCTTGGCAGCGGGTTCGGCAGGTTCGGCGGGCTCAGCGGGGTCGGGGGTGGAGCGTGTGCGGGCGGTCTCGGGGGGCGTGGCGTCGGAGGTCTCCCCGAGTGCCACGGCGAGTGCCGCCTCGTCCGCCTCGGACGTGTCGACGACTGCCTTGGTGCCATCAGCCACCGTGGTCCTGCCTCCCCTTGTATCGCCCCGGTCCGCGAACTCCGGCTCGGGCGCGCCCCGTCGAAGGGGGTCGCGCCGCGCCAGGACAATTGTGCCCACTCTTGGCACCCCGCTACGACCGCACGGGGGCCGACCGGCCGCCTGCGGGGGCCCGGCAGGGGCGCTCACCTGCGAACGGGCCGGATTCGACGAGATCTGTCGAATCCGGCCCGGTGTGCGCCGCCTGAGGGAGAGCCAGGCCCGGTGGGCTCGCCGTCAACGGCCGAGTCGGCTGCGCACCATGCCGAGCAGCGAGTTGAGCTCCTCGATCCGCATCCTGCGGGCGACCAGCCCGAACACGGCCAGCTGGAGCCCGGCGGCCAGCACCAGGGTGAGCACGCTGCCGAGCCAGCCGTCGAGCAGGCCGTTCAGGGCCAGTTCGACGCCGAGGCCGACGGCGGCGGCCGGCAGCGAGGCGATGGTCAGCCGGACGTAGGTCTTGGCGATCCGGCCGGTGTCCAGGCCGCCGATCTTCGCCTTGAGCTTGGGCACCGCGACGGCCACGCCGACGGCGTAGGCGGCGCCGTACCCCAGGGCCATCCCGGTGACGGCCCACTGGGCGGGCAGCACCAGGTAGCAGAGCACGGCGGCGGCGGCCTGGCAGACGGCCACCCAGACGGTGTTGGAGAACGGGGTGCGGGTGTCCTCGTAGGCGTAGAAGCCGCGCAGCAGCACGTACTGGACGGAGTACGGGATCAGCCCGAGGGCGAAGGCGGAGAGCATGAAGCCGACGGCGGTGGTGCCGTGCGCGACGGCGCCGCCGTTGCCCAGGCCGTAGATGGCGCTGCCGATCACCGGGCCGAGGGCGAGGAAGAGGAAGGCGGCGGGCACGATCGCCACCGCCGAGGTGCGCAGGCCGTAGCTGAGGTCGTCGCGGACGGCGCCCGGGTCGCCGTCGGCGGCCGAGCGGGAGAGCCGGGGGAGCACCGCGCTCATCACCGAGACGGTGACCACCGCCATCGGCAGCTGCCAGATCAGCAGCGCGTTGGAGTACGCGGCCAGGCCCACGCCCAGGTGGCCGGCCTTCTCGGCCTTCGAACCGGCGGCGGTGGCCAGCTGGGTGACGACCAGGTAGCCGGCCTGGTTGGCCAGCACGAAGAGGAAGGTCCACTTGGCCAGCCGGGCGGCCTTGCCCAGGCCGTGGCCGCGCCAGTCGAAGCGCGGCTTGAAGTGGAAGCCGGCCGCCCGCAGGTACGGGACCATCGCGAGCGCCTGGACGGCGAGGCCGAGCAGGGTGCCGACCCCGAGCAGCCGGATGCCCTCGGGGGAGACGGTGTCCGGGGTGACCTCGCTGTGCTCGAAGGTGCCGAAGACCCCGAGGTACATCGCGAAGGTGAAGATCACCACGATGTTGTTCAGGACCGGCGTCCACATCATCGCGCCGAACCGGCCGCGGGCGTTGAGGATCTGGCCCATCACCACGTGCACGCCCATGAAGAAGATGGTCGGCAGGCAGTACCGGGCCAGCGCCACGGTGGCGTCGGCGCTCGCCTGGTCCTTCATCAGCGAGTGCGAGATCAGCTGGACCAGCACCGGGGCGGCCAGCACGGCGACGAAGGCGACCCCGGCCAGACCGGTCATCACCAGGGTGAGCAGCCGGTTTGCGTAGGCGGTGCCGCCGTCCTCGTCCTGCTTCATGCTGCGGACCAGCTGCGGCACGAAGACGGCGTTCAGCGCGCCGCCGCCGATCAGGATGTAGAGCAGGGTGGGGAGGGTGTTGGCGGCGTTGTACGAGTCGCCCATGGTGCCGACGCCGATCGCGGCGGCGATCACCATGGTGCGCAGGAAGCCGGTGCCCCGGGAGACCAGGGTGCCGGCGGCCATCACGGCGCTGGAGCCGAGCAGGCCGGAGACCTTGCCGCCGCCACCGCCACCGCCCCCGCGGCCCTCGTCGCCGGCCGCCGGGGTCTCCTCGGGCACCAGGTGGGCCGGCGGGACCTGGACGGCCGCCACCTGGAGGTTGGCCTCCTCCTCGGAGAGCGGCGGGTCGAACTCGATCGGCGGGGTGGCCGGCTGCGGCGGGGGTGTGGGGTGCCCGGGCCCCTGCTCGGGATGCTGCTCCGGCTCCTCGGCGGCGGCCCGGGCGCCGAGCAGGGCGTCCACGCCGACGTACTCGGTGGTCTCGGTGTTCCACGGGGAGCTCTCGACCGGTCCGGCCACCGGTTCCAGCGGCTCGGCCGGCTCGACCGGTTCTACCGGTTGGGCCGGCGCCTCGGGGACGCGGAGCTCCATGGTCAGCTCGGGCACCACGGGCTCGGCATCGGCCTCGGCTGCTTCGGCCTCGGGCCCGGCGGGCGTAGCCGGCGCGGGGGCGGCCGGTGCCGGTGCCGGTGCGGTCGGCTGGAGGTCGGCCCTGAGCTCGGCCAGGTCGGCCGCGAGCGAGGTCCAGTGGGTCGGCGGGGGCGTCAGGGCGGGCTCGGGCGGGCCGCTCTGCGGGGGGAGCGGCGTTGCGGGGGGCTTCGGCGGCGCGGCGGCCGCTTCGGCGGCGCGCAGCCCGTACGGGTCCGCCCCGGCCTCGGTGTCGTACGCCCCGGCCGCGAACGGGTCCTCGGCGTAGGTGTCGGAGAGGTACCAGTCGGCGGGCCGCGCGGCGTCCGTGGCGCCGTCCGACTGGTCACGCCCTCGGGCCTGCTGCGGGCGCTGCTCGCTCATGCCACCTCTTCGTCACTGGGGTGGAGGCGCCCCGGTGGCGGCTCCTCAGTGACCCACCTTCTCATCACCGGCGGCCGGATCAGTGGCATCCGCGCTGGCGCCGTACGCCGCGTCCGGGCCGGGCTCCAGCGGCGCGTCCGGGTCCTCCTCGGGCTCACCGGCCCGCTTCTTGCGCTGGAGGTAGAACCGGCCGCCGGCCAGCAGCATCAGCACCACGCCCCCGCCGATCACGTAGAGCACGCCCTGGGTCACCGAGGTGACGTCCACGTTGAAGGTCACCGCCTCGCCGTACGGGCCGCCGCCCGGGCCGGTGGTGTACAGCTGGGCGGTCATCTGGACGGTGCCGTTGACCTTGGCCTCGGCCGGGAACCGGAGGGTGCGGCTGGTGGAGGCGTCGAGCACCACAGTCTCCGGCGGGCCGACGTTCAGGCGGTTCGGCTGCACCGAGGTGAGGCGCAGTTCGAGGTTGCCGACGGCCTGGGTGAGGTCGTTCTTGACGCTCACCAGCAGGGTGCCCGAGTCACCTGGGAGAGTGATCACGCTCTTCTTCGGGACCTTGACCGCCGTGATCAGGTTGTACAGGTACTTCTTCACGCCCGCCCGGTAGTCGTCCCCGGCGGCCGGGTCGGCGCGCCAGGCGGTGGACATCGAGCGGAGCATCGCGGCGCTGAAGGGGCTGCGCACCCGCTGCGGCTGGGTCAGGATCCGCAGCAGCTGGTCGAGGTCGCCCTGCATGGACATCACGCTGCCCAGCTCGGTGCCGTCCAGCTCGGAGGCGCGCACCCCGGCAGGGTAGTCGGCCGGGTTGGTGGCGGCCTGCGGGTTGGGCTGGGCCTGGGCCACCGTGTCCAGCTTGACCAGCTGGAGCCACTTGCCGTTCTGCGCCTGGGTGAGGGCGTTGGCCAGCGCCTTGGCGGTGGCGGCGGTCAGCTCGCGCGGGGGCATCACCAGCAGGCTGCGCTGGTCCTGCGGCTGCTGCTGAGTGATCGTCATGGTCTCGGCCAGGAAGCGCTGGGTGGCCGCGGTGACGTCCTTGGGCGTGCTCAGGTCGTGCTGGAAGGGCTCGGAGACCACCGGGTCGGCGACCACCGCGGTCAGTCCGTTGCCGAGCTTGCGGACGGCGTTGGGGGTGTACCGCAGCGAGGCCGGGTCGGGCAGGCTCATGCCGTTGACCAGCACCACGCCGTCCCCGGCGGTCTGCGCGACCTGGCCCACGGCCTGGTCCAGGTAGCCGTCGTACGGCCAGGCCACCCCGGCCGTGACGTCGGTGGCGAGGCGTCCCTCGGCGGTCAGCCGGCCGACCGTGCCGGCCTTGCGCAGCGCGGTGTCCATGCCCGGGAGGCCGACGCCGTTGTGCGCGATCGAGGCGAGGTCCGGGTCCGCGTAGGGCAGCGCCACCACCTGGCTGCCCGCCGTGGCGACTGCCGTGCGCAGCGCGGCCAGCCAGGCGGTGGCCACGGCCTTGCCGCCGCCGGGCACGGTGTTGTCGTTGGTGGCGGTCTCCGCCTGGGTGCCCGGCTTCTGCACCCGGTAGTTGCGGGTCATCGCGTAGACCGCGTCCAGCAGGTCCGGGTCGACCATCCAGGTCAGCCCGGGCAGCCCGGCGCCGGTGTTCACCAGCTCGTAGAGCCGGCCGCCGGGGGCGAGGTCCTTGGTCAGGCTGTCGTCCCGCAGCACCGGCGTCTGCTCGGCGTCCTGCATGGTCTGCGCGACCAGCTCGGGGGAGTGAGTGATCGGCCAGAGCGCGGCCACGTTGGTGGCCAGCGGCGAGGCCGGGGTGTTGTACGGCAGGAAGGTGCGGGCGATGCCGAGCGGGTGGGAGTTCTCCGCGGCCTCGTTGCCCTCCCAGACGTCCACCGCCAGCTCGTACGCCCCCGCCTCACCGAGGTCCAGCTTGGCGGTGGGCACCTCCAGCTTGAACGACTTGCTCTGACCCGGTGCCAGGTCGCCGAGCTGGTCCAGCGGGGCGGCGAGGTCGATGCCGTCCGCGCTGCCCGGGGAGTTGCGGATGGCGACCAGGTTGAGGTCGCTGCGGGTCTGCAGCGGCAGTGACTTGCGGCCGTCCGGCGAGGGCTTGCGCACGGCCGCGTGGGCGGACTTGAACGCGGAGCCGCCGGAGTTGGTGACGGTGCCGGTCACGGTGACCGTGCCGGTGGACTGGTCGGCCACCGAGGGGCTCACGGTGTTGATCGTGACACTGGCCGGGTACTCGGGGGCGGCCGTCAGCAGACCGGGGCGGGCCGCTCCGGCGGCCAGCGCCGGGGTGCCGGTGGCGACCAGGGCGGCGAAGCCGGCCAGCAGCGCGGCGAGGCGCTGTCCGGTGTGTGCGGTCCGCTTCGTCCGGTCGCTCACGCGCTCAGCCCTCGCCGTTTCTCGATCAGTCCGTGGGGTGGGCGCAGCCGCTCCCCCGGCCCGGGCGTGGAGCTGACGCGGTACCGCGCTGGTGCTGTCCCACCGGCATGGTAACGACGTGGCGGCACCCGCAGTGTTGCGGGCCCTCGGCTGAACGCCCGGCCGGCCGTCCGGCGACCCCGGGCCGGGGCGGGCAGTGGGTCGGCCGGTGCGTGTCCGGACGGTGCTCGGCGGGTGCTCGGCGGGGCCTCGGCGGGGGATCGGCGGGGCCTCGGCGGGGCTTCGGCGGGTCGGGCGGTGCGCCTCCGGCTGGCCTCCGGCTGACCGTTGGTGGGGCGGGCGGCGGGTGTGACCGGGCAGCGGGGGAGTCCGGCCACGTACCCTTGTGTGCCGTGTCCACTGCCAATGAGCCCCCCGTCCAGTCCAGCGCCGCTGGTGCCCGTACCCCCGAGCCCGTCGCGGCTGCTGCGGCCCCTGCGGCCGTACCGGGGCTGAGCGAGGCCCAGGCCCTCGGCCTCCAGGAGCTGCTGCGGGTCTCCCCGGTCGCCGACGAGGTCGCCCGCCGCTTCCAGGACGCCGGCTACCGGCTGGCCCTGGTCGGCGGCTCGGTGCGCGACGCGCTGCTCGGCCGGCTCGGCAACGACCTCGACTTCACCACCGACGCCCGGCCGGAGCAGGTGCTCAAGCTCGTGCGTGGCTGGGCGGACGCGGTCTGGGACGTGGGCATCGCCTTCGGCACCGTCGGCGCCCGCAAGGACACTGCCGACGGCAGCTTCCTGATCGAGATCACCACCTACCGCTCCGAGGCGTACGACCGCACCTCGCGCAAGCCCGAGGTGACCTACGGCGACACCATCGAGCAGGACCTGGTCCGCCGCGACTTCACCGTCAACGCGATGGCCGTGGACCTGCCCGGACGAGGGTTCGTCGACCCGCACCACGGGCTGGACGACCTGGAGGCCCGGGTGCTGCGCACCCCCGCCACCCCCGAGGAGTCCTTCTCCGACGACCCGCTGCGGATGATGCGGGCCGCCCGCTTCGCCGCCCAGCTCGACTTCACCCCGGCCCCCGAGGTGGTCGCGGCGATGACCGCGATGGCCGACCGGATCACCATCGTCTCCGCCGAGCGGGTCCAGGCCGAGCTCAACAAGCTGCTGCTGGCCGCCCACCCGGTGAAGGGCCTGCGCCTGCTGGTCGACACCGGCCTCGCCGAGCACGTGCTGCCCGAGCTCCCGGCGCTGCAGCTCGAAGCCGACGAGCACCACCGCCACAAGGACGTCTACGAGCACTCACTGACCGTCCTCGAGCAGGCCATCGACCTGGAGCAGGACGGCCCGGACCTGG
This sequence comes from Kitasatospora sp. MMS16-BH015, assembly GCF_002943525.1. Taxonomy (NCBI): domain Bacteria; kingdom Bacillati; phylum Actinomycetota; class Actinomycetes; order Kitasatosporales; family Streptomycetaceae; genus Kitasatospora; species Kitasatospora sp. MMS16-BH015. The sequence goes on along the minus strand of NZ_CP025394.1, from coordinate 4,390,764 downwards.
TGCTGCGGCTGGCTGCGCTGCTGCACGACATCGGCAAGCCGCGCACCCGCCGCTTCGAGTCCGACGGCCGGGTCTCCTTCCACCACCACGAGGTGGTCGGCGCGAAGATGACCCGCAAGCGGATGCGGGAGCTCAAGTACTCCAAGGAGATGATCGACGAGGTCTCCAAGCTGGTCGAGCTCCACCTGCGCTTCCACGGCTACGGCGGCGGCGAGTGGACGGATTCGGCGGTGCGGCGGTACGTCACGGACGCCGGCCCGCTGCTCGAGCGCCTCCACAAGCTGACCCGCTCCGACTGCACCACCCGCAACAAGCGGAAGGCAGCGGCGCTCTCGCGCACGTACGACTCGCTGGAGGTGCGGATCGCCGAGCTCAAGGAGAGGGAGGAGCTCGACGCGATCCGCCCGGCCCTGGACGGCAACGAGATCATGGGCCTGCTGGACCTGAAGCCGGGGCCGATGGTCGGCAAGGCGTACAAGCACATGCTGGAGCTCCGCCTGGAGCACGGGCCGATGGAGCACGAGGCGGCGGTCGCCGCCTTGCGCGAGTGGTGGGCGGCACAGCAGTAGTTCGATTCGGCGCCGTTTTTCGATTTTTAATGGATCGAGTGCTAGTCCCTTTAGGGGTCGGAGGGAACTTCCGCTCGATTGTGCGGTACTGATCGGTAGGTCGTACTGGCTGATCAGTGGCCTCGTTGCTCCGTCCGAGGGGAGGGAAAGTCCCTCCGCCTCGGAAGGAGAGCAGTCATGGCCATCGATACCGTCCTGATCGAGTCCCCGACGATGCGCGCGGCGGTCGCCGACCGCGTGGAGGTGCTCGACAAGGTCCGGGCGCTCGTGCTGCTGCCGGACGGCATGCACGTCACGACCGAGGGCGTCGCGCAGTACTTCGAGGTCGAGGAGAAGGCGGTCCACTCGCTGGTGATCGACCACCGGGGCGAGCTGGAGTCCAACGGCTACCGGGTGGTGACCGGGGCGGAGCTCGCCTCGTTCAAGGAGCTCGGCAAGTCGCCCTCGCGGGCGCGCTCGTTGGCGCTCTTCACCCGCCGTACGGTGCTGAACCTCGCGATGCTGATGCGGGACAGCGAGGTGGCCCGACAGGTGCGGTGCTACCTCCTGGACATCGAGCGGCGCACGATGTTCCAGCCTGTGGACAACCCCTCCGGAGGGGTTGTGGACAACCCGCCGTTCGCGCCGGGGAGCGTCGACGAGGCGGTTGCCCGGGTCTCGGAGCGGGTGGTGCGGAACGTCATCCACACCTCGGTCACGCCGTTGCTCAACGCGCTGATCGTGGAGGTCGGCAGCAACAGCCGGAAGCTGGACGCCATGGGCGACCGGGTCGACCGGCTGGAGCGGATCGTGTTGGACGACGAGGAGAAGGAGATCGCCCGGCGCCGCCAGCGGCTCCTCCGGGCCTTGGACGACGGCGCGGGACACTGAAGTAAGTTGAATCTTGACTGACCGCCTCGAAGGCGGTCAGTCAAGATTCAACGAAATCGGCGCCGGAGCCAGCGTTCACAGACCGCCTCGAAGGCGGTCTGTGGATCTTCAATCACTTCCGTCGGGCCGCTCGCCAGTACAGGGCCGCCGTCGCCGCGTAGACCACGGCTACTCCCACCACCACCGCCGCCGAGCGCCCGTTCAGTGGCAGTACCAGGGCCGTCACCCCCGCCGCCGCCACGAAGGCCAGGTTGAAGAGCACGTCGTAGATCGCGAAGACCCGCCCCCGGAATTCGTCTTCCACAGCCTCCTGCACGAGCGTGTCGGCGCAGATCTTGGTGCCCTGGGTGACGATGCCGAGCAGCAGGGCGGTGAGGATGGCCGGGCCGGGGGCGAAGAAGAGACCGAGGGCGGGGACGAAGAGGGCGGCCAGGGCGGAGCAGGTGGCGAGCCAGCCGGGGACGGTGAGGCGGCGGCTGCACCAGGGGCTGATCACGGCGGCGAGGAAGAAGCCGAGGGCGGAGACGGCGACGGTCTTGCCGAGGGTCGCCATGCCGGCGGTGCTGTTGGCGGGGTCGTTGAAGGTGTAGCGGGAGAGCATCAGGACCATCACCACCAGGACGCCGTAGCAGAAGCGCGAGACGGTGACGGCGGCCAGTGCGTGGACCGCCGGGCGGCAGTCGCGGGTCAGGTGGCGGACGCCGGCCGAGAGGTCGTGGGCGGCCTGGCGGATGGCCCGGCCCAGGGGCGGGTGGTCGGTGTGGACATCCGGGCCGAGCAGGTCGGGGGCCATCCGGCGGGCGGCCAGGGAGGCGGAGAGGTAGAGCAGGGCGGCCAGGGTGACCAGGGTGGCGTCGGCGTCGCGGCCGGGCGGCAGCACCAGGTGGACCAGGAAGCCTATCCCGCCGCCCGCCGCGGCGGCGACGGTGCCGAGGGTGGGGGAGAGGGAGTTGGCGGTGACCAGCTGATCCGCGGCGACCACCCGGGGGAGGGCGGCCGAGAGGCCGGCCAGGATGAAGCGGTTGAGCGCGGTGACCAGCAGGGCCGCACCGAAGAACAGCCACTCGGGGGCCCGCGCCAGCAGCAGCCCACCGGTGGCCAGGCCCAGGCCGAACCGGGCGAGGTTGCCGAGGTAGAGCACCTGTCGGCGCCGCCAGCGGTCGAGCAGGACGCCGGCGAACGGGCCGATCACCGAGAACGGCAGCAGCAGCACCGCGAGCATCGAGGCGATGTCGGCGGGGCTGGCCTGGCGTTCGGGGGAGAAGATCACGTAGGAGGCCAGGGAGACCTGGAAGACCCCGTCGGAGAGTTGGGACAGCACCCGGGCCGTCAGGAGGCGCCGGAAGTCCCGGCCACGCAGCAGCCCGCGGAGGGTGGCGCTGGGCGGGCTCTGGGTGTCACCGGCTGCGGGGCTGCTGTTCTCCGTGAGGGCCACCCGCCCAGGGTGCCATGCCACCTGCCGGTGTTTCACGTGAAACATGACGTAAAACGGGGCGTACCGGCCCGGAAAAGCCCGAAGGGCCCGAGTGCGATGCACTCGGGCCCTAAGGTGGAGATCAGCTAGCAGCGCTCACCGTTCAACAGCGAGCAATGCTTCGCTGCGCTCAGCGCTCACCCTTCAACAGCGAGCAATGCTTCGCTGCGCTCAGCGCTCGACCTCGCCACGGATGAACTTCTCGACGTTCTCCTTGGCCTCGTCGTCGAAGTACTGCACCGGCGGCGACTTCATGAAGTACGAGGACGCGGAGAGGATCGGGCCGCCGATGCCGCGGTCCTTGGCGATCTTCGCGGCGCGGACGGCGTCGATGATGACACCGGCCGAGTTCGGGGAGTCCCAGACCTCGAGCTTGTACTCGAGGTTCAGCGGGACGTCGCCGAAGGCGCGGCCCTCGAGGCGGACGTAGGCCCACTTGCGGTCGTCGAGCCACGCGACGTAGTCGGACGGGCCGATGTGGACGTTCTTGGCGCCCATGTCACGGTCGCGGATCTGCGAGGTGACGGCCTGGGTCTTGGAGATCTTCTTGGACTCCAGGCGCTCGCGCTCGAGCATGTTCTTGAAGTCCATGTTGCCGCCGACGTTCAGCTGCATGGTGCGCTCGAGGATGACACCGCGGTCCTCGAAGAGCTTCGCCATCACGCGGTGCGTGATGGTGGCGCCGACCTGCGACTTGATGTCGTCGCCGACGATCGGCACGCCGGCCTCGGTGAACTTGTCGGCCCACTCCTTGGTGCCGGCGATGAACACCGGGAGGGCGTTCACGAAGGCGACCTTGGCGTCGATGGCGCACTGGGCGTAGAACTTGGCAGCCTGCTCCGAGCCGACCGGCAGGTAGCAGACCAGGACGTCGACCTGGGCGTCCTTGAGGGCCTGGACGACGTCGACCGGGGCCTCGTCGGACTGCTCGATGGTCTCGAGGTAGTACTTGCCCAGACCGTCGAGGGTGTGGCCACGCTGCACGGTGACGCCGGTCGGCGGCACGTCGCAGATCTTGATGGTGTTGTTCTCGCTGTTGCCGATGGCGTCGGCCAGGTCGAAGCCGACCTTCTTGGCGTCGACGTCGAACGCGGCGACGAACTCCACGTCACGGACGTGGTAGTCGCCGAACTGCACGTGCATCAGCCCGGGGACCTTGCCGGCCGGGTCGGCGTCCTTGTAGTACTCGACACCCTGCACCAGCGACGCGGCGCAGTTACCGACGCCCACGATGGCTACGCGAACCGAACCCATTCCGGTTGCTCCCTGTGTTCTCATGAGGCCCGCCGCGAGGCGGGACTCAGCTCAACTTCTGTTCTGACTGATCGACGGGCGCGCACGGCGCCCACTCGGTGCCACGTGCTCGGGCGGATCGCTCCGCCTGGCGTGCGCGGCGTCAGCGCTCCATGGCGGAGCGCCCCGGGCGGTCGTGCGGTGGCCTGGGCGGGTCTGCCGACCCGGCCTCCTGGCCACGGCCGTCCGAAGTACTGGGGTCGCCGGCGGAGGTCCCGCCGCGACCGGTGCGATTGGCCCGCTCGGTCTCGATCAGCTCGTTCAACCAGCGGACTTCGCGCTCCACCGATTCGAGGCCGTGCCGCTGGAGCTCGAGCGTGTAGTCGTCGAACCGCTCGCGGGTGCGGGAGATGGAGCTGCGCATCCGCTCCAGCCGCTCCTCCAGCCGGCTGCGGCGGCCCTCCAGGACGCGCATCCGCACCGATCGGTCGGTCTGACCGAAGAAGGCGAAGCGCACACCGAAGTGCTCGTCCTCCCACGCGTCCGGCCCGGAGTCGGCGAGCAGCTCCTCGAAGCGCTGCTTGCCCTCGGCCGAGAGCCGGTAGACGATCTTCGACCGCTTGCCGTTGAGCGCGGTGGCGGGGACGTACTCGACGTCCGGGTTGTCCTCGACCAGGAAACCCTGGGCCACCAGGCTCTTCAGGCAGGGGTAGAGCGTGCCGTACGAGAAGGCACGGAACGACCCGAGCAGCACGTTGAGCCGCTTGCGGAGCTCGTACCCGTGCATCGGGGCGTCGTGGAGCAGGCCGAGAACGGCGAATTCCAGCACTCCGGAGCGCCTGCTCATGCCGTCTTGCCTCCCGCCCTGTCGCCGGCTCCGACGCGGTCGCGTCGGTTATGCCGTCTCGATGTATCGGCTCGATATATCGAGAACAGTAAACCTGGGTCACGAAACGGGCAAGGGGGGCACGAGTGAATGTGATCACGTGGGCTTGGACGGTGCGTCAGGTCGCCGGTCCGGAGAGGCGGGCGGCCCCGGGGAGGGGGTAGAACGCAACGGGCAGGTAATGATCTGGCGACGGTATGCGGGCTTATGCGCCTGATGCCCGTTTAGTACCGAATTACAGGTGCGTACGCTGTCGCGTGTGCACGAGGACCACCTCCCGGGGACAAGGCGGTTGGCGGGCATCGGAAGTGAACCCTGCCTTCAGGCCCGAGCGGTCTGACCGAGGAGTTGCTGGAAGATGAGCGAACACCGGCGCAGGTCGTCCAACCCGGGCGGCGGTGAGCAGCCTCCGGGCCGCCGCGCGCCCGAGGGCGGACGCCCCTATGCCTACGGCACCCCGCCGGAGGGTGCCCCGCGGTACGACCGGCCGGCCCCGGGACCGGGGCCGCGCCAGGCGGTGCACCGGGAGACGGCCCAGCAGCCCCGGCTGACCCGGGCGGAGATGCGCAAGCAGGCCGCCAAGGGCGGCGGCCGCGGCGGCGCCGGCAACGGCGGGGGCAACGGCGGCGGCGGTCGTGGTGGCCGGGGGCCGGGCGGCCCCGGTGGGGCCGGCGCCCCGAGCGGGCCCGGCAAGAAGCGCTTCATCGACTACCCCCGCTACGGCAAGCGCGGGGTCTGGCGCTGGATGCCCTCCTGGAAGCAGGTGCTCTCCGCCTTCGTGATCTTCTTCGGCAGCTGCGTGGCGGCCGTCGGCATCGCGTACGCGAACACCACGATCCCGGACGTCAACGCCCTGGTGCACGACCAGAACAACATCTACTACTGGGCCGACAACTCGGAGATGACCCGTCAGGGCTCGACCAACCGTCAGGTGGTCCAGCTCCAGGACATCAGCCCGAATGCGCGCAAGGCCGTCATCGCGGCCGAGAACGAGAGCTTCGAGACCGACTCCGGCATCGACCCCAAGGGCATCGCCCGCGCCGTCTACAACATGGCCACCGGTGGCGAGACCCAGGGTGGCTCGACCATCACCCAGCAGTACGTGAAGAACGCCTACCTGAGCCAGGAGCAGACCCTCTCCCGCAAGGTGGACGAGCTCTTCATCACGCTCAAGGTCAACCAGAACCAGAGCAAGGACAAGATCCTCACCGGCTACCTGAACACCAGCTGGTTCGGCCGTGGCTCCACCGGCATCCAGGCCGCCGCCCAGTCGTACTACGGCGTGGACGCGAAGAACCTGGACGTCTGCCAGAGCGCGATGCTGGCCGGTCTGCTCAAGGGCGCCGGCCTGTACGACCCCTCGCTGAACGCCGCGAACCACCAGCGCATGGTGGACCGGTGGAACTGGATCCTCGGCCGGATGGTGATCACCAAGGCGATCACCCCGGAGGAGAAGGCCAAGTGCACCACCTTCCCCGAGCCGATCCCGAAGCGCCCCTCGGCGAACATGAACGGCGAGATCAGCTACCTGGTCGACATGGCCAACAACTACATCGAGTCCAAGGACAAGACGATCACCGACGCCACCCTGGCGCACGGTGGCTTCCAGATCTACACCACCTTCGACAAGGGCAAGGTCGACGCCCTGAAGAAGGCGGTCGACGACGTCAAGGCCGAGGCCCTCGACACCAACAAGCGCCCCAAGACCGACACCTTCGTGCAGATCGGTGCCGCCTCGGTGGTGCCGAACGACGGCGCGATCGTGGCGATCTACGGCGGTGACGGGGTCGAGAACAAGCACTACACCAACAACGCCGACGGCTCGGGCATCCCGGTCGGTTCGACGTTCAAGCCCTTCGTGCTGGCCACCGCGATGCAGAAGGGCGTGCTGACCAAGAAGGGCGCCGACGGCCAGCCGACCCCGATCAACGCCAGCAGCCTCTACCTGGCCGACGACATGGCGCCGATCTACAAGGCCGACGGCTCGCCGGCCATCGGCGACGACGGCAAGCCGTACCACCAGCGCAACGACAGCCCGGGCGACAAGGGCTACGTGACGCTGAAGCAGGCCATGCAGTACTCGTACAACGTGCCGTTCGTGCAGCTCGGCCAGGACGTCGGCAACGACAATGTGAAGGCGATGGCCCAGTCGCTGGGCCTGACCGCCGGCTTCGCGCCGACCACCTCGCTGACCTTCCCGCTGGGCACCTCGACCCCGAGCGCGATCCGGATGGCCTCGGCCTACTCGGTGTTCGCCGCCCGCGGCATGCAGACCGACCCGTACTCGGTGCTCAAGCTGGTCAAGGACGGCGTGCCCAAGCCCGGCTTCGAGAAGCCGAAGGCCAAGCAGGTCATCGACCAGGCCGTCGCCGACAACGTCACCGACGTGCTGCAGAACGTGGCGAAGAACGGTACCGGTACCAAGACCAACGCGCTGGGCCGCCCGGTGGCGGGCAAGACCGGTACCACCGACGCCGGCACCTCGGCCTGGTGGGTGGGCTACACCCCGCAGCTGACCACCTCGGTCGGCATGTGGCGCGAGGAGCCGGGCAAGCCCGGTCTGCTCTCGCTGGACGGCACCGCCGGGCACACCTCGGTGCACGGTGGTGACTTCCCGACCGACATCTTCACCCGGTACATGAAGGTGGCGCTGGACGGTCAGGAGAAGATGGACTTCCCCGACCCGGAGCCGATCGGCCAGGCCGTCAACTCCTCGGGTGCGCCGTCCACCGACTCGCCCTCGCCCTCGGCCAGCGACTCGCCCTCGGCCAGCGCGACGCCGAGCGCCACCCCGAGCAGCACGCCGAGCCCGAGCAGCAGCCGCACCGGTGGCCGGCCGTCCAGCTCGCCGACCACCAGCAGCTCGCCGACCTGTCTGCTGGGGCTCTGCGAGTCCTCGAGCCCGACCGCTCCCTCGCCGACCCGCACCAAGCCGGGCGGTGGCGGCGGTCAGCCCTCCTCCTCGCCCAGCGACAGCGCCAGCCCGGCCGCCGGTGGCGGCGGTGGCGGTGGCGGCGGCGGTGCCGGTGGCGGGGCGCTCTCCAACAACGAGAGCGCCTCGGGCTGAGCCTGACGCAGTGCGAGCCCGAGGGGGCGCGGCCGAGCCGCGCCCCCTCGGCGTTTCCGGCGGCCGGCCACCCCAGTGGTATCGACCAATGAGAGTTCGCCGGAGCCTCTTCGTCCAGGCCCGATCGGTGCGGCATCATGTCCGCCATGACCTCGAGCGAGCGTGACGAAGCGGGCGTGGCCACGATGGGCCCGGCCACGGTGGGCCCGCTGCCCAACACCGTGGTCGTCCCGGCGGACGAGGACCCGGTCGCCGCGGCGGGCAGCGAGGTGCTCGGCGGCCCGCCCGGCCGGCGGGCCCTGCTCGGGGTCTCCTGGTGGGTGCCGGCCCGCTTCCTGGCGCTCGCGGTGATCATCACCTCGGTGCTCGGCATGGTGCAGAAGGTCTCCTGCTACGACGGCGGCTGGTTCCACGGGGCCGCCGCCCAGTACACCCACGCCTGCTACAGCGACATCCCGCACCTGTTCACCGGCCGCGGCTTCGCCGACGGCCTGCACCCGTACCTGGACAAGCTGCCGAACCCCACCCCGGACATGCAGTACCTGGAGTACCCGGTGCTGACCGGGCTCTTCATGCAGGTCGCGGCCTGGCTGACCCCGGGCTCCGGCGGCGGCCAGGACCGCGAGCAGCTGTTCTGGCTGATCAACGCCGGGATGCTGATGATCTGCGCGGTGGTGGTCGTGGTCGCGCTCTCCCGCATCCACCGCCGCCGCCCCTGGGACGCGCTGCTCTTCGCGCTGGCGCCCTGCCTGGCGCTGGACTCCACCATCAACTGGGACCTGCTCGCCGTGGCGCTGGCCGCGGTGGCGATGGCCTACTGGTCCGGCGGCCGCCCCGGCTGGTCCGGCGTGTTCATCGGCCTGGCCACCGCCGCCAAGCTCTACCCGGTGCTGCTGCTCGGCCCGCTGCTGGTGCTCTGCTGGCGGGCCGGCCGCTGGCGCGCCTTCGGCGCGGCGGCCGGGGGCGCGGCGCTGGCCTGGCTGGTGGTGGACCTGCCGATCATGATGGCCAACTGGAAGGGCTGGGCCACCTTCTACACCTTCAGCCAGACCCGCAAGGAGGACTACGGCTCCTTCTGGCTGATCCTGATGCAGGACCGGGGCGCCCAACTGGAGACGCTCAACACCTGGATCGCCGGCCTGCTGGTGCTCAGCTGCCTGGCCATCGGCTGGCTCGCGCTGGCCGCCCCGCGCCGCCCGCGCTTCGCCCAGCTGGCCTTCCTGGTGGTGGCCGCCTTCGTGCTCACCAACAAGGTCTACTCGCCGCAGTACGTGCTCTGGCTGATCCCGCTGGCCGCACTGGCCCGCCCGCGCTGGCGGGACTTCCTGATCTGGCAGGCCTGCGAGGCGCTCTACTTCCTCGGCATCTGGTCCTACCTGGCCTTCGTGAGCGACTCCAAGCAGCACGGCATCGGCCAGGACTGGTACCACTTCGCGGTGGTGCTGCACCTGGTCGGCACGCTCTACCTGTGCGCGATGGTGGTCCGCGACGTGCTCCAGCCCGAGCGTGACCCGGTGCGCTGGGACGGCAGTGACGACCCGTCGGGCGGCGTCCTCGACGGCGCGCCGGACGTGTTCGTGCTCGGCACCGCCCGGCGGCTGCAGGAGGAGGAGACGTACCGGGAGTACCGCCTGGACGACCTGGACTGGGCGCCGGCCGAGGCCGGCGCCGACACCGAGGGCCGGCCCTAGCGGTCCACCACCCGGTCGAAGTGGGTGGTGGTGTGGCGGGTGTTCAGCGGCAGCTCCTCGCCGATCACCGGGGGCTTGGTATCGGCGGGCAGGAAGAGGATGCTCACCTGCATGTGCGGGGGCTCGGCGAACCAGAGCTGACGGCCCGACCAGGAGTACGGCGAGAGGGTCCGGTTCACCGTGGCCAGGCCGGCCCGGGCCAGGCCCTTGGCCCGCGGCACCATGCCGTGCAGGTACTTGGGGGCCTCCAGGCCGACCCCGTGCGCGGTGCCGCCGGTGACCACCAGCAGCTGGCCGTCCGAGGGCGCGCGGTGCTGGCGGTAGCCGTACCGCTCGCCCTTGGCGATCGGGGTCACGTCCAGCACGGTGGCCCGGGCGGTCAGTGCGCCCGGATCGCCCAGCCAGAGCCGGGTGCCGATCCGGGACCGGAACGTGGTGCCCGGGTAGCGCTCGCCCAGCCGGGCCACCCCGGCCGCGCCCAGGTGGCTGAGGAAGACGGTGGCGGTGGGCAGCCCGGCCGCGGCGATCGCCTCCACCCACTCGGCGCACTCCGCCACCGAGGCGTCGTCGCCCGGAGCACCACCCGGCCGGTCCAGCGGCAGGTGCAGCGCGAACCCCTCGAAGACCAGCCCCTCCAGTGGCAGGTGGGCCAGCTCCGCCGGGGAGATCCCGTGCCGCCGCATGCTGGTCATGCACTCCACCACCACCCGGGTACCGGCCGGCAGCGCCCGCAGTGCCTCCACGTGCGCCACCGTGCGGATCACCCGGGCGGGCAGTTCGAGCGGTTCCTCGCCGACCCGGTAGGGCGTCAGCACCAGCAGGTCGCCCCGGAACCGGTCCAGCACCGCCGCCGCCTCGGCCGCCGTGCCGACGGCCAGCAGCCCGGTGCCCAGCCGCTCCGCCTCGGCCGCCAGCCGCTCGTTGCCCAGCCCGTACCCGTTGCCCTTGGCCACCGGCACCAGCCCGGGGAACTCGGCCAGCACGGCGCGTTGGTGGGTCCGCCAGCGGGCGGTGTCCACGGCGAGCGAGAGGGTCATGGGTGTACTCCCCGAGAGGATCGGTGGGTGGGCGGCCGGTGCGGCGCCGTCAGTGGCGCCGAACGGGCCGTCAGCGGCGCGACATGTAGAGGTCGAGCGCCTTGTGCAGCAGCTTGTTGAGCGGGAAGTCCCACTCGCCGAGGTACTCGGCGGCCTGGCCGCCGGTACCGACCTTGAACTGGATCAGCCCGAAGAGGTGGTCGTCCTCGTCGAGCGTGTCGCTGATCCCGCGCAGGTCGTAGATCCCGGCGCCGAGCGCGTACGAGTCGCGCATCATCCGCCACTGGATCGCGTTGGAGGGCTTCACCTCGCGCTTGTGGTTGGCCGAGGCGCCGTAGGAGTACCAGACGTGCTCGCCGACGGTGAGCATGGTGGTCGCGGCCAGCGGCTCGCCCTCGTGGTAGGCCAGGTAGAGCCGCATCCGGTCCGGGTGCTCGGCGGCCAGCGCCTTCCACATCCGCTGGAAGTAGGCCAGCGGGCGGGGGGTGAACTGGTCGCGCTGGGCCGTCACCACGTACAGCTGGTGGAAGACCGGCAGGTCCTCGTAGCCGCCCTGGACGACCTCGACCCCGCTCTTCTCGGCCTTCTTGATGTTGCGGCGCCAGAGCTGGTTGAAGCCGCGCTGGACGTCGTCCAGCGAGCGGCCGGCCAGCGGCACCTGGAAGACGTACCGGGGCTGGACGTCGCCGAAGCCCGCGCCGCCGTCCTCGCCCTGGAGCCAGCCGGACTTGCGCAGCCGGTCGGCCACCTCGAAGGCCCGGGGCTCGTACCAGCTGGGCTCCACGTCGCGCAGGCGCTTGGCCTCCTTGCCCGCGATCGCCTCCTTGATCGCGGGCGCGTCCCAGCGGCGGATCACCACCGGCGGGCCCATCTTCACGGAGAAGGCGCCCTGCGACTTGAGGTGCGCCAGCATCGGCTGCAGCCACTGGTCGAGGTCGCGGTCGTACCAGTCGATCACCGGGCCCTCGGGCAGGTAGGCCAGGTACCGCTTGAGCTTGGGCAGCTGCCGGTACAGCACCAGCCCGGCCCCGACCAGCTCGCCCGCCGGGTCGAACCACCCGATGCTCTCCGAGCGCCACTCCGCCTTCACCTCGCCCCAGGAGGGCACCTGCATGTGGCTGGCGGACGGGCGGCTCTCGATGAACTTGAGGTGTTCCTCGCGGGTGATCGTCCTCAGGCGCAGGCTCATGCTCGGCTGTTCCTCCTCGGTCGGCTGGTCCACCTGACCTTATCGCCCGAATGGTCCGTTTCCGGGGCGCCGCCGACATGGAGGTGCTCCCCCCACGCGGCCCGTGCACACCCGGTGCACCAGGTAATGAGACGTGGGGGGAGCGGGTTAAGTTACGCCGTCCGGGCGAAGTGCCCGGTGGTTCACCCGAACAGCCCGCCGTGTGCGAGCCCCAGACCGAGGCCCACGGCGGAGGCACCGAGCGCGATGACGGTGACGAACCGCTCCGCCGTGGTGACCGAGATGAACTGGCCCCAGAGGCCGGTGACCACGCCCGCCAGGCCCGTCCAGGAGCTCAGCAGGTGCAGGCTGTGGAAGAACGAACTGACGAAGGCCAGCAGCCCGAACACCACGGTCAGGCCGACCAGGGTGTTCTCGCGTGGGTGCGGATGGCCGTCGGTGTTGAGGGTGAAGGCCGGCATGCGGCGGACGGTCTGAGCCATGAGGACCCACCTCCTGAGGAGGAAGACGTGCCGTGCGATGGGCGCACCGGCACCGTTCTGTACAGGTTGCGGCGGTTTGGGGCGGGTGACAACCCCTATGCGTTTTGTTCGGCCGTACGGGTGCAGGTAGGCTGTGCGGTCTGCACTGGTGTAGTTGTGCCCCCGTCTGCCCTCGGGCCGACCGGCACTGTTCGCACCGCACCAGTGTCGACGCTGCACAACCCTCCTGCCACGGAGAGACCGTGGCCGCTGAGTCCAAAGGAGGTGGGTTTCTCATGCGTCACTACGAGCTGATGGTCATCCTCGACCCCTCGGTCGAGGAGCGCGCTGTCTCCCCCCTGATCGAGAACTTCCTCGCTGTCGTCCGCAACGGCGGCGGCAAGGTCGAGAAGGTCGACACCTGGGGTCGCCGCCGCCTGGCTTACGAGATCAACAAGCAGTCCGAGGGCATCTACTCGGTCATCGACCTCAAGGCCACCCCTGAGGTCGTCAAGGAGCTCGACCGCCAGCTTGGCCTGAGCGAGTCGGTTCTGCGGACCAAGGTCCTGCGCCCGGACACCCACTGAGCCACGCCCTGACGCCCTAGGCGTCGGGTGGTTCACGTCCGGTGTTTCACGTGAAACATCCGGACGAGCACCGCAGAACTTCTTTCCGAGAGGTCATCACCACCATGGCAGGCGAGACCGTCATCACCCTCGTCGGCAATCTCGTCGACGACCCCGAGCTGCGCTTCACCCCTTCGGGTGCCGCGGTCGCCAAGTTCCGCATCGCTTCGACGCCGCGGACCTTCGACCGTCAGACCAACGAGTGGAAGGACGGCGAGAGCCTCTTCCTCACGTGCAACGTCTGGCGTCAGCCCGCGGAGAACGTCGCCGAATCGCTGCAGCGGGGCATGCGCGTCATCGTGCAGGGCCGGCTGCGCCAGCGGTCTTACGAGACCAAGGAAGGCGAGAAGCGGACGGTCTTCGAGGTCGAGGTCGACGAGGTCGGCCCGAGCCTGCGCTCCGCCACCGCCAAGGTCACCCGGGCCAACCGGTCCGGTGGGCAGGGCGGTCCCGGCGGCGGCTTCGGTGGCGGTGGCCAGGGCGGCTACGGCGGCCAGCAGGGCGGCGGCGGTGGCGGCGGTTGGGGTGGCCCGCAGGGCAACTCCGGCGGCGGCCAGTCCGGCCCGTCCGACGACCCGTGGGCGTCCAGCGCTCCCTCTGGTGGCAACCAGGGTGGCGGCGGCTGGGGAGCCCCGTCCGGCGGCGGCTACTCGGAAGAGCCCCCGTTCTAAGCGGTGCACCGTCGGGCCACGGGTCCGGCGGACGCTGACAGATTTCGTAACCACAGGAGCACACGATGGCGAAGCCGCCTGCTCGCAAGCCGAAGAAGAAGGTTTGCGTCTTCTGCAAGGACAAGGTCAACTACGTTGACTACAAGGACACGAACCTGCTTCGCAAGTTCATCTCCGACCGCGGGAAGATCCGCGCCCGCCGGGTCACCGGCAACTGCACCCAGCACCAGCGTGACGTCGCCACGGCCGTGAAGAACAGCCGTGAGATGGCGCTGCTGCCCTACACCTCCACCACGCGCTAAGAGAGGGTGACCGAACAATGAAGATCATCCTCACGCACGAGGTTCCCGGTCTCGGCTCGGCCGGCGAGGTCGTCGAGGTCAAGGACGGCTACGCCCGCAACTACCTGGTCCCGCGTGGCTTCGCCATCCGCTGGACCCGCGGTGGTCAGAAGGACGTCGACGCCATCCGTCGCGCCCGCAAGATCCACGAGATCCAGACGCTCGAGGCCGCCAACGAGGTCAAGGGCAAGCTCGAGGGTCTCCAGGTCAAGCTGGCCGTTCGCTCCGGCGACGCCGGCCGCCTGTTCGGCTCGGTGACCCAGGCCGACGTCGTGGAGGCCATCAAGGCCGCCAACGGCCCGGTCGTGGACAAGCGCGCCGTCGCGATCGCCTCGCCGATCAAGACCGTGGGCACCCACCGCGTCTCGGTCAAGCTGCACGCCGACGTCCAGGCCAACCTCGACGTCGCCGTCGTCGCCGCCTGACGCTGCGCTCAGCTCTGCTGAACCGGCTCCGAGGGCCGGGCACCCCTTCCGGGGGGTGTCCGGCCCTCGGGCTTTTCCCGTGCCGGCGGTGTCCGGACCGCCCGTGCCGGGGTCAGGCGCGGACGGCGCCCGGGCTACCCCCTGCCGAGGGCTATGCCCGGACGGCGCCCGGGACGAGCCAGGCGCCGGTGCGGAAGCGGCGCCAGAGAAGGACGGCGCGGGCCAGCATGAAGAGGTTCATCGCCCACCAGAGGCCGGCCAGGCCGAGGCCCAGCGCCGGGACGGCGAAGGCGGCCGGGGCGAAGACGGCGAGCGTGCCGAGCATGGCCCAGGCCAGGTAGGTGCTGTCGCCGGCGCCCATCAGCACGCCGTCCAGCACGAAGACCAGCCCGCCCACCGGCTGGGTCAGCGCGGCGAGCAGCAGGGCCGTGCCGAGCTGGTGCCGGACGGCCGGGTCGGTGGTGAACAGCGGCACGTACAGCGGCCGGGCCAGCACCAGGGCCAGCCCCAGCACGATGCCGGAGCCGATGCCCCACTGCACCATCCGGCGGGCGGCGGCCCGGGTGCCGGGCAGGTCGGAGGCGCCCAGGTACCGGCCGACGATCGCCTGGCCGGCGATCGCGATGGCGTCCAGCGCGAAGGCCAGGAAGCCCCAGATGGTCATGGTGATCTGGTGCGCGGCGATCTGGGCGTCGCCCAGTCCCGCCGCCACGGCGGTGGCGATCATCAGCACCGCGCGCAGGCTCAGGGTGCGGATCAGCAGCGGTCCGCCGGCCCTGGCGCAGGCCCGGATCCCGGCCGCGTCCGGCCGCAGGCTCGCCCCGGCCCGGCGGGCGCCGCGGACGACCACGACCAGGTACGCGGCGGCCATCGCGGTCTGCGCGATCACCGTGCCCCAGGCCGAGCCGGCCACCCCGAGTCCGGCGCCGTAGACCAGGCCCAGGTTGAGCAGGATGTTGGCGCCGAAGCCGCCGATCGCCACCAGCAGCGGGGTGCGGGTGTCCTGGAAGCCGCGGAGCACGCCGGTGGCGGCCATCACCATCAGCATGCCGGGGATGCCCAGGGCGCTGATCCGCAGGTAGGTCACGGCGTAGGGCGCGGCGGTGGCGGAGGCGCCGAGCGCCCGGACCGCCTCCGGGGCCAGCAGCAGGGCGAGGGCGACCACGCCGACCGAGAGCAGCAGGGCCAGCCAGATCCCGTCCATCCCCTGCTGTACGGCCGCCCGCCGGTCGCCCGCCCCGATCCGGCGGGCCACGGCGGCGGTGGTGGCGTAGGCGAGGAAGACGAACACGCCGGTGGCGGTGGCCAGCAGGGTCGCGGCCACGCCGAGACCGGCCAGCTGGGCGGTGCCGAGGTGGCCGACGATCGCGGAGTCGGCCAGCAGGAAGAGCGGCTCGGCGACGAGCGCGCCGAAGGCCGGCACGGCCAGGGCGAGGATCTCGCGGTCGTGGCGGCGGCGCTCGGGCCGGCTGTTGGTAGGGGCTGTGGTCACCGGGCCAGCGTACTCATCCACAGGTAATGACTGCTAGGGGGTATTGATTCTTACCTACCCAGCGGTAAGGAGCGGGGTGCGGCTGGGCCGCCGGAGTGATGGTTCAGGTGTGTGAAGAAATTCTCATGCACAGCCCGTGGAAGGAGTATGTGCAGGTCAGGGCGTTGACGCCGAGTAGATGGTGTGGTTATCCACAGTGATGTCCACAGAGTTGTGCACAGGTTCGGGGGAGTTACCCACAGGTGTGGGACCTTCGTCCACATGTCCTGTGGATAACCATCTTGGCCGATCGGCTCCCGGCCCCTTAGCGTGGACGCCTGCCCGCCCTGCCGTCCGGGCGACACCTGCCCACCCGGCGTCGGATTTGTCCGCCCGGTGGCGTATGAAGGAAGGTGCGCCGACGACGTCTCCGGCGGCGCCGACGTTCCGCTCCACCTTGCTGTACTCGCTGTACTCGCACCGCTTCGCTGATCGGGGAACTCGCGTGACCGGCCCCCAGTACGACGACCACGACGTGCCTCCGCCCCCGGAGGACGACTGGCAGCCGTCCGACGACGCCTTCCCCCCG
The DNA here is from genome assembly GCF_002943525.1 of Kitasatospora sp. MMS16-BH015. Lineage (NCBI taxonomy): Bacteria > Bacillati > Actinomycetota > Actinomycetes > Kitasatosporales > Streptomycetaceae > Kitasatospora > Kitasatospora sp. MMS16-BH015. The sequence continues at coordinate 4,374,164 of NZ_CP025394.1, read as the reverse complement.
GGGCCCTTCCCGGACGGGCCGGGCGACCGGCTGCCCGTGGCCCGGCGGGACGGCGGCCAGCGCGGCTCCGCCGGCTCCGGTTCCGGTGGTTCCGGCGGGGGTGGTGGCGGCAAGGGCGGCTCGTTCAACGGGAAGCGCAAGCGGGACTCCGACTCCGAGGGCGGCGGCGAGAGCCGGTCCGGCGGCGAGGGGTTCGAGCGGGTGCCCCCGCAGGACCTCGCGGCCGAGCAGTCCGTCCTCGGCGGCATGCTGCTCTCCAAGGACGCCATCGCCGACGTGGTCGAGGTGCTCAAGCCGCACGACTACTACCGCCCGGCCCACGAGCTCGTGCACAGCGCGATCCTCGACCTCTACGCCCGCGGCGAGCCGGCCGACCCGATCACCGTGGCCAGCGAGCTCACCAAGCGCGGCGAGCTGGCCCGGGTGGGCGGTGCCTCCTACCTGCACACCCTGGTCAACTCCGTCCCGACCGCGGCCAACGCCGAGTACTACGCGGAGATCGTCCACGAGCGCGCCGTACTGCGCCGCCTGGTCGAGGCCGGCACCCGGATCGCCGGCATGGGCTACGCCGCCGAGGGCGACGTGGACGAGATCGTCAACGCCGCCCAGGCCGAGATCTACGCCGTCACCGAGCAGCGCACCAGCGAGGACTATGCCCCCCTCGCCGACATCATGGAGGGCGCCCTCGACGAGATCGAGGCCATCGGCTCCCGCCAGGGCCAGATGTCCGGCGTCCCCACCGGCTTCGCCGACCTCGATGCCCTCACCAACGGCCTCCACCCGGGCCAGATGATCGTCATCGCGGCACGACCGGCTATGGGTAAGTGTCTCAGTAGCGATACGACCATTACAGATGCGGCTACTGGCGAACGTATCACCATTGCAGACTTCGTGCGGCGCGGGCAGGACGGCGAGCACCTTGAAGTGCACACACTGGACGATCGCTGGCAGCTGAGCGCGGTCCAGCCCTCGGACTTCATCGACAACGGTCGCCGGGCGGTCCTGAAGCTGACTACCCAGCTTGGCCGGTCGATCACCGCCACCCCGAACCACCCCTTCCGCACGCTGCGCGGTTGGGTGCCGCTGGAGGAACTGCAGCCGGGCGATCGGATCGCGGTGGCCCGGGATCTCCAGGCGGGCGCCTCGGCGGAGCTGCCCAGCGCGCTGGTGGCCCTGACGGGCTACCTGCTCGGCGACGGTTGCATCTCGCGCGGAACCCCGGACCTGACCGCCTTCTCGGCTGCCATCCGGCGCGACGCCGACCGTTGGGCGCGCCAGCTGTCGCTCCGTCCGGAGCACAGCATGGCCAGGCCTTGCCGGGACCGCGGCTGCCCCGACTTCGACCGTGCCGAGCACCAGCACCCATCCCTGGTGCGATTCAGCTCAGCTGTCCGCGGGGGAAACCCGCTCGTGGCCAGGCTCCGTGAGTTGGGGCTGTGGGGCACGACCAGCCACACCAAGTTCGTGCCCGAGGTCTTCTTCCGGCTCTCCGAGCCGCAGATCGCGCTCTTCCTCTCCCGGCTCTACGCCACTGACGGCTGGGCGTCGGTCTCCGAGCCGGGCAACCAGCCGCAGATCGGGTACTGCTCGGTCAGCGAGCGGCTGGCCCGGGACGTGGCGCACCTGCTGCTGCGGCTGGGCATCGTGGCCAAGGTGGTACGCCGCACCGTGGCGTACCAGGGCGAGCGGCGGCCGGCTTTCCAGGTGCTGGTCCACGACATCGACCAGATCCGTACCTTCGCGGCCCGGGTCGGGATCTTCTCGAAGGAGGCCCAGCTGGCCGAGGTCCTGGCGACCTTCGGCGAGCGGGTGGGCCGGCCGAACCTGGATCTGGTCCCGAGCGAGGTCTGGGAGCTGATCCTTGCCGAGAAGGGCGAGCTGAGCTGGGCCGAGGTCAGCGCCCGGACGGGCCGTCCGCGCAGCCACAACTGGCACGTCGGCCAGGCGGTCAGCCGGCACCGGCTGATGGAGCTGGCCAAGGCGCTGGACTCGCGGGCCCTGCTGGATCTGGCCTCCTCGGACGTGCAGTGGGACGCCGTCGAATCCGTCGTCCCGGCGGGCGAGGAGCAGGTCTACGACCTCACGGTGGACGGCACCCACAACTTCGTTGCCAACGACATCGTGGTGCACAACTCCACCCTGGCGCTGGACTTCTCCCGGGCCTGCTCGATCACCAACGGGCTGCCGAGCGTCATCTTCTCGCTCGAAATGGGGCGGAACGAGATCGCGATGCGACTGCTCTCGGCGGAGGCGCGGGTGGCGCTGCACCACATGCGGTCGGGGCAGATGACGGACGACGACTGGACGCGAGTGGCCCGGCGGATGCCGGATGTGACGGCGGCTCCGCTCTACATCGATGACTCGCCGAACCTGTCGATGATGGAGATCCGGGCCAAGTGCCGCCGGTTGAAGCAGCGGGCGGACCTCAAGCTGGTGGTCATCGACTACCTCCAGCTGATGCAGTCCGGTGGCTCGCGCCGGGCCGAGAACCGTCAGCAGGAGGTCTCGGACATGTCCCGTAACCTCAAGCTGCTGGCCAAGGAGCTCGAAGTCCCGGTCATCGCGCTCTCCCAGCTGAACCGTGGCCCCGAGCAGCGCACCGACAAGAAGCCGATGGTCAGCGACCTGCGCGAATCCGGCTCGATCGAGCAGGACGCCGATATGGTCATCCTGCTCCACCGCGAGGACGCCTACGAGAAGGAGTCCCCCCGCGCGGGCGAGGCCGACCTCATCGTCGCCAAGCACCGTAACGGCCCCACCGCCACCATCACCGTGGCCTTCCAGGGCCACTACTCCCGCTTCGTCGACATGACCCGGGAGTAGCGGGGCTACTGTAGGGTCTCAGATTTCATGTCGAAATCTCAGGTCTGATGTCGGGTCAGAGTCGGATGCGACACCATCCTGAGACTCGCAGACGGTGCCGTCACTCGAGCGTTGGACGTTCGTAGCAGGACCCGCCGACGGATCACTGTGTCGTACCGGGACGGCACAATCGGCGCATGCCTGAGACCTTCATCGACCTGGGATCTGTCACCGCACCGTCCGGTGTGCTGGTGCTCGGCATGGCCGGGTGGATCGACTACTGGCCTGAACTGGGTCAGCCCCTGTCTGAGCGTGCCAAGATAGCGGCGGAGTCGGGAGGCGGCCACCTTCGGGAGTGGCTGTGCGAGGTCGTCGCGGTCCCTGCCGCTGATGACCGGCCGTTGAGGGTGAGGGCGAGCACCTCTCCGTCCCCGTTCGACGAGGAACCGACGATCGCGACCCTGGAGATCAGCCTCGGTCTCCCATGGCCCGAGACAGCAGAACAGTCGATGCCGGTACGGCTTGGTGACCTGCCCGTCGACCGGTGCGGCATGGTCGTCGGTGACGCCTCTGGGCTGGACGCGTGGACAGGCATGGACGACGAGCCGGCCGACGGGCTCGCTGACGTCTTCTACTGGGGCCGGTACGCGGACGATGCGCATGCGCAGTTCGGTGGTGAGCGGATCGTGCAGTACGGCGTCGACGGACCGCACGGGTGGCTCGATCTTTCGGTGGCCCAGGCAGCCGTGCGCGCGGCCGAACTCACGGCCTGGCGCGACCGCCTCCACGGCAAGGGCCTCATGGTCTCGGTCGACAAGCACACCGACTACCACCGCTTCCGGCGGGCCGGGTGGGACCATCCGCTCCACGTTGGTGCGATCGAGGTCGGCGGCTGCCAGGTACTCGGCATCGAATGGGACCAGGGCGACCACTCGATGAGGCACCGCGGTGAGCGGGCCCACGGCCAGGTCTATCCGGTCACACTCGAAGCCGACGAGGTGGGCGAGATGATGATGCGCTGGACCATTCCGCCCTCGACTTCGACGACGAAGACGAGTGACGAGCTTGGCCCTGGGGATCCGCCACCGTGGTGAGACCGACCAACCCCGACACGCGGTGAGACAGATCTGAGAACCAAAGGTCACAACGGTGACCTGCGACACGAGCCGCGAGACCCTACAGCTACTCCTCGTCCCGCTCTTCGTCTCTTCGTCCTCGATGCGGTGGAAGGCTCCGGCGAATTCGTTCGCCGCGAGCAGCGCAGTGATGACCTCGACCAGGTGCGGGATGCCCGGTGCTCGGACGATCAGGCCATCCGAGCACCGGAAGCAGCGGCCGGCGGTGGCTTCGTCGGTGAACATGGGCGGGCATAACAGCTCTCTGCTATATATAAGGAAGCTGATAGTCATTCACTCGGAGGCGACCCATGACCAGTGCTGCCCTGCTCGATCACGTCGTCGCCGGATCCGGCCCCGGGCTCGTGGTGCTGCACGGCACCGGGGCCGACGCGGTCTCGAACTGGGGTGGGCTGATCGAGGCGGTGGGTGACCGGTACGCGGTGGTCGCTCCGAACCTGCCCGGGGCGGGGGCCACTGCCGTGGTGGACGGGCCGATCGACCTGGCGGAGCTGGCGGACCGGGTGGTCGCCACTGCCCGGGCTGCCGGGGTGGAGCGGTTTCATCTGGCCGGGCACTCGCTGGGGGCGGTGGTCGCCACCGCCGTGGCTGCTCGGCATCCTGAGGCGGTGAATTCGCTGTTGCTGCATGCTGGTTGGGTGCGGACGGCGCCGCGCGAGGCGTTCATGTTCGACCTGTGGGATCGGCTGCTGCGCACGGACAAGGGGCTGTTGGCAAGGGAGTTGGTGCTCACCGCGATGGGGCCCGAGCTGCTCGCCTCGCTGGACGAGGCGCAGTTCGCCGAGTTGGCGGCCGGGTTCACCGACATGCTGGACGAACGCATCCTCGGGCAGATCGAGTTGAACGGCCGGGTGGACCTGCGGTCGGCCGTGGGGCGGGTCGCTGCGCCCACTCTGGTGGTGGCCAGTGCGGACGATCTGATCGTGCCGCCGTACCACCAGCGGCAGTTGGCCGCCGCGATCGGCGGGGCCGAGTACCTGGAGACCCCGGGCGGGCACGGGCTGCCGTTCGAGGACCCGGCCCGGTTCTTCGCGATCGTCGCCGAGTACGTCGACCGGCAGGAGCGGGCCTTCGCCCGCTGATCCGAGCCCAACGGTTTTCAGGCGAAGGCGAGTTCGAGGTCAGAGGCTGCGGGCGGTGATGTCGCCGTAGGCGGTGGTGGCCTGGATCCGCAGGTCGGGAGTGCCGGACGTGCTGGTGCGCAGGGCGTTCTCGATCCGGCCATAGGAGGTGGCGGCGTCGAGCGAGGCCTCGGCTCCTGCGGTGGCGCCGACCGTGATCGCGCCGGCGTCGGTGCGCAGGACGACCGTGCCGGTGACGGCCTCGGTGACCAGGATGTCGCCCTGGCGGGTGCTGAGTTCGGCGGGGCCGCCCAGGCGGCCGACCGTGAGGGAGCCGGCCTGGACGGCGATCCGGGCGCCCGCGGTCTCGTCGAGCTGGACGGTGGCGCGGCTGCCGTCGAGAACGACCTCGCCGAGCCGTCCGGTGCTGCGGAACTCGCCGTCCGCCAGGGCGGCTTCGACGCGAGAGCCGGCCGGCAGCTGCACGGTGACCTCGACGGAGCCGGAGTCGCCGAGCAGCGGGTGCTCGGCGGGCGGGGCGGCGATCCGCAGCACGCCGTCGAGGTAGCTGATCTCGATCTGCTCGGCGGCCTGGACGTCGCGGCGCTTGGCGCCGTTCGCCGGGCGGACCTCGACGGTGGTGTCGCTGCGGTCGCCGGCGACCAGGCGCACCCGTCCGACCGGGATGGTCAGGAGGGCGGTGACCGGGGTGGGGGTGGTGAACTGCTGCATCGTGCTGCTCCTTCTCCGGCGGCGGGCGCTTGGTCGGCCCGTCGTTTCTGATGAAGGAAACGCTACGTTGCATTCACTGGTCTGGCAATCATCTCGTTGCGCATTGAGACTGTCCTTGCAGGTAGATGGTGGGAAATCGTTGCGGTGATCTGATGGGTAATGCAATGAAGAGAAGGCGGGTCATTGCAATGATCTGAGACTGAACGCTACTTTCAGCCGCCGAAGATGGCGGTCGGGTCGCCGGTGTACCAGGTGTTGCGGATCCGCAGCCGGTGGATCAGCCAGCGGGCACCGTCGCGGTGGAGCTCGACCTCGTACGGGTTCTTGAGCAGGGCGTGCACGGTGGGGTCGGCGGTGAGCAGGTGCTGGGCCTCGACCAGGGCGGTCAGCTGGGCGGTGTCGCCCTCGATGCGGATCCGGGGGTTGGTGACCTGATGGGTGGTGTCCACCCGGCCGGCGAACATGCCGAGGATGGTGGAGACGATGAAGTCCCGACCGACCATCAGGGGCGGCTCGGCGCCCCAACGGGCGGCCGCCGGACGGAAGTCGAGCTCGGCGTCGGGGGTGAAGGCCGAGGCGAAGAGCTCGGCGTCCTTGAGGTCCTGGCCCAGGGCGAAGCGGTACAGCGCGTCGGTGATCTCGGCGCGGGCGCGCAGCTCGGCGAGAGTCGCGGCGGTGTCGCCGGGGTGGGCAGCGAGCGCGGAGAGGGCGTGCTGGGCCATGATCGCTCCAAGGGTGCTTCGGTGGCGGTGAGTTGCGGGTGGGGCTGCCGTCACTGATCACTCTGCCGGGGGCGTGGCTGGTGAACAACGGTCGTCTGCGCCAGGATCGTGAATCAGGGCTTAACGATGAGGGGTCGGGGTGTTGGAGCGGCACGAGGTGGAGGCGCTGCTGGCGCTCGCGGAGGAGCTGCACTTCGGGCGGACGGCCGAGCGGCTGCACGTGTCCACCGCGAACGTCAGCCAGACCATCCGCAAGGTCGAGCGCCGGGTCGGCGTACCGCTGTTCCGGCGGACCAGCCGGGTGGTCGAACTCACGCCGGTGGGGCGCCGGTTGGTGGAGGAGCTGGCCCCTGCCTGGTCGGCCGTCGGTACGGCCGTGGAGCGGGCGGTGGCTGCCGGACGGGGTTTGGACGGACGGCTGGAGGTGGCCTTCGTCGGCGCGGCGGCCGGGCAGTTGGTGATCGGGGCGGTGGAGGCGTTCCGGGAGCGGGCTCCCGGGTGCGAGGTGCGGATCCGGGAGGCGCAGCCGGCCGAGTTGCTGCCCTGGCTGCGCTCGGGCGAGGTCGAGTTGGGGCTCGGGGTGCTGGCTGCGGCGGAGCCCGGGATCGCGTGCGGGCGGCCCCTGGTGCGGGAGGCGCAGCTGCTGGCGGTGCCGGTGACGCACCCGTTCGCCGATCGGGGTGCGGGGGTGGCGGCTGCCGAGGCTTCGTGGGGGGTTTCGGTGGCGGAGTTGGCCGGGGTGCCGTTGGTGCGGCTGGCCGGGCAGGGAGCGGGGCTGCTCGGGGCCGGGGCCGGGGTCGGGGCTGGGGCTGAGGCTGAGGCTGGGGAGGGCGGCACCGGGGTTGGGTCGGGGCCGGTGGCGGGGACGTTCCACGAGGCGTTGACGCTGGTGGGAGCCGGGCAGGGGCTGTTGGCGGTTGGTGGCCACGCCCGGCGGTACTACGCGCGGCCGGACATCGCCTACGTGCCGCTGCGGGACGCGCCGTCGGTCGAGTGGGGGCTGATGTGGCCGGCCGAGCGGGCGACCGCCCGGGTGCGGGCGTTCGTCGAGGCTGCGGCCGGCCTGGTGGGCGCGGTCGGCTGACCGGGGCGGGCCTGGTCAGCCGGCCTTGGCCGGTCGGTGCCGGCCGGCCGGTGCTGGTCAGCTGGGCAGTTGGGTCAGCCGGTGCGCTTGCGGGCGAGGGTGACGCCGTCGCGGACGGGCAGCATGACCGACTCGACCCGGGGGTCGGCGGCGATCAGGTCGTTGAGCTCACGCATGGCCACCTGGTGCGGCTGGTCGCAGGCCGGGTCGAGGGCGCCGCCGGCCAGGAAGACGTTGTCCAGCACGATCAGGCCGCCGGGGCGCAGCCGCGGGACCAGCTCCTCGTAGTAGAGCGGGTAGCTGATCTTGTCGGCGTCGATGAAGGCGATGTCGACGGTCTCCTCCAGCGGCAGCGCGCGCAGGGTGTCCAGGGCCGGGCCGATCTTCAGCTCGATCCGGTCGGCGACGCTGGCCCGCTCCCAGTACGGCTTGGCGCGCGAGGTCCACTCCTCGCTGACGTCGCAGGCCAGCAGGTGGCCGTCGGCCGGGAGGCCGCGGGCGATGCAGAGCGAGGAGTACCCGGTGAACACGCCCACCTCGACGGCCCGGCGGGCCCCGACCAGGCGGGTCAGCATGGTGAGCAGCGCACCCTCGTCGTGTGAGATCTGCATCCCGGCGGCGCCGCCGGTGGCCTCCCGGGTCTCCACGACCAGGTCCTGGAGGATCTCGTCGGCGGGGGTGCAGTGGGTCAGCAGGTAGTCGCTGACCAGCGGGTGGGTGATCTGCAGCTCCTCGCCTCGGACCGGAGCGGACCAGTCGACGCCGAGCTCCTCCTGCCCGGCCGCCTCGACCCGCAGCCGCTCGGTGACGTCCTGACGGACGGTCTCCAGCGCGGCCCCGCTCGACGCGGTGGCGAGCAGTTCGAGCTGGTCGCCGAGCGGCGCGAGCACGCAGGACCCGCCCGGGTAGTCGAGGGTGGTGCGGCCGTCCCGGGCGACGGTGCTGCTGACTCCGGGAGCCGGGTCCTTGGCCAGGGCTTCGGCGAGGTGGTGGGCGTACCGGGCGGCGTGGGCGGTGGCGACCTGGGCTGTCGAGGAGGGCATCGGGATCCTTCGGGTCCGGTAGTGGTCGGGTACGAGCCTAGGGCGCGGCGAGACGGGAAGCTGATGGTGCGCCAGTCGTTGCGGGGGTGATCGGGTTGGGCTGGTTGGACTGGTTGGGCTGGTTCGGCTTGTGGTGGAGGGAGTCGGCTGGGTGGTGGTGCATCGAGTCGGCCGGGTCGTGTCGGGAGGTTTCCGGGTGGGTGCTGGCAGAGTGGGGTGATGGACTACGTGACCCACTTCCGGCGTGAGGTGCGGGCCTTCGAGGCAGCAGCGCGGCGGGCGCTGGCCGTGGAGCCGGTGGCGATGGTGCGGCTCTTGCCTGGGCTGGTCGGCCGCTGATCTGACGGTGCACCTGGGCGGTGTGCAGCGCTATGTGAACCGGATCCTGGCGGAGCGGCTGTCGGGGCCGCCGGACGAGACCGACCTGAGCATCTACGGACTCCCCGCCGACCTGACCGGCTGGCCGATGCCCGGCGCCGGCCCGCACCGGGTGGGGGTGTCTCCGCTGCTGACGGACTGGTTCGCGGCCGGAGCCGCCGCCCTAGCCGAGCAGTTCGAGGCGGTGGCGGTGGCGGTGGCGGTGGCGGTGGCGGCGGCGGCCGAGCCGGTCTGGAGCTGGTCGCCGGACCAGTCGGCGCGCTTCTGGCTGCGGATGCAGACCATCGAGGCGGCCGTCCACCGCTGTGACGCGGAGGCCATCCTCGGCGAACCGGCGCCGATCGCTGCCGAGTTGGCGGCCGATGCGGTGCCGCAGGTCTTCGAGGTGATGGCTCCGGCCCGCCGGGCCTGGCGCGAAGCGCCGCCCGGCGAGGGCGAGCGGTACCGCTTCCGCCGCACCGACGGGCCGGGGGACTGGTTGGTCCACTTCGACGGCCCGTCGGTCGGGCTGGAGCAGGGAGCTTCGGATGACCCTGCTGCGGATGTCGAACTCGCTGGGAGCGCAGAGGAGTTGATGCTCTTCCTCTGGCAGCGACGATCCGCTGACGGGCTACTGGTGCACGGTGAACCCGGCTTGCTGGAGCGGTACTTCGAGCTGGTGCCGCCGGTGTGAGGCGGCGGTGTGGGGACGGGGTGGGCGCGCCTACGGTCTGCCGGTCGGGTCGGTGCGTCTGCCCGGTGGTGGTGCTCGGCCTTCAGCGGCGCGGGCCCGGGACGCCGGGTGCCACCGGGCTGACACGGGCGTGGTGGCGCCGCCGGAGGCGGTGTCGGTGACCGTGGGCCTCGGGGAGCACCCAGTGGTACGGCGGCGGGGTCCGTTGGGGCAGGGTCAGCGCCGACCACCCGGTCGGCGGCCCGGCGGTCGAGACCGCCGAGGCCCGGCGTAGGGCAGCGCGGACCCGCACGGTCACCGCCGGGTCGGCTTGCTCGACGGTGGACAGCACGTGGGGCGCACCCAGACTGGACGCGGCCAACAGGGCCTCGAACTCGTCCGGTTCGCCGGACCCCGGGAAGGCTGGACCGGCGGCCGGCACGGATGGGGCGGGCGCAGGTCGGTCGGCGGGGGGTTGGTCGGCCCAGGGCCGGCTCGCCCCACGGATGGCGGGGTGAGCCGGTCGGCTCGGCGAGGTGGACGGTACGGACGAGCTGCTCGGGTCGGCGCGGCCGGTGTGATCGGTCAGGTTGGTCTGATCGGTCGGATTGGTGTGCTCGGTCGGGCCGGAGAGGTCTGCCGGGTCGGTGCGGTCGGCCGAGTCGGGGTGGGTGTTCGGCGGGCCCGGGGCCCGGAAGTGCGGCCCGGCCGGATCGCTGTTGCTGTTGCTGTTGCTGCGGGCATTCATCGGGTCCCCCCCATCTCAGACCTGCCGCGTGCGGGTGGTGCGCCAGGTCTTCCGGGCGCGGGCCAGGCGTCGTTCCACGGCTTTGGCCGACGGCAGGCCGACCCGGCGGGCGGTCTCCTCCTGGGTGTAGCCGTCCGCGACGCAGTGGAGGATGGCGCGCAGCTTCGGATCCCGGACGCTCGGCAGCAGTCGGCCCAACTCGTCCCGGTCGGCCGCGTGTCGGTACGGATCCACGGCCTGGTGGTCGACGACGTCGGGGTGGTCCCGGCCCTCCTCCGAGCCTGGGTTCAGGGCGGCCCTGAGGTACTGGCCGTTCAGCCATTCCCGGTGCCATCGGTGATAGGTCTGCGGGAAGACCCGCAAGGTGGCGCCCACGTAGTAAGTGGTCAGCGAGGCACCGCCGTTCGGGTGCCAGCGGCCGAGGATCAACCCGTGCTGACGGAAGAGTGCGAAGCCGACCAGGGCCGTCTCCACCGCCACGTCCCGGCGTTCGTCCCTGGACCAGGCGGGGCGACGGACGGTGCGGACCGGTCGCCCGGCGGCGGCCGCCTTGGCGAAGATCTCGCCGCTGAGCGCCCACTTGGAGAGCACGTTCACCCCGTAGAGGACGGTCCGTTCGGCGAACCGCTCGAACCGGGGTCCGGTGAAGCCGTCGCGGCGCAGCAGCTCGACCAACCGCTGGTCGGCGGCGAGCCGGGCGGCCCGGGCGGCCTCGTCCTCGCGGGGCGAGCCGAGGGTCAACCAGCCGTCCAGGAGCAGGAATTCCGCTCTGGTCAGCTCGGTGGGCCCTGTTGCCCCCGTGAGTTCGGTGGGCCCGGTCGGTTCGTGGCTGCGGTCCCCCTCGGTGGGGGAACCGTCGGTGGAGTCGTCCTCGGTGGAGATCCCGTCCGTCGGGAGGTGCGTCGGACGGTTCGTCGGACGGTTCGTCGGCTGGTCGGTCTGATGGGTTTCCGATGGATGCTCGGGATCTCCGAAGCTGGCAGAGCTTGCGACCTGCACGCTGGCTCCCTGCGGGTGGGTGATCCGGGTGGTGCGGCCTTGCCTGACAACTGGGGTGGTAGGGCGCTGGTAGCCGTGTTCCCCCGCTGCGGTCGGCGAATCCGATGTGATGCCGGTCACCAGGGGGCCGGGGGCCGGTCGGACCTACATCCCCAAGTGGGTCTCGCCGCAACGGAGATGGCCCTGAAGCGAACGGAGGGCCGTGGTGAGTGCTCAGAAGCCTCTGCTCGACCAGCGGGCGACGCTCGTCCTGCTGCTCGGAGTGTTGACGGGGGTCGCCGCCGGGGTGCTGACCGCCCTGGGCGGGGCGGGGGCGGCGGACGCGGTGTTGGCCGGTGGGGCGGGCTTCGCCGGTGGGGTCGTCCTCTTCCAGCAGATCGTCGGGTAGGTGGTGGGGGGATCGGCTGGTTGGCGCCCGGCCGGTCAGCCGTTCTGGCCGTAGGGAGTGGTGGCGCGGGCGGTGCGCAGGGCCTGCGCCCACCAGTCCAGCTGGTGCAGCATCTCCTTCATGGCCAGGTTGGTGTCGGCGGCGTCCACCGGCCGGCCGTCGGCGTCGAACCGGGCGCCGGCGTTCTGGAAGCTCACGGTGTTGCGGATGGTGGTGGCGTGCAGCTCGGCGAAGACCAGCCTGAGCTGCTCGACGGCGCGCAGGCCGCCGCTGATCCCGCCGTAGGAGACGAAGGCGACCGGCTTCGCGGCCCACTCCGGGCGGAACGAGTCGATGGCCTGCTTCAGCGGGGCCGGGAAGCTGTGGTTGTACTCGGGGGTGAGCACCAGGAAGGCGTCGGCCCGGTGCAGGCGGGTGCTGAGCGCGGCGACGGCGGCCCGGCCCTCGGCTGACGGGTCGCCGAGCTCATGCGGCAGGCCGGTCTCGGCCAGGTCGATGAGATCGAGCTCGAAGCCGTAGTGGTCGGCCTGCTCGGCGGCCCACCGGGCGATGGTGGGGGCGAACCGGCCGGGGCGGGTGCTGCCGATGATGATCGCGAGGCGGACCGGGGTGGTGACGGGCATGGCGAACTCCTTGGTTGGCAGGCGTGGTGTGGTCGCGCCGGTGGAGTACTGACGGCGTGCTGAGTAAAGTACAACGTGTATGGCAGCAAGTAAAACGGTATCTGCAAAAAATGGAGGAGCGATGTCAGAACGCCAGGCCGAGAGCCCGACCGACCGGCCGCCCCGGCGTGGCCTGGCGGAGAAGCGGCAGGCCATCGTCCAGGGGGCCGGTGTGGTCTTCGCCCAGGACGGCTACACCCGGGCGAGCATCGACGCGATCGCCCGGGAGGCCGGGGTCTCCACCCGGACCATCTACAACCACTTCGCCGACAAGGCGCAGCTCTTCCGGATCGTGATCGAAGAGAGCGCGACGCGGGTCCGGGACGCGCAGCTCGCGGAGATCGAGCGGCACCTGGGCAAGGTGGTCTCGCTGGAGGACGACCTGGTGGGGCTGGGGCTCGCGCTGGCGGCGCGGTCGGAGAGCTTCGAGGCGCACTTCGCGTTGGTGCGGCAGATCCAGGCGGAGGCGAGGCACCTGCCGGCCGAGCTGGTGGCGGCCTGGCAGGAGGTCGGGCCGTGGGCGGTGCAGCGGGAGCTGGTCGCTCGGTTCACGGGGCTGGTGGAGCGGGGGCTGCTGGGTGCCGGTGCCGGTGCCGGCACCGCCGTCGATGCTGCGGGGGCGGGTGCGGTGGACCGGATGGTGGCGCACTTCCTGGCGCTGGCCACGGCGGAGGTGGAGGCGCGGAGCATGTGGGGGACGGTCGCCGTGCCGGCGGAGGAGGCCGAGGGGCTGGTCCGGGCTGGGGTGCGGGCGTTCCTGCGGGCGTACGGCTGAGGTGGACGCGGCGCGCGCCGACGGCTACGCCTTGACCGATGACCGATGACCGATGACCGATGACCGATGACCGATGACCGATGACCGATGACCGATGACCGCAGGCAGCGGTGCAAATGGCGATGACAGATTTTGTCGGCTGTCAGTCGTCAGCTGATCTCTGCCATCCGATACCGGTCACCGGTCATCGGTCACCCGTCATCGGTTGGCAGTCAGTTATCGTCGGTCATCCGCCGGCGCAAGATCAGAGCGTGACCGTAGCCCGGAAGACCGTGGCGCTCGGGGCGCCGGCGACCGTCGTGACGGTGCCGTCGGCCGGCAGGAAGGCGGACTCGCCCGGGGCCAGGGTGAGGGAGGAGCCGTCGGCGCCGTTCAGCACCGCGCTGCCCTCGGTGCAGAGGAGGATCTGCGGGGCGGTGCCGCCCAGGGCGGCCGGTGCGGCGGACGTCGGCTGGTAGCGCGAGAGGCGGAACTCGTCGATCGGCACCGGGTAGAGCTGCTCCCCGTCCGCGCCGACGGTCGGCCGCAGCACCTCGGGTCGGCCGCCCGCGAAGACGACCACGCGGAGCAGCTCCGGCACGTCGATGTGCTTCGGGGTGAACCCGCCGCGCAGCACGTTGTCCGAGTTGGCCAGGATCTCGACGCCCAGGCCGCGCAGGTACGCGTGCGGCACCCCTGCGCCCAGGTACAGGGCCTCACCCGGCTGCAGGCGCACGTAGTTGAGCAGCAGAGCTGCCAACAGCCCGGTGTCACCCGGGAATTCACGGGCCGCGAAGGCGTAGCCGGCGAACTGCCCGTCGGTGACCTCGGTTTCGGTTCCGGAGCCGGTCCCAGCCTCCGTGGCGGCGGCGCGTTCGACGGCGGCCGCCACTCGGGCGACCGTCTCGGTGGCGGTCGGGCCGGTCATCGACAGGACGGTGGCGAGGGCCTCGCTCAGGGCTTCGGCCTCGGGCTTGGTGCGGAGCAGGTCGATCAGGTCGGCCAGTTCCGGGACGTTCAGGGACTCCAGCAGGTCGGCGGCCTCGGTCGCCGGACGGAAGCCGCAGAGGCCGTCGAACTCGGTGAGGGCGCAGATGAGTTCGGGCTTGTGGTTGGCGTCCTTGTAGTTGCGGTGCGGGGCGTCCAGCGGGATGCCCCGGGCCTCCTCGTCGGCGTACCCGGTGCGGGCCTGGGCCAGATCGGGGTGGGCCTGGATGGAGAGCGGTTGCCCTGCCGCCAGCACCTTGAGCAGGAACGGCAGCTCCGGGCCGAACTTGGCGACGGCGGCCGTGCCGAGTTCCCGTTCGGGTGCGGCGGCGATGAGTTCGGCGAGCGAGTGGGTGCCCCCGTCGCGGACCGCCAGCGAGGGGGAGCCCGGGTGGGCGCCCATCCACAGCTCCGCCTGCGGTTCGCCGGTCGGCTCCTGGCCCATCAGTTCGGGTATGGCCGTGACCGAACCCCAGGCATAGGGGCGGACGATGTTGACGAGCTTGTCCATGGTCGCGGGTCCTTCGAGGTCAGGCTGCCGGAGTCGTTCCGGAGTGGCAGGGCCGCGCGGGCCGTGCGGCGGGCACCGGCCTGGCGGAGGGAATCGACCTTAGCCGACCTTTCGTAACAAGTGGGTGACACCCGGGCGGCTGTGCGGGGCCGCCCGGGTGTCCAGAGCTCCGAGGGCGAAGCGAGGTGACGGTCAGGCGCGGACGGTGGCCAGCACGCTGTCACGCAGCTCCGCCATCCGAGCCGGGTCCTTCGCCTCCACGTTCAACCGCAGCAACGGCTCGGTGTTGGACGCACGGAGGTTGAACCACCAGTCCGCCCCGGCGACGGTCAGCCCGTCCAGCGTGTCGAGGGACACCCCGTCCCGACCCTCGTAAGCCGCGCGGACCTCCGCGACCTTCGCCCCCTGGTCCGTGACAGTCGAGTTGATCTCACCCGAGGCCGCATACCGGTCGTACTCCGCCGTCAACGCCGACAGCGTGCCGTCCTGCCCGCCCAGGGCCGCCAGCACGTGCAGGGCCGCCAGCATGCCGGTGTCCGCACGCCAGAAATCCCGGAAGTAGTAATGCGCCGAGTGCTCCCCACCGAACACCGCGTCCGTCGTGGCCATCTCCTGCTTGATGAAGGAGTGCCCCACCCGGGTCCGCACCGGCTTGCCACCCAGCTCCCGCACCACCTCCGGCACCGTCCACGAGGTGATCAGGTTGTGGATGACCGTCGGCTCCGCCTCACCCGCGGCACGGGCCCGGGCGATCTCCCGGGCCGCGACCAGCGCCGTGATCGCCGACGGCGAGACCGGCTCACCGCGCTCGTCCACGACGAAGCAGCGGTCCGCGTCCCCGTCGAACGCCAGCCCCAGATCGGCGCCGACCTCCCGCACCCGCGCCTGCAGATCCACCAGGTTCGCCGGGTCCAGCGGGTTCGCCTCGTGGTTGGGAAAGGTGCCGTCCAGCTCGAAGTACAGCGCGTCGACATCGAGGGGCAGGCCGTCGAAGACGGTGGGGACGGTGTGGCCGCCCATGCCGTTGCCCGCGTCCACCACGACCTTCAACGGCCGGATCCCCGTCAGGTCCACCAGACCCAGCAGATGGTCCGCGTAGCCGCGCAGCGTCTCCGCCTGCGAGAGCGAGCCGGGCTTGACGCCCTCCAGCGGCGGGACGGTGACGGTGCCGTCCGCGGCCGTCCAGGACTCGACGAGCTCGCGGATCTCGGACAGGCCGGTGTCCTGGCCGACCGGGGCCGCGCCGGCCCGGCAGAGCTTGATGCCGTTGTACTGGGCCGGGTTGTGGGAGGCGGTGAACATCGCACCGGGCAGGTCCATCGACCCGGAGGCGTAGTACAGCTGGTCGGTCGAGCAGAGCCCGATCTCGACCACGTCCGCACCCGAGGCGGCCGCGCCCTCGGCGAACGCCCGCGACAGCGACGGCGAGGACGGGCGCATGTCGTGGCCCACCACGACCGCCGCGGCCCCGACCACCCGCACGAACGCCGCACCGAACGCCCGCGACAGGCCCTCGTCCCACTGGTCCGGGACCACGCCACGCACGTCGTACGCCTTCACCAACTGCTTCAGGTCCCGCACTACCGCTCCACCCTGCTCGGTGCGGTCTGAGCCCGCACGCTCTCGGTCGACACCGGTGCGGGCCTCGGGGGCGCCGGTCCGGTGGGCCCCCGGGAGTTCGGGGCAGCCGTCGACGAGAGTCCGGACGGGAGCGACCCTGCTCCGCGACCCGCTGGTGTTCAGGTTGAGCAGGAAGACTACCTGGTGGGGGCCGGGCGGCCGGGCCCTGAGGTCAGGGGTGGCCGCTCGGCCGTTGTAGCATGCGGATTCTTGACATCGTCGTACCGCAACCAGTACTGCATTCCGTACCGCACCCGCAGCGCATCCGCGTTGCACCCGCAGTGCATCCGTACTGCAACGTCGTACCGCGTGGGCCCAGTTCCTGTGGTCAGCGCATGACGCGCACCGCCGCCTGACGGACGACCGCCTGACGGACGACCGCAGACCCGGTGCCTCTTCCCGGCTGCTTCGAAAGGCTCAGACGTGACTGCCCCTGAGGAGACGACCTTCGCCGATCTCGGCAAGGTCCTGGTGATCATCCCGACCTACAACGAGGCCGAGAACGTCGAGCGGATCGTCTCCCGCGTCCGTGCCGCCGTCCCCGAGGTCCACGTCCTCGTCGCCGACGACAACAGCCCCGACGGCACCGGCGACATCGCCGACAAGCTCGCCGCCACCGACGACCACGTCCAGGTCATGCACCGCAAGGGCAAGGAAGGCCTCGGCGCCGCCTACCTCGCCGGCTTCCGCTGGGGCATCGACCACGGCTACAGCGTCCTCGTCGAAATGGACGCCGACGGCTCCCACCAGCCCGAGGAACTCCACCGCCTCCTCACCGCCCTGCGCGGCGCCGACCTCGTCCAGGGCTCCCGCTGGGTCCCCGGCGGCAAGGTCGTCAACTGGCCCAAGTCCCGCCTCCTCATCTCCCGCGGCGGCTCCTTCTACTCCCGCATGATGCTCGGCGTCCCCATCAAGGACGTCACCGGCGGCTACCGCGCCTTCCGCAAGGAGACCCTCCTGGGCATCGGCATGGACGAGGTCGCCTCCGCCGGCTACTGCTTCCAGGTCGACCTCGCCTGGCGCACCGTCAAGGCCGGCTTCAAGGTCGTCGAGGTCCCCATCACCTTCATCGAGCGCGAATTCGGCGCCTCCAAGATGAGCCGCAACATCCTCGTCGAAGCCCTCTTCCGCGTCACCGGCTGGGGCATCAACAGCCGTATCCAGAAGCTCACCGGCAAGACCGGCAAGAAGTAGGGGACCCCGGGTAACCGGAGGTAACCAGAAGTCGGCCCCGCAGGCGGGTCCGGCCGGGAGTGACGAGCACTACTCACCCGGCTGGGCGCGCCTGCACGGCGTTCCGGGGGCGGTGCTTCCAAGCTGGAGCCCTGAACAGGGCCCCGAACGGGCCGCCGCGCCGACCAGGGAGCCACCCGTGAGCACGTCCCCGCCCGACCACACCGCAGGCGCGGAGCTCGGCCCGGCGGCCGGCCCGGGCCCGGTACCGGCTGGGTCGGCCGGCCCGGTGCCCGGCTACGGACCCGGGCACGGGGGAGGGCCGGTGCCGGCGCCGTTGACCGTCGAGGTGTTCACCGGCCCGGAGACGGCGTTCTTCGCGACCTCCAGCCTGATCATGGGCGAGCGCACCGCGATCCTGGTGGACGCCCAGCTCACCCGCAGTGCGGGCCGCGAGCTCGCCGAGTGGATCGCCGGCAAGGGCCGGGCGCTGCTGGCCATCGTGATCACCCACCAGCACCCCGACCACTACTTCGGGGCCGAGGAGGTGCTGCGGCTCTTCCCCAAGGCCCAGCTGCTGGCCGCCCCGCCGGTGGTGGCCGAGATCGCCCGGACCGCCGCCGCCAAGGTGGCCCAGTGGAAGCCGGTGTACGGCGACGACATCCCCGACCAGCCGCTGCTGCCCGCCCCGCTGCTGCCGCAGCCGTTGATGATCGACCAGCAGCTGATCCGGGTGCTCCACCTCGGCCAGGGCGACTGCGCGGCCTCCACCCTGGTGCACGTGCCCAGCGCCGGCACCGTGCTCGCCGGCGACTTCGCGTACTACGGCACCCACGTCTGGACCGCCGACACCGGCCCCACCGAGCGGCAGGAGTGGCTCCGCAACCTCGCCCGGATCGCCGACCTCGGCGCCGACCGGGTGGTCGCCGGCCACCGCGCGCCCGGCGGGGACGACGACGCCCGGCAGGTGCTCGGCTTCACCGACGCCTACCTGCGGGACTTCGACCGGGCCCTGGCCGACCACCCCGAGGACCCCGAGGCGCTGGCCGCCGCCGTCAACGAGCGGTGGGGCGCGCTGACGCTGCCGCTGATCCTGGAGCTCGGCGCGGCCGCCAACACCGAGGCCGCCACCGCGACGGCCCTGGAGCAGGCGGCCGGCGGAGCGGAGGAGGGGCACGAGGTGGCCCGGCGGGCGCCGGCGGCCGAGGAGAACGGGATCGTGGACGCCGAGATCGTCGAGGAGCCGGGGGAGGGCACCGGCGGGGAGCGGTGACGCCGCCCCGGCGGGTGCTGGGGGGCCGGGCACCGGGACGTGGCCGGGCCGCCGGTGGCGGGCCGGGCCGGACGATACTGACGGTATGACCGGTTACGACGCGATGGTGCTGGCCGGGGGCGCGGCCCGGCGGCTGGGTGGGGCGGACAAGCCAGGGCTGGAGGTCGGCGGGCGGCGGTTGCTGGACCGGGTGCTGGCCGCCTGTGCGGCGGCCGGGCGGACGGTCGTGGTGGGCCCCGAGCGGGCGACCGCCGGGCCGACGGTCCGGTGGGCCCGGGAGGAGCCGCCCGGCGGCGGGCCGGTGGCGGCGGTGGCGGCCGGGCTCGGACAGGTGACGGCCGAGCGGGTGCTGCTGCTGGCGGCCGACCTGCCGTTCCTGGACCGGCCGACCATCGACCGGCTGCTCGCCGCGCTGGACGCGGAGGAGACCGAGGCCGCGATCCTGGTGGACGCCGCCGGACGCGACCAGCCGCTCGCCGGGGCGTACCGGACGGCCGCCCTGCGCACCGCCCTCGCCCAACTCGGCGACCCGGCCGGGCAGCCGCTGCGGCGCCTGCTCGCCCCGCTGCGGACGGCCAGGCTCGCCGATCCCGGCGGTACGGCCTACGACTGCGACACCTGGGAGGAGCTGGCCCAGGCCCGCGAACGGGCCCGGGCGGAGGCCCCGGCCGAGTAGGCCACCCACGGCAGGGGTGCGGGTTCACGGCGCGTCAGGTGGCCGAGTGAGCGAAACGACGCGCGACGGTCATCACCGGAGCGCTGCGCGCGGCACCGGATCAGGCAGCATGGGGCCATGG
Organism: Kitasatospora sp. MMS16-BH015; assembly: GCF_002943525.1. Classification (NCBI taxonomy): domain Bacteria; kingdom Bacillati; phylum Actinomycetota; class Actinomycetes; order Kitasatosporales; family Streptomycetaceae; genus Kitasatospora; species Kitasatospora sp. MMS16-BH015. The sequence continues at coordinate 4,354,642 of NZ_CP025394.1, read as the reverse complement.
AGCGCACGCTGGATGACTGGATCACCGAGGCCGGCACCGAACTCGGCATCGACCTCGAGGTGGACGTGCGGGGTCTGCTCGACCTCGCCCGGGTGGTGGCCCACGGGGTGGACCGGCCGGCCGCGCCCCTGAGCACCTTCCTGGTCGGGTACGCCGCAGCCCAGCAGGGTGGCGGGCCGGAGGCCGTCGCAGCCGCGAGCGCGCGGCTGGCCGCCCTCGCCGAGCGCTGGGTGGCGCAGGCCGGAGGGTCCGGGGAGCCGGGGGAGCCGGGGGAGCCGGGGGAGGCCGGGACGGCTTCGGGAGCTGCCGGGGAGACGGGGGTGGCCGGGACGGCTTCGGGAGCTGCCGGGTCGCCCGGGCATGAGTCGAAGGACCCGGCGTGACCACCATGACGGCGGATCCACTCGGTCCGGTCGGCGACCCGGCCGGTGGCGAGGGGAACGGTGCGGTGCGCGGCCCGGCCGGTGGACCGGCGAACGGCTCGGCCGGTGATCCGTTGGGCGGGCCGGCTGGTGATTTTCTGGGTGAGCCGGCGAGCGGGGCCGAGCCCGGGAGGGCCGGGGCGGTGCCGAAGGGTGGTGCTCCGGCAGCCTGGGCGCGGGCCCGGGCGGTGGCGCGGGCGGCGGGGCGTCAGGTGCTGCCCGCCGTCGAGGTGGAGTTGGGGGCGGCGCTCGGGCGGACGTTGGCCGAGCCGTTGGCCGCGTTGACCGATCTGCCGGCCTTCGACACCTCGGCGATGGACGGCTGGGCCGTGTCCGGGCCGGGACCCTGGCAGCTGGTCGGGCGCGTCCTGGCCGGGCAGCCGGGGGTGGAGCTGGCGGACGGTGAGGCCGTCGAGATCGCGACCGGCGCGCAGCTGCCGGGCGGGGCCACCGGGGTGCTGCGCCGCGAGCACGGCCGGTCGGTGCCGCCGGCGGCGTCCGGGGGACGGCCGGGAGGGCCGAGCGGAGTGCCCAGTCGGGAGGTGCCGTGGGTGCTGCACGGCGACCGTTCGGTGCCGCCCGGGCAGGACGTGCGGCCGCGTGGGCAGGAGTGCCGGCGCGGGGAGCCGCTGCTGGCGGGCGGGGTGATGGTGACTCCGGCGGTGCTGGGGCTGGCGGCGGCCTGCGGGCACGACCGGCTGTCGGTGCGGCGGCGGCCGACGGTGGAGCTGCTGGTGCTCGGCGACGAGCTGCTCACGGCCGGGCTGCCCGGGCCGGGGCAGGTGCGGGACGCGCTCGGGCCGCTGCTGCCGCCGTGGCTGGCGGCGGCCGGGGCGGAGCTGATCGGGCAGCGGTACGTGCGGGACGACTTCGGGCTGCTGCGGGACGCGGTGCGGCACTCGCCCGCCGATCTGGTGCTGACCACCGGTGGGACGGCCGCCGGCCCGGTGGACTTCCTGCACGACGCCTTGGCGGCGGCCGGGGCCCGGCTGCTGGTGGACGGGGTCGCGATCCGGCCCGGTCATCCGATGCTGCTGGCCGAACTCCCGGGCGGGCGCCACCTGGTGGGCCTGCCGGGCAATCCGTTGGCGGCCGTCGCGGGCACGGTGACGCTCGCCCTGCCGCTGCTGCACCGGCTGGCCGGCCGGGCGGAGGAGGCCGGGGCTTTCGCCCGGGCCGCCGTGGCGCTGCCGGGCCACCCGTGCGACACCCGGCTGGTGCCGGTCCGGCGGACGGAGCAGGGTGTGACGCCGCTGGCCTTCGACGGCCCGGCGATGCTGCGCGGGCTCGCGCTGGCCGAGGCACTGGCCGTGGTGGAGCCCGGCGGCTGCCCGGCGGGCGGCCGGGTCGAGCTGCTGGCCCTGCCGTGAGCGCCCGGCGTCCGGTGCAGAACGGACAGGCGGCACGGGCAGCGCGGGCGGCACAGGCGGCGCGGGCAGCCCAGGCGGCGCGGGCGGGTCGGATCACCAGGGGAGTGCCCATGCTGCGGTCGCTGCGGACGGCCCCGGTGGCGGACGGCGGCGGGGTCTTCCTGCCGGCCCGGCCGACCCGGCCGCCGCTGCGGCAGGTGGGGGTGCGGCTGGCGGCGGCGCTGCTGGTGCTGGTGGCCACCACGGTGATCGTCTGGCTGGACCGGGCGGGCTACCACGACAACGCCAACGACTCGGTGAGCCTGCTGGACGCCGCGTACTACGCGACCGTGACGCTCTCCACCACCGGCTACGGCGATGTGACGCCGGTGAGCGACTCGGCCCGGCTGGTCAACATCCTGGTGATCACGCCGCTGCGCGTGGTCTTCCTGATCATCCTGGTCGGCACCACCCTGGAGGTGCTGACCGAGCGCACCCGCCAGCAGTGGCGGCTGGACCGGTGGAGGAACACCGTGCACGAGCACACCGTCGTGGTCGGCTACGGCACCAAGGGCCGCAGCGCGGTGGACACCCTGCTCGGGCAGGGGGTGCCCAAGGACACCATCGTGGTGGTGGACCCGCAGCGGAAGGTGATCGACCAGGCGAACCGGGACGGGTTGGTCGGGGTGGTCGGCGACGCGACCCGGAGCGACACCCTGCTGCGAGCCGAACTCCCGGTGGCCGCCCGGGTGGTGGTCGCGCCTGAGCGGGACGACACGGCCGTGCTGGTGACCCTGACGGCACGTCAGCTCAACAAGGGGGCCACCGTGGTGGCGGCCGTCCGGGAGGACGAGAACGCGCCACTGCTGCGGCAGAGCGGGGCCGATGTGGTGGTGACCAGCTCCAGCTCGGCCGGGCGGCTGCTCGGGATGTCGGTGCTGAGCCCGCACGCGGGGGCGGTGATGGAGGACCTGCTCACCTACGGCACCGGACTGGACGTGGTGGAGCGGCCGGTCACCCGGGAGGAGGCCGGGAAGAGTCCGCGGGCCTGCGACGACCTGGTGCTGGCCGTGGTGCGCGGGCACCGGGTGCTGAGGTACACCGAGCCGGAGGCGGCGGTGCTCCAGCTGACCGACCGGGTGATCACCATTCAGCGGGCGGTACCCAGGCCTTGACCTGGTGGATCGTCAATGATCTTTTGCTGTACGGGAATTGGTGTTCAATCTGGTCGGAAAGCAAAACTTGACGATCGGTAATCAGGATTTTCCGAATCGGTCTCCAATGTGACAATATCCAGCCCACTGGCAGGCCGGAGGCGGTTGGCGCACCGGCCGGAAGTCCCTGGGGTCGATCATGAATTCACCGCAGCGGCCGGACCAGCGAGGGCCGGAGCGAGCGACCCGCCGACTGTTGTTCCGGGTGGACGTCATGGGGTACGCGCCGCGTGCCCGGGTCGAGCAGCGCAGTGTGCGGCACGCGGTGCCCGCCGCGCTGGCCGCCGCGGCCGAACGGGCCGGGCTGGACCGGTCCGGCTGGGTGGAGCAGGGGGGTGCCGACTCGGTGCTGGCCGTGCTGCCGGAGGGGGATCCGGCGGACGAGGCGCGGCTGGTCGGGCCGTTCGCCCAGGCGTTGGCCGGGCTACTCGACGCGTACAACGGGCGGGCCTCGGCCCAGGAGCAGGTCAGGTTACGGATGGCCGTCCACCGCGGGCTGGCCGAGCGCGGGCCGCTCGGGTACCACGGCCCCGGTCCGGTGCTGGTCTCCCGGCTGGCCGACAGCCGGCCGCTGCGGCAGGCCCTCACGGCCTCCACCGCCAGCCTGGCGCTCGCTCTCTCCGGGGAGGTGTTCCAGGCTACCGTGCCGCCGCTGCGCGCCGAGGACTTCCGGGAGCTGCGGGTGCGCCTCGCCGAGCGGGAGTACGCCGAACCGGTCTGGCTCTGGCTGCCCACCGGGGACGTGCACGCGCTGGAGCTGCCCGAGGCCGAGCCGCAGCTGGAGCCCGCTGAACCCGCTGAACCCGAGCCCGCGCCGCAGGCCGAAGCGCCCGCGCCGCAGGTGGATGCGCCCGCGCCGCAGGTGGTGAACCGCTTCGAGGGTGCGGTGGACGCCCGGGGCGCCGTCTTCGGGATCGTGCAGGACCGAAGATGAGCAGCACCTCGACCACCGAGCCGCCGCCGGCCCCCGAGGAGCCGGCCCAACAGCCGCACCGCGCCGAGGACTTCGGTGCCAGGGTGCACAACCACTTCCACGGTCAGGTGAACGCCGCCGGTGCGCACTTCGGCATCGCCGCCGAGCCCGCCACCGGCCGACGGAGCAACACCGGCAAGCTCTCCGAGGCCGAGGTGACCGGGCTGCTGCGCGGGTACGTCCGCCCGGCGCCGTACGGGCGGGCCCTGGAGCGGCTCCGCGAGCAGGGCGTGGTGCTGCTGGTCGGCCCGGCCGACAGCGGCAAGCGCAGCGGGGCGGTCAACCTGCTGCGGGAGGTGGCCGGCGGGCCGCTGCGGCTGCTCTCCCCGGTGCTCTCCACCGAGGAGCTGGCCCGGGCCGACTACCAGCGGGGCTGGGGTTATGCCCTGCTCAACCGGACCGAGGAGCTCGCGGGCGGGGAGGCGCTGGACTTCGGCTGGCGGCAGGTGCGCGACCAGGTGCGGGCCTGCGGGGCGCACCTGGTGGTGACCGCCGCCGCCGAGCGGCTGGAGGGCGGGCTGCCGGGCTCGCTCGGGCCGGTGGACTGGGCGGCTCCCGACGGGGCCGAGCAGTTGCGCACCGCGCTGCTGCTGGCGGGCTGTGGGGAGCAGACGGTGACGGCGGCGCTGGCCAGCCGGCAGCCGGACGCCACCCCGGCCGAACTGGCCGCCGTGGCGGCCCGGATCGCGGCCGGGGCGGTGCCCGAGCAGGTCTGGGCCGAGCGGACGGCCGCGCTGGACCCGGTGGTGACGGCCTGGTTCGACGCCGGGCCCGAGCCGCGGGCCCGGCTGGCGGTGGCCGCGCTGGCCTTCGTGCCGGGCGCGGGTGAGCGGGACTTCGAACGGGCCCTGCACCTGCTCCAGCAGCTGCTCGAACCCGAGCCGGCCGATCCGGAGGAGGCCCCGCGCAGCACCCGACTGCTGCCGCTGCGCGGGCAGTTGACCACCGACGGCGGACTGATCACCACCACCCGGCTGCTCTCCGGCGTGCTGCCGCGCACCGCCGTGGTCTTCCGCCGCCCGGCGCACCGGGCCCAGGTGCTGCGCGAGCTCTGGCAGCGCCACCACTTCGAGCTCTGGGACGGCATCCGGCGCTGGCTGGGCGAGTTGGTGACCGGTTCGGACGCCGAGACCCAGGTCTCGGTGGCCGCCGGGCTGGCCCTGCTGGCCCGGCCGGCCTTCGAGGAGGTGCTCACCCAGTACCTCTGGCCGTGGACCGAGCCCGAGGAGAGCCCGGCGCACGCCCTCACCGCCACCTACACGCTCTGGTGCATGGCCATGGACGACGAACTCGCCCCCGCCGCCCTGGACGTGGCTCGCCGCTTCGCCCGCGACCGGGATCCGACCCGCCGCTACCTCGCGGCCCTCGCCCTCGGCGGCGAGCTCGGGGTGCGCTTCCCGGCCGAGGCGGTGCGCTGGATCTGGCACGTGGCCGGGCAGGAGGGTGGCGAGGAGCAGCGGGCGTTGGAGGAGCTCGGGCGGCTGTTCACCGGCCTGGTGGAGTACGGCGAGGACACCAGGGTGGTGCTCGGCGTGCTGGCCGGCCGGTTGGAGCGGTACGCCGACCGGCCGAGCAGCCACCGGCCCAAGGAGCTCGCCCGGCAGGCCGCGCTGGCCGTGCTGGAGGCGGGCGAACCGGGCCGCTCGGCGGCCGCCCTGCTGCTCACCGCGGACGGTCTTGAGCAGGACGTCCGGGCCGAACGGGCCGTGCAGTTGGCCGAGTTGTGGGCGCCGCTGCTGCTCGCGGTGCCCACCCTGGGCCGGGCCAGGGCCGCCCTCTACGCCTGCCTGTGGACGGTGGACCGGGTGAGCCACCGCCCGCAGGAGGAACTCGGCCTGCTCGGCGGCGCCTTGGAGGCCAGGATGCCGCCCCAGGAGTGGCGCAAGCTGCTGCTGGCCCTGCGCCGGACGGCCGAGGGCCGGGCCGGCCGGCTGAGCAAGGACGAGGCGCTGCGCCTGCTGGACGCCCTCCGGCGGGCCGGCGTCCGCGCCTGACACCCCCGGGTTTCACCCCATCTGTGCGGAAGGGATCCCGAAGTGGACACCGACACCTACCCCATCGTCGACGAGAAACCGCTCGAACGGCTGCCCAGGGCACGGCGGTTCAGCCTGGGCAGCCCGGCCCGGCAGCCCGGTGACCTGCCGGCCGTCGCCTCGCACCAGAAGCTGGTCTACCGGGTCGGCGACACCTACCTGGTGGAGGACGGCGACCGGCCGCTGAACGACCCGGTGCTGCGCGCCGCCACCTCGGTGACGGTGGTGGACTGCCGCAAGGACGTCTCGGTGGTGGTCGACCTCAAGCTCGGCTCGCACGAGGCCGAACAGTTCACCGTCCGGGCCGAGTTCGCCTGCGCGGTGCTGGACGCGGCCCGGGTGGTCGAGGACGGGCGGCGGATCCGGGCCAATCTGCTGGCCTACCTGAACGGCTGCCCCCGGATCCACGACATCGGCCAGCAGCACGGCCTGGACGAGCTGTTCGAGGTCCGCGAGCTGGTGCAGACCCAGATCCGGGCCTACACCGAGATCCAGCCGCCGGCCTACCCGGGCATGGCGGTGCGGGTGGTCGGCACCGACGTGCTCACCCCGGCCATCCTCAAGGAGCAGGAGCACACCCGCCGCGCGGCCGAACGCGAGCACGAGGAGGCGATAGCCCGCCGCGAGCGGGAGTTGCGGCTCACCCGGATCGACCAGCAGCACAGCCACCTGGTCCGCACCGACAAGCTCGACAAGGACCACGAGTACGACACCCGGGCCCGGGGCTACCAGCGGGAGACCCGGCAGACCGTACGGCTGGACGAGGTGGACGAGCGGCTGCACGGCCACGATCTCCAGGATTTGGACCAGCGTGGCGAGTTGGGCCGCCGGCGGCGCTCCAACGAATTCGCCCGGCAGGAGTACCAGGCCGACGAGGAGACGGTGGGCGCCTCGCTGGCCCGCCAGGTGCGGCTCTCCTACCAGCGCGGCGAGATCGGTGAGCGGGAGCTCTTCGAGCGCCTCGACCGGCTCGAACGGCAGTCCTACGACCGGGGGTTGACCGGCCGATCGCTGGACCGCGAGGACTACCGCTGGGACGTGCAGCGAGACGACGCCCGGGCCGAGGCGCTGCGCCGGGAGGAGATGGCCGAGCTGGACCGCCGCCGGATCGAGCTGCAGGCCCGGACGGAGGAGCGCCGCACGGCCGCCGCGCAGGAGCGCGAGGACCGGCGGTGGAAGGTGGAGCGGGACGACCGCCGGGCCGACCAGCGCTACCAGGCGGCCCGGGACGAGCGGATGGCCGCGCTGCAGCGCCGCTACGAGGACCAGCAGCGGCGGCTGGAGATGCGGTTCGAGCTGCGGCGCTCGGCCATCCAGAAGGGCTACGGCGACAGCAGCGTCGAGGAGTTGGAACGCTTCGTGGACGGGCTGGAGGACTACGCCCGTCGGGAGGAGGACCCGCAGCAGCCGGTCGCGCGGGGCCGTTCGGGGGAGCGGCGGGAGCTGGACGAGAGCGCGCCCGGCGGGGTGCGGATGACCAAGGAGCCGGCCGCGTCCCCGGGCGGGCCGCCCGAGGACGGGCCGGGCGAGGACCTGGCCGACGATCTGTGGAAGTACGAGGGCTGAAGATGACGGACGAGGACGGACAACCGGGCGACGGGCCCCGGGAGCCGGGCGACGGGGTCGGGGGGCCCGTCGGCTGGACCGAGGCACAGGCCGAAGCCTGGGCCGCCGAGCGGGCCGCCGAGTACGACCGGCAGCGGGCCGCCGAACGGGTCGAGGGGCCGGTCGGCGGGTTCGTGGAGTCGCCGACGGTGCCGCTGGGGGCGCGGCACGCGCGGGTGGAGTCGGTGCGCTGGCCGGCGGCGCCGGACCGGGGGCCGGCCCGGACCCTGCGCAAACTGATCGGCATCCGGGAGGAGCTGCTCGACCTCACGCCGGACGAGCGCTCCCGGTACACCAAGTACGCGTTCGTGGTGCTCAACACCGGTCTGCTGGCGGCCGTCTCGATGGCCGTCTCGGTGGGCAAGGTGGTGCCCGGGGCGCCGCTGCTCGCGGTGGTGCCGGTGGCGCTGGTCTGGGGCTGGCTGATCCTCACCCTGGACGGCTTCCTGGTCTCCGCCAGTCACGGGGTCTTCGACCTGCGCTCCAAGCTGGTCCTGCTGCTGCCCCGGCTCGCCGTGGCGGTGGTGGTCGGGCTGGTGATCGCCGAGCCGCTGGTGCTGCAGATCTTCCAGCCCTCGATCCGGGACCAGATCCGCACCTCTGCCTCGGCCGCCGCCAGCGCCGAGTACAAGCTCTGGCAGGACTGCAGCCAGGCCACCCCGCCGCCCGGTCTCAAGGGCTGCGTGGACCACACCCTGCCGCCCTCGCCCGCGCTGGTCTCGCTCCAGCGGGAGCAGGCCGAGACCGCGCAGCAACTGAAGACCCAGCAGGCCGAGTTCGACGGCCTCCAGGCCCAGCTCAACACGCTGGCCGCCACCACCAACGCGGAGTGCAACGGCGCCACCGCCCCCGGCACCACCGGCCGCCGGGGCAAGGGCCCGGCCTGTGACGCCGACACCGCCGCCGAGCAGCGCTTCCGCACCGACCAGCGGATGACCCAGCGGGCGGGCGAGCTCGCCGCCCTGCGGGACCGGCAGAACAGCCTCACGACCGGCATCCAGACGGCCACCGCCGCCCAGGCCGCCGAGGTCAACCAGGGTGCCAAGGCGAAGGCCGAGGAGTACCTGAAGAACCACAGCGGCACCGGGCTGCTGGACGAGGACCGGGCGCTCGAGCAGGTCGCCTCGGACAACTTCTTCGTCTTCGCCGGGGTCTGGCTGGTGCGGCTGCTCGTGCTGCTGCTCGACTGCATGCCGATCCTGGTCAAGTTCATGGGCGGTGCGACGAGTTACGACAGCATCCTGGCCGACCAGCTGCGCAGCAACGTGGTCCGGGCGGGCACCCGGCGGCGGCTGGAGGAGCGCAGCATCACGGTGCGCCAGGAGGTGGAGATCTACCGCCGGGAGCAGGCCGCGCAGGCCGACCGGGAGGAGATCGAGGCCAGCTTCCGGGTGGCCCGGGCCCGGCGCAACGCCGATCTGGAGGCGCAGATCAACCAGCTCGCCGAGCAGTACCTGAGCCAGTCCCGCTGGTCCACCGTGCGGGGCGGCCGGCGCCAGGCGAGCTGACGGCGGCCTCACGGCAGCAGGCGAGCTGACGGCGGGCGGGCGAGGGCGGCCTCACGGCAGCAGGCGCTGCTCCTTGGCGGTGGCCACGGCGGCGGCCCGGTTGTCCACCCCGAGCTTGGCGTAGACCCGGCTCAGGTGGGTCTTGACGGTGGCCTCGCTGATGTACAGGGCCTGGGCGATCTCACGGTTGCCCAGGCCCTGGGAGAGCTGCCCGAGGATGTCCAACTCGCGTGCGGTGAGAGCGGGTTGCGGGGCCCGGAGGCGGGCCATCACCCGGGTGGCGATCGGGGCCGAGAGGGTGGTGCGGCCCTGGGCGGCGGCGCTGATCGCGGTGAACAGCTCCTCCGGCCGCTCGGCCTTGAGCAGATAGCCGGTGGCGCCCGCCTCGATCGCCCGGGTGATGTCGGCGTCGGTGTCGTAGGTGGTCAGCACCAGCACCCGGGGTGCCTCCGCCGTGGCGGCGAGCCGACGGGTGGTCTCCACCCCGTCCATGCCCTCGCCGAGCTGGAGGTCCATCAGCACCACGTCCGGCCGCAGCCGGGCGGTGGCGGCCAGCGCCTCCTCGCCGGAGGCGGCCTCCCCGACGATCTCGATGCCGGGCTCGCTGCCCAGCAGGGCCCGCAGGCCGGCCCGGACCACGGCGTGGTCGTCGCAGAGCAGGACCCGGATCATGCGCTGGTTCCTTCCGGAGGGACGGGGGCGTGCAGCGGGACGACGGCCGTCACGGTGGTGCCCGCGCCGGGCGCGGACTCCACGGTGAGCGCACCGCCGAGCTGGCCCAGGCGGGCCCGCATCGCGGGCAGCCCGTGGCCGCCGTCCGGCCCCGGCCCGGGCAGCCCGGCGGGGTCGAAACCGCGGCCGTCGTCCCAGACGTCCAGGATCACCTGGTCGTCCAGGTAGGTCAGGCTCACGGTACTGGTGGCCGCCGCCGCGTGCCGCCGGGTGTTGGCCAGCGCGCCCTGGGCCACCCGCAGCAGCGCGCCCTCGGTGCGCTGCGGCAGCTCCACCGGGGTGCCGTCCACGTGCAGCCCGGCGCCCTCGCGGGCCGTCACCGCGCGCAGCGCGGCCACCAGGCCGCCGGTCTCGGCCAGATCGGCCGGGGCGAGGTCGTGGACGAAGCGGCGGGCCTCGGCGAGCGAGCGGGCGGTGGCCTCGGAGGCGGCGGCCAGCTGGGCCCGGGCGGCCACCGGATCGTGCCGCCAGTGCCGGTCGGCGGCCTGGAGCAGCAACTGCTGGCTGGCCAGCCCCTGGGCCAGGGTGTCGTGGATCTCGGCGGCCAGCCGCTGGCGCTCGGCCAGCACCCCGGCCCGGCGCTCGGTGACGGCCAGCTCGTCCCGGGCCCGGACCAGCTCGGCCATGCTGCGGCGCAGCCGCTCGGCCTGGCGCTGGGTGTGCAGCAGCACGGTGACCGCCAGGGTGGCGATCGCGGGCGGGGCGATCAGCACGTTCGGGTCCCAGCCGGAGAGCCGCACCTCGGAGCCGACGATCGCCCCGGTGAGCAGCCCGACCAGCACGATCGCGGGCCTGGTCGGCAGGATCCGCAGCGCGGAGTAGAGCAGCGGCACCGCGCACCAGGAGCAGCTCGGCGCCAGCAGCACCAGTGCCAGCCAGGCTGTGAGCACCGCCGCCAGCCAGAGCCGGGGCCGCCGGCGCAGCGCCCCGGCCAGCAGGTAGACCACCGCGAGCACCACCCCGGCCCCCAGCACCCAGGGCATCCGCGGGTCACCCGGGTGCCGCTGGAGGAACCGCGCCAGCGAGGCGGCCAGCAGCACGAAGAACGCCCCGTGCATCACGGCGCTCAGTCGCCGCTCGGCCCGGACCGCCGCCCGGCCGTCGTCGGCAGAGCCGACGGGGTCGTGGACGAGGGACGAGTCGGAGGGGACGGCAGCGGAGGCCGTGGCGGGGGCGGTGATAGCAGGGGCGGCGAGAGCGGAGGCGGCCTGGCTGGTGGCCGAGCCGGTGGCCGAGTTGGCCTGGCCCAGCGCGGAGCCGGCCGGGAAGGCACCGGGTGCGGCCAGACCGGTGGTCGGTGCGGTGTCGGGGCCGGAGGCGGCTGGGCGTACGGCGGAGGCGGCCTGGCTGGGGGCCGAGCCGGTGGCCGGGGTGTCCGCCGGGGCGGGGGTGGAGGGGGTGGTGCGCGTGGTCATCCCGTACTCCCGTCCTCACCAGCGCTTTCCTTCCCATCGTCACACGGTGGGCGGGGCCCGCATCAGCCGATCGGATGACCCCGGGGTCGCCCGGGCGGCCGGCCGGGTCGACCCCGTCGGCCGACCGCTGCAGGCCGGTGCCGAACCCAGGATGGAACCACCGGCCCGGACAGCACGGGCCCCAGCGGAAGCGAGCACCACCATGAACGCCACCCCCCGCAAGCACCGCAAGACCGCCCTCACCGCCGCCGCCACCCTGGCCGCGCTGACCGCCGGTGTGGTCGGCGCCGTGACCGCCACCGCCCAGACCCCGGCCGCCGCGCCCGCCCCGGCCGCCCCGGTCTCGGTGCCGGCCTCCACCACCACCCAGACCACCCACCTGACCGAGGCCGCCGCCCTCAAGGCCGCCCAGGCCGCCGTGGACGCCGCCACCAAGGCCGGCCAGAAGGTCTCCGTCGCGGTGGTCGACCGCAACGGCAACACCATCGTCAGCCTGCGCGGCGACGGCGCCGGCCCGCAGTCCTACTCCTCCGCGCAGGAGAAGGCCTTCACCGCCGTCTCCTGGAACGCCACCACCTCGGTGCTGGCCGGCCGCCTGGCGCAGGCCCCGAACCTGAAGGACATCCCCGGCACCCTCTTCCTGGCCGGCGGCGTGCCGGTGGACGCCACGGGCGCCCCGATCGCGGGCATCGGCGTCGCCGGCGCCCCGAGCGGCGACCAGGACGAGGCCTTCGCGGCGGCCGGTGCCGCGGCGCTCGGTCACTGAGACCGCCACCGTGGCTGAACGGGCCGGAGCCGCACGGCAGTTCGTACCGGGTTCGCACCCTGTACGAGCCGCCGCGGCCGGCCCGCCCCACGATCGGGTGAGCCGGGGCCGACCGCGCTGAACTGCGCGGTAGCGTCGAGCCATGTACGCGATGACGATTCCCCAGTACGGCGGCCCGGAGGCCCTGGTCTGGGCCACCGTGCCCGATCCGGAGCCGGCCGAGGGCGAAGTGGTGGTCGAGGTGGCGGCGACGGCCGTCAACCGCGCCGATCTGCTCCAGCGGCAGGGCGTCTACCCGCCGCCGCCCGGCTCCTCGCCCTACCCCGGCCTGGAGTGCGCGGGCCGGATCGCCGCCCTGGGCCCCGGCGTCTCCGGCTGGGCCGTCGGCGACGAGGTCTGCGCCCTGCTGGTGGCCGGCGGCTACGCCCAGCGGGTCAACGTGCCGGTCGGCCAACTCCTGCCCGTCCCGAAGGGGTTGAGTCTGGAAGAGGCCGCCGCACTGCCCGAGGCGGCGGCCACCGTCTGGTCCAACATCTTCATGGTGGCCCACCTGCGCCCGGGCGAGACCGTGCTGGTGCACGGCGGGGCGAGCGGCATCGGCACCATGGCCATCCAGCTCGCCAAGGCGATCGGCGCCAAGGTGGCCGTCACCGCCGGCAGCGCCGAGAAGCTGGCCCGCTGCGCCGAGTTGGGCGCCGACGTGCTGGTCAACTACCGCGAGCAGGACTTCGCCGAGGTCGTCCGCGAGGCTACCGGCGGCGCCGGGGTGGACGTCATCCTCGACATCATGGGCGCCAAGTACCTCCAGCGGAACGTGGATTCGCTCGCGATCAACGGCCGCCTGGTGGTGATCGGCATGCAGGGCGGGGTCAAGGGCGAGCTCAACCTCGGCACCCTGCTCGCCAAGCGGGCCGCCGTGATCGGCACCGCGCTGCGCCCGCGCCCGCTCGCCGAGAAGGCCGCCATCATCGCGGGCGTCCGCGAGCACGTCTGGCCCCTGGTCGAATCCGGCGTGGTCAAGCCCGTGATCGACCGCGTCCTCCCGCTCACCGAGGCCGCCGAGGCCCACCGCGTCCTGGAGGCCGGCGACCAGACCGGCAAGGTCGTGCTCCGCGCCTGACCGGCACGTCCCGTGTGGTTCACTCGGCACCGCCCGGCCAGGGGGGTCGGGCGGTGCTACGGGAGGGCTGCGATGTCGCTGCGCTGTGCGGTGCTGGACGACTACCAGGGGGTGGCCGAGAGCTGCGCCGACTGGTCGGTGCTGGGCGGGGAGGTGACCGTCACCCGCTTCCGGGAGCACTTCGGCACGGTGGACGAGCTGGTCGCCGCGCTCGACGGGTACGAGGTGGTGGTGACCCTGCGTGAGCGGGTGCCCTTCCCCGCCGAGGTGTTCGCCCGGCTGCCCGGGCTGCGGCTGCTGGTGGCCTCCGGGATGCGCAACTCGGTGATCGACCTGGCGGCCGCCGCGGAGCACGGGGTCACCGTCTGCGGCACCGAGAGCTCCTCGACCCCGCCGGTCGAGCTGACCTGGGCGCTGCTGCTGGGCCTGGCCCGGGGCGTGGTCGAGGAGAGCACCGCGCTGCGCACCGGCGGCCCCTGGCAGAGCACGCTCGGCGCCGATCTGCACGGCCGCCGGCTGGGCCTGCTCGGGCTCGGCAAGATCGGCGTGCCGATGGCCCGGATCGGGCTGGCCTTCGGGATGGAGGTCACCGCCTGGAGCGCCAACCTGACCGCCGAGCGGGCCGAGGCCGCCGGGGTGACCCTCGCCGCCTCCAAGGAGGAGCTGCTCGCGAGCAGCGACTTCGTCTCCGTGCACCTCGCCCTCGGCGACCGCACCCGGGGCCTGCTGGGCGCCCCCGAGCTGGCCCTGATGAAGCCCACCGCCTACCTGGTGAACACCTCCCGCGCGGCCATCGTGGACCAGGACGCCCTGCTCGCCGCCCTGCACGAGGGCCGGATCGCCGGGGCGGCCGTGGACGTCTTCGACCTCGAACCGCTGCCCGCCGACCACCCGATGCGGACTGCTCCCCGGCTGCTGGCCACCCCGCACCTGGGATACGTCTCCCGGGCCAACTACGAGCGGTACTACGGCCAGGCCGTGGAGGCGATCGGCGCCTTCCTGGCGGGGAGCCCGGTGCGGGTGCTGGGCTGAGTCGAGACGTGACGGGCGCGGGGGTCCGTCGAATGTCCGGAATGTCGCGAATGTGTGAGGCTGGTGCGGAGCTGTCCCGCCACCGTCCGCGCCCCGGCGCGGACGGCCGTCGGAAGGACTTCCGTCCGTGGCCGCAACTCCGTACGCCTCCCCCGCGCTCCGCTCCCCGCACGCCCGCTGGGCCGTGCGGGCCGCCGCGGGCCTCGCCGTACCCCTCCTGCTGGCCGGCCCGGCCTTCGCGGCCGACCGCACGGCCACCCCGGAGGTGGTCCTCCCGACCCTTCCCACGACCACCCTGCCCACCGTGACGGTCACCCTCCCGCCGGTGGTGGTCCCGTCCGTCCCGGCGGTCGAGGTGCCGCCGGTCACCCTGCCGCCGGTCACCCTGCCGCCGGTGGAGCCGCCGACGCCGCCCGCCGTACCCCCGGTGGACCCGGACCCGGGCACCGCGATACCCACCCCGCCGCCGACCCCCTCCGCCCAGCCCACTCCGCCGGCGGAGACCGCCCAGCCGACCGCCACCGGCCCGGTCGCCGCCACCCCGAGCCCGGTGCCGACCCCCTCCGCCGAGCCCACCCCCAGCTCCACCCCGCAGCCGAGCGCCACCCCCTCGGCCACCTCGGTCGCGGACCCGACCGCCGCCGGCACGGTGGCCCGCCGCCCGGCGCCCGAGCGCCCGGCCCGGCCGGTGCAGCAGCAGGCGGAGCAGCCGCCCGAGCAGGAGCCCGCCGAAGCCCCGGCCGAGGCGGCGCCCGAGCAGGCCCCGGAGGACGCCGAGGCCGCCGCCCCGCAGGCGCCGGACGAGTCGGCGCAGGCCCCCGAGGAGGAGGTCACGCCGGCGGCCACCCCGGCTGCCGCAGCCCCCGGCCAGGGGCTCGCCCAGGCCGCCGGCGCACCGGTGGCCGCCCCCCTGCGCTGGACCGACCCGGCCAATCTCCAGCTCCCGCTCGGCGCCGGGCTGACCATGATCGGCTGCGGTCTGGCCCTGGTCGGCCTGCGGCTGCGGCGGCGCTGAGCCCGGTGCGGCCGCCGCACCGGGCGGAGCCCCCGAGGTTACTGGCGGGGTGTCAGTTGACCCTCTCCGTCGCCGAAGCATATGAAGGAGCTATGACTAACCCGATGAACGAAGCTTCGCAGCCGGGGGAGATCCCGAAGGTGCTGATCGTGGGACCGGACGGGATGCCGGTCGGTGCGGGGCTCGGCCGGGCGGGCGCCGAGGGCGCGGAGCCCCGGGAGCTGCCGGTGACCGAGATGGTCGAGCAGCCGGCCAAGGTCATGCGGATCGGCAGCATGATCAAGCAGCTGCTGGAGGAAGTGCGGGCGGCTCCCCTCGACGAGGCCAGCCGGGTGCGGCTGAAGGAGATCCACAAGAGCTCGATCAAGGAGCTGGAGCTCGGCCTCGCCCCCGAGCTGGTCGAGGAGCTGGAGCGCCTGTCGCTGCCGTTCACCGACGACACCATCCCCACCGAGGCCGAGCTGCGGATCGCCCAGGCCCAGCTGGTCGGCTGGCTGGAGGGCCTCTTCCACGGCATCCAGACCGCCCTCTTCGCCCAGCAGATGGCGGCCCGGGCCCAGCTGGAGCAGATGCGGCGGGCCCTGCCGCCCGGCAGCCTCGGCGCCGAACAGGACCACGACGACCCTGCCGACGGCCGGGGCCTGCGGGCCGGACCGTACCTGTAGTTGCACTCTCCAGGGGCGCGGGGAACTGCGCGAAGCGGAAGAAGCGCGCCTTCAAGATCGCAGAGATGCCCAGTTGCACTGTCAACGGATAGTGCGACAAGGGCATCCGCGTAAGACAGCGGCAGAGTGCATGCTTGGCCGCGCCGTTCCCCGCGCCCCTGGGAGGCGCGTCCGGATGAGGGCGGTAATCTGACCCGGCAGACGGGCTAGCGGGGAGTGGAGAGACGATGGGCGAGCACTCCCTGGGCAACGGCCGGTACGTTCTGCGCCACCTGCTCGGCGAGGGCGGGATGGCCTCCGTGCACCTGGCGCACGACACCGTGCTGGACCGGCAGGTGGCGGTGAAGACGCTGCACACGGAGCTCGGGCGGGAGCAGTCGTTCCGCGAGCGGTTCCGCCGCGAGGCGCAGGCCGTGGCGCGGCTGCAGCACCCGAACGTGGTGGCGGTCTTCGACAGTGGCGAGGACGTCGGGCCGGACGGCGTGACGGTGCCGTACATCGTGATGGAGTACGTGGAGGGCAAGGCCCTGCGCGACCTGCTCAACGAGGCGGTGCGCGCCAGGGGCGCGATGCCGGCCGAGGAGGCGCTGCGGATCACCGCCGAGGTGCTGGCCGCGCTGGACGCCTCGCACGACCACGGGCTGGTGCACCGGGACATCAAGCCGGGCAACGTCATGGTGACGGCCAAGGGCGTGGTGAAGGTGATGGACTTCGGCATCGCCCGCGCCCTGCAGTCCGGGGTGACCTCGATGACGCAGACCGGCATGGTCGTCGGCACCCCGCAGTACCTCTCGCCGGAGCAGGCGCTCGGCAAGAGCGTGGACGCCCGCTCCGACCTGTACTCCGTCGGCTGCCTGCTGCACGAACTGGTGACCGGGCAGCCGCCCTTCGACGGCGATTCGCCGTTCTCGATCGCGTACAAGCACGTGCAGGAGGAGCCGCCCGCGCCCTCCACGCTCAACCCGGCGGTGCGCCCCGGGGTGGACGCCCTGGTGGCGCGGGCGCTGCGGAAGGACCCGGGCCACCGGTTCCCGACCGCCGAGGCGATGCGGCAGGAGGTCGAGCGGGTGGCGGCGGGCGACCACGGCAGCCCGCTGGCGGCCGGGCAGCCGCTGGTGATCGGGGAGGGGCCGCGCTCGGTGCACGCCGCGCCCTCGCTGACCGACTTCCCGCAGGTGCCGGGCGACGCCCGCGCGCTCTCCGGCCAGCCGCTGCCGCTCTACCAGCCGCCGACCCCGGCGCCGTACGGGCCGCAGACCCCGCCTCCCTACCCGCAGGTGCAGCAGTACCCGACCCCGCACCCCTTCCCGCAGCAGCAGCAGCCGTACGCGCCGCCGCAGTACGCCCCGCAGCCGGGCTACCCGACCCCGCACCCCTTTCCCCAGCAGGTCCCCCAGCAGGTCCCCCAGCAGGTCCCCCAGCAGGTCCCCCCGCACGTGCCGCAGCCCCTGCCGCCGCAGCAGAAGCAGCGCAACAGCGGGTGCGCCACCGCGCTGATCGTGATCGGGGTGCTGGTGGCGCTGATCGTGCTGGCCGTGGTGATCGTCGGGATGGCCGCCTCGAAGACCCAGAAGCAGCGCACGCATAGCACGTACGGCGCCGCTCCGGTGGCGTCCGGAGCTGCGGTTCCACGCTGAGGGCGCCGAGGCGGTAGCGTTCAGGGGACGGAACCGACAGGGCGACAGCGCACCGAGCCGACTGCCCGGGGCGAGGAGCGATGGCAGACACACAGCGGCCGGGTGACGGCGAGGCGGAGCAGGACGCGGCCGGGGGCAGCGCTCCGAGGACGCCGGAGGAGACCGCCGAGACCACCGCCCTGCCCGCCTCGGCGGCGCCGGCCGGTCCGCCCAGCACTCCGCCGCCGCCCAGCGACGCCACGCCCACCCAGCCGCCCGCCGGGCCGCTGGCCGGCGGCCCGGCCACGCCCGGCCGGGGCACCGCCGCGCCGCTCGGCACGGTGGGCGACGGCCGGTACCGGCTGACCCACCGGCTCGGCCGGGGCGGCATGGCCGAGGTCTTCGCGGCCCAGGACATCCGGCTGGCCCGGACGGTGGCGGTCAAGCTGCTCCGCTCCGAGCTGGCCCAGGACGAGGTGGCCCGGCTCCGCTTCACCCGCGAGGCGCACGCCGTCGCGGCGCTCAACCACCACTCGATCGTCGCGGTCTACGACACCGGCGAGGAGCTGGAGGGCGGCGAGTCCACCCCGTTCATCGTGATGGAGCTGGTCGAGGGCCGCACCGTCCGCGAGCTGCTGGTGGACGAGGAGGCGCCGCCGGTCGACCAGGCGCTGATCATCATCGCCGGGGTGCTGGAGGCGCTGGCCTACAGCCACCGGCACGGGATCGTGCACCGGGACATCAAGCCCGCCAACGTGATCATCACCAGCTCCGGCGCGGTCAAGGTGATGGACTTCGGCATCGCCCGGGCGCTGACCGGCGCGGCCTCCACCATGACCCAGACCGGCATGGTGATGGGCACCCCGCAGTACCTCTCCCCGGAGCAGGCGCTCGGCAAGCCGGTCGACCACCGCTCGGACCTCTACGCGGCCGGCTGCATGCTCTACGAGCTGCTGACGCTGCGTCCGCCGTTCGTCGGCGAGACCCCGCTCGCGGTGGTCTACCAGCACGTCCAGGACGCGCCGGTGCCGCCCTCGCAGGTCAACACCCGGGTGCTGGCCGAGCTGGACGAGCTGGTGCTCCGTTCGCTGGCCAAGAACCCGGACGACCGCTTCCAGAGCGCCGACGAGTTCCGCGCCCACCTCCAGCACGCGCTGCGCGAGATGCACGGCGCGGCCGGGGCCGGCTACGCGGCCGGTGCCGCCGCTGCGGCCGCCGCCGCGGCCGGGCTGGCGGCGGCGGGCGCGGGCAACGGCCCGCAGCCGCCCTTCGAGGGCACCCCGAACGGCTCGCTCACCAAGCCGCTGGTGCCGGGCGTGGGCCCGGCCGACCCGACGGCCGTGCTGCCGTACCAGGTGGCCTCGCCCTACCAGACCCCGGCCGCGCCGTACCCGGCGGCGGGCGGTGGCGGTGGGGACGGCTACGGCGGTCACTACCCCGAGGACGAGGAGCCGGAGCACCGGCGGCGCGGGCCGGCGGTCTGGATCGCCGGTGCGGTGCTGATCCTGCTGGCCGCGACGGTCGGTGTGGTGCTCGCGGTGACCAACACCAACAACAACCACAAGACCGGTCCGACGGCGCCGACGGCGCCGGCCACGGCCTCGCAGTCGCCGTCCGAGGAGCCCAGCGAGCAGAGCTCGCCGACGCCCCAGCGGACTCCGAGCAGCGGCGGGTACACCCAGCCCACCGACACCGCGCCGAACACCCCGCCGCCGGCCACGCACAGCAGCTCGCCGTCGCCGACCAGCTCGAAGACGGCCTCCAGCTCGCCCTCCGCGTCCAGCTCGCCGTCCAGCTCGCCCTCGGCCTCCAGCTCGCCCACGGAGTCCAGCACCCCGAGCGAGCCGGCCAGCTCGCCCGCGGCGCCGAGCACCCCGGCCAGCCCGCCGCCCCCGCCGAGCGGTTCGCCGAAGGGCGGGGCGACCCCGCAGGAGCACACCGACGGGGCCACCGAGTAGTCGGGGCCCAGGGCCTCAGTTGGAGAAGGCGTCCAGCACCTGCTCGTACTCCTCGCACCACCAGGAGAGTTGGGCCGCCGAGGCCGGGTAGAGCGGGTCGGCCCGGTGGTCCTGGCGCTGGTAGTGCCACTGGAGCATCCAGAGGTCGTTGAGCCGCTCCCACCAGACCCGGTGGCAGGCGGCGGCCATCTCGGCCGCCGTCGCGGCTCCGCCGGCGCGGTAGGCCTGGGAGTAGCGGCGGACCCGGACGAGGTCCAGCACGCCGGTCTCCCGGTCGTTGAAGATCAGGGTGGCGGCCCGGACGGCCTCCTCGGCGCGCGGGCGGCGGCCGAGCTTGTCCCAGTCGAGCACGGCCGCCAGCGCGTCGCCGGGGCCGTAGAGCAGGTTGAGGCCGTGGAAGTCGCCGTGCGTCCAGCCGGTGGGCGGGGCGGCCTCGGGGGCCGGGCGGCGGTGCCAGTGGGCGGCGAGCAGTTCGAGCCGCTCGGCGAGCCGGTGGGCGGCCAGGGCGTCGAAGGGCTCGGCCCGTTCGCGGATCCGGGGCAGGGCGAGCAGGTCGCGGACCAGCCGGGCGGTCTCGGCCGGGTCGGCGCTGCGGTGGCCTGCGGGTTGCACCACGGGGGCGCAGACCTGCTCCAGCGCGCCGTGCACTCGCCCCAGCAGCTCCCCGAGCTCCCCGCACTGCGGCTGGCCGAGCTCGGTGCCGTGCCGGTGGCCGCCCTCGACCCACGGGAAGAGCGCGAACCGGCGGCCGCCGTAGGCCGTCACGGTGCGGCCGCTCCGGGTGGTCAGCGGGGGCGCGGTGGGCAGCCCGAGGGCGTGCAGGGCAGCCGTCGCGCGGTGCTGGGCGGTGATCGCCGGGCGGGAGGCGGTCGCGTGGTCCACGTAGCACTTGAGGAAGTACCGCCCGCTCCCCGTCGTGACGCGGTACCCCCGGTTCAACAAGCCCTCGGAGACCGGGCGGATCTCCCGGGCCGGACCGGTCCGGTAGGCCCGCAGCACCCCGGCGACGGCCGGGTGGCCGACCGGGGGGCTGAGGGTGCCGACCGGGGGAGCGGTGGTGTCAGGGCGCTCCGGAGCGCTCACGTAGAGCTGGCCGTACGTCGTCACGGGGCAGATCGTAGCCGGATGCGGCATGCCGACTTGACAGAGTGTCAGCCATCTGATCCGTGAACTCTCAGTGCTGGTGGTCGGCTTGGTGGCGGGCCACGTAGGCGGCGGCCTGAGTCCGGCGCTCCATGCCCATCTTGGCAAGTAGGCTGCTCACGTAGTTCTTCACGGTCTTCTCGGCCAGGTGCAGCTCGTTGCCGATCTGACGGTTCGTCATGCCCTCGCCGATCAAGTCGAGGATCTTCCGCTCCTGCTTCGTCAACTGCGCGAGTCGTTCGTCCTCCTTCTCACCCCCGTCGCGCAGCCGCGCGAGCACCCGGGAGGTGGCCACCGGGTCGAGCAGCGACTTGCCCGCCGCCACGTCCCGGACGGCCGAGAGGAGGTCGGTGCCGCGGATCGCCTTGAGCACGTAACCCGAGGCCCCGGCCATGATCGCGTCGAACAGCGCCTCGTCGTCGGAGAACGAGGTGAGCATCAGGCACTTGATCGCCGGGTGCTGGGAGCGCACCTCGCGGCAGACCTCCACGCCGTTCCCGTCCGGCAGGCGCACGTCGAGGACGGCCACGTCGGGCTGGACGGCCGGGATCCGGGTCAGCGCCTCGGCGGCGGTGCCGGCCTCGCCGACGACTTCGATGTCGCCTTCCATCGCGAGGAGATCGTGGACGCCACGGCGCACGACCTCGTGGTCGTCGAGGAGGAATACCCTGATTTGCCCGTTTTCAGTCACGGTCAAATACTCCCATACCACCGCAGGGATGTCCGACAGGTGAGACCGGATGGACAGGCTCCGTTCCTTGTGGGTCCGAATATTTCGTTCGTGTTACCCCCTTACGCGGAGCCCTCTGCCCGGATAGCGTGCGCAGGTGTCCTGACGGCCACCGTCCGAGGCGCGGCGCCACCCCGCCGCTCCCGGCGAGAGAACAAGTAGGACGTCCTAGCGCAGGCGCGCCAAGGGGCGCCGCTGGGTAACGTTCTCGTGAGGGGCGCCGTCGGAAAGGGAACACCACCTGCCCAGCAGTCGGCGCGCGCACACCCACGCGCGCTTGCAGGGGGGTGACCGGACCGGTCACCGGCGACCCCGGGCGGCCGGACAGACCGAGGAGTGAACGTGACCGTCAAAAGCACGGCGAGGGCGCGCAAGAAGACCGCCCCCTCCGTCCCCCAGAGCGTCGGGACGGACGCCCAGCCGGAGCTCATCCAGCTGCTGACGCCGGAAGGCGAGCGCGTCGAGCACCCGGACTACCCCCTGGAGACGACGCCGGAGCAGCTGCTCGCGCTGTACCGCGACCTCGTCCTGGTCCGGCGCTTCGACGCCGAGGCCACCTCCCTCCAGCGCCAGGGCGAGCTGGGCCTGTGGGCCTCGCTGCTCGGCCAGGAGGCGGCGCAGGTCGGGTCGGGCCGTGCGATGCGGGAGGGCGACTACGCCTTCCCCACCTACCGTGAGCACGGCGTGGCCTGGTGCCGCGACGTGGACCCGCTGAACCTGCTCGGCATGTTCCGCGG
The DNA here is from genome assembly GCF_002943525.1 of Kitasatospora sp. MMS16-BH015. NCBI lineage: Bacteria > Bacillati > Actinomycetota > Actinomycetes > Kitasatosporales > Streptomycetaceae > Kitasatospora > Kitasatospora sp. MMS16-BH015. The sequence goes on along the minus strand of NZ_CP025394.1, from coordinate 4,332,609 downwards.
CGTGAACCACGGCGGCTGGGATCCCAACGAGAAGAACTTCCACCTCTACACGATCGTGATCGGCTCGCAGGCGCTGCACGCCACGGGCTACGCGATGGGGATCACCAAGGACGGCGCGGACGACGCGGTCATCGCGTACTTCGGCGACGGCGCCTCCAGCCAGGGCGACGTCAACGAGGCCTTCACCTTCGCCTCGGTCTACAACTCCCCCGTGGTCTTCTTCTGCCAGAACAACCAGTGGGCGATCTCCGAGCCCACCACCACGCAGACCAAGATCCCGCTCTACCGCCGCGCCTCCGGCTTCGGCTTCCCCGGTGTCCGGGTGGACGGCAACGACGTGCTGGCCTGCCTCGCGGTGACCCGCTGGGCGCTCGACCACGCCCGCAGCGGGGCCGGCCCGGTGCTGATCGAGGCCTTCACCTACCGGATGGGCGCGCACACCACCTCCGACGACCCGACCCGCTACCGCGAGAACGAGGAGACCGAGGCCTGGAAGGCCAAGGACCCGATCTCCCGGCTCAAGGCGCTGTTGGAGAAGGAGGGCATCGGCGACGAGGCCTTCTTCGCCGGCGTCGAGGCGGAGAGCGAGCAGCTCGGCCTGCGCGTGCGCGAGGGGGTCCGCAGCATGCCGGACCCGGACCCGACGCTGATCTTCGAGCACGTCTACGCCGAGCCGCACGCGCTGGTGGACGAGGAGCGGGCCGAGTACGAGGCGTACGCGGCGTCGTTCGAGGGCGGGGAGAACCACTGATGGCTGGTCAGCTGAGCATCGCGAAGGCGCTCAACAACGCGCTTCGCTCGTCGCTGGAGAGCGACCCCAAGACCGTCCTCATGGGTGAGGACATCGGCAAGCTGGGCGGTGTCTTCCGGATCACCGACGGCCTGCAGAAGGACTTCGGCGAGGCCCGGGTCATCGACACCCCGCTGGCCGAGTCCGGCATCATGGGCACCGCGATCGGCCTGGCCCTGCGCGGCTACCGCCCGGTGGTGGAGATCCAGTTCGACGGCTTCGTCTACCCGGCCTTCGACCAGATCGTCTCCCAGCTGGCCAAGATGCACGCCCGTGCGCTCGGCCACGTGAAGATGCCGGTCACCGTCCGCATCCCGTACGCGGGCGGCATCGGTGCCGTCGAGCACCACAGCGAGTCGCACGAGGCGTACTTCGCGCACACCGCGGGGCTCCGCGTGGTCACCCCCTCGAACGCGGACGACGCGTACTGGATGCTCAAGCAGTCGATCGAGTCGGACGACCCGGTCATCTTCCTGGAGCCCAAGCGCCGCTACTGGGACAAGGGCGAGGTCGGCTCCGCCGCCCCGCTGCCGCTGCACGCGGCGCGGATCGCGCGGCCGGGCACCGACCTGACGCTGATCGCGTACGGCCCGATGGTCAAGGTCTGCCACGAGGTCGCGGCCGCCGCGGCCGAGGACGGGCACAACCTGGAGGTCCTCGACCTGCGCTCGCTCTCGCCGATCGACTTCGCCACGGTGGAGGAGTCGGTCAAGCGCACCGGCCGCGCCGTGGTCGTGCACGAGGCCCCGGTCTTCATGGGCATGGGCGCCGAGCTGGCCGCCCGGCTGACCGAGAAGTGCTTCTACCACCTGGAGGCCCCGGTCCTGCGGGTCGGCGGCTACCACGCCCCGTACCCGCCGTCGCGGGTCGAGGAGGCCTTCCTGCCCGACCTGGACCGTGTGCTCGACGCCGTCGACCGCGCGCTCGCGTACTGATCCCGGGAGCGACTGAAGCATGACTACCGAAGTTCGCTCGCTCCGCGAGTTCAAGATGCCCGACGTGGGTGAGGGCCTCACCGAGGCCGAGATCCTGACCTGGTTCGTCAAGGTGGGCGACACCGTGACGGACGGTCAGATCGTCTGCGAGGTCGAGACGGCCAAGGCCGCCGTCGAGCTGCCGATCCCGTTCAACGGCACGGTGGAGCAGCTGTTCTTCCCGGCCGGCACCACGGTGGACGTGGGCACCTCGATCATCTCGGTCGCGGTGGAGGGCGCTGCTCCTGCGGCCGCTCCCGCTCCCGCTCCGGTGGCGGCTCCGGCCGCCGCCCCGGCCGCCGCCCCGGCCGCCGAGGCCGAGCCCGAGCCCGAGCGGCGCGCGGTGCTGGTGGGCTACGGCCCGCGCACCGGCGGCGTCCAGCGCCGGGCCCGCAAGACCACGGTCGTCGCCACCTCGGCTCCGGCTGCGGCCGCTCCGGTGGCCGCTCCGGCCGTACCCGCGCCCGCCCCGGTGGCCGAGCCGGTGCAGACGGGGGAGCGGCCGTTGGCCAAGCCCCCGGTGCGCAAGCTCGCCAAGGACCTCGGGATCGACCTGCGGACGGTCACCCCGACCGGTCCGGACGGCGTGATCACCCGCGAGGACGTGCACGCCGCCGCCGCGCCGGCTCCGGCCGCCGTGGCCGAGGCCGTGGCGCCGGTGGTCGAGGCCGCTCCGGTGCTGCCCGTCGCGGTCGGTGCCGGTGACGTCCGGGTGCCGGTCAAGGGTGTCCGCAAGGCGACGGCCCAGGCCATGGTCGCCTCGGCGTTCACCGCTCCGCACGTGACCGAGTTCGTCCAGGTCGACGTGACCCGGACGATGAAGCTGGTCCGCGAGCTCAAGGAGAGCGGCGAGCTGGGCGCGGGCGTGCGGGTCAGCCCGCTGCTGATCGTCGCCAAGGCGCTGCTCACCGCGGTGCGCCGCTACCCCGAGATCAACGCCAGCTGGGACGAGGCCGCCCAGGAGATCGTGATCAAGGGCCAGGTCAACCTCGGCTTCGCCGCGGCCACCCCGCGCGGGCTGATCGTGCCGAACATCAAGGACGCCGGCAGCAAGACCCTGCCGCAGCTGGCCGCCTCGCTCGGCGACCTGATCGACACCGCCCGCCAGGGCAAGACCCCGCCCGCCGACATGTCGGGCGGTTCGATCACCATCACCAACGTCGGCGTCTTCGGCGTCGACACCGGCACCCCGATCCTCAACCCGGGCGAGGCCGCCATCCTCGCCTTCGGTGCCGTCCGCGACCTCCCCTGGGTGCACAAGGGCAAGGTCGTCCCCCGCCAGGTCACCACCCTGGCCCTCTCCTTCGACCACCGCCTGGTCGACGGCGAGCTCGGCTCCAAGGTGCTGGCCGACACGGCCGCCATCCTGGAGCGCCCGAAGCGCCTGATCACCTGGGGCTGACGCCCCGGGCAGTACGTACGGAAGGGCCCGTCCTCCGCCGAGGACGGGCCCTTCCGCGTTCCCGGTCAGCGGGAGCCGTTGCGGCGCCGCACGGTGTACAGCACCCCGCCGCCGACCAGGAGTACGAGACCGGCCGCCGCGAGGAGGGTGCCGGTGGGGAGGGTGGTGCGCAGCCGCGGGCCGGCCGCGGCGGGCCAGTGGTGGCGGACCTGGACGGTGCGGTGGTCGGTGCCGGAGCTGAAGGCCGGGCCGCCGTCGGCGGCGAGACCGAGCGAGAGCGAGGTGACCTGCTCGGGCAGGGTCGGGCGGAGGGTGATCCGGAGCGTGACGTGGGCGCTGTGGCCGCCGGGCAGCGGCAGGGCGGGGGCCGTGCCGTCGGTCCGCAGCGTCGGGGCGCAGCCGGCCCGCAGTGGCAGGGGCGTCCGGGTGCCGTCCGCCGTCTCCAGCTCGACCGTCACGTCCTCGGGGCGGAGGTCGACGGGTCGGTGCGGCGAGTCCTCCGGCCCGTAGGCGTCCAGGCCGAGCACCGGCCGGACGGTCGCGGCCTCGCCGGTGGTGCCGAACTCGGCCGTCAGCACCAGCGGTTCGTCCTCGGTCGCGGTCAGGTCGAGCGGGCTCGCGCCGAACCCGGCCCGGAGGCTGCCGAGCTGGGGCCCGGCGGGGTCGGCGGCCGGGCTCGACGGGGTGGGGGTGCCGCTCCCGCAGGCCGAGGCAGCGGCGGCGGCAGTGGCTCCGGCGGTCAGGGGGAGGGCTGCACTGAGCGCGACCGTCAGGGCAAAGGTGATGAAACGGGTGATAACGGGCGTGCGCATGGCAGAGCTTCCCCCCGAAGCGGTGGTGACGAGTGGTGTGGCGGTACGAAGGCGTGGCGGTGTGGGATGCGGGCGGAGGCGGTCCGGCGGCCCCCCGGCGGCCGGCGGCTCCGCCCGGCGTCAGCGGGCGGTGCGGCGGCGGAAGGCGAAGAGCGCGCCGCCGCCGAGCAGGACGAGGGCGCCGCCCGCGCCGGCCAGGGCGGTGATGGTGCCGGAGGGGCCGGTGCTGGCCAGCTCGGCGGCGACCGGGGCGGTGGCCGGGGTGACCGGGGCGGCCGGGGCCGAGGGGGTGGTGCTGGTGACCACGGCGGCCGGGACGGTGGCGGGGGTGTTGCTCGCGACCGGGGCCGGGGTGGTCGGCGCGGGAGTGGTCGCGGTCGGGGTGGGCTTGGGAGTGACCGGCTTCGGCGGGACGGGCTTGGCGGTGGCGGCCGGGTGGGCGATGGTCAGGGTCTGGCGGTCGATCTTGGCCAGGCCGTCGGCGTAGGTGAAGACGTCGAGCTTGGTGAGCTTCTTCGAGGTGTCGGCGGCGATGCTGATCCGGAACATGAAGCGGCGGGCGTGGCCGTCGGCGAGCGGGGCCTGGATGGGGGTGGTGTCACCGATCAGGGTCGGGTCGCAGCCGTGGTGCATGGTGAGCGGCAGCCAGTGGCCCGCGTTCATCACCTCGACCTTGACGTCTGCCGGCTGGAGGTTGATCAGGTGCTTGCCGTCCCCTGCGTCCGCGCTGGCGAACACGTTGAAGGCGGGGGCGATGTGCCGGTACGGGGCGCCGGTGAAGTTGGCCATCTCCACGCCGAGTTCGAAGCCCGGACCGCCCGCCGTGACGGTCATCGGGGTGCCCGGGACCTCCGGGATGAAGTTCGCCTGGGCCGGCTTGTCGTGGTGCTCGGGGGCCTGGGTCGGTGCGGTCGGCGCGGTGTCCTCGCCGCAGGCGAAGGCGGCGGTGGAGCCGAGCGAGAGCGGGAGGGCCACGGCGAGGCCGAGGGTGGCGGCGGCGAGGGCGACAGAACGGGAGATAACGGACGTACGCATGATGGAGCTCCCCCAGGGGTGGCGTGTCGATGATTCGTCAGGTCGAAGGTGGCCGGTGTCCGCGTCCCCCCGGTACTCGCCGGTCCGCTCCCCGTTGCCCTTCACCCGTACAGACGCGCATCCCCGCCGGGGGTTGCAGGTGGGTTCCGAAATATTTTCCGGCGGATCCGCGGCGCCCTTCGGGATACTGCGCGGGTGACTGAACACCAGATCGAGGCGCCCCCGGGCCCGTCGGAGACCGCGTACCGCCACTCGCTGCGCCGGGACGTCTCGGTGCCGGCGCTGCTCGCCGGGCTGGTCTGCATCGCGGTGGGGTTCTCCGGGCCGCTGGTGGTGGTGCTGGCCGGGGCGGCGGCCGGGCACCTGGACGCCGCGCACACCGCCTCCTGGATCTGGGCCGTCTCGATGGGCTGCGGGCTGACCAGCCTGCTGCTCAGCTGGCGCACCCGGCAGCCGGTGATCACCGCCTGGTCCACCCCCGGCGCGGCGCTGCTGGTGACCGGGCTCGCGACGTACCCGTACCGGGAGGCGGTCGGCGCGTACCTGCTCTGCGGGGTGGCCGTCACCGTCTTCGGGGCCACCGGCCTGTTCGGGCGGCTGATCCGGGCCATCCCGGCCGGGATCGTGAACGCGATGCTGGCGGGCATCCTGTTCGAGTTCGGGGTGGGCATCTTCGGTGCCCTGCCGGGCGCGCCCGCGCTGGTGCTCGGCAGCTTCGCCGCCTTCCTGGTGGCCAAGCGGCTGCTGCCCCGGTACGCGGTGCCGCTCGCCCTGCTGGCCGGGGCCGGGCTGGCCGCCGCCACCGTGGGGCTCCCGCTGCACCTGGGCGGCGGCGGGCTGGTGCACCCCGTGCTGACGGCGCCCGCCTTCTCCTGGTCGGCCACCGTGGGGCTCGCGCTGCCGCTCACCATCGCCGCGCTGGCCTCGCAGGACGCGGCGGGCCTGGGCATCATGCGGGCCTCCGGCTACCAGCCGGACGACCGGCTGCTGGTCACCGGCACCGGCGCCGTCTCGATCCTGCTCGCCCCGTTCGGCTCCCCGGGCGTCAACCTGGCCGCCATCACCGCCGCGATCTGCACCAGCCCGGAGAGCCACCCCGACCTGCGCCGCCGCTACGTGGCCGGGATGTCCACCGGCCTCCTCTACCTCCTGGTCGGCAGCTTCGGCGGCCTGCTGGTCAGCCTCTTCACCGGCCTGCCGCCCGCCCTGATCGCCGTGGTCGCCGGGGTGGCCCTCCTCGGCGCCCTGCAGAACAGCCTCACCACCGCCCTCGCCGACCCGGCCGACCGCGACGGCGCCATGGTCACCTTCCTCGCCACCGCCTCCGGCCTCACCCTGCACGGCATCGGCTCCGCCTTCTGGGGCCTGGTCCTCGGCCTGGCCACCCACGCCCTCACCAAGGGCAGCCGGTGGGGTGTTCGAAAGGACTAACTCAGGGGTTACGGGTGCCGCCTGCCGGTTGCGCCGGTTGGACCGGGGAAATGGCACCCCCCGGCGAACCTCGGGTGGTGGGGGGCTGGTCCGGGCGATGGTGGGGGTACGTCTGAGCGACCCCCCACCCGCGCGACGTGCCGGGTGACCGGACCACCGAGGACGCCCCCGTATGCCGACTGGCAAACCTGGCCGGCTCGTCCGGAGTCTGGCCGTGCTCGTGCTGCTGTCGGCCGCCGTGCTGCCCGCCGCGCTGGAGCTCGTCGCCCCGTCCCCCTTCGGCGCGATCGGCGCTCCCGAGAGCGCGGCCGGCCCGGACCGGGCCGTGCCGCCGCACACGGCCGCCCGCGCCGACCTGCGCAGCCCCGGCAGCGCGCCCACCGTCGACATAAGGCGGACCGGCGACCCCGCCAACCGGATCACCCTGGTGCTGCTCGGCGACGGCTACACCGCCGACCAGCAGCCGCTCTTCCGCGACCAGGCCGACCGGGCCTGGCACGCGCTGATGGACATCGAACCGTTCCGCTCGTACCAGGGGTTCTTCAACATAAGGCGGGTCGAGGTGGTCTCCCCGGTGGCCGGCATCGCCGAGACGGAGAACCACAGCCGCAAGCTCGGCACCCCGCTGGGCATGCACTTCTGGTGCGAGGGCACGGCCCGGCTGCTCTGCGCCGACGAGACCGCCACCGCCCGGTACGCGGGCCAGGGCAACGGCCCGCAGTACCTGATCGCGCTGGCCAACTCCGCCGAGTACGGCGGTGCGGGCGGCACCGGGGTCACCACCCTCGCGGGCGGCAGCCCGGACGCCGGCCGGATCATCCAGCACGAGATGGGGCACACCGTCGGCGACCTGGGCGACGAGTACGACAGCGCGCCCGACGACCCGGACTACCCCAACCTCTCCTCGGTCGGCGCCGACGAGATGCTCCGCAACCACCTCAAGTGGTGGCGCTGGCTGGGTGCGCAGTCGCCCGACGGCCCCGACACGGTCGGCGCGTACCGCAGCACCAACGGTGTCTACCGGCCGACCACCGACTCCGTGATGCGGACCCTCGGCGGCAGCTACAACCTGCCCTCCCGGGAGGCGATCATCGAGCAGATCTACCACCGGGTCAGCCCGGTCGACCCGCCGGTGCCCGCCGAGGGCGAACTGACCGGGCGCCCGCGCCTCCAGGTCCGCCCGGTGGACCTGGTCGGCGGCCGCCACCTGGAGATCGCCTGGCGGGTCAACGGCGCACCGGTCGAGCCGCAGGCCCCCGACCGCACCTGGCTGGACACCTCCGCGCTCGGCCTGACCGGCCCGCTGACCGTCACCGCGACCGTCCGGGACACCACCGACTGGGTCCGGGACGAGGCGTTCCGGGACAGCCGGATGACGCGGACGGCGACCTGGACGCTCAAGGGTTGAGACGGTCCGGCGGTTCGGGTACGACCCCCTGTCGGTCGAACGGGTGAGCTGGCTAGTCTGTCCGGGTGACCGTGGACCCAGCCAGCCCCGCCCGTGCCGCCTCCGTCCCCGGTCCCCGGCCCCCGCAGGGCTCCTCGGCCGCGCCGGCCGCTCCGGCCTCGCCGGTTCTTGCGGTCGAGACCGGGCCGCCGGGTGGGCGGTCCGCCTGGGCCGCCTGGTCGATCGCCGTCAGCGTCTACGTGCTGGCCGTGATGCACCGCACCAGCCTCGGCGTCGCCGGGCTGGACGCCGCGCAGCGGTTCGGCATCAACGCCTCGGCGCTCGCCACCTTCTCGATCCTGCAGGTGCTGGTCTACGCGGCCATGCAGATCCCGGTCGGCCTGCTGGTCGACCGGTTCGGGCCGAAGCGGGTGCTGCTGACCGGCGTGCTGCTGCTCAGCGCCGGGCAGCTGGCCTTCGCGCTCAGCCCCGGGTTCGGGCCCGCGCTGGTGTCGCGGGCCGTGCTCGGCTGCGGCGACGCGATGACCTTCATCAGCGTGCTGCGGGTGGTCGCGCGGTGGTTCCCGGCCGGGCGCAACGCACTGGTCGCCCAGCTCACCGGCCTGGTCGGCACCGGCGGCAATCTGATCACCACCGTGGTCATCGCCCAGGCCCTGCACGCCCAGGGCTGGACGCCCACCTTCGGCACCATGGCCGGGATCGGCCTGCTCGTCTTCGCCGTGGTCGCCCTGCTGCTCCGCGAGGCCCCGGCCGGCGCGCCCGCCCCGGCCCCCGCCGCCCCGCGGCGCCTCCCCGTCCGGCAGCAGGTCCGGGACGCCTGGCGCGAGCCCGGCACCCGGCTCGGCATGGCCGTCCACTTCACCACCGCCTTCCCCGGTGCCGCCTTCTCCCTGCTCTGGGGCCTGCCCTACCTGGTCGAGGGCCAGGGCGTGACCCGGGCCGAGGCCGGCGGCCTGCTCACCCTGCTCGTGCTGGCGAACATGGCCTTCGGGCTGGTCTTCGGCCGGATGCTGATGCGGTCGGCCCGGGCCCGGATGCCGATCACCCTGGCCGTCATCGCCACCACCACCGCCGGCTGGACCCTCGCCCTCGCCTGGCCCGGCGCCCACCCCCCGCTCTGGCTCCTCGTCCTGATCCTGCTCGTCATGGGCAGCAACGGCCCCGCCTCCCTGGTCGGCCTCGACTACGCCCGCTCCCACAACCCGCTGGAACGCCTCGGCACCGCGACCGGCATCGCCAACATGGGCGGCTTCATCGGCACCGTGATCACCCTGCTGGGCGTCGGCGTCCTCCTCGACACCCTCTCCGGCCCCGGCGGCTACACGGCGGAGACCTACCGGTGGGCGTTCTGCTGGATGCTGCTGCCGATGGCGGGCGGGGTGATCGCGATCCTGCGGCTGCGGGGCAAGGTCGGGCGGCCGTAGGGTTTCCGACCTGCGGCGATAGGCATTCGGGCATTGGAAACGCCGTATGCCTAGGTCTGTCCTAGGCATACGGCGTCAGCAGAGAACGCCGGGGCACAGGCTGTGGACAAGTCTCCCGGCGCCTGTGGATTACTCCGGCAGCTCGTCCAACGCGCGGAGCAGCGCGGCCAGGTCCTGGGCGTTACCGAAGACGCGGTTGCTACGGATCTGCCACTCCAGCACCCCACCAACCGGCGACTCCTGCGCCTCGGCCGGCGGCCTGGTCGCCCGGCGGATCAGGTCCACCAGCTTGAGCCGCGCGCAGCGCGGGAAGGCCCGCCCGCCCCGGATGCCGACCCGCTCCACGCTCGGGCACTCGAAGTACCCGCCGAAGGGCGGCCCGCTGTCCTCCTCCCGGCTGGGCATCCGGAACTCCATCTCGCCGTGTCGGCAGTGGACCGTGCCGTCCGAGTGGACGAGGAAGCTCGGTCCGCCGTCGAGGTCCTCGATCTCGGAGATGATCTCCACCGGCTGGCCGATCGCCTCGGCGAGGGTCTCGGCCATCCGCTGCCGCTGGAACGGCACGTCGGTGTCGCCCCGCCGGATCGAGGGCAGGAGCTCGTCGGTGACCCAGCGGCGGAACGGCTTGGCAGCGGCCTTGTCCGACCGCACGAGCAAGGTGTACAGGCCCGCCTCGCTGATCACGACGAGGGTCGGGTTGCCCCGCTTGTTCGCTTTCCGGCCTTCACCTTGCTGGAGGGTCACGTCGCGCAGGTCCACGGTGCAGGTCTGCCACGGGTCGAGGGCCCGCACCGTGTCGCTGGGGTTCTGCCGTCCGATGACCGCGCAGACGTCGGCAGCCGCGAACCACGGCTCGCCGTCGATCAGCACCACCCGGATCGGCTGCCCCGTGACGGGGAAGCTGGTCCGGACGAGGGTCATCTGTTCTTCCTGATCGCTCATGTCATCCTCCGATTACGCCGGGTGATTTACCCGTTGCATGGCGTAACGAGGCCGAATGAGTGACGTACCGGTACCCGCCGGGCGGACGGTTGTGCGCCCGGCGGTGTGCACCGATCGTTATCAACCTTCACAGATTGTCATGGGGTGACCGCGAAGTTGGCGAGGATGCGGGCGGCCAGTTCCTGGTCGCCCTCGGCCTTGACCGGGCCCGGGCGGCCTCGGCCGCAGGCGAGGCGGAGGTAGGTCTCCCAGTCGAGGGAGAGCTGGACGTCGGGGGCGAGGGTGACGGTGGCGTCGAGGGTGGCGCGGCCGGTGGGGTCGACGCGGACGGTGCGGAGGAATTCGAGGGGGCCGGTGACGTCGAGGGTGACGGTGGAGCCGGCCGGGGCGCCGGCCCGCTTGGCGATCACGGCGGGGAGGGCGGACAGCAGGTGGTCGCGGGTGATCCGGGCGGCGGGGGAGTCGAGGTTGCCGGGGGTGGCGAGGGCGCGGCGGAGGTCCTGCTCGTGGACCCAGACGTCGAAGGTGCGGAGCTTGAGCAGGGTGGCGTAGGGCAGCTCGCGGGAGAGCGGGCCGGCCGACCAGCGGACGAGTTCGCCGGCGGTCTGGCGGGCCTCGCGCAGGGCGCGGGAGCGGCGGATGACCACGTACTCCAGCTCGCTGGTCATCTCCAGGGCGGTGTGGCAGCGCCGCTTGTCCACCGGCAGCTCCATGTAGCGGGCCAGCTCGCTGGTGACGTGCCGCAGGTCGCGCGGGAGCGAGTGGATCGGCCGCGGGTCGCCGAGGAGTTCGGACTCCAGGGCGATGATGTGCGAGACGACGTCCCGGACGGACCAGCCGGGGCACTCGGTGGCCCGGTTCCAGGAGTCCTCCGGGAGGGTGGAGAGCAGCTCGATTATGGATTCGACGGAGTGTGTCCAGGCGTCGATGTAGCCCTGCACGGTCTGGCTGTCCGTCTGGTGGTCCGTCTGGTCGGTCACGGCGATCTCCGGCTCTCCGTCAGCTTCCTTGCCCCACGGCGCCCGGAGCCGCCGGGGGTGGCGGCGGGCGACCGGGTGTCCCGGCTGCCGGACGGACGCACTAACCGCACGTTACGCTGCCGGGTGACAGCAGGGCAGCGCTTTCGGATGATGATCGTAGGACTCGTCTCACGGACGGTGGTAGTGTGCGCGCTTCATTGATCCAACTCGCGGTCTCCGACGAGGAGCCCCCGGCCGAACGGCGGGCCCGCGCGGCCGCGTTGGTACGGGCCCAGGAGGGCGCCGACCTGGTGGTGCTGCCCGAGCTGTGGCCGCTGGGCGGCTTCGCGTACGACGCCTGGTCGACCGGGGCCGAGACGCTGGACGGGCCGACGGCCGAGGCGATGTCGGCGGCGGCCAAGGCGGCCGGGGTCTGGCTGCACGCCGGGTCGATCGTCGAACGCGACCCCGACGGGCCGATCTACAACACCTCGCTGCTCTTCGCCCCCGACGGCGAGCTCGCGCACACCTACCGCAAGATCCACCGCTTCGGCTTCGACAGCGGTGAGGCCGTGGTGATGGGCGCCGGGCAGGAGATCGTCACCGCCACCACCGAGCTCGGCACCCTGGGCCTGGCCACCTGCTACGACCTGCGCTTCCCGGAGCTGTTCCGGGCGCTGCTGGACGCCGGGGCCGAGCTGCTGGTCGTCCCCGCCGCCTGGCCGGAGCGCCGCCGCGAGCACTGGTCGCTGCTGGCCCGGGCCCGCGCGGTGGAGGAGCAGGCGTACGTGCTGGCCTGCAACACCGCCGGCACGCACGGCGGGGTCGAGCAGGGCGGGTACAGCGTGGTCGTCGACCCCTGGGGCAAGGTGCTGGCCGAGGCCGGCCTCGGCGAGGAGGTGCTCTCGGTCGAGTTCGACGCGGCCGAGGTCTCCAAGGCCCGGGTGGACTTCCCGGTGCACCGGGACAGACTGCTCGGCATCCCCGCGCCGGTCCAGCGCTGACTGCCCGCAGGGGCAGCGGCGGGGCGGTAGCGGGGGCCGTGTCCGGATTGGGTCCGGATTGGGCGGGGTTAAGGCATTGCGCATCGGGTGACCATCTTTGAGAAGATGAGCCGTCGTCGCGTTCTCTGCCCCGGGCAGCGGACGCCCCACCGGCTCGAGCCCGAACAGGAGGCCGTCGCCCGATGCCCGCCACCGTCGACGGCCACAGCCGCGCGCCGATCCAGCGCAACAGCCTCCGCGAGCAGATCGCCGGAGCGCTGCGCGAGGAGATGATGGCCGGGCGGCTCGCCGCCGGTCGCAACTTCACCGTCAAGGAGATCGCCGAGCTCTACGGAGTCTCGGCGACCCCGGCCCGCGAGGCGCTGGTCGACCTCGCGGCCCAGGGCCTGCTCTGGGCCGAGCACCACCGCGGCTTCACCGTGCCCGAGTTCACCTGGCGCGACTTCGTGGAGATCTTCGAGAGCCGCACCCTGCTCACCGACGGCTCCTTCCGCCGCCTCACCAACCTGGCCGCCGGCTACGACTGGGGCCGGCTGCCCTCGCTGCGCCGCCGCGCCGAGGCCGCGGCCTCCGCCGCCCGGGCCGGGCAGCTGGACGTGATGGTCGGCTGCGACCGCCGCTTCTGGCAGGAGGCCGGGGCCCTGCTCGACAACCGGCGCACCGCCGACTACCTGGACTGGCTGCGGGTGCAGTCCTGGATGTACGCCGCGCCCTTCCTGCGGGCCGCCGAGGACCTGAACGGGGTCTGCTGGGCCCGGCACAGCGAGCTGGTCGACCGGATCGAGGCCCGGGACGTGGCCGGCGCCCACCAGGTGGTGAACGACTACAACCTCTTCACCATCAGCCTGATGGCCCGGCTGACCGGCAACTCGCTGGACACCGTGGGCGTGCTCCCGCTGCTCACCTCGGCCGTCGAGCCGATGGAGCCGCTGCAGCCGATGGAACCGCTGCGGCCGCTGGAGTCGTCGGCCGCTGCAGGCTCGTCGGCGCCCTGCCGGGAGGCGGTGCCGCAGGTGACGGTGGTCGAGGGGCCGGAGGTCGGTCTGGGCCTGGTGCCCCTGCCGCGCTCGCTCCCGCCGGGCCGGTTCGGCCGCCCGCTGCTGCCCGGTGGAGGAGGAGCCACGGGCCGGTAGGGTGGGCGGTCGTTGCCCGCCGACCGGAGAGGACGAGCCGGCCCATGGCCTGCGACCTCTGGCTCGTCCCGCTTGTGGACGTGCTGACGCACAACCCCGACAACCCCTTCCGCGACGACCTCCTGCGGTACAACTCCGCACTCGCCGCCCACGGGCTGCCCGAGGTGCCGGTCTACGAGTACGTGCCGGGATTCAGCGGCACGGTCGAGCCGATAGCCGCCTTCGACTACGACTCGCTGCACTTCCTGCGGCGCGCCTACCTGCTGGGCCTGACCGGCTTCCAGCTGAGCCCGGTGGACGCGCTCGGCGGCGACTACGAGCAGCTGCTGGAGATGTTCGAATCCACGGCGGAGCAGTCGCACCTGGTCTGGCACTTCGACCACGCCGGGGCGTACGTGCCGATCGACTTCCAGCTGCCGCTGGTGGTGGACACCCTGCTGGAGGCCGGCGGCCCGCTCGGCTCCTCCCAGGGCCTGCTCCGCGAGCTGCTCGCCGTGGCCCCCCTGCTCGGCATAGACCACCTCAACCCGCCCCTGCCGACCCGCCCGCTCGGCCCCACCGGCCTCGAGCAGCCCTTCGGCCCCCCGCTCGACGACATCCACCCCTACGCCCGCGAGCGCCATGCCTGGGCGGGGCTGTTCGCGGCGGCGACGCGGAGCGTCACCCAAGGTGCCATGATCGTCTTCGCGTAACCGCAGATGCCCACTTGCACTGTCCGTTGACGGTGCAAGTGGGCATCTCTGCGATCTGCGGCGAGCTCACTGGCTGGCCGCGCCGTTCCCCGCGCCCCTGATCGTGCAACCGCACCCCGGAGGGAAAATCACCGCCCCTCCGGGGGCCGCTGCCGCGGCATGGTGGGCCGGGTGCCCGGCGGCGGGAGGATGCGCACCTGTGCGCCGGCGCCGAGTTCGGTGCGGCCGCCCCAGGGGCCGGGGGACTGGGTGGGGAGCTGGGTCATCGAGGCGCGGAACTCGAGCATCCACTCCGCGGTCTCGGTGCGGACCATGTCGGAGACGTCCTCGCAGAACCGCCGCAGCACGCCGAGGCAGCGCTCGGCGGCTTCGCCGGCCGTGCCCTCGGTGGGGCCGAGCACCTCGCGCACGCACTCGGAGGCCCAGTCGAACTGGAACGCCTCCAGGCGGCGCTGGAGCGCCTGGGAGGTGGAGATGTCCCGCATCCAGCCGGAGGTCAGGCCGAAGGCGCGGTCGGCGCCCACGCAGGCGGCGGCCAGGGCGAGCGAGACGTAGCCCCAGTCGGCGGCGCGGTCGGCCAGGCCGGTCAGGGCGACCACCGGGGCGGTGACGCCGGCGGCGGCGAACAGGCCGGCGCCGAGGCGGAGCAACCGGGCCCAGCGGCGCTTCCAGATCCGGTCGCGGCGGTACCAGTCGATGGCCTCGACGGCGCGCTCCTCGGACCAGCGGTAGAGCTCCTCCAACCGCTCGGCGGGCTCGCCCCAGTCCCCCAGGGGGAACTGGCGGGCACTCAGATCGGTGCGGCGGCGGGTCGGGGCCCGCCCGGGCGCGGCGGGCTGGTCCTCCTCGCCGATCTCCTTGCCCCAGGGGGTCTCCTCGGGCTGCATTTCCGGCTGGCTCACCTGTGGGGCTCCCTGTGGCGGGGACTGCTGAGGCCCTGGCCGGGTGCCGGACCTGACTGCTCGTGGAACTCGGGTGTCGAACCTGACTGCGTACCACGCTGACTGCTGCGTACCACGAGGCGCGGTACCGCTGTCCAACAGCACTTCTTACCGCCAAATGGCTGACCATGTGGCCGCTTCGGCGGTGATCGTTACCGGAATTCACCCCCTTTCCCCGAGGTGGGAGAGTTGCGGGGGACGGTGGGATTTCACCCGTCCGAGCGAGCCCACTCTCTCCCGCCGCTCTGACACCCGGGGCCGGGGGGTTCCGGAGTTGGAGGTTCCTCCAGATATCGGCAGCTCAGTGAGGCCCTGGTTGGAGGTTCGACCGGAGCCGGTCCACGGCCCGGACGGGCCACCGACTACCCTTCCAAGCGTGAAGGTCCTCGTCATCGGCGGCGGCGCCCGCGAACACGCCCTGTGCCGCTCTCTGTCCCAAGATCCCGACGTCACTGAGCTGCACTGCGCTCCGGGCAACGCCGGGATCGCCCAGCTCGCCACCGTGCACCCGGTCGACCAGCTGGACGGCGCGGCCGTCACGGCGCTCGCCCAGCGGCTCGGGGCCGGTCTGGTCGTGGTCGGCCCGGAGGCCCCGCTGGTCGCGGGCGTCTCCGACGCCGTCCGGGCGGCCGGCATCCCGGTCTTCGGCCCCTCCGGGGCGGCGGCCCAGCTGGAGGGCTCCAAGGCCTTCGCCAAGGACGTGATGGCGGGCGCCGGGGTGCCCACCGCCCGGTCCTACGTCTGCACCACCGAGGCGGAAATCGTCGAGGCGCTGGACGCCTTCGGCGCCCCGTACGTGGTCAAGGACGACGGCCTGGCGGCCGGCAAGGGCGTCGTGGTCACCTCGGACCGCGCCGAGGCGCTGGCCCACGCGCTCTCCTGCGACCGCGTGGTGATCGAGGAGTACCTGGACGGCCCGGAGGTCTCGCTCTTCGCGATCACCGACGGCACCACCGTGCTGCCGCTGGTGCCCGCGCAGGACTTCAAGCGCGCGCTGGACGGCGACGAGGGCCCGAACACCGGTGGCATGGGCGCCTACTCGCCGCTGCCCTGGGCCCCCGAGGGCCTGGTGCAGGAGGTGCTGGCCACCGTCCTGCAGCCCACCGTGGACGAGCTGCGACGCCGGGGCACCCCGTTCTCCGGCCTGCTCTACGCCGGGCTCGCGCTCACCTCGCGCGGCACCCGGGTGATCGAGTTCAACGCCCGCTTCGGCGACCCGGAGACCCAGGTCGTGCTGGCCCGCCTGCGCACCCCGCTGGCGGGCGTGCTGCTGGCCTCGGCCGAGGGCACCCTCGACGCCCTGGAGCCGCTGCGCTGGGACGAGGGCGCCGCGGTCACCGTGGTGATCGCCTCCGAGGGGTACCCGGCCTCGCCGCGCACCGGTGACCCGATCGAGGGCCTGGCCGAGGCGGAGGCCGACGGCACCGCGTTCGTGCTGCACGCCGGCACCAAGGCCGGCGAGAACGGCGAGGTGCTCAGCGCGGGCGGCCGCGTGCTGTCGGTGACGGCGGTGGGCGCCGACCTCGCCGAGGCCCGGGAGAAGGCCTACCGCGGCGTGGCCGCGATCTCGCTGAAGGGCTCGCACCACCGCACCGACATCGCGGCCAAGGCCGCGGGCTAGGCACTGCCGCACCACCTGGGGCGCGGGGAACTGCGCGACCGACCATGCACCTTTGTGCAGGTACGCTCGCGTCGTTGCCCGCGCCCCTGTCGTTTCCGCCCCTAATAGGGCAACTCGCTCTGCGCGGATATCCGCGCCAGCCGACACACCGATCGGTGGGGTGATTCCAGTCGTTCGGGTGACTGAGTCGGTATCCGGCTGACGTGGTGCCGGGTTCGGCCTTATGGTGCGCTGAATCGCTGTGGCGGGGGTGGCCGGGGGATCTTGGCGGGGTGCGCCGGTGGGGGTGCGGTGCGCCACTTGTCACCAGGACGGGTGGAAAGTGTGGCGTTCCGGAACGCCTACCCGCACACGGGCGTCAAAACTGTCAGAAGTGCCACGCAGGACGCACAGTCGGGGTCGGCCACCGCCGTTTCCCGGTCGAGTACTGATCATTCCGATTCGGCTCCAAAGGGGGTGCCGCGCCGTATGGCCGCTGTCGACGCAGCCCGCGCACGTGCCCAGGCCGTGCTCCGGGTCCGAGGGCGGGCGCTGGCCGTCGCCGTGCTGCCCGCCGCCTTCGCCGTGGTGCTGTGCGCCGGGCGGGTCACCGGAAGGATCGGGGCCGCCGGGGCGGAGGACGCCGCGTTCTGGGGGGTCGTCCGCTGGGTGGTCTGCATAGCCGCGGTGGTCGCGCTGCTGGGCGCGGCCGTGGTGGTGCGGGCGCTGGCCCGGGCCGTGCCGCCGCGGACGCCCGCCGTGCTGGTGGCGCCGGGCGAGGCGCCCGAGCTCTACGGGATGATCACCGAGCTGGCGGCCGGTCTGGAGGTGCCCGCCCCGGCGGGCATCGCGATCGTGCCGGACTGCGACAGCTGGCTGGAGGAGGAGCACCCGCGCCGCGGCCCGCTCACCCGCCGCCCGGCGGAGCCCGCGGCTCCGGTGCTGGTGGTCGGCTCGCCGTTCCTGTGGTGGATGCGGGCGGGCGAGCTCCGCGCGCTGCTCGCCCCGGTGGTGGCCGGCACGGCCGCCTCGGCCGATCCGGAGATCGCCGCCGCCCGCCGTTTCGTCCGCAGCCTGGACGCGGCGCTCGGCGAGGCCGGTCGCCGGGGCTTCACCGCCCGGGTGCTGCGGCTGCTGCTCGGCGCCTGCCGGGAGCACTCCGCCGAGCTGGAGCGGGCGGTGGCCGCCCGGGCCTCCGAGCGGGCCAAGGCGGTGGACTACGGGCTGCGGGTGGCCGCCCAGGAGCAGGTCGGCCTGGCCTACGCGGGCTGGGACAGGCTGCTGACCAGGGTGGCGCTGCCGGCCTGGCGGCTCGGCCGCCACCCCGCGCACCTGGACGCCGGCGTGGTCGCCGCCCTCACCGAGCTCTCCCGGCGGGACAGGCTGGCCGACGGCTACGAGACCCGGCTGGGCGACCGGCCCGCCTGCGATCTGCTGGAGCAGCCGGGCGGGGTGGACGCGGCCGTCTCGCTGCTGGCCGCAGAGCTCTTCGTCGGCCGGGCCGAGCCCGGCTGGGAGCCGCTGGACTGGGCCGACTACCCCGAGCAGGTGGCCCACCGGGGCTGGCGTCTCCAGGTGGCCACCCTGCGGGCCGCCCTGGCGGGCGGGGCCCAGGGTGCCGCGGAGGCCCGAGCGGAGAGCGGGTCGGAGGTCGGGCCGGAGAGCGGCGCGGGCGCCCCGGGGCCGACGCTGCGCCGGGTGCTCGACCGGCTGGGCGAGGGGGCGGGGGAGTCGCTGGCCGCCGCGCTGGCCCTCCAGGTGGCGCGCGCCGCCGCGGCCGCGCCCCCGGCGGCGGGCGTGCCTCCGTTGGATCAGCCCCGGGGCGGGGCCGATCTGCTGGTGGAGCACGTCACCTCCACGGTCTGCTGCGCGGTGATCGACGCCGGGGTGGGCACCCCCGGTCTGGACTGGCTGGACGGGCCGGTGCTGCTGATCGGCGGCGTCCGGCGGCCGGATCTGGCCCTGGCGGTCGCCGAGGCGGTCGAGCAGGGCAAGGACGCTCCGCTCCGCGGCTGGCTGGAGGCGGAGGGCATCCGGCTGGAGCGCCCGGTCCGGAGCTGAGCCGGGCGGGCGTCGCGGGGGGTTTGACGGAGCACGGACGGCCCGTCAGCTGCCCTGATTTCAACAAGAGTTGTTGCTACCTTGGGGTGACGCAGCGCCAGCCTGGTGTGGTGTGCTTGGCCGCACGCACATCCGCTTGGCACATGCCGCTCGCGGGCGTGAACTGTGGGAGGGGCGCGTGGGGACGGAACTCAACCGCCGCTGGGAGTCGGGCACGCTGGCGCACGGCGTGTCGGATCCCTTCGGCCAGGGCCCGCTGCCCTGGCTGCGCGGGCCCGACCAGTACCTGGCCGAGGTCGAGGGGGCGGTGCCCTGGTACGTGAGCGTGGACGCCCCGGGCCAGCAGCCGCTGGCCACCGGCCGCCCCAAGCCACCGGTCGGCACCCCGGCCAACGCCGACGACGTGCAGCAGCAGATCAAGGGCTTCGCCTCGGCCGGGGTGGTCCGCCCCGGCGGCTCGGTGGACTTCCGGGTCACCGTGCACCCGCCGCGCGAGTTCACCGTGGACGTCTACCGGATCGGCCACTACGGCGGCGACGGCGCCCACCACATGACCTGCAGCCCGGTGGTCGCCGGGGTGGCCCAGCCGGCCCCGCTGGTGGTCGGGCGGACGGTCTCCTGCCACCACTGGTGGCAGTCCTGGCGGCTCCAGGTGCCGCCGCACTGGCACCCCGGCGCCTACGTCGCGGTGCTCACCACCGCCGACAACCTGCACCGCAGTCACATCCCGTTCACCGTACGGGACTTCGCCGAGCCCACCCATCCCGCCGAGCTGCTGCTGGTGCTGCCGGACGTGACCTGGCAGGCGTACAACCTCTTCCCCGAGGACGGCCGGCAGGGCGCCAGCCTCTACCACGCCTGGGACGACCGGGGCGGGCTGCTGCGCGAGCCGGAGGCCGCCGTGACGGTCTCCTTCGACCGCCCGCACGCCGGGGCCGGGCTGCCGCTGCACGTGGGCCACGCCTACGACTTCATCCGCTGGGCCGAGCGGTACGGCTACGACCTCTCCTACGCCACCGCCTCCGACCTGCACGCCGGGCTGGTCGAGCCCGCCCGGCACAGGGCGCTGGTCTTCCCCGGGCACGACGAGTACTGGTCCGAGCCGATGCGGCGGGCCGTCGAGCGGGCCAGAGACGGCGGCACCTCGCTGGTCTTCCTCTCGGCCAACACCATGTACTGGCGGGTGGAGCTGAGCGCGGGGGCGGCGGGGGAGCCGAACCGGCTGCTCAACTGCCGCAAGCGGCAGCGGGTGCCGGCCGGGCACGCGGCGGCCGGGGTGCCCGGCAGTCAGAGCGCGCTCTGGCGCGACGCGGGCGAGCCCGAGCAACTGCTGCTCGGGCTGCAGTACGGCGGCAGCGTGAGCACGCCGGTGCCGCTGGTCGCGCGGAACACCGGGCACTGGCTCTGGGCCGGCACCGGCCTGCGGGACGGCGACGAGCTGCCCGGCCTGGTGGCCGGCGAGGCCGACCACTACCACCCCAGGACTGCGCTGCCCCCGCACCGCGAGCGGATCCTGCTGGCCCACTCCCCCTACCGCGACCCGGCCGGCCGCCCCCGCCACCAGGAGACCTCGCTCTACCGGGCCCCCAGCGGCGCCTACGTCTTCGCCGCCGGCACCTTCGCCTGGTCGCCCGCCCTGGACCGCCCCGGCCACACCGACGAAAGGATCCAGCGGGCCACCGCCAACCTCCTCGACCAGCTCTGCAAGGACGGCTGATCGGCCTGGTCGGAGGGGTCGTGAAAGACTCGGGGCCAGTGACCTCCCATCGCGCGGTTCCCCACACGCGTACCACCCCTGAGGACTGAGACGACCTTGAGCGGATTTGTCACCAAGCCCGAGCCGGTCCAGGTGCCTGGCCTGACCCACCTGCACACCGGCAAGGTGCGCGACCTCTACCGCGCCGAGTCGGGGGAGCTGGTGATGGTCGCCAGCGACCGCACCTCGGCCTTCGACTGGGTGCTGCCCAACGAGATCCCGGACAAGGGGCGCGTGCTCACCCAGCTCTCGCTGTGGTGGTTCGAGCGGATCGCGGACATCGTGCCGAACCACGTGATCTCCACCGAGGTGCCGGCCGGGGCCCCCGCCGACTGGGCCGGGCGGACGATGATCTGCAAGAGCCTGGAGATGGTGCCGGTCGAGTGCGTGGCCCGCGGCTACCTGACCGGCTCCGGCCTCAAGGAGTACGTGAAGGACCGCACGGTCTG
Source organism: Kitasatospora sp. MMS16-BH015 (assembly GCF_002943525.1). NCBI lineage: Bacteria > Bacillati > Actinomycetota > Actinomycetes > Kitasatosporales > Streptomycetaceae > Kitasatospora > Kitasatospora sp. MMS16-BH015. Next base: position 4,311,796 of record NZ_CP025394.1, on the reverse strand, counting down.
CGGGATCGCGCTGCCCGAGGGCCTGGAGGACGGCTCCGAGCTGCCCAGCCCGATCTACACCCCGGCGCTCAAGGCCGAGGTCGGCGAGCACGACGAGAACGTCTCCTACGAGGAGACCGCCCGCCGGATCGGCGCCGACCTGGCCGCCACCCTGCGGCAGACCACCCTCGCGGTGTACTCCCGGGCCCGGGACGTGGCCAGGGACCGCGGCCTGATCCTGGCCGACACCAAGTTCGAGTTCGGCCTGCTGGACGGCGAGCTGGTGATCGGCGACGAGGTGCTGACCCCGGATTCCTCCCGCTACTGGCCGGCCGACGAGTGGCAGCCGGGCCGGGCCCAGCCCTCCTTCGACAAGCAGATCATCCGCAACTGGCTGGCCTCCCCGGCCTCCGGCTGGGACCCGGCCGGCGAGCTGCCGCCGCCGGTGCTGCCCGCCGAGGTGACCGAGCGGGTCCGCGCCCGCTACGTCGAGGCGTACGAACTGCTCACCGGGCTCAGCTGGAGCTGAGTGCGGACGGAAGGGGGCGTACCGGATCCGGTACGCCCCCTTCGGGCACTGATCAACCGGGAACGGCTGCGAACGGCTGGGGACGACCGGAGCCGGAAACGCCGAAAGCCCCCTCGGCGAGGGGGCTTTCGGGACTGGAGCGGACGACGAGATTCGAACTCGCGACCCTCACCTTGGCAAGGTGATGCTCTACCAACTGAGCCACGTCCGCACGATTTTGAGTTGTACTGCACACCCCGAAGGGCTGGAGCGGACGACGAGATTCGAACTCGCGACCCTCACCTTGGCAAGGTGATGCTCTACCAACTGAGCCACGTCCGCACGGTGCTGGTGGGCACCGGCCGCCTCGTTCGGATCTCTCCGGTTGCGGCGACGAGGAATACTCTACCCCATGTTTCGGGGTGGTCGCCCCACCCTTGGCCGCGGTGACCTGGGCGGGGCGACGGGTGGGTCAGTTCGCGTCGGCGAAGGCTTCGTAGACGTGCTTGGGGATGCGACCGCGGGCCGGCAGCTCCATGCCGTGCGACTGGGCCCAGGCGCGGACGGCCGCCGGGTCCGGGGTGAGGGCGGTGCGGCGGAAGGACTTGCCGCTGCGGCTCTGGCGCCGGCCGGCCGCGACGAACGGGGCGAGGGCCTCCCGCAGCTTTTCCGCGTTGTCCAGGGACAGGTCGATCTCGTACGACTTCCCGTCGACGCCGAAGTGGACGGTTTCGGCGGCGGTGCCGCCGTCCAGGTCGTCGGAGAGCGTGACAACTACACGCTGAGCCATGGGTGTCAATCCTCTCGGGCAATTCGGCCGTCGGGTGCAGGGTGCGCCACACCGGCCCTGTGCAGCGGCCGCGAAAGCGCACCGGAGCAGCGGGCGAGCCCATGCCGATACGCGGCGCACTCCGCTGCCGGTGGCCCTTATTCTGCACCAAAAGCGGGTTGAAATCGAAGGGCCCGTGCATTCTTTTTCCGGATATTCACGGAGGATCGCCGTTGGCCGGCGCCGGCCGGGATTTGCGCTTCGGATACTGATGGTCGACATGTCCGGTGTGCCGGTATTCGGACGTTCTCGGGGCGGCTCGGAGAAGGTCTGGACCAGGAATGGGCCGGGTGATAACCGGCCGGGAAGGGGAGCGCGAGGGGCTCGGAGCCCTTGCTGCGTAAGGGTCGGCGGTCTACGCGCGTCGCCTGTGGCCGCTCGCAAAAGCGCCCGAAAGCCCCGGTACTCTGAAGGTCCCCCCGCCTTCACGCACCACACATCGGGAGTGCCCGTGGCACGCGTCGTAGTCGACGTCATGCTCAAGCCGGAGATCCTCGACCCCCAGGGACAGGCGGTGCAGCGTGCGCTGCCGCGTCTCGGGTTCACCGGGGTCGCCGACGTCCGCCAGGGAAAGCGTTTCGAGCTGGAGCTGGAGGGGCCGGTGGACGACGCCGCCCTCGCCCGCATCCGTGAGGCTGCCGAGACCTTCCTCGCCAACACCGTGATCGAGGACTTCACCGTCCGAGTCGAGGAGGAGGGCAAGTGACCGCGCGCGTAGGCGTCGTCACTTTCCCCGGCTCGCTCGACGACCAGGACGCCCGCCGCGCCGTCCGCCTCGCGGGCGCCGAGCCGGTCGCGCTCTGGCACCGTGACAAGGATCTCCACCAGGTCGACGCCGTCGTGCTGCCGGGTGGTTTCTCCTACGGCGACTATCTGCGCTGCGGTGCGATCTCCCGCTTCTCGCCGGTGATGGAGACCATCATCGAGCAGGCCAAGCTGGGAATGCCCGTCCTCGGTATCTGCAACGGCTTCCAAGTGCTGTGCGAATCGCACCTGCTGCCCGGGGCGCTCACCCGCAACGACTCGCTGCACTTCATCTGCCGCGACCAGAAGCTGCGGATCGAGAACGCGGCCACCGCCTGGACGGCCGATTACTCAGCCGGCCAGGAAATCGTCGTCCCGCTGAAGAACGGCGAGGGCCGCTTCGTGGCCGACGAGCACGTGCTGGACGAGCTGGAGGCCGAGGGCCGCATCGTCGCCCGGTACCTCGACGTGAACCCCAACGGTTCGTACCGCGACATCGCCGGCATCACCAACGCCGCCGGCAACGTCGTCGGTCTGATGCCGCACCCCGAGCACGCCGTGGAGGAGCTCACCGGCCCGAACACCGAGGGCCTGGGTTTCTTCACCTCCGTACTGAAGCAGCTGGTGAACGCCTGATGTCTCTCGACACCGTCAAGAACGCCGAGCAGACCCCGGACTCCGCGCAGCCCTGGGCCGAGCTCGGTCTGAAGGAAGACGAGTACGCCCGCATCCGCGAGATCCTCGGCCGCCGCCCCACCGGCGCCGAGCTCGCGATGTACTCGGTCATGTGGTCGGAGCACTGCTCGTACAAAAGCTCCAAGGTGCACCTCAAGCAGTTCGGCGAGAAGGCCCCGCAGTCCGACGCGATGCTCGTCGGCATCGGCGAGAACGCCGGTGTGGTCGACGTCGGCCAGGGCTACGCGGTGACCTTCAAGGTCGAGTCGCACAACCACCCCTCGTACATCGAGCCCTACCAGGGTGCGGCCACCGGCATCGGCGGCATCGTGCGCGACATCCTGGCGATGGGCGCCCGCCCGGTCGCCGTGATGGACCCGCTGCGCTTCGGTGCGGCCGACCACCCGGACACCCGGCGCGTGCTGCCCGGGATCGTCGCGGGCATCGGCGGCTACGGCAACTGCCTGGGCCTGCCGAACATCGGCGGCGAGGTCGTCTTCGACTCCTGCTACCAGGGCAACCCGCTGGTCAACGCGCTCTGCGTGGGCGTCATGAAGCACGAGGACATCCACCTCGCGCAGGCGTCCGGCGCCGGCAACAAGGTCATCCTCTACGGTGCCCGCACCGGCGGCGACGGCATCGGCGGCGTCTCGGTGCTGGCCTCGGAGACCTTCGACTCCACCGGCCCGGCCAAGCGCCCGGCGGTGCAGGTCGGCGACCCGTTCCAGGAGAAGCTCCTCATCGAGTGCACCCTGGAGATCTTCGCCGAGAAGCTGGTCAAGGGCATCCAGGACCTCGGCGGCGCCGGCCTCTCCTGCGCCACCTCCGAGCTGGCCTCGGCCGGCTCCGGCGGCATGCGCGTCGAGCTGGACACCGTTCCGCTGCGCGACTCCTCGCTCTCTCCCGAGGAGATCCTGATGAGCGAGTCGCAGGAGCGCATGTGCGCGATCGTCGAGCCCGACAAGGTCGCCCGCTTCCTGGAGATCTGCGAGAAGTGGGACGTCATCGCCACCGTGATCGGTGAGGTGACCGACGGCGACCGCCTGGAGATCTTCTGGCACGGCGAGCAGGTCGTGGACGTGCCGCCGCGCACCGTCGCCCACGACGGCCCGGTCTACAACCGCCCGTTCGCGCGCCCCGCCTGGCAGGACGCGCTGCAGGCCGACGCCCCGACCGCCGAGCGGCTGGCCCGCCCGGCGAACGGCGCCGAGCTGAAGGAGACCCTGCTCAAGCTGGTCTCCTCGCCGAACCAGGCCTCCAAGGCGTGGATCACCTCGCAGTACGACCGGTACGTGCTCGGCAACACCGTGCTCTCGTACCCCGAGGACTCGGGCATGATCCGGATCGACGACGAGACCAACCTCGGCGTCTCGGTGGCCACCGACGGCAACGGCCGCTACGCCAAGCTGGACCCGTACACCGGTGCCCAGCTGGCCCTGGCGGAGGCGTACCGCAACGTCGCCGCCGGTGGCGCCCGCCCGCTGGCGATCTCGGACTGCCTCAACTTCGGCTCCCCCGAGGACCCGGACGTGATGTGGCAGTTCGCCGAGGCCACCCGCGGTCTGGCCGACGCCTGCCTGGCGCTCGGCACCCCGGTGACCGGCGGCAACGTCTCGCTCTACAACCAGACCGGCGAGGTCGCCATCCACCCGACCCCCGTGGTCGCGGTGCTCGGCGTCATCGACGACGTCACCCGCCGCACGCCGATGGCGTTCGCGGAGGAGGGCCAGCTGATCTACCTGCTCGGCGACACCGCCGACGAGCTGGGCGGCTCGGCCTGGTCGCAGGTCGCGCACGACCACCTGGGCGGCCTGCCGCCCAAGGTCGACCTGGACCGCGAGAAGCTGCTCGGCGAGATCCTGATCGCCGCCTCGCGCGACGGCATGATCGACGCCGCGCACGACCTCTCCGACGGCGGCCTGGCCCAGGCCCTGGTGGAGAGCTGCCTCAAGGGCGGCAACGGTGCCCGCATCGTCGTCCCCGAGGGCCTGGACCCGTTCGTCTACCTGTTCTCCGAGTCGGCCGGGCGCGCCATCGTGGCGATCCCGCGCAGCGAGGAGCTCCGGTTCAACGACATGTGCGGCGCGCGCGGCCTGCCGGTCACCCGCATCGGCGTGGTCGACGGTGACGTGCTCGACGTGCAGGGCCAGTTCCAGGTCTCGCTCGCGGAGCTGACCGAGGCTCACACCGGCGTCATCGAGGCGCTGCTCGCGTAGCGGCGTCTTCTCGAAGGGCGGTCCGTGCACCCGCACGGGCCGCCCTTCGCGTTAGCCTGCCGTCCATGCCTGCCAACAAGCCCCGTACGTACGACCCCGCCAAGGTGCGAGCCGCGCTCGTGGAGCAGACCGAGGCGGTGCGGGCCGCCGTGCACCGGCTCGATGCGGCGGATCTCGACCGGCCGACCCGGCTGGGGGAGTGGCGGGTGCGGGAGCTGGTCGCACACCTGGCGTTCTGTCTGGAGTGGCTGCCGAGGCACCTGGCGGACGAGGTGCCCGCGGGGGCCGCGCTGCCGCTGACCGACTGGGTCGGGGTGACCCGGACGGCTGCCCCCGCCATCGGGGCGGTCGCGCAGGAGCTGGCCGCCGGTGCCTTCGGGGGCGCTCCGGCCGAGCTGGCGGCGGAGTTCGACGCGGCGGCGGACGCGCTGCTGGCGGTGCTCGACACGGATCCGTCGCGACGGCTGGTGATCCGGTTCGGGCCGATGCTGGTGGGCGACTTCCTGGTGACCAGGCTGGTGGAGCTGGTGGTGCACGCCGACGACCTGGCTGCTGCGCTCGGGCTGCCCGAGTTCCCGCACGCTCGGCAGGCGCTGGCGGCCGTCTCCCGGCTGCTGGCGGACGCCTTCGCCGCGCAGGTGCCGGGCGGGGCGGTGGAGCTGCGGGTGCCGCCGTTCGCGGTGGTGCAGGCCGTGCCGGGCCCCCGGCACACCCGGGGCACCCCGCCGAACGTGGTGGAGACGGACGCGCTGACCTGGATCCGGCTGGCCACCGGCCGGCTGGCCTGGGCCGAGGCGGTGGGGGCGGAGCTCTCGGCGAGCGGGGAGCGCAGCGACCTCAGCGGTCACCTGCCGGTCATGGCTTGACCGGCGGCCCGCTCAGGTAGTGGCCGTCGGCCGAGTAGGGCCAGGCGTTCGGCAGGCAGCCGTTCAGGCCGTAGATCTGCTGCATCATCGCGGGGGCCGGTTGGCCCGGGCCGGGGCAGCCCTCGTGGCCGTGGCCGATCCGGTGGCCGACCTCGTGGTTGACGATCAGGGCCCGGTAGTCGTCCAGGCTGCCGGTGAACTGCGGTGAGCCGGTCTGCCAGCGCTTGGCGTTGACCATCACCTGGCGCTCCACGTCGCAGTTGACCTCGCCCTTGGTGTCCAGCCCGGCCGCCCCGCAGATCCGGTCGACCAGCTGGGGCGAGGCTATCCGGACGGTGAAGTCGAAGGGCTCGGCCGAGACCAGCTGGAAGGAGTCCTGGCCGTCCGCCGTCCAGCTCCGCCTGTCGGCCAGGATGCGCTGCACCTGGTCGGCGGCGGCCTGCGCGTCCACCTCGACCCCGCGCTCGACCTCGACCCGGTAGCGGCGCAGCGTGCCGCCGGTGCCGGCGGCCGGGCCGTCCGCCTTGGCGACGGTGAAGCTGTCCTGGAGGGTGGCCACCCGGGTCAGGGCCAGCCGGGCACTGGCCCGCTGGGAGGCCTCGTGGCGCTCGTTCAGATCGACCAGGGCGAGCGCGAGGCCGGCGAGCAGGGCCAGGGCGAGGGCCGCGCCGAGGGCGCGGCGGCGCAGACGTACGGGCACAGTTGTCCTCCGTCAGATCGGGTACGACGGGATGTCAGGCCGTGCCGGCCCGCTCGGCCACCGTGCGGTGACTCCCCTCCTCTGTCTAGATACCCAGTATGCATGGCGCGGTTCCAGTCGAGTGGCAGACTGCCCGTATGACCAATTACAAGAACCTGCTCGGCGGCCCGGAACCGACCCGGCTGACCGAGGAGGAGCAGCCGTACCGGATGCTCGGGGAGGAGTCGGCCTCGCCCACCCAGGTCGCCGCCGCCTTCCCCTCCTTCTCGCTGGCCTGGGCGATGCTGGCCGACGACGCGTTCGACGCCGGTCGGGTGGTCGAGTCGTACGCCTACGCGCGCACCGGCTACCACCGCGGCCTGGACGCGCTGCGGCGCGCCGGGTGGAAGGGGCACGGCCCGGTGCCCTGGGAGCACCGGGCCAACCGCGGCTTCCTGCGCTGCCTGGCCGCCCTGGCCCGGGCCGCCGACTCGATCGGTGAGACCGAGGAGGCGAAGCGCTGCTGGGAGTTCCTGAACGACAGCAGCCCCGAGGCGTACGCCGAGCTCAAGCAGTAACCCGCTCCAGGACGCGCGTGAGCCCCCCGGCCGCCCGGCCGGGGGGCTCACGCGTGCCTGGCCTACTTCAGGCGGTTGCCGGCCGAGCGGAGGCTCTTGGCGGCCTCGACCACGCGGGCGGCCATGCCGGCCTCGGCCAGCTTGCCCCAGGTGCGCGGGTCGTAGGTGTTCTTCTTGCCGACCTCGCCGTCGACCTTCAGCACGCCGTCGTAGTTGCGGAACATGTGGTCCACGACCGGGCGGGTGAAGGCGTACTGGGTGTCGGTGTCGAGGTTCATCTTCACGACGCCGTTCTCCAGCGCGGTGGCGATCTCCTCGGGGGTGGAGCCCGAGCCGCCGTGGAAGACGAAGTCGAACGGGTCCTGCTTGCCGTAGGCCTTGCCGATCTCGGCCTGGAGCTCGCGGAGCAGCTCCGGCTTCAGCACGACGTTGCCCGGCTTGTAGACGCCGTGCACGTTGCCGAAGGAGGCGGCCAGCAGGTAGCGGCCCTTCTCGCCCAGGCCGAGGGCCTCGGCGGTGCGGACGGCGTCGTTGACCGTGGTGTAGAGCTCGTCGTTGATCTCGTGCGAGACGCCGTCCTCCTCGCCACCGGTCGGGGTGATCTCGACCTCAAGGATGATCTTCGCGGTGGCGGCCTGGACCAGCAGCTCCTGGGCGATGGAGAGGTTGTCGGCCAGGGTCTCGGCCGAGCCGTCCCACATGTGCGACTGGAAGAGCGGGTTCTCGCCCCGGGCCACGCGCTCGGCGGAGACCGCGAGCAGCGGGCGGACGTAGCCGTCCAGCTTGTCCTTGGGGCAGTGGTCGGTGTGCAGGGCGATGTTGACCGGGTACTTGGCGGCCACGATGTGGGCGAATTCGGCGAGCGCGACCGCGCCGGTCACCATGTCCTTGCTGTACTGGCCACCCAGGAACTCGGCACCACCCGTGGAGATCTGGACGATCCCGTCGCTCTCCGCCTCGGCGAAGCCGCGGAGGGCGGCGTGCAGGGTCTGCGTCGAGGTGACGTTGATGGCCGGGTAGGCGAACTTGCCCGCCTTGGCCCGGTCGAGCATCTCGTTGTAGACCTCGGGAGTTGCGATGGGCATGCGAATCCGCTCCTGTCGGTGTGGCGGCGCAGGACGGCCTGTCCGGCGCTCGTTACGCCTTCGGCACGCGGTGGAGCAGATTGAGGGTGTTCTGCGACCACGGTCCGGACGCCGCAGCCATCTTCCCAGACGAACCCCCTCCTTTCACCAGGTGGCCCGCCACTTGGGACGGTCGGCGCACGAAGCACGGGCCCAAGGCCACGGGTGGTCCGGGACCTTGGGCCGGTGCGCTCACCACAGGTCCGCCGCTACGCGTTCAGCCCGTGCCAGGACGGGAGCGCTATCCTGCGCCCGTGGACCACATCCAACTCGCTGTCAACGTCCTGGACGCCAAGTCGCTGATCTCCTCGCTCGGGGCGATCGGCCTGCTGGCGATCATCTTCGCCGAGACCGGCTTGCTGATCGGGTTCTTCTTCCCCGGCGACTCGCTGCTGATCCTGGCCGGGGTGGCCTCCTCCAGCGCCGCCTCCTCGGTGCTCGGCGAGGGGGCCCGGCTGCCGATCGCGGTGCTGCTGCTCGGCGCGCCGGTCTGTGCCGTGGCCGGGGCCCAGCTGGGCCACCTGATCGGGGCCAAGGTGGGGCCGAGGCTCTTCGACAAACCCGAGTCGAAGATCTTCAAGCGGGAGTACGTGGTCAAGGCCGAGGAGTACTTCGAGAAGTTCGGCCCGGCCAAGGCGGTGGTGCTGGCCCGGTTCATCCCGATCGTGCGCACCTTCCTCAACCCGGTGGCCGGGACGCTCGAGATGCCCGCCAGGACCTTCCTGGTCTGGAACGTCGTGGGCGGCGTGCTCTGGACCGAGTCGATGCTCCTGATCGGCTACTTCACCGGGGCCTGGATGGCGCCGGTGATCGACAAGTACCTGCTCCCGGCGATGGCGCTGATCATCCTGGTCTCGATCTCGCCGATCCTGGTGGAGATCCTGCGCGAGCGGAAGAAGAAGCGCGCCGGTGGCGCGGAGGCCGGCGCCGAGGTGGCCGGCGGCGGTCGTCACCGCAAGGGCTGAACGCTCCAGGACGGCCGAACGGCCGGGGTCTCACGTTGTTTCACGTGAAACCCCGGCCGTTCGTCGTGTGCGGGGAGCCTCAGGGGCCTCAGAGGCCCAGGTCGGCCAGGCTGTAGGCGGCGAGGTAGGGCAGGCCGGCCTCGGCGATGGCCGGGGCCGCGCCGCGCTCGACGATCACCGCGACGCCGACCACCTCGGCGCCCGCCTCGCGGAGCGCCTCGACGGCGGTCAGCGGCGAACCACCGGTGGTGGAGACGTCCTCGACCACCAGCACCCGGCGGCCCTTGACCTCGGGGCCCTCGATCCGGCGCTGCATGCCGTGCGCCTTGCCGGTCTTGCGGACCACGAAGGCGTCCAGCTCGCGGCCGCGGGCGGCGGCGGCGTGCAGCATCGAGGTGGCCACCGGGTCGGCGCCCAGGGTCAGCCCGCCGACGGCGTCGTAGTCGAGCTCGGCGGTGGCGTCCAGCATGACCTTGCCGACCAGCGGAGCGGCCTGCGCGTCCAGCGTGATGCGCCGCAGGTCGATGTAGTAGTCGGCCTCGAGGCCGGAGGAGAGGGTGACCTTGCCGTGTACGACGGCCTTGTCCTTGATCTGCGCCAGCAGGGCGTCGCGGTCGTTGCTCATGAGCAGCCAGTCTAAGGGCTGGAGGGCCGGGCGATCAGCGGCGGCGCAGGGCGCGGACCAGGACGGCGGCGGCTGGTCAGCGGCGGCGCAGGGCGCGGACCAGCACCACGGCGCCGCCCAGCAGGGCCACGCCGCCGCCGATCACCCAGGGCATGGCCGGGACGCCGCCGAGCGGGCCCTGGTGGGCCGGGACGGTCTCCGGGCCGACCCAGCGGGTGGCGGCCCGGGCCCGGGCGCTGCGGGCGGGCGGGGCGGGGGCGTAGCGGCCGCGCGGCGGGGCGTGGTCGACCTCCTCGGCCGAGCGGCCGACGATGCTGCGGCGCACCGGACCCTCGCCGCCCGCCTCGGCGGCGGCCGGGACGGCCTGGAAGACGTACGGCAGCTCCTCGGCCGGCTCCGGCAGGGCGGGCGGCTCCACGGCGGCCGCCGCGGCCTCGGACTCCCCGGGGTCGCCGGGCTCGCCCGGGCCGTCGGAGAAGGCGATCAGGTCGCTCAGGTCGTCGTCCAGGTCGCCGCCGAAGCCCGCGTGGTCCTCCAGGTAGAGCACGGTGGCCGAGGGCGGCTCGACCTCGCCGGTCTCCACCGCGAGGGCGCTCACGAAGCGGTCGAGCAGCCGGCGCCCGGCGGTGGCCAGCGCGGTCTCCTCGTACTCGGCCAGCCGCCCGGTGGCGGAGAGGTCGCCGGTGAATCTGAGCACCGCGCCCTCGGGGTCGGCCGCCTCGGCGGCGATCCGCAGCGTGGCGGTGACCTCGCCCTCGCCCCGGGCCTCCTGGCCCTCGGCGAGCACGGTCAGCACGCCCTCGCGGCCCTCGATCAGGGAGAGGGTGCCGCGGTAGGTGATGGTCGAGCTGCCGAGCCGCAGCCGCAGCCGGCCGGTCAGCTCCTGGCCGTCGACCGCGTCGGTGGACAGCCCGGGCACGCACCGGGCCAGCAGCTCCGGCTCCCGGAGGGCCTTCAGGACGACTTCGGCCGACAGCGGTACGACAACCTCGTGCTCCATGTCAGCGAGCCTACCCATCCACCTCGCCGGAGCGGACCCTTGCCGTCAGGTTCACCGTTCCGGTTGGCACGCTTGGCGCAGGCCGACCGCCGGAGCACGCCCCGACGGGTGGGGCGGCCGGGGCGGGTGGGGTTCAGTCGAGCAGGGTGCGCGGAGCCGGCGGCGAGTCCGGCCGGAGAGCGGCCAGTCGGTCGGCGGAGTGCCGGAGCGAGTCGGTGGTGAGGGAGCGCGGGGGCGGTGCTCCGGGGTCGAGGGCGAGCTCGGGCTGGTCGCGGGCGGCGAGCACGAAGGTCTGCCCGGTGGCCGGCCCGCGCGGGCAGTGGTTCGGGCCCTCCGCCGCCGCGTACGGGACGGTCCGCAGCCCGGCCGCGCGCAGCCCGGCCTCGCCGGCCCACAGCCCGGGGCCGAGCGGGCCGGAGCGGACGGCCAGCCGGCCGTCGGGGGCGAGCCGGCGGGCGGCCAGGCCGTAGAACTCGGCGGTGGTGTATGTCAGGTCGTGCCCGGAGGCCGAGCTCGGCAGGTCGGCGAGGATCACGTCGAAGGGGCCGTCCTGGTCCGCCGCAGCGGGGATGGCCGCGGCGGAGGGGGAGTCGGTCGCGGCGGGGGTGTCGGGCGCGTCGGTCGCGTCGGCGGGGGCGTCGGGCGCGGTGGGCGAGGCGGCCGGCCGGGACGGGTGGCCGCGGAGCCAGGCGAGCGGGTCGGCGGTGACCAGGCGGGCCCGGGGGTCGGCGAAGGAGTGGCCGCCGAGCTCGGCCAGGGCCGGGTCGGTGCGGGCCAGCTCCGGCAGGGCCCGGTCGGGCTCGACCACCAGCACTTCGGCCACCGCCGGATCGGTCAGCACCTCGCGCAGGGCCAGCCCGTCGCCGCCGCCGAGCAGCAGCACCCGCCGCCGGGGCCCGTCGCCGAGGGCGGGCCGCACCAGCGCCTCGTGCTCGCGGTACTCGTCCGGCCCGCAGAGCACCGGGCGGCCGTCCACGAAGAGCTCCAGCGGCGCCTCCCGCTGGGCCGGCACCCGGGGGGCCGGGCCGCCGGCCAGCACCAGCTCGTGCCCGCCGCTGCGGACGGCGGCCCGCACCTGGGCGCCGTAGAGCGCCTGGCGGGCGGCCCGTTCGATCGCGCCGGTGCAGGCCGCCGCCACCGCGAGGGTGATCAGCACCAGGCCGCAGCCCGTCCAGAGCAGCAGCCGGGCCCGCGGCGAGGGCTCCTCGCGGAACAGCCAGAGCACCACCGCCGCCCCGGCCAGTGCGTTGACCGCGCCGGTGGCCAGTGCGCCGGTGGCCTGCCCGAGGGCGGGCAGCAGCACGAACGGGAAGGCCAGGCCGCCGATCAGCGCGCCCACGTAGTCGGCGGCGAACAGGTCGGCGACGGCCCGGCCGGCGTCCTCGCGGCGGATCCGCTGGATCAGGGTCATCAGCAGCGGGATCTCGGCGCCGATCAGGGTGCCGATCACGAAGGTGGTGGCGACCAGCCCGGCGGTGGTGGCGCCGTGTCGGTCCAGCCAGGCCCAACTGCTGTACAGCGCCAGCACGGAGAGCCCGCCGATCAGGGCCAGCACGCACTCCACCAGCGCGAAGAAGGTGGCCGGGCGGCGGGTCAGCCGCTTGGCGAGCAGCGATCCCACCCCCATCGCGAAGACCATCACGGAGAGCACGACGGAGGTTTGGGTCATCGAGTCGCCGAGCAAGTATCCACCGAGGGCCACGAGTTCGAGCTCGTACACCAGACCGCAGGCCGCACAGACGAAGGCGGCGAGCAGCACCAGGGCGCGGGCCGCGCGCGGGTGCGCGCGGCCGTGCCGTCGGAGCCGGGTGGCGCCTTCCGGTACGGCCGGTCCCGGTCGGCCGGGCCGGGGCCCCGACGCGTGGGGGGCCGGGTGCGGGCTGGGCCCGGTGTCCGGCCGGGTGGGTGGGCCCTCCCCCAGGTGGTTGATCATGGCCAAACGCTAGGCGACGGCCGCCGCCGATAGCTGCACCCATTCGACGGACAGCGGGGTGGCGTGAGTTGACGGTTCATCAGTCTGTGCGATTCGGGTCGCCGGTGCGGGGCCGGTGCGCCGGGTCGGCCGGGCGCACCACCAGGGAGGAGCGGGTGCAGACCAGCCGGCCCTCCTGCGGGTAGGCGTGCCAGGTGCGCCAGAGCACGCGGTTCTGGTCACCGTGCGCGACCAGGGCGGTGAAGGCGCTCGGATCGCCCGGGAAGACCCCGGCCAGCGCGCGCGGGTGCCCCTCCACCAGGGCGAGCAGCTCCTGGGCGCGGGCCGCGAAGATGTGCGGCGGCAACTCCTCGATCCGGGCCGCGAACTCGTACTCCCAGCCCGCCACCTGCTTGGCGACCCGGGCGGGCAGTGGGGTCTGCCGGCCGGGCAGGCAGGCGACCGTCTCCAGGCACTCGCCCGGCCCGGCGGCGAGCACGACCTGGTGGGAGGCGCCGAGCAGGCGCAGCTGCAGGGTGCCGAGGGTGGCGCCGCCGCCACCGCTGGGCTCGGTGCCGGGGCAGTCGAGTCTCAGGTCCCGCACCGCGAGTGCGGGCAGCGGCTCGCCGCCCAGGCACCACGCCAAATCGCCGGCGCGGGTGTCCGTGTAGGAAGTCTCGAGTGTGGTGAGCATGCTGGGCTCCGCGTTTCAGCTCCGTACGCGCCCGTCGAACAGACTTCCGGCCCGGCAGTGGCGGGGCTGGTTCGAGACTGTGCGGCGGCTGGCGCGGCCGACCGTGGAAGGAAGGATTCCGGCTGGAGATTCAGCAGCAGAGAAGCACGAATTCTCCGGGTCCGTCAGGGATTTACCCATCTTCGTCGGGCTTTCACCAGTCTGGGCGTCGGCCTCGACAGGGTCTGATCACGCCGGTGAACGACTCTGTCCGCTGCGCGCCCCCAAAACCCGGGCGTGCGCCGTGCGCGCTGAGAGTGCGCGGGCGTGCTCCATCCGATGGATGGATGATGTGACGAGGTCTGGCGAACCGGGTCGGCCGGCTGATCGAGCTCCGGCGGCGGGTCTAGCTTGGTGTACGGAAGACGTACGGAAGACGCGCGACGGGCCCGGGGCTCCGCCGCGCCCCGGGGGCGCGTAGAGGGGGCCGGCGATGGAGCTCAGGCAGCTTCAGTACTTCGTCATGGTCGCGGAGGAGCTGCACTTCGGACGGGCGGCCGAGCGGCTGCACATCGTCCAGTCCACCGTGAGCCAGCAGGTGCGGCGGCTGGAGCGCGAGCTGGGCGTCTGTCTGTTCGACCGGTCCAGCCGGGTGGTCGCGCTCTCCTCGGCCGGGCGCCGGCTGCTGCCCCGGGCCCGCGCGGTGCTGGCCGCCGGGGACGCGCTCACCGCCGAGGCGCACGCGCTGGCCGCCCCGCTGGGCGACGCGCTGCTGCTCGGCACCGGCACCAGCCTGGGCAGCCGGCTCGACCTCTTCCTGGACGCGGTGGCCGCGCACGGCTCCGGTCTCAAGGTGCGGTTCACCAACCTGGACTGCGACGAGCGGATCGAGCAGGTGCGCACCGGCAAGCTGGACGGCGCCTTCCTGCGCGGCATCACCACCGTGCCGGGCCTACGGCTGCTCCGCCTCTGGGAGGACCGGCTGGTGGCCGCGCTGCCCGCCTGGCACCCGCTGGCCGAACAGTCGGCCGTCTCACTGGGCCAACTGCGTGACCTGCCGCTGCGGATCATCCCCCGGGAGCGGAACGCCGCACTCTACGACCTGGTGGTCACCGCCTGCGCCGAGGCCGGCTTCCGGCCGATCATCGGCCAGCCCTTCACCACCCAGCACGACACCTTCGCCGAGATGGCGATGGGCGAGGCCGCCTGGACGGTCTTCTACGCGGACAACACCGCCGCCGCCGTGACCCGCCGGATCGCCTTCCGCGAGTTCGCCGAGGGCGGGCCCACCGTCCCCGTCCGGCTGGCCGTCCGCGCCGACCTGCGGCCCGAGCGGCTGCGCCCGCTGGTGGCGGCCTGCCAGTCGGCCAGCGAGCTGCTGACCGGTGCCTCGGCGGGCTGAGGCGGCCCGCCCGGCCCGCCCGGCCCGCCCGGCCCGCCTGGCCCGCCTGACCGCCCTGGCCGGTCGTTTCGACCGTTCCGGCCGGGCTTGACCGGTCGCTTTGATCGGTCGAGTCGATCGATCGGCGGGTCGGCGGTCGGCTTTTCCGATTGATCGACGGGGACGATCGGTGCGAGCTCGAAGTGCTCGTTGATGGGCCGCTCCGCCGCTGGTGAAGTGGTGACGGGCCCAGGAAATCGTCCCCGCACCCGTACCTCCCGCCGACACCCCCCAGTCGAGGAGAAACCGATGCTCACCACCATTGATGTCACCCTGCGCGACGGCGGTTACCGGAACAACTTCTCCTTCCCCGAGGAGTACGCCCGCACCCACGCCGAGCTCAGCGCCCGTGCCGGGCTGGAGTGGGTCGAGATCGCCTACCGCAACGGCTCGTTCAAGCCGATCCCCGGGATCGGCCCGAGCGGGCGCGGCGAGGACGACTACATCCGGGCCTTCGCCGACCTGATCGGCCCGGACCGGGTGGGCATGATCCTGCACCCGAAGAACGTCGACCCGACCGACCTCGACCGGATGTATCGGGCGGGCGCCCGGCTGGTCCGGATCTGCCTCAACGCCGCCGAGTTCGGCGCCGGCGTGGACACCGTCCGTCGGGCCAAGGACCTCGGGTTCACCGTGGCGGTCAACTTCACCCGGGTCACCCAGCAGGACCGTCGCCAACTCGTGCACGCCGCCGCCGAGGTGGCCGATCTCGGTACCGACGTGATCTACCTGGCCGACTCCAACGGCAGCCTCACCCCGGACGAGACCAGGCGGCTGATCACCTCGGTGGGCCACGTGGTGCCCAGCGCGATCGGCCTGCACGCGCACAACAACCTCGGCCTGGCACTGGCCAATTCGATCGCCGCCGTGGAGGCGGGCGCGACCTGGATCGACGCCTCGGTGCTCGGCATGGGCAAGGGCCCGGGCAACCTGGCCACCGAGCAGTGGCTGGCCTACCTCACTCGCCGGGACGCCGGCACCGGCTACGACCTCGGCACCTCGCTCGCGCTGGCCGAGCGGCTGGCCGCCTCGGTGGCCGAATCCACCCCCGAACTCCCGCTGCCGGACCTGCTGTTGGGCTGGTTCGACCTCGCGGTGGAGCACCGGGCGGAGCTCGACGGGCACCAGATCGCCGACCAGTTCGCCGCGGCCGCCGTCCTCGCCCACGCGGTGCCGGTCGCGTGAGCGCCGCCCCCGTCACCACGCAGTTCGCCGCTCCCGACGGCGGCGGCGACAGCGGCAGCGGCACCCGGCACGCGGTGGTGCTCTCCCCGGCGATGGCGGTCTGGGACGAGGGCGCGTTCTTCGCCCCGGTGACCGAGCTGCTGCTCGCCGCCGGCTACCGGGTCACCGTCTGCGACACGCTCTCGCTGCTGGCCGGGGAGTCGGCCGGTGCATCGCTCGCCCGGATCGGGCAGGAGCCCGGCGCGGTGCTCCGCGGGCTCGCGGACCGCTGGGCGGCAGTGGTGGCGGGGCTCGGTCCGGTCGACCTGATCGGGGGTGCCGCCCTCGGCGGCGCCACCGCCCTGGCCCTGCTCTCCCGGCCCGAACTGCGGGCCCGGCCCGCCCTGCTGCTCTCCGCCCCCTGCCGGGCGGACGGCCTGCTGGACGCCCGGCTCGGCGAGATCGCCGCCCTGGCTGCCGATGGCCGGCTCGGCGCGGCGTACGGCTTGCTGGAGCGGTACGTGACTCCCGAGGGCGCCTCGGCCGGACCGGCGGTGCCGGCGGTGCGGGACGGGGCCGTGCCTTCGGCCGGGGCGGAGCGAATAGCCCAGGGTCTCGGCCTGCTGCGCGGCCTCGATCTCACCAAGTACGCGCATGAGTTGACCGGACGCCAGCTCCATCTCTACGGCGAAAGCTCGCAGTTGGTCGGCCTCCGGCACGCCGTGCCGGGCCGGCACCCCCAGATCAGCGCGGTCGCCGTCCCGGGAGCCGGGATGCGGCCGCAGTACGACAGCCCGGAGTTCGTCGCACGAGCCGTCCGGGAGTTCCTGGCAGCACTTGAGGGCCTCGAGGGAGTGGCACCGTGACACCAACCAAGAAGATCGCCGTCCTGCCGGGTGACGGCATCGGCCGCGAGGTCGTGGACGCCGCCCTGCCGGTGCTCGACGTGCTGGGTGCACCGGTGGAGCTGATCCACGGCGACCTCGGCTGGAAGTGCTGGCAGCGCGAGGGCGACCCCGTCCCGGCCCGCACCTGGGAGCTGCTCGCCGCCACCGACACCGCGCTGGTCGGCGCCGTCACCAGCAAGCCGCCGCGCGAGGCCGAGGCCGAGCTCGACCCCGCGCTGCGCGGTCGGGGCCTGCGGTACGTCTCACCGGTGGTCCAACTCCGCCAGCGGCTGGGCCTGTACGCCAACGTCCGCCCGGTGGAGAACCACCTGGGCCGGGGCCGCCCGTACCGGTTCGCGGTGATCCGGGAGAACACCGAGGGCCTGTACGCGGGCTTCGACTACGCCGGGGCGGCCTTGCCCGGCGAGCTCGGCACCCTGGTCGGCAGCCACCCCAACGCCGCCGCCAGCGGCCCCGGCGGCTCGGCCGTGAGCCTGCGGCTGCTCACCCGGTACGGCCTGGAGCAGCTGATCCGGTACGCCTTCGAGTACGCCCGGGCCAACGACCACACCCTGGTCACCTGGGCCGACAAGCCCAACGTGCTGCGGGAGAGCGGCCAGTTCGCCCGCGAGGTGTTGGAGCGGGTGGCCACCGAGTACCCCGGCATCACCGCCGAGGTGCAGAACGTGGACGCCGTCGCGCTCTGGCTGGTGCGCCGCCCCGAGCGGTTCGGCGTGATCGTGGCCGAGAACATGTACGGCGACATCCTCTCCGACCTCGGGGCCGGCGTGATGGGCGGCCTCGGGCTGGCCCCGAGCGGCAACATCGGTGCGGCCGGCAGCTACTTCGAGCCGGTGCACGGCAGCGCCCCGCACCTGGCCGGGCGGGACCGGGCCAACCCGGCCGCGATGATGCTCACCCTGGCGATGATGCTGGACCACCTGGGCCTGGCCGAGGCCGCCCGGGAGATCCCGCGGGCCGTCCGCTCGGTGCTGCGCCGCGGCGAGGTGCTCACCTACGACCTCGGCGGCTCGGCCGGCACCGCCGAGACGGCCGCCGCCGTGGTGGCCGCCTGCACCGACGACAGCCGGGAGCCCACCGCCGCCGTGCTCACCGTCGGCGACGAGCTGCTGAACGGCGACGTGGTGGACACCAACGCGAGCCAGGCCGGCAAGCTGCTGCGCACCCACGGCTTCCGCACCCGGGCCCGCCGCACGGTGGGCGACGGCGAGGCCGACATCTCCGGCGGGGTGGCCGAACTGCTCGGCCACGACCTGCTGGTGGTGATCGGCGGCCTCGGCCCGACCTCCGACGACCGCACCCGCCAGGGCGTGGCCCAGGCGCTCGGCCGGCCGCTGGACCACAGCGCCGAGGCCTGGGCGGCCGTGGTGGAGCGGCTGGAGCGGTTCGGCCTGGTGGTGCACCCCGACAACGAGCGGCAGGCGCTCTTCCCGGCCGGCAGCGAGCTGCTGCCGAACGAGAACGGCACCGCCTGGGGTTCGCTCACCGACCAGGACGGCACCAAGGTGGTGATGCTCCCCGGCCCGCCGAAGGAGTGCCTGCCGATGCTGCGCACCCTGCTGGAGCGGATCGCCCCCGCCAAGCCCCAGCCGGAGTGGCCGCGGTGGCGCACCATCGGGCTGATCGAGTCCGACGTGGCCGCCGCCGTGGACGAGGCGATCGCGGCCGAGGGAGTGGCCCGGCTCTCGCCCGCGTACCGCTGGACCTACCCCTACGTGGACATCTCGCTGCCCACCCGCACCCTCCCCGGCCTGGAGAAGCGGATCAGCGAGCTGCTCGACGGCCACGTGGTGAGCCGCCGCGGCCGCTCGGCCGGCGAGGAACTCGCCGAGCTGCTGGCCGGGTTGAGCACCGCGACGGTGGAGCTGGACGACCGGCTGACCGGGGGCAGGGCCGAGAAGCTGTTCGGCACGGCCCTGCGCCCCACCCAGGGCGCGGCGCACCCGGTCACCGTCCGGGCCTGGGCGGAGGGCGAGCAGCCCGAACCCGACCGCTGGACGGGCTCCTTGGCGATGCACTGCACCGTCGAGACGGTGGCCGGCCACCGTGACTACGCCCTGGTCGTGCCCCGACGTGGGCCCGAAGTCTTCGACTACGCCGCCGAGTTCGTGGCCTGGAGCGTGCTGCGCGGGCTGCGTTCGCTGTACACCCCGACGCTGGGAAAGGACCACTGATGAGCACCGTCGACCTTGCCGCCCACCCGGTCGCCACCGGGGTGTCGCGTGAGCGGCTCGCCCGCCTGGACACCGCCGCCCTCTCCGACGCGCTGGACAGCCTCGGCATCGCCGGAGTACTGCCGGGCCTGGCGGCCCGTGTCCCCGGAGCGGTGGCCTTCGGCCCCGCCTATACCGTCCGCTACCGGCCGGTGGCCGACCGGGCGGGCTTCCGCAACGCGGCCAACTACCTGGACGAGGTGCCCGCCGGGGCCGTCGTGGTGATCGACAACGGCGGCAGCCTGACCTGCACCAACTGGGGCTCACTGCTTACCGCGGTGGCCCGCTCCCGGGGTCTGGCGGGCACAGTCCTGCACGGCTCGGCCCGGGATCTGGCCGAGGTCCGGGAGCTGGGCTACCCGCTGCACAGCACCGGGGTGACCATGGTGAGCGGCAAGAACCGGGTCGAACTCGACCGGGTGCAGGTGGAGTTGGAGATCGGCGGCACCGCCGTCGCCCCCGGTGACCTGATCTTCGCCGACGACAACGGCGTGCTCTGCGTGCCGGCCGCGCGGCTGGCCGAGGTGGTCGACCGGGCCGAGCGGGTGGACGCCACCGAGCGCCGGATCCGGGCGGCCGTGGAGGCGGGCTCCCGGCTGGACGAGGCCCGGGCCGCCTACCGCTACGACCGCCCCTGGGAGGGGCTGGGCGCGGGCGCGGGCGCGGGCACTGGCGCGGGCACTGGCACTGGCGCGGCTTCGGGTTCGGAGGGGGTCGACGGTGTCCGGTGACCTCTACTCGCTGGGGCTCGGTCCCACCGACGGCCGTGGGCTCGGCGTCCCGGGCACTGCCGGCGCTGCTGGTCCGCGGCTCGCGGACGCCGCCTTCGTGGACGTGCACTACCACGCCGACCCGGACGCGTACCGCCGCCGCCACAGCGCCGTGGCGGCCGGGCGCCGGTACGCGGAGCACGGTGGCTGGGTGGTGCTCAAGAACCACCTCGGCTGCACCGCTGCCCAGGCCCGGGAGGCCCGGGAGCAGGGGCAGCCGGTCTCCGGCTCCACCGTCCTCAACAGCCCGGCCGGCGGGCTCGACCCGCAGGTGGTGCTGGGCAGTTACTACCGGCACGGGGACGGCGGCGGGGCCCGCTTGATCGTCCACCTGCCGACCGTCACCGGCCGGCCGCACACCAGCCGGCTGGCCCGCGACCCGGGCCACCCGCACCTGGCCGCGCACCCGATGCCGCCGCTCACCGTCTCCGAGGAGGACGGCCGGCTGCGTCCGGTGGTCCTCGAAATCCTGCGCATGGCAAAGGACTTGGACTTGGTCGTCTCCACCGGTCACGCCAGCGGAGACGAGGTGCGGCGCCTGGTGGACGCCGCGGTGGAGCTGGAGCTCCCGGCGTTGATGCTCAACCAGCCGGCCAGCCCGATGACCGGGCTGCGCTACCGCGACCTGGCCGAACTCGCCCTGGCCCCCATGGTCTACACCGAGCAGACGGCGCTCACCTACCTGCTCGGCTACCAGAGCGAGGAGGACTTCCGGCAGGTGCTCACCCTGCTGCCGCGCACCGTCTACAGCTCGGACCTCGGCCAGCCATCCCAGCCGGACGTGGCCGACTGGCTCGCGCTGAGCGCGAGTTGGTTCGCCCGCTTCGGTCTGGACCCGCAGCGCGTCCGCGAGATCACCCGCGACACCCCGGCCCAGCTGCTGGGGCTCGGAAAGGAGAACTCCGATGTCTAGCCAGGTAGTCGGCGCAGGCCCGCGGACTCCGTACGCGCTGCTGCTCTGCGTGCTGGTCTCGCTCAGCGCGGCCGGCCTGTTCGCCTCGGACGTCAACCTGCCGGGCATCCCGATCGCCGCGCACGCGCTCGGCGCCTCGCTCTCCTCGGTGCAGTGGACCTTCAGCGTCTTCATGATCGGCATCGCCTTCTCGCAGGCGGTCTACGGCCCGCTCTCCGACGCGTACGGCCGCAAGCCGGTGATCGTGGTCGGGCTCGGGCTGTTCACCGTCGCCTCGCTGCTCTGCGCGTCCTCCACCGACATCGCGGTGTTCACCGTGGGGCGCCTGCTCCAGGCGCTCGGCGCCGGGGCCGGCGTGGTGGTCGGGCGGGCCGTGATCAGCGACCTCTACGAGGAGAAGGCCGCCGCCCAGGTCTTCACCACGATCATGCCGATCGTCGGCATCTCGCCCTCGGTGGCCCCGCTGCTCGGTGGCTACCTCACCCAGTACGTCAGCTGGCGGGCGCCGTTCGTGGTCACCGCGGTCATCGGCCTGGCCACCCTGGTCACCGTGCTCGCCGCCATCCCCGAGACCCTCCCGCGCGAGCGCCGGGCCCGGCGGCTGGCCGCCACCATCAAGGTCTACCCGCAGCTGCTCCGCACCCCCCTGTTCTGGGCCTACACCGGCAACCTGGTGGTGGCGTACGGCGGTTACTTCGGCTACCTGGCGGTCTCGCCGCTGCTCTTCCAGCGGATGGGCCTGTCCACCGCCGCGACCAGCTACTGCTACATCACCGTCTCGGTGGCCTACGTGCTCGGCAACCTCTGGTCGCGCAAGCTGATCCGCACCCAGCCGGTGAACCGGCTGCTGCTGCGGGGCCACGCCTTCTTCCTCACCGGCGCCCTGCTCGTGCTCGCCCTGGGCCTCTCCGGCGCGGGCCGCCCCTGGGGCCTGCTGATCCTGCTCTTCATGCCGGTGATGACCCTCGGCAACGGCTTCCTCCTCCCCCTCTCGATGAGCGCCGGCGTCACCAACTTCCGCACCGTGGCCGGCTCCGCCTCCGGCCTGATGGGCGCCCTCCAACTCTCCGGCGCCTCCCTCGGCATCTTCATCGCCAGCCGCCTCCCCCAGGGCAACCTGGCCGGCCTCGGCTGGTTCGTCACCATCGCCGCCCTCCTCGGCGCCCTCCTCTTCACCTTCCTCACCCGCCGCCCGGCCACCCCGACCGCGACCCCGCTCACCCAGCCCACCGAGCCGGAGCGGCCGAAGGCGATGGCCTCCTGAGAGGTCGCGACACCACACCTGCCCCTGACCGCCGCGCCCCGGGAATTCCGGTGCACGGCGGTCCGGCTATGGACACCGAGCACGAAATGTGACTGGATGTCATGCGCGGTTTTCCGAGCACCGCGCTGCGGCCAACGCCTGGAGGGGGACGGGTGTCGATCGAGTTGCCCTCGGAATTCGTCTGGATCATGAATTTGATGGGCCTGAATTGGCCTGATGTGGACGAGGACGAGATGCGCGAATGGGCCGGGCACGTCCGCCAATTCGCGAAGGGGCTGACGGAGGCCCACGAAGGGACGGACTCACTGCTCCGCAACTCCGGCGAGGCGTACGACGGTGCCTCCTACGAGGCCCTGCTCGAACGCTGGGGCCAGGCCTCCACCGGCCACATGACCGTGCTGATCGACGGCTGCGGTGTGCTGGCAGCCGCTCTGGAGGTGGCCGCGGACGCGGTGATCGTGGCCAAGGGCGTGGTGATCGGCCAGCTGGTCGCGATGGCGGCCGAGCTGGCCGCCGCGGCTGCGGCAGCCGCGGTGACCTTCGGGGCGGCCGCCGCGGCCGAGGCCGCGATCGTGGAGGTCGGCAAGCGGATCGTGAACGCCGTGCTCCAGCAGATCGAGAGCGAGATCATCGGCCGGCTCGTCTCCACTGCGGTCGAGCCCTTTCAGCAGGCCATCGGCAACGCGGTCTCCGGCCTGGTGTTCCACGGGGTCGAGGCGGCGCTGGGTGACGGGGGTGGGCGATGAGCAAGGGATTCCGGGCCAACCGGTCCGCACTGAGCCAGGCGGCCGGCCGGGCGCACGAGCACGCGGCCACCGTCGAGCGGCACTCGCGGGACCTGGACACGGCAACCCGGGGCAAGGTGCTGGGGAGGGGCAAGCTGGGGCAGATCGTCGACAAGGCCGTCCGGCCGGTGCTCGACTCGATGATCAGTGACATGTCGAAGGCGATGGCCGGTGGCCATCGGTCGATCGGGCACGGCCTCGAGATCACCAAGAAGAACCTGGACGAAGCCGAGGGCGCCGTCCACCGCAGTCTCCAGAACAATGCCACCTCCCTGGCGAAGGAGGGCGTCAAGAACCTCGAACCAGGCCAGTCCGTGCCGGGCCGGAAGGCCCTGCGGCAGCTCTACCACCGTCGGATCGACGAGCGGGTGGAGGAGCTGCGCTCCCAGGGCCACGGCGTGGGCCGTCACCTCGACGTGACGGACCAGCAGCTCAAGGACCGCCTGGGCACGCCGGTGATGGAGGGGCCGCAGCACAACCGCACGGTCGCCAAGGACCCGAACACCGGCTACGTGCGGTCCACCGACAAGGTCGACCCGCTGCACGGGCCGCCCGGCACCCCGGGACGGCCGACCCCGCCGGACCTCTACTACGACGCCGAGAAGGGCCCGCCGAACCGGCACCGGTGCGAGTCCTACTCCACGGCGTTCAAGGACAACGAGTCGTACGTCTATGCCGACGAGTACGCACGCTCCCGACTGGACCCGAGCTGGCCGGGCCGTCAAGTGGTGGAGTTCGCCCCGAGCGATGCCTGGGGACCGGGCGGGCACACCGGGAAGTTCCGTGGCTATTACATCGATCCGGACCAGCCGTTCGACCACAACGGTGCGGTGAATTACAAGGAGGTCAACTTCAAGAACGCCACCGTGAAGGCGGTCTACGAGCCGGACGGAAACGGCGGGTTCAAGCTCCACACGATGTTCCCGGAGCCAGTTTTCAAGCACAACAGGTCGCGACATCAAGGGATATGATGGCGCGACTCGGCTGATGGTGACGATCGACCCGATGGCGGTGATTTCCGATGGGCTGGACGGCGTGGGACATTCCGGGCTGGCACGACGATCCGAGGCTCCGGGAGTTCTACAAGAACGCCTTCCACCCCGAGCTGATCGACGACATCGGGGTGTACCGGGCGGAGGCACGGGCGGAGGACGATCACGCCGCGCGCCTGCGCGTCAGCCTCGACTACCTGCTCGAACGACGGCCCGCCTCCGTCAAGGAATGGTGGAGCCTCACCCGGTACTCCTTCCGGTCCGAGGACGAGCTCTATGCGTACCTCCAGGAACTGCACGACCACTTCTATGGGGGCCGGGCCGAGGCGCCGATCGCCCCCTGAGGGAGCCGCATGCCCACCAGAGACGAACTTCCGCCGCGCACCGGCCCGTGGGCGACGCGCTTCGATTCCGAAGAGGCCCTCGTCCAGGCCGAGGACGCCCTCCGCGCGGCCGCGCTCAAGGACCACGATCTCGCCCCGATCCTGCCGTTCGAGGCGGTCTACGGTCCGTTCCTGAATTGCCTGGGCAAGGCCACCGCGATCGCCATCGACCCGGCGGAGCCGTACGGATCCGATGGTGAAATCAACTACGTGCGTGGGGATTTCCTCACCCTCGGCCTGTTGTACGGCGTCTACCGTCCGGCGGAGGGTGTGGGTGCGGCTGGCCCAGCGGAGGAGGACGACCTCCTGAACACCACGCTCTACCCGTACCCCGGCGGGGTCGTCGACGCCACCACCGTCCCGCTCGCCGACCTCGGCCTGGACGTGCCGGGCGTGGATCGGCGGTTCGTGCACTTCTGCGCGGGGTTGCTCGGCGTCGAGGCGGTGGACGACCTGGGTCTGCTGCGCGGCACCTTCGACTCGGCCTGGCCCGACTACCGTGAGACCGTCCGGGCCGGGCTGCTGCACCTGGCCCGGCGCCCGCCCGCCGTCGACCGGTGGGCCGCCCTCACCCACGTGCGGTTCGCCGACGAGCGGGAACTAGCCGGCTACCTCGCCCAGGTCTACGCCTACCTCTTCGACGGCTTCGAGGCGATGCCCCTGGCGCCGCAGTGACGACGTTGCCCCGGCACGGACGGGGATGCGCCGCCGCGCCGGCGCGCCGCTTGTCCGGGTGGGCGAGGCCCGCGCGGAAGCGGGAAGTGCGCTGGTCCGGCGGCCGGCGGGCCTGGTGGGTTCGCGCGGTGAACCTCGCCGACCTGACGCTCGGATGGGTCCCCGGCGCCTGAGGTCCGACATCTGCCCCGGGGCCCGATCCCTTGCTGCCGGCCGGCCTCAGCTGCTCCGCAGCTTCGCGAGTCGTTCGACGGCCTCCTGCAACACGGAATCCTGCTTGCAGAAGGTGAATCGCACGTGGCTGCGGCCGGCTTCGGTGTTGTCGTAGAAGACGGCGTTGGGGATGGCGACCACGCCGCAGCGGGTGGGGAGGGCGCGGCAGAAGTCGATGCCGTCCTGCTCGCCGAGGGGGGTGATGTCGGTGGTGATGAAGTAGGTGCCCTGGGGCTCGAAGACGTGGAAGCCGGCGGCGGTCAGGCCCGCGGAGAGCAGGTCGCGCTTGCGGGTGAGGTCGGCGCGGAAGGTGTCGAAGTAGGAGTCGGGCAGGCGCAGGGCCTCGGCGACGGCGTACTGGAAGGGGCCGGCGCTGACGAAGGTGAGGTACTGCTTGGCGGTGCGGACGGCGGCGACCAGCTCGGGGCGGGCGGTGACCCAGCCGACCTTCCAGCCGGTGAAGGAGAAGGTCTTGCCGGCCGAGGAGATCGAAACGGTGCGCTCGCGCATGCCGGGGAGGGCGGCGAGCGGGTGGTGGGTGCCGGCGAAGACCAGGTGTTCGTAGACCTCGTCGGTGACGACCAACAGGTCGTGCTCGACGGCGAGTTCGGCGATCACGCGCAGTTCGTCGGGGCTCAGGACGGTGCCGGTGGGGTTGTGCGGGGTGTTGAGCAGGAGCAGGCGGGTGCGCGGGGTGATCAGGGAGCGCAGCTCGTCCAGGTCGGGGCGGAAGTCGGGGGCGCGGAGGGTGAGCGGCACGCGCTCGGCCCCGGCCATCGCGATGCAGGCCGCGTAGGAGTCGTAGAACGGCTCGAAGGCGATGACCTCGTCGCCGGGTTCGAGCAGGGCGAGCAGGGTGGCGGCGATCGCCTCGGTGGCACCGGCCGTGACCAGCACCTCGGTGTCCGGGTCGTAGCTCAACCCGTAGAAGCGCTGCTGGTGTTCGGCGATGGCCTGGCGCAGCTCGGGGATGCCGGGCCCCGGCGGGTACTGGTTGCCCTTGCCCTCGCGCAGTGCCCGGACGGCCGCCTCCCGGACCTCCTCCGGCCCGTCGGTGTCCGGGAAGCCCTGCCCCAGGTTGATCGACCCGGTGGCGACGGCCAGTGCGGACATCTCCGCGAAGATCGTCGTACCCATCCCCGCCAGTCGGCGGTTCAGCAGCGGCCTCGCACCCATCAACGGCTCCTCACGGCTCGGCACGGCAACGGCGCTGTGCTCAGCGATCGTGCCCATCATCTGGGGCGGGCCGGGTCGCGACAAGTGTGAACCGCCCGGTCGGGGCGGGCCGGTCAGCCGCCGGCGATGCGGCGGTCGCGGCGCTTGCGGCGGATCGAGGCGACGTAGGTGATCAGGGAGACGGCGATGATGGCGATGCTCACGCCGAGGAGCACGCGGTCGACGTCGGAGATCTGGGTCAGCGCGAAGGCGAGGCTCGCGAGGACGATGCAGATCCCCAGGCCCTTGAGGGAATTCATTTGAGCTTCCTGCTCATTTCCAGGCGGAGACGCGAGTCACGTAGGACTTCACGATGGAGGACAGCAGCCAATAGGTCCGGACCACGGTGTAGACCAATTCCGGAATGAGCGAGGCTTCGACCAGCATCGCCTTCCAGCCGAGGTTCCGTACCCGAAGTGCCGGATAGACGATCCAGAATCCGACCAGGGCCCAGAAGAGCGGCTGGTGGGAGACGCCGTGCCGGGCGAGCAGCCAGAGTTGGCCGGTGCCCCAGGTCAGTACGTAGATGCCGCCGAGCAGGCCGAGGATCAGGGTGGTGATCGAGTGCCAGGTGAACTTCGTCCAGCCCCGGTTGCGCAGGGTGTCGACGGTGCCGCGGCTCCAGCGCTCGCGCTGCTGGATGAGCTCGCGCAGGGTCGGCATCAGGTCGGTGTAGGCGATGCAGAGCTGGTTGGCGGTGACCTTCCAGCCAGACTCCTTGAGCGCCAGGGTGGTCTCGTAGTCCTCGACCAGGTTGCGGTGGTCCTCCCAGAAGACCTCGCCGCGCCAGTCGATCAGGCTCTGCAGGGCCTCGGCCCGGTAGAACGAGCCGGCGCCGGACATGGTGTGCACGTCGCGGCGGTAGCGGGAGTTGGCGGCGCGGCCGTACTCGATGATCTGCATGCCGAGCAGGTAGCGCTGCCAGGGGCTGCGCCAGAGGTCGGTCCGGCCCAGGCAGGCGGCGCTGACGCCGCCGATCTCGGGGCCGGAGGAGATCACGTTGCGCGCCCGCTCGATGAACTTGGGGTGCAGCTCGGTGTCGGCGTCCATCACCAGGACGTGCCGGACGGCGCCGGTGAGCCGGCCGCCGACGGCCTGGCGGAGCCAGTCGAGGCCGTGGTTGAGCGCCCCGGCCTTCTTGTGCGGGTTCTCCGGGAGGTTGAGCACCACGGTGGCCGGCGTCCGCGGGTCATCGGCGAACTGCTGGGCGAACTGCTCGGTGCGGTCGGTGGAGTTGTTGACCACCACGATGATCAGGTCGGGGCGGCGGCTCTGGGCGGCCAGCGAGTTCAGCGAGGTGAGCACCCCGGCCTCCTCGTTCCGCGCCGGGACCAGGATCACCGTGTCGTAGTGCGCGGTGCTCCCCGGCTCGACCAGGGCGGTACGGCCTCTCCGGTGCCGGCTGCGCGCCGCCTGGGACGCGTCGCTGCGCGTGGCCCGGGCCCGCTCGCGGCGCGCAGTGGTGCCTGCCAAGGTCTCTCTCCCCGTGATTCATCTGCGATGGCCTCCACAGGATCAGGTGGACCTCCGGCGGGCTGTGATCCCGGAGTTGAACGAGGGTGACCCGAATCGTGAACAGTGCGTGGACTGTGGTTTGGCAAAACGCAGCAATTCGGACAGGAGCTGGTAATCCGGGCCCCGGAGTGGTGGATAGTCGTGAAACCGCAGCCGCCGCGTGCCAGTGCGTTTTCCCGTAGGAGAGACAGTGAGCCGCCCTCGTCAACAACCCCGCCGCAGTACTTCGCTCGTGTTCAAACTGTTCTTGGTGCTGTCCGTTCTCGCGGGCACGGGCGCGGGCTTCTACACCCGGTGGCATTCCTCCGCGGCCACCGGTGCGGTCGGGGGGGCGGCGGCGGCGCCGGTGCGGCGGAGAGCGACCCGATCGCGGTGAACTACCGCACCGACGCGCCCGCCACCGGCGGGGTGGCCCGGGCCTGGCTGGAGGTCTTCAACACCTCCAAGCAGCCGGTGCCGCTGAGCGACGTCACCGTGCGGTACTACTTCAGCGCCGCGGCCGGAGCCGCCTACGGCACCAACTGCGTTCAGGCGCACGCTGGTTGCTCCAACCTGGTGGAGCAGATCACCGCCCTGCCCGCCCCCGTCCAGGGCGCCACCCACTACCTCCAGCTGACCTTCACCGGCGGCGCCGGCACGCTGGCCCCGGGCGCCTCCACCCAGGAGTTCGGCCTCCAGCTCTACCGGCTCGACCACCAGGCGCTGAACCAGGCCGCCGACCACTCCTACGACGCCAAGGCCACCAAGCCGGAGGCCGCCAAGCTGGTGACGGCCTACCTCAAGGGCAAGCTGGTCTGGGGCCACGAGCCGGCCGGGTCCGCCGGCCCGGGCGCGGGCGCGGGCACGGGTGCGGCGGCTGCGGCGCCGCCCGCCGGCGTGCTGTTCGACAACTTCCACTACAGCGGCGCCGACGACCCGGCGCTCGCCGCGCACGGCTGGACGGTCCGCACCGACGGCGGCGGCCCCGGCATCAAGGACACCTGGACGACGGCGGGCGTCACCTTCCCCGCCGAGCAGGGCGCCCAGGGCGGGCAGACGATGCAGCTGCGGATGACCACCGACGGCACCAAG
Organism: Kitasatospora sp. MMS16-BH015; assembly: GCF_002943525.1. Lineage (NCBI taxonomy): Bacteria > Bacillati > Actinomycetota > Actinomycetes > Kitasatosporales > Streptomycetaceae > Kitasatospora > Kitasatospora sp. MMS16-BH015. Next base: position 4,282,901 of record NZ_CP025394.1, on the reverse strand, counting down.
CAGGGCACCCAGCAGTCCGAGATCCAGGGCAGCCCGGACGTCTTCACCGGCACCCTGGCGGCCCGGGTCTACCTCGCGGACAAGCCCACCAGCGGCAAGACCGGCGACCACCTCAACGAGTCGTTCTACGCGATCTCGCCGGACAACCACTCGTCGAACTACAGCGAGCTCGACTACGAGTACATGCCCAACGGCGGCTGGGGCTCCTCCTCGCCCGACCTGGACACCACCAGCTGGCGCAGTGCGAAGCAGGGCGACCGCACCACCCACGCCACCAAGGAGCACCTGGGCGGCTGGCACACCATGCTGATCACCGCGCTGAACGACAAGGTCACGTACTCGATCGACGGCCGCGAGCTGTTCAGCCACGACGGCGAGTACTACCCCCGGGAGCGGATGGGCGTGCACTTCAGCGCCTGGGTCATCGACCTGCCGTTCACCGGGCCGCGCACCTGGGACATGAAGGTCAACTGGGTGTACTACCGCTCCGGCCAGGCGCTCTCCGCGGCGGACGTGCAGAAGGACGTGGACGGCCTCTACGCCTCCGGGACCAACTACGTGAACACCGTCCCGCCGAAGTAGGCCCGAGGGGCCCGCGGTGGCCCCGCTCGGACGCACGAGAGCCCGCCCTGCCGACCGGCAGGGCGGGCTCTCGTCACACCTGGGGGAGGGTTCAGCCCTCCTCGGGGGCCTCGCCCTCGGCGGGGCCGCCCTCCTCGCCCTCGATGTCCTTCTGGAGGCCGAGGCGCTCGACGATCCACTGCTCGAAGCCGACGGCCGCCTGGGTCCAGTTGGCGACGGTGGTGACGAAGTAGTCCAGCGAGACGCCGGTGCCCACGATCATCTGGGCCTCGCCGATCAGGCGGACCACGCCGTCCTCGTGGGTGTGGGTGTAGACCTTGGGCCAGAGGGTCTCGCGGTTCCACTCGTCGATCAGGTCGAGGATCTCGTGCTTGTCCTCGAGCGGGTACGAGCGGTCGTAGAACGCGCGGACCGCGAAGAGCTCCTTCTGCTCGCCGCGGAACATGTAGTAGACCCGGAAGCCGTCCCAGGGGGCGGTGAGGTCGCCCTCCTCGTCGACCAGGTGCTTGAGCTGCATCTGGTTGAGCAGCTGGGCCACCAGTGCCTGGTCCGGACGGACGACCGGCGGCGGGCCGGCCGGGCCACCACCGGGCTGGCCGCCCTGCGGGGGCTGCGGCAGACCGAAGGAGGGGATGGACGACGGGTCGATGCTCATGGGAGGTCCTTCTGGTTCTCAGTGCACAACAAGGGTGGCTGGGACTCAGGGGCCGCCCTTCCACGTCTCCATCCTGCCTCATCGAGCGCCCCGGACACAGGGGCTCCCCGGCGGCTGCCCGGAAGATCCGGAAGCCGCCGCCCACCGGGAGCCCCCATGGGGTGTCGCCGCGGTGCCGCTCAGGCCTCGGACGGCTCGGAGGAGGGCGTGGACCGGACGGTCAGCCGGTCCTCCGCCTGGTCCTGCTCGACCACCACGGTGTCCCCGTCCCGGACGGCGCCGGAGAGGATCGCCTTGGCCAGCTGGTCGCCGATCGCCGACTGCACCAGCCGCCGCAGCGGCCGGGCGCCGTAGGCCGGGTCGTAGCCGGTCAGCGCCAGCCAGTCCCGGGCGGCCGGGGTGACCTCCAGGGTCAGCCGGCGCTCCCGCAGCCGGTCGGCCAGCCGGGCGACCTGCAGGTCGACGATCCGGCTGAGCTCCTCGGTGCCCAGCGGGTCGAAGACCACGATGTCGTCCAGCCGGTTGAGGAACTCGGGCTTGAACGCGGTGCGGACGGTCTCCAGCACCAAGTCCCGCTTGCGGCCCTGCTCGATCGCCGGGTCGACCAGGTAGTGGCTGCCCAGGTTGGAGGTGAGGATCAGGATCGCGTTCCGGAAGTCCACCGTGCGGCCCTGGCCGTCGGTGAGCCGGCCGTCGTCCAGCACCTGGAGCAGCACGTCGAACACCTCGGGGTGGGCCTTCTCCACCTCGTCGAGCAGCACCACGCTGTACGGGCGGCGCCGGACGGCCTCGGTGAGCTGGCCGCCCTCCTCGTAGCCGACGTACCCGGGCGGGGCGCCGACCAGGCGGGCGACGGAGTGCTTCTCGCCGTACTCGCTCATGTCGATCCGGACCATGGCCCGCTCGTCGTCGAAGAGGAAGTCGGCCAGGGCCTTGGCGAGTTCGGTCTTGCCGACACCGGTCGGGCCGAGGAAGAGGAAGGAGCCGGTCGGCCGGTCCGGGTCGGCGATGCCCGAGCGGGTGCGCCGCACCGCGTCCGAGACGGCCTGCACGGCCTCGCTCTGGCCGATCAGGCGGCGGCCCAACTCCTCCTCCATGCGCAGGAGTTTGGCGCTCTCGCCCTCCAGTAGGCGGCCGGCCGGGATGCCCGACCAGGCGCTCACCACGTCGGCCACGTCGTCCGGGCCGACCTCCTCCTTGACCATCGACTCGGTGGCGTCCTCGTCTGCGGCGCGCTGCTGCGCCTCGGCCAACTCCCGCTCGGCGGCCGGGATCTCGGCGTACATCAGCTTGGAGGCGCGCTCGAAGTCGCCGTCGCGCTGGGCGCGTTCGAGCGCGCTCTGCAGCTCGTCCAGGCGCTCCTTGAGCTCGCCGACCCTGTTGAGGCTCTTCTTCTCCTGCTCCCAGCGGGCGTTGAGCCCGTTGAGGGTCTCCTGCTTGTCGGCCAGGTCCCGGCGCAGCCGGGCCAGCCGCTCGACCGAGGCCGGGTCGGACTCCTTCTCCAGGGCCAGCTCCTCCATCCGCAACCGGTCGACGGCGCGCTGGAGTTGGTCGATCTCGACCGGGGAGGAGTCGATCTCCATCCGGAGCCGGGAGGCCGCCTCGTCGATCAGGTCGATCGCCTTGTCGGGCAGGAAGCGGGAGGTGATGTACCGGTCGGAGAGGGTCGCGGCGGCGACCAGGGCCGCGTCCGAGATCTGCACGTGGTGGTGCGCCTCGTACCGGCCCTTGAGGCCGCGCAGGATGGCGATGGTGTCCTCGACGCTGGGCTCGCCGACCAGCACCTGCTGGAAGCGGCGCTCCAGGGCCGGGTCCTTCTCGATCCGCTCGCGGTACTCGTCCAGCGTGGTGGCGCCGACCATCCGCAGCTCGCCGCGGGCCAGCATCGGCTTGAGCATGTTGCCCGCGTCCATCGCGGAGTCGCCGCCGGCGCCCGCGCCGACCATGGTGTGCAGCTCGTCGATGAAGGTGATCACCTGGCCGTCGCTGGACTTGATGTCGTTGAGCACCGCCTTGAGGCGCTCCTCGAACTCGCCCCGGTACTTCGCCCCGGCGACCATCGCGCCCAGGTCGAGCGAGACCAGCCGCTTGCCGCGCAGCGAGGTCGGCACGTCGCCCGCGACGATCCGCTGGGCCAGGCCCTCGACCACGGCCGTCTTGCCGACGCCGGGGTCGCCGATCAGCACCGGGTTGTTCTTGGTGCGGCGGGAGAGCACCTGGACCACCCGGCGGATCTCCTGGTCACGGCCGATCACCGGGTCGAGCTTGCCCTCGCGGGCGGCCTGGGTGAGGTCGGTGCCGTACTTCTCCAGCGCCTTGTAGGTGCCCTCCGGGTCGGGGGAGGTGACCCGGGCGCTGCCGCGCACCTCGGTGAAGGCGGCGAGCAGGGCCTTCGGCGTGGCGCCGTGCCGGCCCAGCAGCTCGGCCACCGCGCCGCCCTCGGCGGCCAGGCCGACCAGCAGGTGCTCGGTGGAGAGGTACTGGTCGTCCAGCTTCTCCGCCTCCTTGCCCGCCTCGGCGAGCACGGCCAGGGTGTCGCGGGCCAGCTGCGGCGCCGCCACGGTGGAGCCCTGGGCGGCCGGCAGGGCCTTGAGCTGGTGCCGGGCGGCGGCGGTGACGGCGGCCGGATCGGCGCCGGCCGCCTCCAGCAGCGGGCGGGTGATCCCCTCGGGCTGCTCGAGCAGCGCCAGCAGGATGTGCACCGGCTTGACGTCCGGGTTTCCTGCGGCGCTCGCCTGCCGGATCGCGGCGGACAGGGCGTCCTGCGTCTTGCTGGTGAACTTGCTGGCGTCCACGGGTGTGCGGCCTCCTCGGCTCTCGCTGACTGTTGCTTCTACCAGTATGCAGGAAGTTGAGTGAACATGGCTCAACTTTACGAAGAAGGTTTTCGCGGGGGTGGCCGGTGGGGTCAGCCGTGGTTGCTCACCCCCGACGGGTGAGCCGGCGGGTCAGGCCGAGCAGCTCGCGGGCCGGGCCCGCCGGGCGCTGGCCGGCCGGCCAGACGGCGCGCAGCGGGCGGTGCAGATCGATGCCCTCCACCGGGACCTCGACCAGCCGCCGGGTGGCCAGCTCCTCCATCACCGCCAGCTCGCTCAGGCAGACCGGCCCGGCGCCGGTCATCGCGGCGGCCTTGAGCGCCGTGGAGGAGGCCAGCTCCAGCCGGGGTGTGGCGGTGCCGCCGTACGGGGCGAGCGCCCGGTCCAGCACCTCGCGGGTGCCCGAGCCCGGCTCGCGCACCACCATCGGGGTCTCGGCCAGCTGGCGGCCGGTGAGCGGAGTCCGCCGCCGGGCCCACGGGTGGCCCGGGCCGACCACGACCACCAGCCGGTCGGCCGCGACCACCGCGCCGGAGAGGCCGGGCGGGGTGCCCGGGCCCTCGACGAAGCCGAGGTCGGCGTCGCCGGCCAGTACGTGCGCCGCGACGTCGGCGGAGTTGGCCGTGCGCAGCGTCACCGCCGTCTCCGGGCTGGCCTCGTGCAGGGCCAGCAGCCAGCCGGGCATCAGGTACTCGGCCACCGTCAGGCTGGCCACCACCCGCAGCCGGGTGTCCCGGTGCTCGCGCAGCGCGTCGATCCCGGCGTCCAGCGAACGGGCCGCCTCCACCACGTTCCGGGCCCACTCGACCACCAGCCGCCCGGCCTGGGTGGGCTGCGAGCCGCGCGGCGAGCGCTCCAGCAGCGGCACCCCGATCTGCCGTTCCATCCCCTTGATCCGCGCGCTCGCGGCCGGCTGGCTCACCCCGAGCTCGGCCGCCGCCCGGCCGACGCTGCCCAGCCGCGCCACCGCGAGCAGCAGCTCCAGCGCACCGAGCTCCGGCACCCGGGCGGAGAGGGCCGGCGGGGGCCGGTGCGGGCTCTCGAACCGGAGCGGGGTGGCACTGCTGCGGGCCCGCCGGCCCGGGGGTGGGCCCGCAGCGCCGCCGCCAGGTGGGTTGCCGGGCAGGTTGCTGCGTGAGTTACCAGGTGGGTTGCCAGGCAGGTTGCCGGGTGAGGTGCCGTGCGGGCTGCCGGCTCCGCCGGAGGCATCGGGTGGGCTTGTGGGGGTGGCGCCGGTCATAGGGTCAGGCTATGTCTCCATAGCTCCGAGCGCGCTACCGGGCGCGGTGCGCGCGGCGCAGGGTGGAGACATGGCCACCGTCACCGCACCCAGCACCACCGCCGGCACCCCCGGCGCCACCCTCACCGGCTTCCGGCTCGACCTCGGGCAGCTCGGCCCCAACTGGTACGCCGCCGTGATGGGCACCGCGATCACCGCCAACGGCGCGGCCGCGCTGCCGCTGCACCTGCCGGGGCTGATCGGCTTCGCCCAGCTGGTGTGGGCGCTCTCGCTGGCCATGCTGCTCACCCTGGTGGCCGGCCGGGCCGTGCACTTCCTCCGACACCGCGAGTCGGCCCGCGCCATGCTGCTCGACAACCCCGCCACCGCCGTGTTCTACGGCTGTCCGCCGATGGCCCTGCTGGCTGTGGGCTACGGCACGCTGGCCGTCGGTGCCCCGTTGATCGGCAGCTCGGCCGCCGTCGCGATCGACGCCGTGCTCTGGACCGTCGGCACCGTCTACGCCGTGGTGGTGGCCGCCGGCATCCCCTTCCTGATGCTCACCCGGCACCGGCTCTCCGCCCTGGAGGCCAACCCCACCTGGGCCCTGCCCGCCGTCGCCCCGGTGGTGGCCGGCGCCCTCGGCCCCGCCCTGGTGCCCCACCTCCCGGAGGGCGCCGCCCGGGCCGGGATGTTCTACGCCTGCCTCGCCCTGCTCGGCGCCGGCCTGATCGGCACCCTGGTGATGCTGCCGATCGTCTTCACCGGCCTGGTGCACAGCAAGCTGCCCAGCCTGGTGCTGACCCCTTCGCTCTTCCTGGTGCTCGGCCCGCTGGGCCAGTCCACCACCGCCGTCAACCAGCTCGCCGACGCCGCCAAGCTGGCCGCCCCCGACCTGGCCACCACCGTGCTGCACCTCGCCGTCCTGTACGGCGTCGTGGTGATGGGCTTCGCCCTGCTCTGGCTGGCGGTGGCCGCCGTCGCCAACCTGCGGGCCTGGCGCGCCGAGATGCCCTTCGCGATGACCTGGTGGGCCTTCACCTTCCCGGTGGGCACCATGGTGACCGGCGCGGCCGGCCTGGCCCGCCACACCGGCTTCGGCCCGATCGGCGGTCTGGCGGTGGGGCTCTGGGTGCTCCTGGTCCTCGCCTGGGGCGTCGCCTCCGTCCGCACGGTGGCGGCGGTGGCCGACGGGCGACTGCTGCGCTGAGCCCTCCTCGGGCGGGAAACGGAATTCCGCCCCCGTGCTTTCCCTGCCGGATTCCGCATTCCGGAAACCCGGAAACCGACCCTCCAGTCGGCGAACTGCCAGCTCGGAGCCGTGATCGCGCCGGGGTGGGGGGAAATGCGCTGCATGTTCGTGCAACTGCGGGAACCTGCACCTGGGCGACCCTTGTTTCGCACCGCGCCGCGCTGTGAAGGTGGGATCACGCCGAGTCGCCCGGGCAGCACAGCCCGGCGGCGGGTGGTCGGCTCCTCGCTGTGGGGGAGGTCGGTGCGTCGGCACCGACCACCACGGGGGAGGGGAGCCCCCGGACAGGACGCCATGTGTGGTGACGGCCCCCGTTCCGGAGTCGGTGAGGTGCCGCTGCTCCACCTCCCCGAGGACCACCCGCCCGGCGTAGCACCGACGGTTCCCCGGGCCCCGACCCGCTCCCCGCGAGGCCGGGTCCCGGGGGATCCGTCGCAGGCCGGGGGCCGGCGCGACATCCCGGGCGGCGAATCCTTGAGATCATGCTCGGGAGTCGTACGGGAAACCGAAAGGGGGTGCTCGAAGCAGTGGAAGCGGACCGTCAACTCCGCCCGGCCCCGAGCGTCCCCGACGAAGCGGCCCGCGCGTTCTACCTCGCCGTGCTGGCGGAGGGGGGCCGAATCGCCCGGGACGAGACGGCGGAGGCCGACCGGGAGTCGATCGACCAGTTGCTCGCGGTGGGGCTGCTGATCTCCAATCCGCTGGACCGCTCGTACGTGGCGGTCAGCCCTCGTGAGGTGGGCGTGCGGCTCAGCGCCGACCTGCGCCGGGAAGCCACCCGGTTGTTGCTCCGTTCCGACGAGCTGCCTACCGAGTTGGGTGCGCTCACCCGCGCGTACGAGGCCAAGCCGTGGGTGCTCGAACCGGGGCAGCAGACGAGTTACGTGGAGGGGCGGGAGGAGATCCGGCAGCGGATCGCCCAACTGGTCTCCGAGAGCAAGTCGGAGCTGATCACCGTCCAGCCGGGGCCCCGTCTGGTCGGGACGATCGAACTGGCCCTCCAGCAGGACCTCGCCTTCGTGCGGCGTGGCGGGAGTCTGCGCACTCTCTACCAACCAGTGGTGCTCGACCAGCCGGAGACCGTCTCCTACGCGGCCGCCGTCTCGGCGCACGGCGCCGGCATCCGGGTACTGGACGAACCGCTGGAGCGGATGATCGTCATCGACCGCTCGATCGCCGTGATCTCGGCTGCCGAAGATCACTCCCGGGCCGCCTTCGTGGCGGAGCCGGCCACCCTGGCCTTCCTGGTCCGCGCCTTCGAACGGACCTGGGCCCGCGCCGAAGCCGTCCGCTGGGGCGAGCTCCCCGACCCCCAGCAGCGCACCCACACCCAGATCGGCCGCCTCCTCGCCCAAGGCCTCACCCAACGCGCCGTCGCCACCCGCCTCGGCCTGAGCGAGCGGACGGTGGCGGCCCACATCGCCCGGCTGCGCGACCGGCACGGGGCGCAGACGCTGTTCCAACTGGGGTGGGCGATGCGCGGTGAGTGAGGCGGACCTGCTCGCGGTGGCGACCACCGAGGCCGAACTCGCGGTCTACGCAGACATCCTGAACGAGGGTGGCCGGGTGCCGTTCCACGCGGTGGCCGGTGCGGACGCGGCCGTCGTGTTGCGACTGATCGAACTGGGACTACTCGTCCACAACCTCGCCGACGCCTCCCTCTCGGCGGTGAACCCCCGGGCGGTCGGCGAGCGGATCGCCGCCGAACTCCGCTCCACCGGGACCAGGCTGTTCACCCGGGCCGAGGAAGTGCCCACCCTGTTGACGGAGTTCGCCGAGGCCTACGACCGTGCGCCACGCCCCACCGACCACCTCGGCGAGGTCCGGCACATCAGCGACTTCGAGGAGATCCGGCACCGGATCATCCAGATCGAGGCCGAGTGCCGGGAGGAGATCCTCGCCGCTCAACCGGGGCACCGACCGCCGCAGCACATGGACGCGGCAGCCGACCGTGCCCGCGACGTTCTGGAGCGCGGCTGCGCCATGCACGTGCTCTACGGGCGAGAAGCCAGGGTCGACCCCGCCACGGCCGAGTACGTCGCCACCGTGACCGGTTGGGGCATGAAGCTCCGCGTCCTCCGCGAGCCCTTCTCACGGCTGATGATCTTCGATCGTCGGGTCGCGGTCGTTCCGGCAGCCCCCGAGAACAGCAGTGCGGCCTTCATCGAGGACCCTGTGGTGGTCACCTTCCTGGTCTCGGTCTTCCAGCGCGACTGGGAGCGGGCCGAGCCCGGTCGCCCACACGGCGTGGACGACCCCGCGGTCACCCCGGCTCACGAGCACGTCGGGCGGCTGCTGGCACAGGGGCTGACGCAGCGGGCGGTGGCGAGCCGACTCGGCCTCAGCGAGCGGACGGTGGCTGGGCACATCGCCCGGCTGCGGGAGCTGCACGATGCACAGACGCTGTTCCAGTTGGGCTGGTTGATGCGCGGTGAGTGACGTGGACGGGCTGCTGCCCGACGAGGCCGAGCGGGCGCTCTACCTGGCGGTGCTGGAGAAGGGCGGGCGGGTGCTGCTGCGGGACGTGACGGCCGAGGACATGCCTGCAGCGCTGCGCCTGATGGAGATCGGACTGCTGGTCCACTACCGGCCGGACGAGTCGCTGTCGGCGGTGAACCCGCGTGCGATCGGAGAGAAGATCGGCACCGAGCTGCGGTCGGCCGGGATGCGGCTGCTAGCCCGGGCGGAGGAGACACCGGCGCTGCTGGCGGAGTTGGTGCACCACTACGACCTGGCGGAGCGGCGGACGGGCCACATCGGCGCGGTCTCCCACATCGAGGACCCGGAGGAGATCCGGCACCGGCTCACCCAGTTGGAGACCGAGCTCCGGTACGAGGCGATGTCCGCACAGGCGGAGCAGACCAGGCCCGCCGCCCACCTCGCGGAGATGCGGGACCGGATCCGCGGGTTCCTCGATCGCGGCGGGGTCGCGCGCACGATCTACCGGGCGGAGGTGAAGGCGGATCCGGCCACGGTGGAGTACGCGGCCACGGTGAGCGAGTGGGGGTACCGGATCCGAGTGCTCAGCGAGCCGTTCACCCGGGTGCTGATCTTCGACCGGCGGGTGGCGGTGATTCCGGCGGCGGCGGACAACAGCAGCGCGGCCTTCGTCGAGGACCCGGCGGTGGTGGACTTCCTGGTGGGGGTCTTCGAGCGGGACTGGGCGCGGGCGGAGCCGGTGTGGTGGGAGACGCTGGCCGAACCGGGGGACGGGACACCGGTGCACGAGCAGGTCGGGCGGCTGTTGGCGCAGGGGCTGACGCAGCGGGCGGTGGCGAACCGGCTGGGGCTCAGCGAGCGGACGGTGGCGGGGCACATCGCCCGGCTGAGGGAGCTTTACGACGCCGATACGCTCTATCAGCTTGGATGGCTGATGAGGGGTCAGCGCGGCGGAGAGCCGCGCTGACCCCCGGGGAACCGTTCGCCCCGCCGGGGGTACGGGGCGAACGGAAGTGTGGAGCGGCTGGGTCAGCCGGTGGCGACGCCGGGGGCCCAGTAGCCGAAGGAGGAGCCGGCCTCCTGGCGCGGCAGCGGGAACTGCTCGCCGGGGGCGGTCCAGAAGCCTTCGCGGAGGGAGAGCGCCATGCCGGCCCAGTCGAGGGCGGTCTCGACGGTGTGGTGCAGGGCCTCCTGCGACCAGGTGTCGTCGAAGACCAGCGGCAGCACTGGGGCGACCTGCTCGATGGTGGCGATCAGCGGGTTGTGCGTGATCGCCTCGTCCACCAGCAGCACGATCGGCTTGCGCAGCGCCGAGGCCCAGCCGAGCTCCAGGCTCACGCCGGCCGAGAGCGGGGCGCCGACGTACGCGAAGACCAGGTCGGCACTCTGCAGCGCCCGGAAGTCCGAGGGCACCCGCGGCTCGGGCGCCCGCCCGGCCACCGTCCAGGCATCGCTGTGGTGCGCGCTGTACACGGCGGCACCGCTGCGCAGCAGCGTGGACCGCAGCGTGGTCAGCCGAGTCCGGCTGGCCAGCGTCACCACGCTGTCGGCCGGGCCGGTCAGCCGCATGAGCGGTGCGGCCAGGAACACCCGAGCGCGCCGACCCTCGGGGGTCTGGGCAGCACGATCGCGCAGGTAGGGCTCACTCATGTCGACTCCGGGGGAGGAAGGACGGGGGAGCGGACAGCCGCTGCCGGTGGAGCGGGCCGGGAGATCCGCTCGGCCGGCACCGTGCTGTGCCGGTTCGGTGGTGTTCCTCGGGCGAGCTGTCGCTGACTGACGGGGGACCGCATCAGCACCGGGGAGACGGCGGGTTGTTCCCGGTGAGACCTGCTGATCGTCCAACGGCCGGAGCCGGTACGTCCACTGACACATGGTGGCATCTGGCTGCCTGGCAGCGAGATGACGCACCTTGCAGAAAGCGGACGCAGTGACAGTGACCCTGTCTGTGAGGCATGATCTGAGCTAATGTTCGAGGCTTCATTTTTTGGTGAGGCATAACCCCGAGGAAGGATTTGGTCGCAATGTCTCGCATGCGCCGTTTTGTTCGCTTCGTCGCCGTGCCACTTGCCCTGGGTGCAGCGATGTTGACCAGCAGCAATCTGGCACACGCTGCAGACAGCGCCTGGACGCGAGCCACGACGGTCGTCTCGGCCGATCAGTCGATGGCGAAGGCCCTGCCCACGGTGTCCCCGCTGGACTCGGCCTGGACCTGAGCCGCCTGTTCCTGCTGCTCCCACCCGGGCGAACGGGGCGTCCGGGCGAACGATGTCACCCGAAGGCTTCGGTCGACTCGACGACTTCGGGGTTGGTCCTGGCCAGGACGTAGCCCAGCTGGAAGAGCGACTCCACGTGGTACTCCTCGCGCATCTCAGCGATATGGCGGGCCAAGGTGCGCTCACTGATGCCCAGGCGTCGGGCGATAACGCGGTGGTTGATCCCCTTCAGCAGGAGATCGATGATCGTCTGACGCAGGCGGGAAACGACTTGTGGCGGAACTGTCCGTGTTCCGTCAAAGTCCAACCCCCGACTCCAGTTCCGCTCGAATACCTCTTCCACAAGGTAGCTTATGACGGCCTGATCGTGAATGAACGCGGCCAAGTTTAGATCCTCGGCCACCGGAATCACGGCAGTTCGACGGTCGATCACGATAAGTCGCGTGTAGGGCTCGTCGAGTGTCCGTACTTGACCGCCGTGTTCGGCTATCGCGGCAACGTAGTCCCGGGTCGGCGGGTGGTACCGGGTGCTCGGGTGGTAGATCGTCCGGATGTCGGCGCCGCGGCGCAGCATTTCGAGATCCCGGTCGATCACGCCGGCCAGTGCCTCAGGGGGACGCGGCCCGCCGGGTTGGGCGGCCAGCATTTCCTCCATGCAACTGCTGACCAGCTGGCCGAGACGCTGGTTGATCAGCACTTTGCCTCGGACATACTCGATCGTGCCCCCGGTCTGCTCCGGCACCCGGAAGGACTCGGCGAGCTCCTGGAGCTCGGCGGGCAGCGACACGGCCCGGTTGAGCAGGTCCAGCGCCTTGCGCTGCCAGGTGGTGCTGAGACGGACGGACAGCTGCTCCGGATCTATGGCGACCAGCACGTCGGGATTGTCGGTGTCCGGCACGAGCAGGCCGATATCCGTCAGCTCGTGCAGGCAGCCGCGCACGGCCTCGTCGGTGTCCGCCGGACGGAGCCGACCGTGGGCTCTCATGACCGATCGGTAGAGCTCCCTGGCCTCGGTGGAGAGAACTCCCAAACCGCCGGTGGTGAGCCCGGGCTCGTCCGTCTCAGTCATCTGGGCTCCTTGCCGTCGGCTGATCGGATGGACGGGTGTTGTGCGCCCAACGGGGATCATATGGGGGCACTGCCGATGGGCGACCGTGAGTATTGAATTTGCCGCAGTCATCACGACTGGGTCGCACTCTCTCACCCAAAGCCGAGCCGCCGACACCCCCTGTTCGAAGGGTATCGGCGGCATGGGCGACGCACCGCTCAGCGCTTCGGCCGCCAGACGACCAGGGCGCTGGACTGCTGGACGGACTGGTAGGGGACGAGGTCGCGGCGGTAGGAGGCGTGGACGGCGGCCTCGCGCTGCTGGAGGGAGCTGGCGGTGGCGTCGAGGGTGGCGGCCAGTTCGGTGATCCGGGACTGGAGGGCGGCCACCTGGTTCTCGAGCTCGATGATGCGCTTGATGCCGGCCAGGTTGATGCCCTCGTCCTGGGAGAGGCGCTGGACCTCCCGCAGCTGCTGGATGTCGCGGGCCGAGTAGCGGCGGCCGCGGCCGGCCGTGCGGTCGGGGCAGACCAGGCCGAGGCGGTCGTACTGGCGGAGGGTCTGGGGGTGCAGGCCGGAGAGCTCGGCGGCCACCGAGATGACGTAGACGGGCGTCTCTTCGGTGAGCTGGTAGGTGACCCGGGGCGCCGAGGCGCGGCGGGTGCCGCCGGGCAGGCCCTCGCCGAGGCCGGGGCCCGGACCGATCGGTTCCTGGCTGTTCATGGGATCACGCATCATCTGGTCACGCTCCCTCCGCCGCCCGGAAGAGGTCGGCTCGTGGGTCGTCCGAGGCGGTGGCCTCGCGATACTGCTCCAGGGCCGTCAGGGCGTCGCCCTCGACGCTCTTCGGGACCGCGACCTCCACGGTGACCAGCAGGTCGCCGCGGGTGCCGTCCTTGCGGGTGGCGCCCTTGCCCCGGGCGCGGAGGGTGAGTCCGTTGGCGCTGCCCGCCGGGAGGCGGAGCTTGACCGACGGGCCGGCCAGGGTGGGCACCTCGATGGTGCCGCCCAGAGCGGCTTCGGGGAAGGACACCGGCACGGTGACCGTCAGGTTGTCGCCCTTGCGGCCGAAGACCGGGTGGGGGTCGACGTGCACGGTGACGTAGAGGTCGCCCGGCTGCCCGCCGCGCTCGCCCTGGGCGCCCTTGCCCTTGAGCCGGATGCGCTGGTCGGCCTGGACGCCGGCCGGGATGCGGACCTGCATGGTGCGGGCCGAGGAGGCCCGGCCGCTGCCGTGGCACTCGGTGCACGGGTCGTCGACCAGCATGCCGCGGCCCTTGCAGTCGCGGCAGGGCTCGGAGAGCGCGAAGGCGCCCTGGCCCCGGCTCACGGTGCCCGCGCCCACGCAGGTGGGGCAGACCCGGGGGGTGGTGCCGGCCTTGGCGCCGGTGCCGGCGCAGACCTTGCAGGGGGCCTGGCTGGTCATCCGCAGCGGCACGGTGGCGCCGTCCACGGCCTCCTCGAAGGAGAGGGTGACCTCGGTCTCCACGTCCGCGCCCCGGCGCGGCTGGGCCTGTCGGCCGCCGCGGTTGAACAGGCCGCCGAACACGTCGCCGATACCGCCGCTGCCGCCCTGGGCGGAGCCGGAGAAGAGGTCGCCGAAGTCGAAGGAGGCGCCGCCGCCGGGCCCGCCGGAGCGGAAGCCCCCGGAGCCGAACAGGCTGCGGGCCTCGTCGTACTCCTTGCGGCGCTTGTCGTCCGAGAGCACGTCGTACGCCTCGGAGATGTCCTTGAAGCGGTCCTCCGCCTTGGCGTCACCCTTGTTGGCGTCCGGGTGGAACTCGCGGGCCAGCTTCCGGTACGTCTTCTTGATCTCGGCGGTGGTGGCGTCCTTCGGCACACCCAGGACCTTGTAGTAGTCCTTCTCCACGTAGTCCTTGGCACTCATGCCTGCCACAACCTCCCGAAGTGCATTTCGATATGCCGCTGCGGAGCCGTCCGTCGTACCTGACGACGTACGACTCCGCAGCGCACAGACTGTCAGCTTTCGGCGGAGCCGTCAGCCTTGTCGCCCGAGGGCTTGGCGGGCTTCTCCGCGTCCGAGGACGCGGCGCCCGGCTGGGGCTCGGCCACGGCCACCATCGCCGGGCGGATGACCCGCTCGCCGATCCGGTAGCCCGGCTGGAGGATCTGGACACAGGTGTCCTCGGTGACGTCCGAGGAGTAGCTGTGCATCAGCGCCTCGTGCAGCGTCGGGTCGAAGGGCTCGCCCTCCTTGCCGAACTGCTGCAGGCCCAGCTTGGCGACCACCGTCTCCAGGTTGTCGGAGACGGACTTGAAGCCACCGGTGACCTCGCCGTGCTCACGGGCCCGGCCGATGTCGTCCAGCACCGGGATCAGGGCCTCCAGGATGTTGGAGACCGCGATCTCGCGCACCGTCAGCCGGTCGCGCTCGACCCGCTTGCGGTAGTTCTGGTACTCGGCCTGGAGCCGCTGCAGGTCGGCCGTGCGCTCGGTGACCTCGCGCTGCGCTGCGGCGAGCTCCTCCGCGGCGCCGCCCGAGACCGCCTCCTCGGCGGCCTTCAGGACGGCCTCCTCGGCGGAGTCGTCGCCGGGCTTGTCGCCCTGCGGCTTCTCCGTCATGCCTTGTCACCCTTCGGCTTCTCGTCGTCGACGATCTCGGCGTCGACCACGTCGTCCTCGGCCTTGGCCTCGGCGGAGTCACCGGCGGGGGCGGCCGCGTCGGCGTTGGCGTAGAGGGCCGCGCCGAGCTTCTGGGCGGTGGTGGAGACCTTCTCGGTCGCCTCGCGGATGGCCGCGATGTCCTCGCCCTTCAGGGCCTCCTTGAGCTCGGTGATCGACGTCTCGACCTCGGTCTTGACGTCGGCCGGGAGCTTGTCGGCGTTGTCCGCGATGAACTTCTCGGTCGAGTAGACGAGCTGCTCGCCCTGGTTGCGGGTCTCCACGGCCTCGCGGCGCTTGTGGTCCTCCTCCGCGTACTGCTCGGCCTCGCGCATCATGCGCTCGATGTCGTCCTTCGGCAGCGCGGAGCCACCGGTGACGGTCATCCGCTGCTCCTTGCCGGTGCCGAGGTCCTTCGCGCCGACGTGCATGATGCCGTTGGCGTCGATGTCGAAGGTGACCTCGATCTGGGGCAGGCCGCGGGGGGCCGGCGGCAGGCCGGTCAGCTCGAACATGCCGAGCTTCTTGTTGTACGCCGCGATCTCGCGCTCGCCCTGGTAGACCTGGATCTGCACGGAGGGCTGGTTGTCCTCGGCGGTGGTGAAGATCTCGGAGCGCTTGGTCGGGATCGTGGTGTTGCGCTCGATGAGCTTCGTCATGATGCCGCCCTTGGTCTCGATGCCGAGGGACAGCGGGGTGACGTCGAGCAGCAGGACGTCCTTGACCTCACCCTTGAGCACACCGGCCTGCAGGGCGGCGCCGATGGCGACGACCTCGTCCGGGTTGACGCCCTTGTTGGCGTCCTTGCCGCCGGTGAGCTCCTTGACGAGCTCGGCCACGGCGGGCATGCGGGTGGAGCCACCGACCAGGACGACGTGGTCGATCTCCGAGAGGGAGATGCCGGCGTCCTTGATCACGTTGTTGAACGGGACCTTGCAGCGCTCGAGCAGGTCGGAGGTGAGCTGCTGGAACTGGGCCCGGGTGAGCTTCTCGTCCAGGTGCAGCGGGCCCTCGGCCGAGGCCGTGATGTAGGGCAGGTTGATCGAGGTCTCCGAGGAGGAGGACAGCTCGATCTTGGCCTTCTCGGCCGCCTCGCGCAGGCGCTGGAGCGCCATCTTGTCCTTGGAGAGGTCGACGCCGTGGCCGGCCTGGAAGACCTTGACCAGGTGGTCGACGATCTTCTGGTCCCAGTCGTCACCACCGAGGTGGTTGTCACCGTTGGTCGCCTTGACCTCGACGACGCCGTCGCCGATCTCCAGGAGGGAGACGTCGAAGGTGCCACCACCGAGGTCGAAGACCAGGATGGTCTGGTCGTCCTTGTCCAGGCCGTAGGCCAGGGCGGCGGCGGTCGGCTCGTTGACGATGCGCAGCACGTTGAGGCCCGCGATCTCACCGGCCTCCTTGGTGGCCTGGCGCTCGGAGTCGGAGAAGTAGGCCGGGACGGTGATGACGGCGTCGGTGACCGTCTCGCCCAGGTACGCCTCGGCATCCCGCTTCAGCTTCTGCAGGATGAAGGCGCTGATCTGCTGGGGGTTGAAGTCCTTGCCGTCCAGGTTGATCTTCCACCCGGTGCCCATGTGGCGCTTGACCGAGCGGATGGTGCGGTCCACGTTCGTGACCGCCTGGCGCTTGGCGACCTCGCCGACCAGGACCTCGCCGTTCTTCGCGAAAGCGACGACGGACGGCGTGGTCCGCGCACCCTCTGCGTTCGTGATGACGGTGGGCTCGCCACCCTCAAGAACGCTGACGACCGAGTTCGTCGTACCGAGGTCGATGCCGACCGCGCGTGCCATCGTGAATACCTCCACAGAAGAGTTGAGCTTTACAGGCTCAAGCATGCACGACGGTCCGTGTGTCGTCAACAGCTATGAGTCGAGGGGGCGCAACTTTACTGCGCGCTTATGTGTGACTTGAGCCGAGTGGGTGAGTGTGGAGGCGGAGCCCGGGTGGTCTTAGTGACTGCCGCCATACCCTGCGCATCTTCTGGCGGAGTATGGGCGAGCGGTAGTGTCCGCCCCGGCCGGGGCAGTAAGTTACCGATGAGTACACTCGACTGACCCCTATCGACAGAGCACCGACGCGAGCCCCCTGGAAGCGGAGAGCCGATGCAGCTAGCAGCGATCCTCATCTCACTGAGCACGACCGTGGTCGGCGTGGCGCTGTTCGCTCGTGCGATCGCGTCGATCTACAAGTTCATCCGGCTGGGCCAGCCCGTGCCGAAGGGCGCGCGGATCAACGATCCGGTGGCCCGCACGGTGACCCTGATCCGGGAGTTCCTCGGGCACACCCGGATGAACAAGTGGGGCATCGTCGGCGTCGCCCACTGGGCCGTCGCCGTCGGCTTCTACGCCCTGATCCTCACCCTGGTCGGCGCGTTCGGCCAGCTCTTCGACGCGGACTTCGAGGTGCCGATCGTCGGTGACTGGGTGCCGTACCTGGTGTTCCAGGAGGTGCTCGGCTTCGTCACCTTCCTCGGTATCGCGGTGCTGATCGTGATCCGCCAGCTGAGCCTGCCGAACAAGTCGGGCCGCAAGTCCCGCTTCGCCGGCTCCAACATGGGCTTCGCGTACTTCATCGAAGCGGTCATCCTGATCATCGGCGCGGCGATCCTGACCCTGCGCGGCATCGAGGGCGCCCAGCTGGGGGTCGACCACTACGAGGCCTCGTACCTGGTCTCGTACCCGCTGGTGAAGCTGTTCTCCGGCATGAGCATCGGCGCCCTGCACAACCTGCTCTGGGTGGTCGCGACCATCAAGATCTCGGTCTCCTTCATCTGGATGATCACGGTCTCGCTGAACACCGACATGGGCGTGGCCTGGCACCGCTTCCTGGGCTTCCCGAACATCTGGTTCAAGCGTGAGGCCGACGGCGCGGTCGCGCTCGGCGCGCTGCAGCCGATGACCAGCGCCGGTGAGCCGATCGACTTCGAGGACCCGGCGGACGACGCCGTCTTCGGCGTCTCCCAGGTCGAGCACTTCTCCTGGAAGGGCATCCTCGACTTCTCCACCTGCACCGAGTGCGGCCGCTGCCAGTCGCAGTGCCCCGCCTGGAACACCGGCAAGCCGCTCTCGCCCAAGCTGCTGATCATGAGCCTGCGGGACCACGCCTACGCCAAGGCGCCGTACCTGCTGGCCGGCGGCGGCAAGTCCATGGAGGGCGAGGAGCAGGCCACCGCCGAGCAGCTCAAGGACGTCCCTGCGGCTGCGCTGGCCGAGGCCGAGCGCCCGCTGATCGGCACCGCCGAGGAGAACGGCGTCATCGACCCCGACGTGCTGTGGTCCTGCACCACCTGCGGCGCTTGCGTGGAGCAGTGCCCGGTGGACATCGAGCACATCGACCACATCGTCGACATGCGCCGCTACCAGGTGATGATCGAGAGCTCCTTCCCGACCGAGGCCGGGACGATGCTCAAGAACCTGGAGAACAAGGGCAACCCGTGGGGCATGGCCACCAAGGCCCGCCTCGACTGGGTCAAGGAGCTCAAGAAGGAGACCGGCATCGAGGTGCCGGTGATCGGTGAGGACATCGACCCGGCCGAGGTGGAGTACCTCTACTGGGTCGGCTGCGCCGGCGCCCTGGAGGACCGGGCCAAGAAGACCACCAAGGCCTTCGCGGAGCTGCTGCACACGGCGGGCGTCAAGTTCGCCATCCTCGGCAAGGAGGAGACCTGCACCGGTGACTCCCCGCGCCGCCTGGGCAACGAGTTCCTGTTCCAGATGCTCGGCGCGCAGAACGTCGAGACGCTGAACGCCGCCCTGGAGGACGCGCCGGTCAAGCGGATCGTCGCCACCTGCCCGCACTGCTTCAACACCATCGCCAACGAGTACCCGCAGCTCGGCGGGCACTTCGAGGTCATCCACCACACCCAGCTGCTCCAGCACCTGATCGACGAGGGCAAGCTGCTGCCGGTCAACCCGGTCGAGGGTCTGATCACCTACCACGACCCGTGCTACCTGGGCCGCCACAACAAGGTGTACAGCCCGCCGCGCGAGATCATGGACAAGGTGCCGGGCCTGCGCCAGCAGGAGATGCACCGCCACAAGGAGCGCGGCTTCTGCTGCGGCGCCGGCGGCGCCCGGATGTGGATGGAGGAGCGGATCGGCAAGCGCATCAACACCGAGCGCGTGGACGAGGCGCTGTCCCTCAACCCGGACATCGTCTCCACCGCCTGCCCGTTCTGCCTGGTGATGCTCTCCGACTCCGTCAACGGCAAGAAGAACGAGGGCGCGGCCAAGGAGCACCTGAAGGTGGTCGACGTGGCCCAGCTGCTGCTCGACTCGGTCAAGGCCCAGCCGGCCGCCGAGCCGGAGGCCGTGGACGCCTGATCCGAGGACGGCTCAACAGGGGCCCCGCCGACCGGTTTCCGCTGGTCGGCGGGGTTCCGTCGTGTTCGGAGCAGCATGCCGGAACGCTGACGAACCGTCCGGAATGCCGGGTCTGGAACGGGTGTGCTCCGGGAGGAAATACAGTAGGCCCAGACTCGCGGCTGTGCGGGTCGTCGCCCGCGGCACGCGGGCGGTTCCGGAGCAAGGGGAGAAGCCCAGACCATGACCCAGGCGATCATGCTGGTCGGTGGCCAAGGCACACGGCTGCGTCCGCTGACCACCCACACGCCCAAGCCCATGCTGCCGGTGGCGGGCGTGCCGTTCATCGCGCACCAGCTGGCCCGTGCCGCGGCGGCCGGGGTCACCCGGGTGGTGCTGGCCACCTCCTACCTCGCCGAGGTCTTCGAGGACCACTTCAAGGACGGCAGCCCGTACGGGATCGAGCTGATCTACCTCACCGAGCGCGAGCCGCTGGGCACCGGCGGGGCGATCCGCAACGCCGCCGAGGGCCTCACCTGCGGCCCGGACGAGCCGGTGCTGGTCTTCAACGGCGACATCCTCTCCGGCCTGGACATCGCCGCCCTGCGGGACAGCCACGTGGCCGCCGGGGCCGACGTGACCCTGCACCTGACCCGGGTCGAGGACCCGCGCGCCTTCGGCCTGGTGCCGACCGACGAGGCCGGCCGGGTGCTGGAGTTCCTGGAGAAGCCCGAGACGCCCGAGCAGATCATCACCGACCAGATCAACGCCGGCTGCTACGTCTTCACCCGCTCGGTGATCGACCGCATCCCGGCCGGCCGGGTGGTCTCGGTCGAGCGCGAGACCTTCCCCGAGCTGCTCGCCACCGGCGCGCTGTTGCGCGGCGTGGTGGACACCTCGTACTGGCTGGACCTGGGCACCCCCGGCGCCTTCGTCCGCGGCTCCGCCGACCTGGTGCTCGGCAAGGTGGACTCGCCGGCCGTGCCCGGCCCGACCGGTGAGGCGCTGCTGCTGCCCGGTGCCGAGGTGGACCCGGCGGCCGTGCTCAGCTCCGGCACCGTGATCTCCGAGGGCGCCGTGGTCGAGGCCGGGGCGATCGTCGAGGCCAGCGTGATCCTGCCCGGCGCCGTGATCGGCCCGGACACCGTGGTCAAGGACTCGATCGTCGGCGCGTACGCCGTGATCGGTGCCCGCACCTCGCTGGACGGCGCGGTGATCGGCGACGGCGCGATCGTCGAGACCGACAACGAGCTGCCGCCCGGCATCCGGATCGCCTGCGGCACCCTGCTGCCGGTCGGCGCCGTCCGCACCACCGCGGGCCCCGGCGGCTGCCCGGCCGGCGAGACGGCCGCGGCCGTGGTGCACGGCCGTACGGTCGCCGCCCAGCGCTGACCAGGCGCCCGCCGCTCCGCGGCCCGCTCTCTGTCACGACCCTGCTGCAAGCCGCTGCGCACCCGCTGCCCGACCCGGGCAGCGGGTACCTTCAGGGTGTGGGTGGACAGGGATACGAGAGCGGTGAGCCCGAGTACTTCACCGCGCCGAACGACGGGTACCACCCGGCTGCCGAGCAGCCGGGGCACACCAGGGCGTTCCCGGCGGGGGAGTACGGCGGGTACGAGACGCACGGCGCGCCGTACGAGGGCTACCAGGAGCCCGGGCGGGCCGAGGAGCCGTACAACGTCGGGGTGTACCGGGCCGGTGGGCAGGCCGCGCCGCGGGTCGGCGGGCCGCGGCTGCCGTGGAAGGCGCTGATCACCGGGATCTACCGGGAGCCCGCGAAGACCTTCGACCGGATGCGCGAGCACCAGGTGTGGCTGCCCGCGCTGACCGTCTCGCTGCTCTACGGCGCGCTCGCCGTGCTGGGCATCGGCATCACCCAGAGCGAGGTCGAGAACTCGACCTTCTCCACCGCGCTGGTCTCGATCCTCTCCGGCGCGGTGATCTTCACCCTGGCCGGCGGGATGCTCGGGGCCGTCACCTACGGCCTGGCCCGGCAGTTCGGCGGGGACGGCCCCTGGCGCTCGACCATCGGGCTGGCCGTGCTGATCGGCTGGACCACGGACGCGCCCCGGCTGCTGCTCGCGCTCTTCCTGCCCGCCGGGAACGTGGTGGTGCAGGCCGTGGGCTGGGCCACCTGGATCTTCTGCGCGGTGCTGCTCACCACGATGGTGCGCCGGATCCACGACCTGCCCTGGGGAAAGGCCGCCGGTGCGGCCGCCGTCCAACTGCTCGCGCTGCTCGTGTTGATCAAGCTGCCCACGCTGGGCTGAGCCCCGGCCCGGGTTCCGTAGGGTTGGTGCCGACAGGTACGCACTCGGTTTCGGAGCAGCCCGGATGACCACCCTCCCCACCACCCACGTCAGCTTCCCCGCCGGGGCGGTGACCGGCGAGTCGCCGGTGCTGGCCGTCCACCCGCTGGCCGACGGCCGGTACGCCGTGGTCACCGAGGCCACCCCCTTCCACCCGCTCGACCACACCTGGCCCGACCAGCCGGCCGACCTCGGCACGCTGACCGTGGGCGGGGTCGCCCACCCGGTGGTGGACTGTCTGACCGGCGCGGTGGGCCCCGAGGGCGGCGAGCCGCTGGTCGGCGCCGACATCCCGGTGCGGCGCGGGGACGAGGAGTGGTCCTGGCTGGTGCTGCACGTGCTGGCCGCCGACCCGGGCGCCGTGGTCGGCGCCACGGCCACGCTCGCGGTGGACGCCGAGCGGCGCGGCCTGCTCTCCGCCTCGCACAGCGGCTGCCACCTGCTGGCGCTGGCCCTGAACGCCGCGCTCGCCCCGCGCTGGCGCAAGGACCCGGGCCGCTCGGACGCCTTCGGGCACCCGGATTTCGACAGCCTGGCGATGGACACCTCGGTGATGGACACCGAGGCCTCCACCGACACCTACCGGATCGGCAAGTCGCTGAAGAAGAAGGGCTTCACCGTGGACGCCGGCGAGGGCTTCCCCGCCCTGGCCGAGGCGCTCCCGGCGCTCACCGAGGACGTCAACGCCCGGCTGGCCGCCTGGGTGGCCGCCGACGCCCCGGTGCGGATCGAGGTGCCCGGCCCCGAGCTGACCGCCCGCCGCCAGTGGCACTGCGAGCTGCCGGACGGCTCGGCGCAGATCTTCTGCGGCGGCACCCACCTGCACCACCTGGGCGAGCTGGCCGAGCTCCGCACCGAGCTGCGGCTCTCCGAGGACGGCAGCGAGCTGGTCGCGGTGACCCGGCCGAAGCGGGCCTGAGCACCCTGCTCATGCCGAAGGGCGGCGGGCCGGAATCGGCCCGCCGCCCTTCGGCACGCTCGGGGAGGCTCAGACCTCGGAGCGGTGGAAGTTGAGGTACGAGCGGGAGGCCGTCGGGCCGCGCTGGCCCTGGTAGCGGGAGCCGTACCGCTCGGAGCCGTACGGGTGCTCGGACGGCGAGGAGAGCCGGAAGAGGCAGAGCTGGCCGATCTTCATGCCCGGGAAGAGCTTGATCGGCAGGGTCGCCACGTTGGAGAGCTCCAGGGTGACGTGGCCGCTGAACCCCGGGTCGATGAAGCCGGCGGTCGAGTGCGTCAGCAGG
Source organism: Kitasatospora sp. MMS16-BH015 (assembly GCF_002943525.1). NCBI lineage: Bacteria > Bacillati > Actinomycetota > Actinomycetes > Kitasatosporales > Streptomycetaceae > Kitasatospora > Kitasatospora sp. MMS16-BH015. Next base: position 4,260,199 of record NZ_CP025394.1, on the reverse strand, counting down.
CCGAGCCGGCCCAGGCTCGACTTGCCCTCCAGCCGGGAGGCGATGTCCTCCGGCAGCGTCACGGTCTCGTAGGTCGAGGCCAGCACGAACTCACCCGGGTGCAGGATGAAGGCCTCGTCGCCCTCCGGCTCGACCAGCCGGGTGAGGTCCGGCTGCTCCTGGGAAGGGTCGATGTAAGGGTACCGGTGGTTTTCGAACACCCGGAAGAAACGGTCGAGCCGGACGTCGATGCTCGACGGCTGGACCATGGCCGGGTCGAACGGGTCGATCTTGACCCGTCCCTTGTCGATCTCGGTACGGATGTCCTTGTCAGAGAGCAGCACGCTTCGAGGTTACGTGCATGACCGTGGGCTGCACGAATCCGTCCAACCCACGGCCGTTGCCGATCGCCGGCCGTCAGGCCAGGAACTCGGCCGCCTCCAGCCGCAGCGCCCGGGCCAGCTGAGCCCCGGAGAGCTCGCTCACGTCGGCCCGGACCGAGCTGCGCAGCCGCCCGCACTGCGGGCACCGGATCAGCCGGCCGGGGCCCAGCCGGGCCGCGCCGAGGTTCTGCATCGGGAACTTGGTGGTGCTGAACAGGTGCCCATCGGCACACCGAACGACCGTCCGCTGCTCCATTGATCCCCTTCCCACTCCGCCAGGAACAGCGACACATTAGGGGATCCACCGGGCCCCCTCCCGGTCGGCTCGCCGACCCCGGCGAGCTTGCGACCGAGCCGGCCCCGGCACCCCGCCAGATGGGCACGAGCACCCGGCGGGATGGGGTAGAGTGGGCGAAGATCGAGCGTCACTGACGGCTCGTCATGCGGGCGTAGTTTAATGGTAGAACAGGAGCTTCCCAAGCTTCTAGCGCGAGTTCGATTCTCGTCGCCCGCTCTCTGCACACCGGAACCCCAGGCCGTCGGCCTGGGGTTCCGTCGTTCCCGGCGGCAGATCGGCCCAGCGGCCGCCGGTCGGGCTAGAGGGTGATCCAGTAGCGGGACTTGGTGCCGATCGAGGTCTCGCGGACGTCCTCCAGGACGCCGCCGTTGGCGCGGATGGTGCGGGCCGAGGGGGCGTTGTCCGGGTCGCAGGTGAGCAGGACGCGGTCGATGCCGAGCTCGCGGGCGAGCGGGAGGGCCTGGGCCAGGGCCCAGGTGGCCAGGCCGCGGCGGCGGGCCGTGGGGCGGATGCTGTAGCCGATGTGGCCGCCGGCCTCGAGCAGGAAGTCGTTCAGGGTGTGGCGCAGGTCGATCGCGCCCAGGTAGGTCTCGCCCTCGACGATCCACCGGTGGGTCGCGTGGACCCGTCCCTCCTCGGGCGGGAGCGTGGTGTCGCCCCGGCGGAGCAGGCGGTCGACCCAGGTGGCGAAGCCCTCCGGAGTGTCCACCTCGTCCTCGGGGGTGAGACCCGCACCGTCCTGGTGGGCCCCGGCGAACTCGGCCCGGGCGTCGAGCCAGGAGGTGTGCAACCGGGTGGTGGGCACGATCAGTCGGAGCATGGCGGCGACCCTAACACCGCCTCCGGCGGCGGATCGGCCCGGCCGATCGGGGGGTTCGGTGGGGCTGAGGGGGTGGTTGTGGGCCGGCCCGGCAGGCCGCAGGCTGGTGGGGGTGCCGGGGGGAACGGTGGGGCCCGGTCGGCGTGGAGGGGGAGGGGCTAGCGTGTCAGTCGGTCTTGGGCAGCCAGCCGCGCTGTGCCGCGTGGACCCCCGCCTCGAAGCGGCTCCGGGCGTCGAGCTTCTCCATCAGGGCGGTGGCGATCCGGCGGGCCGTCCGGTGCGAGACGCCCATCCGCTTGGCGATCGTCTCGTCGGTGTGGCCCTCGGCGAGCAGCCGCAGGGCGGCGCTCTCCTGGCGGTCCAGCTCGGGCCGCTCGGGGCGGCCCACGGCGCCCAGCGGCTGGGCCTCCTCCCAGACGGTCTCGAACAGCGCGCAGAGCGCCACCAGGACGGGCTGGCCGGAGATCACCACGGCACCCGTGCTGGTGTCCTCCGGATCGGCCGGGATCACCGCCGTGGCCCGGTCGATCACCGTCATCCGCAGCGGCAGCACCGCTGCCGTGCGCACCTGGCCGCCCTGCTCGGTGAGCCACTTGGCGTGCGCCACCGTCGCCGAGTCGTTGCGGAGGCTGTCCAGGTAGACCGTCCGCATCTGCACGCCCCGGCCGAGCAGCTGCTCGTTGAGCGGGCGGGCGGCGGCCATGTTGGCCGCGGTCTGCGCCCCGCCGGGGGCGAAGGCCATCACCTCGGTGACGACGTTGTCGGTGAGCGCCTTCAGCCGGTCGCGGATCTGGCCCAGATCGGCCAGGTGCTCCACCGTCACCGGTCCGGCGGCCGGCTGCTGCTCGGCGTGCTCGGCGAGCAGCACCGCGGCGGCGGCCCGGGTGGCCGCCAGCCGCTCCTGGCGCTCGGCGAGCTCGGCCTCGCGGCGGGCCAGCAGGTGCTCCAGGGCGATGTCCGGGCCGACCAGCCGGGGTGGCTCGGAGGAGTCGGGCTCGTACCGCACCAGGGCGAGGTCGGCCAGGGTGCGCCAGGCCTTGCGGACGGTCTCCGGGCTGAGGGCCAGCTGCTCGGCCAGCGCCGCGGCCTCGCTGCGCGGGTGGCTCAGCAGCGCCCGGTAGACCACCTCGGTGGTGGCGTCCAGTCCCAGTAGCTCGAGCATGCTTCCCCGTCCGTCGTTCTCGAACCATTATCCGGGAGTCGGACTGAGCGCACTTACTGGCCCATTTGGGCCAGGGCCCATTTGGGCCATCCGTTCTCTCTTCACACCGTGCTGACCTGCGATGATCCTTGTTCTCGGCGGGGGCGACCGCCCACCCGGAAAGCGAGGAAGACCATCATGCTGCGTGCCCGAATTGTCGAGATCGTCAAGAAATCTGCCGTTGTCGCCGGCGTTACCGGGGCTCTTCTGCTGCCGATCGGTGCCGCTGCGACCGCCGCCGCCCCGGCCGGTTCCGGCCACCCGGTGGCCGTCGCCGACGCCGCGACCACCAGCGGGGTGGCCTCCGCCCCGGTGGTGGCCGACATGGGCTGGCAGTGACGGGCCGGTCATGGAGATCAAGCAGCTCACCACCTTCCACCGGGCCGCGACGGTGCTCAGCTTCACCCGCGCCGCGGCGGAGCTGAAGTACGCGCAGTCCAGCGTGACGGCCCAGATCAAGGGCCTGGAACTCTCGCTCGGCGTCGAGCTCTTCGAGCGGCTGCCCGGCAAGATCCGGCTCACCCCCGAGGGCGAGCGCCTGCTCCCGTACGCCGACCGGATCCTCGGTCTGGTGGACGAGGCCCGGGCGAACACGGTCGGGTGGGCGGAGCCCTCCGGGGTGCTGACCATCGGCACCATGGAGAGCCTCACCTCGTACCGGATGCCGCCGGTGCTGGAGTTCTTCCACCACCGTTACCCGAGGCTGCAGCTCGCGCTGCGGCCCAGCTCCTGCCTGGAGACCTGCGAGGCGCTGCGGCAGGGCGCGTTCGACATGGGCTTCCTGATGGAGGCCGAGACCAGGCACCAGGGGGTCGAGACCGAGGTGCTCGGGCCGGAGCGGCTGGTCGCGGTGGCCGCCCCCGAGCACGCGCTGGTCGGGGCGAAGGGCCTGGCCACCGATGACCTGCGCGGTACGCGCATCCTCGCCCCGGAGGCGGGCTGCGCCTACCGGGAGCTGTTCGAGGCCGAGCTCAACGGCCCCGAGCGGGCGCCCGTGCCGATGCTGGAGTTCGGCAACATCGAGTCGATCAAGCGTGGCGTCTCGGCCGGCCTCGGGGTCAGCGTGCTGCCCGCGATGGCGGTCGCCGACGAGGTCGCCGCCCGTACGCTCTCGGTGCTGGACTGGACCCCGCCGTTCGAGGTCTTCACCCAGATCGCCTGGCGCAAGGGCAAGCAACTCACCCGGGAGATGCAGACGTTCATCGATTGGACGGTGCGCTTCATGGACCAGGACGAGCTGGATCTGGCCGTCTGAGCCGCTGGGCGGGCGGGGCTGCGGGGAGCAGCCCGGCGGTGCGGAGCAGGTTCAGTGCGGTGAGCCGCAGCTGGTCGCCGGTCAGCCAGAGCAGGGCCGTGCCGTCGCCGGGCGCGCGGACCCGGCTCACCTGCACCAAGTCGTGCGGGGCGTCGGCGGTCGGGTCGGGGGCGGTGCCGTGGTGGACGGCCGCACCGGGCAACTCGCCGAGCAGGGCGAGGAGTTCGGCTCGGTCGACCGGCTCGGCGCAGTCCAGCCAGAGCGCGGCGGCCTGGCCGTGGAGCACCGGCACCCGGATGCAGTCGGCCACCAGGTCGAGGGCCGGCAGGCCGAGCAGCCGGCGGCACTCGGCGGCCAACGCCGCTTCCTGTTGGCCGGGTTGACCGTCGGCATCCTCCTCCGGGAGCAGTGCGAAGGGCCGGATGCCGGGGTGCTCGGCGCCGGGAGAGCCCGCCTCGGGGTCACCGAGGGCCGCTCGGGTGCTCTCCTGGAGCTCCGCCGGGGCCGCCAGGCCCAGCGCCGAGGCCGATTGGTAGCCGCTCACCACGGCTCGGCGCAGGCCCCAGCGGCGGGCGACCGGGCCCAGTACCGGCGCCAGCAGGGCGGTCAGGCCACCGGGGGTGGCAGCCAGGCCGACGGGGGTGGGGCCGGTGCTGGGGGAGCCGGATCCGAGCAGGGGGGTGCTCGGGTCCAGCCGGTACGCGGCGCTGGCGTCCACCGCTCGGACGCCGGCGGCGCGGGCCGTCGGCACCCAGCGGGCGCTGACCGACTCGGGGGTGCAGAACAGTGCGAGGTCGACCGTGGTGAAGTCGAACTCGGCTGTATCGAGCAGGAGTTGGTCCTCGCCCCGGACGGTGACCGGCCGCCCGGCGGAGCGGGCGGAGGCGAGCAGGCGCAGGCCGCGGTGCGGGAGGGCGTGGTCGGCGATCAGGTCGAGCACCGCTGTGCCCACCGCGCCGGTGGCGCCGACCAGGGCGATGCGAGGGGAGCCCTGGTCGGCGCGGGGGGCCGCCCGGGTGAGCCGGGGGATCGCCTGGGCGGGCCGGGAGGCAGCCTGAGTGATCAGGGGGGTCGCCTGGGTGGGCCGGGAGGCGCCGAGGCCGTCGAGTGGCGCCATGGCGACTCCGATCCACTGGGTCCGATGATCGCCCATCGTCCAGGAGGGCCCGCCCGCCCGGCAATGCCGGGCGGGCGGGGAACTCCGATGCGCCCCATCAGGGGTGCCGATCGGCCCCGGCCGGCAGGCGGGAGGGGAGCCTGCGGACCGGGGCCGATCGGTGCCCCTGACGGGCCGACTGCGGTGTGGTTACTGCCCGTTGACCGCCGAGTTGATCAGGGTGGCGGTGCTGCCGTTCCAGAGCACGGCGTAGGAGGTGTTGTCGGTATTGCCGCCCTCCTGGTAGCCGCCGAGCGAGGCGATCGCGGTGCCGAGGCCGGCCGCCGGGGAGTTGAAGCCCTGCATCAGCAGCGAACCGGAGACACCGGTGTGGAAGTTGTCGCAGGGGAAGACCAGCTGGGAGGCGTAACTCCCGTACTTCTGGGTGCTGGTGAAGCACTGCAGCGGCTGGTCGCGGTTGTCCGGGTAGCCGGTGATCTCGACGCTGTTGCTGCTGCCGGCGTCGGTGCGCCAGGCGTTGCCGCCGACCACGTCCTGGACCCGCTTGCCGTTCAGGTCGTTCAGCACGATGAACCCGAAGTCGTAGTCCGGGTTGAGGTTGTTGCGCCAGGCGCTCGCGTAGTAGCGGGTCTTGACCGTCCACTTGCCGTACGGGGACTGGCCGTCGTGGTAGCCGGGCACGAAGACGGGGGTCGGCATCACGGTGGCGGGCAGCCAGCTGGTGAGGCGGTTCCAGAGGCAGTGGCCGGCGGTGGCGATCACGTTGCGGCTGCCGGTGTTGATCACCGTGCCGGTGCAGCGCTCGTGCACCGGGCCCACGTCGAAGAAGAGCGCGCCGACGGTGGGCAGGCCGGTGGTCGGGGTGGTGGCGACCTGGGCCTGCAGGTGGGTGGTGGCGGCGACCGGGGCGGGCCCGGCCGAGCGGGTGGTGGTCGGGCCGGCCGGGGCGCCGGCGGCCGGGCGGCCCGAGGTGGCGGGCTTCGGCTGGGTGCGCCAGACCGGCGGGATCGCCGAGGGGCCGAGGCCGGTCGGCGCGGCGGCCTGGACGGACGCGGCGGGGCCGTCGGCCTGGACGGCCGCGCGCATCGCCTCGGGCGTCCAGTGGTCGGCGGCGGCCTGGGCGGCGGCCGGGTCGGTGGTCTCGGGGATCCGCTCGACGCCGGTGTAGGCGGAGAACGGGACGGGCTCGGGGCGCGGAGCGGCGAGGGCGGGCGCGGCGAGCACGCCGGCCAGCGCCAGGGCCGTGATGCCTGCCACGGCCGCGCGTTGGAAGAGGACCACGTGGTTCAAGAGGTCTCCCGGAGGATCGGCCGGTGCCGGGGCACCGGCGGTCGGTTTCCCCGGTGATCCTGCGGGTGGGGGCCATACCGGGCCGATGCCCCGGCCATCACATGGTGGTCGGGGCACCGGCCCGCCCCGGTGGGCCCGCCGGCGTCGGGCTCCCCGGGTCAGTCGGTCGGCGCAGCGGCTACGCCGACCTGGTCAGGCGGTCTCGGGAGCGGGAGCGAGAGCGGGGGCGGTCTCGGGGGCGGGGTTGCCGGTGGTGGAGTCGGTCAGCTCGCGCAGCCGGCGCAGCGGGCCGGCCAGCAGCACGGCGGGCACCGAGAGCAGACCCAGGCAGGTGAGCAGCAGGGCGGTGCGGGGGTCGGTGGCGGTGGCCACGGCCCCGGCGGTGAGCGCGCCCAGTGGTACGGCGCCCCAGGAGATGAACCGGACCGAGGCCATCACCCGCGGCAGCAGCTCCGGCGGGGCCACGGTCTGGCGGTGGGTGCGGGTGAGGATGCTGAGCACCACCACCCCGGCGGAGAAGCCCGCGTTGCCGAGCGCGAACAGCACCAGGCCCCAGCCGTGGCCGGCCAGCGGCATCAGGAAGGCGGTGGCGGTGCCGACCAGGCTGGCCAGCAGCAGGGCCCGGGCGCTGCCGTACCGGCGGCCGAGCGCCGGGGTGCGGGCGGCCAGCAGCAGGGAGCCGAGGCCGTCGGTGGCCATCAGCAGGCCGACCACCCCGGCCGGGGCGCCCAGGGTGCGCACCAGGAAGACCGGCATCAGCGCCATCAGCGCCCCGCAGCCGAAGTTGACCAGGGTGGCCAGCGCGACGCAGATCCGGATCACCGGGTGGTGCAGCACGAACCGCAGCCCCTCCTTGATCTGCTCCAGGAAGGGCACCCGGGCCGCCCCCGGCGCGGCGGCGGGCGGGGTCGAGGGCAGCGAGCGGAGCAGCGCGGCCGAACAGAGATAGCTGGCGGTGTCCACCAGCAGGCTCGCCGCGCCGCCGAGCAGCTGCACCAGCAGCCCGCCGAGCGAGGGGCCGCCGAGCTGGGTGGCGGAGAAGGCGGCCGAGGTGGTGCTGTTGCGCGCGGTCAGCTCCTCGGTGGGCACGATCGAGGGCAGGAAGGAGGAGTTCGCCACGTCGAAGACGACCGTGGCGAAGCCCACCACCAGGGTGACGACCACGAGTTGGGCCAGCGAGAGCAGGCCGAGGGCGGCCGCCGCCGGCACCGAGGCGATCGCCGCGGCCCGGGCGAGGTCCATCGAGACCTGCACTCCGCGCAGCGGCACCCGCTGCACCAGCACGCCGGCCGGGAGGCTGATCAGCAGCCAGGCGATGCTGCCGGCGGCGGTCAGCAGGCTGATCTCGAAGCTGCCGGCGTGCAGCGTGGTGACGGCGATCAGCGGGAGGGCGACCCCGGTGACGGCGGTGCCGGTGTTGCTGACGGTCGAGGCGGTGAAGTAGCGCCAGAACGCGCGGCTGCCCTCGCTCCGTGCGGTGCTGCTCCCGCCGTTCTCGTCACGGCGGGCCCGCCCGCCGGGTCTCGCGGCAGGTCGGTCGATCGCGTCGGTCATGGCCACCCCCGAGTCAGTTCCCTTAGGGAACTGACTCTAGCGGACGGCTCGACCTGGGGCAGGATGGGGGTATGCGCTACACGGATCTGACGGGGCAGACGGACTGCTCGATCGCCCAGGCCCTGGGAGTGGTCGGCGACGCCTGGACGCTGCTGCTGGTCCGTGACGTGGCGGGCGGGGTGCACCAGTTCGACGCGCTGCAGGAGCGCCTCGGCATCAGCCGCAAGGTGCTGACCGTGCGGCTGCAGGCCCTGGTCGAGGACGGCGTGCTGGCGAAGCACCTCTACCACCAGCGCCCGCCGCGCTACGAGTACCGGCTGACCGAGGCCGGGCGCGGCCTGCTGCCGGTGCTCGCGGCGCTCCAGGACTGGGGCTCGCGGTACGTGCTGGGCGACGGCTCGCTCTCCGCGACCAGCGAGGCCGATTCGGCCGAGACCCGTCGGGTGCACGGCCTGGTCGGCTCCCGGGTGCCCGAGGCGCTGCTGCCCGCCGCGACGGCGGCCGGGCCGGCCGGGGCGCTCGACCCGGTGGCCGAGGGCCACCGGTGGACGGCGCTCTACTGTTACCCCGGCGCGTTCCTGCCCACCGCCCAGGCGTACCCGCCCGGTTGGGGCGAGATCCCCGGCGCCCGGGGCTGCACGCTCGAATCCTGCACCTATCGCGACCGGTTGGCCGAGTTCGCCGCCCGGGGCGTGGCCGTGCGCGGCGTCAGCACCGGACGGCCGGACCAGCTCGCGGAGTTCGCCGCGCACGAGGGGATCCAGTTCCCGCTGCTCTCCGACGCCGAGCTCCAACTCGCCGTCGGGCTAAGGCTGCCGACCTTCCGGGCCGCCGGGGTGGACCGGCTGAAGCGGCTGACCCTGGTGGTGGACGGGGAGCGGGTGGTGCGGGGCGTGCTCTACCCCTTGCCGGATCCGGCCGGGTCGGTGGAGGACGTGCTGGCGCTGATCGATTCGCTGGCGGGGGCGTCGGAGGCAGGTCAGGCGGCGGAGCCCGGTTCGGCGGCGGGGCCGGGTTCGGCGGGCTGAGCGGCGGGCTGGTGGTCCGGGCAGTCGAGGCGGAGGGCGTGGTCGCCGAAGGGGGCGTCCACGAAGGCGCAGTGGTGCGGGTGCGCCGGGTCCTCCGGGTGGGCGTCCGGGCGGTAGAACCGGCAGGTCACGCAGGTGCGGGAGACCGGGATGGCGCGGTGCTGCTGGAGCACCCGGATCATCGTGGTGGTGCCGCGCAGCATGGCCGCCACGTCCTGCTCGGGCAGCGCTGACAGCGCCTCGCGGAGCGGCTCCGGCACGACGGCCAGGCGGTCGGCCTCGGCCAGGCCGGCGGGGGAGAGGGTGAGCGTGACGGCCCGGGAGTCGACCGGGTCGCGGTGGCGCTCGACCAGCTGCTTGGTGGTCAGGGTGCGGACGGCGTCGCTCACGGTGGGGGCGGTGGAGGCCAGGGCGGTGACGATCTCGCCCTGCCGCCGGGGCCGTCGGTCGCCGGCCAGGAAGAGCAGGATGTCGGCCTGCAGCGGCGTCAGTTTGACCGGGCCGGCGTTGTGCCAGGCGCTCAGCCGCACCGCCTGGCCGAGCCTGGTCAGGCCGATCAGCAGCTGCTCTTCCGGGGAGAGGCCCGGGAGTCCGTCCTGTGCTGCGTCCACCCTCGGACCTCCCTGCCTGTCGTGACCCCTTGCATTCTAGGTAGCGCCAACTATATTTGGCACTGCCAACAAGAAGTTGGCAGTGCCAAACAAGTGACCGAGGAGCCTTCCGTGTCCCGTCTGTCCACCGTGCACCCCGACACTGCCACCCCCGCCGCCAAGGACCTGCTCGACAAGGTCGACCGGGCGCTCGGCGGGACGCCCAACATGATGCGGGCGATGGCCGTTTCGCCCGCCGTGCTCGACGGCTACCTCTCGTTCAGTGGTGCCCTCGCCAAGGGCCGGCTCTCTGCCGCGCTGCGCGAGCAGATCGCCCTGCTCGCGGCGGCCGAGAACGCCTGCGAGTACTGCTACGCCGCCCACCACGTGCTCGGTGCCCGGGCCGGGGTCGGGGCCGTGGACCTGGCGGGCGGCGCGCACGCCGAGGCGACCGACCCGCGGGACGCGGCGGCGCTGCGCTTCGCCAGGGCGGTCATCCGCACCAAGGGGTCCGTCTCCGACGAGGAGTTGGCGGCCGTCCGGGCGGCCGGGTACGGCGACGGGGAGATCGGGGAGATCATCGGCGCCGTCGCGCTGAACGTCTTCACCAACTACTTCAACTCGGTGGCGCGGACGGAGGTGGACTTCCCGGCGGTGCACCTGCCGGTGCTGGGGTGACGGGCGTCCGAATACCGGATGAGTGAGGGTCAACCATTGGGCGGGTGGCGGTCGTTACGTAGGATTGTCGCCATGGGACCTTTGACGCCTGATCGTTCGGAACTCGTACTCGGTCTGATCTGCTTCTTCCTCATCTTCGGGATACTCGGCAAGCTGCTGCTGCCCCGGATCGAACGCGTGCTGGCCCAGCGCGAGGACGCCATCGAGGGCGGGCAGGCCCGGGCCGAGGCGCAACTGGCCGAGGCGCAGCGGGTGTACGAGGAGTACCGCGCCGAGATCGCCGCCGCCCGGCAGGAGGCCGCGCAGATCCGGCAGACCGCGGCGGAGCAGGGGGCCGCCTACCTGGCCGAGGTGCGGGCCGAGGGCATCGCGCAGCGGGACCGGGTGGTGGCTGCGGCGAAGGTGCAGTTGGAGGCTGACCGGGTGATCGCCGAGGCCGAGCTGCGCGAGGATGTCGCGCGGGTGGCCGTCGAGTTGGCGGGCCGGATCCTGGGGGAGTCGGTGGCGGAGCTGCCGAGCACTCAGGCCGTGGTGGACGGGTTCTTTGCTGAGAGTGCCGCTGTCTGATTTGCACTTGGGCCCACTTGCGCTGTCCGTTGACGGTGCAAGTGGGCCTTCTGCGTTCCGATGCAGCGGAGTGGGGGGTTCTCGCGCAGTTCCCCGCGCCCCTGAAAGGACGACCTACCGCCCCAAGCTGGTAAGCCACTTGAAGAGGTTCGGGAGGGTCTGGGTCCAGGCTTGGGGGTCGTGGGCCGTGGTCAGGGGTTGGACGGTGACGGTGGTGGGGGAGGCGGCGGCGAGGGCCTGGGCGTCTTCGAGGCCGTCGCCGGGGGCGCCGGCGGTGTAGAGGGGGAGGGTGGGGGTGCGGTGGATCAGGGTGAGGAGGTCGGCCTGGGTGCGGCGGGTGGGGTCCTGGCCGACGGGTGAACTGGGCTGCTCGGCAGGGTCGTTGTAGCCGGAGAGGCTGGCGGCGGCGCCGTAGCGGTCGGGGTGTTCGAGGGCGAGGCGGGCGGCGCAGTGGCCGCCGCCCGCGTAGCCGGCCAGGGCCCAGTGGCGGGCCTCTGTCCGGACCCGGAAGTGGTCGAGCAGGAACTGCGGCACGTCCCGGGTGAGCCAGCTCTCGGCCTTGGGGCCGCCGGGGAGGTCGGCGCAGCCGTTGTCGCTCTCGCCGGCCAGGTGGCTGGTCTGGGGGGCGACCAGGACGAAGGGCAGCGCGGAGCCGTCGGCGGCGAAGGGGGCGAGCTGGGTGGAGGCGCCGAGGGTGGAGAACCAGGTGTCGGGGGCGGCCGGGCGGCCGGGGAGCAGCTCGACGACCGGGAAGGTCTTGTCCCGGTAGGCCGGGTCGTCGTACTGCGGCGGGAGCCAGACCAGCACCTCGCCGGTGACTCCGGAGACCTTGCCCTGGAGCTTGGTCATCCGGACGTCGTTGGGCACGTTCGGGTCGTGCGGGGCTTCGAACTTCACGCCCGGGGCGGCGGCGTCCACCCGGCGGTCGGGGGAGCCGGGGGTGGCCGAGCTGCCGGAGGCCGGGCCGGCGGCCGGGGCCGTGCGGTGGTCGGGCAGCAGGGTGAGGCCGAGCGCGGGCACCAGCACGGCGGTGAGGGCCAGCGCGGCGCGGGTGGTGGTGCGGCGGCGGCGCAGGCGGCGGCCGCCGTGCACGATCGCGGCGTACGGGGCGGCGGAGGGCGCGAGGCTCTCGGCGCCCTCGGCGAGGGCCTGCCGCAGGGCCGGCGCCTCGGGAGTGGTGTGGTGGTCAGGCCCGGTCATGGAGCACCTCCGGTCGGCTGGTGGGGGCGGCGGCCGTCGGGCCGGTGAGGTCGGTCAGGCCGGGGAACTCCCGGAGCTTGGCCAGGCCCTTGGCGGCCTGGCTCTTCACGGTGCCGACCGAGCAGCCGAGGGCGGCCGCGGTCTGCTCGGCGGAGAGGTCCTCCCAGTAGCGGAGCACCACCACGGCCCGCTGGCGGGCGGGCAGGCTCGCGAGCGCGGCCATCAGCACCCGGCGCTGGTCGGCCTGGGCGTCGGCGGCCGGCGGGCGCGGGCCGTAGGGCTCGGGCAGGTCGTCGGTCGGGTGCTCCAGCGGGCGGCGCTTGCGGAAGCGGTCGATGTTGCAGGTGACCAGCACCCGGCGCAGGTAGGCGTCCGGGTTGTCGCTCCGGCGGATCCGCCGCCAGGAGGCGTACACCTTGGTGAGTGCGGTCTGCGCGAGGTCCTCGGCGTGGTGGCGGTCCCCGGTGAGCAGGTACGCGGTGCGGACCAGCCCGTTCCATCGGCCCTGCACGAAGCTGCTGAACTCCGCCTCGTCGTCGATGCCCATCGGCACCCCCTTTCACCCGGTCAGACCACCGATCCTGCCGATCGGGTTGCCCGGGGCGGAAATCCGGTGGGACGGGCTTCCGGGGGTCGGTGGAGGGTCAGGGGTTCGGGGTGAGCTCGCGGGCGTCGGCGGGGGCCTTGGCGTGGTCGGGGCCGAAGAGGAGGGGGAGCAGGGCCAGGGCGGCGCCGGCGCCGAGGGTCTGGGCGAGCACGAAGGCGGGGACGGAGCCCGGGGCGATGCCGGTGTAGCTGTCGCTGAGGGCGCGGCCCAGGGTGAGGGCCGGGTTGGCGAAGCTGCCGGAGGAGGTGCCCCAGCAGGCCGCGGCGATCCAGGCGGAGACGGCGACTGGGGCGTACCTGGCCCGGCCGGTGCGGGCCAGGCCGAGCACGAGGAGCAGCAGGACGCCGGTGGCCACCGACTCGGCCAGCCAGAGCCGGGGGCCGGAGCGGTGGTGCAGGGAAAGCTCGACGGCGGGGTGGCCGAACATCAGGTTGGCCAGCGCGGCGCCGCCGACCGCGCCGGCCAGCTGGGCGAGGGCGTAGGCGCCGAGGTCACGCGGGGTCAGGCCGGTGCCGGTGCGGCGCTCGGCCCACCAGGCGGCGGCGGAGACCAGCGGGTTGAAGTGGGCGCCGGAGACCGGGCCGAGCAGCACGATCAGCACCCCGAGGGCCAGCACCGAGGCCCCCACGTTGCCGAGGAACTGCACCCCGCCGTCCGGGCTGAGGCCGGTGGCCTGGATGCCGGAGCCGATCAGGACGGCGGTGAGCGCGGCGGTGCCGACGCACTCGGCGGCGAGGCGGTTGGCGAGGGGTGGGGTGGTCATGCGGTCATGCTGGCCAACGGCCACCGGGCGGTCAATCGGCTCGTATGACCAAGTGGACGGCCCGGTGGGGTGGGTTCGCTAGGAGACTCGTACGGGCCCCTGACGTGGGGCTGGACCAGAATGGTGTGGGTGGTTCAGGCGGCGAAGGTGCGGCGGTAGGCGGTCGGGGAGGTGCGCATCGCCCGGCCGAAGTGGTGCCGGTAGGTCGCGGCGCTCTCGAAGCCGACGGCGGTGGCGATCTCCTCGATGGTGCCCTCGGGGGATTCGAGCAGTGGCAGGCTGGCCGCGATGCGCTGGGTGATCACCCAGCGCATCGGGCTGGTGCCGTTGCGGGCGGTGAAGTGGCGCAGGTAGGAGCGGTCGGACATCCGGGCCGCCCGGGCCAGCACGGTCACGGTGAGCGGCTCGGCGAGGTGGCCGAGGGCCCACTGCATGCTGCGGGCGATGCCGTCGTCCTCCTCCTCGACGGGCGTGACGGCAGCCTCGATGAACTGGGCCTGGCCGCCCGCCCGGTGGGGCGGGACCACGAACCGGCGGGCCACCGTGTTGGCCACCTTGGCGCCGTGGTCGCTGCGCACCAGGTGCAGGCAGAGGTCGATCCCGGCGGCGCTGCCCGCGCTGGTCAGCACGTCCCCGTTGTCCACGTACAGCACGTCCGGGTTGACCCGCACCGCCGGGTGGCGCTGCTGGAGCAGCTCGGCGTAGCGCCAGTGGGTGGTGGCCTCGCGGCCGTCCAGCAGCCCGGCGGCGGCGAGCGCGAAGGCGCCCGAGCAGATCGAGACGATCCGGGCCCCGCGCTCGTGCGCGGTGCGCAGCGCGTGCACCAGGCCGGGGGAGACCTCCCCGCTGAACGCGTTGGGCACCCCGACCACGATCACGGTGTCCGCGTCGGCCAGCTCCTCCAGCCCGTGGTGGGCCGTCAGGGAGAAGCCGCCGACGGCCCGCAGCCGGGTGCCCGGTCGGTCGGCGCAGACCTTCAGCCCGTACCAGGGTGCCGCGAGCAGGCCGGTCAGCTCCGGTCGGGCCAGCGCGAACACCTCGACCACGACGCCGAGTTCGAACGGCGCCATGCCGTCGAAGGCGTACACCGCGATGGTGTGCACCGGCTCGGGCGGCGGGCCGATGGTCACCGGGACGGGGCCGGGCCGGGTGGTGGTGCTGGCCATCGTGGTGCTCCTGGCATCCGTGCTGGGCATCCCTGTTGGCGGGATCTTGGCGAGTGTAGTCGTTCCCGCCACTGTCGGGAGGTGGTGTCCGGAAACGAGGATCGATGCGAAGCCGCCGAGCGCAAGCGATCGGCGGGACACCCGCAACGGACCGTCAGGAGACGCCCGATGACCACCACCGTCACCTCCCCCGTCACCGACATCCCGGCGGCCACCCCCGAGCGCGCCTTCGCCTTCTTCGCCGAGCGGCTCGCCTGCCAGGCCGACCCGGCCGACGTCTGGTACGCGCTGCGGGACGGCCGGCAGGACTTCACCATCCTCGACGTCCGGGCCGAGGGTGCCCACCGCAAGACCCACCTGCCGGGCGCGATCAGCCTGCCGCTGGCCGAGATCACCCCCGAGCGGGTCGCCGAACTCCCGCCGGGCCTGCTCCTGGTCTACTGCTGGGGCCCCGCCTGCAACGGCTCCACCAAGGGCGCGATGAAGCTCGCCGCCCTCGGCCGCGAGGTCAAGGAGATGATCGGCGGCCTCGAGTACTGGATCCGCGAGGGCTGGCCCACCGAGGGCCGCCGCCCCGTCGACCCGGCCACCGCCACCCCCGCCGACCTGGGCCTGGTCTGCTGAGAAAAAACTTTCCGATCCACCTGCAACCCCCCGGGGGGATGGACGTCTATCAGGGTGTGAGCCGCAGGGAGTCGGCGCACATTCCACCGGCTCACCAGCCACGCCCTCGGGGATTTCCTGCCATGCGTACGCCCGAAATGAACCGTTCTGCCCGCTCTGTTGCCAAGAGCGGCAAGGGCGGTGCCTGGTCCCGTCGCCGCAGGGTGCTCACCATCGCCGTCCCGTTGACGGCGGCAGTGGTGGGTACCGCTGCCGCCCTCGCGGCTCAGGGGAACGCCGCCGTGGCCTACCAGCCGGCCCCGGTGGCCAGTTCGGCCGCCGCTTCCGTCGGTCAACCGTCGCCCGTCGTGCCCGCCACCGTGCCCTCGCCGCGCCGGTCGGTGGCCCAGCCTGCCGACGTGTCCGCCTCCGCCACGCCCACGCTCGACCCCGCCCCCGCTTCCACGGTGCCGACCGCCCCGACGAGCGCCCCTGCTCAGCCGATCGCCCCCCGGTCCGGCAATCTCGACATCGCCTTCAGCGGCATTTCCGCACCGCAGCAAGTCGAGGCGGGCGGCGCCGCCGTCAGCTTCGCGGTGACCTGGACCAATGGGACGGACCACGCGTACCCGGGGATCTCCCCGGTGGTCTCCGCGCTGCCCTATGACGGGGCACCGTGCAACTACGTCCTCTCGATGGTGACCGGGACGCTCCAGCGGCGTGACGGCGACCGGTGGACGACGCTCCCGGCCCTCTCCCAGGGCGGTGGGATGGACTACGCGACCACGGGTGCCTCCGTGGCTTTCGCCCTGGCGCCGGGTGCCAGTCGCACCATCGAGTACCGGATGCACGTGAACGCCGGCAACCGGACGGGTGACCTCGTGCTTGAGGCGGACGCCTACGCTTCGGACCACCCCGACGCCTTCAAGCGGCTGGCTGCCCAGCAGACCCACATCGCGGTGACCGACCACCACAGCCCGACCGTCCGGGTGCTCGGAGATCCCACCGAGCTGGTGATCGGCCGGACGCCGGGTCAGTTCCGGTTCCAGGTCACCGCGCCGACCGACAGCGACGCCAACCTGGTGCTGCCCACCATGTCGGTGGCCGTGCCCGGCAAGGCTGACGGAAAGCCGTTCGGCCGGGACAACCTGACCGTCGAGGCGCTGGTCGGCGGCACCTGGCGTCCGCTGCCGATCAAGGAGGACTGCTACGGGCAGACCTCCCCGGACCTGTCTGTCCTCGGTTCGGTCCTCCCGGCCGGCGGCACCGCGACCTACACCCTGCGGGTCGGTCTGGTCGAGGGCTGGAAGTCTGGTGTCGTCTACACCCTCGGGGCGGGAGCGGACGGGCACCCCAGCAAGCCGGTGACGCTCACCCCTCCCCTGGCGGTCCCGACGGCTTCGGTGTCCCCCGCGCCCAGCTCCGCCCCGACCGGCCACTGAGCCGCCGGGCCGGGCGGCAGCCCCCCTGTCGCCTTGGGTGACCGCGCTTCGTACCGTTTCCATCGACACTGCCGCTGACCTGCCCCGGAACCGATCCGGGAAGGTTGTCTTTCGGAAAGCAGAACACGTATGTCCATGGCGATCGTGCCGTCGTTTCTCCCCAAGCCGGGGCGTCGCGGCACGCGGGGGTTCGTCCGTCTCCTCTTCGGCGCGCTGGACGCCGCAGAGCCTCTCGGCCTGGCCGAGCAGAGCGGTGGCCGCAGCGGCTTCCGGCTGCTGCGCGGCGGCCGCCCGGCCGACGAGGACCGGCCGACGCTCACCCAGCTCTACCACTCCCACCGGCTCTCGCTGGTGCGGATGGCCGTCCTGCTGGTCGACCACCAGGACCTTGCCGAGGACGTGGTGCAGGAGGCCTTCACGGCCCTCTACCAGCGTCACGGCGAGACCCTCGACAACCTCGACAACGCCCTCGGCTACCTGCGCACCTCGGTGGTCAACGGAGCCCGTTCGATGCTGCGGCGCCGCAAGACGGCCCGTGAGTACGTGCCGCCGCACGAGGCCGACGCCCCGTCGGCCGAGGACCACGCCGTGCTGAACGACGAGCACCGCCGGGTGCTGGTCGCGCTCCAGGAGCTGACGGCGCGCCAGCGCGAGGTGCTGGTGCTGCGCTACTGGTCCGACCTGTCGGAGGCCCAGATAGCCGAGACCCTGGGGCTCTCCCGGGGCGCTGTGAAGTCCACCGCGAGCCGGGCGCTGGACGCCCTGGAGAAGCAGTTGGAGAAGGCCCGATGAGCGACAGCGATCAGCACCGATTGCAGGAGACCCCCACCGAACGTCTCCTGCGCGAGGCGTTGGCTGCCCGGGCCGCCGGGATCACCGCCCACGATCTGCGCCCGGCAGCCCCGCCGACCCGCCGGCTGCGCCGCCTGCGGGTCGTCCCCACGGCCGTGGTCACCCTTTTCGCGCTGGCGGCTGCGGTCACCATCGGCTTGGTGGCCTTCGACCCGCACACAGTCGCCGACCGCCACGACAGCCCGCCCCCAGCGGCCACTCTCTCCCCGTCGCCGGTGACCACCACCGCTGCTCCTTCCGCCACGGCGGTCGCGGCCCCGCCGAGCACGGCGGAGACCACGAGCGAGAGCCCGAGTGGTGCCCCGGGTTCCTTCCGGGGCCTCAAGTTCACCGTGCCGCTGGGCTGGACGACTGCTGCCGGGTCGGATCCGTCCGCGTACTGCCTGCTCGCTCCCGGCCGGACGGCCGGTGACGAGTGCAACCCGTCCGGCGTGGTGATCCAGACGTACCAGGGGGGCGAGCAGACCGACGCCCAGGCAGCCTTTCCGACCCGGGCGGTGATGACCTCGGACGGCGGTTGGTCGCACCAGCCCGAGTGCTACGACTGGGATCACCCGGCGCACCCGCTGGACCAGACCGTACTGACCGGCTACAAGCAGATCGGCTCGGCCGTGCGGACCACCGGCACGGTGGGCGGCAAGGAGTCGGCCAAGACCGTCTGGCAGGTCGCCTGCAACTCGAACACCCGTTACACCGCGCAGATCTGGGGGTTGGACGGCTACCGGGTGTTCGTGATGGCACGCGGGCTCAAGGCCGACTACCAGCAGGATCTGCAGTCGATCGTCGACAGCCTGGACTTCACCGGCTTCGACGCGGACGTCGCCAGGCAGCCGAGCCAGGGCGACCTGAAGGTCGAGATCGGCTCGGTGGCGGTCACTCCGGCCGCCGGAGGTGCGCGAGCCGTCACCTTCACCACTACCCTGACGAACACCGGTGGGCAGTACACCTACAGTCCGGGTCTGGAGGTGAGCGCGACGAGTGCCGACGGGAACGCGGTTCCCGGCGCTCTCGAAGTCGCGACCACCAGTGGCAATGGCTGGGCCACGGACAAGACGGTGCGGTCCCTGACCGATGATCCGGCGGCGGCGGGGACTTTCTACTCACTCGCCCCCGGCAAGACCACCACCGTCCAGTACCGCTTCACACTGGCCCCCGGTGACCAGCGCACCGCGCTGAAGCTCACGGTCGGTGCGTACGTCGGTCCGCTCGTCTCCACCACCACCCTCGTCCAGGTGGGCCTCGGTACGGCCGATGTCACCCTGCCGCCGCAGGCCACCACCACCACGAGCCCCAGCCCGAGCAAGGGTGCCACTGCGGGGAACTGACCCGCTCCTGAAACGCCCGTACCCCGGCCTAAGCGGAGGCCGGGGTACGGGTTTATGCGTGGACGGGGCATCAGCCCGCCAGGTCGGCCATCCAGGCTTCGATGGCCTCGACCGTGCGGGGGAGGCCGGCGGAGAGGTTCTCGTTGCCCTCGGGGGTGACGAGGATGTCGTCCTCGATGCGGATGCCGATGCCGCGGTACTCCTCGGGGACGGTCAGGTCGTCCTGCTGGAAGTAGAGGCCGGGCTCGACGGTGAGGCACATGCCCGGGACGAGGAGGGCGTCCACGTGCTGCTCGCGGCGGGAGTGGGCGCAGTCGTGGACGTCCAGGCCGAGCATGTGGCCGGTGCCGTGGAGGGTCCAGCGGCGCTGGAGGCCGAGCTCGAGGACCTTGTCCACGTCGTAGGCGGCGGAGTCGAGCAGGCCCCACTCCAGGAGACGCTCGGCGAGCACGCGCTGGGCGGCGTCGTGGAAGTCGCGGAAGCGGCCGCCGGGGCGGACGGCGGCGATGCCGGCCTCCTGGGCGTCGTAGACGGCCTGGTAGATCTTGCGCTGGAGCGGGTTGAAGGTGCCGTCGATCGGGAGGGTGCGGGTCACGTCGGCGGTGTAGAGGGTGTGGGTCTCCACGCCCGCGTCGAGGAGGAGGAGCTCGCCGGGGCGGACCTCGCCGTCGTTGCGGACCCAGTGCAGGGTGGTGGCGTGGGCGCCGGCCGCGCAGATCGAGCCGTAGCCGATGTCGTTGCCCTCGACGCGGGCGCGGCGCCAGAAGGTGCCCTCGATCCAGCGCTCGGAGGTGGCCACGGCCTGGCTCAGCTCGCGGACCACGTCGGTGAAGCCCTTGACGGTGGCCTCGCAGGCGGCGCGCAGCTGCCCGATCTCCCACTCGTCCTTGACCAGCCGCAGGCCGCTCAGGAAGACCTTGAGCTCCTGGTCGCGGTCCTCGTCCAGCTGCTCGGCGAGGGCGGACTCCAGGCCCGCGTCGTAGCCCCGGACGATCCGGGTCGGCACGTCCGAGGCGGCGGCCAGCTCCTCGGCGGCCTTGCGCACGTCCCGGGTCGGCAGGCCGTAGAGCGCGGCCGACTCGGCCAGGCTGTGCCGGCGGCCCACCCAGAGCTCGCCCTGGCCGTCCAGCCAGAACTCGCCGTTCTCGCGGTCGGAGCGCGGCAGCAGGTAGAGGGTGAACTCGTGGCCCTGCCCGGCCGGCTCGGCGACCAGGAGGGCGTCCTCGGTCTGGTTGCCGGTGAGGTGCACGTACTCGCTGGCGGCGCGGAAGGAGTACTCGGTGTCGTTGGAGCGGGTCCGCAGGTTGCCGGCGGGCACCACCAGGCGCTCGCCGGGGAAGGCGGCGGAGAGCGCGGCGCGGCGGGCCGCGGTGTGGGCGGCCTGCTCGATCGGCCGGAGGTCGCGCAGCTCGGTGTCGCCCCAGCCGGACTTCATCGAAGCCGCGAGCTCGTCGGACACGCCGTCGTAGAGGCCGTTCTTGCGGCCCTTGATCGGCTCGTCCGCGTCGCTGTCCACGGCGCCTTCGGGGTTGTCGCCTGCCGCCGGGGTACGGTCCTCGGTCACTACGTCGCCTCCTTGCGAGTGGTGGGCCACCCCGGTGGGGTGAGGGGGCGGCCGTGCTGCCCATGGTACGGACCCGGTCCGAACGGCTGACCGGGCCGGTCCGAGGGCCGTACCCACAACGGTCACTCGAAGCGGGCGGCGAGCACCACCAGGTCGTCGGTGGCCGCGCCCTCGGGCTCGCCGCAGACGCTCAGCAGGTGGTCGCAGAACAGCTCCGGGTCGTGCCGCACGTCGCGCGGGGCGTCGGCGGCGGCCCGCCGCAGGGCGGTCTGCCCGGCGTGCAGGGTGGCGCCGAAGCGGCGGGCCAGGCCCTCGGTGTAGAGCAGCAGCAGGTCGCCGCGCTCGGCGCCGAGCTCCACCCGGGGCGCCTCCCAGCAGCTGAGCATGCCGAGCGGGGCGGAGAGCGAGGTCTCCACGAAGTTGGCGCCGTAGCGGGTGACCAGCACCGGCGGGCAGTGGCCGGCCCCGGCCAGGGTGATCCGGTGCTCGTCGGGCTCGACCCAGGCGTAGACGGCGGTGGCCGAGCGGGTCGGCTCGGTGGTCTTGAGCAGCAGCTCGAGGTCGCCGAGCACCGAGACCGGGTCCTCGCCCTCCAGCACGGCGTACGCGCGCAGCGCCGAGCGCAGCCTTCCCATCGCGGTGGCCGCGCCGGGGGCCGAATCCGGCCCGGCGCCCGGGCCGTCGCCTAGCACGCTGCCCACGGTGAGGCCCACCGAGCCGTCGGGCAGGGCGATCGCGTCGTACCAGTCGCTGCCGATCGCGTGGTCGAGACCGGCGGGCACGCAGCGGGCGGCCAGCCGCAGGCCGGGCACGGCGGGCAGCCGGTCCGGCAGCAGGCCGCGCCGGAGCGCCTCGGTGGACTGCCGGGCGCGGTCGGCGGCCAGCTGGGTGGCGAGCAGCGGGGCGGCCAGGTCGCAGTAGAGCTGGAGCAGCCGGCGGCGGCCGGGCTCGGGCTCGGTGGCCTGGTCGTAGAACCAGACGGCGGCGGCCAGCGGGCCGTCCGCCGGGGTGGCCAGCGGGAGGGCGTAGCAGGCGCCGAGGCCGAGCTGGGCGGCCACCTCGCGCAGCCGGGGGGTGACGGCGGGGTCGGCGGCCGGATCGGCCGCGAGGTCGGCGATCAGCAGCCGTCCGGGCTCCCCGCTCTCGCTCAACAGCCCTGCGAACGGGCCGTGTTCGGCCGGCACGGTCTCCAGCGCGCCGAGCCCGGCGCGGTCCAGCCCGAGCCCGACGGCGCGGGCGGCGCCGCGCGCCGTGGTGGTGATCAGGCCGCGCCGGGCGCCGAGCAGCTCCGCGCCGGAGGCGAGCACGGCGTCCAGGGTGTCGGCCAGGCCCCGGGCGGTGGCGAGCCGGCCGGTGTGCTCGTGCAGGGCCGCGTAGTCGGCCGTCGGCTCGTCCGCAGTGCCCGGCTGTTCGCCGGTCGGCTGCTCGGCCGCCGGGTATTCGGACGGGTGTCCGGCCAAACGGTCCTGCAGGCGCTCCGCGCCGCGGGTGGCGGCCGGTACCAGCGCCCTCGGCAGGTCGCCGCTCCTCGGCAGGTCGAGCGGCTTGGCGTCGGTCATGTCCCAACTCCCCACACACTGGTACGTGTCACGCAGGACCCGAAGACCGCCCGAAATAGACGTCCATGTCTCTACTTCGGCATCAATCCACCACTTGTACACAGGCCGATCGGGGCATGTCCAGGCGGTCAACGGCCCGGATCGTATGCCTGAGCGGCCCGGCGTCCGCGGCGGGCACGTGCCACTCACTCGTACGGTGGAACCAACCGGCCGCGAGCCGCGTCCGTCCGGTCGCATGGTGGATTCTCGTTCCCAGGGGCCGACCTCGCCGGGCCCCGCCCGTGGCCGCCCCCCGGTCTGACGGTCCGAGCCCCGTGGTCGCGGAAAGGAACGAGCGCTCATGCCGCACCAGCGCCTCCCCCGGTTGAGTTGGCCGAGCACCTTCCGCCGCGCCCGTCCGCGCTGGGGCGGGCTCCGGCTGCCCGGCGCGCGGCGCCGGGCCCGGGCCGCATTGCTCGCCACCGCACTGGCCTCGGCGGCCCGCGGCTGGCCGGTGGTGCCCGGCGCGTACGGGGTGCCCGGGCTGCTCGGCTGCTGCTCCTGCGGCGACCCCTGCTGCCCCTCGCCGGGCGCCCACCCGCACGATCCGCCGCTGCTCGCGGCCAGCACCGACCCCCGGATGGTGGCCTGGTGGTGGGGCGAGCGCAGCCCGGAGTCCTCGGTGCTGGTGGCCACTGGGCGGACGGTCTGCGGGGTGAGCCTGCCGGCCGAGGCGGGGGTGCGGGCGCTGGAGTGGTTCCGGCTGCACGGGGTGCCGATCGGGCCGGTGCTGGCCACCCCCACCCGGTACGTGCTGCTGGTCGCGCCGTACACGCTGGAGGAGTTGGGCGAACTGCTGGCCGAGCAGGCCTGGGTGCCGGGCTCGCTGCGCTACCACGGGCCGGACGGCTTCCTGGTGCTGCCGCCCTCGCGGACGGGGGCCGGGCCGGTGCGCTGGCTGCGGCCGCCGGTGGAGGAGCGGCCCTGGCTGCCCCAGGTCGCCACGTTGCTGGGGGCGTTGATCGCGGCCAGTACGGCCACCTCGGGCGGCAGTCGGCTGGCGTTCTGAACGCGCCGGCGGGCGGCCGGCGGAGCAAGGAATTCCGGAAGCGACAATGTCCGGCCTTGGCCGGACATGAAAAGATCCGGCCGCTGGCGACGGGGGATGCACCAGCGACCGGATCGTTTAAATGGTAACAAAGATCCGCGTCCGAGCCAATTTGTCCATCGGGCTCGCGACCTGGCCCTTTTCACCATCGGCCGGAAATGTGACCGGAGTCACATTTCCGGCGAACGGGGCTCAGTTCAGGGTGACCTGACGGTTCACCAGGTTGGCCCGGGCCCGGCGCTCCTCGGCCGTGAGCGGGCTGTCGGCCAGGCCCGCGAGGGTCTCGGCCAGGCGCTCGGCGAACTCCGCGGCAGGCTTCTCGCACTCGTCGGCGGTCATCTCCGAGGGCAGGTCCCAGACCGGCACGGTCAGGCCGTGCGCGCGGAAGGAGCCGACCAGGCGGGTGTCCGCACCGAGCGAGGAGCGGTCGGCGGCGGTGAGCCGGGCCAGCGCGTCGAGCAGCTGCTCCTCGGGCACCGTCATGACCCAGCGCAGGTGGTTCTTGTCGGCGGCCTTGCACCAGTAGGCGTGCGGCACGCTGGAGATCTTCTCGGTCGGGATGGCCGAGGCGTTGGCCCGCTCCAGGGAGGCGGCCACCTCGCCGGTGGCGCTCTCCGCGTCCTCCAGCCAGAACTCGAAGCCGGTGTGCACGGCGGGGGTGAACTCGGCCGTCAGGTCCAGGAGTTCCTGCAGGCGGCGGCCGCCCGGGGCGGTCCGGCGGGCGGCCACGGGGGTACCCGGCTCGGTGGCCAGGGCCAGCTCCAGCGCGTCGCCCAGGTCGCGGCTCAGGTCGCCGGAGGAGGACTGGGTCTGCAGGCCGAGCAGGATCGAGCCGTCCTGGCGGCGCAGCGCCGGCCAGGCCAGCGGCAGCACGGTGGCCAGCGTCACCGAGGGCACCTCGCCGACGGCGCCCTCCGCCACCCCGGCGGCCAGCGTCAGCGGGACGGTCGCGGCGGGCACCAGCTCGCGCAGCGCGACCCAGTCGGCCTCGCCCGGCAGGCCCTCGAACGGGCGGTGCACCAGCTCCTGCACCGCGTGGGCGGCCTCCCGGCCGTGGCACGCCTTGTACCGGCGGCCCGAGCCGCAGGGGCAGTCCTCCCGCGCGCCGACGACGGGGATCTCACCCGAGGTCACGGGGGTGGACTGGCGCTGCGGCGACTTCTTCGCGGCCTTCTTGGCCATGGTGCGGCTCTCCCGGGGACGAGGACACTTGCTCCGGGCAGCCTATAGAGGTTTCCGGGCTCCGTCCGGCCTCCGAGCGGGTGTGCGAGCCGTCGGGGCGCGTCACCGCGGGCCGCCGACCGGGCTGGTGTGCGGGCCGTCAGGCGCTGCGCGCCTCGGTGCCCTCGTGGGCCCCGGTGGTGGCCAGCGCCGCCCAGACGGTGACCTGCCCCGGCGCGTCCCGGACGCCCCAGTCACTGGCCAGCCGCCCGACGATGCTCAGGCCGCGGCCGCCGCGCGAGGTGAGCGAGGGCCGGGCGGGCACCGGCCGGGTGGCCGAGCCGCCGTCGGTGACCTCCAGGGTCAGCGAGCCGTCCCGGTGCATCTGCCAACTCACCAGCACTCCACCGGATTCCCACTCCCCGTCCGCGCACGGCGCGGGCCTTCTGGTGGGCGAGTGCGCCCCCACCAGAACTGCGCCGGGAGCGTCCAGATCGAGATCGCAGAGGCGCCCGAGCGGACGCGCGTAGCGACAGGAATTGCTCAGCAGCTCGGAAAGGATCAGTACGGCGTCGTCAATGACCGTGTCGGGTATCGCGCGGTCACCCAGATCACGGCGCAGCCGCCGCCTGGCGACCCCGACGCTGGCGGGCCCGTGCGGCACGGCCAGCGTCGATGTAGCCGGCACCTCGTGCGCCACCATCAGTGCCACCCCCGGACCTCCTTCAGCGATTACCGAGGGATGGATGCCCCTGGAGAATGCGTCGGAAACGAGTGCCGGGCGATCGCTACGCGACAATTACGGGCGCCGCAACTCACGGTGCGCAAATGGTGATTCCTTGCTCACGTACGGTTGTGAAAGGTGACGTAATTCGCCACGCTCCGGTGGTGCGCGCCCCCTCTACCACGCCCGCGTACGCCAATTGCGCAGCCCCGGGCGGGGCGCACAAGCCGCGCGCTAGCGGCCCAG
Source organism: Kitasatospora sp. MMS16-BH015 (assembly GCF_002943525.1). Taxonomy (NCBI): domain Bacteria; kingdom Bacillati; phylum Actinomycetota; class Actinomycetes; order Kitasatosporales; family Streptomycetaceae; genus Kitasatospora; species Kitasatospora sp. MMS16-BH015. The sequence goes on along the minus strand of NZ_CP025394.1, from coordinate 4,235,140 downwards.
CTGGTCGAGGACCTGGCGGGGGCGGTTGGTGATGATGGCCTCGACGCCGAGTTCGAGGCAGAGCTCGACGTCGGCGGGCTCGTCGACGGTCCAGACGTGGACGCGGTGGCCGGCGGCACGCAGGTTGGTGACCAGGGAGGGATCGGCGCGGACCAGGTCGATGCCGGGGCCGGCGATCGGGGCGCCGCCGGGGAGGCGGCGCAGGCGCCCTAGCAGCGGGAGGCGGCGCTCGAGCAGGTAGACCGTGGGGACGGCCGGGGCGGCCTGGCGGACCCGGCGGACGGCCAGCTCGGAGAAGCTCATGATCCGGACCTGGGAGGTCTCGGGGGAGGCGGGGAGCAGGTCGTACTCGCCGAGCATCCGCAGCAGTGCGGCCTCCAGCCGGCCCGAGCTGCGGATCGGGTGCTTGGTCTCGATGGCCAGCTCGACCCGGCGGCCGGCCTTGACCGTGAGGTCGAGCAGCTGGGCCAGGGTGAGCACCGGCTGCGGGCCGGAGCCGGTCTTCCAGGAGCCGAAGTCCAGCTGCTCCAGCTGGGCCAGCGTCATGGTGGAGACCACGCCGGTGCCGTTCGAGGTGCGGGCCACCGTCCGGTCGTGCACGCAGACCAGCTGCTCGTCGGCGGTCAGCCGGACGTCGCACTCCAGCGCGTCCGCGCCCTCCTCGATCGCCCGCGCGTAGGCCGCGAGGGTGTGCTCGGGCTCGGCGGCGGAGGAGCCGCGGTGTGCGACGACCTTGACGGTCGAGCGCTCGGGCAGCACGGGCGGCATGGCGGGGAGGTCACGGGTGTCCACCCCGCCACCATACGAGCCCGACGGTGAACGCCGGGCCAACGTACGGGGAGGGTGTGGTTACCGCTCGGTAGCACCGCTCGGGCGGAGCAGCGTGAGCAGCCAGGTGGCCAGGGCCGGGACGAGGAAGCCGAAGAGCGAGGCCGAGCTCCACTCCTGCGGGGTGAAGTGCAGGGTCTGCTGGGCCGAGGTCCAGAAGTCCGTCCACCAGCCGGCGATCGCGGTGGGGGCCAGGTACTGGTAGGTGGCGAAGCCGAACGCCCAGGGCAGCAGCATCGACCAGCGGGCCGGGGCGTCCTGGTCGAGGTTCCAGCCGCGGCGGCCGGCGCCGAGGAAGTAGTCGACAGCGAGCACGGCGAGCAGCGGCACGAAGACCGAGCCGATCAGGCCGAGGAAGGCGTAGTAGGAGTCGGTGAACTCCTGGATCTGCAGGGCCAGCGCGGTGACCAGCACGCCCACGCCGCCGGTGAGCAGCCGGCGGTCCACCTTCGGCAGCAGGTTGTGGATCGACATCGCGGTCGAGTACACGTTCGCGAAGGACTGGTCGGACTCGCGCAGCACCAGGACGAGCAGGAAGGCCCAGCCGGCCGCCACCCCGGTGAAGGAGTCGAAGATCTTCGAGGAGTCGCCGTGCGACTGGAGCAGCGCGATCAGGCCGAGCACGTAGCACCAGACCTGGGCCAGGGAGTACCCGGAGAAGGTGCCCCAGAAGGAGGCGGCGGCGGTGCGGGAGTGCCGGGTGTAGTCGGCGGCCAGCGGCACGAAGGAGACCGAGACGGCGATGATCGCGTCCGTCGCGTGCAGGAAGCCCTTCCAGTTGCCCGCACCCGGGTCGGGGAAGCCCTGCCGGCCCAGCTGGACGGTGAACCAGACCATCGCCACACCGACCGCGAAGGCCACGTACTTGCGCAGCACCGCGATCGAGCCGAGCGGCCAGATGGTCAGCGTGGTGGTGAGCACCCCGGCGAGCAGCACGAAGAGCCAGCGCCAGCCCTGGGTGCCGGCCACGGTCTGCGCTCCCATCGCGATGACCATGAGCTCGTAGACGCCCCAGCCGATGCACTGGGCGATGTTGAGCACGGTCGGCAGGTAGCTGAGCCTGGTGCCGAACAGGCCGCGCAGCACCGCCATCGCCGGGGCGCCGGTGCGGGCGCCGATCACGGCGGCCACCCCGAGCATCGCGGTGCCGATCGCGGTGCCGACCAGGATGGCCGTCACGGCGGCGGTGAAGGAGAGCTCGGAGCCGCTCTCGCCGAGCACGGTGGCGGCGCTGGTGAAGCCGATCAGGCTGACCCCGAGGTTGCCCCAGAGGGCGAACTGGCCGCCGAAGCCGAGGGTGCGCGGCGGGGCGGTGTCGAGGGTGAGGGGGGCCTCCGCGTGCTTCGTGACGGGGGCGGGGGCATCGAGGGGCGGGGCAGCCGTCATGGCCTTGTCTCCCTACGCCGGCATTACCCGGACAGGTTCGAGCGGTCAGCGCTCCCTCGACGCCCCTCGGACGGGTACGGTCGAACAGCGCACTCTCAGCCTGGTCGGTCCAAGCTCCCGCGTGTCAGTTTGGAGCGCCAGGGTAGCGGCCGGGGCGGCGAAGGCCAAGGCCAGGGGGCGCTCCGGACCTGCTCCGGGGGTGGTCTGTCGGTGACCCGTAAGGATTCTTATGACTTCTTCAGGGGGCTTCTTACGACAACCGAATCGGGGATGAGAAAAACTATGGGCCAAGGTCCTGTCAGCTATGGAGGTCGTCCGTGAGCACCGAGCAGCCGAGTTCCACCGGGCCGGAGGAGCGTTCCTCCGCCGGTGAGGGGGCAGTGGAGCCGACCGCTGACGCGGTGCCGGCGCCGGCGGAGTCCGCGCCGACGCTCTCCTTCGACAAGCCGGCCGCCCCGGCCGCGCCGTCCTACCTGGACGCCCCGCCGCCCTCGGGCCCGCCGTCCGCCGGGCCCGCCCCGGCCGCGGCGCCGCAGCCCGCCGCCGCGCCCGCTCCGGCGAACCCGTACGCGGAGCCCGCCGCGCCCGCTCCGGCCGCCGCCGCGCCCGCCAACCCGTACGCGGCGCCGGCCGCGCACGCCGAGCAGTCCTACGCGGCGCCGGGCGCAGCCGAGCAGCAGCCGTACGCGGCGCCGGGCGTGCCCGAGCAGCCGCACCACCCGTTCGGGGCCGGCCAGCCGCTGGGCGGCTGGGGCGGTCCGGCGGCCGGCCCGCTGCCCGGGGCCGACTACCCCGGTGCGCCGGTGGCCGCGCCGAAGAAGAAGCGCGGCGGGCTGATCGCGCTGGTCGCGGCGGTGGCCCTGGTGGCCGGCATCGCCGGTGGCGCGATCGGCGTCGGGGTGAGCGACAACGGGGGCTCGGGCAACTCCGGGTCGAGCCGCACCAGCACCACGATCAGCGTGGGCGACTCGCAGAAGATCTCCGACCGCGCGCCGGACTCGGTCGCGGGCATCGCCGCCAAGGCGCTGCCGAGCACCGTCACCATCAAGGCCTCGGGCTCCCAGGAGTCGGGCACCGGCACCGGGTTCGTCTTCGACACCGAGGGCCACATCCTGACCAACAACCACGTGGTGGCCCCGGCGGCGAACGGCGGCAAGCTGACCGTCAAGTTCTCCGACGGCTCCTCCTTCTCGGCCTCCGTGGTCGGCCGGGCCCAGGGCTACGACGTCGCGGTGATCAAGCTGGACAACCCGCCCAAGGACCGGCTGGTGCCGCTGCCGCTGGGCGACTCGGACCGGGTCGCGGTCGGCGACCCGACCATCGCGATCGGTGCGCCGTACGGCCTCGAAGGCACCGTCACCACCGGCATCGTCAGCGCCAAGGACCGCCCGGTGGCCTCCGGCGACGACAACGGCGCGCAGAACTCGTACATGAACGCGCTGCAGACCGACGCCTCGATCAACCCGGGCAACTCCGGTGGCCCGCTGCTGAATTCGGCCGGTGCGGTGATCGGCATCAACTCGGCGATCCAGTCCAACACCGGTGGTGCGGGCGGCCGGGCAGGCTCGATCGGCCTCGGCTTCGCGATCCCGATCAACCAGGCCAAGCGGGTCGCCCAGGACCTGATCAAGACCGGCACTCCGGTCTACGCGATCTTCGGCGTGCTGCGCAACGACGACTACAAGGGCGACGGCGCCCAGATCCAGACCGGCCCGGTCCAGGGCACCCCGGCCGTCACCCCGGGCGGCCCGGCCGACCAGGCCGGCCTCAAGCCGGGCGACATCATCACCAAGCTCGGCGACCACCCGATCGACAGCGGCCCGACCCTGGTGAGCGAGATCTGGACGTACAAGCCGGGCGACAAGGTCGACGTGGAGTACACCCGCGACGGCAAGCAGGCCAAGACCACCATCACCCTCGGCGAGCGCAAGGGCGACAACTGACATCCCGAGTGACATCCCGAGGCTGACGCTCGGCCCGTAACCGAGTGCACCGAACCCCGCCGGACCCGTTAGGCTGACCTCCGCCAGGAGAGCTGCCCGAGCGGCCTAAGGGAACAGTCTTGAAAACTGTCGTGCGGTGACCCCGCACCGTGGGTTCAAATCCCACGCTCTCCGCAGAGAACGACCCCTGACCGGGGCATCCGGTCAGGGGTCGTCGCCGTTCGGGGGCGGTCAGCCCTCGGCGGCGGCGCGGGCCTGGCGTTGGCGCTTGCCGAGGGCGGCCAGGGAGAGGTCCTCGGCCTGGCACTTGAGCTGCTTGTAGCCGTAGCCCCGGTCGGTGAGCCAGAGCTCGGCGGCGGTCTGGGCGCGCATGGTGGCGGCCACGATGTCCTCCTCGGCCTCGCCGTGCTCCAGGAAGCGGAAGGTGAAGAACGGCCGGGCGGCCAGGTCGTAGCTGAGGTGGCCCTCGGGGGTGAAGGCGGCGTGCAGCACGTCGTGCTCGGCGGCCTCGGCCAGCAGCTCGGCGCGCTGCTCGGGGGTGAGGCCGTCGAAGGAGCCGCGCACGGTCACGCGGAAGGTCCGGTCAGTCATCCGTGGACGATAACCGCCCGTCCGCCGCCCGGCCCAACGGTTTAACCGGCCGGGGGCCATTCGTGGGCCAGCACGGACATCACGGTGGAGTCGTACCAGGCGCCGTCGTACCAGAGGTCGTCCCGCAGCACGCCCTCCGCCACGAAGCCGACCTTCTCGTAGACCCGCCGGGCCCGGGGGTTGAACTCCAGCACGGTCAGCGAGACGCGGTGCAGGCCGACTCGGGTGAAGGCGTGGTCGAGCAGCAGCCGGATCGCCTCGGTGCCCAGACCCCGGTCGCGGCCCTCGGCGGTGAGCAGGCAGCGGAAGTTGCAGCTCCGGTTGCCCTCGTTCCACTGGTTGAGCACCACCTCGCCGACGCACCGGTCGGTGGCCAGCTCGACCACCGCGAGGTCGAGACGGTCCGGCTGGGCGTTCCGCCAGACGCGGAACTCCTCGGCCTGGCCCGGGTCCTGGAGCGGCAGCGGGTCGTCCGGGCCGTGCGTGCTGCCGGTCAGCCGGAGCAACTCGCGGTCCTGGAAGGCGGGGGCCAGCGCGGCCACGTCCGCGGGGACGAAGGGGCGCAGCCGGACCCGCTCGCCGAGCAGTGTGGGCTTGAGCCGGAAGCCTTCGGGGGCAGGGGAGTCAGGCGGGCCGGCGGGGGAGTTCGAGTCGTCGCTCACCGCAGGATTGTCGGAGCTTCAGCGGCGCTACGGCAACCGGATTCAGCATGGCGCGTACCGCGAGAGCGGCCGGGCGCGGGCCCGGGGCAGCTGACGGAGTCGCGGGTGGGGCGTTGCGGGGCGTCGGCCGGGTGCAGGACAGTCGGAGATGCTCAGCGGGCGTCCCCGCCCGCCGTCCAGCCACGCCGTACAGCGTCTTGGAGAGGAGCCCTGAGCCTTCCGATGAGCGCGACGAACGTAGCAGCACCCTCCGAGTGGAGTGACCTGGAGCGCTGCCTGGCCGCCGCCGCGGCGGACGGCGCGACCCGGGGCGGGTACGTGCTGGCGGAGGCCGTCGGCGGGGTGCCCGAGGTGGTCCTGATCGCGACCGGCGGCGAGGAGCCGACGGCCCTGCGGGTGCAGGAGATCCTGGAGCGCGAGGGCATCCCGACCCGGGTGGTCTCGATGCCCTGCGCCGCCTGGTTCGAGGGGCAGGACGCGGCCTACCGGGCGGCGGTGCTGCCGCCGGCCGCGCTCGCCAAGGTCTCGGTCGGGGCCGCCGCCGCGCTGGGCCGGTACGCGATGGCGAGCGAGCAGTCCGGCGCCGTCGGGCTGGGCCGGTGCGGGGTCTCGTCCCCGTACCACGCGCTCTACGAGCAGTACGGCTTCACCCCCGAGTTGGTCGCGGCGCACGCCCGGGCCAGCCTCGCCCAGGCGAGGCGCCGTCAACTCGACTGTACCGACTGACAACTGACGCACCATCCGATGAGCCATCTGTCGGCCGCCCCGCCCGTGACCTCCCCCCGGCACGGCGACTCCCCTTAGTGGCGGCAGGTCAAGGGCCCGACCACCCTCGTCCCCCCGAGGTGGTCGGGCCCTTCGCCGTTCCCGGGTCCGCCGGCGATCTGACGGACTGGGTCGGCGACTTCCCCGGGGACGGGCGACCTGGCGCAGTCGCCCCGGTCGGCCGGTCAGGTGCGGGCACTCTGACGGAACTGTCCGCGGAATTTCCGATAAATACCCGTCCTGCCATATGAAGCCGATTTCCCGGTGGAATTCCCCGGGGGTTGTGCGGGGATCTGGAATTATGGCCCAGCTGACGGAGTTCAGGGCACCTGACGAAGTTTTTTTGACGCCGTTGACCCCCTTCTGAGGGCTATTCAGACTCGGTGAAAGGGAGCCCCGGTGACCATGAATACCGGGCTCTCCGGTGCAATCAAGGCAAGCGCAAGGCAAGTGCAGAATTCGTAACCATGGAGGTTCTGGATGATCAGCGACGCGATTGCGCCGCGGCCGGCAGCCGCCGATTCGGCGCTGCCGGAGGGTGGGATCGACTTCTGGAAGTCGCTCCCCGCCCACCAGCAGCCGGAATGGGAGCCCAGTGACGCGGAGCTCCTCGACGAGATCCGCACCGAACTCGCCGACCGTCCGGGGCTGGTCAGCTCCTCCGAGGTCGCCCAGCTGCGTTCGCTGCTGGCCGAGGTGGCCGAGGGGCGGTTGCAGGTCGTCCAGGCCGGTGACTGCGCGGAGGACCCGGTCGAGTGCGAGCCGGGCTACGTGACCCGCAAGGTCGCGCTGCTCGACGCCCTGGCCGGCGTGATGGCCCTGCACAACCCCCGCCCGGTGCTCCGGATCGGCCGGATGGCCGGCCAGTTCGGCAAGCCCCGCTCCAAGCCGACCGAGCTGGTCGGCGGGGTCGAGCTGCCGGTCTACCGCGGCCACATGGTCAACAGCCCGGAGCCGGACGCGGCGCACCGCCGCCCCGACCCGCGCCGGCTGCTCGCCGGGTACGAGGCCGCCGCTGGCGCCATGACCACCCTGCGCGAGCGGGCGGTCGAGGGCCTGGGCGCGGTCGGCGCCCCGGTCTGGGTCAGCCACGAGGCGCTGCTGCTGGACTACGAGGTCCCGCTGCTGCGCTACGACGACGATGGCCGCCGCTACCTGGCCTCCACCCACCTGCCGTGGATCGGTGACCGCACCCGTCAGCTGGACGGCGCCCACGTCGCCCTGCTGGCCTCGGTCTCCAACCCGGTCGCCTCCAAGGTCGGCCCGAGCATGGGCCTGGACGAGCTGCTGGAGCTCTGCGAGCGGCTCGACCCGCAGCGGGAGCCCGGGCGGCTCACCCTGATCGCCCGGATGGGCGCCGACAAGGTCGCGGCCAAGCTGCCCGCGATGGCGGCGGCGGTCAAGGCGGCCGGCCACCCGGTGGTCTGGCTGACCGACCCGATGCACGGCAACACCATCAGCGGCCCCGAGGGGCTCAAGACCCGACTGGTGGAGACCGTCCGCCACGAGGTCGAGGAGTTCCAGAAGGCCATCACCTCGGCGGGTGCCGTGGTCGGCGGGCTCCACCTGGAGACCACGCCGGACGACGTCACCGAGTGCGTCCACGACGAGAGCTTCCTGGCGAACGTGCCGCACAAGTACACGAGCCTCTGCGACCCCCGGCTCAACCCGTCGCAGGCGCTCGAGATCGCCGCTGCCTGGCGCGGCTGAGACCGACCGGGCACGAATCGCCGGTCAGCGTAGCGCAGCCCGATCGACCGAGTCGCCGGGCCGAAATCCGCAGTGGGAATTCGCCCGGGAGACCGGGAAAGAGACCGGATGGTCGGGATTCGGGACGGGGAAAACCGACGGACGGGCTGAACGCGAAAGGCCCGATCGGCGAAACCGTCCGACCCGAGCACAAGGCGCATCACCACATCCGGCCGACTCTGGTCGATCATCCTCGATTTTTGGGGTCGCTATGACTGTCTATGGCATGGAAAACAAGGTCGCGGTCGTCACCGGCGCCGCCGGCGGCATCGGCGAAGCCGTCGTCCGCGCCCTCGCGGCGCGGGGCGTCGCGGTGGCGCTGGTGGACCGCAACCTCGACCGGCTCGACGAGATCGCCAAGGAGATCCGGAACGAGGGCGGGCGGGCCGAGCCCTTCCCGATCGACGTGACGGACAGCTCCCAGGTGGAGAGCGTGATCGACGAGGTGGAGCAGCACCTCGGCCCGATCGACTTCCTGGTCAACGGTGCCGGGGTGCTGCGCCTCGGCCAGGCCAAGGAGCTCACCGACCAGGACTGGTCCACCACCTTCGCGGTCAACACCACCGGGGTCTTCTTCGTCTCCCGCGCGGTGGTCAACCGGATGGTGGACGGCGGCCGCAAGGGCGCGATCGTCACCATCGCCTCCAACGCGGCGGCCACCGCCCGGCTGGAGATGTCCGCCTACTCGGCCTCCAAGGCCGCGGCGACCATGTTCACCAAGTGCCTGGGCCTGGAGGTCTCCAAGTTCGGCATCCGGTGCAACGTGGTGGCCCCCGGCTCCACCGACACCCCCATGCTGACCGCCATGTGGGAGGACACCAGCGCCGCGACGCAGGCGTCCATCGAGGGCGTCGCCTCGGCCTACCGGGTCGGCATCCCGCTCGGCCGGCTGGCCCAGCCCACCCACATCGCCGACGCCGTGCTCTTCCTGCTCTCCGACCAGGCGGCGCACATCACCATGCACGACCTGACCGTCGACGGCGGCGCCGCCCTCGGTCACTGACCGGCCGCCACCGGGCCGGGCCACCCTCCCGGCCCGGCGGCGCCCGGCCACCGCACCACCCCCCTCATCCACCGTTCCGGAAGGACACCGTCATGGGAATCCCGGCCATCCAGCCCTACCCGATGCCCGCCGAGGGCGACCTGCCCGAGAACACCGCCAAGTGGACGGTGGACCCGAAGCGCGCGGTGCTGCTCATCCACGACATGCAGAAGTACTTCCTCCAGCCCTTCGCGGCGGGCGAGTCGCCGGTCACCGACCTGGTCCGCAACACCACCCTGATCCGGGAGAAGGCCGCCGCCCTCGGCGTGCCGGTCACCTACACCGCCCAGCCGGGCGGCATGACCGAGGTGGAGCGCGGCCTGCTCAAGGACTTCTGGGGCCCGGGCATGAAGCCCTCCCCGGAGCACAAGCAGGTCGTCTCCCCGCTGGAGCCGCGCGAGGGCGACCTGGTGCTCACCAAGTGGCGCTACAGCGCCTTCCACCGCACCGAGCTCCTGGAGTTCATGCGGGAGCAGGGCCGCGACCAGCTGATCGTCTGCGGCGTGTACGCGCACGTGGGCGTCCTGATGACCACCTGCGACGCCTTCACCTACGACATCCAGCCCTTCCTGGTCGCGGACGCGGTCGCCGACTTCTCGCTGGACTACCACCGCTCGGCCCTGAAGTACGCGGCGGAGCGCTGCGCGATGACGGTCACCACCAAGACCGTGCTCGACGAGCTGGGCTGACGATCCATCAGCACGCCCGGGGGCACGGGGCCCGGGCCATCGCACCGACGGACCGCATCACAACGGAGGGAAGCACCATGACGTACCCGCAGACCCAGCCGGCCGAGGCGCTGCTCGAGCGGATCCTGGGTGCCCAGCCGCCCGCGTTCGCCCTGCTCTACCGCCCGGAGACCGGCGCGGCCGACCGGGTCGACGTGCTGCTGGGGGAGACCGCCGAGGTCGAGGCGCTGGCCGACATCCCGCTGCGCACCGAGGGCACCCGGGTGCCGGGCACCGGCCGGGCCGAGCACGAGGTGCTCGCCCTGGTGCCGTACCGCCAGATCGCCGAGCGCGGCTTCGCGGCCGCCGACGACGGCGCCCCGCTGATCACCCTCTCCGTCACCGAGCAGGGCTCGATGGACCTGCAGGAGCTGCTCGCGGCCCTGCCGAACGAGCAACTGAAGGTCGGCGAGGGCCGGTTCGACCTGGACGACGAGGCGTACGCCAAGGTGGTCCGCGAGATCATCACCGAGGAGATCGGCCAGGGCGAGGGCGCGAACTTCGTCATCCGGCGCGAGTTCATGGTGGAGATCGAGGACTACACCCCGGCCGCCGCCCTGACCTTCTTCCGCCGGCTGACCGAGCGCGAGTCCGGCGTCTACTGGACCTTCGTCATCCACACCGGCACCCGCACCTTCGTCGGCGCCACCCCCGAGCGGCACATCAGCCTGGCCGACGGCACCGCGGTGATGAACCCGATCTCCGGCACCTACCGCTACCCGGAGACCGGCCCGACCCTGAACGGGGTGCTCTCCTTCCTGGCCGACCCCAAGGAGGCCGACGAGCTCTACATGGTGGTCGACGAAGAGCTCAAGATGATGGCCCGGATCAGCGAGACCGGCGGCCGGGTCACCGGGCCGCACCTGATGGAGATGGCCCGCCTCGCGCACACCGAGTACTTCATCGAGGGCCGCACCGACCGCGACGTCCGCGACATCCTGCGCGAGACGATGTTCGCCCCGACCGTCACCGGCTCCCCGCTGGAGAGCGCGGCCAAGGTGATCAGCCGGTACGAGCCGAACGGCCGCGGCTACTACAGCGGCATCGTCGCGCTGATCGGCCGGGACGCCGAGGGCGGCCGGACGATGGACTCCTCGATCCTGATCCGCACCGCGGAGCTGGACGACAAGGGCACCGTGCGGATCGGCGTCGGCGCCACCCTGGTGCGCGACTCCGACCCGGCCTCCGAGGTGGCCGAGACCCAGGTCAAGGTGGCCGGCGCGCTCGCCGCGCTGCACGGCACCCCGCAGGCCGCCGCGGCCACCGGTGGCGAGCGCGCCAGCTTCGCCCGGCACCCGGACGTGCTGGCCGCGCTGGCCCAGCGCAACGTCTCGCTGGCGCCGTTCTGGCTGGAGACCCCGGAGCAGCGGCACCGCCCGGTGGCCGAGCTGGCCGGCAAGCGGGTGCTGGTGGTGGACGCCGAGGACACCTTCACCGCGATGTGGGACCACCAACTCCGTTCCTTCGGGCTGGAGGTGACCGTCCGTCGGTTCGACGAGGAGTACAGCTTCGAGGGCTACGACCTGGTCATCCTGGGCCCCGGCCCGGGCGACCCGCAGGAGGTCGGCCACCCGAAGATCGCCCACATGCGGGCCGCCACCCGGCAGCTGCTCGGCAGCGGGCAGCCCTTCCTCTCGGTCTGCCTCAGCCACCAGGTGCTCTGCCACACGCTGGGCCTGGGCCTGGTGCGCCGCGAGCGCCCGAACCAGGGCACCCAGAAGAAGATCGACCTGTTCGGCCGCACCGAGCTGGTCGGTTTCTACAACACCTTCGCCGGCTACAGCGAGCGGGACGTCATCGAGGTCGAGGCGCTCGGCGCGACCATCCGGGTCAGCCGCGACCCGCAGACCGGCCAGGTGCACGCGCTGCGCGGTCCGCACTACCGCTCGGTGCAGTTCCACCCCGAGTCGGTGCTGAGCCAGGACGGGCTCGGCATCATCAGCGGAGCGCTCACCTCGCTGCTCGGCTGACCCGAAAACCTTCCTTCCCGCCCCCCCGAAAGCCGGCCGCCCCCCTCCCCCCGGGGGCGGCCGGCACCCCCTTGTGGGCCACCGGCTCTGCCCCTTCGGGCACCCGATTCGGCCCGAACGACCACCCGGCCGGTCATCCGACCGGCCGGCCGCCCCGACGCCGAGGAGTCGTCCGCATGCACGCCGTAGTCGTCTGGTGGGAGCTCGACGCCTCCCCCCGCACCATCGAGGAGCTCCGGGTCTTCCTGCGCGAGGAGGCGGTGGACCGCTTCGAGACCCAGCCCGGCCTGGTCTTCAAGACCTGGCTGGCCGACCCGGCGGCCAACCGCTGGGGCGCGGCCCTGTTCTGGGAGTCGGCCGAGGCCGCCAAGCAGCCCATCCCGACCCGCGCCGCCGAGCTGATCGGCTACCCGCCGAACAGCCGCGAGGCCTTCGACGTGGAGGCCACCGTGGAGGGCCCGCACGGCCTGCCCGGCCTCTCCCGCCTCGGCCTGGCCTACCAGTTGGGCAACTGACGGTTCCTTCGGACGGAGACGCCGCCATGACCGGACCCACCGCTCCGACCAAGCCGTTGGCCGTGCTGATCGGGCCGCCCGGCTCGGGCAAGACCACGGTGGCCAGGCTGCTCGCCCGTCGGCTGGGGGTGGGCTTCCGCGACACGGACCGGGACCTTGAGGCCGCCGCCGGGCGGCGGATCCGCGAGCTCGTGGAGGAGGAGGGCGAGGCGCACTTCCGGGTGCGCGAGCGGGAGGCGGTGCACCGGGCGCTGATCGAGCACGGCGGGGTGCTGGCCCTGGGCGGTGGCGCGGTGCTGGAGGAGTCGACCCAGCTGCTGCTGCGCGGGCACACCGTGGTGCACCTGGCGGTCTCGGTGGGTCAGCTGACCCGGCGGATCGGTACGGCGGCGAGCCGCCCGCTGCTGGTCGACGACCCGCAGGCCCGGCTGCGCACCCTGCTGACCGTCCGCACCCCGATCTACCGCCGACTGGCCACCCACACCGTCTGCGGGGACGGCCCGTCCCGGGTGGTGGCCGCCCGGGTCGCCCAGCTCTTCGCGGCCTGAGCCCCGCGCTGCGGGCGGGTCCCCGGGGCTCGGCGGGCGCATCGCGCCGCGGCGGCGGCGCGAGCTGACACACTTTTGCCCGGCGGTGGCGGCCGGCCGGGTGGGTCGAGCAGTGTGTGCCGAGTTCAGGCGTCGGCGGTCGGTCGCAAGTGGGGTGAACCGGTGGGATCGAGGGTGAGCAGCCGCTCCGGCTGGACCAGGCCGGGCAGCATCACCCGCCACATGTTCACCAGCCGGTCGAACAGGTCGGTACGCCGGGACAGCACCTGCGAGCTCAGCTGGATGCCGGTGAACGCGCCGGTGATGGTCTGGGCGACGGCGAACGGATCGAGCCGGGGCAGCATGTCCCCGGCTTCCTCGGCCCGGACCACCAGGTCACGGATGGTCAGGATGTCAGCCAGGTAGGGCTCGGTGTTGGGCATGTCGAACGTGCCGTGCTCGATCACCAAGCGGTTGGTGGCCCGGACGATCACGTCGTTGATCAACGCGCTGGCGTAGATCATCGTCGCGTCGATGACGGCCTGGAAACCGGGTGCCGGGTCGGCGTCCAGATCGAACCAGTCGGACTGGACGTCGATCACGGCCTGGGCCAACTCCTCCTTCGAGGCGAAGTGGAAGTAGACCGCACCCTTCGTGACGCCAGCCGCCGCGATGATCTCGGCCATGGTGGCGGCTGCGTAGCCCCGGCGTTCGAACACCTCGGCCGCGGCCTTGATGATCTCGCGCCGGGTCTTCACCGCTCGCGCCTGCTGAGCCATAGTTCTCCCGATTAATTAACGCTCCCCCGCTACAAACCGACCGGATGGTACTCTACGCTAGCTGTAAGGGACCAGGTCCCGACCAGCAGTGTTTGAAGTCCTACCCCGTCAAGCAGGGGCCTGGGCCTTGACGCGTCCTGCGCCAGTGCCCGGTGCCGAGGTGGCACCTCGCGGGGGAGCGGCCTACTTGAGTGCGGTCAATAGTTTCACAACCGAATCGGACCAGCGGGCTCGGGCACACGAAGCAGCGCCACGGCGTGTCCCGCGTCCTATCCGCGCCGGGCCCGCTCCCGGCGGTACCGAAGACAGACCCACCATGGGTGTCACACGTGATCCAGCACCGGCCAGGGCTCGTTTTCTTACTCGTCCAGGGGGACCGAAATGACGTCTGTACTGTCAGATTCGATAGGGCTGCTGACCGCTGAGCGGCTGGGCGGCGGCGACCTGGAGCTCCACCAGCAGACCGTGCCGCGACGGTACGTGCACCGGGCCTCCGTCTCGGAGGTGCTGCTGACCGGCTGGCGGCGGACCGCCCCGGACCAGTTCCTGCTCGGGGCCCAGTGGCCGCGCACGCACAGCTTCTACCGCCCGGTGGCCTGGGTCTACGACCCGCTGCTGCTCGCCGAGACGGTGCGTCAGGCCGGCCTGTTGGTCGCGCACGTGGGCTACAACGTGCCACTGGACCACCCGTTCGTCATGTGGGACCTCTCCTACCAGGCCGAACCCGAGCAGATGGTGGTCAACTGGTGCCCGGCCGACCTCACGGTCGAGGTCACCTGCGACCCGCGCTTCCGCCGCGGTGCGCTGGCCGGCATGAGCTACCACGTGGACATCTACCGGGGTGTCGAGCGACTCGGCGGCGGCAGTGCCAAGTTCGACTGCATGGCACCCGCCACCTACAACCGGATCCGGGCGCCCTTCCTGGCTGACGCACCGTCATTTCGCTTCCCGCAGCAGGCGGTCAGCGGTGACGACGCGATCTCCAACACCGTGATCGTGCCCACCGAGACGCCCGACCGCTGGCTGGTGCAGGCCGACCGCCGGCACCCGGTGCTCTTCGACCACGCGGTGGACCACGTGCCCGGGATGGTGCTGGTGGAGGCGATGCGGCAGGCCGCCGCGGCCGTCTCCGAGGGCCAGGCGCTCGCGCCCTTCGGCCTGGACTGCCTCTTCACCCGCTACGCCGAGCTGCACCTGCCGGTGTACGTGCGGGCCGGGCTCGGCCCGGTGGGCGAGGGGCAGGACCGCACCGTCGGCGTGGTGCTGGAGCAGGCCGGGCAGCCGGTGGCCAAGGGCATCCTGCAGCTCCGGCCGCTGCCCGCCGACGCCTGCGCCTGAGCGCAGGGGCCCGGTGTCTCCCGGGCCGGCCGCCGCTTCGACCGACACAGTGACCACGGGGGCTTCATCGCATGGACTCGCGCATCTTGGTGACGGGCGGCACCGGCTTCATCGGGGGTGAGACCCTGCGCCGCCTCATCGACCGTCCGTCAATGAGTGCTCACCCAGAGTACTCCCTCCGGGTGCTGACGCGAGGGCGAACGCAGAATTTGTCCGATGAACTTCAACTCTCGGCCGTGCCGACGGAGTTGTGGCCGGGCGACCTGCTCGACCCGGCCTCGCTGCGGGGGGCCTGCGAGGGCGTCACCACCGTGCTGCACCTGGCCTCCCAGGTCGGCGGGAGTGCCGAGCAGTGCCACCGGGTCAACGTGGACGGCACCGCCGCACTGCTGGCCGAGGCGGCCCGGGCGGGGGTGCGGCGGGTGGTCCTGCTGAGCACCACGGCGGTCTACCAGGACGGCGAGCACCGCGACCTGACGGAGAGTCAGGCGATCGTCGGGCCGGTCTCGCCGACCAGCCGGAGCCGGATGCTGGCCGAGCGGCTGGTGCTGGCGGCCGGCGGCACCGTGGTGCGGCCGCACCTGGTCCACGGAGTCGGGGACGCCTGGGTGCTGCCCGCCGTGGCCGAGCTGCTGCGGCGGCTGCCGCACTGGATCGAGGAGGGCCGGGCCCGGATCTCGCTGACGGCGGTGGAGGACCTGGCCCGCCCGCTGGCGGCCCTCGCCCTGCTGCCCTGGGATTCCGTACCGGGCGGTCGGATCTACCACGCGAGCCACCCCGAGCCGGTGTCGGCCCGGGAGCTGTTCACCCGCACCGCGGCCTGCCTGGGCCTGCCGCTGCCCACCGGCAGCGGCACCCTGGACGAGGCGGTGGCGGCCCTGGGCGGCGGCAGCTGGGCCCGCCCGCTCTCGCTGCTCGGCCGCGACCACTGGTACCGCTCGGACGCCCTCTGGGCGGCCACCGGCTGCTCCCCGGGCCCCGGCTTCGCGGCCCGCTTCGCCGAACACGCCCCCTGGTATGCGGCCCAGCCCTACGCGGCGGCCCGGCCCCACCCGGGCGGCCCGGTGGAAGCGGTGCCGACCGGATGAGCGCGCACGTCGAAGACCCGCCCGGCCGGGGTGCTCCCGGTGGGCGGGTCTTCGACGTGCGCGGGTGCCCCGGCCCGCAGGGCCGGCGGGGGCCTCAGGCGCCCTGGGCGCGGGCCACCAGGGCGGCGGCCTCGGGCAGGTCGTCCCAGTGGTGCGGGCCGGGGGTGGTCAGGGCCGCGCCACTGCCCTCGGGGGCGGTGCGGATCCGGCCGAGCCGCTCGACCGGGGTGAGGGCGGGCAGCACGGCGTTCCAGAGGCCGGCCGTCACGTGCGGGCCGAGCCAGCCCTTGTCGCGGCGGGAGAGGGTCTCGATGCCCGCGGCGGTGGCGGCCAGCAGGGAGGTGACCTCGGCCAGCAGCACCTCGGGGTGGATGTCCTCGTCCCGTACCGCGCGGGCCAGTTGGCGGCCGATCAGCCGCTCCCAGGCCGGGTACGGGCTGGGGCAGCCCTTCTTCTCCAGGCCCGGCTCCTCGGTCAGCCGCAGGCCGGCCCGGAAGACCACGTCCTGGTCGAGCCGCCGGGCCAGGCCGTGGCAGAGGTCGATCAGGTACTGGAGCCCGGAACCGCCCAGCCGGCGGGCCTCCCGGACGGTCTCGCGGAGCGTCTCGCGGGATTCGGCCATCACGGCCTCGGCCAGCTGCTCCTTGGAGCCGAAGTGGAAGTACAGCGCGCCCTTGGAGACCCCGCAGAGCTGGGCTATCTCACTCAACCCGGTGAGCGCGAAGCCCTCCTGGTCGAAAGCTCCCGCCGCGGACTCGATGATGAGCTGCCTCGTGCGGGACGCACGTTCCTGGCGGGACATCTCTCTCCCTCCTGTGGAGCGCGGCCGGAGGGCTGGCGCTGGTTGGGTGTACCGACAGCTTAACAAACCAACCGCGCGGTATCTATACTCGCTACAGGCCGGGCATCCCACGCCGGTCGGATCGCGAAAGAGCTAGCAAACCAACTGGTCGGTTCTGTAAGGTGCTGGGTATCAGCATCTCGCGTCTGATCTCCGAGTGCCCGCTTGCGCCCGGAGGCCCCATGTCCGCGAGCGCAGAAGAGGAGTCGGGGGCCATGGAAGGTGCCATAGAGAAAGACGTTCCTGAGCACGTGTGGGGCGACGTTGCGGACGACTTCGTCACCGAGTTCTCCCGCCGCATGCTCGCCTCGCTCAAGCGCCGTGACCAGCGCGCCCGTGGTCAGTGGTACATCGCCGGGCTGCTCTCGGTGCCCGGTCGCAAGTCCATGCGCGCGCTGGCCTCGGTGGCCGGCCACGGTGCGGCGGAACAGAGCCTGCACCACTTCATCAGCGACTCCTCCTGGGGGTGGAAGCCCGTCCGGCAGGCCCTGGCCCGCCACTTGGACCGGGTGATGCTGCCGCAGGCCTGGGTGCTGAACTCGATGGCCATCCCGAAGGCGGGGGAGCACTCGGTCGGCGTCGAGGAGTCCTTCCGCACCGAGCTCGGACGGGTCGTCAACAGCCAGCAGGCGTACGGAGTCTGGCTCGCGAACGAGGAGACCAGCGCCCCGGTCAACTGGGACCTGATCCTGCCGCCCGAGTGGCTGGAGGACACCGAGCGCCGCAAGCGGGCCAAGATCCCCGATGACGTCTCGGCCGCCTCTCCCGAGCTGTGCGCCGTGAACACCGTCGCCGAACTCTCGCGTCCCGAATGGGGGTTGCGCCGCCGCCCGGCGGTGCTGGACGCGCGCGAGCTCGACTCCGCCGTGCTGGTGGAGGAGTTCACCCGGCGCGGGGTGCCGTTCGTGATGCGGGTGAGCGGTTCGACCCGGCTGGTGGGCTACGACCTCAGCCTGCCCGGGCGGGGCGAACGCCTCTTCCAGGCACAGCAGTTGGTCGAGTGGGCCAAGCGGTTCTCCCGCCCGGTGGGCTGGGTCGACCCGGACTACTCGATCACCCGGTCGATCCTGGTGAGCGGGACCCGGGTGACGCTGCCGGCGGTCCGCCGTCCGGGAGCGGCGCTGCCGCCGGAGCGCGCACTGACGCTCGTCGGTGGCTGGTCGGGCCCGAAGGGCAAGCCCGCCGAGCTCTGGCTGTCGAACCTGATCGAGGTGCCGCCGGTCGCCCTGCTGCGGCTGGGCCGGCTGACCCGCCGGGTCTCCAAGGACTTCTCGGAGGTCTCCACCCGGGTCGGGATGCGCGATTTCGAGGGTCGGTCCTACGCCGGCTGGCACCGGCACGCCACGCTCTGCTCGGTGGCGCACGCCATCTCGGTGCTCTCCTCGGCCCGCCGCCAGGGCTTCGACAAGTCGCAGGAGCTGTCGGCCTGACGATCGGTCGGCGAGGGTGCGGGGGAGCGGGGATGGCAGAGCGAACGGGAGAGGACGTCCGGTGCGTGAGGAGAGCGGGAGAGCGGGTTCAGCCCGCCCGTCGGGCCAGCTCGGCCTGGGCGGCCTCGCGCATCGCCCGCACCGGCACGTCCTCCCGGCCGGTCATCAACTGCACCTGGCGGGCCGCCTGGTAGGTGAGCAGGGTGAGTCCGTCGACCACCGTGCTGCCCGCGAAGCCGGCCGCCTTGGCCAGCCGGGTGGGGAAGGCCGAGTAGACCACGTCGAAGATGGCCGCGCGGGAGTGCACGATGGCCGCCGCGTAGGAGTCGGCCGCGCCGGCGGGCAGGGTGGAGATGACCAGACCCGCGCCGTGCAGCAGGCTGTCCAGCTGGCCGAAGGAGTAGACGTCCACCGCCATCCCCAGCCGGCCCGCCGCGGCGTGCGCCTCGGCCGCCCGGCTGGGCTCGCGGACCACCACCGCCGGCTCCTTGACCCCGAGTTCGCGGACGGCGGCCAGCGCCGAACAGGCGGCGGTGCCGCCACCGAGGATCACGGCCGAGCCGAGCGCGTGCACGTCGGCCTCGTGCAGTGCGGCGAGGAAGCCGTGCACGTCCGTGTTCTCGCCGTAGGACCGGCCGTCCCGGAAGACGACGGTGTTGACGCCCCCGACGTCCATGGCCAGGTCGCTGACCTCGTCGATCAGCGGCAGCGCGGCCCGCTTGAGCGGCATGCCGAGCGAGAGGCCCGCCCAGGAGCCGTCCAGTGAGCCGATGAGCTGCTCCAGGCCCGGCTCCTCGCACTCGACCGCGGTGTACGTCCACTCGAGGCCCATCGCGGTGTAGGCCGCGCGGTGCATCACCGGGTAGAGCGACTGGTCGACCGGGTAGCCGAGCACCGCCGCGCGGTGCGCGTGCTGGCGACGCGGCCTGGGGCGGTCCACGCCTGCCCTCGTGTCTACTCGCATTGGGTGGTGCTCCTTCCGCGGTTGGAGGCCGACGCCGGAATCCTCGGAGTCGCCCACTTCCTGTGCTCTCCGGATTTCCCCGGGGATTTGCCAGCTTAGGCAACTTGTCCACCACAGGGCGTGCAAGGCGGTGGCACAGAGTCAGCTCGGCCGGGGAGCTGACCCGCAATCACCGCTACTTCGTCATCGGAATCGGGCGGCCCGGGGGTGTACTCCCGGGCCGCCAACTTGTTTATTTCTGTAGCAAAGTTGAATGCCCCTGTCAATCCCGAAAGTGACGAAGTCGGAACGAGCTGACAGGGACTCCCGCGTACGTTTGATCGATTCTGTGAAGGCTCTGCATTGTTCCCCGTGCAAGGCCCACCCACTGGGGGCCGCCCAGTGTGGAAACGGAACGGGGAATACCAGATGTTGAACCGCAAGCTGTCCCGAAGAGGCGCCCTGAAGGCCGGCGCCGTGACCACCGGCCTGATCGGCGGGGTCGGCCTGGCCGCGCCGCTGCTCGGCCCGACGGCCGAGGCCGACGTCACGGGCGTGGTGGGGCCCGCCGTCACCCCGATGTTCGCGGTGCCGCTGACCGTGCCGCAGGTGCTCCAGCCGACCAGCACCTCCTCGACCACCGACTACTACTCGGTGACGATGCAGAAGGCCGTCAAGGAGATCATCCCGGGCCTGCAGACCGAGGTGGAGACCTACAACGGCCAGTACCCCGGCCCCACCATCAAGGCCCGCTCGGGCCGCCGCGTGGTGATCAACCAGACCAACGCGCTGGACCTGCCGACCTCCGTGCACCTGCACGGCGCCGAGGTGCCGGTGGACAGCGACGGCAACCCGATGGTCACCATCCCGCCGGGCGGCAGCAAGACCTACACCTACCCGAACAACCAGCTGGGCGCGCCGCTCTGGTTCCACGACCACGCGCACCACCTGGAGTCGGAGCACGTCTACCGGGGCCTGTCCGGCATGTACCAGCTGTCGGACGACAACGACCGCTGCCAGCCGCTGCCCAGCGGCCAGTACGACGTGCCGCTGCTGCTGCGCGACGTCAACATCGACTCCACCGGCAAGCTCGTCTACACGATGGGCGACTTCACCAACCGGACCACCATCCTGGTCAACGGCCGCCCCTGGCCGTACTTCCAGGTGGCCGCCCGGCAGTACCGCTTCCGGATCCTCAACTCGAGCAACCTGCGGTTCTTCGTGCTGGCCCTCTCCGACGGCGGCAGCTTCACCCAGATCGGCTCCGACGGCGGCCTGCTGGCGACGCCCTGCACCACCAACCAGCTCAAGCTCTCGCCCGGCGAGCGGGCCGACATCGTCATCGACTTCTCCCGCTACCCCGTCGGCACCCAGCTGGTGCTGCTGAACAACACCGGCCCCGGCCCGGCCGACCTGATCGGCAAGGTGATGCGCTTCGACGTGGTCCGCGACGCGCTGGACCTCTCCTACGTGCCGGACACCCTGCGCACCCTGCCCACGCCCCCGATCGCCACCGTCAACCGCACCTTCGTGCTGCGGATGGACGAGGACGGCCGGGCCAACCCGATGGCCTACATCAACGACCTCACCTATGACCCGAACCGAATAGACACCCAGATCACCTGGGGCACCACCGAGGTCTGGACGATCACCAACGCCAACGTCCGGGCCCCGCACAACTTCCACGTCCACCTGGTCCAGTTCCGCATCCTGGAGCGGAACGGCAAGGCTCCGGACCCCAGCGAGAGCGGGCTGAAGGACACCGTGGCGCTGCTGGCCGGCGAGACGGTGAAGATCCAGCTCACCTTCGACAGCTACCGGGGCGTCTACCTCTACCACTGCCACCTGTTCGACCACGGTGCCATGGGCATGATGGGCACCATGCAGATCTCCTGACCACCGCCGAAGGGTGTACGTCCGGTCCGGGTACGGCCCGATGTGATGAAGTGCCCGACCGCGGTTTGCCGGGTCGACAGCTCCCCGATGAGACTCACGATGGTGGGTGCACCAGCACCCACCGCACAACTGATCTCGTTCGAACAGGAGTTGCGCACAGTGACGAACGTCGCCGTCATCTACTACTCGTCCACCGGGAACGTCTACCAGCTGGCCGACGCGGCCGCCCAGGCGGCCGAGAAGGCCGGCGCCGAGGTCCGCCTGCGCAAGGTCGCGGAGCTCGCCCCGGCCGCGGTCATCGCAGGCAAGAAGGAGTGGGCCGACCACGTCGCGGCCACCTCGCACATCCAGGAGGCCGTGCTGGACGACCTCGACTGGGCCGACGTGATCCTCTTCGGCACGCCGACCCGCTTCGGCCTGCCGGCCGCCCAGCTCAAGCAGTTCATCGACACCGCCGGTGGCCTCTGGTTCCAGCACAAGCTGGAGAACAAGGTCGTGTCCTCCTTCACCTCGACCTCGACCCAGCACGGTGGCCAGGAGAGCACCCTGCTGGCGCTGAACAACACCTTCTACCACTGGGGTTCGATCATCGTCGCCCCCGGCTACGCGGACGAGGTGCAGTTCGGCAAGACCAACGGCAACCCGTACGGCACCAGCTCCGTCTCCGACCACGGCCACGGTGGCCCGACCGAGGAGAACCTGGCCGCCGTCGGCTTCCAGGCGCGCCGCTCGGTGCAGATCGCGGCCGCGCTGAAGCGCGGTTTCGAAAGCGCCTGATCCGGGCGACTGTCAAGGGCGCATCAAGCGCCTGACCGGAGAACGCACCACCAGAGCTGGGGATTCCGGGCAGATTCCGGAATCCCCAGCGCTGTGACCAGGAGTTGTTTGCCACTTGACGTTGTAGTCGTCAGCTGACGAAGTCGGAAATCGGGCGTTGACCCTCTGTGAGGGCTGGCTCAGAGTCTTTAACGAGAGAGAGTGGATCGGCCGATATCAGGGAGAGGCAATGTCCGGGGTCACCATGTCCTGGAGCATTCCGGTCAATTCCGACGGTAGCTCCGGTGCGACGCAGATCGACGCCCACCAGCTGTGGGCGCAGCTCCTCCACAAGGCGGAGAACCCGGTGGCCTACGTACCCGCCATCACGCGATGCCGGGTGCTCGACCGCTTCCCCGGCGGATTCACCCGGGAGATCGTCAAGGACGGCCGGACGATCTTCCAGCGGATCGAGGTCAGCCCTCGGGAGCTCAGCATCGTCTACCGCCAACCCGGCGACCCGGAGCTGGAGTTCATCATGAACCAGATCGACCGGGACGCGGACGGCGGGCTCGCCATGACGATCGCCGTGAGCCTCGCCCCCGAGGCGACCGAGCGCGCGCTCCGGGAGAGCAGGTTCCTGGAGGCGACGGACGCCTACTTCACCGACACGCTCCGGTCCGTGGTCGAGGAGATCCGGGCCGCGACGGGCGACATCGACTCTCTCATCGCGGCTGCCTGAGTCCGCAGAGCACATCCCCCACCACAGGAGGAACCTGATGACCGCACGCTTCGACGGCAAGGTCGCCCTGGTGACCGGAGGTGGCTCCGGGATCGGCCGGGCCACGGCACTCGCCTTCGCCCGCGAGGGCGCAATCGTGATGGTGGCCGGCCGCGAGCCCAGTGACCTGCGGGACACCGTCGCATTGATCGAGAAGGAGGGCGGGGTCGCCGACGCGGTGCCCGCCGACGTCACCCACGGCATGGACGTGATCCGCCTGATCAAGACCACGGTCGAGCGCCACGGCCGGATCGACGTCGCCTTCAACAACGCCGGCATCACCGGCGAGCCCACCCCGCTGGCCGAGATCTGCGAGGCCGTCTGGGGCGATGTGCTCTCCACCAACCTGACCGGCGTCTGGCTGCTGATGAAGCACGAGATCGCCGCGATGAAGGAGAACGGGGGCGGCGTCATCATCAACACCGCCGCCAACATCGGCATCCACGGCCGCGTCCCCGGCTTCGGCGCCTTCGCCGCCTCCAAGGCCGCGCTCTCCACGCTGACCCGCACCGCCGCCCGCGAGTACATCCGCGAGGGCATCCGGATCAACGCGATCAGCCCCGGCTCGGTGGACACCGACCAGTCGCTGCGCCCCGGTGAGACCACCGAGGAGCGGGACGCCCGGGTCAAGGCCGAGACGCCGATCGGCCGGGTCGCCAAGACCGAGGAGATCGCCGACACCGTGCTCTGGCTCGCCAGCGAGGAGTCGAGCTTCGTGGTCGGCCACGACCTGGTGCTCGACGGCGGCGCCACCGCCTGAGCTCCACCTGAGTAGTGGTCACCCTGTCTGACACGCGGCTCCGCCCCGGGGCGCGAGGTGCCGTACGGCCGCCGCCGCACGGCACCTCGCGCCCCGGAGTGCCAGGCACCCCGGGCTCGATGAGCTCCGCACGCTCCCCGCACCGCCCTGTCCACGCCCCGCGCTCCGCGCCCCCGGCCCGCCCGGCAACCCGAACAGAGGCACCGTCATGACCGAGCCCCGAGCGGCTTCGGCCCGCATCCCCGGCTCGAAGAGCATCACCAACCGGGTCCTGCTGCTCGCGGCCGCGGCCGCCGGCACCACCCGGCTCGACGCCCCGCTGGAGAGCGAGGACACCGTCGCCTTCCGCACCGCCCTCACCGACCTGGGCATCCCGGTCGACCAACTCCCCGGTGACCCCGAGGAGTTCGGTTCCGAAGCCTGGGAGGTGCACGGCCTGGGCGGACCACCTGCCGCCCCTGGTGGCGCCTCCGCCCGGATCTGGTGTGCCGACGCCGGCACCGCCGCCCGCTTCCTGCCGGTCTACGCGGCTACCGGGCGCGGCGAGTTCCGCTTCGAGGGCACCGAGCAGCTCACCGTGCGCCCGCTGCGGCCGCTGACCCAGGCGCTCGCCGCACTCGGCGCCGAGGTCGAGCCCGGCGCCGGCGGCGGGCTGCCGCTCACCGTCAGGGCCGAGGGCCTGCGCGGCGGCGAGCTCGCCCTCGACTCCGGCACCAGCAGCCAGTACCTGACCGGTCTGCTGCTCTCCGCCCCGCTGATGCGCGAGCCGCTCACCGTCTCGGCCGCCAACCTGGTCAGCCGCCCCTACATCGACATGACCATCGCCCTGATGCGCCGCTTCGGCGCCGAGGTGACGGAGGGTCAGGACGGCACCCTGCGGGTGTCCACCGGCGGCTACACCGGCACCCGGCTCCGGATCGAGCCCGACGCCTCCACCGCGAGCTACGTCTTCGCCGCCGCCGCGATCACCGGCACCGCCGTCACCGTGCCGCACCTGGGCGCCGACAGCCTGCAGGGCGACCTCGGCTTCGTCAAGGTGCTCGAACTGGCCGGCGCCAAGGTCGAGATCGGCCCGGACGCCACCACGGTGACCGGCACCGGCGCACTGCGCGGCGGCTTCGAGGTCGACATGGGCGACATCTCCGACACCTTCATGACGATGGCCGCGATCGCGCCGCTGGCCGACGGGCCGATCACCATCACGGGCGTGGGCCACGCCCGGCTCAAGGAATCCGACCGGATCGCCGCCGTCGCCGGGAACCTCCGGGCGCTCGGCATCCGGGTCGAGGAGGGGCCGGACCGGATCACCGTCCACCCCGGCACCCCCACGGGGGCGGTCATCGCCTGCCACCGTGACCACCGGATCGCCATGGCCTTCTCGGTGCTCGGGCTCAAGGTGCCCGGCATCACCCTGGACGACCCGAAGTGCGTGGGGAAGACCTTCCCCGGCTTCCACGAGGAGCTGCGCCGCCTCTTCGGCGAACAGGCTCACTGACTCCCGCTCTCTGCCAACACCCTTACAACACGAGGAAGTAGAGCCAACAATGGCCAAGATACTCATTGCCGGTGGCGGTATCGGTGGGCTCGCGACGGCGCTCAGCGTCTCCCGCCAGGGCCACGAGGTCGTCGTGCTGGAGGCCCGCGACTCCTTCACCGAGCTCGGCGCCGGCATCCAGCTCGGCCCGAACGCGTTCAACGCGCTCGACCAGCTCGGGGTCGGCGAGGAGGTCCGCGAGCGGGCCGTCCACATCGACGAGCTGCGCTTCATGGACGGCACCACCTCCGAGCACGTGGCCTCCATGCCGCTCACCGGCGCCTACCGCGAGCGCTTCGGCAACCCGTACGCCGTGGTGCACCGGATCGACGTCTACGCCCCGCTGCTCGACGCCTGCCGCGAGTCGGACGCGATCGAGCTGCGCACCGGCTGCCAGCTGCTCAGCTACCGCCAGGACGCCACCGGCGTCACCGCGGTGCTCGCCTCCGGTGAGGAGGTCGAGGGCTCCGCGCTGATCGGTGCCGACGGCATCAACTCCTTCGTCCGCAAGCAGCTGGTGGGCGACGGCTTCCCGCAGGTCTCCGGCCACACCATCTACCGTTCGGTGATCCCGATGGAGAAGGTGCCCGAGGAGCTGCGCTGGAACACCGTGACCCTCTGGGCCGGCCCGAAGTGGCACTTCGTCCACTACCCGATCGGCAGCGGCAAGTACTTCAACCTGGCCGCCACCCGCGACGACGGCGCCACCGAGGCCGTCATCGGCAAGTCCGTGGAGAAGGACTTCGTGCTCGAGGAGTTCCCGATGCTGGGCGAGATCCCGCGCCAGCTGCTGGAGCTCGGCGAGGACTGGAAGGCCTGGGTGCTCTGCGACCGCGACCCGATCGACACCTGGACGGACGGCCGGGTCGTGCTGGTCGGCGACGCCGCCCACCCGATGCTCCAGTACGCCGCCCAGGGCGCCTGCCAGGCGATCGAGGACGCGGTGGTGCTCGGCCAGCTGATCGGCCAGTGCGAGCTGGACTTCGCCGAGCGCTTCCAGACCTTCAACGCCGAGCGCCGCGAGCGCACCGGCGCGATCCAGCTGGTCGCCCGCGAGATGGGCAAGCAGCTGTACCACCCCGTCGGCGACGCCGCCAAGGCCCGCAACGAGATGCTGGCCGGCTTCACCGCCGAGCAGCTCCACGACAAGGTCGAGTGGCTGCACGGCGCCAAGGTCTTCGCCAAGTCGGAGCAGACCTCCGACTCCCCGGCCATGGCCTGACCCGCAGGACCGGCATGGCGGCCGCCCCCACACCGCGGGTGTGGGGGCGGCCGCTCCCAGCAAACGGAGATGAGTAGGCAGATGCAGTTCGGGATCTTCACCGTCGGCGACCTCACCGCGGACCCGCTGACCGGGCGCCCGCAGACCGAGCGCGAGCGGATCAAGGGCACCGTGGCGATCGCCCTCAAGGCGGAGGAGATCGGCCTCGACGTCTTCGCCACCGGCGAGCACCACAACCCGCCGTTCGTGCCGTCCTCGCCGACCACGCTGCTCGGCTACATCGCCGCGCAGACGGAGCGGATCATCCTCTCCACCTCGACCACGCTGATCACCACCAACGACCCGGTGAAGATCGCCGAGGACTTCGCCACCCTGCAGCAGCTGGCCGACGGCCGCGTCGACCTGATGCTGGGCCGCGGCAACACCGGCCCGGTGTACCCCTGGTTCGGCCAGGACATCCGCCAGGGCATCCCGCTGGCGATCGAGAACTACGCGCTGCTGCACCAGCTCTGGCGCGAGACCAACGTCAACTGGCAGGGCCGCTTCCGCACCCCGCTGCAGGGCTTCACCGCCGTGCCCCGCCCGCTGGACGGCGTGCCGCCGTTCGTCTGGCACGGCTCGATCCGCAGCCCCGAGATCGCCGAGCAGGCCGCGTACTACGGCGACGGCTTCTTCGCCAACCACATCTTCTGGCCGAAGGAGCACTTCCAGAAGCTCATCGAGCTCTACCGCACCCGGTACGCGCACTACGGCCACGGCACCCCCGAGCAGGCCGTGGTCGGGCTCGGCGGCCAGATCTTCATGCGCCCCAGGTCCCAGGACGCCATCCGCGAGTTCCGCCCCTACTTCGACAACTCCCCGGTCTACCGCGGCGGCCCGTCGCTGGAGGAGACCATGGAGCAGACGCCGATCTCGGTGGGCAGCCCGCAGGAGATCATCGAGAAGACGCTGAGCTTCCGCGAGACCTTCGGCGACTACCAGCGCCAGCTCTTCCTGATGGACAGCGGCGGCCTTCCGGTCAAGACCGTGCTGGAGCAGCTGGACATCCTCGGTGAGGAGGTCCTGCCGGTGCTGCGCAAGGAGTTCGCGGCTCGCCGCGCCGACAACGTGCCGGCCGGACCGGTGCACCCGGCGGCCGCGGCCGCCCACTGACCCCACCCCACGTCCAGGAGGCCCGGAGATGCCCAAGCTCGTCGTGATCAGTGCGGGGCTCAGCCAGCCCTCGTCCACCCGACTGCTGGCGGACCAGTTGGCCGCCGAGACCGACCGCCTGCTCCCCAGCGAGATCCACACCGTGGAGCTGCGTGACGTCGCCGGCGACATCACCAACAACCTGCTCACCGGCTATCCGAGCCCCAAGCTCCGGGCCGAGATCGAGGCGGTGACGGCGGCCGACGCACTGATCGCCGTCACCCCCGTCTTCTCGGCCTCCTACAGCGGCCTGTTCAAGTCCTTCTTCGACGTGCTGGACGTGGGCGTGCTGACCGACAAGCCGGTGCTGATGGGCGCCACCGGCGGCTCGGCCCGGCACTCGCTGGCCCTGGAGTACGCGCTGCGCCCGCTCTTCGCCTACCTGCGCGCCCGGGTGGTGCCCACCGCCGTCTTCGCCGCCTCCGAGGACTGGGGCGCCGGCGGCGGCAACGGCGGCCTGGCGAGCCGGATCACCCGGGCCGCCGGGGAGCTGGCCGAGCTGCTCGGCAGCCGGCCGGAACGATCGGCCCCGGTCGAGGAGTTGATCCCCTTCGAACAGCAGCTCGCCGCACTGCGCGCCCCGCAGCGCTGAGCATCTCCGACGGCAGCGAAGAACGGCAGGGAAGAGGGCCATGAGCGAGGACCAGAC
Organism: Kitasatospora sp. MMS16-BH015; assembly: GCF_002943525.1. Taxonomy (NCBI): domain Bacteria; kingdom Bacillati; phylum Actinomycetota; class Actinomycetes; order Kitasatosporales; family Streptomycetaceae; genus Kitasatospora; species Kitasatospora sp. MMS16-BH015. Next base: position 4,207,226 of record NZ_CP025394.1, on the reverse strand, counting down.
CAAGCCCGGCGAGACGGTGTCCGCCGCCGCCTCCAAGACCGCCGAGCACGAGCGGGCGCCGCAGGCCTTCACCGACCGGATCACCGCCGACGGCTCCTCCGGCCGGCGGGTGGAGGCCGGCCGGTACCGGCTGATCGCCAGCTGGGCCTGCCCCTGGGCGCACCGGGTGATCCTCACCCGCAGCCTGCTCGGCCTCCAGGAGGCCATCCCGCTGGCCATCGTCGACCCCGTCCAGGAGTTCCTGGACGGCGACTACCAGTGGGTGTTCAGCGAGGAGCACGGCGGCCCGGGCGGTAAGGACCCGGTGCTCGGCGTGCACGCGCTGCGCGAGGTCTACTGGGCGGCCCGCCCCGACTACACCGGCGGCATCTCGGTGCCCGCCCTGGTCGACGTGGCCTCCGGCCACCTGGTCAGCAACGACTTCGAGCAGCTCACCCGGGACCTGAACTCCGAGTGGCGCCAACTGGCCCGCCCGGACGCCCCGGACATCTACCCCGAGGCGCTGCGGGCCGACATCGACGCGGTGGCCCAGGAGATCTACCAGGACGTCAACGTGGGCGTCTACCGGGCGGGCTTCGCCAAGAGCCAGGCCACCTACGACCGCGCGGTGGACGCCCTGTTCACCCGCCTCGACGCGCTGGAGGAGCGGCTGAGCACCAGCCGCTACCTGGTCGGCGAGCAGATCACCGAGGCCGACCTGCGGCTCTGGCCGACCCTGATCCGCTTCGACCCGGTCTACCACGGCCACTTCAAGTGCAACATCCGCCGGATCAGCGACTACCCCGCGCTCTGGGGCTACACCCGCGACCTCTACCAGACCCCCGGCTTCACCGAGACGGTGGACTTCGAGCACATCAAGCGGCACTACTACTACACCCACGAGATGGTGAACCCCGGCCGGATCATCGCCCGCGGCCCCGACCCGGCCGAGCTGCTCACCCCGCACGGGCGCGAGAAGCTCTGAGCCGACCGTCCGGTGCCCGGGTGCGGGTGCAGAATGGGCCCGTGACCGATCTCATCGACCGGCTGCGGCAGGCCCTCCCCGCCTCCGCCGTCGTCAACGACCCGGACGTACTGGCCAGTTACCGGCACGACATGGCGGGCTTCTGCGAGGCCGGGGAGCCCGCCGTGCTCGTGCTGCCCGAGACGGTCGAGCAGGTGCGGCACGTGCTGCGCACCGCCACCGAGCTGAGGAGCCCGGTGGTGCCGCAGGGCGCCCGCACCGGGCTCTCCGGGGCGGCCAACGCGGTGGACGGCTGCATCCTGCTCTCGCTGCTCAAGCTCGACCGGATCCTGGAGATCGACCCGGTGAACCGGCTGGCTGTGGTCCAACCCGGCGTGCTGAACGCCGAGTTGTCCCGGGCGGTGGCCGAGCACGGGATGGCCTACCCGCCCGATCCGTCCAGCTGGGAGTCCTGCACGATCGGCGGCAACATCGGCACCGGCGCGGGCGGGCTCTGCTGCGTCAAGTACGGCACCACCAGCGAGTACGTGCTCGGGCTCCAAGTGGTACTGGCTGACGGTGAGTTGATCAGCACCGGGCGGCGCACCGCGAAGGGGGTGGCCGGGTACGACCTGACCCGGCTGCTGGTCGGCTCGGAGGGCACCCTGGGCGTGGTGGTGGAGGCGGTGCTCGGCCTGCGCCCGGCCCCCGCGCCGCAGTTGGCGCTGGCGGCGGAGTTCCCGAGCGCGGCGGCGGCCTGCGCGGCGATCTGCGCCGTCTCGGCCGCCGGGCTCACCCCCTCGCTGATGGAGCTGATGGACGCCACCACCGTCCGGGCGGTCAACGCGATGGCCCGGATGGGCCTGCCGGAGTCCACCCAGGCACTGCTGCTGGTCGCCTTCGACGAGGCCGACCCGACGGTGGGCCTGACCGCCGTGGCCGAGCTCTGCCGGGCCGCCGGAGCCACCGAGGTGGTGCCGGCCGAAGACCAGGCCGAGTCGGAACTGCTGCTCCAGGCAAGGCGGTTGGCGCTGCCAGCGCTGGATGCCCTGGGCACCACGATGATCGACGACGTGGCGGTGCCGCGCTCCCGGCTGGCCGAGATGCTGGCCGGGGTGGCGGAGATCGCCGAGCGCCACGCGCTCACCATCGGGGTGGTCAGCCACGCGGGGGACGGCAACACCCACCCGGTGGTGGTCTTCGACGCGGCCGATCCGGCCGAGACCGAGCGGGCCAAGACCTCCTTCGAGGAGATCATGGCGCTCGGGCTGGAGCTGGGCGGCACCATCACCGGCGAGCACGGCGTCGGCCTGCTCAAACGGGACTGGCTGGCCCGGGAGTTGGGCCCGGCCGGGCTGGCGCTCCAGCGCCGGGTGAAGGCCGCCTTCGACCCGCTCGGCATCCTCAACCCGGGCAAGACCCTCTGACACTCCGTGAGCTCCCCGGGCGCGCCGTTCGAGTGCGCGCGCCCTCCCCGGCGGCCGCCGCGGGCCCGCCGTTCGGCGGAACCCGCAGGTGGCCGCCGGTGTGTCTGCCCACGAACCCGGGATCTGCGGAGTATGCGCACCGTCTCGCAAAGTCACGCGAACGGGCGAAAAGGAGATCAACTGCTGGCGACCGGCCCGGCCCTGCGGAAGTCTTGCTCTCGGCGTCGCAGCCACGGGGTTCATCTGGCCGTGAACTCCCGCTCAATGCACCGCAGTTACGTAACAACCGGCCGACGGATCCGATGGTCCGTCAGCCGCCTGGAGGTACTCATGGCTCGCACTCGCACCCTTCGTCTGGCCGGCCTGCTGGTCGCCGCCCCGCTCGCCGCCGGTCTGCTGCTCGCCGGGGCAGGCGCCGCCTCGGCCGACAACGGCGCTCTCGCCGGCAACGGTTCCAACAGCAGCGTGGTCTCCAACCACGACAGTGGGAACATCTTCGGCTCGGTGAGCGGCAACTACAACACCACCCAGCAGACCGCCACCGGCTCCGGTGCGTCCAACCAGAACAACAACTTCCAGGTCGACCACAACACCGGCTTCGTCTTCAACGACCAGTCCAACCGCGACTTCCACTTCGTCTTCGCGCCCGTCTTCCACTGACGGGCCCGGCGCGGGGCCCGGTCTCCCCACCGGCGGCGGGGGCGTCGCCGGTGCGCCACGAGGGCCGGTCCGGGTGAGCTGAGCACCCGGACCACCCATGGGTATCCCCTCGTGGCGCGGGGGAGCAGCCGGGAGCCCCGGGGGCGGGAAGGGTCACCTGCTCCGGGTACGGCTACGGGAAGGGGCGGTGCCGTCAGGCACCGCCCCTTCCCGCGCGTCCGGGTGCGCCGTGAGACGAGCCCTACCGTCGGCCGGTGAGGGTCGCGCCCACGCTGGCGGCCACCACGCAGGCGATCCCGGCCAGCTGCGGCCCGCCGAGCAGCTGCCCGAGCACCACCAGGCCGACCAGCGCGCTCACCGCCGGCTCCAGGCTGACCAGCACGCTGAACACCCGCTGGCCCAGCCGCCGCACCGCCGTCATCTCCAGCGCGTACGGGATCACCGGCAGCAGCAGCGCCACCCCGGCCACCGCGAGCAGCAGCAGCCAGGGGTGCGGCGAGGCGGCCAGGCCGTGCCAGGCCGGCCCGAGGCCGAACGGGGCCAGCGCCACGGCGGCCACCCCGAAGGAGACGGCCAGGCCCTCGAAGCCCTCGAAGACCGCCCCCACCTTGTCGGTGAAGAGGATGTACCCGGCGTAGCAGGCGGCCGCCCCGAAGGCGCAGAGCAGCCCGACCGGGTCGAGCCCGCCGCCCGCGTGACCCCCTTCTCCCAGCAGGGTGAGCAGGGCCACCCCGCCGGCCGCGAGCAGCGCCCAGAGCAGGTGGCTCAGCCGTCGGGAGAAGGCCAGCGCCACGCTCAGCGGGCCGAGGAACTCGATGGTGGCGGCGGTGCCCATCGGCAGCCGGTCCACCGCCCCGGCGAAGAGCAGGGTCATCCCGCCCGAGGTCAGCCCGAGCAGCGCCGCCGCCGCCAGCTGGCGCGGGCTGCGCCCGCGCAGTCGGGGCCGGGTCACGGCCAGCAGGATCGCGGCGGCCACCGTGATCCGCAGGAAGGTCGCCCCGCCCACCCCGAGCGGCCCGAACAGCGGCCGGGAGAGCGCGATGCCCAGCTGCACGGTGAACATCGCCCCGACACAGAGAAGCGGCGCCGGGATGACTCCCAGGCGCCGCAGCGGGTTCTTCCGGAGCAGTGTCGGCTGCCCCGGCGGTGCTGCGCCCGGTTCCGTCCCCGCACCACGTCGTCGCCAGCTGCCGCGCTCGCCGGCGGGCTCGCCCTTGGGGGCGGGCGGCATGGCCAGGGCGTCGGCGGGAACGCCGACGGTGGGCTCGCTGGTGGTAGGCATCCACCGAGTGTGCAGTAAGGACCGCAGCCCTGGCAAACCCGTTACCACGATGTGGACAGAACGTTCCAGGACCGGATGGAACGGGCGGTGGCCCCGGGTGACCAGGGCCGCCCGGGCGGGCCGCCGAAGTCGGCCGGTGTGGCCGGTGCGGTCGGTGCGACGGTGCGTCGGATCCCGCCGCCGGGCGGGTGAATCGTGCCCGCACCGACGGCGCGCCTGGTGCGCGCCGCGCCGAGGCCCTGGTTACCACCGAAGGATGCGCTACTTGGCCCCGGCGTCCCTGGCGACGGCCACCCTCGTCCTGCTGCTCGCCCTCGCCCCGATGGCGCCGCTCGACCCCGGACCGGCCGAGCCGGGTCGCCGGGTCGAGCTCGCCGGGGCGGCCCGGGCCGCCCCCGTCCCGCCGCCCACCGTGCTCTCCGACCCGCGCAAGAAGCGCGAGGCGCTGCCCGTCAAGGTCTTCACCGGCGCCGGCTTCGACGCCTGCAACGCCCCCGAGCTGGCCACCATGCGGGCCTGGCGGGAGGCCTCCCCGTACCGGGCCGTGGGCGTCTACGTGAGCGGCGGCCAGCGAGCGTGCGACCAGCACCGGCTCACCGCCGACTGGGTCCGCCAGGTGCGGGCGATGGGCTGGCTGCTGGTGCCCACCCACGTCGGCCTGCAGGCCCCGTGCAGCACCGCCAAGCAGAAGCCGCACCGGATCGACCCGGCCACCGCCGTGGACCAGGGCCGGGCCGAGGCCGCCGAGGCGGCCCGGGCGGTGCGCGCCCTGGGCCTGGGCCAGGGCAGCCCGGTCTACCTGGACATCGAGAGCTACCCGCGCGGGGACGCGGCCTGCGCCAAGGCCGTGGTCGACTTCACCCTCGGCTGGACCCAGGCCCTGCACGCGGCCGGCTACCACTCCGGCTTCTACTCCAGCGCCGACTCCGGCGTCCGCGACCTGGCCGCCGCCGCCCGCGCGGGCAACTCCCCGATGCCGGACGTGGTCTGGTACGCCCGCTGGGACGACCGGGCCGCCACCGACGGCAACGGCGCGCTCGGGGCCGACCAGTGGGTCTACCACCAGCGGATCCACCAGCACCGCGGCGACGTGCAGGAGACGTACGGTGGAGCCACCCTGGCGATCGACCGCAACCAGCTCGACGGTCTGGTGGCGACCTGAACCGATCCGGTGTCCGGTCGGGTCGGCAAGGTCTCACTCCGGCCGAGGTGGCTGACAGCGGGCGCCCGGGCCGACAGAATCGGGCTGAGCAGCCGAGGCTACCGGCCAGTAGTCGGGCTGCCCCAGCCCGCCCGGTCAAGGAGGACCCGTGTTCAGCACGATGCAGGACGTCCCGCTCACCGTCGCCCGGATTCTGCAGCACGGCAGCACCATCCACGGCCGGTCCACGGTCACCACCTGGGACGGGACCGGCCCGCAGGTCCGCAGCTACGCCGAGGTCGGCGCCCGCGCCGCCCAGCTCGCCCACGCCCTCCGGGACGAGCTCGGCGTGCCGGACGGGAGTGTCATAGCGACGTTGATGTGGAACAACGCCGAGCACCTCGAGGCGTACCTCGCCATCCCCTCGATGGGCTCGGTGCTGCACACCCTCAACCTGCGGCTGCCCGCCCACCAGCTGGCCTACATCGTCAACCACGCCGCCGACCAGGTGATCATCGTGGACGGCAGCGTGCTGCCGCTGCTCGCCGGGGTGTTGCCGGAGCTCGCCCCGACGCTGCGCCACGTCGTGGTGAACGGCCCGTACGACCCGGCGCTGCTCGCCGGCTTCGCCGGCGGGGTGCACGGGTACGAGGAGCTGATCGCCGACCGGCCCACCGAGTACCCGTGGCGCACCGACCTCGACGAGCGCGAGGCCGCCGCGATCTGCTACACCTCCGGCACCACCGGCGACCCCAAGGGCGTGGTCTACAGCCACCGCTCGATCTACCTGCACGCCATGCAGCTCACCTCGGCCGACAGTTTCGCGCTCTCCGGCCGGGACACCGCGCTGCCGGTGGTGCCGATGTTCCACGTGAACGCCTGGGGATTGCCGCACGCCTCCTTCATGGTCGGCGCCGACCTGCTGATGCCCGACCGCTTCCTCCAGCCCGCGCCGCTGGCCGCGATGATCGACCGCGTCCGCCCCACGCTGAGCGCCGCCGTGCCGACCATCTGGAACGGCCTGCTCGACGAGCTGGACGCCGGCGGCCACGACGTCTCCTCGCTGCGGATGGTCGTGATCGGCGGCTCGGCCTGCCCGCCCGCGCTGATGAAGGCCTTCGAGGAGCGGCACGGCCTCAACGTGGTGCACGCCTGGGGCATGACCGAGACCTCCCCGCTCGGCACCTTCGCCCTGCCGCCGGTCGGCCTGACGCCGGAGGAGGAGTGGCCGTACCGGGTCACCCAGGGCATCTTCCCCGCCTCGGTCGAGGCCCGGCTGATCGGCCCCGGCGGCGAGCGGATGCCGCACGACGGCGAGAGCGCCGGCGAGCTGGAGGTGCGCGGCCCGTGGATCGCCGGCGCCTACTTCGCCGGCGCGGGCGCCGAGCCCGAGCGGCCCGAGGACAAGTTCAGCCCGGACGGCTGGCTGCGCACCGGAGACGTGGGCACCATCACCGCCGACGGCTACCTGACCCTCACCGACCGGGCCAAGGACGTGATCAAGTCCGGCGGCGAGTGGATCTCCTCGGTGGAGCTGGAGAACCACCTGATGGCCCACCCCGAGGTGGCCGAGGCCGCCGTGGTCGCCGTCCCGGACGAGAAGTGGGGCGAGCGCCCGCTGGCCACCGTGGTGCTGCGCCCCGGCGCCACCGTCGACCTGGTCGGCCTGCGGGCCTTCCTGGCCGAGCGGGTCGCCTCCTGGCAGCTGCCCGAGCGCTGGTCGATCGTGGAGGCCGTCCCGAAGACCTCGGTGGGCAAGTTCGACAAGAAGGTGATCCGGGCCCGCTACGCCGAATCCGCCCTGGACGTCACCCTGCTGGGCAAGGGCTGAGGCCCGCTCGCCGCCGGGCCGCCCTGCGCGGCCCGGCGGGGGTGCGGCTACAGAGCGGCGGCGCAGCTACCGCCCCGCAGCGGTTACAGACCGGCGGCCGAGACCTCGCCCAGGGCGCCGATCCGGCCGAGCAGGTCGACGATCCGGCCCTGCACGTCCTCGGTGGTCGAGCGCTCGGCGAGGAAGAGCACCGTCTCGCCGGTGCGCAGCCGGGGCAGCTCCGCCGGGTCGAGGTCCACCGAGGTGTAGACGACCAGCGGGGTGCGGTGCAGCCGGTCGTTGGTGCGCAGCCAGTCGAGCAGCCCGAGCCGGCGGCGGCGGATCTGCATCAGGTCCATCACCACCAGGTTCGGCTGCACGCTGCTGGCCCGGGAGACGGCGTCGTTCTCGCTGGTCGCGTGCTCCACGTGCATGCCGCGCCGCTCCAGGCTGGAGATCAGCGCCGCCGCGATGTCCGGGTCGGCCTCCACCAGCAGCACCCGGGGGGCGTGCTGCTCGCTGTCGCGCGGCGCGAGTGCCCGCAGCAGCACGGCGGGGTCGGCGCCGTACGCGGCGTCCCGGTTGGCCTGCCCGAGCCCGGCCGTGACCAGCACCGGCACCCGGCTGTTGAGCGCGGCCGTGCGCAGCGACTGGAGCGCGGTGCGGGTGATCGGCCCGGTCAGCGGGTCGACGAAGAGCGCCGCCGGGTAGGCCGCGACCTGCGCGTCCACCTCCTCGCGGGAGCGGACGATGACCGGCCGGTACCCCCGGGCCTGCAGCGCGAGCTTGGTGGACGGATCCGGCTCCGGCCAGACCAGCAGCCGCCGCGCCTCGCCGTCCACGGCGGGCACCACCATGGTCGCCTCGTTCTCCGGCACCTCCGCGCTCGACCGCGCCAGCTCGGCCATCGGCCGCGGCGGCGTCCGCACGCCGGCGGCAGCCGGACCGGGCTGGCCGGCGGGCACCGGGAGGGCCCCGGGGCGGGCGGCGGCGGCCTGCGGGTCACCGGCGAACGGCTGGGTGGTGGGCTGCGGCGGGTACGGCTGACCGGGGAACGCCTCGGGCCGGTCGACCGGCGACTGCGGGGCGGCACCGGCGGCCGGGAGGGTCGGCGGGTGCGCGGGGGGCAGCGGCCGGGCGGCCGGGCGGGCCGGCTCGGGCGCGGTGGCCGGGTCGCTGCTGGCGCCGGGGGCCGGACCGGCGGGGGCTGGACCGGCGGGGGCTGAAGGGACCGGGAGGGCCGGGGTCTGGTTGGCGCCCTGGGCCTCCGGGAAGGCGTGCGGGAACGCCCCGGCGAAGCCGCCGCGCGGGCGGGCCGGGGCCAGCTCGGCGAGGCCGCTGCCCACGGGCTGGGGCTGATCGGCGGGGGAGTCCGGCTGCTTGGGGAAGTCCGGCTGCTCGGGGGAGTCCGGGGCAGCCTGGGCGCCCGTGGAGGCCTCGGCGGGGAGGGCCAGCCGGCGGCGGCGGCCGGTGGGCGGTACGGCGGGTGCGGCCACCGGTTCGGGCGGGGTGGCGGGCAGCGCGTGCTCCAGGCCGGGGTAGATCGGCGTCCCGGGATCGGGCACCCCCGGCAGCGACAGGGCCGCCACCGGTTCGGCCACCCGGCGGCGCCGCCCGGCCCGTGCCTCGCCCTCCCCGGCCCGCAGCTCGGCGCCGGGGGCACCGGCGGCCACTCCGGCGGGGACCCCGTGGGCGGGGGTGCTGTCACCGGTGGCGCCGTGGGCGCCATTGGCGGCCCAGGGGTCCCGGGCGGCCGCTCCGGGGCCGGCCGGGGTGCCGTGGGGCGGGGTGCCGGTCTCGGCCCAGGAGCCGTCGCCGTTGGCGTAGGCGGCGCCCTCGCGGGGGGCGGCCGGGCCCTCGGGGCGGGCCGGGGCGCCGCTGCCGAGGGCGATCGGGCCGGTGGGGCGCCGGGTGTCGGCCGCACCCGCGTCCGGTCCGCCCCGGTCGGGGCGGCCCGGGCCGGAGCCGCCGCCACCGTTGCCGCCGCCACCACCGCCACCGGAGCCGGGGTCGGGGTCGGCGGGCGGGGTGTCCTCGTCGGGGGCGTCGGGGCCGGCCACGGGCGACTGCTCGGGGCGGGGCGGGACCTCGGGGAGGTCCGGGAGCATCGCGGTGTCGGTCTCCTTGGGCACGGTGCGCTGCCCCTCCGCCGCGGCCTTGGCCACGGCGGCCGGGTCGAGCGGGAGCTCCACCACGTACGTGGTGCCGGCCTGCCGGGGCAGTTCGTGCCGCTGGAGCACCCCGCCGTGCCGCTCCACGATGGCGCGGGCGATCGGCAGGTGCACGGGGCTGCTCACCCGACCGGGGCCGCGGATCTCGATCCGGGCGGCCTCGCCGCGCTGCGCGGCGGCGAGCACCACCATCGGGGCGTCCCCGCCGACCGGCGGCAGGGCGGGCACGCCGAGCTGCTCGCCCACCGGCGCGGCCGGGCCGTCCAGCGAGAGGGCGACGCCGCTGACGTCGGCCACCAGGTGGGCCAGCGCCTGGGACAGCCGGTCGCGGTCGGCGGTGACCTCCAGGGCGGCGGCGTGCACCGAGTACCGGACCCGGCCGGCCCCGACCAGCTCGCCGGCCTGCTCGACGGCGGTCTGCACGATCTTGTCCAGGCCGACCGGGCTGCGCCGGGCCGGCTTGCGGCCGGTCTCCAGGGCGTCCTCGGAGCGCTGGTGGTCGAGCACGCCCTCTATCAGGGTGGAGAACCGGCGGCACTCGTCGGCGAGCCGCCGCAGCGTCCAGTTGGCCTCGGGCCAGAGCTGGCCGGCCGGGTCGCCCGCGAGGGCGTCGATCCGGCGGTGCAGGGCGGTCAGGGCGCCGCCGAGCTCGCTCTCCAGCACGGCGGTGAGGTGCTCGTTGCGGGCGATCAGGGCCAGCTCGCGGGTGCGGTCGGTGAAGGTCATCACGGCGCCGACCAGCTGCTCGCCGTCCCGGACCGGCGCGGTGGTGAGGTCCACCGTCACCGGGTGGCCGTCCTTGCGCCAGAGCACCGCGCCGCGCACCCGGTGCTTGCGGCCCGAGTGCAGGGTGTCCATCAGCGCGGAGGTCTCCACGGCGGCGGGGCTGCCGTCCGGGTGCGAGTGCTGCACCAGCGGGTGCAGCTCGCGCCCGCCGAGCTCGCTGGCCCGGTAGTCGAGGATGTGCGCGGCGGCGGGGTTGACCAGCACCACCCGGCCGTCCAGGTCCACGCCGAGCACGCCCTCGGCAGCGGCCCGCAGGATCATCTCGGTCTGCTTGTGCTGGCGGCGCAGCTCCGCCTCGACGCCGAGCCGGCCGGTGAGGTCGCGGACCAGCAGCAGGAGCAGGTCGGAGCCGGTGGAGCCGCCCGGGTCGAAGCCGTAGCGGCGGTCGCCGAAGGCGGCGGCGCCGTCGTCGGTGAAGTCGTTGCCGGAGACCTCGACCGGAAAGGAGGAGCCGTCGGTGCGGCGGGCGGTCATCCGGACCGGGTGGTCCGGGCCCTCCGGCTCGCGGGGGGCGGGCCGCATCGAGCCGGGGATCCGGCTCGGGTCGAACTCGGGCAGCAGGTCCAGCACACCCCGGCCGACCAGCGAGGTCCCCGGAGCCTGCATCGCCTGGACGGCGGCCTGGTTCGCGTCGACCACCGTGCCGTTGCTGTTGACCAGCAGCAGCGCGTCGGGCAGGGCGTCGAGTATCGCGGCGAGGCGGGCAGCACCTCGGATCGGCCTGCTGCTCACGTCGACAGGTCTCCTTACGGCTGGCTGGCACGGCGTAGGGACGGGTGGCCGTGCTCTCCTCGGGAGACTGGAGTATCCCATTCTTCTTTGCGCTGCGGATGACCCGCCTAGTAACGTTGTCGGTGGTTGGTGCGAAGGCCCTGGGCTGTGGCATCATCACATGCGCACAGGGTGCACCGGTTCGCCGGGGCGGTCCGTGCGGGGAGGCTTCGCCTAGTCCGGTCTATGGCGCCGCACTGCTAATGCGGTTTGGGTCTTAAAGCCCATCGAGGGTTCAAATCCCTCAGCCTCCGCCCCTGGAAGGGCCCCGTCGACAGTGGTCGACGGGGCCCTTCCGCATGCCCGGGGCAATGGATTTCACCCCGCGTCGCAGGTCATGTAATGTTGTCCCTGCACCGCCCCGCTGGCTCTGGCCCGCAGGGCGAGCGCTCATAGCTCAACGGATAGAGCACTTGACTACGGATCAAGAGGTTGCAGGTTCGAATCCTGCTGAGCGCACTGCCGGTCTCCGGGCCGGCTGCGCGTAGTACCAGCGTGCAGTACCAGTACGACCCGCGTTCATAGCTCAACGGATAGAGCACTTGACTACGGATCAAGAGGTTGCAGGTTCGAATCCTGCTGAGCGCACCAGCTGAAAGGCCCCGGGCAGTCGCCCGGGGCCTTTCGCGTGCCCGGTCTCAGTACTGGCCGTGGTCCGTCCGGTTGATCCAGGCGATGTCCCGCTTGTCGAGGAACCACTCGGAGCAGCTGGTCGGCCGGGCCCGGTTGAGGGTGACCGGCACCGGGTCGTGCCGGATCAGTTCGGGCTCGGCGCCCAGGGCGAGCAGCAGGTCGGTCAGGGCCGGGGCGAGGTCGGGCGGGCCGCTCAGGTGGATGTCGTGGCCGGCCCAGCTGCCGCGCCGGGCCAGGCCGATCCGGAGCAGCTGGGCGGCGGTGGCCCGGTCGGTGCCCTCGGCGGGGGCGGCGAGCACCACCTCCAGCAGCCGGTGGCAGCCGGCCAGCCGTTCGACCTCCGCCAGGTCGTAGAGGTCGCGTTCGCTCCGGGCGGCCAGGAAGAGGGTGGTGGGCCGGCAGCCCGTCCGGGCGCTCTCCTCGACCAGGGCCTTGATCTGCGCCCAGCCGGTGCCGCCGGCCACGGCGAGCAACGGGCGGGTGGAGTACGGCACCAGCTGGGCGTGGCCGACGGCGGGGCCGAGCCGCAGCCGCTCGCCCGGGGCCACGTCGTTGACCAGCGCGGTGGAGAGCAGCCCGCCGGTCACCCGGCGGACGTGCAGCTCCAGGGTGCCGTCCAGCCGGGGGCTGTTGGCGATCGAGTACGGGCGCCAGACCTGCGGCCGGCGGGGCGAGCAGAGCGAGAGGTACTGGCCGGCCCGGTGCGGGTACGGGTGGTCGGGCGCGAGGGTGAGCACCACCACGTCCGGGGCGGCCCGGCGCCGGTGCACCACCTCGGCCTCCCACCAGGCGGGGGCGGCGGCCGGCTCGGTGGCGCCCTCGATCATCACCTGGGAGATGACGGTGTACGCCTCCGTCCAGGCCTTCTCGATCTCGGGCGTCCAGGAGTGGCCGGAGAACTGCCGCAGTGCGGCGATCAGGCTGGCTCCGATCGCGGGGTAGTGCTCGGGCTGGGCCTGGAACTTGCGGTGGTCGCGGCCGAGCGCGCGCAGGTAGCCGGTCAGCCCGTCGAGGTCGTCGGTGCGCAGCACCAGCTCGGTGAGCGAGGCGAACAGCCGGTCGCGCTGCTCGGCGAGGTCGGCGGGGAAGAGCTGCCGCAGCTCGGGGTTGTGCGCGAAGAGGTGGGTGTAGAAGTACTTGGCCGCGTGGTCGGCGCGCAGCTCGACGATGGCGAAGCTGGCGCGGATGACCGCTGGGTCGAAGGACACCGGGTCGTCCTCAGCCGCTGGCTCCGCCTCGGTCGCCGCCCCGCGAGGCAGCGTTGCCCCGGCCGGTCGCGGTCGGCTCGGCCGGGTCGGTGGGTGCGGTCGGGTCGGCCGGGTCGGTGGGTGCGGCCGCGTCGGGGCTCGGGGCCGGGGTCATCGCGGCGCCAATGGTCTCGGCGGCCACGCCGTAGACGGCCGTCCAGGCCCGCTCGGTCTCCGGCGTCCAGGCCGGGCCGGCGAAGTGGGCCAGGGTCGCGAGCAGGCTCGCACCGACGGCGGGGAGGTGCGCCGGGAGCGCGCCGTATGCGGCGTGCCGCTCGCCGAGTCCGCGGAGCAGCGGCAGCAGGGCGTCGGGGTCCTCCAGATGGGTGACGAGGGCGCCGATGGCGGCCCAGAGCCGGTCCTGCTGCTCGTCCAGGTGCGCGGCGAACAGGCTCCGCACGCCCGGGTTGTGCTCGAACAGATGGCGGTAGAACCAGGCCGTCACCTCGGTGCCGTGCGGCTCGACCACGCCATAGCTGCTCTTGATGAGAACCGGGTTAATCGTCACAGGGGCTGACTCTACTGAGCGGGTGGGCAATTCGAACAGAGCGCCCTGATGAATGCTCAAGCACGTTTGGGTGGCGCCCTGTTGCGGCCGGTCGCGGATGGCTGAAAGGCGTCGTTGCTGGGTAGTTCCGATGCAGTCGGTCCCTTTGGCGGCCAATCGGGTGATACGCGTTCGCCACCCCAGGTGTCGCGGTATGACTGGCTCGACATCGTGATTCCCTTTTGTCGGATGTTATGGCTGCAACAGCGCAAATGAGCCATCAGCCCGCCGCAGTTCCCGGGCAGTTGGCGACCGGTGCCGCCTCGGGCCGGACGAGTGAGAAGGAGAGCCGGATGCCCCGACAGTTCCCCCCGGCCACGCCCACCGTCCGGCCCGGGCCCCCGACCACCCCGCCCGGCGCCCCCGCGGGCCGCCGGATCGCCCGGGGCGTCGCACTGACCGCCGCCGTCGCCTTGCTGCTGGGCTGGTACCCCGCCCTGGTGGACGCCCAGCAGACCCCGGACACCTGGACCGGCGACCACCGCGCCGTGCTCCCCTCCGGCCTCACCGTCTCGCTCGACTTCACCCCGCAGCCCGGGGTCAGCGCCGCCGCCGCCCCCGGCCGGCTCGCCACCCCGACCGCCACCGCGGCGGCTGCCGCCGGTGCCGCGTACGCCGACGGGCTGAAGAGCGGCGACCCGGCGGAGACCTTCACCGTGGCGGCGGACCGCCCCTCGGTGGACGGGGCCTGGCAGACCCTGGGCACCCTCCAGGTCAGCTTCTCCCGGGCGGTGCGCAACCCCCGGCTGCACGTGAGCGGGCTGGCCGCGCTGGCCACCGGCCGGGACGGGTCCACGGCCACCGCCGCCCGACTCACCGTCACGGGCGGCTCGCCCAGCGCGCCCACCCTGGTCGGGCGGACCGACTGGACCGGCTGGCAGCTCAGCGGCAACGCGCTGACCCCCGCCGATGACACCACCGACGGCCTGGGCAGCCTCGAACTCGCGGGCACCGTAAGCTCCGTGACGCTCCGGGTCGAACAGCGCTCGGTGGCCCGGGCCGGCTCGACCACCGCCCCCGCACCGCTGCGGCAGGCGTACACGGTGACCCTGGACGAGGGCCTCGGCACCGCGCCCCAGGGCTACGGCAACGCCTCGCACCTGCTCTCCGACCTATTCCTCGGCCAGGACGCGGCCGGCGCGGGCGCCGGCAAGCTGGCCACCGCCCAGGGCCACAGCGAGCGCGGGCTGGTGCCGCCGGCCGTGCCCGGCTTCCACGAGCCGGACGCGATCGAGGCGCTCGGCCGCCCGGCCGTCGAGGTGGACCACCGCTCCTTCCACCCCAACCCGTGGGCCAACCCGGCGCCGCCCGCGCTCCAGCCCGGGCGCGGGGAGTACCAGGGGGCCGACCCCACCGTGAAGTTCCCCGGCGAGGCGGCGATCGGGCGGTACTACGACCTGAGCGTGCCGGTCAGCCCCGGCAGCGGGCCCGCCACGCTGGCCGGCTGGATCGACTTCGACCACAACGGCAAGTTCGACGCCACCGAGCGGGTGCAGGCCGAGGTCCCGGCCGGGGCGTCCAGCGCCGTCCTGGAGTGGACCGTCCCCGACAACGCGGCGGCGGGGGAGACCTGGGCCCGGCTCCGGCTCGGCCGGGACGCCTCCCAACTGGTCAACCCCTCCGGCTACGCCGACTCCGGCGAGGTGCTCGACCAGCGGGTGCAGCTCGGCGTCGGCGCGGCCAAGCCCGAGCTCACCGGGCCGGTCAGCGGCGCGGTGGTCGGCGACGCCCGGCCCGAACTCCGGGGCGAGGGCGCGGTGGCGGGCGCCACCGTGGAGATCCTCGAGAGCGACACCTCGCTCTGCCGCACCAAGGTCGGCCCGGACGGCACCTGGAGCTGCCGCCCCGACCAGGCCCTCACCCCCGGCCCGCACACCCTGGCGCCGGTGGAGACCACCCGGGGCGGCGTGGTGCTGCGCGGCGAGCCGATCCGGATCACCGTCAAGACCGATCCGCCCGCCGCGCCGGTGCTCACCCTGCCCGCCTTCACCAACGACCCCGGCCTGCTGCTCACCGGCACCGCCGACCCCGGCACCACCGTCTCGGTCACCGACTCCACCCCGGGCGCCTCCCGGGTCGGCGGCGAACTCTGCAGCACCGCCGTGGCCGCGGACCGCAGCTGGCACTGCCTCCCGGTGGAGAACCTCGCCGACGGCCGCCACCTGCTGGTCGCCACCGCCGTGGACGCGGCGGGCAACCGCACCGCCGGCAAGCCCGTCCCGCTGACCGTCGACACCACCGCCCCCGACCGCCCGGCCCTGGCCACCCCCACCACTCTCACCACGGCCCGCCCCCGCTTCACCGGCACCGCCGAGCCCGGCAGCACCGTCACCGTCGCCACCCGCGCGGCCGTGCTCTGCACCGCCACCACCGCCGCCGACGGCACCTGGTCCTGCGCCCCCACCCAGGACCTCCCCGAGGGCGACACCCAACTCCTGCTCACCGCCACCGACCCGGCCGGCAACTCCACCCAGGCCGACCCGGTCACCGTCCACGCCCCGAAGGCCGGTACGGCAACCACCCCGACTCCGTCCGCGAGTCCGTCCGCGAGTCCGTCCGCGAGTCCGTCCGCGACTCCGTCGCCGAGCGCGAGTGCGTCGCCGTCGCCGTCGCCGAGTGGAAGTGTGTCGCCGTCCTCCAGCGCCAGCCCGTCCGTGGGTACGACTCCGAGCCCGGGGAACGCGACGACGAGCCCGAGCCCGAACCCGTCGCCCAGCGTGAGCCCGAGTGCGAGCCCGAGTGTGAGTGCGAGTGCGGTGCCGTCGCCGAGTTCGACCACCAGCGTGCCGCCGCCGCCCACCCCGGGTGCGGCCACCACTGCCACCCCGCTGCCGGGACTGCCCGTAACGCTCCCGATCGTGGTGCCCCCGGTCCAACTGCCGGACCGGCCCGCCACCCCGTCCCCGAGCCCGAGCCCGAGCCCGAGCGTGAGCCCGAGTGCGAGTGCGGTGCCGTCGCCGAGTTCGACCACGAGCGTGCCGCCGCCGCCCACCCCGGGTGCGGCCACCCCCGCCACACCGCTGCCGGGACTGCCCGTGGTGCTCCCCGTCGTCGTGCCCGCGGTGCCGGGCCAACCGCCTGCCCAGCCGACAACCCCCGCCCAGCCCTCGGTCCCGGCCGCCCCGACGCCGACCCCGGTCCCGACGCCGACCCCGGTCCCGACGGTCCCGACCACGCCGAGCCCGTCCGCCCAGCCCTCGTCCCCGGCCGCCGGGGTCCCGGCGCCCTCCATCGCCGTACCCACCCCGCCCGCAGCCCCCAGCCCGTCCCTGTCGCCGGCTCCGTCCGCGTCCGCCGCTTCGCCATCCCCGTCCGCATCGCGGCCCCCGTCCGTCGCGCCGTCGGTCTCCCCGTCCGTCACCGTGGCCGCATCCCCGTCGGGTTCCCCGGCGGTCACCGTGGCCGCTTCGGCCGGGGCGGTCCCGGCCGACGGGCCGTCCTCGCACGGGCCGCGCCGTAACCCCGCCGCGGAAGAGGGGGGCCAGGACGGACAGCCGCCGGCCGAGGCGGCCGAGGCGGGTGAGGTGGCGGAGCACGGTCTCGCCGCACCGCCCGAGGACACGGCGGAGGTGGCGGCGCACCACTCCTCCGTGACCGGCTGGCGAGCCGGCGCGCTCGGGGTGTTCCTGTTGCTGGCGGCCGTCACGCTGGCCACCCGACGGGTGTTGGGGCGTGGCTCCGGCCGCCGTCGCCGCCCCTGAGCCGCAGTCATCCGAATCCACCCCGTCCGCGTCGCAACCCGCCCGGGCCTGGGCAAATGACGACACGCCATATCCGCAAATGTCGCATTTGATGACTTATCAGCCTAGCCTGGCTCTGGCACTGCCCGTCAGATCCGGGCCGCCCGTTGCGCGAAACACCAACCCCGAGGACCGTGCATGGACGTCACCCGCGACCCGCGACCCGAATCCTGGCCCCCCGGTCAGCTACCGAACCCGAGTGCCGGCCCGAACAGCCCGAACGGCTCGACGCAGCTCAGCCGGGCCCTGGCCGAGGCCGTGGCCAAGCCGCTGATCAAGACCACCGCCGTCCCGGCGGAGGACGAGCTGGAGGCCGAGCTCGAGGTCGAGCTACCCACCGCCCCCACACCCAAGGTGGCCGAGGCAGGCCGGCCGCCGCAGCCGCTCGTCGAGCGCTCGCAGGCCGCCCGCCGGCCGCCCCGGACGGATGCCGCGCTGCGCGAGCACGCCGCCCGCGCCGTACCGGGCTGGCTCGCGCTGGTGCTGCTGGTCTGCGCGCTGGCCGCGATCGCCGTGGTGCTGGCCCGCACCGGAGTGCTCCCGCACCTGGCCGACCTGCCGGACGTGCGCACCGCCGGCGCGAAGGAGACCGGCCGTCCCGAGGTGACCCCGCAGGCGGTGGCCGCCGCAGCCGGCGCCGCGCTGGTCGCGGTCTACGTGCTGGCCGGGCTGCTGGTGAACGCGGACGGCGAGACCCGGGTGCTCACCCGGTGGGGCCGCTACCGGGGCACCGTCCGCCGGCACGGCCTGGTCTGGGTCAACCCGGCGACCCGCCGTCGGCGGGTGGACGTCCGGCTGCGGCACTGGCGCAGCGAGCCCGTCACCGTGACCGACCGCACCGGCACCCCGATCGTGGTCCGGCTGCTGATCGTCTGGCGGGTGCGGGACACCGCCCGCGCGGTGCTGGGCCTGGCCGCGCACGAGGACTACCTGCGTGAGCAGACCCACGCGGTGCTCACCCGCACCGCCAGCACGCTGCCCTGCGACAGCAACGCGGCCCCGGGCCCGGCGCTGCGGGACGGCCACTGGTTCGCCGACGAGCTGACCCGGGCGCTGGCCGCCGAGACCGCGCCCGCCGGGCTGGAGGTCTACTCGGTGCAACCGCTCGCGCTGGACTACGCGCCCGAGGTGGCCGAGAGCATGCGGCGGCGCCGGCTGGCCGAGCTGGACGCGGGCCTGCGGACCGTCCTGGTGGACGACGCCGTGGAGGCCGCCGCGCTCGCCGTCCGGCGGCTGGAGCGGGCCACCGCGCACGAACTGGACGAGGCCGCCCGCAGCGCGCTGATGGAACAGCTCCTGGTCGCCTTCGTCACCCCGGCCGGCGTGACCGCCGCCGGGGTCAGCGCCGCCCCCGTACCCTCCCCCACCCACCGGGCGGGGGGCACTTCGGCCGCCAGGGCCGGACGTTGAGGAAGGACGCCCACGTGAACACCACCACCGACCAGGGCCTGCTCGGCTTCACCGAGGCCCCCGGCGGGCCCTGCGTCTGCACCGCCTGCACCACCCCCGCCCGGGCCCCGCGCCCGTCGGCCGCCGAGGGGCGAATACACCGAGCCGTCCGCAGGACCTGCATCGCCACCACCGTGCTGGCGGGCGCCGGGGTCATCGGCCTCACCGCCGAGGCCACCACCGCCAACGCGATGCCCGCCCCGAGCGGACAGGGCTGGGACGGCACCCGGTACTGGTTCAAGAACACCGCCGGCGAGTGGCGCTACACCAGTCACCAGAGCGTCTACCTCGACCGCACCGGCGCCGGCGCCGGCGGTTCCGGCAGCTCCGGCGGTTCCGGAGGCGGCGGGAGCACCCCTGCGGCCTCCAGCGGGATCCGGCAGGGCTGGGACGGCTCGGTCTACTGGTTCCGCAACTCCGCCGGGCAGTGGCGCTACACCAGCCACCGCGACATCTACCTCGACCGCACCGGCCAGTCCGGCGAGCGCGACCGCTCCGTCCCGCAGCCGCCGCCCGCCACCACGGACGACGGCGACCACGGCTCCGCGGTCGACTTCGCCCTGGCCCAGCTCGGCAAGCCGTACGTCTGGGGCGGCAACGGCCCCTCCGGCTACGACTGCTCGGGGCTGGTCCAGCAGGCCTTCCGCCGCGCCGGGGTCAGCCTGCCGCGGGTCGCCGACGACCAGTACGCGGCCACCACCCCGATCTCGGCGGACGACCTCCGCTCGGGTGACCTGCTCTTCTGGTCGAGCAACGGCCGCTCCTCCGGCATCCACCACGTGGCGATCTACCTCGGCGGCAACCGCTACGTCGAGGCCCCACGCCCGGGCAGGAACGTCCGGGTCTCCACCCTCTCGTCGAGCTACTCCCCGGACTTCTTCGGACGGCCGTAACCCCCGGGGGCGCGGGGAACGGCGCGGCCCACCAGGCACTCTGAGGTTGTCTTACACAGCGAGCCGGTTGCACTGTCCGTTGACGGTGCAACCGGCTCTTCGCTGTGGATGACGGCTCCGCCTCTTCCGGCCTCGCGCAGTTCCCCGCGCCCCTGGAGGGTCAGTGGCTGGCTGAATCGAGGAGTTCCAGATCTTCCGCCGTCAGGCGCAGCCGCGCTCCGTCGAGCAGGGCCGGCAGCTGCTCCACCCGCCGCGCGGAGGCGATCGGGGCGGCGACGGTCGGCTGGGCGTTGAGCCAGGCCAGGGCGACCGTCGCGGGGGCGGAGTCGTGGATGTCGGCGACCTTGTCGAGGGCGGCGAGGATGCGGAGGGCCTTCGGGTCGTTCAGGAAGTCGGCTGCGCCGTGGCCCCGGCCGCTGTCGGCCCGGCCGCCGCCGGGGCGGTACTTGCCGGTGAGGAAGCCGGAGGCGAGGGCGTAGTAGGGGAGGCAGGAGAGGCCGCGGGCGGCGACCACGGCGGCCAGCGGGCCCTCGTAGGAGCGGCGGGAGACCAGGTTGTAGTGCGGCTGCACGGCCACGTAGGCGGCCAGGCCCTCGCGGGCCGAGAAGTCGAGGGAGGCGGTGAGCCGGGCCGCGCTGATGTTGGAGGCGGCCACGGCCCGCACCTTGCCGGCCCGGACCAGGGCGTCCAGGGCGGGGACGAACTCCTCGACCGGGGTCTCGGGGAAGTCCCAGTGGGTGTAGAGGAGGTCGATCCGGTCGACCCCGAGCCGCCGCAGGCAGCCCTCGGTGGCGGCCTGGATGTTGGCGGCCGAGATGCCGGGCATCGCGGGGTGGCCGCCGACCTTGGTACCGATCACGATCTCGTCCCGGTTGCCCCGGCTGTGGATCCAGCGGCCCAACACGGTCTCGGACTCGCCGCCCCGGTGGCCGGGGACCCAGGCGGAGTAGACGTCGGCGGTGTCGACGAAGTTGCCGCCGCCGGCCGCGAAGGCGTCCAGGACGGCGAAGGACTGCGCCTCGTCGGCCGTCCAGCCGAAGACGTTGCCGCCCAGGCAGAGCCGGGAGACCCGAAGCTCCGAACCGCCGAGGCTGACCTTGTCGCTGCCCTTGGCAGGGGTGTCGCTGTGGGTGTCGGTCATACCGGCAGTCAACCCGATCGGCCCGTCGACGGGGCGTGCGCGGAGCGAATCGGGCCCCGGATGTCTCAAGTCCCGCGCCGGTGGGTCACCCACCCGGGGGTCCGGGGTGTCGACCGACCGGCCGAATTGGCTAGAGTCCCTGCCATGGCTGACAACGACTACGACCCCGCCGGCAGCACCCAGATGTTCCGGGCGTTCGTCGACGAGACTCCCGCCCCGCAGGCTCCCGGCTCCGTCTCCACCTACGGTAGCTCCAACTCCGGTCGCACCGGCAAGATCGTCGGCATCGCCGTGGTCGCGCTGATCGTGCTGGCCGGCGTGGTCTGGCTCGCCGTCAAGTAACCGGTACGGGGCCCACCGGGCCCCGGGCCCGGCCCTTCCGGCCCCGGCGGTCCTAGACTGACCGGAACCGGCGCACTCGTACGTCCGTACGCCGGGGCCCGGACCCCAGGAGGACGCAGTGCCCGAGCAGCCGCCCATCGCCCGCACCCTCGGCCTCCGGGGCGCGGTCAACGCCCGTGACCTGGGTGGTTACCGCACCCGGGACGGCCGGACCGTCCGGCACGGGGTGGCGCTGCGCGCCGACGCGCTCAACCGCCTCTCCGAGGAGGACCTGGCCGTCCTGGCCGGCAGCGGGCTGCGCCGGGTGATCGACCTGCGCAGCCGCGAGGAGGTCCGCGAGGCCGGGCCGGACCGGATCCCCGGGCTGCCGGTGGCCGCCGTGGACGCGGCCGAGGACTCCGCCGAGACCGTCACCGTGGAGCCCACCGAGCCCGGTGGCATGACGCTGCACCACGTGCCGGTCTACGCGACGGACTTCGACATCTACGTGGCCCTGCGGGACGCCTTGGCCGGGCGGGACGCCGAGCGGCAGCGCGAGGTGCTGGGGGACGGCAAGGCCGCCGGGATGATGGAGGGCCTCTACCGGTGGTTCGTCACGGCCGAGGTCGGGCGGCAGCGGTTCGCCGAGGTGGTCCGGCTGCTGGCGATGCCGGACGGGCCGCCGGCGCTCTTCCACTGCTCGGCGGGCAAGGACCGCACCGGCTGGGCGGCCGCCGTCATGCTCACCGCGCTGGGCGTCGACCGCGAGACGGTCTTCGAGGACTACCTGCTCACCAACGAGCGCTCCGGCAAGATCATCGCCGCCATCGTGGAGTCCTTCGGCAGCCAGGGCCTGATGAAGGACCCCTCGCTGATGCTGCCCATCTTCCACGCCGAGCGCCGGTACCTGGAGGCCGCCTTCGAGGAGGTCGAGCGCGGCTGGGGCACGTTCGAGAAGTTCTGGCAGGACGGCCTGGGCCTCGACGACACCGTCCTCGAGGGCCTGCGGGCCAACCTGCTGGAGTAGGGTCTCTCTTACGGGTCGCGCCGGGTGGTCGCCGCCGAGGCACGCGCCCTCCTTGCCCGCCAACGGGCAGGAGGGGCCCTCCAACGACGCCCGCTGATCCGACGTGACCCGTAAGAGAGACCCTGACGACTACTCGTTGACCAGGCCCGCCCGCAGCTGGGTCAGGGTCTTGGTCAGCAGGCGGGAGACGTGCATCTGGGAGATGCCGATCTCCTCGCCGATCTGCGACTGCGTCAGGTTGCCGAAGAAGCGCAGCATGATGATGCGGCGCTCGCGCGGGGGCAGCTTGGCGAGCAGGGGCTTGAGCGACTCGCGGTACTCCACGCCCTCCAGGGCGAGGTCGTCGTACCCGAGGCGGTCGGCCAGCGGGCCGTCGCCGTCCTCCTCGCCGGGGCTGGAGTCGAGGGAGCTGGCGGTGTAGGCGTTGCCCACCGCGAGGCCCTCGACCACGTCCTCCTCGGAGACGCCGAGGAAGCCGGCCAGCTCGGCCACGGTGGGGGAGCGGTCGAGCCGCTGGGAGAGCTCGTCGCCCGCCTTGGTGAGGGCCAGCCGCAGCTCCTGGAGCCGGCGCGGCACCCGGACCGACCAGCTGGTGTCGCGGAAGAAGCGCTTGATCTCGCCGACCACGGTGGGCATCGCGAAGGTGGGGAACTCCACCCCGCGCTCCGGGTCGAACCGGTCGATCGCCTTGATCAGGCCGATCGTGCCGACCTGGACGATGTCCTCCATCGGCTCGTTCCGGCTGCGGAAGCGGGCGGAGGCGTACCGGACCAGCGGCAGGTTGAGCTCGATCAGGGTGTCGCGCACGTAGGTGTGCTCGGCGCTCTCCGGCTCCAGGCCGGCCAGGCGCTGGAAGAGCGAGCGGGAGAGGGTGCGGGTGTCCAGCGTGCGGTCGATCTCCGGCAGCTCACCGGCCTGCGCCGGGATCAGCTCGGCCACCTGCGCCGGGCTCAGCTCACCGACCTGCACCGGGATCAGCTCCGCGGACATGTACCCCACCCCCTCGTGACTGACAGTTGAACGTCCACTACCCAGCGGCAGTTCCCGGCCGGACGCCGGCCGGGTGACTTCTCCAGCTCAATACCGGATCACGTGCCCCGGCAAACCCGAACGTCGCAACTTGTCACACCGTGATGACGCCCAGCAATCCCCGGACACGTCCTGTTCTGCTCACTCCTCCCAGGAATTCCCGGTCCGGAGCCTGGTCAGGATTCTCGACAGTAGTCGCGAGACGTGCATCTGGGACATGCCGAGCTCGGTACTGATCTGGGACTGCGTCAGATTGGCGAAGAAGCGCAGCATGATGATCTGCCGCTCCCGCTCGGGCAGCTGGACCAGCAGGTGGCGCACCATGTCGCGGTGCTCCACGTCGGCCAGCGCCGAGTCCTCGTAGCCGAGCCGGTCGAGCAGGGCCAGGCCGCCCTCGTGCTCCTGGGCGGCCTCCAGGGAGGCCGCGCTGTAGGCCCGCCCGGCGTCCAGGCAGGCCCGCACGTCCTCCTCCGGGATGCGCAGGCTGGCGGCGATCTCGGGCACCTTCGGGGTCCGCCCGTGGGTCACCGTCAGCTCCTCCATCGCGCCGCTGACCTGTACCCAGAGCTCCTGGAGCCGGCGGGGCACGTGCATGGTGCGGACGTTGTCCCGGAAGTACCGCTTGATCTCGCCGAGGATGGTCGGCAGCGCGTAGGTCGGGAACTGCACCCCGCGCCCGGGGTCGAACCGGTCGATCGCGTTGATCAGCCCGATGGTGCCGACCTGGACGATGTCCTCCATCGGCTCGTTCCGGCTGCGGAAGCGCGTCGCGGCGTACCGGACCAGGGGGATGTTCACCTCGATCAGCGCGGCCCGCACCCGGTCCCGCTCCGGGGCACCGGGCGGCAGCTCCGCCAGCCGTTCGAAGAGCACCCGGGTCAGGGTGCGCACGTCGACCGGCGTGCCCTCCTGGGCCCCCTGCGTCCCTGGTGTCCGCACGAGCACTCCACCCCTCCCGAAGTCGGCAGAAATCGGTCATAGCATCACAAGTCGTGCCAGGTACGGGCAAGCACCACAAATAGGTGTGTTGGTGGCTTGACAGGCATTCGGCCGCACCCGGCCGGGGGTCGGGCCGGGGCACGACGGAGCCCCCGGGATCACGGGGATCCCGGGGGCTCGGCCGGTTCGTGCGTGTACGGCCCGGTGGGCCGGCGGGGGTCAGACCTCGATGTCGGCGATCACCCAGGTGGCGAACTCGCGCCACTGCCCGGCGGCGGCCTGGTGGGCCGGGTGGTTGATGTAGGCCTGCAGCGCCGCGCCGTCCTCGACCAGGCTGTTGACCGCGTAGTCGTACGCGATGTCGCGCTCGCTGGTGTTCCAGCCGCACTCCCACTCGCGCAGCTCGGGGATCTGCGGGCCGAGCTCGTCGAAGGCCTTGGCGCCGGCGACGGCGCGCTCGTCGTCCTTGGCGACGCCGTCGTTGAGCTTGAACAGGACCAGGTGCCGGATCACGATGCCGCTCCTAGCGGATTGAGGGTCGCGTGGACCGGCCCACCGTAACCGGCGGCCCCGCCCGGCGGGACACCCGGTCCGCTATGTGACCAAGCAGGTCATCTGACCAGGCCGGTCATTTGACCAGGCCCGTCATGAAGGTGCCCACCGCCTTGGCGGCGTCCGAGATGCCCACGAACCCCGACTGGACCAGTTCGGCCGCCCTGGCGGGAGACGTGATGATCGTGTAGATGACGAAGATGAGCAGGAGGTACATGCCGATCTTCCGCGCCTGTGCCATCGCTCCGGCCCGCCTCCCTGCCATCCCCTGGCGACTGACGGTCCGTAGGGGCCGTCCACTGCCTGGCAGCTTATCCACCGGATGGCCGAAGGGGTGAGAGACGCGTTCACCCGGCAGGACGAAGGTCCCGGCGAGTGGGGTCTTTGTCCGGGTGCTCCCGGCTCGCCCCGGCGGCAGGATGGAACACGTAGCGAGGATCTGGCAGGAATCCCCGGTACATGGAACCGGAACTCCCCGCTGTGGGACCGGGCGCCGCGGCTTCCCCCCGACGCGGCACCGGTTGTGGGAGTTCCGCCCGGGGGAGCAGTCTGTCCCCCCGAGGCTGCTCCCCCCTCCGAGCAGTGGCTCCGCACTCACTGGGCATTGGTGGTCAGTGGCCCGAGTGCGGAGCCCCTTCTCTTCTCCGGGGCGTGCTCATGCGATCGGGCTCGCGCGGTCAGACGGCGCCGTTCTTGGTGTGCACCTGGTCCCAGGCCTCCGAGACGTAGCGCTCGCGCTCGGTCAGCGACAGCTGGGGGAAGTAGTCCTTCAGCCGCTCCACCACGGTGGCCTCCGGCTCGTGGCACTCGTGCAGCAGGAACGCGGCCTTGTGGATGATCTGGTTCTCCATGGCGCTGGGCCCTCCCTCTTCCTAGCAGGCGGTCTCACCCGAGCCCACCTGGCAGGCCAACCCGATGCCGACCGTGCCGGGTCAGCATAGGCACCCCCGCTGAACCCCCGACGACCCCGGGGTGCCCAGCGCCCGGAGAGTGTCAGTTCGCGGGCCCACGGCCCCCACCAGCGCGCTCCGGTACCGCCCCCGGGCAACGCGGAAGGGCCCCGACCTGATGGTCGGGGCCCTTCCGAAGTGGCGGTAGCGGTGGGATTCGAACCCACGGTGAAGTTGCCCCCACACACGCTTTCGAGGCGTGCTCCTTTGGCCGCTCGGACACGCTACCGAGGGAGACTCTACCGGACGGGTCGGGCTGGCACGAAATCCGTTCCCCGGGCGTAGGCGGCGCCGGGTCCGGCGCGGGTTCAGCGCTGGGTGTCGAAGAAGGCCAGCAGCTGGGCGGAGCAGTCCTCGGCCAGGACGCCGGAGACCACCTCGGGGCGGTGGTTGAGGCGGCGGTCGCGGACCACGTCGAAGAGCGAGCCCGCCGCGCCCGCCTTGTCGTCGAAGGCGCCGTAGACCACCCGGTCCAGCCGGGAGAGCACGATCGCGCCGGCGCACATGGTGCAGGGCTCCAGGGTGACCACCAGCGTGCAGCCGCTGAGCCGCCATTCTCCCGCCCGCCGCCCGCCGCCACCCTCGCCCGACGCGCTTCGCGCGGCCGCGTTCAAGTGTTCGGCTGCCTGCCGGATGGCCACCACCTCGGCGTGCGCCGTCGGGTCGCCGAGGGCCTCGCGCTCGTTGTGGCCGCGGCCGACGACCGTGCCGTCGGGCCCGAGCACCAGCGCCCCGACCGGGACGTCACCGGTGGCGGTGGCCAGTGCGGCCTCGTCGATGGCGAGGCGCATCAGCTCGTGCCAGCGGTCACGGACCGGGTCGGGGCGCACGGGAGCCGGGAGAGGAGCGATCTGCATGGCACCAGTGTCGGTCACCGGGCCGCAGGCCCGCGACGACGGGCCTGCGGCGCTCCGGTGGTCCGCCACCGGGCCCGGGTCAGCGCACGGCCTCCAGCACCTCGGTGCAGCCCAGCGCGTCGGCGATGCCGCCGATCGCGTCGCCGTCCAGGGCGCGCAGCTCGCCGGAGTCGACCCCGAGGTCGGCCAGCAGGTCGGCGTCGCCCAGCGGGCCGACCGCGTCGCCCTGCGCGGCGCGGGCGTCCTCCGCGTCCTCCTCCTCGGCGTCCTCGTCCTCGCTCCCCTCGAGCTCGGCCTCCAGATCGTCCAGGTCGTCGAAGTCCTCGTCGTCCCGGCCCAGTAGCTCGTCGGCCAGCATCGAGCCGTAGGAGCTGCGCGCGGCGGCCGCGGCGTCGGAGACGAAGATCCGCGGGTCGTCCTCACCGTCCACCCGGACCACGCCGAACCAGCTGTCCTCCTGCTCGATCAGCACCAGCACGGTGCCGTCGTCCTGGGCGTGCTCCCGGGCCAGATCGGCCAGGTCGGATACGGTCTCCACGTCGTCGAGTTCGGTCTCGCTCGCTTCCCACCCGTCGTCGGTGCGAGCAAGCACAGCAGCGAAGTACACCGGGGACTCTCCCAAGCTTGGTCTCGGCAGTCGGCGATCTCGGGCGAACGCGGCTGGCCGCCCCCGCGCCAGAGGCGGCCCCCCTGCGGGCCGTCCCACCGGCATCGTGACAGAAAGCTCGCCGCTGCGGGGGGTGTTCGGCACCGCGTCTTCGCAGGTCGTGTCGGAATGGCCGGTGGACAGCGGACGATCCGGCCGGGAAGTCGTCAGATCGTGGTGAAGGACCCTGTCAGATCCGGTTCGGCACCGCCCCGGGGTGGAATCAGATCCGGAAGGTCCGCATCCGCAGCGCCTCCCGCATCCGCCGCTCCTTGGTGCGGCGGGGCTGCACCCGGGCCCGTAGTTCGCGCGCTTCGGCGAGTTCCCGCAGGAAGACGGCCCGCCGCCGTCGGCGCTCGGCCTCGCTCTCGGGCGGGCGCTCGGTCTCGGCGTGGGTCTCGGCGGGGGCCTCGGGAGAAGCGGCTCCGGTATCCGGGTTGCTCTTCATACGAGCCGACTTTCCCAGAAGAGTGCGGTTGATACCACAGGAAAGGTCTCGGTTCGGACATATCGGTGAACCGGCCGGGTCGGGCGAGGCGCGGGCGGCGGCTCCCGCGTGGCCGGTTCGGCGGTGTCGTACGTGTGTACCGGTGCCCGTTATGGTCGAACCATGCGTCTCCATGTCGTCGACCACCCCCTGGTGGCCCACAAGCTCTCCACCCTGCGCGACGAGCGCACCGACTCGCCGACCTTCCGTCGGCTGACCGACGAGCTCGTCACCCTGCTCGCCTACGAGGCGACCCGGGACGTCCGGACGGACCAGGTGGAGATCACCACCCCGGTCGCCGTCACCACGGGCACCCGACTCAGCTACCCCCGTCCGCTGGTGGTGCCGATCCTGCGGGCCGGCCTCGGCATGCTGGACGGCATGACCCGCCTGCTCCCGACCGCCGAGGTCGGCTTCCTCGGCATGGTCCGCAACGAGGAGACCCTGGAGGCCTCCACCTACGCGACCCGGATGCCGGACGACCTCTCCGGCCGTCAGGTCTACGTGCTCGACCCGATGCTGGCCACCGGCGGCACGCTGGTCGCCGCGATCAAGATGCTGATCGAGCGCGGGGCCACCGACGTCACGGCCGTGGTGCTGCTGGCCGCGCCGGAGGGCGTCCAGGTGATGGAGCGCGAGCTGGCCGGCCTGCCGGTCACCGTGGTCACCGCCGCGCTGGACGAGCGGCTCAACGAGAACGGCTACATCGTGCCTGGCCTGGGCGACGCGGGCGACCGCCTGTACGGCACCGCCGGCTGACCCGGGTCCGCTCCCGGGGCCTCCCCGGGAGTCCGGAACGACGGAAGGGGCGCGAGTCACGGACTCGCGCCCCTTCGGGCTGTCAGGGGGCCTGCCGGCGCCTCAGCAGCTGCCCGGGCCCGGGGAGGCGGAGGGCGAGGGCTTGGTGGCCAGGGCCAGCGCGGCGGCGGCCTGGGTCGGGTCGAGCAGCGCGGCGTAGCCGTCGCCGATCACGAAGTCGACGGTGGCGTCGGCCCGGGTGTCGGCCGTGGTCACCGGGGTGGCCACCTGCGAGCCGAGCAGGGTGGCGGCGCCGATCCCGGCGGGCCCGCTGACCACCTGGGCGGTGCCGGTGACCTTCTTGTCGAGGGCGGCCGGGGCGTTGCCCACCTTGCCGATCGCGAAGCCGCGCTTCTTCAGCTCCTCGGCGGTGCGGGCGGCCAGGCCGGCCTTGCCGGTGGCGTTGTAGACGTTCACCGTGACGGTCTGCGGCTGGGGAACGGCGGTGCTGGTGGCGGCCGGTGCCGCTCCCGAAGCGGCGGGTGCCGCTCCCGGGGCGGCGGATGCGGCCCCCGGGGCGGCCGGGGCGCCGGTGGCCTTGGGGGCGCCGTTCGGTGCGCCCGAAGCGGCTCCCGGTGCTGCTCCCGAGGCGGCGACCGGGGCCGCGAGCAGCTTGCCGGAGGTGCTCGGGGTGGCGCAGGCCTGGGCGGTGGCGTGCTTGCCCTTGCCGGTGAAGATGTCCACCAGCTGCACGCCGCCCAGCGCGATCAGCGCCAGCGCGAGCAGCGAGCCGAGCACGGCCAACACCTTCTTGCTCTTGCGCGGCGGGCGGCCGAGGCGGGGGTACGAGTTGCCGGTGATCCGGTACTGCTTCCCCTTCAACCCCTGGGGAGTCAACATGCTCACAGTCTGTGTCCCCCTCGCGCCTGGGCAGGCTCGGTGACGGGTGGGGCCCACGCGAGTGCAGGCCAGTGACGGGTGCGGCCGGGCGGGCGTGACGCACCGACGTCGGCCGTACTCGGAAGATTAATGCCACTCCGACTGCGAAGGTACAAAATGATCATCATCTGGAGTACGGCGGCACTCGAAAGGATGTACCGGCACGGCCGCCGGGGTGGCGCGTGGCGGTGAGGGGGAGTCAGTCCATCTCGAGGACGCGGGCGTGCAGCACCTGGCGCTGCTGGAGCGCAGCCCGGACGGCGCGGTGCAGGCCGTCCTCCAGGTAGAGGTCACCACGCCACTTGACCACGTGGGCGAAGAGGTCGCCGTAGAAGGTCGAGTCCTCCGCGAGGAGGGTCTCCAGGTCGAGCTGACCCTTGGTGGTCACCAGCTGGTCCAGCCGCACCGGACGCGGCGCGACGTCCGCCCACTGGCGGGTGCTGGTCCGGCCGTGATCCGGGTACGGCCGAGCGTTGCCGATGCGCTTGAAGATCACACGGAAAGCCTACCGTCACCGCGCCGTCAGGCCCAGCAAGCGCGGCCTGGCCTGCGTTCGGCGATTTGTAGCGATTACATAGGAATTGCCCGATTGAGAATCGCCCGATCCGCTTCCGTCCGCCCCTGTCTGCCCCCGTCCGCCCCCTCCTCTGGTCGGAGACCCTCGCCATGACCGCCGAAAAGCCCGCCACTCGTTCCGGTGAGTCCGCCGCTCCTTCCGGTGAGCCTCCTGCCGCCGATGCCGCGGACCCTGCCGCCGATGCCGCCGCCGTGGCGGCGCGGATCGCCGAGGGGTACGCCTTCACCGGGCCCGCGCTCGACCTCGGCGCGGTGCTGCAGGGCGCCACGGCCTACCCCGAGGCGCAGGTGCGGGTGCCGCTGGCGGTGCTCAACCGGCACGGCCTGGTCGCGGGCGCGACCGGCACCGGGAAGACCAAGACGCTCCAGCTGATCGCCGAGCAGCTCTCGGCCCAGGGCGTGCCGGTCTTCCTCGCCGACATCAAGGGCGACGTCTCCGGCATCTCCGCCCCCGGCACCCCCGGCGACCGGGTCAGCGGCCGGGCCGCCGAGGTCGGCCAGGAGTGGCGGCCGGTCGGCTGCCCGACCGAGTTCTACGCCCTCGGCGGGCAGGGCACGGGCATCCCCGTCCGGGCCACCGTGACCAGCTTCGGGCCGCTGCTGCTGGCCAAGGTGCTCGACCTGAACGAGACCCAGGAGGCCTCGCTCGGCCTGGTCTTCCACTACGCCGACCGCAAGGGCTGGGAGCTCGACGACCTCAAGGACCTGGCCGGGGTGATCACCTTCCTCACCTCCCCCGAGGGCAAGGAGGAGCTCAAGGGCATCGGCGGCCTCTCCGCCGCCACCGCCGGGGTGATCCTCCGTTCGCTGACCCTGCTGGAGAACGAGGGCGCCGGCGCCTTCTTCGGCCTGCCCGAGCTGGACACCGCCGAGCTGCTCCGGCTCGCCCCCGACGGCCGGGGCGTGGTCTCGGTGCTGGAGCTGCCCGCGGTGCAGGACCGGCCCCGGCTCTTCTCCACCTTCCTGATGTGGCTGCTGGCCGACCTCTACCAGGAGCTGCCCGAGGTCGGTGACCTCGACCGCCCGAAGCTGGTCTTCTTCTTCGACGAGGCCCACCTGCTCTTCAAGGGCGCGTCCAAGGCCTTCCTGGAGGCGATCACCCAGACCGTGCGGCTGATCCGCTCCAAGGGGGTGGGCATCTTCTTCGTCACCCAGACCCCCAAGGACGTGCCGGCCGACGTGCTGGCCCAGCTCGGCAACCGGGTGCAGCACGCGCTCCGGGCCTTCACCCCCGAGGACGCCAAGGCGCTCAAGGCGACCGTCTCCACCTTCCCCAGGTCGACCTACGACCTGGCCGAGACGCTCACCCAACTCGGCACCGGCGAGGCCGTGGTGACGGTGCTCTCCGAGAAGGGCGCTCCGACCCCGGTGGCCGCCACCCGCCTGCGGGCCCCGCAGTCGCTGATGGGCCCGGTGGAGGAGGCGGCCCTGCGGGCTGCGGTGGACGCCTCCCCGCTCAACGCCCGCTACCGGGAGGCGGTGGACCGGGAGTCGGCGTACGAGAAGTTGGCGGCGCGGGCCGCTGCCGCCGCGGTGCCGTCGGAGCCGTCGGCCTCGGAGGTTCCGGCCTCGGAAGCGCCGGCCCCGGAGGCTCCGGTGGAGCGGCGAGGGTCGGGCGGGCAGGGCGAGGAGGGCGGGCTGCTGGGGAGCCTGCTCAACAGCCCGGCGCTCAAGTCCTTCGCCCGATCGGCCGGGACGCAGCTGGGGCGGGAGATCTCGCGGAGCATCTTCGGCACGTCGAAGCGCCGGCGGTGAGGGCTGCTCCGCCGGCGCTGTGAAGGTGGTTCTTCGGGTAGCTGAGGCTGCTCGGGCTACCCGGGCTGCTGGGTCTGCTGTGGTTGCTCAGGCGGCGATGGTGAGCTCGTCGGTGGTGTCGGCCTCGGCGGGCGCGGCGGGCGCGGCGGCTTCGGTGGCCTTGGCGCGCTGGGCGGCCAGGGCGCGGAGGGCGATCTCCTGGGTCCAGGCGAGCAGGCCGACCGTCACCGTGGCCATCACCAGGGCGAAGGCCAGGTGACCGAGCACGGAGGTGACGGCGAAGTCGGCCAGGTGGAGCAGGGCGTGGCTGCCGAGGCGCAGGCCGAGCAGCCCGAAGGCGACCTTGCGGGTCTCCTTGCCGCGCCAGAGGGCCTTGGCCAGCCGGACCCGGCGGCGCAGCATGGTGAGCGAGACGGTGATGTTGACCAGGCCGAGCACCACCAGGGCGGGCCAGGCGTGCGGGAAGGCCTTCAGGATGTCGAAGGCGCCCGCCAGGACGCCCTCGAACCCGAAGAACCAGACCGGCAGCCGGCTCTCCGACGGGTCGACGGTGGTGAGGTCGACCTGCGCGGTCTGCTGCCGGCGCTGCTTCAGGTTCTTCAGGATGTTCATGTCCGCCCCCGTGGTCCGTTGTGGTGATCCTCATCCTGCCGCCCAGGCGGTACCGGGCAGCAGGGTGCAGGGTCACCACTCCGCTATGACGGTTGTCATAGTGCGGGGGTGACGGCAATTCAGCCGGCCTGGCGCAGGGCGGCGCCGATCCGGTCCATGGAGGAGAGCCGCATCAGACCGTAGTTGTAGAACTCCACCTCGGGGACGCCGAGTTCGCGCAGGGCGCTGAGCTTGGCGGCGAGGTTCTCCGGGCCGTCGCAGTCCTGGGCCATCGGGCGGAGGATCACCGCCATCTCCTCGGGCCGGATGCCGTGCAGAGCGAAGGCGGCGATCTTCTCCCGGACGGCCTCGGGGGTCTTGGCGTAGCCGAGGGTCTCGATCTGGTGGGCCGCCTTGCCGAGGGCGGGCAGGTCGATGCCGGAGAGCCAGCCCTTGCCCGGGCCGCCGCCGTCCATGAAGCTCAGCCGCAGACCGGCCTGGCCGGCCGCCTCGGCCACCTCGGCGGTCAGCGTGGTGACGGTGTGGGCGGCGGCGTCGATGTACGCGGCCACCGTGCCGTCCGCGAGCTCGTCCAGGGGCGCCGGCTCCACCGCCCGGTGCTCGTCCGCCAACCGGGCCCGGAGCTCGGCCCGGACGGCCTGGCGGACCTCCTCGGCCGGTACGCCGAGCGCCGTCGCGGCGGCCAGGCAGTGCGGGCAGAAGCAGAGCCCGAGCAGCGCCTCGGTGACCGGCCCGAGCTGCTCGAAGTAGCGCTCGTGGTGGTAGCCGTGCCGCAGGCCGTGGAAGTGCAGCGACTCGGCCCGGATCGCGTCCACCCCGTACCGGGCCAGCTCGGCCACCAGCGTGGTCGCGTACTCGCGGACCTCGGGGTTGGCCGGGCAGAGCTCGGTGAGGTGGCGGTCGCCGAAGGCGTTGGCCGGGGCGCAGTCCGGGTGCTCGAAGCCGAGCCGGTCGTTGTGGCAGAAGACCGTCCAGGCGTGCAGCTTGAGGCCGCGGCGCTGCGCCTGCTCCGCCGCGATCGCGAACGGGTCGGCGTCGCCGATCGCCGTGCTCGGCCGGGGCGCGAGCCGGCGGCCCCGCCAGCGGGCCGCGTCCGGCTGGAAGTAGGCCGCGCCGGGCTCCAGGTAGCGGACCACCCGGTGCGGGTTGTGCGGAAACACGTCCCGGGCCTCGTGGTAGACCGAGGCCAGCGTGACGCCGCCCACCCCGGCCCGGTCGGTGAGGTTGCCGAAGAAGGTGTCGGGCCCCTCGTCGAGCAGGTCGGTCGCGAAGGCGAGGACGGAGGACTCCACGGGGCGGCTCCGGAGCAGGTGGTGCGGGTGACGGGGTGGGCACCACGCTAGCCGGGCCGCCGGGGATTGGTCTATACCTGACGGGTGGACTGCCCGTTCGGGCTAGCGCGTGCCCACCGGGTCGGTGGGTCTTCCGGGTCAGAGCCCGAGATCGTCGAGTTCCTTGAGCAGCGCGGCGCGGTCGCCGTCGGCGGTCTTGGGGCCCTTGGACTGGTTCGGGGTGGTGGGCTGGGGGTCCGGCTCGCTTCGGGCGTCCTGCTCGCCCTGCTTCCTCCGGTCGCTCCGGTTGCTTCGGTTTCTCCGGTCGCTTCGGTCGCGGAAGACCCAGGCGCCGACCAGTCCGCCGGCCAGGCCGCCCAGGTGGCCGAGCCAGCTGACCTCGGGGGTGCCGGGGACGGCCGTGGTGAGGATGTAGGCGAAAGAGGCGCCCATCACCAGGCCGATCAGGGAGTCGATCAGATTCCGGTCGAAAAGGCCGCGAAGTACCACATAACCGAAGTATCCGTAGATCACCCCGCTCGCCCCGACGGTGACCACGTCGTCCCGCTCGAAGAGCCAGACCGCCGCGCCACTGGTGAGCGCCACCAGCAACGTCAGCCCCAGGAAACGCTTCACGCCCCGGTGGGCCGCCAGAAAGCCGAAGACGAAGAGCGGCCCGGAATTGCCCTCCAGGTGCTGCCAGTTGAGGTGCAGGAACGGCGCGGCGAACACGTCCACCAGCCGGCCGGGCTGGTGCGCCACGATGCCGTACTGCCGGGTGAGGTCGTAGTCGTCGGCCCAGTTGGCCACCTGGACGGCCCAGACCGCGCAGAGCAGGGCGAACATCACGAAGAAGGCCCGCCGCGCCTCGGCGATCATCTTCGCCGGCAGCTCGTCCGGACCGGTCGAGGAGGATTCCCGCATCACCATGGCATCGACTCTACGGGCGTCCACCTGCGGGCGGGAGGGAATTGGCGGCACGAATTCGTGCGAAACGGCAGCCGAATGCCCACACCCGTATCGCCGCCGTATCCCTCTGGCATCCCTGCCGTATCACCGCCGTATCCCCGCGGTATCGCCCGTCCGGGCTCTGGGGCGGCATTTCGCAAAACGTTCGCGAAGCCGTTGCCCCAGTACACTGGCGGCGCGTGGCCAGCCGCGCCGAGTCGGACAACTGCGTACTACAGAGGAAGTCAGAGCCGCCATGTCACTGACCGGAAAGCACATTCTCTCCAGCGACCTCTTCGACCGGGACGAACTGGAGCGGCTCTTCGAACTGGCGGACCTGTTGGTGCCCGTGGCCCGGGGCGAGCAGGTGACGCGGGTGCTGGAGGGCGCCGTGCTGGCCAGCCTCTTCTTCGAGGCGAGCACCCGTACCCGGCTCAGCTGCGAGTCGGCCTTCCTGCGGCTCGGCGGCGCCGTGACCAGCACCACCGGCACCGGCGTGACCTCGATCTCCAAGGGCGAGTCGCTGGCCGACACCGCCCGGGTGGTCGGCGGTTACTGCGACCTGGTGGTGATGCGCCACCCGGAGGTCGACTCGATCCACGAGTTCGCCGCCGCGACCAACATCCCGGTGGTCAACGCGGGCAATGGTGCCGGGGAGCACCCCACCCAGGCCCTGCTCGACACCTTCACCCTGCACCGCGAGTTCGACCGGCTCGGCAAGACCATGGACGGCCGCCGGATCGCCCTGGTCGGCGACCTACTGCACGGCCGCACCGTGCACTCCCTGATGAAGCTGCTCACCCGGTACGAGAACATGACCATCGTCTGCGTCTCGCCCGAGGAACTCGGCATGCCCGCCGAGCTGTTGGAGCTGGCCGCCGCCCGCGGCCACCAGGTCGAGGTGAGCGACAAGCCCGCGCTGGCCCTGCGCGAGGCGGACGTGGTGTACGCGACCCGGCTCCAGACCGAGCGGTTCGCCGACAAGCCGCTGCCGTACAGCGACGAGTTCCGGATCGACCGCGCGCTGGTCGAGCGGGTCTGCCGCGAGGACGCGGTGATCCTGCACCCGCTCCCGCGCGACAGCCGTCCGGGCTCCAACGACCTGGCCACGGACCTGAATTCGGACCACCGCCTGGCCATCTTCCGCCAGACCGACAACGGCATCCCGGCCCGGATGGCGCTCTTCGCCTCCGTCCTGGGCGTGGCCGACGAGATCCGCGGCTCGCTGCGCCAGGCCAACTGGTACCGCCCGGCCTTCACCGGCCCGGAGGACGCGCCGTTCTACCGCAACAACACCATCTGACCGAGGTTGCCGGCTGGGCTCCCTGGCTGGGCCCCTGGTCGGGGCCCGCTGCCGGTGTTCGCTGACCGGTGTGTCCGCTGACCGGTGTTCGCTGACCGTTGGCTCAGGGCGACGCGCCCTGAGGCACCGGTTCCGCTTTCCTCCGTCGGATCGTGGTGTGGCCTGGCTACACTGACGGGCGATCCGGCGCGGGGGGCGCGTCGCGAGCCCTGGGGGAACGGCACATGGCGGAGCATCAGTTGACGACACATCATGCGGATGTGGCGGGTCAGGGCGGTGGTGTCGGGCGGCTCGCGGTGGTCTCCGGCGGCGGTTCGGGCATCGGCAAGGCGATCGCCACCGAACTCGCCCGTGGGGGCTGCCGGGTGGTGATCCTCGGCCGTAGGGCGGAGGCGCTGGAGCTGGCCCGCAAGGAGATCGGCGCGGCGGTCGGCGAAGGCCGGGTGATCCCCTTGGTCGTCGACCTCACCGACCCCGAGGCGACCGCGCGGGCGGCCTCGGCCATCGCCGCGTACGGCCCGGTGGACGTGCTGGTCAACAACGCGGGTGCCCGCGTCACCGCTCCGGTGGACGGCAGTCTGGCCGCCCTGGCCGCCTCCTGGCGAAGCGGCCTGGAGGCCAACCTGCTATCGGCCGTCCTGCTCACCAGTGCCCTGCTTGGCCAACTCCGGCGCCCAGGAGCCAGGTTGATCGTGGTCAGCTCGACCGCCGCCCAGCGCGGCGGGGCGGGCCCGCACTCGGCCGGGGCCTACGCGGCGGCCAAGGCCGCCCTGCACGGCTGGGCCTTCGGCCTGGCTCGCGAACTCGGCCCTGACGGCATCACCGTCAACCTGGTCGCCCCCGGCTACATCGCGGAGACCGAGATCTTCGGCGAGGGCTGGACGGAGGAGTTCCATGCCGCCAAGGTCGCCGAAACCCTGGTCGGCCGGGCCGGTGTCCCCGCCGACGTCGCCGGTGTGATCGGCTACCTGGCCTCGCCTGGCGCGGGTTACCTCACCGGGCAGGTGATCGGGGTCAACGGTGGCGTGGTGCTGGGTCGTTAGGCCCGGCTACGGGCTGGCCGCTTGTCTGCGGTGTGCGGTGTGCGGCGGGCTAGGGCTGGGCGGGGCTGGACTGGGCTGCTTGGGGTGCGGTCTCGGCCAGCCCGCCAGCCCGGGTGCCTACCCGCCCCCGCCCTACCCCTCCGCTGCCTTCTTCTTCGCCGCCTGCTTGGCCTCCTGCTTGAAGCTGCGGACCTCGGCGAGGGATTCGGGGCCGGTGATGTCGGCTACCGAGCGGAAGCAGCCCTGTTCACCGTAGAGCCCGGCGGCCTCGCGCCAGCCGGGCGGTCGGACTCCGTACTGCTTGCCGAGCAGGGCGATGAAGATCTGTGCCTTCTGCTTCCCGTACCCGGGGAGTGAGCTGAGGCGGGCCAGGAGTTCGGCGCCGGTGGCGGCACCCGCCCAGACGGCCGCCGCGTCGCCCTCGTACTCGTCCACCAGCGCCTGGCAGAGCTGCTGCACCCGCTTGGCCATCGAGCCCGGGTAGCGGTGCACGGCCGGCTTGGCGGAGAGGAGCGCGGCGAACGCCTCGGGGTCGTACGCCGCGATCTCGTGCGCGTCCAGGTCCTCCCGGCCGAGGCGCTGGGCGATCACGTACGGGCCGGTGAACGCCTTTTCCATCGGCACCTGCTGGTCGAGCAGCATGCCGACGAGGGCCGCGAGCGGACTGCGGCCGAGCAGGGCGTCCGCCTCGGGCTGCTGGGCGAGCCGAATGGTGTGCTCCATACCGCCCATCTTCCCCGAACGGCCGTGCTCGGCCGACGGCGGCGCGCCGTGCCCAGCCGATGGTGGCGTCCCTGGGTGGGCGACGGCGGCGCGCCGAGCTCAGTGCCCGCGCCGGGCTGTGGTTGGGTGCAGGCCATGACGACGACACCTCAACTGCCGGACGCTGCGGAGCGGGCCGAGCTGATCGAGACGTTGGACAAGCACCGGGGCCTGCTCCGGCGCACCTGCCGGGACCTCACCGACGAGCAGGCCGCAGAGCGGACCACCGTGAGCGCGCTCTGCCTGGGTGGGCTGATCAAGCACGTGACGCTGGTCGAGGCTCGCTGGCGGAGCTTCGTGGTCGGTGGGGCCGAGGCCATGGAGGCCCAACCCGTCGACTGGGAGGGACAGTTCCGGATGGCCGAGGGGGATACCTTGGCCGGCCTGCTCGCTGCCTACGAACAAGTGGCTGCGGAGACAGACGAGTTGATCGCCACGCTGCCCGAGCTCGGCCTGCCGCAGCCGCTTCCGGTGAAGCCCTGGTTCCCGCCCGGTACGGCCTGGTCGGCCCGGCGGGTGATCCTCCATCTGATCGCGGAGACCTCGCAGCACGCAGGCCACGCCGACATCATCCGCGAATCCCTCGACGGGGCGAAGAGCATGGGCTGACTCCGCCCGGCCGGAAGCTTGAACCTCCCCCAAGGGGAGCTCCTAGCGTGCAGGTGTGCGGGCGGACGGGGGTCGCCCGCACCGAACGCAGAACCGGCCATGGGTACGGGCGAGGACCCGTGCGGCTACGCGGAGGAGACAGTCATGACGGGGTACGTGCTGGTGCCGGGCCACTTCACCGGTGCGTGGGTGTGGCAGGAGGTGGCCGAACGGCTGCGGGCGGCGGGTGCGGCGGCGTACCCGGTGACGCTCAGCGGGATGGGGGAGCAGCGGCCTGCTCCGGCCCAGGGCTCGGCCCTGGACCTGGACCCGGCCTCGGTCTCGGTCTCGGTCTCGGTCTCGGTCTCGGGGGAAGTGGGTCTGGAGACCCACATCGCTGAGCTGGTCGGGTTGATCGACCGGGCTCCGGAGTCCGAACTGGTGCTGGTGGCCCATGACTACGCGATCCATCCGGTGCTCGGGGCGGCCGACCGTCGGCCGGGGCGGGTCCGTCGGGTGGTGCACCTGGATGCGGGGATGCCGAAGGACGGCGACCGGGCGTCGGCGCTGCTGCCCGATGCCGGGCTGCGGGCACTGGTGGAGCAGCCCGACTCCCCGGACCGGCCCGGCTCTGGTGCGGGGGTGGGGGTGGGGGTCGAGGGTGGTGCGGCTGTACTGCCGGCGCCCGGGACGGTGGCGGAGTGGGGTGGGCTGGGGGCGACCGAGGGGCTGAGCGCGGCCCAGGTGGGTGAGTTGGTGCGGCGGGCGGCTCCGCAGCCGCTGGCCACGCTCACCGAACCGCTCCGGCTGACCGGTGCGGGGGCGCAGGTGCCGACCACCGGGGTGTTCTGTACGGCCAACGGCATCACCATTGCCATGGTCGAGGCGATGGTCCGGATGGGGCACCCGGACTTCGTCCGGCTGGTCGACCACCAGGTCACCTTCTTCGAACTGCCCACCGGGCACTGGCCGATGCTCTCTGCTCCCGCTGAGCTGGCTGCGGCCCTGCTTGCCGCCGGGGCGGGGGAGGGGCACCGGATCTCCGCTGCCCCGGCCGACCAACTGCCGCCCCATCTGCGCCCGTTCGCGTTCCCGGTGCCGGAGGTGCGGCGCGAACGGCTCGCCCATCCGGAGGTCCGGCTCGACCTCCACTTGCCCGAGCGGCTCCCGGCGGCAGGCGAACCGCCGCTGCCGGCAGTCCTTTACGTCCACGGCGGACCGGTGCCGGCCGGGGTCGAACCCACCCCACGCGACTGGCCGGACTTCGTCGGCCAGGCCCGGTACCTGGCGAGCCTCGGCGTGATCGGCGCGGTGGTGGACCACGGGCTGCACGGCCTCACCGACTACCCGCAGGCGGCGGAGGACGTGGCGGCGGCTGTCGAACTCCTCCGGGCCGACCCACGGGTGGACAGTGAGCGGATCGCGCTCTGGTTCTTCTCCGGCGGCAGCCTGCTCTCGGCGCGGTGGCTCGCCGAACCGCCCTCCTGGCTGCGGGTGGTCGCCCTGACCTACCCGGTGCTCGCGCCACTGCCGAGCTGGGGCATGGTGGACCGCCGGTACCGTCCGGTGGAGGCCCTGCCGGGGGCGGGCGAACTGCCGATCGTGCTGACCACGGTCGAGCTGGAGCAACCCGAACTGGCCGGGACGGTGGACAAGTTCCGCGCGGCGGCGGCCGAGAACGGAAGCCGGGTGGAGCTGGTCGAGGTGCCGGGGGGACATCACGGCTTCGAGACGCTGGACGGACCGGAACTGGTGCGGTGGGCCGTGGACACGTCGGTGCAGGCGGTGTTGCGGCACCTGCGGGGGTGAACTGTCGTGCACCGGCGCATTGCTGGGAAAGCCCCGCGCCCCGGCAGTGCAACGCGCACTGGTGACTCGGTGTCGCGGCCGGGCGTGGTGGCCTCGGGTGAAACTTGCCACGAGCCTAAGATTGCCCCATGGGTAACGAGATCTTGGGCCTCCGTGAATCGAAGAAGCTGGAGACCAGGCGTCTGATCGCGGAGCAGGCGGTCAGGCTCTTCGTCGAGCAGGGTTTCGAGCAGACGACGATCGCCGAGGTTGCCGAGGCCGCGCGGGTCGCCAAGAAGACGGTGACCAACTACTTCCCGCGCAAGGAGGACCTGGCGCTCGACCGCCACGAGGCGTTCGTCCAGAGCCTGGCCCACGCGGTGCTCGCCAGGGAGGAGGGCGAGTCGATGGCCTCGGCGCTCCGCCGTCAGTTCACCACGGC
Source organism: Kitasatospora sp. MMS16-BH015 (assembly GCF_002943525.1). Lineage (NCBI taxonomy): Bacteria > Bacillati > Actinomycetota > Actinomycetes > Kitasatosporales > Streptomycetaceae > Kitasatospora > Kitasatospora sp. MMS16-BH015. The sequence continues at coordinate 4,167,012 of NZ_CP025394.1, read as the reverse complement.
GCTGGAGGCCCGGGATCCGGTGGCCGGGTTCTCCGGTGCGCCGTTCGCCCGGATGGTGACGGACAGCCCGACCCTCACGGCGGGCTTCCGCGACCTGCACGACCTCCGGGAGGCGGCCCTCGCTGCCGCGCTGGCCGACGACACCGCCGCGCCCAATGGCCACCCCGGCTTCGCCGACCGGACGGCCGCTGCGCTCGGTGCCGCCGTGGCCCGGCTGCTCTTCGACCGGGTCCAGGAGCTCACCTTGGCCGGCCGGAGCGACGACCGGATCGCGGAGACGGTCGCGCCGGAGGCTGCCCGGGCCTTCGACCTGCTGGCCGCCGCGCTCGGCAGCTACCCGGAGCCAGCTCGGCGCTGACACTTGCGCTGAAGGCAACCTTGCGTCGAGTGTAAGTTTGCCCCGACCGTAAGATCGCATGGGGCGCAAGGTTGCTGGCTTTGCAGGGTTGCCCACGGCGCAAGGTTCCTCGCGCGCAAAGTTGCCCGCAGGGCAGGGCTGCCCACGGCGTAAAGCTGCCCGCAGTGCAAGGTTGTGCGGGCGGCAAGCTTGCGCCGAGAAGAAACTTGCGCCGGTAGTAAAAATCGGTTGAGGCGCCGAGTTCGCCGGTCGCAAAGTTGCACCCGTCGTAAAGATGCGACCGTGCTTTTTCAGTGCCCAGACTTGGAGCCGTGGTGCCCGCACAAGTCCAGCTCACCGCCCTGATCGACCCCGAGCCCGCCGTCGCCGGCCACCGCCTGGCCTGGCTCGCGGCCGCTCCCGACGGCCACCCCGTCGGCTCCGCGTACCTGCGGGTGTCCACGGCCGAGGACCAGACCCACTTCGGCGAGCTGGAGATCCAGGTCCACCCCGCCGAACGCCGTACCGGGATCGGTACCCAGCTGCTGGCCGCCGCGCTAGAAGCCGCCCGCCAGGACGGGTGGCAGTACCTGCTCGGGCAGGCGACGGGCGGGAGCCCCGGGGCGGGCTTCTTCGAGGCGAGTGGGTTCCGGCGGGCGCTGACCCTGCACTTCGCCAGGCTGGACCTCGCCGGGGTTGACCTCGCAGCCCTGGTGGCGGCGGAGCGGGAGCCGCACCGGGGCTACCGGTTGGTCGACTGGGCGGGCATGGTCCCGGACGCCCTCGCCGACAGTTACCTCGCCTCGCGGCGGGCCACCCATGACATGCCGTTGGGCGAGCTGGCCCCCGACCGGACGTCCTGGGACCTGGCGCGGCTGCGGCGGGTGGTCGGGGTGGTCGCCGACCGGGGCGACCTGTTGCACACGGTGGCCGTGGTCGACGAGTCGGACGGCGCGATCGTCGGTTTCACCGAACTGGTCACGCCGGCCGGGGAGTCGGGTGATGCCCAGCACTACGGCACCGCCGTGCTGCCCGAGCACCGGGGCCGGGGTCTGGCGCGGTGGATGAAGGTGGCGTCGATCCGGCACGCCCGAGAGCGGTACCCCGAGCTGGCGGGTCTGCTGACCGACACCGCCGAGGAGAACCGCGCGATGCGGCGGATCAGTGACGCGCTCGGCTACCGTCCGACGCACCTCGTGCACCACTACCGGCGCGACCTGTAGCGGACCGGGCAGTCCGGGCAGTCCGGGCCGTCTGGGCAGGTCCGGGCCCCGGTGGGGGCGGGTCAGGCGCCGGCGATCAGCTGCTGTTCGAGCATCTGGAGCTGAGCGGCCATGTCGTGGACGAGGTAGAGCTGACGGCTGCGGGTCCAGGCCTGGCCCGACTGGGGGTCGTAGGTGCCGGGCATGCGGTGGCCGGCCGGAGCACCGGCCGTGGGGAGGCCCGCCAGGCGGGTGGTGAGGACGCGGCGCTTCACGTGGTCGCGGAAGCCGATCACGCCCGCCGTGCCGGGGCCGCCCGGGAGGTGCTTGCGCAGGCCGAGCACCTGGGCCGCGACGCCGTAGGTGCTCAGGTAGGTGATGGTGCCGTCGGGGGCGACCACCGGTTCGATCGAGGTGACGTCCTTGAGGCCGTGCTTGGTGGTGAGGAAGTGGGCGATCTCCCACTGCGCGTACACCGGGACCGGTCGGCGGCGGTGGATTCGGGCCACGGTGTCGGCCAGGCTCTCGTTCACCGGCCCCGGTTCGTACCGCACCTTGGCCGGGTCGCCACCGTCCGCCGGAGCCCGGTTGCCGAAGCTGTACCCGAGCAGGAAGTCGACCGACTCGAGGGCCACCGTCGGCGGGGCCCAGTCCAGGCAGACGTCCATGATCCGGGGGACCTCGACGGCGGCGGTGGCGCGGTCGTCGAGTTCGGCTGCCAGGGTGTCGAGCAACTGGCGGCGGAGCTTCGACCGGTCGGTCGAGGAGGTTCCAGCGGTCGAGGCGGCTTCGGCGGGGGTGGCGAAGGCGGCGATGGCGGTTGCGGCGGCGGCCGAGATGGCGAAGGTACGGCGGTCCATGACGGTGGGTCGTCCCTGGGGTTCGGGGGCGGTGGGGTCCCGGCCCATCCGATCTCGGGAGCGCGGCCGAGGGGGAACGGTTCGTCGACGGAGGGGTGAACTTCCGGCGCAGGCACGGTCGGTGGCCACCGCGGTCTCGGCGGCCACCGCGGTCTCGGCGGTCAGGGAGCGTCGACGAAGTCCTCGACCAGGGCGCGGAACTCCTCGGGGCGCTCGAAGAAGAGGACGTGGCCGGCGGGCAGTTCGGCGTAGGAGCTGCCGGGGATCGCCGCGTGCAGGGCGCGGGTCTGCTCGACCGGGACGGTGGCGTCCTCGGTGCCGCCGATCACCAGGGTCGGGGCCTGGACGAGCGGGAGCAGCGCGCGGATGTCGATCCGGGTGTCGAGGTCGACGTGGCGCAGCGTGCCGGGAGTGGGCGGCAGGTTGGGGATCAGCTGCTCGACCTGGTCGCGGCCGATGGTGTTGAGGAACCCCCGGCTGAAGCCGGTCATGCTGACGCTCCGTCCGAAGGCCTCGGCGTCGAGCGGGCCCAGGGTGCGCCAGAGAGTGAACAGGTTGCGCAGGTACTCGTCGCCCTCGGTGTGGGCCCAGCCGGCCACCAGGATCAGCCGTCGCACCAAGTCCGGCCGGAGTGCGGCCACCGCCGCGACGACCGGGGCGCCCATCGAGAAACCGAGCAGGTCGACCGGGCCGCGGCCGGCCGCCGGTCCGTGTTCGAGGTCCTCGATCACCGCCGTGACCTGAGCGGCGAGCCCCTCGACCGTGAGCGGGGCGCCGTCGTCGGTGGTGCGGTCGGTGCCGGAGAGGTCGGGAGTGACGACCGCCCGGTGTTCGGCGAAGCGGGGGGCCAGCTGGCCCCAGGTCAGGGCGGCGCCGGCCGATCCGGTGCCGTGCACCAGGACCAGGGTGGGCGCGGGGGAGCCTTCGGCTGCGGGGAGGGTGAGGTCGTAGGTGACCCGGGCGGTGTGGGTGGAGACGGTGTGGGTGGAGACGGTGTGGGCGGCGGTGGCGGGGGTGGTGGCGGCGGGAGTGGCGAGGGTGGTCATGGTGGGCTCCGGTCGGTTCGGGGCGGGCTTCGGTGGTGATCAGCCTGCCGTCGGGCCGGAGGGGGTGGGAGAGACCCGCTCAGCCTGGGATCGGGAGTCCCTGGATACCGCGCGGCGGCTTCGGCAGGATGATCCACATGACGATCGACCGCGCCGTACTGGCCGACTTCCTGCGCTGCTCCCGGGAGCGGGTCCGTCCCGAGGAGGTCGGGCTGCCCGCCGGCGCGCGGCGGCGGACGCCGGGGCTGCGGCGCGAGGAGGTCGCCCAGCTCACCGGGATGTCGGTGGACTACTACACCCGCCTGGAGCAGGCCCGCGGCCCCAAGCCCTCGCCCCAGCTGCTCGCCGCGCTGGCCCGGGCGCTGCGGCTGAGCACCGACGGCCGGGACCACCTCTACCTGTTGGCCGGCCACCAGCCGCCCGCCGGACGGGCCTCGGGCGATCACGTGAGCCCCGCCCTGCTGCACCTGCTGGACCAGCTGCCGACCACGCCGGCCCAGGTGCTCAGCGACCTCGGTGACGTGCTGGCCCAGAACGAGATCGCGCGGGCGCTGCTCGGCGGGGTCTGCACCGTCTCGGAGCACGGCCGGAACGTGGTCTGGCGCTGGTTCGCCGACCCCGCCGTGCGGGCCGCCTACCCGGCAGCCGAGCACGAGCACTACAGCCGGCTGCACGTGGCGGACCTGCGGGCCGCCACCGGGCGCCGCGCCGGGGACCCCGCCGCCGCCCGGCTGGTCGCCCGACTGCTGGACGCGAGCGAGGAGTTCGCGGCGCTCTGGGAGTTGCACGAGGTCGCCGTCCGGCGGCACACCCGGATGCGGGTGCTGCACGAGGTGATCGGCCCGGTCGACCTGGACTGCCAGGTGCTGCTCGCCCCCGAGGGCGACCAGCGACTGGTCCTCTACACCCCGCCCCCGGGCGGCGACGCGGCCGGACGGCTGGCTCTGCTGGATGTGGTGGGCACCCAGGTGTTCGGCGCCCGGTAGGTAGGGCGGTACCGACGGTCGAGCCGGCCCCGACCCCTGTGCGGGGCCGGCTCAGCTCAGGTGGGCCTCGGCGTAGACGGCCATCGCGTCCCGCTGGTACTCGGCCAGGCCCTCGGCGATCTTGTCGTAGTTGGCCCGGAACCTCGGGTCGTCCACGTAGGTCTGGCCGAGGCCTCGGTAGGCGCAGGCGTTCGGGGTCCAGAACCGGCAGATGCCCTGGTAGTGCGTCTCGATCTCGGCCTGCACCACCGGGTCGGCGACCGGCACCCCGGCCACCATGTGCTCCGCCAGGCGGATCATCTGCGCGGTCACCTCGCGCTGCCACTGCTCCATCTCCGCCGGGGTCATGCCCTGGACGGCGCGCCGGGACTGCTCCCACTGCTTCGGCCAGCGCTCCCGGGCCTCCTCGTCCACCGTCGAGGAGTCGAAGCCCTCGAACAGGTTCTCCGGCCGGTTGATGCTCACTGTCTCGTCCCTTCCTTCCGCTGCTTCGAGCTCGGCGATGGTGCGGCCGACCGTGCGGACCAGCGTGCTCAGCCGGTCCCGTTCGCCGAGCAGCCGCTGGTGGTGCTCGCGGAGCACCGCCACCCGGTCCACCTGGCTGTCCAGCACGGCTTGGATCTCGCGCAGCCCCAGGCCCAGTTCGCGCATCAGCAGGATCTGCTGCAGCCGCAGCAGGTCCGCCTCCTCGTAGTACCGGTGCCCGTTGGCCGCGATCCCGGCGGGTGGCAGCAGCCCGATCTCGTCGTAGTGCCGCAAGGTGCGCGAGGTGACCCCGGACATCCGGGCCACCTCCGCGATCGCCCAGCTCATCGCCGGCCTCCCGTCGCCGGGCCGGTCCCTCCGGCCCGACTACGACGGTAGGAGTTGACGTAGCGGAAAGCGCAAGCCGAGCCGACCGGTGAGTCGGTGATCCGGGCCGGACGGGGGTCGGTCACCGTCCGTGGCCGTCCGCGGCCGTCGCTGCGGAGAGTGCGTCGCCATGGCCGGCCCGCAGCGCGCGGCGGGCGTAGTAGGCGAAGGTGGCCCGGCTGCGGGTCGGGGTGGAGGTCCAGTCGTGCGCCTCGCGGGCGAGCGGGGCGGGGATCGGACGGATCGGTCCGGCGGCGGAGGCCAGCAGTTGGAGTTCGGCGGCCCGTTCGACCAGCACGGCCAGCACGCAGGACTCCTCGACGCTCGCGGTGGCCACCAACTGACCGTGGTGGGCGAGCAGGAGGGCCCGCTTGTCGCCGAGCGCGGCCGCGATGAGCTCGCCCTCCTCGTTGCCGACCGGGATGCCCGGCCACTGCGGCAGGAAGGCGCAGTCCTCGTACAGCGGGCAGAGGTCCATGTGCGAGACGACCAGCGGCGTCTCCAGCATCGACAGCGCCGAGACGTGCCGGGGGTGGGTGTGGATGAGGCAGTTCACGTCCGGCCGCGCCCGGTACACCCAACTGTGGAAGCGGTTGGCCGGGTTGGCCATCCCCTCGCCCTCCAGGACGTTGAGGTCCTCGTCCACCAGCAGCAGGTTGTCCTCGGTGATCTCGTCGAAGCCGAGGCCGAGCTGCTGGGTGTAGTAGGTGCCGGGCCGCTCCGCCCGGGCGGTGATCTGGCCGGCCAGGCCGGAGTCGTGGCCCGCGTCGAAGAGGATCCGGCAGGTGAGCGCGAGCTGCTGGCGGAGGGTGAAGCCGTGGTCCGGCAGTGCGGTCCGCATCCTGCGGTGGGCCTGGTCGACCAGCTCCGCCTTGCCGGTGGTCAGGGTCTCGGCCATCGCCGGGTCACTCCTTCTGTTCGGGAACGTGCGGGAACGCGGGACACGGTGATCAAGATAGCCCGCAGGCTCGAGTCCGCAGGCCTGCGCGCTCAGGCCGGCGCTCTCAGGCCTGGCGGGTCGGCAGGACGACCACCTGGCTGAGGTTGAGGTGGGCCGGGCGGCTGGTCACGAAGCCGATCAGGTCGGCGATCTCCTCGGCGCTCAGCGCGCCGATCGCCTCGTGCATGCCTTGAAGCTGCTCCGCCAGTGCGGGGTTGTCCAGGTGGTCGCCCAACTCCGTTGCGGTCAGACCGGGTTCGATGTTGGTCACCCGGACGTCGCGCGGGCCGAGCTCGGTGCGCAGCCCCGCCGAGAGCTGGGTGAGCGCGGCCTTGGTCGCCCCGTACACCGCGTAGTTGGGGAACGCCACGTGGGCGCCGATCGAGGAGACGTTGACCAGGTCGGCGGTGCGGCCCTCGGCGGCGGCACCGAGCAGGTCGGCGGTGAAGGCGCGGGCGATCCGCAGCGCGCCGGTGAGGTTGGTGTCCACCATCCGCGTCCACTCGTCGATCCGGCCGGCCGCCACCGGATTCGGCAGCATCACCCCGGCGTTGTTCACCACCAGGTCGACCAGTCCGTACGCCTGGTGGACCGCCATGGTTGCCGCGTTCACCGAGGCCTGGTCGGTGACGTCCACCGGGACGGCCAGGGCCTGGCCGCCGTCCGCGCTGATCTTCGCGGCCAACTCGGCCAGCCGGTCGGCCCGTCGGGCCAGCAGGGCGACCCGGGCGCCCTGCGCGGCGAACAGCCGGGCGGTGGCCGCACCCATGCCGCTGGCGGCTCCGGTGACCACGGCGGTACGGCCGGCGAGGGTGGCGTAGCTCATCTCTGCTTCTCCTGCGGTGAGTCGGGGCCGGCGGCCGGTGCGGCCGGTGGCGGGTCAACTCTGCGTGGGGCCGGAGCGGACACCCAGGGCTGCGCCGTTCCTGGGTCTGCCAGTACCAGGATCCGCGCCGGGACCGGCCGTAGGCTCGGAGGGTGGACAACGACCTGAGCGGCTTCCTCCAGACCCGACGCGCCCGGATCCGCCCGGAGGACGTGGGCCTGCCGCCGTACGGGCGCCGCCGGGTGCCGGGGCTGCGCCGCGAGGAGGTGGCCCAACTCGCCGGGGTCAGCGTCGACTACTACATCCGTCTCGAACAGGGCCGGGGCCGGAACGTCTCCGAGTCCGTCCTGACGGCGGTCTGCCGGGTGCTGCAGCTCACCGACACCGAGCAGGAGCACCTGCGCTCGCTCATCCGCCCGGCGGGCAGCGGGGGTTCGGGGGCGGCCCGTCCGGCTGCCGGGCGCACCGGCGGACGCGGTGGGCAGACCGTCCGTCCGGGTCTGCGGCTGCTGCTCGACTCGATGACCGCGGCCCCGGCCTTCGTGCTCGGCCGCCGGATGGACGTGCTCGCCTGGAACCGGCTCGCCGACGCCGTGGCCGGCTTCGCCGCCAAGGCCCCGGCCGAACTCAACCAGGCCCGCCAGGTCTTCCTCGACCCCGCCGCGCCCACCGTCTACCCGGACTGGCCCGCCATCGCCGCCGAGACCGTCGCCCACCTGCGTCTGGACGCGGGTCGCCATCCGGAGGACCCGGCCCTCGCCGCCCTGGTCGGGGAACTCTCGCTGAAGAGCACGGACTTCCGCCGGCTCTGGGCCGACCACCAGGTCAAGGAGAAGACCTACGGCCTGAAGCGGATGGTCCACCCGGCGGTCGGCGAGCTGGAGTTCGGCTACGAGACACTCCAACTGCCGGCTGATCCGGACCAGTTGCTGGTGGCCTACACCGTCACCCCGGGCTCGCCGACGGCGGAGCGGCTCGCCCTGCTCTAGGGATCCGGAAATCCAGGGGCTGGGCCACTCCGCCCGCAGTACGGCCGTGCCCGGCTCACTGCCCGGCTCACTCCGTCCGTAGCACCGCCGCGACCGGTGCGCGGGCCGCGCTGCGGGCCGGGAGGTAGGCGCCCAGGGCGGCAATGGCGGCGCCGCTCAGGGTGAGCAGCAGGAGGAGGGGCCAGTGCCAGACGTGCAGGAGGGAGGCGGGGAGGTCGACTCCGGTGCTGCGGCCGGTGATCGGGATGATCAGGCGGTGGGTCAGCACGCCGAGGGGGACGCCGAGCAGGCCGCCGAGGGCGCCGAGGGCGGTGGTGGAGGTGATCACCATGGCGAGGAGCTGGCGGGGTGTCATGCCGACGGACTTGAGCATGCCGAGGTCGCGGCGGCGTTCGCGGGTGGTGAGCACGGCGGTGTTGAGCACGCCGAGCGCCGAGACGACGATCAGCATCAGGGTGAGCGTGGAGACCACGCTGATGATGACCTTCTGCAGGGTGTCCGCGCCGCCGTTGACCGTGGCGTGCAGGCCGGGGTCGAGGGCGGAGACCTTGGCTGCGTAGGCCACCGGGTCGGTGCCGTTGGCGAGTTGGATCGAGAAGGTCATCGCGCGGTGGCCCGGGCTGAGCCGGACGAACCGGTCCCATTCGACGCTGGTCACGTCCCAGCCCCCGGAGGATTCACCGACGATGGTTTCCTGGGCCGGCTGCCCGGCGGCGTCCACCAGGGTCAGGGTCTGCCCCAGGGCGGCCTGGTGCTGGTGCCAGTACTCGGAGGAGACCGCGATCTCGCCCGGCCCGCTGGGCCAGCGACCCCGGACCAGGTCGGCGTGCAGGTTGGCGGTGTCGCCCTGCTGGATCCCGACCCGGACGGTGCCCGAGGAGCCGGTCGTCCGGGTCTCCAACGGCGCTTCCAGCAGGACGTGCTCGGTACCGGGCAACCGGCGGATCAGTGCGGTCAGTTGGGCGTCGGTGTGCTGGGCGGCGACCGGGTCGAAGCCCGGGTCGGCGACCTGTGCCTGCACCTGGATCGTGTCGGCCTGCTGCTGGGACTGGCCGTACGTGATGACGGAGGCCGAGAGGCCGAGGGCCATGGTCACGGTCGTGACGCCGAGTACCACCGTGGAGAGGGTCAGCGCCGTCCGGCCCGGCCGGGTGAACGGCCAGCCCAGGCCGAGGCTCACCGGACGCGGCAGGGCCGAACCACCCAGCCGGCGTTGGACGGTGAGCGCCCGGCCGGTCTGCTGGGTGCTGCCCGCGCTGATCGCCACGGCGGCCGGGAGGCGGCGGGCCCGCAGGGCGGGGAGCAGGGCCGAGACCGCGACCAGCAGCGGCATCCCGAGCAGCACCACCGGGTAGACCCAGCCGGGCACACCGGCCGAGTCGCGGACCAGGTCGGCGCCGGAGATGCCCCAGAACGCCTGCCGCGCCAGCCGGCCGCCGACGACCCCGCCGAGCGCGGTGCCCAGCACGCAGCCGACGGCCGCCGGAGCGGTGACCATGGCCAGGTAGACGGCGGTCACCTGGTGCGGGGTGAAGCCGAGGGACTTGAGGATGCCGATGTGCCGGAAGCCGGCCACCACGGCGCCGCTGACCACGTTGCCGACGATCAGGACGGAGACCACCAGGCCGAGCAGGCCGAAGACGGTGAGGAAGGGCACGTACGTGCCGGGCCCCTTGGCGAGGTTGGCCTTGAGTGCGAGGTAGGAGGCGGTGCCGGTCAGCGCCCCGGCGGGCCGGCCTTCGGTGGCGGCGCGCAGGCCGCTCTTCAACTCGGCTTCGGAGGAGGCGTGTCGGAAGCGGTAGAGCATCTGGGTGGAGTCCGCGTGCAGGGCCCTGGCCTGGCCAGGGGTGACCCAGCCGCCGGCGGACTGCCCGGCCGAGCTGGTGTAGCCGACCACCTTGAGGTCGATGCCGCCGGGCGCGGTGACGTGTCGCTCGGTGTCGAAGAGGTCGACGCCCAGCCGGCCGGGCACGTCCAGCACGATCTCGCCCGGGCCGCTCGGCCACCGCCCGGCCGAGAGCCGGAGGGTGTCGACCGGGGTGTCCGGCCGGTCGCGGCCGACCACCGTGAGCGAGCCGTTCAGGCCGAGGGGGTGCGCACCGGTCAGGGTGGGCGAGTGCAGGACGGTCTCGGGGTACGGGCCCGCGAAGGCCGTCACCTCGGGCGCCTTGGCGGCGGCGGTCAGCTGGTCCGGGGTGGCCTTGGCGGGGTCGAACTCGGCGACCACGTGCGGCCCGTGGGCGGCGTCGTAAGCCTGGTCGAAGGGCCCCGACATGGCGGCCAGCAGACCCAGGGTGGCCACGGCCATCGCGCTGGAGACCAGGACCACCAGGCCGAGTACGAAGGTCTGCAGCCGCCGTCGCCGCACCGCCGCACCGGCGGCCCGCCGGACGGCGCTCACCGGGTCACCGCCGTGCCGTGGGTGGCAGCGGTACTGCGGTCCCGGGCGATCCGGCCGTCGGCGACCTCGACGACCCGCCGGGCGCACTGCTCGGCGAGCCTCGGGTCGTGGGTGACCAGGAGCAGGGTCTGGCCGAGCCGGTTCAGGTCGGTGAGCAGCCGCATGACCTGCTCGCCGGAGCGGCTGTCCAGCGCGCCGGTCGGCTCGTCGGCCAGCAGCAGGGCGGGCTCGTTCATCAACGCTCTTGCGATGGCGACGCGTTGGCGCTCGCCGCCGGAGAGTGCGGCCGGGTGCACGTCCTTGCGGTCGGCGATCCCGAGCTCGCCCATCAGCTCCAGGGCCCGGGCCCGGGCGGCCTTGGTCCGCCGGCCGGTCAACTGCCCGGCCAGGGCGATGTTGTCCAGGGCCGGCAGGTCGTCGAGCAGGTTGAAGAACTGGAAGACCATGCCGATCCGGTGGCGCCGGAACAGCGCGAGGCCCTTCTCGTTCAGCCCGTCCAGCCGCTGCCCGCCGACCACCACCGACCCGGCGCTCGGCCGGTCGAGCCCGGCCACCAGGTTCAGCAGCGTCGACTTCCCGGAGCCGGAGGGCCCCATCACGGCCACCGATTCGCCCGCGTGGACCTCCAGTGAGACGCCGTCCAGCGCCGCGTGGTCGCCGAAGTCCTTGCGCACGTCGGTGAGTCGGACCACGGGTTCGCCGTGGTGGTCGTGCCGGGTCGGCTCCGAGCTCGGAGCCTGCAGGGGGGTGGGCCGTTTCGTCATGGGGAGTACGGTGCCGCCCGGCTGGGCCCACCGGCATCGGAGCCCGGTCCACAGCCGGGCGGGCACGGATGTCGCCCACGGGTGTAGGACCGTGGGCCGATTCGCCCGGGGGGAGCGGCTGGTTACGATCGCCGCATGTCAGCCACCCCGTCTCCGGCGCCGCTGCGGCGCGTCCCGCCCGCCGGCTGGACGGCGCTCGCCTGGTGCCTCTCCACGCTCTACTCCTTCCTGGTCCAGATCCGTTGGCCCGGTGAGGGGTTGAGGCCCTGGGGGCAGAAGAGCGACCAGATCGCACCGTTCTCCATGATGCCCCGCGAGTGGGCCATGCTGCTGTTCGCGATGGCGCTGGCCGCCGCGGGCTGCGTGCTGCTGGCCCTGGTCAAGGCCGCGCCGGCGACGGTCAGGGCCGCGCCGGCTGCCGAGGCGGTACCGGCTGCCGAGGCGCCACCGGCGAAGGGGGCCGCACTGGGGTCGGTTGCCGCGCTGACGGCCTCCGCGCTGGTGCTCACCAACGGGCCGTTCCACACCACCAGCGTCGCGCCGGAGCAGTACCTGCCGGTCTGCGTGGCGCTCGGCACCGTCGCGGCGGCGGTGCCGCGCCGGGTCTCGCTCGGCGCGGTCGGGGTCAGCCTGCTCGGGCTGTTCGGGTACCTGGGGGTGCGGGTGGCGCTGGGTCTGCGGGTGGGCACCTCGGTGGAGGCGGTGGTGCTGATGATGGTCGCGGTGGCCTGGGTGCTCGGCGACGCGCGGCGCCAGGAGCACCGGCACGCAAGGGAGTTGCGCGATCGGGCGGCGGAGCAGGCGGTGACGGCCGAACGGCTGCGGATCGCCCGGGAGTTGCACGACATGGTGGCGCACAGCATCGGCGTGGTGGCCTTCCAGTCCGGGGCCGCGAAACGGGTGATCGAGACCCAGCCGGAGGCGGCCCGCCGGGCCCTCGGCGCGATCGAGTCGACCAGCCGGGAGACGCTGGCCGGGCTGCGGCGGATGCTCGGTGCCCTGCACGCGGCCGAACCGGCCGCTCCACCGGCCGGGTTGGCGGAGTTGGCGGGGCTGGTGGCGAACGTCGGGGAGGCCGGCGTGCGGGTGGACGTGCAGTGGCACGGCGAGCGGCGGCCGCTGCCGCCGGAGGTGGACCTCGCCGCCTTCCGCCTGATCCAGGAGTCCGTCACCAACGTGGTCAAGCACTCGGCCGCGCGGCAGTGCCGGGTCACGGTGGAGTACGCGGCCGACGGCCTGTCGGTGGTGATCGTCAACAGCGGGGCCGGGCACGGCAAGGGCAGCGGCACCGGTTACGGTGTCGCGGGGATGCGTGACCGGGTGGAGCTGCTGCACGGCGAGTTCGCGGCCGGACCGCGCCCCGAGGGGGGCTACCGGGTGGCCGCCCGGCTGCCGCTACCGACGGAGGTCTGAATGCCGATCCGTGTCGTCCTGGCCGACGACCAGCCGTTGATCCGCGCCGGTCTGGTGATGGTGATCAACGACATCCCGGACATCGAGGTGGTCGGCGAGGCCGCCGACGGCGCCGAAGCCGTCCGGCTGGCACGGGAGTTGGCGCCGGACGTGGTCGTGATGGACCTCCGGATGCCCGGCACGGACGGGATCGAGGCCACCCGGCTGATCACCGCCGAGACCGGGGCGCCGCAGGTGCTCGTGCTGACCACCTTCGACAACGACGAGAACGTGCACAGCGCCCTGCGGGCCGGCGCCGCCGGGTTCCTGGTCAAGGACATGGCCCTGGACGACATCGTCACCGCCGTCAGGGTGGTGGCCGCCGGCGACGCCCTGATCGCGCCCAAGGTCACGCGCCGCCTGATCGAGCAGTTCACCGCCCGCACCGCCACGGCCACCCCGGTGCTGGCCCCGGCCGACGTCCCCGGCATCTCCGACCGCGAACAGGAGGTCCTCACCCTGATCGCCCGTGGCCTCGCCAACGCCGAGATCGCCGAGGCCCTCTTCATCAGCCCCGCCACCGTCAAGGCCCACGTCACCCGCCTGCTCGCCAAGCTCGGGGCCCGCGACCGCGTCCACCTGGTGATCATGGCCTACGACCACGGCCTGGTCACTCCGGAGCGCTGAGGCCGGAACGCAGGGTCAGCAGGGTGATCTCGCTCGGGGCGAAGACCCGGAAGGGCGGGCCCCAGAAGCCGGCGCCTCGGCTGGTGTAGAGCTGGGTGCGCTCGCCGTGGCGGCTCAGGCCGTGGACCACCGGCTGGTCGATCCGGACCAGGAAGTTGAAGGGCCAGATCTGGCCGCCGTGGGTGTGGCCGGAGATCTGCAGGTCGATGCCGGCCGCCGCGGCGTGCGGGACGTACTTGGGCTGGTGGGCGACCAGCAGGACGGGGTGGGCCGGGTCGGCCCCGGCGAGGGCGGCGGTCAGGTCGGTGCGGTGGCCGGCCAGGCCGGAGTGCTCGGCGGTCACGTCGTCAACGCCGGCGAGCACCAGGGCGGCGCCGCCGCGCTCCACCACCAGGTGGCGGTTGTGCAGCGGCTCCCAGCCGAGCTCGGCCATCCGGTCCAGCCAGCCCTGGGCCTCGCTGCCGTACTCGTGGTTGCCGGTCACGTAGACCCGGGCCAGCCGGGCCCGGACGGCGCCGAGCGGGGCGGACTGGGCCCGGCGCTGCGTCGGGGTCCCGTCGGCGATGTCGCCGGCGTGCACCACCACGTCCGGGTCGAGCGCGTTCACCGCCTCGGTGACCCGGGCCGACCAGGCGGCCCGGTCGATCGGCCCGTAGTGGGTGTCGGCCAGCACCACGACCTTCGTCCCGTCCAGGCCGGCGCCGAGCCGGGGCAGGTGCACGTCCACCCGCTTCACCCGCGGCACCCGCATCGCCTCGTGGTGCCCCCACCCCAGCAGCCCGGCCGCGACGGCGGCCACCGCCACCGCCACGATCCGCCCCCGGTCGGCCCCGCCGAGGTCGAGCGCGGTCAGAGCCAGGCCGGCCAGCCCGCCCAGCACGGACCAGGTGAACAGCACCCAGACCACCCCGAGGCTGGTGTCCGCGAACCGGGCCGCCCGGTCGGACCGCCGCCGCCCGTGGCCCGCGATCATCAGGAACGGGAAGGAGACCATCCAGGCGACCAGCACGGCCGTCCCGGCCGCCGTCACCGGCCCCGGCCAGCCGGCCGCCGGGCCGAACAGCGTCCACCAAGGCGGCAGGCAGAGCAGCACCAGCACGAGCACCAGCACGGCCACCCGCCTGAGCACGGGCCCGCGCCGCCGCCCGCGCGCGGGTGCTTCGGCGGCCCGCTCCGTGGCCTGCTCCGGTTCGATCGTCCCGCTGTCCGTCACTGCGCCGCCCTCGCCTCCGCCGGCCCGGTACCGGGCTTCCCACGTACCGTACCCGGCCCCGTACTTGGCGGACTCAGCCCGTGGCGACCGGCGTCGCGGTGATCACCGGGCGGACCTCGGTGAGCAGCAGGTCGAGGAAGCGAGCCGGGCGGCGGAAGGACGCGAAGTGGCCGGCGTCCTCGATCAGCGCGAACTTCTTGACGGGGGCGGTCACGTCCGCGAAGAGGCGGCGGGCCGGCTCGGGCGGGGTGAGCACGTCTTCGGCGCCCTGGATGACGAAGAAGGGCAGGTCGAAGACGGTGCCCTCGGCCCACTCGTCCACGGTGGCGGCCTCGGCCGCGAGCGGCGCGCTGAACTGCATCGCCTTCAGGTACGCGCGCAGGCCGCGCAGGGTGTGCAGCGGGGAGAACCAGAGCGAGCGGACCACCACGGTCTTCATGGTGTCGTAGGAGAGCGGGTCGGTGGTCACCACGAGCTTGTTGTAGAGGTCGCGCTCCTGCGCGCTCCAGTGCGTCTTGGCGCCCAGGGCCTTGACGGTCGCCAGCTCCTTCATCTTCCCGGCGGCTTCGAGCCGGGCCAGCAGGCCCTCGTACGCGGTGCGTTCGCGCCCGCCGGCCACCACGTTCTGGTCGGTGCCCACGTACGCGGAGTACAGCTCGGGGTGGTTGCGGGCGAGCCGCAGGCCGAGCACGGTGCCCATCGAGTTGGCGACCAGCAGCAGCTTGGCCACGCCGAGCCGGGCCCGGAGGTGCTCGGTGACCTCCAGGGCGTCCCGGTACAGCTGGTCCAGGCTCAGCTCGCCCTGCCCGGCGGGGCCGCCGGCCGCGAAGGTGTGCCCGGCGCCGCGCATGTCCCAGCGGACCACGGTGAAGTGGCGCTCCCAGGCCCGGGTGCGGGGGGCGAAGATTTGGTTGGACGCGCCGGGGCCGCCCAGGATCTCCAGGATCACCGGGTTGGCCAGGTCCTCGCCCCGGACGGAGACCCACTGGTCGATGCCGCCGATCCGGACGAAGCCGGCCTCGTCGATGCCGTTCGGAGTGGTGATGCGCAGGCGCTTCGCGCTCAGCGCGCGCTTGGCCTGGCGGTAGCCGAGCAGCCCGGCCGCGGGCGCGGCGAGCAGGGCGGCGGAGGCGGTGAGGACGGTGGCGAGCATGGCGGTTCCCCCAACTGTTTACGGCGTCAGCAGTTGCGTTTAAGGTATATACAGTTCCAGGTGGTGTCAACGGGCACCGCGGACCGCCGATCGGGAGGGTGGGCCTCATGGCCAAGGAGAAGGCGCGCGACCTGCGCGCGGGGATCGCGCTGCTCTGGGGCGAGCAGGGGCAGCCGACGCGCGGCCCCAAGCCGAGCCTGACGCCCGCGCGGCTGGCCGAGGCGGCGGTGGCGATCGCCGATGCCGAGGGGCTGGACGCGGTCTCGATGAGCAAGGTCGGCGCGGAGTTCGGGGTGTCGGCGATGGCGCTCTACCGCTACGTGCCCGGCAAGGCCGAACTCGTCGAGCTGATGGTCGAGTCCGTGCTGGCCGAGGCGCCCGACCTGTCGGGGGCGGGCGCCGGCTGGCGGCCGCAGCTGGTCGAGTGGGCCCGCCGCTCCGAGCAGGTCCACCGCGCCCACCCTTGGCTGCTGACGGCTACCGCGATGCGCCGCCAGCTCATGGGCCCAAACCAACTCGGCTGGCTGGACGCGGCCTTCGCGGCTCTGGCCCCCACCGGCCTGTCGGCCGGCCGGCAGCAACGGATCTTCATCCTGGTGGCCGGCTTCGTCCGCACCCACGTCCAGCAGCTGCTCGCCTTCGACGAGGCCCACAGTCAGGAGTGGAACCGCCTCACCGGTGAACTCCTCACCCGCCACGCCGACCGCTTCCCCGCCCTGACCCGCGCCATCGCGGCCGGCGCCTTCGAGCCCGCCCCGCTGGAGGCCGACCCGCTGGAGTTCGGCCTCGACCGGATCCTCGACGGAGTGCAGGTGCTCATCGACCGCTCCTGACGCAACGGCGGCCCGGGCCAGGTGACTTGACGGCCCGGGCCGGCTGCTCGCCGGTCGATGGTGCGCCGGCGCACTGCCGTGCTCCCGTGCTGCCGTCTGGTCGGTGGCGCCCTGCTCAGGCCAGGGCGAGGACCAGCAGGACGAACGAGGTCACGATGACGGCCACTCGTACGTAGTGCAGGCGGTCCCAGCGGCCCAGCTGCTCGCGCCAGTCGGCCGGCGCGGTCTCTGGAGTCCACTGCGCCGCACGGGAGTTGATCGGCACCAGCAGTGCGACCGACATCAGCACGCTGAGCACCAGCAGCCCGGCCGCCACTCCCGCCACCGGCTTGGCCGCCACCCCGGCCCAGGTGCCGGCGAGCAGCACCGACCCGATGTACCAGAACGGCATCACCCGCCCGAGCAGCCTGGCTCCCGAACTACGGGCGACCAGGCCGCTGTTGTGCGGAAGTCCGTCGACGATCGGGTTGACGAAGACCGCCACCGCGAACTCCACCCCCACCAGCAGGCCGACCACCACCACCGTGACGACGGCGAGTGCGTGCTGCATGTCCCCTCCCGGGCCCTGCTCCGTTTTCTAGCAACGCTAGCTTCTGTGTCGATGCTAGATGCATGCCCGCCCGGATGTCTAGCATTGCTAGGAATCCAAGCCCGAGTGATGGTCCTCCCCGCGCGCACGACGAAGGCCGGCCCCGTTCGGGGCCGGCCTGGGTGCTTCCTGCGGCGTCAGTTGCCATGGCGGGCCCGGCGCTTGACGCCGAACAGCACGGCCGCTCCGGCGGCGAGCAGGGCGGCGGCACCGGCGATCAGCGCGGTGCTGTGGCTGCCGCCCCCGGTGGAGGCCAGCGAGGCCGTCTGGGCGGCCACCGGCGTCGCCGAGGCGGCGGCGGGCGCGGGCGCGGGCGCGGCGGGCGTCGGGCTGGTCTTCGTGGTGAGGGCGGCGGGCACGGCGTCTTGCTGAGCGGGCTTGGCAGGCTGAGCGGTCGGGGTGGCCGGCGTGATGGGCTGCTCGGCCGGCGGGGTGGTCGGCTGCGCGGGCGCCGGGGTGAGCTTGGCGATGGTGATCTGGTTGCTGTTCAGCACCTCGCCGCCGTCCGCCTCGCCGGTGGCTGTCACGGTCAGTTCCTTCATCTTCTCCGCCGCCGACACCGAGGAGCTGATCACCAGGTCGAAGGAGACCGACTGGCCGTCCGCCAGCGGGGTGTCCAGCGCGGCCGAGGTGACCCAGACGGACGGGTCGCAGCCCATCTTGGTCGGCAGCGCGACGGAGTTGCCGTCGTGCAGCCAGGACACCCGGGTGTTCGAGGTGTCCATGACGCCGAACTGGGTGAAGAGCACCGGCGCGGCGGTCAGGTGCCGGTACGCGGCCCCGGTGTGGTTGGTCTCGGTCAGCCGCACCTCGTACGAAACGGAGTCGCCGTGCACGACGGCCTTCCGCAGGCTGCTCACCGTGATCGTCGGCGACCCGTGGTGCACGGCGCCCCCGGCCACCGGCTGCTCCCCGGGCAGCTTCACGTCGGAGCACGGCACCACCGGGTACTGCCCCGCCCAGGCGGCCCCGCTCGCCACCCCGGTGACGGCGATCGTCAGCGCGGCCACGGCAGCGGCCTTCTTCATGGTGGCGGTCTTCTTCGCGGCGGCGGCAACGGTGGCGGCAACGGACGGCGCGAGGCGGTGCATGGTCATGATGGTCCCCCCAAGGACGGCGTGGTACTGGCCAGTTGATGTGGTGTCGCGCCTCCCTGACCGTCTTCGTTCCCCCGGTGCAGTCCGTCGCGCAGGGAAAATACTTCCAGTCGATCTTCCGCGCGCCGTACGCCAACCGTCACAGCGCCGTCACGGCGCTCCGGCGTTCCTTCACCGCGCCCGCCGCAGGTGCCCCGTCGGCCGAGGCCGCCACCTCGTCATGCGGAGTGTTCGACGTACTCGAGGATGACACCGCCAGGGTGACGCACGGTGGCGTTGCGTCCGGTCGGCACCCGGTCGGGGCCGGAGAGGATTTCGCCTCCGCAGGTGTCGATCAGTTCCTGCAACCCGTCGAGGCTGTCGACGAGCACGGTGCTCTGCACGTCCCGGAACGGCGCGAGGGCCGCATCGGGGCCGGCGACGACGAGGAAGCCCCCGATGCCCGCCACCTCCACGCCGCGGTGCGGGAACCGCATGCGGGTGTCCTCGCCCGTCAGTGCGCGCAGGGCGGGCAGCGCCCGGTCCATGTCGGCCACGTAGAGCCGGGCCAGCGTGGCCAGTGTCTTCATCGTTCCACCTCTCGAGATCAATTCGACTTTCTCGAACTATCGAACTGTCGGGCATCATAGGCGCAGATCCCAGAAGGAGGAAGCGCGTGCGCCCATTGCCCCAACCCCAGCTCGCCGACGTCGAGATGGCCACCGTGCTGCACGCCCTCGGCGACCCGGTGCGACTGGAACTCCTCCGGCGCCTGGCCACGGACGGCGAGTCCACGTGCAGCCCGGAGGGCATCGCCGTGCCCCGCTCGACCCTGTCGAACCACTGGCGCATCCTGCGCGAGGCCGGCGTCATCTCCGTCCGCACGAGCGGCAAGACCCGGCTGGTCACGCTCCGCCGCGAGGAGCTCGACGCCCGCTTCCCCCGCCTGCTGGACGCCGTGTTGGACGAACCCGCCAGTGCGCCGGCGATATGACGAAGGCCCGGGCTGCCGAGAGGCAGTCCGGGCCTTCGCGCAGTGGTGCGCGGTCGGTCAGCCGACCTGGTAGCCGCTCTCGTCGACCACCAGGTCGATCGGGGCCCGGCTGCCGTTGTAGATGGAGACGGCGCCGATCTTGTCCGGCTGGACCACCACCTGGTTGGGGATGGTCTGGCCGGCCACCCAGTTGAGGTTGGAGGCCAGCGGTCGGTTGGTGCCCATCGGGTACACGGTCAGGTAGCCGGGGGCGGCCGTATTGGTCACCGTGACGTTCAGGGTGACGGCCGTGCCGTTCTGCAGGCCGCAGGTCACGCACAGGTTCAGGGTCTGGCCGGGGCCGATCTGCTTCGGCGCGACCCATTCGCCCGAGCCGCCGGCGGTGTAGCCCGTCCGGGTGTCGGCCACCCGCTGCGGAGTCTGGGCGTGGTAGGTGCCGCCGCCCTTGAGGAAGTAGCCGGCCAGGTCGGCGACGACGTGGACCGAGCCGTTGCCGCCCCCGGCGTAGAGCGAGACCTTGCCGTCGACCACCGGGACGGTGACCAGGTTCGGAATCGTCTGCCCCGGGGTCCAGTTGAGGTTGGAGGCGGTCGGACGGCCGGTGCCGTGCGGGTAGGCGGTCAGGTAGCCGTACGAGGTCGGCCCGGTGACGGTGACGTTGAGGGTCACCGCCGAGACGCCGTGGGCCGGGACACCGTCGACGCCCGCGACCTGCAGGTCGATCTGGTGGCCCTGCTTCAGGGCGCCCGTGCCGTTCCGGGTGTCCAGCATGCGTACCGGGGCGGTGGACTTGTAGCTGCTGCCCGAGGTCGAGTAGTAGCCGAACAGGTCGGCGACCAGGTGCACCGTGCCGGTGCTGCCGTTGTAGAACGAGACCTTGCCGTCCTTGACCTGCACGGTCACCAGGTTCGGAATCGTCTGGCCGGCGGCCCAGTTGAGGTTGGACGCCAGCGGGCGCTCGTCGCCGTGCGGGTAGACCGTGAGGTAGCCGGCCCGGGTCGGGGCGGTCACGGTCACGTTCATGGTGACTGCGGTGACCCCGGTGGCCGGGACGCCCGCGATCCCGGTGACCGGCAGCTCGACGGTGCCGCCGGGTGCGACCGCGCCGGCCGTGCCGCCGGTGCCGTTGCGGGTGTCGAGCAGGCGGACCGGGCCGAGCGGGTTGTAGTACGTGCCGAAGTTGCCCAGTTCGTACGCGCCGCGGTCGCGGATGCCCTTGCCGGTACCGGTGTTGGGCGTGTACGGGTCGTCCACCGGCTGGTTGCCGTGCTGGTCGCCGGCGGTCAGGCCCGGCGCGTTCTCGTCGGCGGAGTCGATCAGCGGGGAGGCCGGCTGGCCGGGCTCCTCCGTCCAGCGGTACTCGCTGTTGCCGATGATGTCGTGCGAGCCCTGACCACCGGCAGCGGCGAAGCCCGCGACGGTGTCGTACTTGGTGCCGGCCCAGTCGTAGGCGGGGCTGCCGTCCTTGTCGTCGAAGACGTTGTACGCGACCTTGGTGCCGACCGCGGCGGCCTGGTCCACCTTCAGCCCGACGAAGTTCGCCGCGGTGGCGCAGAGCTTGTTCATGTGGTTGTCGGCGTCGCCGGTCGAGATCACGTTGTTCTCGATCACGGTGCCGGTGGCCGCACCGGTGACGTCCAGGGCGTCGGCGCAGCCGCCGGACACGGTGTTGTTCACCACGACGGTCCCGGGGGCACCGTCGACGGAGAGGGCGGGCCGGCCGTCCATGCTGGACCCGGTGGTGATGACGTTCGTGGCGATGACCACGCCCTGGGCACCCGGGTCCACCTGGCCGAAGGAGCCGGGGCCGCCCATCGAGCGGTTCTGCGCGATGGTCACCGTGCTGGAGGAGCCGGTGACGTGGATCGCCGGGGCCTGGTACCAGCCCTCGACCTGGTTGCCCGAGAGACCGATGTCCGAGGAGCCGTCGACCAGCACGTTGCCGGAGCTGCCGCTCGTCCAGAAGTTCTTGATCCGGACGTGCTGGACGCGCGAGAGCGAGAAGGCGTACGCGGTCGGCGCCTTGGTCCCGGGACCGCTGCCGACGAAGGTCCCGTTGTTGTACTCCAAGCCCGTGCCGGTGAAGGTGATCGGCGCACCGGCGGTGCCGGAGCGGGTGACGTCCACCTGCTCCGGGTAGGTGCCGACCCCGACGTGCACGGTCTGGCCGGGCTGCACGACCGCCGCGGCGGCCGAGATGGTGCAGTACGGCTGCGCCTGCGTGCCGGTACCGGAGTTGGAGCAGTGGGCGCCGGCGGTGTTGCTGACGTAGAGGTCGGTGACGACGGCGGAGGCACTTGCCTGGCCGAGGGCCGGCAGGGCGAGCGCGCCGAGTACGAGGGCGCCGCTGACGGCGCCTATCCGAGTTCTGATGGTGTCCCCCTGTGAGGTCCGCTCATGGCGGATGCCGTGCGCTGCCGGGCAGCGCAGGCGGATCCTCTCACGTCGCTCCGCGCTGGTGAATCCAGGGCCGGGGAAACACGAAGGTGCCTGGCAACCGCCGTCCAGGGGACGGGGTTTGCCGTCCACGCGCGGCCCCTGCGTCCCCCCGGGCGCCGCCTGAAGCGCGTTCGCACCACGGCAGTGCCGGAACGCGGTGGCCGCCCCTCGCCGGCCAGGCCGGCGGTCAGCCGGAGTCGGTGGGACTTCTTCCGCCACCGATCCCTTGACAGTCACCTCCCGTTAACCGGAGTATCACTCCCGTGAACCTGTCAGACAGCCAGACAGGTGGCGGGAGACTGCGGCGAGTCAGCGCCATGGAAGCGGTCCTCACCCACCTCCGCCACGCCATCGAGCGCGGCGATTACGTGATCGGTGACAAGCTCCCCTCCGAGGCGGAGCTCTGCCGCACCCTGGAGGTCAGCCGCCCGGTGCTGCGCGAGGCCCTGCGGGCCCTGCAGACCATGGGGCTGACCGTCTCCAAGACGGGGAAGGGCACCTTCGTCATCGCCAGCACCGTCGAGGACCCCACCTTCGGCGACTACGCGGCCAGCGACCTGCTGGAGGTGCGCCGACACGTCGAGATCCCGGTCGCCGGCTACGCGGCGCTGCGCCGCACCGCGGAGAACCTCGACCACCTGGCCCACCTGCTGGACCGGATGGAGCAGGAGACCGACACCACCGCGTGGGTCGCGATGGACACGCTCTTCCACCTGGCCGTCGCCGAGGCGGCCCAGAACCCGGTGTTCCGCCGGATCATCGAGGAGATCCGGGACGCACTCGCCCGCCAGTCGGCCTTCCTCAACGATCTCGGAGGCCGGCGGGAGCAGTCCAACCGCGAGCACCGGGCGATCGTCGAGGCGCTGGTGGACGGCTCCCAGCACGACGCGGTCGCGGCCATGGCCCACCACCTCGACTGCGTCGAGACGACCCTCACCGACATCGTGCGCCCCGGGCGCACGGACATCCTCACGGAAGGCAGATCCGAGGCGTGAGCGAGCAGTCCCTGCAGGAAGAGTCCGCCCAGGCGGACACCCGCACCTCGTCCGGTCACGTCGACGCCGGTGACGCGGGATACAGCAAGTCCCTCAAGTCCCGGCACGTCAACATGATCGCCATCGGCGGTGCCATCGGCACCGGCCTGTTCCTCGGCGCGGGCGGCCGTCTCGCCGACGCCGGCCCCTCCCTCTTCGTCGCGTACGCGGTCTGCGGCGTCTTCGCCTTCCTCGTCGTCCGGGCCCTCGGCGAACTCGTCCTCTACCGGCCCTCCTCCGGCGCGTTCGTCAGTTACGCCCGGGAGTTCCTCGGTGAGAAGGGCGCGTACACCGCGGGCTGGATGTACTTCCTCAACTGGGTGACCACCGGCATCGCCGACATCACCGCCGTGGCCACCTACACCCACTACTGGGGCCTGTTCTCCGACATCCCGCAGTGGGTGATCGCGCTCGTCGCCCTGGCCGTGGTCCTCACCGTGAACCTCATCTCGGTGAAGATCTTCGGCGAGATGGAGTTCTGGTTCGCCATCATCAAGGTCAGCGCCCTGCTGATCTTCATGGCGATCGCCGTCTTCCTGCTGGTCACCCGGCACCCGGTCGACGGCACCACCCCCGGCCCGTCGCTGATCACCGACCACGGCGGGGTCTTCCCCAACGGCGTGCTGCCGATGCTGCTGATCATCCAGGGCGTCGTCTTCGCCTACGCCTCCGTCGAGTTGGTGGGCGTCGCGGCGGGCGAGACCGAGAACCCCGAGAAGATCCTGCCGAAGGCGATCAACTCGATCATGTGGCGGGTCGGCCTGTTCTACGTCGGCTCGGTCGTCCTGCTGTCGATGCTGCTGCCCTGGGACAAGTACTCTGCGGGCCAGAGCCCGTTCGTGACGGTCCTCTCCCACATCGGCGTCCCGGCGGCGGGTGCCGTGATGAACCTGGTCGTGCTCACCGCGGCCATGTCCTCGCTCAACTCCGGCCTGTACTCCACCGGGCGCATCCTGCGCTCGATGGCGATGTCCGGCTCGGCGCCGAAGTTCACCGGCGTGATGAGCCGCACCCAGGTCCCCTACGGCGGCATCCTGCTCACCAGCGGCATCTGCGTCCTCGGGGTGGGCCTCAACTACGTCGTCCCGGCGGACGCGTTCGAGATCGTGCTCAACTTCGCGGCGATCGGCATCCTGTCCACCTGGGGCATGATCATGATCTGTCACCTGCTGTTCTGGCGGAAGACGCAGGCGGGCGAACTCTCCCGGCCGAGCTACCGGCTGCCCGGCTCCCCGTGGACCGAGATCGTCACGCTCGGCTTTCTGCTCTCCGTGTTCGTCCTGATGTACGCCGACGGCGGCGCCGGCCGCACCACCGTGCTGTGCGTGCCGCTGATCGCCGCCGCCCTGGTGGCCGGCTGGTACGGCGTACGCGGGCGGGTCGCCCGGGCGAAGTCCTCCAAGGTGAACGGGTGAACCACGCAGTGCTGTACGGAAGTTCGATAGCCCCGGCTTCGTCTCCGGCTCAGGCTCAGGCTCGACCGCCGGTGATCCGGGAGCCCCGCCACGCGCCGGTCGCCCAGCTCGTCCGCGGTGGAGTCGTCGAAGGCGTCCACTACGGCTCGGTCGTCATCCTCGGTGCCGACTCGGCCGTGGAACTCCAACTCGGTGACATCGAAGGCGCTTTCTACCCGCGCTCGGCGCTCAAGCCGTTGCAGGCGGTGGCGATGGTACGGGCGGGGCTGCCGCTCGACGGGGAGCTGCTGGCCCTGACCGCGGCCAGCCACTCCGGCGAGGCCCGGCACCTCGCCGGCACCCGTCGCATCCTGGAGCTGGCCGGGGCCGGCGAGGACGACCTGCGCAACATCCCGGACCTTCCCTACGACCCCGTCGTGCGCGACACCTGGGTGCGCGAGGGGCGCCTGCCGTCCCGACTCGCGCAGAACTGCTCCGGCAAGCACGCGGCCATGCTCCACACCTGCGCGCTCAACGGCTGGTCGCCCAAGGACTACCTCGACCCCGCCCATCCGCTCCAGCGGGCCATCGCCGAGACCGTCGAGGACCTCACCGGGCAGGCGATCGCCCAGGTCACCGTCGACGGTTGCGGCGCACCCCTGTTCGCGGTCTCGCTGCACGGGCTCGCCCGTGCGGCGGCCCGGATCACCACCGCGCCGGCCGGCACCCCGGAGGCCCGGGTGGCCGACGCGATGCGCGAGCACGCCGAGATGGCCTCGGGGTCGGGGCGCGACGTGGCCGCGCTGATGCGCGCGGTGCCCGGGCTGCTCACCAAGGACGGCTTCGAGGGCGTCCAGGTCGCCGCCCTGCCGGACGGCCGGGCCGTCGCCGTGAAGATCTCCGACGGGGCGAACCGGGCGCGCGTACCGGTCGTCGCCGCCGCCCTCGCCCGCGCCGGCGTCGACCCGGCGGCGCTCGCCGAGCTCGCGGGTGAACCGCTGCTCGGCGGCGGCCGGCCGGTCGGCGCCGTCCGACCGGTCCCCGCGCTCGACCCGCGCACCCCCACGTACCTCTGACCGCGCGCACCGTCCCCCTCCGAAGGAGGCCCGCACCGCCATGAGCTCAGCAGCCCACCGCAGCGAACACGACCTGCTCGGCCACCGCGACGTACCCGCCGAGGCGTACTGGGGCGTGCACACCCTGCGCGCCAAGGAGAACTTCCCCATCTCGGGGACGCCGATCTCCGCGTACCCGCACCTGATCGACGCCCTCGCCGCCGTCAAGGAGGCCGCGGCCCTCGCCAACGAGGAACTCGGCCTGCTTGAGCCGGCGAAGGCCGCCGCGATCGTCGAGGCCTGCCGCGAGATCCGCGACGGCAGGCTGCACGACCAGTTCGTCGTCGACGTCATCCAGGGCGGCGCCGGCACCTCGACGAACATGAACGCCAACGAGGTCGTCGCCAACCGGGCGCTGGAACTGCTCGGCCACGCCCGGGGCGAGTACCAGCACCTGCACCCGAACGAGGACGTCAACCTCGGCCAGTCCACCAACGACGTCTACCCGACCGCCGTCAAGATCGCCACGGTCTTCGCCGTGCGCGGTCTGCTCGAGGCGATGGCCGTGCTCCAGGGCGCCTTCGCCGCCAAGGCCGTCGAGTTCCGCGACGTCCTGAAGATGGGCCGCACCCAGCTCCAGGACGCGGTGCCGATGACGCTGGGGCAGGAGTTCTCGGCGTACGCGGTCATGATCGACGAGGACCGCAGCCGGCTGGCGGAGGCCGTCGAGCTGATCCAGGAGATCAACCTCGGCGCCACGGCGATCGGTACCGGCCTCAACGCCCCGGCCGGGTACGCCGAGTCGGCCCGCCGCCACCTGGCCGGGATCACCGGCCTTCCGCTGGTGACGGCCGCCGACCTGGTCGAGGCCACCCAGGACTGCGGCGCCTTCGTGCAGATGTCCGGCGTGCTCAAGCGGGTCGCCGTCAAGCTCTCCAAGACCTGCAACGACCTCAGGCTGCTGTCCTCCGGGCCGCGTGCGGGCCTGAACGAGATCAACCTGCCACCGGTGCAGGCCGGTTCGAGCATCATGCCCGGCAAGGTCAACCCGGTGATCCCCGAGGTCGTCAACCAGGTCGCCTTCGAGGTGATCGGCAACGACGTCACCGTCACCATGGCCGCGGAGGCGGGCCAGCTCCAGCTGAACGCCTTCGAGCCGGTCATCCTGCACTCCCTCTCCAAGAGCATCACGCACCTGGAGCGCGCCTGCCTGACCCTCGCCGAGCGGTGCGTCGCCGGGATCACGGCGAACGAGGCGCAGCTGCGGGCGGCCGTGGAGAACTCCATCGGCCTGGTCACCGCCCTCAACCCCCACATCGGCTACGAGGCGGCCACCGCCATCGCCAAGGAGGCCCTCGCCAGCGGGTGCGGCGTCGCCGAACTCGTGCTGGAGAAGGGCCTGTTGCCGGCCGAGCGGCTGCAGGCACTGCTGCGGCCCGAGGTGCTCGCGGGCAGCGGTTCGCCGCAGCTCTGACCCCGGCCGCCGGGCGGGCTCCTGCGGTGGTGCGGCCGCTTGTCAGAGGTCCTCGTGGAGGAGCTCGCCCGCGCCGGTGGCCGCGTCGTAGACGCTGTACCGGTAGCGGCCCGCCTTCAGGTTGTCGGCGAAGGACTCCAGGACGGACAGCCAGCTCGGAGCCCGCTCGTCACCCGGGTCAGGGTCCCAGCCCTGGTCCGAGTAGATCAGCCGGCCCGGTGCCCCCTCGGGGTCAAGGTCCAGGACCACGTGGGAGCCGTCGCCCTCCTCGGTGAGCGGGACGTAGGCCGGCGAGGACCAGTCGTCGGCGGTGTTGTCGCGTATCCCGGCGAGCTCGGAGACGTCCCAGTGCATCCAGTCGTCTGGGCCCGCTCCCGGGATGTCGACCGCACGGTGGATCATGCACGAGGCCGCGAAGTCGACCGGCAGCGGATATCCGAGCTGCGCCTCGGCCCTGGCGATCTCCTCGGCGCTCGCCGGTGCGGCCAGGCCGCCCAGCAGCGCCGGGGCGTGCACCGTCAGCGCCTCCTCGATCCGCCGCCAGGCCTCGGCCACCGCCGCGCGCTCCAGCCGCGCACTCTCGGAGTCCGGGCCGGTCAGGAACCATTCGGCGGCCTCGCGGTCGGCCGAGCCGAGCCGTGCCGCGGCCTGGCGGCGCACGCTCCGGTTGAGCGGCAGCTTCCGGACGACCTGCCACAGCGCCTCGGTGACCTGGCCCTGGAACTCAGGACCGGCCTCGAGCACCGCCGCCACGACGTCCTTGTCGCCGCCCGTGACCAGGTACTCCTTCGGGCTCAGCACCAAGGACGCCAGCGCCAGTCGCACCGCGTCGGGACGCTCGGCCGGCTCCAGTACGGTCAGTGGCCTCGCGAGGAGACCGACCGGCACGCCGGCGGCGACCACACCGTGCAGCAGTTCGTAAACCTGCCGCCGATCCACGTACGGGCTCAGCGTGAACATCTGCTGCACCCGCCCGGGTGTCGGCCGCGCAGCCATCCGGGCCAGCACGTCACCGGTGTGCCGCGGTCCGAGCTGGGCGTAGTCGGCGGCAAAGAAGGGCTCCACGCGCCTGTCGGTGAGCCGGAGCCGGGAGCGCGCCGCCTCGGCCTGCTCGGGGTCGAGCACGGCCAGCGCGATCTGGGTGGCCATCGCGGCGGGAGCGGTGGGGGAGAGATCCTTGTGGAGAGAGTGGACCAGCGCCGGGTCGTCCGGGAGGTTCGCCAGGTATCCGCTCAACTTCGTTGCTGCGCGCAGGTGTTGCTCGGGCACGAGCTCCACGATGGCGCGGGCCGCTTCGATGCGGCTGACGAAGTCGAGATCCAGCAGGTCGACCAGGGCCCGGCCGATCGCCTCGCGCTGCCCCGCGTCCCGGGCGAGCATCCCGCGTGCCGCCGCGCACCCCGACGGGACGAACTCGGGCAGCTCGCTCACCGGGCCCTGCGGTGACCTCCACTCGTCCGGGAACAGCGCCAGCGAGACCAGCGCCGACCACGTCCCGTCCTCGAGCGCCAGGCGCAGCATCGACGCCGGCACCTGGGTCCGAGTCCGGGCGGCGCACGCCGTCAGCCGGGCCAGGGCGTCCTCCCTCGGCTCCGGGCCGAGCCGGGCGAGTGCGGCGCTGTGGACGGCGGCCCTGACGTCATCGGTGTCCCGGAAGCGGCCTCGGGCCGCCGGGAGCTCCTCGGGGTCCAGGACCGCCAGGGCGATGTGCGTGAGCAGCGCGGCGGAACTCGCCTCGGAGACGTCCTGCTGCGGATACGGGATACGCGCCCGGTCGTTCATCCGGTCGGCGCTGTAGACGCGCAACTGCGCCGCTGCGGCCGCCCGTTGCTCGGGCACGAGCTCCACGATCGTGCGGGCCACCTCGGGGCGGATCGCGAAACCGTGGTCCAGCAGGTGGACGAGGGCCTGGCCGACGGCTTCGCGTCGAGCCTCGTCCTCGGCCGGTACCGAACGCGCCGCCGCGCACGCGGCCGAGGTGAACTCCGGGACGAAGTACTCCGGTCCGTCGGGCAGCAGCCAGGATGCCGTGCAGGATCGGGGGACATGGCTCAGGTGCGCCACCACGGGTCAACCTCCGCGAGATCGACGACTGTTCGTCGGGGTCGCACCCTATGCCCAGGCGGTGACAGGCTCGTCGGCGAGATGGCGGCGTCCGCCGACGGTCGCCCGCCCCCTCCCACCGCGTAGCTCGGGGCTCTCCGCCGGCTCCGGAAGATCTTTCCTCGAAGGCGACGGTTTTCCCGCCCGCCGCTGGTCTGGACAGGTAGCGAATCCGACCAGTGCCGAGGAGTCTCCGATGTCAGATCCCGTTCAGACCGCAGTGGTCACCGGTGCCAGCCGTGGCTTCGGGCGCGCGATCGCCGCCGCGCTCGTTGCCGGGGGCACCCAGGTCATCGGCATCGCCCGCGGCGGGCAGGCGCTGCGCGCCGTACGCGACGAACTCGGCGAGGGCTTCACGCCCGTCACCGCCGACGCCACCGACGAAACGCTCGCCGCGGAGGTGATCCGCGCGCACCGCCCGGGCCTGCTCGTCCTCAACGCCGGGGCCGTGCCGCACATGGCGCCCGTGCAGGAACAGACCTGGGCGACCTTCAGCCGCACCTGGGAGGTCGACACCCGGCACGTGTTCGCCTGGACCGGGGCGGCGCTGCGGGAGCCGCTGGCGCCGGGCAGCCTGGTCCTGTCGATGTCCAGCGGGGCCGCCCTGGCGGGCTCCCCGCTCAGTGGCGGGTACGCCGCCGCCAAGGCCGCCGTCCGCTACCTGCGCCAGTACGGCGCCGAGGAGTCCGAGCGGGCCGGGCTGGGCATCCGGTTCGTCACGGTGCTGCCGGACCTGACCCCGGTCGGTGGGGTGGGCGCGGCCGGCGTCACGGGCTACGCGGCACGGGCGGGTCTCGACCGGGCGGCCTTCATCGAGCGACGGCAGCCCATCCTCCACCTGGAGCAGGTCGGCAAGGCCGTCGTGGAACTGGCCGGGGACCCGGACAGCGGTGCGGAGTACCGGCTCGGCGCAGGAGGCCTGACCCCGCTCGGCTGAGCCCACCTCCCGCCGCCCACCCCGCTTCCCACCTTCCCGCCCACCTCCCCGCCTACAGTGGCCTTGCCGCACTCCGAACGAGGAACCGCGATGCCGTCGAACGCCGATTTCACCGCCCTGGCCGAGCCCTTCCGGCCGGAACTGCTCGCGCACTGCTACCGGATCCTCGGCTCGATCCACGATGCCGAGGACCAGGTGCAGGAGACCTATCTGCGGGCGTGGCGCGGGTTCGACGGCTTCGAGGGGCGCTCCTCGGTGCGGCGGTGGCTGTACAAGATCGCCACCCGGGCCTGCCTGACGGCGCTGGAGACGCGGACCCGGCGGCCCCTGCCGTCGGGGTTGGCGGCTCCGGAGGACGATCACCGCGCGGCCGTGGCCCCCCGCGAACCGGCGGTGGCCTGGCTCCAGCCGGCGCCGGACGGCCTCCTCGGTGCCGGCGACCCGGCGGCGATCGTGGCCGGGCGGACGGGAGTCCGGCTCGCCTTCATCGCCGCGCTCCAGATGCTGTCCGCCCGGCAGCGGGCGGTGTTGACCCTGCGCGACGTGCTCGGGTTCCGGACCGCCGAGGTCGCCGAGATGCTCGACACGACGACGGCGGCCGTCGACAGCACGCTCCGCCGCGCCCGGGCCCGGCTGGCCGAGGCCGGCCCGGTCGAGGACGGCCTGGCCGAGCCGGACGAGGAGACCAGGCGCACCCTCCTCGACCGCTACGTCGATGCGTTCACCCGGGCCGACCCCGCCGCGCTGGTCACCTTGCTGCGCGCCGACGTGGAGCTGGAGATGCCGCCCACCCCGACCTGGTTCACCGGCCGCCGCGCCGTCCTCGGCTTCCTGGCCGACCGGGTGCTGCGCCCCGACCGCTGGCAACTGACGCCCACCCGCGCCAACGGCCAGTCCGCCTTCGTCATCCACCGGCACGCGGGCCACGGGCGGTACGAGCCCTACGGCGTCCAGGTCCTGACCCTGATCGGCGCCCGCGTCGCCCGCATCACGGCGTTCAACGACCCGAGCCTGGTGCCGACCTTCGTGTCCGCCCCTGCCACTGCCCCCGCCCCTGCCCCCGCGCAACCATGAATATTTTACATCTGGAAATATTCATTCCATGAAGATAGTTGCTGGCGTGAGTGCGGGAGGTCCGCGCAAGGTCGGAAGGAGTGCAACGCCATGCGCGTAGAGGTGTGGGGCGACATCAACTGCCCGTGGTGCTACATCGGCAAGGCCCGGTTCGACCAGGCCCTGGCCGGCTTCGAGCACCGCGAGGACGTGGAGGTCGTCCACCGTTCGTTCGAGCTGGACCCGCACGCGCCGCGGGCGGCCCGCCCGGTGATCCCGCTGCTGGCGGCGAAGTACGGGCTGAGCCTGGAGCAGGCCGAGGCGGCGGAGGGACACATCGCCGAGAACGCGCGCGGGGAGGGGCTGCCGTACCTGAGCGGCGGGCGCGACGCGGCGAACTCCTTCGACATGCACCGGCTGCTGCACTTCGCCAAGGAGCAGGGGCGGCAGGCGGAGCTGCTGGACGTGCTGTACCGGGCCAACTTCGCCGAGGAGCGCTCGGCGTTCGCGACGGCGCGGCTGGTCGAGTTGGCCGTCGAGGCGAGGCTGGACGGCGAGGCGGCGGCCGCGGTGCTGGCCGATCCGGAGGCGTACGCGGATGCCGTGCGCGAGGACGAGGCGACGGCGAGCGCGATGGGGGCGACGGGCGTGCCGTTCTTCGTCCTCGACCGCCGCCTGGGAGTGTCGGGCGCCCAGCCCGTGGAAACGTTCGCCCGGGCGCTCGAGCAGGCCTGGGAGAGCCAGGTGCCGCTGCCCCTGATCCCGGTCGGCGGGGGCGACGCACAGGCCTGCGGCCCGGACGGCTGCGCACTGCCCCAGCAGTAGGGAGCGGGGCCGCCTTGGCGTCCTTCCGCGGCGCAGCTGAGATCCGGCTACTTCGAAACTGATAACAGTGCAAGTCCTGTCGGAGGAAAACGGCGGGTTCGCCGCCGATCGGGCTCCCAGGCTCATGCGGCGGGCTCGCATGGTCTCGTAGGTGCACCGATACCGAAGCTCCGACGCCGGGCCGTAGGAGGTGAGAGGGCAGGCAGTCAGACCTTCGCCACC
This sequence comes from Kitasatospora sp. MMS16-BH015, assembly GCF_002943525.1. NCBI lineage: Bacteria > Bacillati > Actinomycetota > Actinomycetes > Kitasatosporales > Streptomycetaceae > Kitasatospora > Kitasatospora sp. MMS16-BH015. The sequence goes on along the minus strand of NZ_CP025394.1, from coordinate 4,135,336 downwards.
ACGACGTGGTCCGGTAGCAACCTCTCCAGGTCCTCCGGGTCGGACGTGAAGACCGTGACCTGCCCTTGCTGCTGCAGCGCGACCACCGCGAGCACGGCGGCGATGGCGTACTTGTGCCCGTGCAGGCCGGCGTCCGCCAGCAGCCGACGGGCCTGCCGTGCCTCGTCCTTGCCCAGATCGGCGACGTTCACCCGCGACAGTACCCAGTCCCAGCGCTGCTCCGTGGTGCGAGCGTCGTACGCCTCGACCAGGGTCATGGGGGAGGTGACGATCTCGGCCTCGCCGCGGGCGGCGAGGCCGAGCCGGGCGATCATCATGCGATCGCCGCGAACCGCGAGCGACAGGGCCTCGCTGTCCAGTACGAAGACCCGGAGCCGCCGGACTTCCTCGCCGCGCTTCTTCACCCGGCTGCACCAGTGTTCTCGCCACGTGCCGCCCGGCGCCGATCGTGCTCCGCGTCCAGGTCGTCCAGCTCTGCGTAGGTGGCAGCACGTTCGTCACTGCGGACCGGTCCGTGCTCCTCCTCCAGCCACACGACCAACTCCTGCAAGCGGTCGCGGTCGCGCTTGGCCCGGAGGGCGTCAGCGACGTACGCGGAGAGGCCGCGGTCGGCACTGTCCGCGCGGATCTCGTCCAGCAGCTCCTCGGGGAGCGTGACGGTGACCTTCTTGGATGCCATACAGGTCACCATATTCGCCATAGTTCAGGATGTACCGACCTTGCCGTGCCCGCTCCGAACGATCGGGCCGTGGCCACACAACGACGAAGGCCCGGACCGCTTCGCAGCAGTCCGGGCTTTCGGCCGGCGGAGGATACGAGATTCGAACTCGTGAGGGTTTTATCCCAACACGCTTTCCAAGCGTGCGCCCTAGGCCTCTAGGCGAATCCTCCGTGGGAGAGCTTAGTACATGTTTCGGGGTGCTCGCGACCACGGTTCCGCAGGTGGTCCGGGTGGGGGTGCCTGGGGATGAGAGGGCGGGGTGGGTGGTCCGGGGCGGGGCGGGGATCCGGTAGTCTTGGGGGCAGCCCCTCGTGTGGCGTTATCTCTCTGAACCCCCCCAGGGCCGGAAGGCAGCAAGGGTAAGAGGGCTCTGACGGGTGCACGGGGGGTCTTTGCGTTCCCGGGCCAGGGGCGGACGTGGTCTCCGTTTGTCGGTTGGTCCCGATATCGTCGGTGGCGTGTCCCTAGCCCTGTACCGCCGCTATCGCCCCGAGACTTTCGCCGAGGTCATCGGGCAGGAGCACGTGACCGCTCCGCTCCAGCAGGCCCTGCGTAACAACAGGGTCAACCACGCGTACCTGTTCAGCGGTCCGCGCGGCTGCGGCAAGACGACCAGCGCCCGCATCCTGGCCCGCTGCCTCAACTGCGCCCAGGGCCCGACGCCCACGCCCTGCGGCGAGTGCCAGTCCTGCACCGACCTGGCGACCGGCGGCCCCGGCTCGATCGACGTGATCGAGATCGACGCCGCCTCGCACGGTGGTGTGGACGACGCGCGCGAGCTGCGCGAGCGGGCGTTCTTCGCCCCCGTGCACAGCCGGTACAAGATCTTCATCCTGGACGAGGCCCACATGGTGACCTCGGCCGGCTTCAACGCGCTGCTCAAGGTGGTCGAGGAGCCGCCGGAGCACCTGAAGTTCATCTTCGCGACGACGGAGCCCGAGAAGGTGATCGGGACGATCCGCTCCCGCACCCACCACTACCCCTTCCGCCTCGTCCCGCCCGGCACGCTCCGCGACTACCTGGCCGAGGTCTGCGGCCGCGAGCAGATCCAGGTGGAGGACCCGGTCTTCCCGCTGGTGGTACGGGCCGGGGCCGGCTCCGTCCGTGACTCGATGTCGGTCATGGACCAGCTGCTCGCCGGGGCGGACGAGGGCGGCGTCACGTACCAGATGGCCACCGCGCTGCTCGGGTACACCGACTCCGCGCTGCTGGACGAGGTGGTGGACGCCTTCGCCGTCCGCGACGGTGCGACGGTCTTCCAGGTGATCGACCGGGTGGTCGAGGGCGGGCACGACCCGCGCCGCTTCGTCACCGACCTGCTGGAGCGGCTGCGCGACCTGGTGATCCTGGCCACCGTGCCGGAGGCCGGCGAGAAGGGGCTGATCGACGCCCCTGCCGACCGGATCGCGATCATGCAGGCCCAGGCCGACCGGTTCGGCGCCGCCGAGCTGAGCCGCGCCGCCGACATCGCCAACACCGGCCTCACCGAGATGCGCGGCAACGCCGCCCCCCGGCTCCAGCTGGAGCTGATCTGCGCCCGGGTGATGCTGCCCGGCGCCTACGACGACGAGCTCTCGCTGCTCGCCCGGTTGGACAAGCTGGAGCGGCGCGCGGCGGTGGGTGGCATCGGGGCCGCCCCGATCGGGGCCGGCTTCGTGCCCGGTGCCGGGGTTGGTGCGGGGGCCGGTGCCGGGGCCGAGGCTCCGGCGGCGCCCGTACAGGCGCCCCCCGCGCCGACGATGCAGGCCGCGCCGGTGCAGGCTGCACCGGCTCCGGTGTTCACCCCGCCGCCCGCCCAGCCCGCAGCCCCCGTCCAGCCCATGCAGCCCGTCCAGCCGGCCCCCGAGCAGCAGCACCCCGCCGCCGGTGCGCCGGCCCCGGGTGCCTGGCCGATCCCGCGCAGCTTCGGCGCCCCCGGTGCGGCCGCCCTGCAGCAGCCCGCCCCGCCTGTCGCCCAAGCAGTCCAGGCTGCCCAGGCTCCGCAGGCTCAGCCTGTGCCGCCGGTGCAGCAGGCCGCCGCCCCGCAGCCGGTGCAGCCGCCTGCCGCCGCCGGGCCTTCGGCGAGCGCGCAGCAGGGCGCCGGCCAGGTGCGTCAGCTCTGGCCGCAGATCCTGGAGGCGGTGAAGAACCGCCGTCGCTTCACCTGGATCCTGCTCAGCCAGAACGGGCAGGTGGCCGGGTTCGACGGCTCCACGCTCCAGATCTCCTTCGTCAACGCCGGTGCCCGGGACAGCTTCGTCGGCAGCAACAGCGACGACGTGCTCAAGCAGGCGCTGACCGACGCGCTCGGCGTCGACTGGCGGGTGGAGTGCATCATCGACCCCTCGGGCGGCGGCTCCACCGCTCCCGCCCCGGCCCAGCAGGCGGCGGCCGGCTGGGGAGCCCAGCAGCAACGCCCACCGCAGCCCCCCGCCCAGCCGTTCCAGGGCCAGGGCCAGGGGCAGGGGCAGGGGCAGGGCCAGCCGTTCCAACCGCAGGCACCCGCCCATGCGCAGCCTCCGGCCCAGCCGCAGGCGTACCAGCCCCCGGCCCCGTCGGCTCAACCGCAGGTTCAGGCGCAGCCCCAGCCGGTCGCTCCGCCGCAGGGCCAGGCCGTCCAGGCGCAGCCCCCGGCCGCCCAGCAGCAGAGCCAGTACCAGGCCCCGCCCGAGCCGGAGGACTACGGCTACGAGCCCGGTCCGGAGGACGAGGAGGCGTACGCCTCGGCGCCCGCCGCCTCGGCGCCCCGCGAGGACGCGGTCTCCGGCCAGGAGCTGATCCTCCGGGAGCTCGGGGCCACCGTGCTGGAGGAGATTCACCACAACAGGTGAGCCGGAGCGGACGGGGGCCGCGGCATGGACGGTGAGCAGAAGATGGCCGGCGAGGCGCAGGTCGACGGCGAGCAGCAGGTGGCCGGCGAGGCGCAGGTCGACGGCGAGCAGCAGGTGGCCGGCGAGCAGCAGGTGGCCGGTGAGCCGCAGGTCGACGGCGAGCGGCAGCCGGTCGGCAGGCTGCGGCTGGGGCGGGTGACCGCCGCCGACCGGGAGCGGTGCCGCTCGTTGAGCCTGCGGATGCCGGCCGGCCGGCCGGTTGGCCCGCCCCGGATCCGGCTCGAGGTGCACGAGGCCAACGCCCGGGCGATCGCCTGCTACGAGCGCCGGGGCTTCCGCCGCACCGGCCGCAGCTCCCCGCACCCGCTCGACCGCAGCTCCTCGGAGATCGAACTGGAGCGCCCGCTCTCGATCGCCCGCTCTCGATCGCCCGCACTGAACCACCCCGAATCGTCCGCTCCGCACCACCGACTCCGAACCGCCGACGCTGGACGTCCCGGTGGAGCGGTCGAGCCCCGGTGATCCGGCTCACCGGGGGCGGGGCTCGGCGTAGGCTCGGGCGGGACGGTACGTGAGAGCGCACGGCGCACAGCCCGTGCGCGGCGCAGGACAGGCAGGAGAGACCCGTGTTCCCTGGTGGCGGCCAGCCCAACATGCAGCAGCTGCTCAAGCAGGCGCAGAAGATGCAGGAGGAGCTCGGCAAGGCGCAGCGCGAGCTGGCGGAGACGAAGGTGAGCGGTTCGGCGGGCGGCGGCCTGGTCGAGGCGACCGTGACCGGCGCCGGCGAGCTGGTGGCGCTGACCATCGCCCCGGCCGCGGTGGACCCGGAGGACACCGAGACGCTGGCCGACCTGGTGCTGGCGGCCGTCCGGGACGCCAGCGCGGCGGCCCAGAAGCTGCAGAGCGAGCGGATGGGCCCGCTGACCCAGGGCCTCGGCGGGGCACTCCCGTTCTGACCCGGCAGGCTCCGCCCGGAGCCCCGGCGGGAGCCGATCGCAGCTCGCGATCGTTGTGATTTATGCGCGGGTCGGGCGTCGGACGCTGTGTCCGGCGCCCGAATCGTTGGATGATGGCACCGGACACACAGCCGGGGCACAACCGGAGCGGCGAGCACCGGTGCTGCGGAGCACCGGGGTCCACCGAGGAAAGGCGTGACGTGTACGAGGGCGTGGTTCAGGACCTGATCGACGAGTTGGGCAGGCTGCCCGGCGTCGGGCCCAAGAGCGCGCAGCGGATCGCCTTCCACGTGCTCCAGTCCGACCCGACGGACGTCCGGCGGCTGGCGCACGCGCTGCTCGAGGTCAAGGAGAAGGTCCGGTTCTGCGTGGTCTGCGGCAACGTGGCCGAGGCCGAGCAGTGCAAGGTCTGCCTGGACCCGCGGCGCGACCTCGCGGTGATCTGCGTGGTCGAGGAGCCGAAGGACGTGGTGGCGGTCGAGCGGACGCGCGAGTTCCGCGGCCGGTACCACGTGCTGGGCGGCGCGATCAGCCCGATCGAGGGCGTCGGCCCGGACGACCTGCGGATCCGGGAGCTGCTGGCGCGGCTCGCGGACGGCACGGTCAACGAGCTGATCCTGGCCACCGACCCCAACCTGGAGGGGGAGGCGACCGCCACCTACCTGGCCCGGCTCTGCAAGCCGATGGGCCTCAAGGTGACCCGACTGGCGAGCGGACTGCCCGTCGGCGGGGATCTGGAGTACGCCGACGAGGTCACCCTCGGCCGGGCCTTCGAAGGGAGACGACTGCTCGATGTCTGACCGTACGGTAAGCAGCACCCACCAGCAGGAGCCGGACGACTTCGCGGTGCAGATCGCGGATTCGGTGGAGAGCTTCGTGCTCGCCGTGACCGAGGTGGCCAAGGGCGACGAGCCCGGCAGCGCCGTCTCCCTGCTGCTCCTGGAGGTCTCCCAGCTGCTGCTCGCGGGGGGCAGGCTGGGCGCGATCGAGGACGTGGTGCCGGAGGACCGGTTCGAGCCGGACGCCGGCCCGGAGCCGGACGGGATCGAGCTGCGCGAGCGGCTGGCCGAACTGCTGGCGCCGATCGACGTCTACCACGAGGTCTTCGACCCGTACGGCCCGCCGGAGAAGCCGAACGCCTTCCGGATCTCGGACGACCTGGCCGGGGTGGTCAGCGAGCTGCGGCACGGGCTGACGCACTACCGCGAGGGCCGGGTCAGCGAGGCGCTCTGGTGGTGGCAGTTCTCCTACCTCTCCAACTGGGGCTCGACCTGCACGGCGGTGCTGCGCGCGCTGCAGTCGCTGATCGCGCACGTGCGCCTGGACAGCCCGATCGGGGCGGTGCCGGACGGTGCGGACACCGACGACGACGGGCTGACGGACGAGCAGCTGGAGCAGCAGGCGGGCGATCTGATGGCCGCCGAGCTCGGCCTCTGACCCCGCCGGAACACACCGGGGAACGCGCCGGAACACGCCCGGGCGGCGTGGTGTGACGTAGATCCCGCCGAGGCCGCCGCACGGTGAAATCCGGGGCCCGGCGGGCGCGGACCGGAGGATTTTCCGTCTGCGTACGGCCCGGCCCGCAGGGCTGCCTGCCGGGCCGGCGCACCGGTGATCACCAGGCGATATTGACGTCTCACCATATGGAATGCGGCGGTCGGCCGGGCCCCGCTCGTTAGACTGGCGCCGACCGCAGAACCCCCGCCACCCGGGGGTGCGGGGGCCTTGGGGCCCCCGACTACGACACAAGTCGAGGAGCGCACGTGGGCCTTGTCGTGCAGAAGTACGGCGGCTCATCCGTTGCGGATGCCGAGGGCATCAAGCGCGTAGCCCGCCGAATCGTTGACACCAAGAAGGCCGGCCATGAGGTCGTCGTCGTGGTGTCCGCGATGGGCGACACGACGGACGAGCTGATCGAACTCGCTGAGCAGGTGTCACCCATCCCTGCCGGACGCGAGTTCGACATGCTGCTGACGGCCGGGGAGCGGATCTCCATGGCGCTGCTGGCCATGGCGATCAAATCCCTCGGGCACGAGGCCCAGTCCTTCACGGGCAGCCAGGCCGGTGTGATCACCGACCAGGTCCACAACAAGGCGCGCATCATCGACGTGACGCCGGGCCGGATCCGCAGCGCCCTGGACGAGGGCAACATCGCGATCGTGGCCGGCTTCCAGGGCGTGTCCCAGGTCAGCAAGGACATCACCACGCTGGGCCGGGGCGGCTCGGACACCACCGCGGTGGCGCTGGCCGCCGCGCTCGGCGCCGAGGTCTGCGAGATCTACACCGACGTGGACGGCGTGTTCACCGCTGACCCGCGCGTGGTGAAGAAGGCCCGCAAGATCGACTGGATCGGCTTCGAGGACATGCTGGAGCTGGCTTCGTCCGGCTCCAAGGTGCTGCTCGACCGGTGTGTCGAGTACGCCCGCCGCTACAACATCCCGATTCACGTACGCTCGTCCTTCTCGGGTCTTCCCGGGACGATCGTCAGCAACGACAACCCGAACAAGCCCGAAGGGGGCGAGATGGAGCAGGCCATCATCTCCGGAGTCGCCCACGACACGTCCGAGGCCAAGGTGACGGTCGTCGGCGTGCCGGACAAGCCGGGCGAGGCGGCCCGGATCTTCCGCGCGATCGCGGACGCCGAGGTCAACATCGACATGGTGGTGCAGAACGTCTCCCAGGCGTCCACCGGCCTCACCGACATCTCCTTCACCTGCCCCAAGACCGAGGGCCAGAAGGCCATCGACGCGCTGGGCCGGGTCAAGGAGGGCATCGGCTTCGAGTCGCTGCGCTACGACGACGCGATCGGCAAGATCTCCCTGGTCGGCGCCGGCATGCGCTCCAACCCGGGCGTCACGGCCACCTTCTTCGAGGCGCTCTCCGAGGCCGGGGTCAACATCGAGCTGATCTCCACCTCGGAGATCCGGATCTCGGTGGTCACCCGCGCCGACGACGTGAACGAGGCCGTCCGCGCCGTGCACACCGCGTTCGGCCTCGACACCGAGAGTGACGAGGCCGTGGTGTACGGCGGCACCGGCCGCTGACCTGCGGTGACGTGACCCGGTAGGGCGTCTCCCCCCCGTCGAAAGGGGGAGGCGCACACCGGGTCCGGGGTGTCACAATCCCTCATCGGCCCTCGAGAACGGCCTGCCGAAAAAAGTTCCGCACCGGGTACAACCATCCGGGCGGGTGGCGGGTCGAACGGGCGTGGCAAACGTGATGGTGGGGGCACGCCCGGTGAGAGTGGCACCGTTGGGCCTGCGCGTGATCAACCAGGTCGTACCGACGACACCGGTCGAGCCGGCAGGTCCGGGCAGCGCGGGCGGCGGGTCCTCGCCCGGCGCCGAGGGGCCGTACGTGCTGGAGGAGATCCAGCCGCTCGGCGCGACCACCGACCTGCTCACCGCGACCTACCAGGCCCACTACCGCTCGCTGCTGCGGCTGGCCGCCCTGCTCCTGGACGACCTCTCCTCCTGCGAGGACGTGGTGCAGGAGGCGTTCATCCGGGTGCACGCCGCCCGCTCCCGGGTGCGCGAGCCCGAGAAGACCCTGGCCTACCTGCGCCAGACCGTGGTCAACCTCTCCCGCTCCACCCTGCGCCGGCGCCTGCTCGGCCTGCGGCTGGCCCCCAAGCCGATGCCCGACATGGCCAGCGCCGAGGAGGGCGCGTACGACGCGCTGGAGCGCGACGAACTCAAGGCGGCGCTCAAGGGTCTGCAGCGCCGTCAGCGCGAGGTGCTGGTGCTGCGGTACTTTGCCGACCTGACGGAAGCCCAGACCGCCGACGCCCTCGGGATATCGGTCGGCTCGGTGAAGGCTTACGGCTCGCGGGGCCTCGCGGCGCTGCGCCAGCGGATGGAGGCCACCCGTGGCTGACGACCAGTACGGCAAGCCGCCGGGCCCGCTCGGCGAGGAGGACGCCGTCCGCGCCCTCTTCCACGGCTACGCCGACCAGCTCGAGCCCGCTCCGGACGCGCTGCGCCGGATCCGCTACGAAGTGCCGCGCCGCCGCGCCCGGCGCCACCACCTGACCACCGGCGCGGTGGCGGCCGTGATGCTGCTCGCCGTGGCGGTGCCGAGCTTCTCCGGCGCCCACCTGATGAACCACCCGGGCGAGCCGCAGACCGCCGCGACCTTCGCGCAGGGCGGCGACGCCTGGTCCACCTCGCCCAGCCCGGTGCCGAGCAGCCCGCGCCCGTCCGCCTCCTCGGCCAGCCCCTCGGCCTCGGCGAGCGAGAGCCCCACCGGCAGCCCCACGGCCGGCAGCAGCTCCTCCTCCGACGGCGGGGGAAGCGGCAGCGGCAGCGGTGGCGGCCAGTCCGTGGGCTCCGGCGGCGCGCCGAGCACCACGGCGGCCGGCACGCCCTCCAGCACGCCCACCAGCACTCCGGCCTGCCGCCGCAGCGACCTCGGCCACGGCACGGCCCAGCAGTCCCCGGCGGACGCGCAGGGCCGCACCTACGGCTCGTTCACCGTCTACAACGTCTCCGGGCACTCCTGCACCATCACCGGCCAGGGCAGCCTGCGGGTCGACTCCGGCGGTGGCGGCCAGCAGGTGCAGGTGGCCGACTACCACCCGGGCGACCCGGTGAACCTGCCGGACCCGTCCACCGCCCCGGCCGTGCTCAAGCTCGACCCGCAGGACGGCTACCAGGTGCAGTTCGCCTGGGTGCCGGAGTCCTCCTGCGCCAACGCGGGCACCGGCGCCGACCGCCGGCCCCGGGTGGCGGCGGCCGACTCGCCGAGCCCCGCCGCCGATCCCTCGCCCAGCGCGCCGGCCTCGCCCACCGCCAGCCCCAGCCCGACCGACACCCCGGTCGACCCGGGCGGCCTGGCCACCACCTACACGCTCACCCACACCCCGCCCACCGGCGGCTCGGCCGCCGCCAGCCTCACCCTCAGCACTACCTGCGGCGCGACCGTCTACCGCGCCGCGCCGGTGGAGATCGAGGCCGGGCAGGCCCCCGAGCCGCCGTGATCCCGCGCGCACCGGCACCCCAGGTGCCGGTGCGCGGCGTGAAGGTGGTTACGGTGGTGGGTGTGTACCGATTCCTCCTGAGTCCGCGCTGGTTGGGCGGCACCGCCGTCGCCCTGGTCGCCATCGTGGTCTGCCTCTGGCTCGGCTCCTGGCAGCTCAGCCGCTTCGAGGCGCGGGCGTCGAGCCACCACGGCAGCGCGAGCACGGCGGCCGGCCCGCCCGTGTCGTTGGACGGCGTGCTCACCGCCGCCAGCCCGCTGGTCGGCACCGACACCGTCGGCAAGCCGGTCAGCGCGACCGGCCGGTACGACCAGGCGCACCAACTGCTCGTCCCGGACCGCACGCTGGACGGCAGGCAGGGCTACTACGTGCTCACCCCGCTGCGCACCGCCGACGGCCGGGCCGTCGCGGTGGTCCGCGGCTGGGCCCCGGGCGCCCCCGGCCAGGCCGCTGCCCCCGCGGTGCCCGCCGCTCCGGCCGGTGAGCAGACCGTCTCCGGCCGGCTCCAGGCCCCGGAGAGCAGCGGCAGCAACGGCGCGGTGGCCGGCGGCCTGCCGACCGGCCAGCTCGGCACGATCAGCCCGGCGGCCCTGGTCAACCTGCTGCCCTACCCCGTCTACGACGGCTGGATCGCCTCCGACCAGCCGGCCGCCGGCCTCACCGCCGTGCCCACCGTGCAGCCCCAGGGCGGGGACGGCCTGAGCCTGCGGGCCTTCCAGAACCTCGGCTACACCCTGGAGTGGTTCGTCTTCGCGGCCTTCGTGGTCTTCATGTGGTTCCGCCTGGTGCGCCGCGAGGCCGAGGCGGTGGAGGACCGCCGCCTCGGCCTGGCCTGAGGTCGCTACAGCCCCAGGTGCTTGCGGGCGAAGCCGATCTCCTGCCGGAGCTGGCGGATCCGCTCCTCGACCACCAGCGAGCCGTGGCCCGCGTCGAAGCGGTACACCTCGTGCTCCTTGCCCAGCGCGGCCAGCCGGTCGACGTAGTTGTCGATCTGGCGGATCGGGCAGCGTGGGTCGTTGACCCCGGCCGAGAGGTAGACCGGAGCGCGGACGGCCTCGACGTAGGTGAGCGGCGAGGAGGCCGCCCAGCGCTCGGGCACCTCCTCGGGCGTGCCGCCGAAGAGCGTGCGGTCGAGCGACTTCAGCGCCTCCATCTCGTCCTCGTAGGCCGTCAGGTAGTCGGCCACCGGCACCGCCGCCAGGCCCACCGCCCAGGCCTCCGGCTGGGTGCCGAGCCCGAGCAGGGTGAGGTAGCCGCCCCAGGAGCCGCCGGAGAGCACCAGCTTGGCCGGATCGGCCAGCCCGGAGGAGACGGCCCACGCGCGGACGGCCGCCACGTCCTCCAGCTCGATCAGGCCGACCCGCTCCCGCAGCGCGTCCGTCCAGGCCTGCCCGTAGCCGGTGGAGCCCCGGTAGTTGACCCGCACCACCGCGAAGCCGTGGTCGACCCAGGCCGCCGGGCCCGAGGCGAAGGCGTCGGTGTCGTGGTACGTCGGGCCGCCGTGCAGCTCGAAGACGGTCGGGAACGGGCCCTCGCCCGCCGGGCGCTGCACCAGCGCGTGCACCCGCCCGCCCGGCCCGTCCACCCAGGCGTCCTCCACCGGCACCGAGCCGGCCGGCTGCTCACCGGCCGCCCGCAGCACCACCGCGCCGCTGGTCGAGCGCACCGCCGCGGGCTCGGCGGCCGAGGACCAGAGGAACTCCACCGTGCCGTCCGGCCGGGGCGTGGCCCCGGCGATGGTGCCGCGCGGGGTGTCCAGCCGGGTCAGCTCACCGGTCTCCAGGCGGTAGGAGTACAGCTCGCTGCGGGCCTCGTACTCGTGCTCGACGAGCAGGGCGGCGGCGTCCGGCCGCCACTGCGCCGAGAGGTCACCGGGGAAGCCCGATCCTGATTCGGCCTCGCCTTCGGCGCCGCGCAGCCGCAGCTCGGTCTCGGCCCCGGTGACCGGGTCCCAGAGCATCGGCTCCCACCGCCCCCGGCGCTGGTGCGCCACCAGCAGCCGGCTGTCACCGACGGCCGGGGCGAAGCCCAGGCAGGCGTAGCCGAGCGGCAGCTCGGCGCCGGTCACCCCGTCCAGCTCGCCGACCGTGGAGCCGTCGGCGGTGCGGACCACCCGCAGCGCGGAGTGCATCGCGTCGCCGTGCTCGGTGTGGTCGATCGCCAGCAGCGAGCCGTCGAAGGAGAGGTCGCCCACGCCGGCGTACTCGGGATGGCGGTAGAGCACCTCCACCGCCTCGGCGCCCGGCCGGCGCAGGTAGAGCGTGCTGCCCTCCTCGTCGGCGGAGCAGCCGACCACCACCGTGCCGTCCCGGCCGAGCGCCAGGCCCGCCGAGTAGGCGGCGGGCACCCCCGGGACGGCCTCCTCGTCGGCGCCGCCCGCGAAGGGCTGGCGGCGCCAGACGCCCAGCTCGTCACCGTCCCGGTCGTCGAACCACCAGATCCACTCGCCGTCCGGGCTCAGCTCGGCCTCGGTGGTGCCGTGCGCCCGGTCGGTGGCCCGGCGGTGGGTGTCGGTGCCCCGGTCCCAGGCGTACACCTCGTAGACGCCGGTCAGGTTCGACACGTACAGGGACTTCTCGGGGGCGTCCTCGGCCCAGCCCGGCAGGCCCACCCGGGGCGCCCGGAACCGCTGCTCCCAGCCGGGGACGGTACTGATCTCCTCGCTCATGCCCCCATCCAACCAAGCCCCCGCACTCAGGCGCCCGGCACCCGGTCCAGGAAGCCCAGCACACTGGTGATCCGCCCCTGCCCGTCCGCCGCCACGGCGTCGAACCCGACGATCAGCGCCTCCTCCCCGGCCGGCCCCAACAGCCAGGTGAACCGCCCCACGTGGTGGTGCGCGTCCACCGGCCCGAGCGTGAACACGAACCCGGGGAACTGTGCCTGCACGGCTCCGATCGCCCCGTCGATCGCCTCCCGCCCGGTCAGGTCCACCAGCGGGTCGGTGTAGCGCCCCTCCTCGGCCCACAGCTCGTCGATCAGCTTGCGGCGGGTGGGCTGGTCGGTCTCGTTCCAGGTGGCGATGTAGCGCTCGGCCAGCTGCTGGAAGTCGGTCATCTCGGGCTCCTCGGTGGTGTGTTGTCCTTGTGCTCCGAAGGTACGGGCGGGCGGGGTGGCGGCGAATCGGTCAGGGATAGGTACCGGATGACGTAGCTGACTAGAGTCCTGGTCATGCTGTACGGGAGAGCGGGGGAGCAGCAGGTCGTCGACCGGCTGCTGGCACAGGCCCGGGACGGGCGGAGCGCGGCGCTGGTGCTGCGGGGTGAACCGGGCATCGGCAAGAGCGCGTTGCTCGACCATGCCGAGGAACGGGCCGAGGGGTTCCGGGTGATCCGGGCGGCCGGGGTGGAGAGCGAGGCCGAACTGCCCTTCGCCGGGCTCGGGTTGCTGCTCGGCTCGGCGGCCGACCGGCTGTCCGCGCTGCCCGGCCCGCAGCGCCGCGCCCTGGAGGCGGCCTTCGGCCTGGCCGAGCAGGGCCCGGGCGACCGGCTGCTCACCGGCCTGGCCACCCTCGGCCTGCTCGCCGAACTCGCCACCGAGCAGCCCCTGTTGTGTCTGGTGGACGACGCGCACTGGCTGGACGGCGCCTCCGCCGAGGCCCTGCTGATCGCCGCCCGCCGGCTCCGGGCCGAGGCGGTGGTGCTGCTCTTCGCCGCCCGGGACGATCAAGGGGCCTTCCCTGCCCCGGGGTTGGCCGAACTGCCGGTCGGCCCGCTGGCCCCGACCGCCGCCGCCGAGCTGCTCGCCGGCCGGCCCCAGGCGATCGCCCGCCGGGTGCTCGCCGAGGCGCACGGCAACCCGCTGGCCCTCATCGAACTCCCCGCCGCCCTCGCCCTGGAACCGCCCGGCTCCGGCCCCGGCACCGTCCCGCTCACCGGCCGCCTCGGCCTGGCCTTCCACGGCCGGATCACCCGGCTGCCCGCCGCCACCCAGACCCTGCTGCTGGTCGCGGCGGCCGAGGAGAGCGGCGAACTCGACACCGTCCTCGGGGCCGCCGCCACCCTCGGCGTCGGCCCCGACAGCCTGCCGCCCGCCGAGGAGCAGGCCGTCCTGCGGGTCACGGCCGACCACCGCCTGCTCTTCCGGCACCCCCTGCTGCGCGCCGCCGTGCTCCAACGGGCGCCACTGTCGGCCAGACTGGCCGCCCACCGGGCCCTCGCCGAAGCCTGCCCACCGGGCGACCGCCGCACCTGGCACCAGGCCCTGGCCGCCACCGGCCCCGACGCGGCCCTCGCCGACGCCCTCGCCCGCACCGCCACCGCAGCCGCCGCCCGCGGCGGCCCCGCCGGTGCCGCCGCCGCCTTCGAACGCGCCGCCCGCCTCACCCCCGACCCCGCCCTGGCCACCCACCGCCTGGTCCTCGCCGCCGAATCGGCCACCGAGGCCGGCGATCTGGACCAGGCCGAAGCCCTCGCCACCCGCGCCCTCGCCCGCACCCCCGCCGCCACCCCCCTCCTCACCGGCCCCCGCGCCACCGCCCACTTCCGTCGCGGTGACCACCCGGCGGCGTACGAGCTCCTCCTGGCGGGAGCCCGGAGCGAGTCCGTCGGAGGCGACCGCGCCCGGCTGCTGCTCCAGGCCTTCCACGTCGCCTGGTACCTCGGTGAGCCGGAACTCGGCACCGTCATCGACGAGTTGTCCACCCTCGCACTGCCGTCCACCGACCCCGCCGCACCGCTCGCCGAGTACCTGAGTGCCGTCACCCGGCCCCTGCTCGGCCGCCCGGCCCCCGCCCTGCCGCCGGCCGCCGAGGTGATCGACCGGGCCCGCCGGGCGGGCGCCGCACCGCGCGATCTGGTCCAGGTCTGCGGCGCGACCCTGATCCTGGGGCGGGACGAGGAGACCCACCGCCTGGCCGCCGAGCTCGCGGCCGAGGCCCGCACCACCGGAGCCGTCGGCCCGCTGCCCACCCTGCTCTTCTTCCAGGCCGAGGCCGAGCTCTTCCACGGCCGCCACCGCGACGCCGAAGTCACCGCCGCCGAGGGCCTGGCCCTGGCCATGGACACCGGCCAGCGTCAGTGGGTCAGTCAACTCCGGAGCCTGCAGGCCTACGTGGCGGCCATCGCGGGCGAAGAACAGACCTGCGCCGAGCTGGCCGCCGCCGCCCTCGACGCCCCCGGCCCGGCCCAGGCGGCCGGCCACCCCTGGGCCCAGTGGGCCCTTGCCCTGCTCGACCTCGGCCACGGCCGGGCCGCCGCCGCGCTGGACCGCCTCGGCACGCTGACCGGCGGCCGCTACCGCCACCACGTCTCGGCCACCCGTGCCGTCCCCGACCTGGTCGAGGCCGCCGTCCGCCTCGGCACCCCGGAGGCGGCCGCCGAGGCCCACCAGCGCTGGGAGCGCTGGGCCACCGCCGCCGACCAGCCCTGGGCCCATGCCCTCCGCCTCCGCTGCCAAGCCCTGCTCGGCCCGGAGGAGTTGGCCGAATCCGCCTACCTGGCCGCCCTCGACCAGCACGCGCCGACCCGCCCCTTCGAACAGGCCCGCACCGCCCTGCTCTACGGCGAGTGGCTCCGCCGCACCCGCCGCCGCACCGAGGCCCGTACCCCGCTGCGCGCGGCCCTCGAAACCTTCGACCGCCTCGGCGCCCACCCCTGGTCCGCCCGCACCCGCACCGAGCTCGCCGCCACGGGCACCCCCACCCCCGCCACCCCGCCCACCGGCCCCCTGGCCACCCTCACCCCACAGGAACTCCAGATCGTCCGCCTGGCCGCCCAGGGCCTCCCCAACCGCGACATAGCCGCCCAACTCTTCCTGAGCCCCCGCACGGTGGGCCACCACCTCTACAAGGCCTACCCGAAGCTGGGAGTCGCAGGACGGGGGGAGCTGACCGGATTCTTCGATGAGCAGAGCAGCCACCCCAGGGGCTCGGGGACCGCGAGGGCATCCCCTGGGGCGTGCACTCGGTGATCAGCGCCCCAACAGCCCCTCCAACACCCCCCGGACCTCGCCCACATCCTCCCCGGCCCAAGCCACGAACCCATCCGGCCGCACCAGCACGGCCCCCTCCACCCCGGGCACCTCCACCACCTGCAACGGCACCGCACCGCTGTCCACAGCCTGGGGAGAACTCACCAGCAAGGTGAACGACCCCTCGAAGAGGTCCAGCGTCGACCGCCCGTCCGGCAGCCACCGGTGCGGGGCCCGGCCGCCCACCACGACCCGACCCGGCTCGAACTTTTCCGGGATCACCGGCTCCGCGTACCGGTAGCCGAGCGCCACCGCCAGCACGTTCTGCTGCCGCCCGGCTCCCGGCAGGGCCGCGTACCCGGGGTGCCGGTGCTCCGCCGACCGCTCGGCGGCCCGCGCGGCCGTGGCCACCGCCACCGGCCGTCGCTCCCGCCCGTAGCTCTCCAACAACCCCGCCTCGGCCCAACCGCCCAGCACGGCAGCCAACTTCCAGGCCAGGTTGTGCGCGTCCTGGATCCCGGTGTTGGAGCCGAACGCCCCGGTCGGCGACATCTCGTGCGCGGCGTCGCCCGCCAGGAAGACCCGCCCGGCCGAGTACCGCTCGGCCACCCGTTCCGCGGCGTGCCACGGCGCCCGACCGGTGATCTCCACCTCCAGGTCCGGCACCCCGGCCGCCGCCCGGATGTGCGCGATGCACCGTTCGTCCGTGAAGGCGTCCAACTCCTCGCCCGTCTCCGGGTGCCAGGGCAGGTGGAAGACCCACTGCTCCCGGTTGTCCACCGGCAGCAGGGCACCGGCCCCGGCCGGATCGGTCAGGTAGCAGGCGATGAACCGCCGGTCGCCGACCACGTCCGCCAGCCGCTTCGCCTTGAAGGTGACCGACACGTTGTGGAAGAGGTCGCCGCGCCCGGTCTGCCCGATCCCCAGGGCCTCCCGCACGGGGCTCCGCGGTCCGTCCGCCGCGATCAAGTACTGGGCCCGCACGGTCCGTTCGGCTCCGCCGTCCCGCTCCCGGAGCAGGGCCGTCACCCCGTCCGCGTCCTGCTCGAAGCTCACCAGCTCCGTCCCGTACCGCAGGTCGCCGCCCAACTCCCGGGCGCGGTGCAGCAGTACGGGCTCCAGGTCGTTCTGGCTGCACAGGCACCACCCGCTCGGGCTGAACTTCGCCAGGGCGCCGCCCGGGTCGATCTCCTTGAAGAGCCACTCCTGTTCGGCCCCGCTCAGGGTGTCGGCCTGCAGGATGCCGTGGTTCTCGGCGAGCACCGAGGCGGCGGCCCGGATCGAGTCCTCCACCCCGGCCACCCGGAACAGCTCCATGGTGCGGACGTTGTTGCCGCGCCCGCGCGGATGGTGCGAGGTGCCGGCGTGCTTCTCGGCCAGCAGGTGCGGCACCCCGAGCCGGCCCAGGAAGAGCGAGGCGGAGAGCCCCACCAACGAGCCCCCCACGATCAGCACCGGAGTCTTCACCACGTCCACCTCAGTCTCCACAGCGTTCATGCCGTCCACCCTCGGCCCTCCGGCCCGAAGCCGCTCGGCCAGGACGCCCGCCCGCCGCGCCGTTCGCCCGGATGGCTTCCAGCTCTCGCGCGGTACGGATGCTCCCCGCACGATCGACCTCAGGTTTCAGCGGCGGTCACCGAGCGTCGATCGCCCCTCCCGGACCAGTCACCGGCAGCACGTCACGCCCGGTCACCCGCCACGGTCCGGCCGGGCCGCCGCCGTGGACGTCCAAGGAGAGACGGATACATGACCACCCCCGTGAGCACCCTGACCCACTCCCCGGCCGGCCGCTCCGCGGCCACCCGCACCAGGCTCCGCGTCGTGCTGCTCTGCGACGTCATGGACGGCGCCCAGCAGCGCTTCCTGGCCGCCTACGAGCAGCTCCGCCACCAGGTCGCGGCCGTGCCCGGCCACGTCACCGACCAGCTCTGCCAGTCGATCGAGGACCCCTCGCAGTGGCTGATCACCAGCGAATGGGAGAGCGCGCAGCCGTTCCTGGCCTGGGTGGACAGCGAGGCCCACCGCGCGATGGTCCGGCCGCTGCACGGCTGCGTCCGGGACACCCGGAGCCTGCGGTTCAGCATCATGCGGGAGACCTCCGGCGAGGAGACCTTCGACTCCACCCAGGCCCCGGTGCTGGACGGCACCGTGCGGCACGCGCTGACCTTCACCGTGAAGCCCGGCAGCGAGCCCGAGGTGGCCCGGATCCTCTCCGGCTACAGCTCCCCGGCCGCCCGGGTGGACGACCACACCCGGCTGCTGCGCACCTCCCTCTTCCTGCGCGGCAACCGGGTGGTCCGCTCGGTGGAGGTCGAGGGCGACCTGGCTGCCGCCCTGCGGCACGTGGCCGCCCAGCCCGAGGTGCGGGCGGTGGAGGAGGCGATCAACCCGTACCTGGAGCAGCACCGCGACCTGGCCGACCCGGAGTCGGCGAGGGCCTTCTTCATGCGGGCCGCACTGCCCGCCGTGCACCACACGGCGGCCGAGCAGCCGCGCGGCACGGTGACCCGGTACGCCCTGCAGTACCCCGTTCGGCCCGGCTGCGGCGCGGCGGTGGCCGCACTGCTGGCCCGCCAGGACGCGCTCGCCGTCCGCGAGGGCGGTCACCCGTTCGCGGGCAGCACCGTCTTCCAGCGCGAGGACACCGTGGTGCGGGTGGTCGACCTGACCGCCGAGCCCGAGACGGTGCCCGCGCTGGCCCTCGGCGTGGTCGGCCCCCGGGCCGTCGCGGTGCTGGCCCGGCTGACCGCACCCGTCGGCCACGACCTGCGCACCCCGGCCGGCCTGGCCCGGTTCGCCGCCGACTGCTCGATGGCGCTGCTCACCGACCGCCGCGCGAAAGACGCCTGATCCCCGATCTCGCCCAGCTTGAGGAGCCCGAGATGACCACTCCGCACCCCCGCATCCTGCACATCGACGAGGCGCCGTCCAACCGTCGCCACGGTGCCGAGCTGCGGCCCCTGCTCACCCCCACCGCCGTCGGCTCCACCAGCGGCTTCATGGGGCTGGCGATCGTCCGGCCGGGCGAGCGGATCGCCGAGCACTACCACCCGTACTCGGAGGAGTTCGTGTACGTGGTCAGCGGCGAGCTGGAGGTGGACCTGGACGGGGAGCCGCACCGGCTGCGGCCGGACCACGGGCTGATGATCCCCGTCGACATGCGGCACCGGTTCCGCAACGTCGGCCGCACCGAGGCCCGGATGGTCTTCCACCTCGGCCCGCTCGCCCCGCGCCCCGAGCTCGGGCACGTCAGCACCGAGGAGGCGCCGGAGGCCGCCACCCCGCCGCCGGAACACCCCGCGCCCAGCGAGGTCGTCGCATGACCAGGCGGGTGGCCGTCACCGGGATCGGCGTGGTCGCCCCCGGCGGGATCGGCGCCCCCGCGTTCTGGGAGCAGCTGACCGCCGGCCGGACGGCGACCCGGGGCATCACCCTCTTCGACCCGACCGGCTTCCGGTCCCGGATCGCCGCCGAATGCGACTTCGACCCGGCCGCGCACGGGCTCGACCCGGCCACGGTGGCCCGCTCCGACCGGTACGTGCAGTTCGCGCTGGCCGCCGCCGACGAGGCGGTGCGCCACGCCGGGCTCGATCTGGCGGCGCTGGACCCCTGGCGGGTCGCGGTCTCGCTGGGCACCGCCGTGGGCGGCACCACCCGGCTGGAGCACGACTACACCGCCGTCAGCGACGGCGGCGCGCGCTGGGCGGTGGACCCGCGCCGGGCCGATCCGCACCTGCACCGGGCCTTCTCGCCCTCCACCCTGGCCTCGGCGGTGGCCGAGCGGGTGGGCGCGCGCGGGCCGGTGCAGAGCGTCTCCACCGGCTGCACCTCGGGCCTGGACGCGATCGGCTACGCCTTCCACGCGATCGAGGAGGGCCGGGCCGACGTCTGCGTGGCCGGGGCGGCCGATTCGCCGATCTCCCCGATCACGGTGGCCTGCTTCGACGCCATCCACGCCACCTCCGAGCGCAACGACGACCCGGCGCACGCCTCCCGCCCGTTCGACGCGGACCGGGACGGCTTCGTGCTCGGCGAGGGCGGGGCGGTGCTGATCCTCGAGGAGCTCGGCCACGCCCGCCGCCGAGGGGCCCAAGTGCACTGCGAGATCGGCGGATTCGCCACCTACGGGAACGCCTACCACATGACCGGGCTGACCCAGGAGGGACGCGAGATGTCCGAGGCGATCGACCGGGCCTTGGCCCACGCCCGGGTGGACGGCAGCGAGATCGACTACGTCAACGCGCACGGCTCCGGCACCAAGCAGAACGACCGGCACGAGACCGCCGCCGTGAAGCGCTCGCTCGGCGCCCACGCCTACGCGACGCCGATGAGCTCGATCAAATCCATGGTCGGCCACTCGCTCGGCGCCATCGGCGCGATCGAACTCGCCGCCTGCGTCCTGGCGTTGATGCACCAGGTGGTGCCGCCCACGGCCAACTACGAGACGCCGGATCCGGAGTGCGACCTCGACTACGTGCCGCGCACCGCCCGGCCGGCCCGGCTGCGGCACGTGCTCTCGGTCGGCAGCGGCTTCGGCGGCTTCCAGTCGGCCGTGCTGCTCCGGCAGGCGGGGGTGGCGGCATGACGGCGATCCTGCCCGGCCGCCGGGCCGTGCTCACCGGCATCGGCGTGATCTCCCCCAACGGGGTCGGCGCGGACGACTTCTGGAAGGCCACCCGGGAGGGTCGCAACGTGCTCGGCCCGGTCACCCGGGAGGGCTGCGAGCGGCTGCCGCTGCGGGTGGCCGGCCAGGTCACCGGCTTCGAGGCCGAGGAGGCGGTCGAGGGCCGCTACCTGGTGCAGACCGACCGGTTCACCCACTACGCGATGGCCGCCGCCGACCTCGCCCTGGCCGACGCCCGGTTCGAGCGGGAGGCCGGCTCGCCGTTCGCGATCGGCGTGGTCACCGCGGCGGGCTCCGGCGGCGGCGAGTTCGGCCAGCGCGAGCTCCAGCAACTCTGGGGCCAGGGGCCGCAGTTCGTCGGCCCCTACCAGTCGATCGCCTGGTTCTACGCCGCCTCCACCGGCCAGATCTCGATCCGCGGCGGCTTCAAGGGCCCCTGCGGGGTGGTGGCCAGCGACGAGGCGGGCGGCCTGGACGCGCTGGCCCACGCCGCCCGCACCATCCGGCGCGGCACCGACACCGTGGTGGTCGGCGCCGCCGAGGCCCCGCTCGCCCCGTACTCGGTGGTCTGCCAGCTCGGCTACCCCGAACTGAGCCTGGCCGAGGACCCGGAGAGCGCCTACCTCCCGTTCAGCCCGGCCGCGAGCGGCTTCGTGCCGGCCGAGGGCGGCGCGATGTTCGTGGTCGAGGACGAGGCCACCGCGCGCGGCCGGGGTGCCCGGATCCGGGCCGAACTCGCGGGCCATGCCGCCACCTTCACCGGCGCCTCGGCCTGGGCCGCCTCCCGCGAGGGCCTGGCCCACGCCATCCGGGGCGCCCTGGAGGAGGCGCACTGCGCCCCCGACGAGGTCGACGTGGTCTTCGCCGACGCCCTCGGCGTCCCCGAGGCCGACCTCGCCGAGGCCCTCGCGCTGGCCGACGCGCTCGGCGAACACGCCGCCTACGTGCCGGTCACCGCGCCCAAGTCCGGTACCGGCCGGGCCTACTGCGGCGCACCGCTGATCGACACCGCCGCCGCCGTGCTCGCCATGGAGCAGAGCCTGATCCCGCCCACCCCGGGCGTCACCGCGCTCCGCGACGGCCTCGACATCGACCTGGTGACCGGCTTCGCCCGCGCCGCCGAGCTGCGCACCGCCCTGGTGCTCAGCCGGGGGCTGATGGGCTCCAACTCGGCGCTCGTACTGCGCCGCCCGTACTGAAATCCGTTGTTCCTACTGCTCTTTGGGAGAACTCCGATGGACCTCACCTACACCCAGCTCGCCGACCTCATCCACACCAAGGCCGGCGTCACCGTCGACCCGGACCGGATCGGCGAGCCCGGGATCGGCTTCGACGAACTGGGAGTGGATTCGCTCGGCGTGCTCGGCCTGGTCGCCGAGTTGGAGAACCGGCACGGCCTGAAGCTCGGCAGCGAGCTGCCGCGCACCCCCGCGGAGCTGCTCGACAACGTCAACGCCGCCGCCGTGAAGGGGGTCTGAGATGCCCGGCCACACCGACAACGCGATCCTGATCAACGCCCCGGTCGACCTGGTCTGGGAGATCACCAACGACCTGGAGAGCTGGCCGCAACTCTTCAGCGAGTACGCCTCGGTGGAGGTGCTGGACCGGCAGGACGCGCTCACCCGCTTCCGGCTCACCATGCACCCGGACGAGAACGGCCAGATCTGGAGCTGGGTCTCCGAGCGGGAGACCGACCGGGCGGGGCTGGCCGTCCGGGCCCGCCGGGTCGAGCCGGGGCCGTTCGAGTTCATGGAGATCCGCTGGGAGTACCAGGACCTGCCGCAGGGCACCCACATGCGCTGGGTGCAGGACTTCGCGATGAAGCCCACCGCCCCGATCGACGACGCCGGGATGACCGACCGGATCAACCAGAACTCGCGCGTCCAGATGGAGTTGATCCGGGCCAAGGTCGAGGCGCGAGTCGGGAAGGACTGATCGGCCGTGCACCGTGCCCTGATCGTCGCCCGGATGAAGCCCGGCGCGGCCCCCGACATCGCCCGGGTCTTCGAGACCTCCGACCAGGGCGAACTCCCGCACCTGATCGGCGTCACCGGCCGCAGCCTGTTCCAGTTCGGCGACCTCTACCTGCACCTGATCGAGGCCGAGCGCGCGCCCGGCCCGGAGGTGGCCAAGCACGTCGCCCACCCCGAGTTCCGCTCGGTCAGTGAGCAACTCACCGCCTACGTCCAGGCGTACGACCCGGCCACCTGGCGGGAGCCCAAGGACGCGATGGCCCGGGAGTTCTACCGCTGGGAGCGGTAGCGGGCCGGTCATCGGAGTGGGGCGCGAGGCTCGAAGCCTCGCGCCCCACTCGTGTGCTCTCCGGTTCAGCCGATCTCGGCCTCGAAGGCGTGCAGGTACGGGTTGACCGGGTGCACTCCGGTGACCCGCAGGCCGGCCTCGGTGAGCAGCGCGAGCAGGCTCTCCCGGGAGTGCTTGGCGCCGCCGACGTTGAGCAGCAGGAGCAGGTCCATCGCGGTGGTGAAGCGCATCGAGGGGCTGTCGTCGACCAGGTTCTCCACCACGACCAGCCGGGCCCCGGGCCGGGCGACGGCCCGGACGTTGGCCAGCGTGCGGCGGGTGCTCTCGTCGTCCCACTCCAGGATGTTCTTGATGATGTAGAGGTCGGCCTCCACCGGGATGGCCTCCCGGCAGTCACCGCCCACCAGCCGGGCCCGGTCGGCGAGTTCACCGCCCGGGCGCAGCCGCGGGTCGGCGTGCTCGACCACCTTGGGCAGGTCGAGCAGGGTACCGCGCAGCTGGGGGTGCTTGGCCAGCAGGCCGGCCAGCACCTGGCCCTGCCCGCCGCCGATGTCGGCCACCGAGCCGATCCCGCTGAGGTCGAGGTACCCGGCCAGATCGGCGGCGGACTGCCGGCTGGAGTGGGTCATCGCCTGGTCGAAGACCCGGGCCGAGTCCTCGGCCTCGCCGCTGTGCAGGTAGTCGAAGAACTCCCGCCCGTACAGCTCGGGGAAGACGGTGCGGCCGGTGCGGACGGCGTCCTCCAGCCGGGGCCAGGCCTGCCAGGTCCACGGCTCGGTGCACCAGAGGGTGATGTAGCGCAGGCTGTCCGGTGCGTCCTCGCGCAGTTGGCGGGACATGTCGGTGTGCGCGTAGCTGTCCTCGCCGGTCTCGGTAAAGACGCCGTAGCAGGAGAGCGCGCGCAGCAGCCGCCGCAGCGGTCTCGGCTCGACGCCGACGGCGTCGGCCAATTCGTTCACCGTCATGGGCTGTTCGCCGAGCGCGTCGGCGATCCGGAGCGAGGCGGCGGCGCGCAGGGCGGCGGCGCAGGCGGCGCCGAAGACCAGTTCGCGCAGCCGCATGGTGGAGCCGGGGGTGGGGGAGGGGTTCGCGTTCGGGGGAGCGGTGGTGCTCATGGGGCCTTCCCTGGGGGGTGGTTGGCAGTTCGGGGTGGGGAGTGGGTCAGTGGTGGGTCAGCAGTGGCCGGCCGGTTCGGAGACGGCGCAGGTGTTGCGGGCGAAGGTGTTGCCGGAGCCGGTGTCGCGGTCGGCGAGGTCGGCCGGGCCGTTGCGCAGCACGAGGTTGTCGGTCACCGTGATGCCCGAGTTCGGCGAGCCGACCAGGCTGCGCAGCAGCACGATCCCGCCGGACATCGACGAGTCGCCGGTGTTGTCCTCGACCCGGTTCTCGGTGACCAGGCTGTCCTCGGCGCCGGTGAAGAGGATCCCGCTGCCCTGGATGAAGCCCAGCCGGGGGTTGGGCGGGCAGTAGGCGTTGTTCTCGTACACGTGGTTGCCGCGCACCGTCAGCGCGCCCGCCCGGGGCCGGTTCTCGTCGCCGATGACGAAGACCCCGCCGCAGTTGCCGTGCACCTCGTTGGCCGCCACGGTCAGCTCCCGGGCCCGCCGCACGACCACGCCGAGCCGGTTGCCGCTCAGCCGGTTGCCGCTGATCACCGAGCCCCGGGTGTCGATCGCGCCGCCCTCCTCGTACGCGGCGTTGGCCAGGAACACCCCGGCCTGCCCGTTGCCCCGGGCGTCGTTGTCCCGGACCACGGACCGCACCGACTTCTCCTCGCTGATGCCCTGCTGCCCGTTGTCCAGCGCGAGCACGCCGTGCACCTGGAGGCCGTCGGTGCCGGAGGCGTCCAGCCCGTTCTTCGGGAAGCCCCGGACGGTCAGCGTGGCCACCGTGACGCCGGGCAGCGGCGCGGCGGCCGTACCGTCCACACAGATGCCGTGGCCGGCGGCGGCGCAGGACCCGGCGGGCGGGGCGGGCGGCTGCTCGCTGCGCCGGCCGGCCTGCGGGGTGGCCTGTGAGGTGGCGGGGGCCTCGGGAGGGGTGAGGACGGCGTCCTGGCCGAGGCCCTGGAGGGTGAGGTGCGGGGTGGTGATCCGGACGCTCTCCCGGTAGGTGCCCGGCAGCACCAGCACGCCGTCGCCGGGCCGGGCCGCGTCCACGGCCTGCTGGATCGACTCACCCGGGTGGACGACGTGCCAGCGCGTGCCGCCGGTGCCCGTGGGCGCGGCGGCATGCGCGGGCGGCGCCAGGGCCAGACAGGTGAGCACGGCGGCCGCGGCCGCCGGGAGTAGGGGTGACGGTCGCCTCGGCATGGGGTGGTGGCCTGCCTTCCTGGTTCGCTGCGGGGCCGTGGGCGCGCGGAGGCACCCGCTCGAAGCTATGGGGAATGCGGGGGTGCTGCCACTCAGAGTGTCCGCACGGTGACACCGAGCCTCCGGGGCCGAAACCGGGTGCACCCGCCGGCCCGGCTGCGGCAGACTGCGGCGATGACGGACACCGGGACGCACGGGGACGCCGCCACACCCGCCCGGCGGGCGCTGGCGCACGTGGCGGCGCGGTCACTGGCGGGTGGGCCGGTGGACGGCGCGCTGCGGCTGACGATGAACTTCCACCCGGACCGGGCAGTGACCGGCCGCGGCATCCTCGCGGCCTTCGCCGAGGACGGGGTCTACCGCTCGCAGTTCGTCACCGGCACCGGCAACGGCGGTCTGACCGCCCACCCCGGCGGGGACCGCTGGCGCTGGGAGAGTCGGATCTTCGGCGGTGCGTACGACGCGGCGCCCGCCGCCGAGCGTCCCGTCTACGGTGCGCTCAACCACCGCCGGCGCCCGTTCGGCGCCGCCCCGCGCTTCGGGTCGGCTCACCTGCGGCTGACGCCGGACACCCTGGCCCGGGCCACCTTCTGCTACCCGGACAGCGTGGCCGAGCCCGAGTCCTTCGGGGTGGCCGAGCAGTTCGGCCTGGTGGCCCTGGCCGAGGCGGACGAGCCGGACGCCTTGGACGACTACATCGAGGCTCAGGTGCACGGGCCGGTGCTCTTCGAGCATCACGTGGAGGCGATCGTGCTCGACCCCTGCTACCGGGGCACCGAGGTCGAGGCCGCCGCCGCCCGGCTGCCCTGCCCGGTGGAGTGGCACGGCGGCTTCCGCCTCACCGTCGCCGAGCTGCGCCGCCACCCCGGTTTCCGGGGCCCGGAGTACGTCGAGCTGGGCGCCGAGATCGCCGAGGACGGCCTGCTCGACCCTCGGATCATCGGCGCGGCCGTCCGGACCGGCGCGTACGACCCGCAGGACCTGAAGCGGGTCTGGCACTACCTGGCCCGCTACGGGAGCTGACGCTCATCCAAGTTCGTGCGCGCCCTCGACGGTGGGCCGTCAGCGGTGGGCCGTCAGCGGTGATTCGACCCTGTAAGTCCTTGTATGACCGCTTATGCGTCCGGGCCCGACCTCTGTGGCATTCCGTGGCACGAGACCTCCGCCGGTCCTCGCTTCCCGGCGCGGCTTCACCTCGGCAGGATGGGAGTCGGGGGCGGAGCACCGCCCCCGACTCCCGGTGGAAGAGGTGTGCGCGATGGTCCGGAAGCTCACGGCCGCCCAGGTGGGCGAGCACTCACCGTCCGACGAGGACTCCGGCTGGGGCCCGTGACGGTCCTGGGCTCCGCCGTCCTCGGCCGCTCCGGGGCCCCGGTTGGCCGGGTGCGCCGGGTGCGTTCGGTCCGCCTGGTGCGCTCGGTGCGGAACTCCCCGGCCGTCGTCCGGAGGAGGACGGCCAGCGCCAGGGCCACGGCCGCCGCGTAGCCGGCCATCTGCGGCATCGGGTTGGGCGCCGCCCACGGGTGCCGCAGGTAGATCAAGTCCGAGCCGAACGAGGCCAGTTGCAGCAGCACCGGCAGGCAGCAGAGCCGCCGGGGCAGCTCGAAGGCCGCGAGCAGCGTGAACACGTCTGCCAGGTAGAAGTACCGGTCGTGCATCGCGGGCAGCAGGAAGGGCGTGACCAGCACCGAGACGGTCGCCGTCAGCAGTACATGACGGCCCGTCAGATGCCTTTCGCTGCCTCCGGAGTACATCGTGTCCAGCCCGCGTCGGCAGAACACGCCCAGCGAGGCGAGGGTGAGCACCACCCCGGCGGTGGCCAGGATGCCGAGCCGCCGGGCGAGGTCCGGATCGGCCGGGTCGGGCAGCAGTTGGTAGACCGAGGGCGCGTTGAGAGTCAGGCCGCCGTAGGTGGTGGTCTGCCGGGCGTAGACCGTGAACAGGGCGACCGGTTCGTGGCCGAGCAGCAGTGCGGGCAGGTCCAGCGCCAGGTAGACGGCGGGCACCGCGAGCAGCGCCCGCCACGGCACCCGGCCGAGCAGCAGCATCACCAGCAGGAACGGGAAGGCGAACACCGCCTGGAGCTTGAAGGCCAGCGCCAGCCCGAAGAACGTGCAGGCCCACCAAGGCCGTTGACGCAGCACGTGGTAGACGGCGCCGAGCACGAACGCGGCGAACACCGCGTCCGACTGCGCCCACCAGGCGCCGTTGACCACCACCG
Organism: Kitasatospora sp. MMS16-BH015; assembly: GCF_002943525.1. Classification (NCBI taxonomy): domain Bacteria; kingdom Bacillati; phylum Actinomycetota; class Actinomycetes; order Kitasatosporales; family Streptomycetaceae; genus Kitasatospora; species Kitasatospora sp. MMS16-BH015. Next base: position 4,108,542 of record NZ_CP025394.1, on the reverse strand, counting down.
AGGGCAGCAGCAGGGTGAGTGCCACCGCGAGCACCGGCAGGCCCGGGCGGCCCGGGTGCCGCAGCCCGGTGATCCGGTACACGAAGAAGGCGAGCAGCAGCTCGAAGCCGACCGAGACCGCCTTGATGCCGAGCAGGGGCGGCACCGCCGGCAGGTGGGTCAGCACGGCCAGCAGGTACAGGTACGGGACGTTGTAGTCGGCGAACCCGGTGTCGGCGAGCGCGTGGAAGCCGCCGTGGGTGGCTATGTGCTCGTACCAGGGGTGCAGGAACAGCAGGTAGTCGACGGTCTCGAACCACCGGCCCGGCACGCGGACCGCGAGGGCCGCGGCCACCACCAGGGCGAGCACCGCCCACCGGGTCCGCCGCCGGGCCAACCCGCCGGCTGCTCTGGACATGTGTTCAGTCACTGGACCGGGCAGGGCGGTGTACGGCATGACTGGGCTCCCCCGAGCGGTAGGCGGACGGTCCGTCCACGGACCGTCGCCGGCCCCACCGGCCATTGCATCACGGCGGCTTCCGGGGCCGCGTTCCGGTGGTCGCATCGCGGCGGGGGCGGTGCGACGCGGTGATCATGGATGCGGGAGAGTGGGGGTGAGTGGTCGGGGGACCGGAGGGGGCGGAACGCGATGGGCGAGCAGACCGAGGGCATGGCCGGGCCGGAGCTGGCGGACCGCTTCGAGGCGCAGCGGCCCAGGCTCCGCGCGGTCGCCTACCGCACCCTCGGCTCGTTCAGCGAGGCGGAGGACGCCGTCCAGGAGGCCTGGATCCGGCTCAGCCGTACCGACGTCAGCGAGGTCGAGAACCTGGCCGGCTGGCTGACCACCGTGGTCGCCCGGGTCTGCCTCAACATGCTGCGCTCGCGCGAGCAGCGCCGCGAGGACCCGCTGGACCTGCGGATCCCCGACCCGGTGATCAGCCCCGAGAGCGGGGTGGACCCGGAGCACGAGGCGCTGCTGACCGACGCGGTCGGGCTGGCCCTGCTGGTGGTCCTCGACTCCCTGAAGCCGGCCGAGCGGTTGGCCTTCGTGCTGCACGACATGTTCGCGGTGCCCTTCGAGGAGATCGCCCCGCTGATCGACAAGACCCCGGCCGCCACCCGCCAGCTCGCCAGCCGGGCCCGCCGCCGCGTCCGCGAGGGCGCCCCGAGCCCCGACCCCGACCTGGCCCGTCAGCGCGAGGTCGTCGACGCCTTCTTCGCGGCCGCCCGCGACGGCCGCCTCGACACCCTCGTCTCCGTGCTCCACCCCGAGGTCGTCCTGCGCGCCGACGGCGCCGCCGGCCGCCACCGCCGCCCGGTCACCTTCACCGGCGCCGCCCTGGTCTCCTCCCAGGCCGTCACCTTCGGCTCCCTCTCCCCCTACGCCCGCCCCGCCCTGATCAACGGCACCCCGGGCGCCGTCGTCATCTCCCCGGCCGGCCCCCTCTCCGTCATGTCCTTCACCGTCCACGCGGGCCTCATCACCCACATCACCGTCCTCACCGACCCCGCCCGCCTCGCCGCCCTCGACCTCTCGGCCTTCGCCCCCTGAGCCGGTCCTTCAGAGCAGCCCGCCGGCTGAGGTCGTCCACACATGTCAGAAGCGGTGTCAGGGGCGCAGTTGCCCGTGGTGCGAGCGGCCGGCCTCGCGTTCTGCGCACGCCTCCTGCTGGAGGATGACGGCGATCTGGTCGACGTCGTCGTTGGTGTCGAAGAATCCCTGGATGGTCGGTGCCGCCGCGCCGTTGACGCCGACGAAGAAGGTGTAGAGGTGGCCGTCGTCCGCCTGGAGGTATCCCGCATACGTCTGCGCGTTGATGGCGATCTGCTGGTTGAGCAGGTCGCCGCCGATGATGGTGCCGGGCTTGGCGAAGACCTTGCCCTTGGCCGGGCAGTCGGTGGTGCAGTAGAGCGCACCCGTGCCGGACACGCCGAGGATCGGCAGTGAGGTGCGGAACGCATCCGCGTCGGGGGTACGCAGCCAGTACGCGAGCAGCTGGTTGAGCCCGGTGGGGGTGACGCGGTCGACGGGGACGTCACCGCGTCCGTCCGTCAGCTGGAACTGGGTCGGGTCGACGTTCGCCGTACGGGCGAGGAAGTCGTGGATGACCGGGAAGGCGTCGAAGCAGTCCTTGCTGCCGTGGTTCGCGGCGATGTTGCACAGGGCCAGGTTGGCGCCGAGGTTGTGACTGACGTTCAGGATCAGCTTGGCGTAGTCGCGGTACGGCGGTGAGACGAAGGCGGCCACCTGCTGATCGCCGGTGTACGAGGCGGGCAGCGTGCTGTCCGGGTTGGGCCCGGTGGGTGGGGCGGTGACGGTGACCCCGGCGCGGCCCAGGGCTTCGATCAGGGCGGTGCGCCCGAAGGCGTTGGGGTCCTGGATCCGGGAGTTCTTCAGGGCGGGCTGGGCGTCGGCGGCGATCGTGCCGGAGAGCGTGATCGCCGTGCCGTCGGGGGACGCGGAGACCTGGATGTCGGTGGTGCCACCGGCCTCCACCGTCCGGACGGTGGTGGTGACCCGGTACGGCGCGACCTGCGGGCGCCAGCTCAGCTGGGCGGGCTGCCCGGGGGAGGTCGGCGTGCTCAGCAGGTCGATGACGTTGTCGTTGATCATGAGGGGCGTCGGCTGGGGGGTGATCATCGGCGGGGGCGTGAACAGCCGTGCGTCGATCACCACATCACCGTCGACCGTGGTGATGCCCGAGTCGCGGACCTGCCGGGCGATCTGGTCCAGGCCGGCGAGCGGGTCCTCGGGTGTGAGGGTGGCGCCCGGGACGTCGTCGGCGTAGGTGTGGTCGATGGGGGTGAAGTCGACCGACCCGTCCGGCTTGGTCCGGCCGCCCATGGTGAGGTCGCCCTGGGCGACGAGCGCCAGGTTGCCGGTGAGGGTCGATCCGTTGAGTCGGCCGACCGCGTTCACCGGTGTCGTGAAGCGGTGGTCCGGGCCGAGGTCGTGCCAGGCACCGGAGATGGTGATCAGCTTGACGGTCGAACCCGGCATGAAGAACTGGTCGGGGTACCTGGAGTGGACGACGTGCCCGTTCTCGGCGTCGATCTCCAGCAGGCCCCACTGCGCGTGCTTGTACGCGGGCTTGTCCATGATCGCCGTGATGTCGGGCCCGAGGTCGCTGGGCGGGTTCTCCGTAGGTGCGGCGGCGGCTGTACCTGCCACGACCGCGAGCGTGACACCGATGGTGGCCCAGGCCCGAAGCCGACCACGGATCCTTGATCTCATTCGTTCAGCCGTTTCTGGAGGCGGAAGCCCCGGTCTGTGCAGGGCGCTCACGGCGCATGGTAGGCATGCGAACTCCGGGGGGCGGGACTGCCGAGCCCCGTGCTGACGGCGTGGAGTCTGAAAATCATTCGGTTGGTCGAAGGCGGCCGCCCGGATGAGTCGGGGGCGAAGATCCGGTGCACCCCTGGAGGAGATCTCACAGCTCGTCGGGTACTCGAGCCCGACCCTGAGGGACAGTCACTCAGTCAGACGCGCAGAACGACTCAGGGCCCTACCGGATTTCTCCGATAGGGCCCTGAGTCTTACTACTGGGTCGGGGTGGCGGGATTTGAACCCACGGCCTCTTCGTCCCGAACGAAGCGCGCTACCAAGCTGCGCCACACCCCGGTCCTGCTGTTGTTGCTTCCGTGTCCGGCGCAACGAGTAGAACTCTACCGGACGTGGGCCGGGAGACCAAAATCGGTATCCGGTGGGGTGAGCTGGGGGGTCAGGGGCGGGGGGTGAGGGTGAGGAGGGTGGCCTCCGGGGGGCAGGCGAAGCGGACCGGGGTGTAGCGGTTGGTGCCGCAGCCGGCCGAGACGTGGAGGTAGGAGCGGTGGCCGCCGGCGCGGTGATCGGAGAGGCCCTTGACCCGCTTGGCGTCGAGGTCGCAGTTGGTGACCAGGGCGCCGTAGAAGGGGACGCAGAGCTGGCCGCCGTGGGTGTGGCCGGCCAGGATCAAGGGGTAGCGGTCGGCGGTGAAGGCGTCCAGGACCCGGAGGTAGGGGGCGTGGACCACGGCGAGGGAGAGGTCGGCGTCGGCGGAGGGGCCGCCGGTGACGTCCTGGTAGCGGTCGCGGCGGATGTGCGGGTCGTCGAGCCCGGTGAACTCGACCTCCAGGCCGCCGAGGGTGAGGCGGCCGCGGGTGTTGTTGAGGTCGAGCCAGCCGGCCGCGTCGAAGCCGTCGCGGAGCTTCTGCCAGGGGTTGTGCACCGCGCCGGTGATCCCGCGCTTGCGGGTCCCGTCGGGGTTGTTCAGCCCGTGCACGCCGGTCTTGAGTGCCTTGAGGTAGCGGGCCGGGTTCTTCTTGGCGGGCCCGTAGTAGTCGTTCGAGCCGAAGACGTAGACGCCGGGGAACTCCATCAGCGGGCCGAGCGCGTCCAGGGTGGCCGGCACGCCGAGCGGGTCGGAGAGGTTGTCGCCGGTGTTGACCACCAGGTCCGGGCGCAGGCCGGCCAGGCTCTGGAGCCAGCGCTGCTTCTTGCCCTGCCCGGTGACCATGTGGATGTCGGACACCTGGAGGACCCGCAGCGGCCGGGCGCCCTTCGGCAGGATCGGTACTTCGACCCGTCGGAGCCGGAAGGAACGGACCTCGTATCCGGCGGAGTAGGCGAGGCAGGCGGCGCCGGTGGCGGCGATGCCGAGGGGTACGGAGTACAGCGGTCGCATCGGTCCATGGTCGCAGACGCCGGGGCGGCGGCGACACGCCGGTACGAGCGGGCTGAGTCTCAGTCAGGTGGAGGGGGCGGGGACGGGAGATGCGGGGGCAGGCGCCGCTGCCGATGCTGCTGGCCGGGCAGGACGTGGTCACCTCGCCGGCGGAGTTCGCGCAGTTCACGGCCGGGGTGGGCCGGGGGGAGGGCGTGCGGGGATAAAGGGGAGGTGATCGAACCGGGCAAATGTCAGAATCACGGCATGACTACCCTGAAGGAGCAGCTGCGGGATGACCTCACGGCTGCGATCAAGGCCCGGGACGAGCTGGTCTCGTCCACCCTGCGGCTGACGCTGACCGCCGTGACGGCGCAGGAGGTGGCGGGCACGGAGAAGCGGGAGCTCTCGGACGACGAGGTGCTCCAGGTGATCGGCCGCGAGGCGAAGAAGCGGCGCGAGGCCGCCACCGCCTTCGACACGGCCGGCCGCACCGAGTCGGCCGCGCAGGAGCGCGCCGAGGGCGAGGTGCTGGCCCGTTACCTGCCCAAGCAGCTGGACGACGCCGAGCTGGCCGCGATCGTGGCCGCCGCCGTGGCCGAGAGCGGCGCCTCCGGCCCGCAGGCGATGGGTGCCGTGATGAAGCTGGTCAAGCCCAAGACCGAGGGCCTGGCCGAGGGCGGCCGCGTCGCCGCCGCCGTGAAGGCCGCCCTCCTGGGCTGAGCCGCCGGCATCACTGCGCGGTGGCCCGGGCACTCCGCCAGGCGGCTCCACCGTGCCGCTGCCCTTCCGAGACTCCGGACGAAACGCCCGAGGGGCGCCCCCGACCACGAACGGTCGAGGGCGCCCCTCGGGCGTTTTCCGATGCTCGGGTCAGTGGTGGCCGGGCTTGGTGGGCTTGCCGGTGGGCGGGGTGGAGGGGCCGCCGTTGGCGCCGCCGATGAAGCCGGGCGGGAGGGTGAAGCCGCCGCCGATGAGGCCGCCGGCGTTGTTGGCGTTGTCGTTGGAGGGGGTCGACGGGGTGTCGGTGGGGGAGGCGTTCGGGTCCGGGGTGGGGGTGGGGACCGGGATATCGACCAGGGTGAAGGTGGACTTCGGCGTGCCGTCGACCACGTCGTTCATCGCGTCGGCCCAGATCGGGCCGGGGCCGTCGGCGCCGTAGACCTGGTCGCGGTAGTGGCCGCCGATGCGGATGTCACGCATCGAGACGTTCCCGGACGGGCCGCCGAGCCAGACGGCGGTGGCCAGGTCGGGGGTGTAGCCGTCGAACCAGGCGGCGTACCGGTTGTCGGTGGTACCGGTCTTGCCGGCGAACTCGCGGCCGTCGAGCTTGATGTTGGCCGCGGTGCCCTTCTCGGTCACCGTCTTGAGCAGCGTGTTGACCCCGTCGGCGGTGGACTGGGACATCGCCTGGGTGCAGTTGGCCTGCGGCACGTCGAGCTTCTTGTTGTCGGCGGCCACCACCGAGCTGATCGCGATCGGGTCGCAGTGCAGGCCGCGCGCGGCGAAGGTGGCGTAGACGCCGGCCATCTTCATCGGGCTGACCTCCAGGGTGCCGAGCACCGAGGAGGGCACCTCCTTGATCGCCGCGCCGCTCGCGAGGTTCTTGATGCCGACCTTGTTGATCATCTGCTTCATCGGGCAGAGGCCGACGTCCTGCGCCATCTGCACGAAGTAGGTGTTGACCGACTTGGCCATGGCCTCGTTCATCGAGAACGGGCCGACCTCGCTCTTGCTCTCGTTCTCGACCGGCACGCCCTTCTCGTTCCAGGTGCCGTTGCAGGTGGACATCTTGGGGTAGTCCATCTTCTGCGGCGCCGGGTACGTCTGGGTGATCGGTGTGCCGTTCTCCAGGGCCGCCGCGGCCAGGATCGGCTTGAAGGTCGAGCCGGGGGCGAAGCCGCTGCCGCCGCCCATGGCGAGGTCGACGTTCAGGTTGAGCACGGTCTGGTGCTGCTTGGCGTCCAGGCCGTACGGGCGGGTCTGGGCCATCGCCAGGATCTCGCCGCTGCCCGGCTTGACCATGGTCATCGCGGCCGACACGTCGTCGGTCGGGAAGACCCGCTTGGTCACGGCGCTGTACGCGGCGGCCTGCTTGTCCGGGTCGATGGTGGTGTAGATCTTGAGCCCGCCCTGGCTCCACAGCTTCTGCCGGTCGGCGGCGGACTTGCCGAAGACCGGGTCGAGCTTGACCACGTGGCGGACGTAGTCGCAGAAGAAGCCCATCCCGTTCTTGGCGGTGATGCAGCCGTTCAGCGGCTCGTGGTACTGGATGCCCAGCGGGGCGGCCAGCGCGTCCTTGGCCTGCTGCGGGGTGATGTGCTTGTACTCGAGCAGCTTGTTGATCACCGTGTCGCGGCGGGTCTGGGCCGCCTTGGGGTGCAGCACCGGGTCGTAGGCCGTCGGGTTCTGCACCAGGCCGGCCAGCATGGCGGCCTCGGGGATGCTCAGGTCCTTGGCGCTCTTGCTGAAGTAGCGGTTGGCCGCCGCCTCGATGCCGTACGCCTGGTGACCGTAGAAGGTGATGTTCAGGTAGTTGGTGAGGATCTCGTCCTTGGAGAGGTCCTGCTCCAGCTTGATGGCGTACTTGAGCTCCTGGATCTTGCGGCCCAGGGTCTTGCGCTGCGCCTCCTGCACGGCGGCGGTGTCGTCACCGGCCTGCTCGACGAAGACGTTCTTGACGTACTGCTGGGTCAGCGTGGAGGCACCCTGGCTGGCGGAGCCGGATTCGGCGTTCTTGCCGATCGCGCGCAGGATGCCCTTGACGTCGACGGCGCCGTGCTCGAAGAAGCGGTTGTCCTCGATGTCGACCTGCGCCTGGCGGATGATCGGCGCCATCTGGTCCTTGGTCAGCACCGTGCGGTCGCGGTCGAAGACCTTGGCGATCTCGTTGCCCTTGTTGTCGTAGATGTACGACGCCTGGGAGAGCGGCGGGCGCTTGAGGTCGTCGGGCAGGTTCCCGAGGCTGTCCGCGGCGTCCTTCGCCGTCAGACCCAGCGTGCCGACGGCCGGGAGGGCCATGCCGGCCACCAGGATCCCGGCGAGCACACTGACGCCCAGGAGCTTCACTCCGAGGCCGGCCTTGTCAAGCGGGGATCCCGCGGGTCGCTGAGGTGCCATGGGGAGAAGACTACGTGCCGGAATCACGGACATGGGGGCAGGTGTTCGCCTACGCTTGTCACAACACTGCGACAGCTGCACTCCGTTCAACCTCATCACTCTTGTGAGTGATGAGCTTTGCCCGATTTGGCGTGTTCCGGGTTGATTTGCACCCCCGGTCGCCCGCGCGGGCATGGCAGAGCGTGACGAGAGTGGTCCGGGTGGCCCTGGCAAGGGCTGCGACCTGCGATCACTCCAACGAGTGAGGTGTCAGATACCCATAGTCCGATCGGGTCATTTGAGATTGGGCACAGCAGGGCTGTTGCTCTCTGCAGTTCTTCCGTAACGTCCTCAACTGGCAACGGTGAATATGCCGTTGCCGCCGTGGGGGAGCCCCGATTCGGGAGAGGACGGCGCCGGGATGGGCTGGGTAGACGACTGGAGTGCGCAGGCAGCCTGCCGCACTAGTGATCCGGACGAGTTGTTCGTCCAGGGGGCGGCGCAGAATCGCGCCAAGGCGGTGTGCAGCGGGTGTCCCGTGCGCACGGAGTGCCTGGCTGACGCCCTCGACAACCGCGTGGAGTTCGGTGTCTGGGGGGGCATGACCGAACGAGAGCGCAGGGCGCTGCTGCGCCGTAGGCCGACGGTGATGTCCTGGCGTCGCCTGTTGGAGACGGCACGGACGGAGTACGAGGAGTCCCTGGCCACGGGGATCATCCTCACCGACTACGCCCAGGCGGTCTGAGGCCCACCGGGTCTCCTCCCGTCAGGTGCCCAGGCCGCCCCACCGGCCGGGGCCAGTGCCGCACCGGCCACGCGCCGGTGCCCGAACGGTCAGGGTCACGCTTCCCCGCCGCCCCCCAACCGCTCGCCGATCTCGCGCAGACCCGCCAGGTCGTGCACGTCGCCCGCGAGGGCGCCCACCTCGACGATCGGCACGTCCGGGTAGACCGACACGAACCGGTCCCGGGTGCGCCGCTCACGGTCCATCACCTGCATCCGCTCGGCGTGCAGCCGCAGCAGGCCCGCCGCCAGCGTCTCGGCCGCCGCCGAGGCGGACTGCGAGCCGTTCTCCTCCAGGGCCTCCGCCGCCGCCGTCGCCCGCTCCGCCGTCAGCTGCGGGGCGCCCGTGCCGTGCACCCGGTTGAGCACCAGGCCGGCCAGCGGCATCGAGTCGGCCGCCAGCCGGTCCACGAAGTACGCCGCCTCGCGCAGCGCGTCCCGCTCCGGGGCCGCCACCACCAGGAAGGCCGTGCCCGGCGCCTTGAGCAGCTGGTAGGTGCGGTCGGCCCGCTCGCGGAAGCCGCCGAACATCGAGTCCGTCGCGCTGATGAAGGTCTGGATGTCCGTCAGCAGCTGGGTGCCGAAGATCTTGCCCAGGGTGCCGGTCAGCAGGCCCATCCCGACGTTCAGGAACTTCATCGCGCTCCGCCCGCCGACCTTCGCCGGGGCGGTGAGCATTCGGATGATCTTGCCGTCCAGGAAGGAGCCGAGCCGGTTCGGCGCGTCCAGGAAGTCCAGCGCGGAGCGCGAGGGCGGGGTGTCGACCACGATCAGGTCCCAGAGCTCGGCCGAGCGCAGCTGGCCGAGCTTCTCCATCGCCATGTACTCCTGGGTGCCGGCGAACCCGGCGGAGAGCGACTGGTAGAACGGGTTCTCCATGATCGCCTTGGCCCGCTCCGGATCGGAGTGGGCCAGCACGACCTCGTCGAAGGTCCGCTTCATGTCCAGCATCATGGCCTGGAGCTCACCGGGGCCGGCGACCTCGTTCACCGGTCTGGGGGTGTTGTCCAGCTCGGTCAGGCCCATCGACTGGGCCAGCCGGCGGGCCGGGTCGATGGTCAGCACCACGACCTTGCGGCCGCGCTCGGCCGCCCGGAGCCCGATCGCGGCGGCGGTGGTGGTCTTGCCGACCCCGCCCGAGCCGCAGCAGACCACGATCCGGGTCTTCGGGTTGTCGATCAGCGCGTCCACGTCCAGCTTCGGCGCGGTGCCCTTGCCGCTCATGCCGCTCCCTGCCGCTTCAGCTCGCCCGCCAGCCGGTAGAGCCCGCCGAGGTCCACGCCCTCGCCGAGCAGCGGGAGTTCGTAGGTGGGCAGCCGCAGCTGCTGGAGGTCGGCCCGCTGCTCCCGCTCCAGCTCGACCCGCTCGGCGGCCTCCCGGGCCTGCGCGAGCAGCGGGTCGAGCAGCGGCTCCACGGCCGCCCGCACGGTGGCCGCCGAACGCGACCGGCCGCCCAGGCCCGCCTCGCCCAGGGCCAGCGCGACCTCCTCGCGGTGGTCGCCGTCGATCGCCGCCACGGCGGCGGCGTCCAGCACCGGCGGGCGCACCATGTTGACCAGCACCCCGCCGACCGGCAGCTGCGCCTCCGTCAGCTCGGCCACCCCGTCCACCGTCTCCTGGACCGGCATCTCCTCCAGCAGGGTGACCAGGTGCACCACCGTCTCGGGCGAGCGCAGCACCCGCATCACCGCCTGCGCCTGGCCGTGGATCGGCCCGAACCGGGCCAGCCCGGCCACCTCGGAGTTGACGTTGAGGAACCTGGTGATCCGTCCGGTGGGCGGCGCGTCCATCACGATCGCGTCGTAGGCCCGCCTGCCGTCCGGCCCCTTGCGCCGGGCCGCCTCGCAGGCCTTGCCGGTGAGCAGCACGTCCCGCACGCCCGGGGCGATGGTGGTCGCGAAGTCGACGAAGCCGACCTTCTGCAGGGCCTTCCCGGCCCGGCCGAGCTTGTAGAACATGTCGAGGTACTCGAGCAGGGCCTGCTCGGTGTCGATGGCGAGCGCGTACACCTCCCCGCTGCCCTTGCCCGGCAGCCCGAGCCGGGCCCGGGAGATGGTGGCCACCTTGCGCTCCTCGTACGGCAGGGCGGCGATGCCGAACAGCTCGGCGATGCCCTGCCGGCCCTCGACCTCGATCAGGAGGGTGCGGCCGCCGTCGGCGGCCAGCGCCAGGGCCAGCGCGGCGGCGGCGGTGGTCTTGCCGGTGCCGCCCTTCCCGCTGACCACGTGCAGCCGCACGCCCTCCCAGTCGGGGCCCGTCTCCCGGGGAGGATCCTGCGGGCTCTCCTGCGGTTGGCTCCCGTCCGGTGGGCCGGGGGTGCTCGCCACGCTCCGTCTCCGTCCGTCTCCGAAGGACCGGCACCGCCAGGTGCCCTTCCCGCGAGGGTAACCAGCGGCCGGGCCGGATGCCGGGAGCACTGGTGCAGCCGGGCCGAATCCGGCCCGCTTTGTGGCTCACCTCACACCCGTCCGCCCCACCGGCACCTCCGGTGGCGGGACGGCGGCCGGGTGGCGGCGGGACGGGGGAACCGGCGCGGCGGGCCGCCGCTCGTCTAGAGTCAGCGCCATGACCAAGTGGGAATACGTCACCGTGCCGCTGCTCGTGCACGCCACCAAGCAGATCCTCGACACCTGGGGCGAGGACGGCTGGGAGCTCGTTCAGGTCGTTCCCGGCCCGAACAACCCCGAGCAGCTGGTTGCCTACCTCAAGCGGGAGAAGAACTGATGAGCAAGGTGGAGCAGAAGCTGGCCGAGCTCGGCCTCACCCTCCCCGAGGTGGCGGCCCCGGTCGCCGCGTACGTCCCGGCGGTGCGGACCGGTGAGTACGTCTTCACCTCCGGCCAGCTCCCGATGGTCTCGGGCAAGCTGCCCACCACCGGCAAGGTCGGCGCCGAGGTCACCCCCGAGGAGGCCAAGGAGCTCGCCCAGATCTGCGCGCTCAACGCCCTAGCCGCGGTGAAGTCCGTCATCGGCGACCTGGACAAGGTCGAACAGGTCGTCAAGGTGGTCGGCTTCGTCGCCTCCGCCCCCGACTTCACCGGCCAGCCGGGCGTGATCAACGGCGCGAGCGAGCTGCTCGGCGCTGCGCTGGGCGAGGCGGGCGTGCACGCCCGCTCCGCGGTGGGTGTCGCGGTGCTGCCGCTGGACGCGCCGGTCGAGGTGGAGATCCAGGTCCGCGTACGGTAACCACCGGGGGCGCGGGGAACGGCGCGGCCGGCCCTGCGCAGTCCGCTGTCTTACGCAGATGCCCACTTGCACTATCCGTTGACGGTGCAGGTGGGCATCTCTGCATTGGTACGGCAAGCTCCCGGGCTGGTCGCGCAGTTCCCCGCGCCCCTAGACGTGCGGCAGCGCCGTTCGTAGCATCCGGATTATGGATCACCCTCCGATGCTCATGCCGACCGGTTGGCCCGCCCGGATCAGGGCGGTGGCTGCCGGGGCGGCCGTTCCGCCGGTGCCGAAGCCGTCCGCGACGGTGGTGCTGCTGCGGGACGGGGTGGCGGGGCCGGAGGCGTACCTGCTGCGGCGGCGGAGTTCGATGGCCTTCGCGGGAGGGATGTACGCGTACCCCGGTGGTGGGGTGGACCCGCGGGACGCCGAGGCCGAGCTGGGGTGGGCCGGGCCCTCGCTGGAGGAGTGGGCCGAGCGGCTGGGCACGGACACCCGGACGGCGCAGGCCGTCGTCTGCGCGGCCGTCCGGGAGACCTTCGAGGAGGCCGGCGTGCTGCTGGCCGGCCCGGACGAGAAGACGCTGGTCGAGCCCTGGGCCTGGGCGGCCGAGCAGGCGGCCCTGGAGGCGCGCGAGTACTCCTTCGCCGAGTTCCTCCGCTCTCGCGGGCTGGTGCTCCGCAGTGACCTGCTGGCGGGCTGGGCCCGCTGGACCACGCCGGCCTTCGAGGAGCGGCGGTTCGACACCTGGTTCTTCGTGGCCGGGATGCCCGCCGGGCAGCAGGCCGCGGCCGAGGTCGGCGAGGCCGACCGCACGGTCTGGCTGGCGCCCGCCGAGGCGGTGCGGGGGTACGCGGAGGGCGAGTACGGGATGATGCCGCCCACCGTCACCGTGCTGCGCGAGCTGCTGCCGCATCCGACGGCGGAGGCGGCGGTGGCCGCTGCGGCCGACCGGCGGATCCGGCAGGTGCTCGGCGAGGCCGAGGTCGCCGGGGACCGGATCACGGTGCGATGGTCGGGGTATGACGAGCTGACCATCGACGGGCACTATCCTCCTGAGACTCCTGAGACTTCCGAGACCCCTCAGACCCCTGTGACTCCCCACACCTGATTCCGTTCGAGGAAGGAACCAGCCCGATGATCCACAACGACGTGGCTCCCCGGACGCTCCGCCCGATACCCGCCCGCGCGCTGGTGGCCCGGAGCCTGACTCCGCGCTCGCCCGAGCCGGCGGCGGCCCTGGCCGAGCAGTACACGCAGCGGCTGCTGGAGCGCGAGCTCGGCCGGCACCTCGAAGGTGGCCGGTGAGCGGTCTGCTGCCTGGCGACCCGGTCGACACCGTCGGCGGGGAGGCGAGCGCGCGCGCGTACTGCGTGCTGGCGCCGAACCCCTCGCCGATGACCCTGGACGGCACCAACACCTGGCTGCTCGCCGAGCCCGGTTCGGACCTGGCCGTGGTGGTGGATCCGGGGCCGCTGGACGAGGCGCACCTGCGGCGGGTGATCGAGGTGGCGGAGCAGCGCGGCCAGCGGGTCGGGCTGACGCTGCTCACCCACGGGCACCACGACCACGCGGAGGGCGCGGCACGGTTCGCGGAGCTGACCGGCACCGAGGTGCGGGCGCTGGACCCGGCGCACCGGCTGGGGTCGGAGGGCCTGCGGGGCGGTCAGGTGATCGAGCTCGGCGGGTTGGAGATCCGGGTGCTGGGCACGCCGGGGCACACGGCGGATTCGCTCACCTTCCAGCTGCCGGCCGAGGGGGCCGTCCTCACCGGGGACACCGTGCTCGGGCGGGGCACCACGATGGTGGCGCACCCGGACGGGCGGCTGGGGGACTACCTGGACTCGCTGCGGCGGCTGCACACCGTGGCGGCGGCGGGGGACGTGCGGACGATCCTGCCGGGGCACGGGCCGGTGTTGGTCGATGCCCTCGGCGCCGTCGATTACTACTTGGCGCACCGGGCGACTCGGCTGGCTCAGGTGGAGACGGCGGTGGAGGCGGGGTGTCGTACGGCCGAGGAGGTGGTGGCTCGGGTGTACGCGGATGTGGACCGGGCGTTGTGGCCGGCTGCGGAGCTTTCGGTGCGGGCGCAGATGCAGTATCTGGCGGAGCACGGGCTGATCCCCGAGTAACCACAGCGCGAAGGGCGCGGGGAACGGCGCAACAGCTTCACCGTGATGGGTGGCTGGTCGCGCAGTTCCTCGCGCCCCTGCTGTGCGCCCTGCGGGCGCACAGCCAAAGAGATCAGCGGCTGCGGCGCGACAGGCGCTCGACGTCCATCAGGACGACGGCGCGGGCCTCCAGCTTGAGCCAGCCGCGGCCGGCGAAGTCGGCGAGGGCCTTGTTGACCGTCTCGCGGGAGGCGCCGACCAGCTGGGCGAGCTCCTCCTGGGTGAGGTCGTGGGCGACGTGGATGCCCTCCTCGGACTGCACGCCGAAGCGGCGGGAGAGGTCGAGCAGGGCCTTGGCGACGCGGCCGGGCACGTCGGAGAAGACCAGGTCGGACATCGAGTCGTTGGTGCGGCGCAGCCGGCGGGCGATGGCGCGCAGCAGGGCGACCGAGACCTCGGGCCGGGCGTGCAGCCAGGGCTGGAGGTCGCCGTGGCCGAGGCCGAGCAGCTTGACCTCGGTGAGGGCGGTGGCGGTGGCGGTGCGCGGGCCCGGGTCGAAGAGCGAGAGCTCGCCGATCATCTCGCTGGGGCCGAGCACGGCGAGCATGTTCTCGCGGCCGTCGGGCGAGGCGCGGTGCAGCTTGACCTTGCCCTCGGCCACGACGTAGAGCCGGTCGCCCGGGTCGCCCTCGTGGAACAGCGACTCGCCACGGGCGAGCGTGACCTCGGTCATGGAGGCGCGCAGCTCGCCGGCCTGCTCGTCGTCGAGAGCCGCGAACAGCGCGGCACGCCGCAGAACGTCGTCCACGTGCATCCTCCTGGTGGTTGGGGCGGTACCTGTCCTCATGCCGGTACCCCTGAAACGCATGACATGCAGCATCAAGGATGACGCATGTCACTCCGATCATATGAGGAGGGGGTGGGGCAAGGGGGACGGTAGGCCGCCATCAGAGCGTGACGGCCCCCGTCCGAGCCCCGAGTGGGTCCGCCGGTGAGGGCGGACCCGATCAGAGTGCCGCGGCTGCCGGGACGGCGGTGAAGCCCCGGAAGTCGAGGTCGGTGTTGTCGACCCGCAGGCCGACGCCGCCGGCTCCGGTGATCCGCAGCGGGTCCTTGTCGATGGTGTCGAGCACGGTGTGCCCGTCGATCGACAGGATCAACCGGACCCCCTCCTTGTGGTTGACCGCGCTCGCCGAGACGGTGTGCCACTCGTTGTACGGGAAGGCGGCCTTGCCCTCGGCCACGGTGACGTAGTCGCCCTGCTCCCCGGCCGCGCCGATGCCCTGCGGGTCGGGGGTCTTGCGCTTGATCACCACGACCCCGTCCCGGCGGCGGAAGCTGAGCGCGTAGAGCTGGTCCGGGCTGTGGTAGCGGAGCCAGATGTGCGCGCCGTCCCAGTCCTGCTTGGGGGTGCGGGAGGTGGTGGTGGGCGGCTGGAGCCGGACTTGGGTCTGCACGGTGCAGTCGCCGAAGTCGCGCCGCTTGGTGACCAGCCGGAAGACGGCCGAGCCGTTGTGCTGGCTGGAGGAGGCGCCGGGGGACTGGCCGTCCGGCACGCCCGTCCAGCCGTCACCGTTGCGGGTGAAGAGCGAACCGCTGGTGACCACCCAGTCCGGGCTGTCGTGCGCGTCCTTGGCGTTCGGGCTGCGGAAGGCGTACTCGTTGGTCACCAGGCCGGTGCCGGCGAACTTGGCCTTGAACTCGGTGGTGCCGTCGTCGCTGTCACCGTCGTCCGAGCTGCCCAGCAGTTCGTAGGCGGCCAGGGCGCCGCCGCCCAGGACCAGGGCGGCGGCGGTGCCGATCAGCAGGCCCCGGCGGGAGGGCTTGGGCTCCTGCGGGGCGGCCGTCTCGGGCTGGGGGGTGTCGTGCAGGGGGGTGCTCACAGAACCTCCGCGGGGACGACCTTGAAGTTCCGGGCCGTGGGCCAGGCGTGCCGGGTGACGTCCCGGTACGCCGAGAAGGCCACGCCGCCGGTCTCGCCCTTGGCGGCGAGCTGGAGGTGGACGGTGCCGTCCACGGTGATCCAGGTGGCCTGGCTGCCGACCGTGATGGTGATGTCGTGGTGGTCGGCGTCGGCCAGCGACTTGGTGTCGACCACCTTGCGGTTGTCGGCGCTGCCGGAGAGCACCCGCAGGCCGCGCCGGGAGACCTCCACGCTGATCGCGTCGGCGCTGCCGACCCGGACCCAGATCGCCCCGGAGACCTGCGGGGTGTTGAGCCGGCCGACGGTGCCGCGCACGGTGTACTGGGTCCAGCCCGAGGTGCGGGCCTGCTCGTACGCCGCGTAGTCGGAGAGGGCCAGGCCCTGCGGGGCCAGGCCGTCGCCGCCGATCTTCATGCCCGAGGGGTCGCCGGGGGCGGACTCCCAGGCGGCGCCCGGGTCGAGCAGCACGGCCTTGGCCACCGTCAGCGAGGTCGCGCCGTTGCCGCCGGTGGGCGGGGTCTGGGAGACCTTGAGCTCGGTGAACTTGGGCCAG
Source organism: Kitasatospora sp. MMS16-BH015 (assembly GCF_002943525.1). Lineage (NCBI taxonomy): Bacteria > Bacillati > Actinomycetota > Actinomycetes > Kitasatosporales > Streptomycetaceae > Kitasatospora > Kitasatospora sp. MMS16-BH015. The sequence goes on along the minus strand of NZ_CP025394.1, from coordinate 4,092,283 downwards.
TGGGCGCTGTTGGCGCCGTTGCGCACGCTCAGGCCGATGCCGCCGGTGGCCTCGGTGCCCGTCACCTTGGAGGTGTAGGCCAGCTCGGTGCGGTCGTCGACCAGCACCTTGGTGGTGCTGCCGTTCACGGTGACCTTGAGCTTGTGCTGCGGCTGAGTGACCAGCGGCTTGGTGGCGACCTGCTCACGCTTGTCGCCGGAGCCCCGGAAGACGCCCACGTTGGAGCGGCTGAGGCTGACGGTCAGCGGCTCGCCGCTGCCGGAGCGGACGGTCAGGCCGATGTTGTTGTCGTCGGCCAGGTCGGCGATGGTCGCCTCGGTGGAGTAGTCGTTCCAGTCCGCCGAGGTGAGCGGCAGGTACTCGGCGGAGACGTAGCCATTGGTGCCCGGGTAGGGGCCGGCGCCGGTGAGCGCGCCGATCTCCTTGGCCTGGGTGCCGTCGTTGTGCACCCAGCTCTCGGGCTGGTTCAGCGGGTCGTCGGCGACCGGCGGCACCTGGGTCCACTGGGCGATCTCGTCCAGCAGGCTCTTGGCGGTGGTCTTCTGGTAGACCTCCAGGCGCTGCACCTGGCGGGCCCCGGCGGCGCGGCGGCTGGCGGGCAGCTCGCGCTTGGAGACGTCGGTCAGGGTGGCGACGAAGTGCTGCTCCAGCATGCCCTGCAGGGAGGGACCGGGGACGGGCAGGTTGGCCCGCTCGCTGGTCTCCGAGAACGGGTAGGCGAACATCAGCGGCTTGGGCAGCCCGTGCGCGGCCATGGTCGCGATCGAGGTGGTGATGTCCTTGGTGAAGCGGGCCTGGTACTCGGCGACCGTCTCGATCCGGTTCTCGGCGGGCAGCCAGAGCCGGTTGGCCAGCGCGGAGGCCTCGGTGCCCTTGGCGTCCACCGCGCCGCGCCAGTGCAGGTCGAAGGTGTGGTCCTGGAAGTCCCAGCGGCCGGAGGCGGCCATCCGGGAGATCTCCTCCCAGGAGAGGTAGTACGGCCGGTTGTGGTCGACCCGGCCGGAGATCAGGAACGAGGCCGCGTGCATGTGGTGCTTGGCCAGGATCCGGTCGCCGTAGACCCAGAGGCCGTTGGTGCCGTCGTCGAAGGTCATGTAGACCGAACGCTTCGGCGCCGGGCCGCCCTTGAGGTAGTCGACGAACTCGTCGGTGGTGAGGCTGCGGTAGCCCGCCGCCTCCAGCGCCGTGAGCTGCTCGTCGAACGCCTGCGGCGTGATGATGTACGGGCTCTCGCTCTTGGGGTTGATGTCGTGGAAGGTCAGCACCACGGGCGCGGCGGTCTCGGGCAGCTTGCCGTTGCCGGCCGTGAACGAGGCCATCGCGGCGTGGTCGAGCTTCACCGCCGGCGGGGCCACCTGCGGGGTGACGTCCCGGCGGAAGGTGTAGTACTTCCAGCCCGCGTAGAACGGCATCGCCAGCACGGCGAGCGCGGCGCAGGCGAGCACCAGGCGGGAGACCCAGTGCGTCACGCCCCGCTTCATCGGGGCGGTGCGACGGGCGCTCACAGCAGGCTCCCTCGGGAGAGCACGATCGCGTAGACCGCGATCACGAAGGCGGTGGTCAGCACGGCCGCGATCCCCTTGGCCAGGTTGGTCAGGGCGTTCTTCACGTGGCACTCCTCGACCAGACGCCGCGTCGGATGGTGGCCATCGAGTACGGGAGCAGCCAGGCCAGCAGCACCGAGGAGAGCAGGCTCATCACCGGCCGGTAGCGCCACCGGGTGTCGCCCGGGTTGTCGATCTTGAAGGCCAGGCCCCAGATGAGGCCCTTGAGGATGACCCCGCACAGGTAGAGCAGGGTGAGGAAGGCCATCCCGTGGATCGGCGCCCAGACCAGGTGGCGGAAGGCCATCACGGGGGCGGCGACCACCCAGAGGGCGTGGCCGTAGTAGAGCAGGGCCGGGCCGAGGCCGCGGCGCCACATGAAGGTGCCGGTGAAGCAGAGGTTGCGGATGAAGCTCTTCTTCCAGCGGATCTGCTGCTTCATGAACGGGCGGAAGCGCGCGGGCACGTTGGTCCACACCCGGGCGGACTGCACGTAGCCGATCCGCCACTGGCGCTCGGGGTAGTCCTCGGCGGTGACGAACGGCGAGTCGGCGTACTGGCGCTTGAGCGCCTTGCCCTTCCACTTCTGGCCGAGCACGTAGCCGGTCAGCTGGCGGTCGGTGGCGAAGCGGAACGGCGCGCCCAGGAAGCGGTCGCCGGCCCAGGCCGGGAAGTAGTTGTAGACGGCCTCCTTGCGGAAGACGGCCAGCGGGCCGGAGACGCAGGTGACCGAGCCGAAGGTGGACTCGGCGGCCTTGGCGATCCGGAACTGGCCCTCGTACCAGACGTCCTGGGCCCGGGTGAAGATCGAGACCGGCGCGTTGAGCGCCCGGCAGTGGCCGGAGACGGCGCCCAGCTCGGGGTGACGGACCATCGCCTCGACGCACTTGCGCAGCGCGTCGGGGGCCAGGATGCAGTCCGAGTCGGTGAAGGCCAGGATGTCGCCGTCGGCGATCTCGCAGGCCTTGACCAGGGCGTGCTTCTTGCCGAGGTTCTTCTCCAGGTAGAGCACGGTGATGCCGAGCTCGGCCTCCAGCCGGCGCAGCACGTCCCGGGTGCCGTCCTCGGAGAGGTCGTCCACCACGATGATCTGCAGGTCCGGGTAGTCCGAGTCCGCCATCGAGCGGACGCAGTCCTCGATCGCGTCCTCCTCGTCCTTGACGGCGAGCAGGAAGCTGACCCGGGGGTTGGGCTTGAGCACCGGGAAGCCGTCCAGCTTGCGCGGGCGCTTGCGCAGCTCGCGCACGGACGGGTCCTCGTACTTGCTGTACGCGATGTAGATCATCGCGATGGTGCCGAGCAGCACGATGAAGCCGTAGCCGAGCACCAGCGGGCTCTGCGGCAGGCGCGGGGCCTCCCGGGCCAGCAGGAGCAGCAGCGGCAGGATGCAGAGCAGGGTCAGCACCCGGCGCAGGCCGTGCCGGACGGCCGGGTCCATCCCGTCCATCGCGCGGCCGAGCGGCCCGGGCTTGCGGGCGTTGGCCCGCACGCCCTCGGGCAGCCAGGGCAGCACCCGGCCGGCCACCGGGTCGGGCTGGGCCTGCGGCTTGCTCAGCCGGATCGGCTCGGCCGGCCCGGCCTGCCCGGGCAGGTCCTCCGGGCGGAGCCTGCGCAGCTGCTGGGTGCGCTCGCTGACCGGCTCGTGGTCGGGGGTCTGGTAGCTCCACGACCGGTCCGGCGCGGGGACGAACCCGTCCGGCACGTGGCTCTGCTCGTCGTTGTAACCCCTGAACTCGGCGTGCGAGGGGTAGGGCTGGTACGACTCGTACGGCTGCTGCTCGGGCTCGGGCTGGCGGGGCTCGAAGAAGCCGCGCTCCGGCGAGGGCGGGAGGCTCACACGACCGCCTTCGAGGGGAGGCCGGCCAGGCGGTAGGTGGCGTCGAGCACCTTGCCGTGCTCGGCCAGCCAGCCGAGGTCGGCGCCGGGGTGCACGGTGTGCACGACCACCAGGTCCCACTTCTCGGCGGCCGGGTCGGCCACGCCCTGCACGGTCTCGCCGTGGATCCGGGCGGAGGTGACCAGCGGGTCGCTGAAGGAGACCTCGGCGCCCAGGGCGGCGAGCTCCTCGATGATCTCCAGTGCGGGCGATTCGCGCAGGTCGGCGACGCCCGGCTTGTAGGCCACGCCGGAGATCAGCACCCGGGCGCCGGCCAGCGGCACGCCCCGCTCGGCGAGCAGCTCGCGGACACGGTTGACCACCTGGCGGGGGCGGCTCGCGATGGCCGTCATGGCGGTGTCGACCAGCGGGGAGGAGACCCGGAGCTTGCGCAGCTGCCAGAGCAGGTAGTGCGGGTCGCAGGGGATGCAGTGCCCGCCCACGCCCGGGCCGGGGAAGAACGGCATGAAGCCGTAGGGCTTGGTGGCGGCGGCCTCGATGATCTCCATCGGGTCGAGGTCCAGTGCCCGGCAGTTGTCGGCGAACTCGTTCGCCAGGGCTATGTTGACGGCCCGGAAGGTGTTCTCGAAGAGCTTGCTCATCTCGGCGGCCTCGGGCGAGCCGACCCGGTGCACCGAGGGAGCGGTCAGCGCGAGCAGCTCGGCGGCCAGCTCGGTGCAGCGCTCGGCGACCCCGCCGACCACGCGCGGGGTGCTGTCCTGGGTGTGGCGGGAGTTGCCTGGGTCGATCCGCTCGGGCGAGAAGGCGACGTGGATGTCGGTGCCCGCGGTCAGACCGCGCGCGGCCAGCGGCTCGACCAGCAGGTCGCGGGTGGTGCCGACGTAGGTGGTGGAGGTCAGCATCAGCAGCTGGCCCGGCACCGCGTGCTCGACCACGGTGGCGCAGGCCCCGGCGAGCGCGCCGAGGTCGGGCACCAGGTGGGCGTCGACCGGGGTGGGCACGCAGACGATCACCGCGTCGGCCCCGGCCAGCGCGGCCGGGTCGGCGGTGAGGGTCAGGCGCGGGTCGCTGACGTACTCGGCCAGCCGGTCGAGGTCGGAGGGCAGCAGGTCCACGTCCTGGCGGCGGATGGCGTCCAGCCGGTGGGTGCTGACGTCGATGCCGATCACCTGGCTGCCCGCGGCGAGCAGGGCCAGGGCGCTGGGCAGGCCCACGTAGCCGAGGCCGATCACGGCCACCGTCGGCAGCTCCGTGCGGTCTTCGCCGAGGCGCTGGCCGGGGAGGGCGGTGGCTGCGGCGCTCGGTACGGGCTCCGCGAGCGCGGTCTTGGATGTGGGCATGGAATCTCCACGGGCAGTGGTGAGGGCAGGCGCCGAACAGGGGTCGGCCGCTCCGAGGGCTGAGTCGATCCGGGGTGTACGGCGGACGGCCCCACCCGAGATTCGTCCCATTCGGGAAGGATGTGGTGTGGGTGGCGACACTGGCAAATGCGCCTGGACGTTCATGAGTTCGGCTTCACCGTGGTTTTTTAGCCGGACTTAGTCCGATATGTCGTACTGTTACTTCGCGGTAAGGCTCGAACTGCCTTACCAGACGCCCCAAAGTGTGATCCAACTGAGATCATTCCCCCTGTGACGGAATTCGCCCTTCACGGAGCTGACACAAGGGGCGGACTGTGCTCCACAACCATCTGACGAACCATCACAACGCGCGGGTGCCCCGCCCGGCCGGGGAGGCGGCGGGGCGGGGCACCCAGGGGTGATGGCGGCTAGCAGGCGCCCTGGTCGGACCAGACGGCCCAGGAGGCCGGCGCGCCCGGGGTGGCCCCGGTGGAGTACCAGGTGGAGAGCCACTTGTGGCCGTTGTAGGAGACCTGGTCGTTCGGCACGTAGGAGGTGGCGGCGCTCCAGGCCGGCAGGTTGCCGCAGCCGGTGCCGCCGCCACCGGTGACCGTCCAGCCGAAGGTCACCGAGCCGGAGGCGGTGCCCGAGGTGGCCGTCACCGTGACGGTGGAGCTGCCGGCCGTGGTCGGGGTGCCGGTGATCAGGCCCGAGGAGCTGATCGAGAGCCCGGCGGGCAGGCCGGTGGCGCTGTAGGTCAGGGCGTTGCCCGCCGAGTCGCTGCCCGCGATCTGCAGCGAGACGGCGGTGCCCGCCGCGGTGCTCTGGGTGCCCGGGTTGCGGAAGGTGACCGTCTCGCCGCCGCCGCTGCCGACCGTCCAGGTGAAGCTGGTCGAGCCGGAGGCGGTGCCGGAGCTCGCGGTGACGGTCACCGTGGAGCTGCCCGAGCCGGTGGGCGTGCCGGTGATCAGGCCCGAGGAGCTGATCGAGAGCCCGACGGGCAGGCCCGTGGCGCTGTAGGTCAGGGACTTGCCGGCCGAGTCGCTGCCGGTGATCTGGAGCGAGACGGCCCCGCCGCCCTTGGTGGCCTGGTCGCCCGGGTTGGTCACGGTCACCGTCTCGCTGCCGGCGCCGCCGGCGGTGAAGCCGCTCACCCCGTTCGGGGTGCCGAGACCGGTCGGGCCGTCGTAGCCGGGGCCGGCGGTGCAGATGTACGAGATCGAGCAGGAGCCGTTGTTGCCCGAGGTCACGTCGTTGAAGGCCGAGGTGTGCAGGTACGGGTACTGCGCGGCCCTGTCGCCGGCGGCCGGCGCCCCCGCGAGCGCCCAGGCGCCCGCGATGATCGGGGCGGCGGCGCTGGTGCCGCCGTAGACCGACCAGCCGGAGCCGCCGTAGGTCTGGTAGACCGCGACGCCGGTGGCCGGGTCCGCCACGGCGGAGACGTCCGCCTCCGCGCGGCGGGAGCAGCCGGTGTCCTTCTGCCAGCTCGGCTTGGCGACGTAGGCCGAGCAGCCCGAGCCGGTGCCCTCGGAGGAGCTGGTCTTCCAGACCGTCTCGCTCCAGCCCCGGGCCGAGGAGTCCCGCCTGAGCGCGGTGCCGCCGACGGCGGTCACGTACTGGGAGGTGGCCGGGTACTCGGCGCCGGTGTTGGAGTCGCCCGCGCTGACCGTGATGGCCACGCCCGGGTGGTTGAAGTAGGCGGCGTCGGCGGAGGTGACGGTGGAGTCCTCCGAGCCGCCGTAGCTGTTGGAGACGAACTTGGCGCCCTGGGCCACGGCCTGGTTCACGGCCGTGCCGAGGTCGTCCTGGTTGGCCGAGGCGGCCTCCACCAGCAGGATGTGGCAGGACGGGCATACGGCGCTCACCATGTCGACGTCGAGCGATATCTCGCCCGCCCAGCCGGTGTCGGCGGTCGGGTAGTTGCTGCCGCCGTTCTGGTCGATCTTCTTGAAGCAGCCGTTCGCGGTGGTGCAGGCGGGGAGGCCGTAGTTGGACCGGTAGGCCGCCAGGTCGGATTCGGCGTTCGGGTCGTCCATCGCGTCGACGATCGCCACCGTCTGGCCCGAGCCGCCGGCCGGCAGCCTGTAGGCACTGGTCAGGTCGGACGGGCCGAAGCCGGAGGCGGCCAGCCCGTGCAGGTCGGTGCGCTTGAGGGCCAGGCAGGCCAGCTCGCCCGGGTGGGACGGCGCGGCGCAGGAGCGGGTGACGGTGGGCGCCGCGGCGTGGGTGGCCGGCCCGGCGACGGCCACGCCGGTGAAGGCGGAGGAGGTCAGCGCGACGAACAGCCCGACGGCCGAGAGCAGCGCCGACCGTCCGAGGCGTACCGAATGGGTCGTGTCCACTCGGATTCCTTTCCTGAAGTGGCCCCTGGGTGGGGGCGGACCGGGCCCGGGTGGAGTGGGGGTGCTGTCGTGTCCCCGGGCCGAGCGGAAACGTAATCCGATGGCTATGTACGGTCAATGAATCGAAGTCAGATCGCCACCCTTGACCTTCGGTTGCAAAGTCGAGGGGTCACCCTTGCGGTGGCGCGGGAGGGTACGGGCAGGTTCAGCCGGCGATCCGGCGCAGGGTCAGCTGGGTGCGGTCGCGGATGCCGTACCGGCGGTAGAGCCGGGTCAGGCAGCCCTCCACCGCCTTCACCGAGACGTGCAGGGCGGCGGCGATCTGCCGGTTGGTCGCGCCCTGCTCGACCAGCTCCACGATCTGGCGCTCCGGCTCGCTCAGCGCCGCCGTGGGGCTGTCCAGCCGGGCCAGCTGGCCCCGGGCATGGCGCAGCCAGGGCAGGCACTGGGCCGTGGCGAACAGGCCCGCCGCCGTGCGCAGTTCGGTCCGGGCGGCGGCCCGGCGGCGGGCCCGGCGCTCCAGCTCGCCGAGGGTCAGCCGGGCCCGGGCCAGCTCCAGCGGGTACGGGTGCGCGGCGGGCAGGGCCGCCCGCAGGGCGTCCGCCGCGCCGCGCGGGTCGCCGGCCAGGCCGCGCAGCAGCGCCCCGCCCCGGGCCAGGCCGAGCCGCACCACCCGGCGGTCCAGCCGCTGCGCCTCGCCCGCGGCCTCGGCCAGCACCGCCTCGGCCCGCTCGGCCGCGCCGGTGCGGGCCAGCGCCTCGACCAGATCGGCGTCCACCAGGAAGAGCGCCGGGTCGGTGAAGCCCAGGCCGCGCAGCGAATCCCGGCAGCTGCCCAGGTGTTCGGCCGCCTGCGGCAGCCGCCCGAGCAGCAACTCGGCACGGCCGAGCAGCCCGTGCGCGTACCCGGTCCACTCGGTGTCCCCGGTCCGCTCGCCCGCGCTCAGCGCCGCCCCGGCCAGCTCGGCCGCCCGCTCGGCGGTACCGCCGTTGAGCTCGGCGGCGGCGCTCAGCACCAGGGCCGGGCCCTGGGTGGCACCGAACTCGGCCCGCATCCGACCGCCCAACTCGCCGGCCTGGTGGGCCTGGGCGCAGAGCCCGGCTCGCTCGTGCACCGAGGCCACCAGGTGCAGCACGTCCGCCAGGTCCTTGACCCGGCCGGCGTGCTCCACGTCCCGGCGCAGCGCCGTCACCGCCTGCACCGCCTCGGCCGTCTCCCCGCAGCGCAGCAGCCAGATCACCAGGCAGCACCGGACCTGCACCGCCGCCGCCGTCAAGGCGGGCCGACCGGCGGCGAGTTCGGCCGCCCGGCGGAGCTCCCGGCCGGCCTCGGCCGGGGAGTGGCGGACCCGGTGCTGCTGAGTCTGCTGCTGATGCTGTTGGTGGTGCGGGGCCTGGCCGTACTGCATCTGGATGGGGGCGCGGAGTGCGATCACCTCGATCTGGCGGTCGACGTCCCTGCTCAGTTCGGCGTGCCGCTCGGCCTCGGCCAGGGCGGTCAGGCCCTGCTCGATCCGGCCGGTGCTGAAGGACTGGTTGGCCCGGTGGAGTTGGACGTCGGCGCGCAGTCGCTGGTCGTCCGCCGCGTCGGCCTCGGCGGCGTCGAGCAGGGCGGGCACTCCGGCCCGGTCGCCGCCGGCGAGCTCGACCAGCAGCAGCCGGGCGCCGACCCGGGCGGCCCGGCTCGGTCCGCGCAGCACCGTCTCGCAGGCCGCCCGGGCCTGCTCGGCCAGCCCGGCGTCATAGGCGTGCCGGGCCGCTGCGAGCTGCCGTTCGGCGGCCAACTCCGGTTGGTGGGAGCTGCGTTCGGCGGCGAGCTGGGAGAGTTCGGCAGCCAGCCCGGGAGCGCCCCGGCTGACGGCGATCCGGGCTGCATCGGCCAACTCCTGTGCCAGTTCTGCCGGTTCGCCGACGGTCGGGGAGCCGGTGTCGGCCAGTGCCCGGTGCCGGGCCCGCTCCAACGGGTCGTCCAGAAGCCGGGCGAGGGTGGCGTGGCAGGACCGGCGATGCTCAGGGGTGGCGTCGGCGTAGATGATCTCGCGCAACAGGGGGTGGGCGAAGCGCAGTTCGCCGCCGGGGCCCTCGGACAGCACCCCGGCGGCAATGGCGGTGGCCAGCACTTCCGACGGCGCCGAGGGGGCCGACTGGGTGGGTGAGGTCGGTGGGGTGGCGTCGGCTCCGGGCTCGGGCTCGGCTCCCGGGTCGGCCGCGGCGAGCAGGCGGCGGTCCGGGCGGGCGGCGGCCGCGGCCAGCAGCAGCGGGCCGAGCGCCGGGCCGGGGAGGGCGGCCAGGCGGTCGGCCAGCAGGGCGCGCAGGTGGTCCGGGACGGGCAGCGGCTCGTCGGTCTGCACCGGGGTGCGGGAACGCAGGGCCGACTGGGCGAGTTCGAGCGCGTAGTAGGGGTTGCCGCCACTGGCGGTCTGGATCCGCTCGGAGATCCGGTCGGTGGGGGCCAGGTCGAGCCGGGTGCGCAGCAGTTCGCCGATCACCGGGCCGGGCAGGGTGCTGACGGCCAGTTCGGTGCGGGGTTCGGGCAGCAGCCCGAGGCAGCGCGGCTCGCGGCCCTCGGCCAGCCGCTCGGCGGCGGCGAACTGCACCCGGTGGCCCGGTAGTCGGCTCTGCGTGCGGTGGTGCTGGAGCCGGCGGGCCGCGAAGCCGAGTACCAGGGCGCTGGCCGGGTCCAGGCAGTGCGCGTCGTCCAGCACCAGCAGCACCGGCCGGTCGGCCGCGAGGGCCCGGAGCAGTTCGAGCACGGCCACCCGGATGGCGAGTTGGTCGGTGGCGGCGCCGTCGGCGGGGGAGCGCAGCAGCACCACGTCGAGCACGGCGCGCAGGTGCGGGGCGAGCAGGCCGTCCCGTTCGGCCACCGGCTGGGCGAACAGGTCGTACAGCGCCAGGTACGGCAGACTCGCCTCCACCGCCGAGGAGTTGCTGCGCAGCACCAGGGTGCCCGCCTGCGACGCCTCGGCGTCCAAGGCGTCCAGCACCGCCGACTTCCCGATCCCGGCGGGGCCGGTCAGCAGCACCCCACCGCCGTCCGCGAGCCCGGCCCGGCAATGCCCGAGCAGCTCGTCGCGCCCCAGCAAGGCCGTCGCGTCGCTCATGGGGGAAGTCTCCCCCGGACGGCGCGAGTGGTCTAGTCCTTCGGGTCGGACGGCTTCCTGGTGGGCCTCAGGGATGGGCCGGGAGCAGGCCGGCCTGGACGGCGCGCAGGCCGGCCTCGAAGCGGCTGCGGGCCTGGAGCTGCTGGAGGAGTTCGGCGACGATCCGGCGGATGGTGCGGGAGGAGACGCCCATCTGCTTGGCGATCACCTCGTCGGTGAGGCCGTCGGCGAGGAGTTCGAGGGTCTGGGCCTGCTGCCGGCTCAGGCCCTGCGCGGTCGGGGCGGCCGGGCGGCCGAGCGGGGTGGCGTCGGCCCAGGTGCCCTCGAACAGCGCGCAGAGCGCGGTCAGCACGCCCGGCCGGCGCAGCACCACCGTGCCCGGCCGGTCCTCGCCCGGGCCGCTGGGCAGCACCGCCGTCCGGCGGTCGAAGATGGTCATCCGCAGCGGCAGCACCGGTGCCGTGCGCACCGCCGCGCCGCGCTCGCTGAGCCGGGCCAGCCGGGCCCGGGCCGGCGGGTTGTGCACCACGCTGTCCAGGTGGACGGTGCGCAGCCGCACGCCCCGGGCGAGCAGCTCCTGATCCGCCGTCGGGTCGCCCGTCTGGTCGCCGGCGGGGGAGTCGGCGGTGGCCCCGGTGCCGTGCGGGGCGAAGACCAGCACCTCGCGGTGGGCCCGGTGGCCGAGCTCGGCCAGCAGCCCCGGGGTGTCCCAGGGCGGCACCACCTCCTCGCCCGCCACGGAGTTCGGGTAGTGGTCGGCGCACTCGGCGATCAGCTGCGCGGCGGCGGCCCGGGCGGTCTCGATCCGCTGCTGGTGCGCGGCGAGTTCGGCCTGGCGGCGCCCGAGCAGCAGGGCCATGGCCCGCTCCGGCCCGACCGGGTAGTAGCCCGCGCCGGGCTCCCCGTACGGCCGGACCACCGACAGGTCGGCCAGCCCGTCCAGGCAGGTCCGCACCTGGTGCTCCGGCGCGTCGAGCCGTCGGGCGAGCTCGGCGGCCCGCTCGCCGGGGTGGAGCAGCAGTGACCGGTAGACCCGCTCGGAGAGGGTGTCCACCCCCAGGCACGCCAGGGGATTCCTTACGGTGTCGAGGCTGGTTACCACGATCTGCTCCTCCCGGTCCTGTCTCCCCGGCCGATGGGCCGGCCGTCGTCGGGGGCCGGGCGTTCGGCCCGGGCTCCTCCGTGAGGAACGGTGCCAGGGGCCGGTCAACGGCTGATCAACGCAGGATCTTCGGCCCGGGGCCGGCGGTGTCGGTGCAGCTCGGAGGTGGTCACCGCGCGTGGATCGCGGCCGGTCGGCGGCCGCGGGCGGCGGCTGGTCAGAGGGCGTAGATCGCGCCGGGGTGGGCGGTGGCGCCGAAGCCGAGCTTGAACCGGGAGACCGCGTCGCCCGCCCGGCTGTCGCCCATGTGGTACCACTGGCAGCCGCGCTCGCAGGCCGCCCGGAGGGCGAGCGCCTGCAGCAGGGTGGGGGCACCGGTCGCGGCGGCGGCGGGCTTGTCCATCGCGCCGCGCCAGTACTTGGCGTGCCGGCCGTGCAGCAGCGTGACCAGGCCGGCCACCGGCTCGCCCGCGAGGTAGGCCAGCCAGAGCTCGCAGCCCGCGCCGAGCCGGTGGGCGACGGCGGCGAAGTTGCGGTACGGGTTGGTGCGGTCGGCCAGGGCCAGCGCGGTGGCGTGGTCGGTGCCCTCCTGGTCGGCCCAGCGGCGCACCGAGAGCCGGTAGAGGTGGTCGAAGTCGGCCAGCAGCCTCGGGTCGTTGCCGCGCACCACGCTCAGTCCGGCCCACTCGGCCTTGCGGACCTGGGTGCGGACCCGCCCGGCGAACCGTTCCCGCCAGACGGTGTCGAAGCCGCCGGTCAGGTCCACGATGTACGTCACGCGCGGGGTGAGCCCGGCCCCGGCGGGGGCCGCCGCCCGCCAGACCCCGTCCGTCAGCGGGCTCGGCCGCAGCACCGCCGGGCCGTCCAGCCGCCCGAGGTCCGCGAACACCGCCCGCGCCTCGGCCGCCGTGACCGGCCGCCCCGGTGCCACCACCCCACCGATCCCCCACTCCTTGGGCCACCCGAGCGCCCCGCCCCGGCCGTCCGCCGGCCGCACCATCGGCAGCGCCAGCTCCCGCCCGTCGGCCCACCGGTACCAGCGCCCGGCCTCCCGGTACTCCCCGGTGTCGAGGATCGCGTCCAGCCACCCGGGCGTCTGCGTCACCAGCGCCAGCGGGTCCTCGGCCAGCGCCCGCCGCCACACCTCCCGGGGCAGCGGCTCGACCAGCGGTTGCGGGCCGGCTGCGCCGCCGGGCTGCGGGGTGGTTGGTGCGGTGCAGGCCTGCGGCGCGGTCGGTGCCGTGTCGGCCTGGACCGCCTGGGGGGTGGTCGGTGCGGTGCCGGCCTGGACCGCCTGCGGGGTGGCCGACGCGGTGCGGGCCGTCGCCGCTGCTGCCGGGCCGGCCGTCACCGCTGCTCCCCGCCGTCCGTCAGTTCACGCCGCAGTCGGGCCAGATCGGCCTCGGCCACGCCGCGCTCGCGCAGGAAGGGCACCAGGCCGCCGCGCTGCTCCCGTACTTCGCCCAGCCAGTCGGCCAGGGTCTCGGGTGCGGTCCGCATCCGGGTCAGGTAGTCCTCGCGGGTGTGCCCCCGGCGGGTCCACTTGTCGGCGAAGCGGTCGACCTGGGCGACCAGGTCGACGGCGCTCGCGCCGTAGTCGAGGGCGATCTCCCCGGCCGGGCAGCCGGCCAGTTCGAGCAGGGCGGCGACCACCACGCCGGTGCGGTCCTTGCCGCAGTGGCAGCAGACCAGGAAGGGCTCGGCGGCGGCCTCGGCCAGCTGGTGGAAGAGCTCGCGCCAGCAGGCGGGGTCGGCCTCGGCGAGCATGCCGTGGTAGTAGCGGACCACGTCCTGCGAGGTCGGGCGCGGCTTGTCGATCGGGGTGCTGGCGTAGCCGGTGACGGGGGCCTGGACCCAGCGGATGCCCGCGTCGATCAGGGCCTGCGGCACGCCGTAGCGGTCGGACTCCCGGGGCGTGCGCAGGTCGATCACCGTCCGGATGCCGTACCGGTCGCGCAGCTCGGCGGCGTCCCGCTCGGTGAAGGCGGTCACGTCGGCGCTGCGCAGCAGGCGGCCCGGCCGCAGGCCGGTGGCCCGGACGGGGCGGAAGTTGACGCCCGGGGTGGTGGTCGCCGTCATGCCGGGACCGCCGCCAGGCCCAGCGCGGCGGTGACCTCGTCCCAGAACCGGGGGAAGTCGGCGTTCACGTCCGGACCGTAGCGGACCCGGACCCGCGGCAGCCGGCGCAGCCCGTCCAGCACCTCGGCCCGGGCCCGCGCGTCGGCCTCGCGGGGCGGCAGCAGGTGGAGGTAGTCCACGTAGTGCCGCAGGTTGCGGCCCTCGGTGGGGTGCAGCTCCAGCGGGTCCGCGTCCTCGGCCGGCTCGATCCGCCAGCCGGAGACGGTCGGGTCGGCGGTGGGCAGCACCACGGCGACCGGGGTGGCGTTCTGCTCCAGGGCGACGCCGGTGACGGCGGCGAACTCGTCCACGTCGCAGTACAGCCGGACCCGGGTCTCCCGGGACCAGGCGTCCGCGGGCGAGCTGGGCAGCGCCCCGATCGGGGTGCCGTCGTAGCGGCGCAGCGGGTGGCGCTCGAAGGCGGCCCGGGCCGGGTGGGTGAGCAGGCTGCCGACGCTGATGCCCATCCGCCGGGGCATCCCGCTGACCCGCAGGGCGCCTTCGGGGCCGTCCCGCCAGGCCAGCAGCGAGTCGTCCGAGACGAAGTCCCAGCCGCCCAGGGTGGCGGCGAGGAAGGCCAGGGTGGACTTGCCCGCGTTGGTGGGGCCGGCGATCAGCACGGCCTGCCCGTTCCGGGCCACCGCCGAGCCGTGCAGCACGGGCACACCGGCGGCGTGCAGTTGGCCGCAGAGCAGGAAGGTGAGCAGCCGGACCACCGCGCGCCGGGTGCCCGGGCCGTCGTCGGTGACGTCGATCCGCAGCCGGCCGGGCGGGGTGGCGGTGATCAGCACCGGGTCGCTGTCGGCCTCGTTGTCGCGCAGCAGCACGGCCCGGTCCGGGCGGTGGTCGAGCACCACGAACCGGGGGCCCTTCTCGTCCAGCCAGAGCTGCGGGCTGCGCGGGACGGCCGCCAGGTCGTCCGGGTCGACCGGCAGCCGGTCGGTGCGGCGGACGGTGACCCGCACGGCCGTGGCATCGGCGCCGTCCTCGATGCCCGGGGTGATCGGGAAGTACGGGTCGAGCAGGCCGCCGATCAGGCCGTTCAGCCCCGGCAGGTCGCTGTCGACGGATACCCGGGCGCCCCACCGCGACAGGGTGAAGCCGTCGGTGCCGGGTGCGCCGCTCCATCGCTCGGCTGACACAAGTGCCCCTCTCGGTAGGCGAGTTCGTCCCGGCCTCCGATGCCGGTGTCGCGCCATCCTGAACCGGCGGCCGGGTCGTCCGCACCCGGTGTTCCGCGCCCTGGAACAGCTCCTCGTGACCGGCCGGGGGCGCTCCTAAGGTGGGCGGGCCGAGTGCGGAGGCGAGGGCCCTGTCCGCCCTGGGCCACCAGCGCCTCGCCGACCGGCCGCCCTTCCTGCTGCTGGAGTTCGCCCCCGACCCCGAGGACCGCCCGTGAACGCCGTCACCCCGCCCGCCCCCGCCGCCCCGGTGGCCGCCGTCATCGGCGGCACCCGCGGCTTGGGTCGCCAACTCGCCCTGCAGGCACGGGAAGCCGGGTTGGACACCTACGTCTACGGCCGCTCCGTGCACACCCTGGACGCGGCCGAGACCGCCGGCCTGACCCTGCGCGAGCTCGACCTGACCGACCCCGCCAGCGTCGACGCCGCCGACCTCGAACTGCCCGGCCCGCTCTATCTGTTCTGGGTGGCCGGGGCCTTCCTGAAGAAGCCGCTGGTGGAGACCACCGACGCGGAGATCGAGGGCCTCACCAGTCTGCTGCTCACCGGCCCGCTGCGGCTGCTGCGCCGGGTGCTGAGCACCGCGCCGTCCAGCGTGCACCTGATCACCATCGCCTCCTCCTCCGGCTGGCGCCGGCGCGAGAACGAGTCGCTGTACTGCGCGCTGAAGGCCGCCCAGGCCCACGTGAGCCGCAGCCTGGTACCGGAGTTGGTGGCCGCCGACCCAGCCAACCGGGTCACCGTGATCAACCCGGGCGGGCTCGCCGTGCCCGACTTCCACACCGGTCTGGAGCTCGACTTCGGCACCATGATGGACCCGGCCGAGGTGGCCGGGATCATCTGGCGGGCCACCCGCGAGCAGACCGAGCCCTTCCAGGAGCTCCAGATCCTGCGCAGCCGCGAGCCCGGCAGCGAGGGCACCCCGATCGTCAGCCACGGCCCGCGCGTCCCCGAACAACCGCTGTGAGCGTGGTCGTTGCCCCCCGCCCCCGTAGCCCAAGGAGTCACCATGCTCTCGCTCGATGCCCCACTCGACACCCGGACCGAGCCCTACCGCTGGGCCCTGGCCCAGGACTTGCTGCCCGCCGGTGCACGGGCGCGGCTCCGCGCCGACCTGCCGGAGCTGGACGCCTTCCGCCGGATCGAGCGGGCCGCCGGCGGCGACAAGCAGTACGGGATGTACGTGCTGCCGCTGGTCTCCCGGGGTGAGCCGCTGCCCGGCCTTGCCCAAGCGGGCCCGGCGTGGCGGGAGTTGGCCGAGTCGGTGCTGGGCGGGGCGTACCGCGCCTGGGTCGAGGAGGCGGTCGGCGCCGAGACCGCCGACTGCCCGATCGACCTGGGCGTCTTCGTCTTCGGCCCGGGTGACGGTGTCTCCCCGCACACCGACAAGGCCGACAAGTGGGCCACCCACGTCTTCTACCTCAACGAGGAGTGGTGCGAGGCGGACGGCGGCAGTTTCCAGGTCCGCGCCGACCCTTCGCCGGGCTCCCCGCCGGTGGCCTCGGTGGTGCCCGGCGGCGGCCGTTCGGTGGTCTTCGCCCGCTCCGACGCCTCCTGGCACGCGGTGGCCCCGATCGCGCCGACCGCGCCGGAGTACCGGTACACCGTGCAGGTCGAGATGTGGCGCTGACCCACCCCCGCATCGAGCTGTGGCCCGCTCCGACCGGAGCGGGCCACAGCTCTGTACGGGCGCCTTCGGGCAGGCCGGTGGCCCGGGAGCGCCGTGCTCCCGGGCCACCGGCCTGCGAGGTCGGGCTCAGCCGTTCGGCCCCGGCTCGAGGATCTCGGCGCCGAACAGCCGGAGCTTCTCCGGCAGGTGGGCGTAGCCGCGGGCCAAGTGGCCCACGCCGTGCACCCGGTAGCGGCCGCCGGCGGCCAGGGCGCCGAGCACCAGGGCCATCACGGCGCGCAGGTCGCCGCCGTACAGGTCGCCGCCGACCGGCCGCAGCCGGCTGGGGCGGACGAGCAGGCGGGAGCCGTCGACGGTGAGGTCGGCGCCGAGCCGGCGCAGGCCCTCGGCGTAGCCGAACCTGGCGCCCCAGACGGTGTCGGTGAGCCGCGAGGGGCCGGTGCCGCGCAGCAGCACCGGGGCCAGCAGGGGCTGGGCGTCGCTGTAGAGCAGGTGCGAGGCGGCGATCGCGTCCACCGGCGCGACCCGGTCCACCGGCCGCACCCGCAGCTGCTCGCCGTCCCAGCTCAGCGGTACGCCCATCTGCTCCAGGCAGGCGAGTTCGGGGGCCAGCCCCGCGCGGACGGCCTCGGGACGGTCGAGCAGCACCCGGGTCTCGGTGTCGAGGCAGACGGCCAGCGAGACGTAGGTGAGCACCTCCATCAGGTCGGAGGGCAGCCGCAGTTCGGCCGCGCCGAGCGGGCCGCCCCGGCCCTGGAGCTCGATCTCCTCGGGGGTGATCCGGACCGGCACCCCGGCCGCGCCGAGGGCGCGGGCGAGCTCGGTCACGTCGGCCTTGGGGTACGGGTTGCGCAGCAGGGTGGTGCCCTTGGCCACGGCGCCGAGCAGCAGCGCGGTCTTGGTCGCGCCGGAGTAGTGCGGGCCGGTCAGGGTGCCGGTGACGGGCTCGCGGACGGCGAACTCGGCCAGGTCGATCACCGCGCCGCGCAGCCCGTCGGCCGGCGCGGTCGCGGCGAACTGCCCGGGGCCGGTCAGGCACCGCGCGCCGAACCGCTCCATCACGGCCGCGAGGTGGGCGAGCGGGCGCTGACCCTGCGCGCCGTCGCCGATCGAGCAGCCGCCGTGCGAGCCCGAGGCCACCCGGCCGGTGGCGGCCAGCAGCGCGGGCAACAGGTAGACCGCGCCGTGGACCTGGCCCGAGAGGTGCTCGGGGATGTGCTGGCCGGTCACCCCGGCGCCGTGCGCGGTGAGGGTCTGCGCCCCGGCGTCGTGGTGCACCTCGGCGCCCACCTCGCGCAGCACCGCGCCGAGCACTCGGGTGTCGGCGATGTCGGGCACGTTGGTGATCCGCCAGGGCCGCTCGGCCAGGCAGGAGGCGGCGAGCAGCGGGACGAGCAGGTGCTTGAATCCGGCCGGCCGCACCACGGCCCCGGCCGGGTGCCCGGTGCGCTCGACCTCCCAGCAGTCGGCGGGCAGCCGGGGCGGCGCGGGGCGTTCGAGGAGGGCGGCGGCGCCGGCGGGGGCGTGGGTCTGCATGCGAAGGGTCCTTCCGGCGGGCTGGGTCGGCGGAGTGCGGGTGAGGGTGTGCCGTCACCCTACGGGCGGCCCGGCGGCACGGTCTGTGCACGGTTTCGCCGCGCGGAACACGGCTTCCGTGGCCGCGCCACCGGCGCCCACCATGTCCGGACCGCCCCGACCGCAGGAGTGATCCCCGTGAAAGTTCTGGTCATCTGGCCACCGCACGTGCCGAGTTACTTCAACGCCGGCCACCACACCCCGGCTTTCATGACGGCCGGCCACCTGCGCCGCGACCCCCGGGTGAGCCGGGTGGACGTGGTCGACGCCGGGGTGCTGAACATGAACTGGAAGGCCGTCGGCGACCTGCTCTTCCAGGGCGACTACCAGGTCGTCGCGGTGATGAACGACTTCGACGCGGTGGACGGCCTGGAGCGGTTCCTCACCTACGTGCGGGAGTTGTCGCCGCAGAGCACGGTGGTCACCTTCGGCCGGCTCAGCAGCATGAACCCGGGCCACTTCACCCGCTACGACCTGGACGCGATCGTGCAGTCCGGCGACTACGAGTGCGGGGTCGCGCACGTGGTGAGCGCGGTCGCCGAGGGCGGCCTGGCCGAGGCGCTGCCGGGCGTGGCCGTCCGGGTCGGCACCGAGTGGCTCGTGCCGCGCCAGGTGGGCGAGACGCTGCCCGCCGAGGAGTGGACGCTGCCGGACGTGGCCGAGATCCCCTACGCGGCCCACGACCGGCTGTACTTCAACGACGACCACAAGTTCTGCGGCATCCCCTTCCGCCGCGAGCTGGTGGTGCCGGCCGCCCGGGGCTGCCCGGTCAACTGCGACTTCTGCGAGGTGCCAGCGATCTTCGGGCTGCGCGAGCGCCGGCTCTCGGTCGACCGGGTGGTCGAGTACATCGAGCAGGCCTACGCCCAACTGCCCTTCGAGTACGTGGCGTTCTACGCACCCACGTTCACCCTGGACAAGCGCTGGGTGCGCGAGCTCTGCGAGCGGTTCATCGAGGGGCCGGTGCAGCCGCGCTGGAAGTGCGCCACCACCGTGCACCACCTGACCGAGGAGCTCGTCACCCTGATGGGCCGGGCCGGCTGCGTCCGGATCTCGGTCGGCCTGGAGACGCTGGAGACCGACGCCCAGGGCACCCTGCCGCGGGCCAAGCACATCGAGGACGACCGGTTCCGGACGGTGGCCCGGTGGTGCGAGCAGGCCGGCATCGAGCTCAACGCCTTCGTGATCGTCGGCCTGCCCGGCACCACCCCGGCCGGCGTGGCCCGCACGGTGGCCACCGCCCGCGAGGTCGGCGCCCGGGTGCGGCCCACCATGTACACCCCGTACCACGCGATGTCCCCGGCGCTGAGCACGGCCGAGATCAGCCGCTACAACCGCCAGTTGATCGCCGAGCCGGGCTCCGGCGACCCGGTCGAGGCCGAGCGGCGCGCCGCCTGGTACGCCTTCATGTTCGGCGCCGAGCGCCGGCTGACCACGGTGTACGAATCCGTCCCGCTGCACCCCGACCATGTCCCCGCTTGAGCCCCTGGTGGGCGGAGCGCTCGCCGAGCGGGCCGACGGCGGGTTCGACGGCCGGACGGTCGGTGCGCCCGGCCCCGGGCCGGACTTCCCCGTCCGGCCCTCGGCGCTGACGGTCTCGCACCCGCCGCGCAGCCACCCGGCCGGGGTGCTCAACCTCAAGAGCTGCGAGCTCCAACACCCGGAGGCCGACCGGTTGGTGGCCCGGGCGCTGGCCGGGATCGACCTGCGCGAGGCGCGCTCCTACCCGTTCCAGGACGCCGTCTCGGCCGCCCTCGCGGAGCGGCACGGCCTCCCGGCGGGCAGGATCCTGCTGACGGCCGGTTCGGACCGCGCGATCGGCCTGCTGACCGACGCCTTCGCCGTGCCCGCGGGCCGACTCCTGCTCCCCGAGCCCTCGTTCGAGGCCTGGCGGTACTACGCCCGGCTGCGCGGGGTGCCGGTCACGGCCTGCCCCCAAGTCGTCGGCAGCCCGCCCCGGTTGGACTTCGGGCCGCTGCTGGCGGCCGTCCGCACCAGCCCGCCCGCCGTGGTCGCGCTCACCAACCCCGCCAGCCCGTCCGGGCTGCTGGCCACCGAGGAGGAGGTCCTGCGGCTGGCCGAGGCCTGTGACCGGTACGGCCACCTGCTGGTGATCGACGAGTGCTACGGCGCGTTCACCGGCCTGACCCACCTGCCGCTGTTGAGCCGCTTCCCCCGGCTGGTCGTGGTGCGCTCCTTCTCCAAGTCGCACGCCCTGGCCGGGGCCCGGGTCGCCGCGGTCTTCGCCCGGGAGGAGATCACCACCCACCTGGCCGGCTACCGCCCGGACAGCACCGTCTCCGGTCCGGCCCTCGCCCTGCTCCGGCAACTGCTCGACCAGCAGGAGGAGTTCGAGCGAGTCTGGGCGGACGTCCGGGCCATCCGCACCCGCTTCGCCGAGGCCGTGGAGCGGGCCCGCCCGCACTGGCGCCGGCTCGACCCGGGCGCCAACTTCGTGACCTTCCAAACCGGTTCGCGCACCGCCCCGATCGAGACGGCCGAGACGCTGCTCCGGCACGGCTACCGGGTCCGCGCGCTGACCGAGGTGCCCGGCCTGGCCGAGTGCCTGCGGATCTCGCTGGCCGGCCCGGCGGCGATGGCCGAGGTCGCCGGGATCATCGCCGCGACCGCCGCCTCCGCTGCGCGGTCACGCGTCGCCCCGGCGCCCAGCCCGCACCCCGCCCGGAGCCGGTCGTGGTGACCGCCCTTGCCGCCACTCCGGGGCTGGTGGGCCGGGTGGCCGTGATCGGCAGCCCGGGTAGCGGCAAGTCCACCTTCTGCCATGCGCTGGCCGGGGCCGGGCTGCCGCTCTACCACCTGGACGACCTGTACTGGGGCCCGGGTTGGCGCCGTACGCCCGAGGAGGAGTGGCGCCGCAAGGTGGCCGGCCTCGCGGCGGGCGAGCAGTGGATCGTGGACGGCAACCACCTCGCCACCATCCCCGAGCGCCTCGCCCGGGCCGAGATCGCCGTGCTGCTCGACCCGCCCGCCCTGCTCTGCGCCTGGCGGGTGCTCCGCCGCAGCCTGCGCCTGCGGCGCGGCGGCCCCGGCAGCGGCGAGTACCTGCCCAGCGGGCTCGACCCGCAGGACGCCCCGGTCCGCGACCTGTCGGCCCTGCTGCGCAAGGTGACCGGCTTCCGCCGTCGCGAACTCCGCGCCATACGGCTGCTGTTGGCCGAGTACCCCGGCCGGGTGATCGTCTGCCACACCGGCCGCCAGGCCCGGCGGGCGCTCGCCGACCTCCGGCCGCTGCTCGCCGCCTGTCCGCCCCGGCCGGTCGGCGCGGCGGCCGACACCTGCAGCTGCGGCAGCCCGATCGCCCCTGCCCCGACCACCTGATGGAGAGCCCCATGCCGACGGCGAGCCCCCTGACCACCCCGTCCGTGCGCCTGGCCCGTGCCCGGGCGGTGCGCGAACCCTTCGACTACTACCACCTGGACGAGACCTTCGAGCCGGCGCAGGCGGAGCGGCTGCGCGCGAGCTTCCCCGAGGCCGGCTTCACCAAGGTGAGCAGCGCCGATCCACAGAAGACGTACACCATGTGGACGCGCGTGCTGCACCCGGCGGATGAGTCCGAGGCGACTGAACTACCGGAACCCTGGCGGGAGTTCCTGGCCGAGGTGACCGGGCCCGCGTACCGCGCGCAGCTGTCCGAGCTGACCGGGATCGACCTGGCCGAGAGCCCGGTGGAGGTCAACCTCTGGCGCTACCCGCACGACTGCTGGCTCGACCCGCACGTGGACAAGGAGAGCAAGCTCGTCACCCAGGTCTTCTACTTCAACCGGCCCTGGCCCGAGGAGTGGGGCGGCAACCTGCTGCTGCTCGGCTCCGGCGCGGTGACGGACGTGGCCCGCCGAGTGGCGCCCGCCGACAACACCAGCGTGGTGCTGGTGCGCAGCGGGAATTCCTGGCACGCGGTGGAGAAGGCCGGCCCGGCGAATCCGGGTGCGGCCCGGCTCTCCGCACAGGTGATATTCCTGCGCCCCGGGGGATTCCACCCGACGGAACCGGTCGTGGCCGAGGAATCGCACCGCTACTAATGTCTGGTCCAGCGGGATCGGTGAGCCGCGCGGGGTCGGCGTGAACACCCTTTCTCCCTGGCAATGACCGGGACCAGCGCGCGCCCAGATCCTCCGGAGCGCCGATCTCGCTGAAAATACCTGAGGCGAACACCCGGAAGGGGCAGGAAAATCATGGGGACTCCCGTACTGAAGGCAGTGCCCGAGGATTTCCTGGTCCACGAGGTGCCGGCCCTGGCCGCACCCCGGGCCGGAGGCGGTGGCGGCAGGCACCACCACCTGCGGCTGCGCAAGCGCGGCTACACCACCTTCGAGGCGATGGACCTGCTGGCCCGGGCGCTCGACCTGCCCGCCGAGGCCGTCTCCTCGGCGGGTCTGAAGGACGAGGACGGCGTCACCGAGCAGACCGTCTCGGTGGACGGCGAGGCCCCGGCCGCCTTGCTGGAGCGGCTCAACCGCGACTCCGCCACCGAGGGCCGCTGGCTCTCCTTCGCCTCGCTCGGCCCGGCCGAGCGCCGGATCGAGATCGGCGAACTCCTCGGCAACGCCTTCCGGTTGACCCTGCGCTCGATCGAGGACGGGCTGGCCGAGCAGCTGCGCGGCATCCCCCGGGGCGAGACCGGCCTGGCCTTCGCCAACTACTACGACACCCAGCGCTTCGGCGTCCCGGGCGGCCCCCGGGTGACCCACCTGATCGGCGCCGCCCTGCTCGCGGAGGACCAGGAGACGGCCTTCGCGCTGCTGCGTACCTCCGGCTCCGCCGAGGGCGCCCGCGCCCTGGCCCACCGGGGCGACGCCCGGGAGTTCTTCGCGCAGCTGGACCAGCGGGTGACCGCCTTCTACCGGACGGCCCACTCCTCGTACCTGTGGAACGAGCAGCTGGCCGGCCTGCTGGCGGCGGCCGCCGAGCCGGGGGAGGCGGCGGCGGTGGACCGGGAGGGCCTGCGCTACCTCTTCCCGACCACGGCCCGGCCCGCGCTGGCCGTGCTGGCCGATCAGCCGGAGCTGGCGTACGAGAAGTGGCGCTGGTCGGAGGGCGAGCTGCGGATGCGGGTCTCCCGCCGCCCCACCGTGCTGCACACCGTGCTCACGCTGGGGCCGGTGGAGCCGGACGAGCTGCACCAGGGCCGGTCCAAGTGCACGCTCTCCTTCATGCTGCCGTCCGGCTGCTACGCGACCAACGTGGTCGCCCAGTTCCTCGGCCGGCTCGACCAGGGCCTCCAAGGCCACCAGGGCCTCCAATAGGGCCTGCACCAGGGCCTCCACCGGGGCTGAGCAAGTGCACTGCGGTCCCGCCGATCCGCCCGCACCGGGCCGGTCGGCGGGACCGCCGTGCTGTGTCCGGGCCGACGCCCGGTGAACGTGACGGGTGAACGGTGAACAGACCGGAGATCCACGAGGGTTGACGCGCAGGTGGAGCCGGGCCGGGGGCCCGGCTCACAGGCGTGTCCGGAACCGGAAATGTCCTGCTCAGGCAGGCTCGCGTGCCTTCCGGGGGCCGGGGTGGCTGGGCAGAATCCAGAACCGAAGGCCCCGATCGGCCGCTCCCGCCGTCCGGCGACAGCCGGGGCGGCCGTACCCCTCTCCGACCTCCGGGATCCCCATCATGCTGACTTCCACCACCCCCGCACCCCGTCGACGCGATTCGATGCTGGCCCGTGGCCTGGCGCTGCTGAACTCCTTCGGTCCGGACGACCTGGAGCTCTCGCTCTCCGAGCTGGCCCGCCGGGCCGAGCTGCCCAAGCCGACCGCCCACCGGCTGGTCGGCGAGCTGCTCGACTCGGGCTTCCTCGAACGAGGCCAGGTCGGGCTCCAGTTGGGGCCCCAGATGCACGTGCTCGGGGTCCGCTCCTCCCGCGAGCAGCGGATCCGGATCCTGGCCCGGCCGCTGCTCCAGCGCCTGCACGGCATCTCCGGTGCCACCGCCTACCTGTCGGTGCCGCGCGGCCCGGAGATCGTCCACCTGCTCCGCGAGGGCGCCGTCGGCCCGGAGGACGAGGCCCGCGACTGGACCGCCCGCCAATCCGCCCGCCGCCTCTTCCACGCCGTGGCCCAGGGTGCCGACCAGTCCACCGCCGGCCGCCTGGTCCGCACCCCGGAGATCCCCCCGCCCGCCGCCCCGGGCACCCGTTCGGCCCGCACCCCGGACCTGGCAGCCGCAGCCGCAGCCGCCGGCCTGGCCGGCCGCGCGGTCCGCCCGAGCGGCCCGGCCGCAGCCGGTGCAGGCCGACCCGGCCGCCCGGTCGAGGCCGCCGCACCGCGCGGCGGCGTGGTCGCCGCCCGCCGGCTCGGCCCGGCCGTGGACGCCGCAGGCCGCTCCCGCACCCCGGTCTCGGTCGGCCCGGTGGTCTCCCTGGCGGACGCCCAGCAGGCCCAGTCCGTCCTCGCCTGCTCCGTCCGGGTCGACGGAGCCGGCCTGCTGGCGGCCCTCTGCCTGGTCGGTGTCGCCGACGCGGGCGACCGCCGCGGCAGCGCGGCGGCCCTGCGCGACACCGCCCGCACCCTGACGGCCCGCCTCTCCGCCCAGCTCGACCCCCGCGCCTACAGCGGCACCGCCTGAGCCCCCGCACTCCCGTCGCACCTGGTGCGCCTCGGCGCCGCCGCGCCCACCGATCCCCGTACCGAAGGACCCCGACACCACCATGACCACCGTCCAGACCGTCCCCGGCACCTCCGTGCCAGCCACCCCGGCAGGCGTCGACTTCGCCGCCCTCCGCTCCGCCGCCCTGCACGACGCACCGTTCGCCTGGGGCACCGTCCACGGGATGCTCGGCCCCGAGCTGCTCGACCGGCTGGTCGAGGAGTTCCCGGCCGAGGGCTTCACCCGGACCGAGCGGGTGAGTCTGCGGCCCGGCGAGAAGGGCTACCGCACCGACAACCTCACCCTGGTCCACGACAGCCGGCCCGACCCCGAGGCGCTGCGCCGACTCACGCCGAGCTGGCGGGAGTTGGTGGAGTCACTCGCCTCGCCCGAGTACCGCGCGGCGGTCGGCGAGCTGACCGGCCGCGACGTGTCGGCGGCGGCGCTGGAGATCCGGGCCGTGCGCTACCCGGCCGGCGCCTGGATCGACCCGCACACCGACCGCCTCGACAAACTGGTCACCCAGACCTGGTACTTCAACGCGCACTGGCCCGAGGAGCACGCGGGCCACTTCCTGGTCCTGGGCTCGGCCGACGTGGCCGACGTGCGGCGCCGGGTGCTGCCCCGGGCGGGCGAGTCGATCGTGATGTGCCCGTCCGAGTTCTCCTGGCACGCCGTCTCCCCGGTGGCCGATTCCGTGGTCGAGGACCGCAAGGTCCTGCTGCTCCACCTCACCGAACGGTGAATTCGTTCCGTCCCACGGAAAGAATGCGGGCCGCCCCTTGAGGGGCGCTCGGCGGAAATGCTGGAATGAGGCATCGCCGGAACGGGGAACGAAAAGTCCCCGGAAAGGCGGAAAACAACCCGAGCGAATTCCGCTGAGAAAGGTAGAGAAACATGACCCGCAACCACGTCGCCCTCGTCTCCCCCCGCCTGGAGAAGGTCATCACCAAGAAGGCCTGACCCAGGGCCTGGTACCCATCGGGGTACATCGGTGCCGCCACGGGGTTCGCTCCGTGGCGGCACCGCCTTTTTGTCCCACCAGTCCCGTACCGCCGAGGAAGGAAAACCCATGACGCCCACGACAGTTGCGCTCGCACCCGCGCCGGGCGGCGTCCGGACGCCGGTGATCGGCGTCTACGACCCGCGCCTCCAGACCACCAGCCTCTGCCTGGCCGTGGCCCACGGCGCCCGCCGTGACCCGGAGGGCGCGAGCGGGGTGGCCCACCTGCTGGAGCACCTGCTCTTCTCGCTGCCGGCCGGCGGCCGCCACTCCTTCGCCGAGCAGATCGAGCGGATGGGCGGTCAGACCAACGCCGAGACCGGCCTGGAGACGATGCTCTTCTACGCCCAGGTCGCCGCCGAGGACGCCGAGGTGGCGGCGCCCGCGATGCTCCGCTCGGTGCTGACGCCCGTCTTCGACCACGCGATCTTCGACCGCGAACGCGAGGTGGTGGTCAAGGAGTTGGTCACCGCTGCCGCCGATCCGGCCGATCTGGTCCAGGACGCCGTCTTCGCCAAGCTCTTCCCCGGCCACCTGCTCAGCCGCCCGATCGGCGGCGACATCGAGGAGCTCAAGCGGCTCACCGTCGCCGAGGTCGAGGGAGAGCACCGCCGCGATTTCCTGCACCGCCCCCGGGCCCTGGTCGTGGTCGGCCCACGCCCGATCGAAGGCCTGGACGAGCTGCTTGCCGAACTCACCGCCGCCCCGGCCGAGTTGCCCGCCGAGGCGCCCGCCTTCGCGCCGCTGCCGGCCGCCGACACCAGCCTCCCGCGCTGGCCGCTCGACCGCGACTTCGCCTGGGTCTGCCTGGCCGCCCGCTCCTGCGAGCTGAATAGCTCCGAGGAGGCGGCCTACAAGCTGATCGCCACCCTGCTCGGCTCCAGCCCCTCCTCGCTGCTCTACCGCAAGCTGCGCGGCGAGGAAGCGCTCTCGTACTCCTTCGAGTCCTGGAACCGCTCGTACTCCGACACCGGCGTCTGGCGCCTGCTGGCCGGCGTGGAGCCGCAGAACGCCGACCGGCTGGTGGAGATCGTCGACGGCCTGCTCGCCGACCTCGCCGAGGGCCGGCTCACCGAGGAGGACTTCGACTCCGCCCGACGCAAGGCCGAGATGCGGCTCGTCCTCCAGGCCGAATCCCCGCTCGACCACGCCCAGTTGATCGCCATGCACACCCGCGCCGGCACCCTCGACTGGTCCCTCACCCAGGCCCGAGCCGACCTGCGTGCCGTCACCCGCCCCCAACTCGCCGCCGCTGCCGCCACCTTGCGCGCCAACCTGGTGGTCGCCGTCCGCCCGGACGCCTCGTGACCACGGTCGCAGCTACCGCTACGGCCGGAGCCGCAGCCACGGCCGCAGCCGAGGACCTCTTCGGCGAGGTGACGGCAGGCCCGTACACCGACCCGCTCACCGGTGAGCAGCAGGTGCTGATCCAGCAGGCCGAGCCGTCCCTGCTGGCCGATCCGGCCCGGCTCGACCTGGTCCGGGCCGCGCTGCACGCCGAGTGCCCGGAGACCGCCAGCACCCTGCTGCGCGCCCCGGCCGGGGTCGAGCTCCCGGCGCCCTGGCG
Organism: Kitasatospora sp. MMS16-BH015; assembly: GCF_002943525.1. Taxonomy (NCBI): domain Bacteria; kingdom Bacillati; phylum Actinomycetota; class Actinomycetes; order Kitasatosporales; family Streptomycetaceae; genus Kitasatospora; species Kitasatospora sp. MMS16-BH015. The sequence continues at coordinate 4,065,341 of NZ_CP025394.1, read as the reverse complement.
CCGCCGCCTCAGCTACCTCCGCTGCACCGACCCGACGGGCCTGCCCGACCTCGAGCACCCCTTCGAGGTGGCCCCCGCCACCGCCGAGGACGACCCGCTGGTCCGGGCCTGGCTGGCCCGGGCCCTGCTGCGCGGCGCCGCCGACACCGGCCACGCGGCACCGGAGGCCACCGCAGACGGCATCGCCGAGGCCATCCTCGGCCGGCCGGGCCGCCTCTCCCTGGTGGTCCGCCGGGCCGGCCGCACCGTCGGCCACGCCACCCTGCTGGTCGGCCAGGCGGACGAGACCTCCGGCGAACAACTCACCGAACCACCCGCCGAGTCGGTCACCGAATCGGTCACCGAGCCACTCGCCGAACGGGTCACCGAACTGGTCGACATCCTGATCGAGGAGACCGAGGACGTCCGCCTCGCCACCGCCGTCCTCAGCCGGGCCGCCGCCGTCCACGCCCACACCCTGGGCCAGCCCCTGCTCGGCAACGTGGTCCACAGCCACGACCAGGACCCGGCCACCGGTGGCCGCGACACCTGGCGGATCGTCACCGCCCTGACCGCCCGCGGCTGGCACCTCGCCCACGAGTTCTGGTGGGCCCCCGCCCCCGCCCCCGCCCCCGCACCGGGGCCCACCCCGGCGGCCGCCCCATGACCGCCACTGCGTCCACCGCACCACCCCCGCCGCCCCTCCGCCCGGTGACCCTGGAGCTGCTGCGCCACCTGCTCGGCGTCGAGGCGCACGAGACCGCCCGCACCCTGATGCGCCGCGCCGAACAGGCCTCCTCGGCCCTGCCCCAGCTGGTCGTCTCGGCCGCCGTCGCCGAGGGGCTGCCGATCGGGTCCGGCTCCCGCGACCTGCTCCGCCGGGCCCGCGAACGGGCCGCCCGCTACGCGGAGCTGTACGCCCGACTCGCCGCCGAACTGCCCGTCCGGCTGGTCAAGGGCCTCTCCCTGGGCGAGCGTTACCCCGCGCCACTGCTCCGCCCGGTCGGTGACCTCGACCTCGTCCTGCCCGGCGAGGACGAGCTCTGGCGGGCCGCCGTGCTGATCGCCGAGCGGGTGCCGCTGGACCGCGCCGACCTGGCGCTGAGCCGCGACGGCGACCGCACCGACCTCACCCTCGGGCTGCACTGGGCCGCCGAGGACGACTTCCTCGACCGCCCGTACAACGTCGAGCTCGCCACCCTGCCGTTCCCGCGCACCCCGGGCGGGCCGGTGTCGCCCCACCGCACGCTGCCGGCCGCCCCCTGGCCGGCCGATCTGCTGAGCCTGGCGGAGGAGCGGTTCCAACGGCCGTTCCACGCCAAGGACGTGGTCGACGTGCTGGTGCTGTTCGCCGCCCCGGACCGCCTCACCCCGGAGGCGCTGGCCACCGCCGCCACCGGCCACCACCTGGCCCCCGAGCTCCGCGAACTGCTGGCCCAGACCCGCGAGGGCACCGAGGCCGAGCAGCTCGACCCCTACCTCCGGGCCCTCGACGCCCCGGCCGCCGCCGAACTCGCCGCCCGGCAGCCGGCTGAGCGGCCGTCGCAGGCGAGCGCCACCGTCGAGGGTCGGCTCGCGGCCGGACTCCCGGTCTACGGAATGCCGTTGGGCACCCCGGCCGCCCGCCCGGGCCTCACCCGCGCCCACCGCCACGACGCCGAGGGCGTCTGTCTGCTCCGCACGCCGATCGGCGACTACCTGCTGGTCTGCGGCGAGCTCGTCACCCAGGCCGCCTACGACACCGCCCTCCGCGTCCTCGCCGATCTCGGCGAGCCGGACCAGGAGCAGTGCCCCGCCCCGCACCCCGCCCCGCACCCCGCGCAGCACCCCGCCCCGCACTCCGCCCGCCACCCCGCCGACCGCCCCGGGAAGGACACCTGATGGCCCCGACCACCACCCCCAGCGGCACCGAACCCGCCGTCCTGATCGAGGGCCTGCGCCGGGTGTTCACCACCGGCCGCGGCTCCCAGGCCCGCGAGGTGACCGCGCTCGACGGGCTCGACCTCTCGGTGGCGCGCGGCTCGGTGCACGGCCTGCTCGGGCCCAACGGGGCCGGCAAGACCACGCTCTGCAAGATCCTCTCCACCACCCTGCTGCCGACCGGCGGCCGGGCCCGCATCCTGGGCCACGACGTGGCCACCGAGACGCTCGCGGTGCGCCGCGCGATCGGCATCGTGCTGGGCGGCGACCGCGGGCTCTACGGCCGACTGACGGCACGCCAGAACATCGACCTCTGGGGCGCGCTGTACGGGCTGTACGGCCGCGGACTGCGCGCCAAGGTCGAGGAGCTGCTCGAGGAGGTCGGGCTGAGCGACCGGGCAGACGACAAGGTGAACGGTTTCTCCCGGGGCATGAAGCAGCGGCTCCACCTGGCCCGCGGCCTGGTCGGCGACCCGCAGGTGCTGCTCCTGGACGAGCCCACCACCGGGATGGACCCGGTCGCGGCCAACAGCTTCCGCGACTTCGTCGGCCGCCTGAAGGCGGAGGGGCGGACGGTGCTGATCACCACCCACGACATGGCCCAGGCCGAGGCGGTCTGCGACGAGGTGACCCTGATCGACCGGGGGCGGGTGCTGACCAGCGGCGATCCGCGCCGGCTGGCCGAGCTGCTCGGTTCCGGCGAGCGGGTGGAGGCGACGGGCGTGCCCGCCGCCCTCGTGGCGCGGATCGGCGAACTGCCGGGCACGGCCGTCCGGACTGGCCGACCCGAGGGCGAGCTGTGCGTGGAGACCGACTCCGCCGAGGCGACCCGCGAGGTGCTCACCTGCCTGGTCGAGGCCGGGGTCAGCACGGTCCGGACGGGGCCGCCGAGCCTGGAGGAGCTGTACGTCCGGGTGATCGGCGAGCGGAAGATGAAGGTGAGCGCGTGATCACGTTCTGGGGATCGGTCCGCTTCCAGCTGACCCTGGCCCGCCACAGCCCCGACGTCCTGCTGATCTTCGTCCGGACGCCGCTGACCACCCTGGTGCTGCTCTCGATCAGCGAGTACGCCGGACGGCGCGATCTGGCGCCGTACTCGATCATGGCGCCGGTGCTGATGACGCTCTGGGACATGGCCCTGCTGATCGCCGGCGAGGTGATCACCAAGGAGCGGTCCTGGGGCACCCTGGAGGCACTGATCGCCACCCCGGCCCGGCTCGCCACCGTGGTGCTCGGCCGGATCACGGCCGTCACCACGATCAGCCTGCTGAGCATCGGCGAGGCCTGGCTGGTGGCCAAGGGCGTGTTCGGGGTCTCGCTCAGCATCGAGCACGGGCCGCTGTTCGTGCTCTGCCTGCTGGTCTCCTCGCTGGCCATGGCCGGCACCGCGACGCTGATGTCGGCGCTGTTCGTGCTCGCGCCCAACGCCCGGCTGATGCAGAACACCCTCACCTACCCCTTCTACCTGCTGGCCGGGGTGCTCGTCCCGATCTCGATGCTGCCGGTCTGGGTGCGCCCGCTCTCCTCGGTGGTGTTCCTGACCTGGAGCGCGGAGCTGCTGCGCCGCACCCTGACCCCCGGGCCGGTCCCCGACGCGGCCCGCTCGCTCGCCGTCATCGCGGCCCTGGGCCTGGCCGGCGCCGCCGCCGGGATCCTGGCGATCGGCACCATGCTGCGCCGGGCCAAGGCCGCCGGCACCCTCGCGGAGGTGTGACCACCATGACCCAGAACCTGACCCAGCACCTCATCCAGACCCTGCTCAAGCAGCTGCGGATCGTCCGGTACGCGGCGGTCGCCGCCTCGGCCGAGTACCGGCACACCCACAACTGGCGCACCTGGACCTTCGGTTGGCTCGGCCGGATGCTCTCCCAGGTGACCTTCTTCGCCCTGATCGGCAAGCTGCTCGGCTCCGAGCAGCAGATGCACTACCTGGTGGTCGGCAACGCCGTCATGGTCTGCGTGATGGAGACCATGACGGTGGTCGCGGCCGGCGTCCGGGAGCGGTACGACGGCACCCTCGCGCTGCTCACCGCCGCGCCGGCGCCGATGAGCACGGTGCTGTTCGGACGCGGGCTGCACGCCCCGCTCGGTGGCGCACTGACCTCGGCCGTCTCGCTCTTCCTGCTGGCCCCGCTGTTCGGCGTGCACACCCCGCTCGCCCAACTCCCGGTGCTGGCCCTGCTGATCCTCGCCACGGCGTTCAGCACCTACGGGATCGGCCTCTTCCTGGGTGCCCTGGCGATCGGCCTGCCCGGTTCGCGCAACGTCATCTCCACCTGCTGCAACCTGCTGATGATGGCGATCGCCGGCGTCCAGGTCCCGGTCACCTTCTGGCCCGCCTGGGTCCAGGCCGTCGCCTCGGCCCTCCCGCTCACCCACGCCCTGGCCGCCGTCCGCGCGGTGGTCGCCGGTGAGGGCGCCGCCACCGTCGCCCGGGCCGCCGCCCTCACCCTGCTCACCGGCCTCGCCTGGCTCGCGGCGGCCTCCCTGGCCACCGCCACCGTCCGCCAACGCGGCCGTCGCCGGGGCTCCTTCGACTACGCCGGCTGAAAACACCGACCGGACGGCTCACTTCACTGCACTTCCTGAATGCCAGTCAATTCCGTTTGGTTCGAACACGGGTGGGGGATCGACGTTTCCGGGAATCGTTCGAAGACCCTCGTAACGATCCAGTGACGGGCCCGCGGATATCCCGTGGGAACGGGCTCCTCGGTGCGCTAACCTGACTGCCCGCCAGGTGAGTTGGCGGACAAAGGACAAGGCGTTTTCCGGGCTCGGGCCCGTATGTGTGCACCACAAGTCGACCTTCCAGGGGCGTGACGTGCATGGCTGGCACCACAGGCACCACCGACCGGACGATCGAGATCGACCTCGGCGACGGCGCGATCCTGTAGGCCGAGGTCCGGGACGACCGTCCGGTCCGCGACTCCGGCGACGCCGGGGCCGTCTCCACGGCGGTGCGGCACACCTTCGACGAGGTGCGCAGCACCGTCCGGGCGGTGGGGCAGTGGGCCAAGGACACGGCGGCCGAGTGCGGCGATCCCTCGACCTTCGAGGTGGAGTTCGGCCTGACCCTCTCGGTCAAGTCCGGACGGCTGATCGGGGTGTTGGCGGAGGCCGGTGGCGAGGCCGCGCTGGTGGTCCGCCTCAACTGGGACCGCACCACCGAGCGCACCGCCGGCCCCACCGCTGACGCTGCCGGCACCAGTTCGGCCGGCGCCGCCGGCTCCGCGACCGCCGGCCCCACCGCCTAGGGCGGCCCGGGTGGTGATCAGAAGCGGCGCCGGCCTCCGGGCCGCGGCGCCGCACGACCCTGCCGTCTGGCTCGCTGACGAGGCGGGAGCGTTCCTCGGGAGCGGCTTCCACCTCGGGGAGGGGCTCGTGGTGACCTGCGCCCATGTGGTGCACGGCCGTTGGCCGCTCACGGTGCACGGCGCCCTCGGCCCGGAGGAGGCCCGGTCGGTCACGCTCTGGCCGCCGAACCGGCCGGCCGACAGCACGTACTTCCCTGCCCCCGACCTCGCCCTCCTCCACCTGCCGCAGCCCGGAGCGATCCGTCCGGCGGCGGTCCTCGCCACGGCGGAGGCGGCCACCGGCACCCAGCTGACGGCGTACGGGTTCACCACCGCCACGCCCTCGCCGGGCGTGCAGCCGGACTCCGCCCGGCTGACGGTGGTCGGGCGGGCCGGTGAGTTCGTCCGGCTCGGCAACGGCTGGATCCGTAAGGGCCTCAGCGGGAGCATGCTGCTCGAACCGGTCGGCGGCCGGGTGGTCGGCGTGGTCAAGGGCACCGAGGACGACGCCGATCCGGTGGGCGGCTGGATGACCCCGCTGGCGCCGCTGCGGGAGGTGCTCGGTCTGCCCGCCGCCGTCCCGGCCGTCTTCCCAGAGACCCTTCCTGCGGGGACCTTCCCGGCGGGGGCCCTCCGTGCGGGGGCCCTCCCCGTGGGGGCGGGCCGCCGGGAGTGGGCCGACCAGCTGCACCGGATCCCCGCCCTGGACGAGGTCCGGCGCCATCGCACCGGCGAGCAGGAGCGATGGAGCGGCGGGACGGTCCGGTGCGGGCGCTGCAGGGGTCGGGGTGGAGAGCGTCTGAGTCATCGGTGCTTCCTTGTCGTTCGTCGGAGATCGGTCGGCGTGCCCGGGTGGGGTGGGTCAGGCCAGGTCGGGCCGTGTCCGGGCGACCGGTGGTGCGGTGCACTCCTCGCGCAGCAGGCCGAAGAGCACCCGGTCGTGGTACCGCCCCGCCGGCTGGACGGCCTGGCGACGCCGCCCCTCCTCGCGGAAGCCGAGCCGGGTGAACGCGCGCACCGCCCGCTCGTTGTCGGTTCGCCGGCGCAGGTGATGCTCGGCGTCCTCGGCGCGCAGCGCGCGCAGCCGGACACTGTCGCCTTCGAGCATGGGTGGATTCCTCCGGCGAGTGGGGGAATGTCAGTTGACGATGGGTCGGACGGGCTGGTCACAGGCGCGCGAGCAGGTCGGAAACCAGCTGGTGGAGGGCGTCGGGGCGCTCCAGGTGGAGGTCGTGGCCGGCGCCGGGGATGCTGACGGCCATGGTCGCGGGGCGGCGGGTGAGCATGTCGGCGGTCTCGCGGGGCGGGATGATGCCGTGCTGGCCGAGGACGAGCAGGGTGGGGCAGCTGATGGCCGCCCACTGGTCCCAGTAGGACTTGACCGCGTTCTCGGCGAGCGAGGCGACCAGCACGTCACGGTCGAAGCGCGGCCACCAGCCGCCCTCCCGCTGTTCCAGCCCGTCCGCCAGGCCGGCTCCCACCGGGCCGCCGCCGAGCAGGCGGGCCGCGGCCGCGCGGGAGGCGAAGGGCACCGGCCAGGCCTTGAGCATCGCGGCGACCTCGTGCTGGACGCGGGGGGCGGCCCCGGGCCCGGCCTCGACCAGGACCAGACCGCCGAACCGGCCGGGGTGCGCAGCCGCCGCGAGCAGCGCCGTGTGCCCGCCGAGCGACTGACCTACCAACACCGTTTGTTCGAGGCCGAGTTGGTCGACCACCGCCATCAGGTCAGCCACGTACGCGGCCCGGGAGACGTCGTCCGGGCGCCGGGTGGAGCGGCCGTGACCGCGCTGGTCCACCGCGACGACCCGCCGCTCCCGGCCGAGCGCGTCGGCCACCGACGCCCACTCACCCGCCTGACCGGCCAGTCCGTGCACCATGACCACGGGCCGGGCCGGGCCGCTGCCCCACTCTCGACAGTGCAGCCGTACACCGTCCCGACACAAGGTCCGCGGTGTCCACGGCACCGCTCCGCGGTCGCTCGCGGTCGGGCCCGTCACGATCCGTACGAGGCCCCGGCGGCAGCCCGGGTGGGCCGGTGGCGCAGCAGGGTCACCTGGCCGTCGAAGACCCGGGCCTCGACCAGGTCGAGGCCGAACCGCTGCTGCGGGCTGCCGAAGACCGGCTTGCCACCGCCGAGGACCACTGGGTGGACGAAGATCTGGTACTCGTCGATCAGCCCGCGCTCGGTGAGGTGGGCGGCGAGCGCGGAGCCGCCGAACAGCAGCAGGTGGGCGCCACCGCGCTTGAGTTCCGCCAACTCCTCGGCGGCGTTCTCGTTGATCACCCGGGTGTTCCAGTCGGCGCTCGTCAGGGTCGTGGAGACGACCACCTTGGGCGCCTCCCGCCACACCCGTGCGAACGCGAGGTCGTACTCGTCGGTGGAGAACTCCTCGGCGCGGGGCCAGTAGCCGGCCATCAGCTCCCACACGAGCCGGCCGTACAGGAAGACGTCGGCGCTCGTCGTGAGGGAGTGCGCGTATTCCGACAGTTCCGACCCCATGGCCGGCCAGTCGAACTCGCCGTTCGGCCCCTCGATGAATCCGTCCAGCGACTGGTGGACGAAGTGGGTGATCTTCCCGGTGTTCTGGTCCATGGTCCTCTCCTGGCCGTCACGTGCGGCCCGGCCGGGGCCACGGTGGCCCCGCCTGCCCGGAAACGATCTCCTGCGCGGCGAACGTGATCAACGCACGATCCACGAAGATGCGTTTAGCCGGGCTCAACGTCGAGCTCGACCGGCCATGACGACCGGCGGCCGTGGTACCGGACGACCGGTCGGGTCGGCCTCGGAGATCTCACCTGGAGCCGTCGCCATCCGGCGTAACCTGCCTTCATGGCAGAGAGCAAGGTCCGGAAAGCGGCGCCGAAACCGCGCAAGCCCGAGTCGCATCTGGCGATGGTGCGGCGGGCGCGGAAGATCAACCGGGAGCTGGCAGAGGTCTACCCGTACGCGCACCCGGAGTTGGACTTCGAGGACCCCTTCCAGCTGCTGGTGGCCACGGTGCTGTCGGCGCAGACCACGGACCTGCGGGTGAACCAGACCACGCCGGCCCTGTTCGCCGCGTACCCGACCCCGGAGGACCTGGCGGCGGCGGTGCCGGAGCAGTTGGAGGAGATCATCCGGCCGACCGGCTTCTTCCGGGCCAAGGCCAAGTCGCTGATCGGGCTCTCGATCGCGCTGCGGGACGAGTTCGGCGGCGAGGTGCCGAACACGCTGGCGGACCTGGTCACCCTGCCCGGCGTGGGCCGGAAGACGGCTAACGTGGTGTTGGGCAACGTGTTCGGCGTCCCGGGGATCACCGTGGACACCCACTTCGGGCGGCTGGCCCGGCGGTTCGGGTGGACGGACGAGGAGGATCCGGTGAAGGTCGAGGCGGTGGTCGCCGAGATCTTCCCCAAGTCCGAGTGGACGATGCTCTCGCACCGGGTGGTCTTCCACGGCCGCCGGATCTGCCACGCCCGCAAGCCGGCCTGCGGCGCCTGCCCGATCGCACCGCTCTGCCCCTCCTACGGCGAGGGCGAGACCGATCCGGCGAAGGCGGCCACGCTGCTGAAGTACGAGAAGGGCGGCCAGCCGGGGCAGCGGCTCAAGCCCCCGGCGGACTACCCGGGCCTGCCGGCCGCTCCGGCGCCGCTACTGCGGCCGGGGCAGTCGGTCTGAAGTGACGCGCGGACTGACGCGCGGACTGACGTGGGAAGTGGCGCGAGAACTGACGTGGGAAGTGGCGCCGGACGTGACGCGAGAGGTGACGGAGCAGTGGTGAGCAGCGGGACGGCCGGGAGCGGGGGCGCGGTGGGCGCGATCGAGCGGGACGGGCTGCCGGAGTGGCTGCTGCCGGTGCGCGCGGCGGCGGAGACGGTGCGGCCGGAGGAGCTGAGCAACTTCCTGCCGCCGGCCGAGGGCGGTCGGCGGTCGGCGGTGCTGATGCTCTTCGGCGAGGGGCCGACCGGGCCGGACCTGCTGCTGATCGAGCGGGCCCGCAGCCTGCGCTCGCACGCCGGGCAGCCCTCCTTCCCGGGCGGGGCGCTCGACCCGGAGGACGGTGACCCGGCGGGCGAGGGGCCGGTGCGGGCCGCGCTGCGCGAGGCCGAGGAGGAGACCGGTCTCGACCGGAGCGGGGTGCAGGTCTTCGCGACCCTGCCGGACCTCTACATCCCGGTCAGCCGCTTCGTGGTGACCACCGTGCTCGGCTGGTGGCGGCACGAGTCGCCGGTCTCCCCGGTGGACCTCGGCGAGACCGGCGCGGTCTTCCGGGTACCGCTGGCCGACCTCACCGACCCGGCCAACCGGGCCCGGCTCAAGCACCCCTCCGGCCACCTCGGCCCGGCCTTCGAGGTCGGCGGCCGACTGGTCTGGGGTTTCACGGCCGGGGTGATCGACCGGGTGCTCCACTTCAGCGGTCTGGAGCAGCCCTGGGACCGCGGCCGCACCCTCACCCTCTCCGCGGACGCGCTGGACCTGAGCGCCCGCAAGGGTTCCTGACCGTCGGCACGGGCTCCTGACCGTCGGCACAGGCTCCTGACCAGCTCCGCAACGGCCGGGCCCGCAACCATCGGTGCCCGCCACGCCGTCTTCAGCACGAGCGGTGGTGAATACCGGCGCGCGGTGCCCTCCGGGGGCGTGGCCGTGGGAGGGTATCGGGGTGAATGTCCTGGATCTGTTGCTGATCGCCGCGGCGGTGGGCTTCGCCGTGTCCGGTTACCGGCAAGGCTTCGTGGTGGGTGTGCTCTCCGTCCTGGGTTTCCTGGGCGGTGGGCTGATCGCGGTCCAGTTGCTGCCGCTGCTGCTGCGCCACCTCAGTCCGGGCACCACGGCCTCGGTGGTGGCGGTGGTCGTGGTGATCGTGCTCGCGGCGGTGGGCCAGGCGATCACCACCCACTTCGGCTGGAAGCTGCGCGGCCGGATCGGCCGGGGCAGGGCGAAGAAGCTGGACGCGGTCGGCGGCTCGGTGGTCAACGTGATCTCGATGCTGCTGGTGGCCTGGCTGATCGGCTCGGCACTCGCGGGCACCTCGCTGCCGACCGTCTCCAAGCAGGTCCGCACCTCCCAGGTGCTGGGCACGGTGCAGAGCGCGCTGCCGGCCGACGCGCCCAACTGGTTCTCCGACTTCACCAAGGTGCTGGCCCGCAACGGCTTCCCCCAGGTGTTCAACCCCTTCGAGCACGAGCCGATCACCGAGGTCGAGGCACCGGACCCGGCGCTGGCGGGCAGCCCGGCGGTGACGCGGGCCCGGCAGAGCCTGGTCAAGGTGGTCGGCACGGCCACGGCCTGCGGCAAGACCCTGGAGGGCAGCGGCTTCGTCTTCGCCCCGCACCGGGTGATGACCAACGCCCACGTGGTCGGGGGTGTCGACGAACCCACTGTCCAACTCGGCGGCAACGGTCGGCTCTACGACGCCACGGTGATCCGCTACGACTGGCAGCGCGACATCGCCGTCCTGGACGTCCCCAAACTCGATGCCCCGGCCCTCGACTTCGCCGGCCAGGCCAAGACCAACGACAGCGCGATCGTGGCGGGCTTCCCGGAGAACGGCGCCTTCAACGTCCAGCCGGCCCGCGTCCGCGGCCGGATCCAGGCCAACGGGCCGGACATCTACCACCGCGGCCAGGTGGTCCGCGACGTCTACTCGATCCGCTCCCTGGTCCGCCAGGGCAACAGCGGCGGACCGCTGCTCAGCCCGGACGGCCAGGTGTACGGGGTGGTCTTCGCCAAGTCCCTGGACAGCCAGGACACCGGGTACGTCCTGACGGCGGACGAGGTCCGCGAGGACGCCCGGCAGAGCCTGACGGCCACCTCCCGGGTCGACACCGAGGGCTGCGCCCTCTGACCCCCTCTCCGCAGGAGTTCTCCTGACCCATCGTCGGCTCGACGGTCGTTGATCCGTTGGAGCGTCAGCTCCACCTGGTAGCGTCGGCGGCGCTCACCCGTTCGGCTCAACCCGAGCAGCCTCGGAACGGGTCCGACGGGAGGTCAGAACCACCATGATGGGTCATTCGCACGCGGTCAGTGGCGCGATGCTGTACGCGGTCTCCGCGCCGTTCCTGCCGCCGCTGCTGCTCGGTACCCATCTGCGGCCGGCCGACATCCTGATGGGCACCCTGCTCGCCGCAGGCGCGGCGCTGCTCCCTGACCTCGACCACCACGACGGCACCATCGCCAACTTCCTCGGGCCGGTCTCCAAGCTGCTCTGCCGCTTCGTGGCCTGGGTCTCGGGCGGGCACCGGCACGCCACCCACTCGCTGCTCTTCGTCGCCCTGATGGGCGGCGGCACCTGGGCGGGGGTGTCCTACGGCGGGCGCTGGTTCACCCTCGGCATGACCTTCTTCCTGCTGGCCATGGGGCTCAAGGCGCTCAACGCCCACGTGCCCGGCCACGGTCACCACACCTGGATCACCGTGGTCGGCCTCGCCGTCCTCGGCACGGTGGTGCTCGACCGGTTCCTCACCGACGCCCCGGGCTGGCTGCCGTACGCGGTGGCCCTCGGCACCCTGGCCCACCTGCTCGGCGACTGCCTCACCAAGATGGGCGCCCCGCTGCTCTGGCCGCACAAAGAGCGCTACGAGATCGTGCTGATCAAGCGCACCGGCAACAAGATGGAGACCAACGTCCTGGTCCCGATCATGAGCGTGGTGACCTTCCTGATGCTGGGCTTCGCCTTCCTCGGCCCCACCGTGGTCAGCTGACCCACCCCCGGGCCACCGGCGATCCCGGTGGCCCCGCCCCTGGCGGCACGGACGAGGGCCGGGCCCCCGCGCACTGCGGGGGCCCGGCCCGTTCCGTCTCTCCGGTGTCTTCGTGCTTGCTCCGGCCCGGCTGGTGCTGGCGGCTGCTGTGTCGCCCGGGCCGCTCGGGCCGTTATCCCTCGCGCCGCAACCGGGCGCCGACCCAGCGGGCTCGGCGGCCGAGGATGCGCGGGATGCCCATTCGGTGGGCACCGGCGCGGCGTTGGCGCTCCAGGGCGTCATGGAGGGCGCGCGGGTCGTGGGGCGCGAAGTCGTAGGGGGCGTACGAGTCGTGCGTGACGCCGAGCGCCGGGGTGTGTGCGGGGTTCGGCGAGCTGCTACCGCGGCGGCGTCGGCGCGGGGCGGCTTCGCGATCGGGCATCCAGGTCATACCGGATGGATGCCCGTGGGCCGTGGGGAGTAATCGCCCGCAGTTGACCCAAATGGCCTATGCGATTGTCATATGAGTGCATGTCAACCGATGTGCAGGGGTGGTGCGCCGGGAGCGATGTGACCCGTGGTGCCGCTCCCCGCGCGCCGGCTCTGCGCCCACCGGCCCACCCTTGCACTTCCGTTCCCTCCCGGCCCGCCGGTCAGCCCTTGTGCTGCTGCACCCAGCTGATCAACTCGGCCGAAAACTGCTCCGGCACCTCCTCGTGCGGGAAGTGCCCGATGCCCGGCAGCAGCCGCCAGCGGTACGGGGCGGCCACGTACTCGCCCGCGCCGAGGGCGGTGTGCGCGAGCAGCACCGGATCGGCGGCGCCCTGGACGTGCAGGGTGGGCGCGGAGATCGGCTTCTTCATCCGGCGGGCGAACTGGATGCCGTCCGGGCGGGCCATCGACCGGAGCAGCCACCGGTACGGCTCGATCGAGCAGTGCGCGGTGCTGGGGATCTGGATGGCCTGCCGGTAGGCGGCCAGCGCCTCCTCGTCCAGGCGGTTCGGGCCGGTCCAGGCGTTCAGGTACTCGGCGACCAGGGCGCCGTCCTCGGCGACCAGCCGGCGTTCCGGTATCCACGGCCGCTGGAAACCCAGCACGTGGTCGAAGGCGGCGATCTGCCGGCGGTCCGTCAGCAGGGCCCGGCGCAGCTGGCGGGGGTGGGCGGCGGAGACCACGGTGAGGCTCTGGATCACGGAGGGGCGCATCACGGCGGCCACCCAGGCCAGCGAACCGCCGGTGGCGTGCCCGACCAGGTGGGCCCGCCGCTCGCCCAGCGAACGGATCACGCCGGTGATGTCCAGCGCCAGGTTGCCGGGGTCGTAGCCGCGCGGGGTGCGGTCGCTGCCGCCCATCCCGCGAAGGTCGAGCGCGACGGCCCGGAAGCCGGCCTCGGCCAGCGCGGTGAGCTGGTGGCGCCAGGCCCACCAGTACTCGGGCCAGCCGTGCACCAACAGGACGAGCGGACCGTCGCCTACCTCGGCGATGTGGAACCGGGCGCCGTTGGCCGCCAGGTCGCGGTGCGTCCAGGGGCCCTCCGCGCGGACGCTCCAGCCGGCCTGCGCCGCCTCGGCGGGCTCGGCCGGGCCGGTGCGCTCGACCGGCCGGGTGAGCTGGTCGGGCTCGGCGGGCCGACTCGGCCGGGCGGGCTCGCCCTGGGGGCGGTCGGGCCGCGGCTCGGCGGCGGGTGCGGGCTTCTGGTCCAACGGCATACCGAGAGCCTGTCACACCCGGGACGAGAACTCGCCCCCGGCACTCGACACGCCGGTGAACGCTCGGCCCCGCCGGGGTGCGGCGGGGCGGCGGAGAGGCGGTGGGGCGGTGGTGGAGCGGCGGCGGGGCGAGTGCCTCGGGCGGTCGGTCGGGCGGGCGGTCGGGCCGGGACGACCGGACCGGTGTTACTTGATGCGGCCGAGGCCCCGGTCGATCTCCTCCTGGGTGGCGGGGCGGGGGCGGGCGTTCTTCAGGACGTCCGTGGTGGCCTGGACACCCGCGATGGTGCGGTGCGGCTTCTCGATCTTCTTGAACGAACGCAGCGCCAGCAGGCCCAGCAGGGCGGCCAGCAGGAGGTAGGCGCCACCGACGATCAGGAAGGACCAGCCGAGGGTCAGACCGAGCGCCTGGAGGCCGTACGCGGCGGCGAAGCTCAGCATCGGGATCGAGGCCAGCGCAACCACGCCGGCGACGCTGATCGAGACCCCGCCGGCGACGCCGCGCTTGACGTCCTGTCGGATCTCGGCCTTCGCGAGCGCGATCTCGTCGTGCACCAAGGCGGAGAGATCGGCGGTCGCCGCGGCGAACAACTGGCCCACCGAACGCTCGCCCTCGTAGGGCGCCCGGCCGTTGCTGGACGGGTCTGCGGCTCCTGCGGGCATCAGCGGTTCTCCTTCGGGGCGGTCTCTGCATAGGTCGACAGCTCAGAATCATGCCCCTACCGGACAGTCAGGCACCACTCCGGGGGGCCTGAAGAGGGTGTGTCACCCGGGGCGGGGCACTCGGAGGGGACGTGTTCGCCGGCCCGGGGCAGGGGAGTCGGGTGTGCGGGATGGGGTTCAGCGTGTTCGGCGGCTGCTGCGCGCCCGGCAGGGCTCAGCGGCTCCAGCGGCTTTAGCAGGCTTCAGTGGGCTTCAGTGGGTGGGCTGCTGATAGATGTCCGGGATGCCGTCGCCGTCCTCGTCGCGATCCTCCTCCTCGCAGAGCCGGCGGTAGTGGCGGTTGCGCAGCTTGAGCAGCACGGTGGCGATCAGCGCGCAGAGCACCGAACCGACCAGCACCGCGCCCTTCGCCCGGCTGGCGAGGTCGGGATCCCCGGGGAAGGCCAGCTCGCTGATCAGCAGGGAGACGGTGAAACCGATGCCCGCCAGGGTGGAGACGGCGAACAGGTCGGCCCACTTGAGCTGTGGGTTGAGCTCGGCCCGGGTGAGGCGGGCAGTCAGCCAGGTGCCGCCGAAGATGCCGACGGTCTTGCCGACCAGCAGGCCGAGCATGATGCCGATCGGGGTGGCCTGGGTGAAGACGGCGCGCAGGGCCGCACCATCCATCGTCACTCCGGCGGCGAACAGGGCGAACACCGGCACCGCCAACCCGGCCGACAGCGGTCGGACCAAGTGCTCGATGTGTTCGCCGGGGGAGTGCTTCTCGTCGCCCTCGGTGTGGCAGCGCAGCAGCAGGCCCATCGCCACACCGGCGACCGTGGCGTGCACCCCGCTCTCGTGCATCAGTGCCCAGATGACGAAGGCCAGCGGCACGTAGAGGTACCACCCGTGCACCCCGCGCCGGTGCAGGAACCAGAAGAGCACCAGGCCGGCGAAGGAGAGCCCCAGCGCCCAGAACTTGATCCCCGAGCTGTAGAAGATCGCGATGATCAGGATGGCGATCAGGTCGTCGACCACGGCGAGGGTGAGGAGGAACGCCCGCAGGGCGGAGGGCAGGTGGGTGCCGACCACGGCGAGCACCCCGAGGGCGAAGGCGATGTCGGTGGCGGTCGGGATGGCCCAACCGCCGAGGTGGCCGCCGGATCCGCTGTTGACCAGGGCGAAGACGACGGCGGGGAGCGTCACCCCGCAGACGGCGGCCATGACCGGCAACAGGGCCGCGCTGGGTGTGCGCAGCTCGCCCGCGACGAACTCGCGCTTCAGCTCGATGCCCGCCACGAAGAAGAAAATCGTCAGCAACCCGTCCTTCGCCCAGGCTTCCAGGCTCAGGTCGAGGTGGAGCGGGGCGGAGGGGCCGACCGTCCAGTCGAGGACGCTCTCGTAGGCGTGCGGCCAGACGTTCGCCCAGACGAGGGCGATCAGGGCGGCGATCAACAGCAGGACGCCGCCGACGGTCTCGGTGCGGAGGGCGTTCGTGATGTAGGTGCGCTCGGGGAGCGACAGCCGTCCGAGGAACTGGCGACGCTCGGTGGGCGGCGGGCTGGCCACGACGGGGACCTCCAAGGCGGGAGCTGCGGGTGGATACACCGGTGGTGCAGTGCCGACCAGACTTCCCGGCGCGCCTCAGAATCCTTGTTACGTCCTTAACAGTCTAAGTGGGCCGTGGGCGCGATATCCGGTTTGTCGCATTTTATGGTCATTGATTCCGGAGTGTTGGGCCATCAGTCGGTGGGGAGGAGCGGACGGGGTTCGCTTGGTCGGGCGGGCATGGCTGGGCGCGCCTGGCTCGGGGGCGTGGGGGCGGGGGGCTGGGGCGTGGTCGTCAGGCTCGTCAGGCTCCGAGATAGCGGAGCACGGCGAGCACCCGGCGGTGGTTGTCGGAGGAAACGGGCAGATCGAGCTTCAGGAAGATGTTGGCGACGTGCTTCTCGATGGCGCGTTCGGTCACCACCAGGTGGGTGGCGATGGCTGAGTTCGAGCGGCCCTCCGCCATCAGGCCCAGGACCTCCCGCTCGCGCGGGCTGAGCTCCGCGACGGTGGTGCGGCTCGGGCCGGCGCTGACGAGTTGGCTCACCACCTCCGGATCCAGTGCGGTGCCGCCGGCGGCGACCCGCTCCAGCGCGTCGATGAAATCCTGGGCGTCGAGCACCCGCTCCTTGAGCAGGTAGCCGACCCCGGCCGAACCACCGGCCAACAGCCTGGACGCGTACTGCGCCTCCACGTACTGGGAGAAGATCAGCACCGCCAAGTCCGGCTGCTCGGCCCGCAGCTCGATCGCTGCCCGGAGGCCCTCGTCCGTATGGGTTGGTGGCATCCGGATGTCTGAGACGACGATGTCGGGCTTGTGCTCCAGAACGGCGGCCCTGAGCTGCTCGGCGTCCGCGACGGCTGCGGTCACCTGGTGGCCTTCGTCCTCCAGCAGTTGGACCAGCCCGGCTCGCAGGATCGCCGTGTCCTCCGCTACCACTACCCGCATCGGGCTGCTCCTGTTCTGTTGCGCCACCCGGTGACCCAGTGGTGGGCGGTTGGTTGGTGTGCCGGACCGAGGCTAGCGATTGCTGACGGTGGGTCGGGGTGCGTGGGCGTGTGGGTGGATGGGTGCGCGGGTGTGCGGCGGCTCACCGGTGGGACTTGGAGTTGGACTGGGGCCGGCCTTGGGTTTGGGCTTGGGCTTGGGCCGGGTCGGGGTGAGTGGGTGGAGGGGATGGGGGTGTGGGCGGTGAGCGGTCGGGAAGGCTCACGGTGACTGTGGTGGGGCCGCCGGGTGGGCTGGCGATGGTGAGGGTGCCGTCGGTGGCTCGGATGCGCTCGGACAGGCCGCGCAGGCCGCTGCCGCCGCTGTCGAGCCGGGCTCCGCCGGCGCCGTTGTCGGTGACCGTCAGGAGAACGGCTCCGTCGATGTCGTGGACGGTGATCGCTGTCTGTCGGGCCCCGCTGTGCTTGGCCGCGTTGGTGAGAAGCTCGGCGGCGGCGAAGTACAGCATCGTCTCGGCTGCGGCGGTAGGCCGTCGGGCCAGTTCGACCTGGACCGTGGACGGGATCATCGACCTGGCCGCCAGGGTGGTCAGGGCCGCGAGCAGCCCCGCGTCCAGGACGGGTGGGTGGATGCCCCGGACGAGTTCCCGCAGCTCCTGGATGATCTCCTTGGTCTCCTCCCGGGACTCGCGCAGCAGCTCTTGAGCCTTGTCGACGTCGCCCTTGGCCAGCCCGCGCTCGGCCCGGCTCAGCCGCATCCCGAGCGCCACCAGCCTGGCCTGTGCCCCGTCGTGCAGGTCGCGCTCGATCTGCCGCAGGGTGGCCGCCGCCTCGTTGATGACGTGCTCGCGGGTCTCGGTGAGGTGGACCAGGCGGAGGGAGGTACGGGTGGGGCCGAGCAGCCAGACCATCAGGCGGCGGTCTGCGGCGAGCGGTGCTCTGCGTACCCAGGGGGAGGCCAGGATGAGCAGGGCGCCGGCCAGCACCACGAGCAGGGCGCGGGGCCAGGTGTCGAAGTAGAAGCCGTTGAGCGCGATGCCGAAGCTGTGCGGTACGCCGTGGGCGTCCACCTCGTGCACGGGCTCCAGTTTCCAGAGCAGCGGATAGAGCATGAAGATCACCCCGTACGCCCACCAGACGAAGCCGAACAGGAACTCGAGGAGACCGAGCGGTACGCGGAGGGCGAGGTAGCCGACGGTACGCCAGGCCGCCGGGTCGCCGAGGTGTTGTCCGAGGAGACCTGACAGGCCGGGGTGCCGGGGAATGCGGGCAGGTGTGGGTATGTCGATGCCGAGCAATGCCCGGGCGAGCGAGCGCTGGAGCTGGCCGAAGGCCCGGTCTGCGGCGAGGGTGAGGGCGAGCAGCGGCATCAGCAGCAGCCCGGCCGAGCCCACACCGAACAGGACCGTGACCAGCACCAGCACCAAGCCCAGGAGAGCGAGGGGCAGGCTGAGCAGGGAGTACAGCAGCTCACGCCAGGCGCGGGCGGCGAACGGCTCCCGGAAGAGCCGCTTGAGGACAGCTTCGGAGGCTATGAGCGGGCCGGCCGCAGTCGGAGGGCGGGCAGATGCCCGGGGTGAGGACGGGGACGGGGCTGGGGCCGGGGACGGAGGCGGTGCCGGTGGTGGTTGCGGGTGCGGCTGTGGGGTGGTGGTCATGGGCTGAGCCGATCGTGGTGGGAGGGGCGGAGGGTGGTGTGTGGGCCGTGTTTCGTCATGGCTCAACCCTGCCGTTCGGGCGGTGCCCCTGACGAGGGAGCTACCACCCGTCTTCGGTGGTGGTGCCAGCACGAAGGCCAGGGTCCCGGGCCCGGCCGTGTCGAGCGGGAGCGTTCCGTCTCCGCTCCGCTGTTCGCTCGGGAGCGCTCCGACGTGCGCTGATCGTGCGCTCGCCCGGACGGCGTCGGTCGGATGCGGGGTTGGTGAGGCGAACCTATCGTCGGTGGCACGCACCGCCTCACACTCCCCTCTATCCGGCGGTGCGCTCCGATGCGGAGGCAGCTCATGCTCAGTCAGCAACCCATCCACATACTGCCGGGAGGGGCGGGCGTCCAGATCGCTCCTCCCGTGTCGTCCGCCCCCGCTCCGGCGATACCGCCCGTCCCGGTGATGTCACCGGAGCTGGCCCGGCTGCTCCGGCCGCTGTTCAACAGCGCCTCCCCGAACGGCGGAGTCTCCGTCGCGGTGATCCGGGGCAACGAACGGACGGTGGCCTGCCGGGGCTACACGGACCACGCGGGGGAGCGGCCGGTCCGAGCTGACACCCGCTTTGAACTCGGTTCGGTGACGAAGACCTTCACCGCCCTGCTGCTGGCCGAGATGGTGGCCCGCGGCGAAGTCCGGTACGACGACCCGATCGACCAGTACCTGCCTGCCGGATCGGTCCCCGGGTACCCCCACGAACGTCCGATCACCCTCCTCCACCTGGCCACCCACACCTCCGGGCTGCCCCGGTTGCCGGTCGGCCTCACCCCGGCGGCGGTGCCGCGCTGGTTCACCAACCCGTACGCGACCTACAGCACCGCGCACCTGATGCGGGCCCTGCCGCGCACGCCGGTGCGCGGGACACCGGGTGGTCAGGTGCGGTACTCGAGCCTCGGCTGCGGACTGCTCGGCCTGGTACTGGAGCACGCGGCCGGGCAGCGCTACGAGGAACTGTTGGCCAGTAGGGTCTGCGGGCCGCTCGGGTTGATCGACACGTCCTGCGGCCCGGGGCGGGAGCCGGCCACCGGGTACCGGCGCGGGCGGCGGGTGCCCTCGTTCCGGCTTCCGGCGCTGCCGGGCGCGGCGGCGCTCCGGTCGACGGCGGACGACATGCTGCGCTTCCTCCAGGCGCACCTTTCGGTGGACGCCGTCCAGATCCCGGAGTGGTCCGGTTCGGCAGGGTCGCTGCGGGGCGCGCTGCGGGACGTCTCCCGGCCGCGGATCGAACGGCGGAGGTCCGGGGCGAGGATCTGCCTGATCTGGAACCAGCGGTCGCTCGGCGAGGAGGGCGAGGCGGTTTACCAGAGCGGTTCGACCCGGGGCTTCTCGGCCTTCGTCGGCTTCAACCCGGCGATGCAGGTGGGGCTCGTCGCGATGGCCAGCACCGTGCCAGGGCTGCGTCGGAGGTTCACCCAGACGGCGTACGAACTGCTGCGTCGTCTGTCCACTTCACCGGCTGACGGCTGACGGCTGACGGCTGACGGCTGACGGCTGACGCCTGACGGCTCGGTGGTCGGTGTTCGGCGGTCGGCGAGCTGAAGACGGGGGAGCTGACGGTCGGCCAGTGACGCCGTTCGAGCGGTGAAACGGTGCCGCCTCCCGCCCCGGTGGGGGCAGGAGGCGGCACTGGCGTGCTCGGGCGGGGTCAGGCGCCGTTGCGGGCGGAGGGGAGCTGGGACTGGATGAGGTTCATCACCGTCGAGTCCGCGAGGGTGGTGGTGTCGCCGACTTCGCGGCCTTCGGCGATGTCGCGGAGGAGGCGGCGCATGATCTTGCCGGAGCGGGTCTTGGGGAGTTCGCTGACGACCTTGATCTGCTTGGGCTTGGCGATGGGGCCGAGGGTCTTGCCGACGTGGTTGCGCAGGTCGGCGACGAGGTCTTCGCTGTCGGTGGCGGTACCGCGCAGGATGACAAAGGCGACGATGGCCTGGCCGGTGGTGGCGTCGGTGGCGCCGACGACGGCGGCCTCGGCGACGGCGGGGTGGCCGACGAGGGCGGATTCGACTTCGGTGGTGGAGATGTTGTGGCCGGAGACGAGCATGACGTCGTCGACGCGGCCGAGCAGCCAGATGTCGCCGTCCTCGTCCTTCTTGGCGCCGTCGCCGGCGAAGTAGCGGCCGGGGAAGCGGGACCAGTAGGTGTCGATGTAGCGCTGGTCGTCGCCCCAGATGGTGCGCAGCATGGAGGGCCAGGGTTCGGTGAGGACGAGGTAGCCGCCGGAGCCGTTGGGGACTTCGCCTGCCTCGTCGTCGACGACGGTGGCGGTGATGCCGGGTAGGGCGCGTTGGGCGGAGCCGGGCTTGGTCTCGGTGACGCCGGGCAGGGGGCTGATCATCATGGCGCCGGTTTCGGTCTGCCACCAGGTGTCGACGATGGGGGTTTTGCCGGCGCCGATGTGGTTGCGGTACCAGACCCATGCTTCGGGGTTGATGGGTTCGCCGACGCTGCCCAGGACCCGGAGGGTGGAGAGGTCGAACTTGGCGGGGATGTCGTCGCCCCACTTCATGAAGGTGCGGATGGCGGTGGGGGCGGTGTAGAGGATGGTGACGCCGTACTTCTGGACGATTTCCCAGAAGCGGCCCTGGTGGGGGGTGTCGGGGGTGCCTTCGTAGACGACCTGGGTGGCGCCGTTGGCGAGGGGGCCGTAGACGATGTAGGAGTGGCCGGTGACCCAGCCGATGTCGGCGGTGCACCAGTAGACGTCGGTCTCGGGCTTGAGGTCGAAGACGGCGTGGTGGGTGTAGGCGGCCTGGGTGAGGTAGCCGCCGGAGGTGTGCAGGATGCCCTTGGGCTTTCCGGTGGTGCCGGAGGTGTAGAGGATGAACAGCGGGTGTTCGGCCTCGTGGGGCTGGGGGGTGTGCTGGGTGGACTGGCGGGCGGTGATCTCGTGCCACCAGACGTCGCGGCCCTCGGTCCAGGTGGTGTCCTGGCCGGTGCGGCGGACCACGAGGACCTTCTCGACGCCGTCGACCTTGGTGAGGGCTTCGTCGATGGCGGGTTTGAGGGCGGAGGGCTTGCCGCGGCGGTAGCCGCCGTCGGCGGTGATGACGAGTTTGGCGTCGGCGTCCTGGATGCGGGAGGCGACGGCGTCGGCGGAGAAGCCGCCGAAGACGACGGAGTGGGTGGCGCCGATGCGGGCGCAGGCGAGCATCGCGATGACGGCTTCGGCGATCATCGGGAGGTAGATGGCGACGCGGTCGCCCTTGGTGACGCCGAGTTCGAGGAGGGCGTTGGCGGCTTGGGAGACCTCGTCCTTGAGCTGGGTGTAGGTGATGGAGCGGCTGTCGCCGGGCTCGCCCTCGAAGTGGATGGCGACGCGGTCGCCGTGGCCGGCTTCGACGTGGCGGTCGACGCAGTTGTAGGCGATGTTGAGGGTGCCGTCGGCGAACCACTTGGCGAACGGGGGGTTCGACCAGTCCAGGGTCTCGGTGGGCTCGACGGCCCAGGTCAGCCGACGGGCCTGCTCAGCCCAGAAGCCGAGGCGGTCCTCCGACGCTTGCGCGTAGGCGTCCGCGGTGACGTTGGCGGCAGCGGCCAGCTCCGCGGGCGGAGCGAAGCGCCGCTCCTCCTTGAGCAGGTTGGCCAGGCTCTCGTTGCTCAACGCACACTCCTCATCGAGATCTTCATCTGCCGGGTTATCCCGTGCGTAGGGATTGTCCCGTGTGTCCCAGCGCACAGCTCACCAGGCCAACCGGCATGTTGACAAGAGGGACCGAGGAATTGGTGTAGACCTTTGACCGACCTGCGGGTCAGGCCGTCCCGGGCCGGTTGCCGGGCCGCGGGGGTTCCCCGGAGAAGCCGCAGCTCCACCGCCCCTCCGGCGACGAGCCGTTGCCTCGGCGTGTTGCTGGTGGGACCTGTCGGGTGGTGAGCGCACTCGGGTCGGCGCGCGAGGCAGGGTGGGGAGCGCTCGCCCGATTAGTGCGCTGCCGGACACCTTGACGAGCTGTCGGTGCGGTACTCCACTGACAACACGGGCCGTTGTGGACGCTCGCGGCCCGATCCGTCAGCGCACCGCTCCTCGCCTGGGGGTGCAGCCATGCCCGGAACACCCGCGACCCCTCCCATCTCAGCAACCTCTGAAGCGCCGCTACCCACTCCGCTCCCGGGTGACTTCGCCGTCGTCCGGATGTCCGGCAGCGCGGGGCGACTGATCCGCGTCGGCCAGTGGCTGAACGGCGACGGCTTCTCCGACTTCGAGCACGCCTTCGTCTACGTCGGTGACGGTGAACTCGTCGAAGGCGAGCCCGGCGGCGCTTCCACCGGATCCTTGGCCGGCTACGAAGGCCGTCCGATGCTCTGGTCCACCGGCCGCATTCCCCTGGACGACGAGCAGCGAGAGGCCGTGGTGGCGGCGGCGCGCGGCTACCTCGGCACTCCCTACAGCGTGATGGACTACTTCGCGCTGGCCACCCACCACCTGCACCTGCCCGTCAGCCCGCTGTTCAAGGGCTACGTGATGAGCAGCAAGCACATGATCTGCTCCCAACTCGTGGACCAGTGCTACCACGACGCCGGTGTCCAGCTCTTCGACGACCACCGCTGGCCCGGCTACGTGACGCCGGGCGACCTGACCCGGCTCCTACGGCACTGACGAGTAGTGAAGTTGGGGTGGGGGTAGCTCGGCTGATGAGGCCGAGCCACCCCGACTTCCTCAGGCCGCCAGCACGTCAGTCTCCTTGGTGGGCCCAGCCGAGACGGCCACCGGGGAGAACCGACGGCTCTCCCGGTCGAGCACGTACGCCTGCGCGGTCGCGAAGTCGAAGTACATGCCGACCAGTTGGAGACTGCCCTCTTCGACACGCCGCTCGACGGCCGGATTGGCCAGCAACTGGTCCAACTGCTGCACCACGTTGGTGATGCAGAGCTGCTCGACCAGGTCGACGACCGACCGACCCTCGAACTCGGCGGGCGCCCGCTTGAGGCGGGACAGCGCGCCCCGGCCGTTACGCAGCCATCGGGCCAGCGGGGTCGGTGTGCCCGGTACCTCGTGCACCCCGTCCAGCAGGGCCTGCATCGCGCCGCAGCCGGAGTGGCCGCAGATGGTGATGCTGCGCACCTGGAGCACCTCGACCGCGTACTGGACGGCGGCGGCCACCGAATCGTCGGCCGCCCCCGGCTCGTAGGGAGCCGGAACGAGATTGCCGACGTTGCGCACGGTGAAGAGGTCGCCGGGGCCGCTACTGGTGATCATGCTGGTAACCAGCCGGGAGTCGGAGCAGGTCAGGAAGAGCTGTGAGGGGGTTTGGCCCTCGCGGGAGAGTCGGGCCAGCTCCTGCCGGACCAGGGGGGCGGTGTGCTGCTGGAAGCCGCGGACACCGTCCAGCAGCCGGACGTGCGGATCGTCCTCACCTTGGTCGATGCAGTGGTGGCCGACCCAGGGCGTCCAGGCGCGGCAGCGGTGCGGGCCGGCCGAGCTGCCGGAGCGTACGGTGCCGTCCGGGTCGAGCACCTCGTCGTCGTGGCGCTCGGTGAGCATGGCCACCGAACCGCCGGTGGCCTGGTGTCCCGTCCGCCAGGAGTGCAACTGCTCGTACGCGGCGTGGTCGAGGAAGGAGCCGTCGTGATGGACCGTCACCCGGGCACCGGACGGGATCAGGGCGAGGGCCCGGCTCAGCCGCGGGACGGCCGCGAAGGTCAGCGGGCCGTGGGTGCGCACCTGGTACGAGCCGTCGGCCTCGGCAGCCACGTCGACGTGGGCCCTGGTCAGCCGGTAGAGCGCGAGCAGGACGGCCACCGAGCCGCCGACGGCCACGCCGATGGGCACGCCCAGCAGGAAGACGCCGAGCACGGTCGCGAGGTACACGGGGAACTCGCGGTGCCGGTGCACCCGCCGGATGTGCGCGAAGCTGACCATCTGGACGCCGACCACCAGCACCAGTGCGGCCAGTGCGGCCAGCGGGATGTGCCGCAGCCCGCCCGCGAGCAGCAGTGCGGCCAGCAGCACCCAGGCACCGTGCAGGACGGCCGACCAACGGCCGGCGGCTCCGGCCCGTACGTTCGCCGAACTGCGGACGGCACCGCCCGCGATCGGCAGTCCGCCGAGCAGGCCGGCCACCACGTTGGCCACGCCTTGGCCCCGCAGCTCGCGGTCCAGGTCGCTCGACCGGTGCGAGAGGCGGTCGACCGCGACGGAAGAGAGCAATGATTCGACGCTGGCGACGGCGGTGACCGTCAGCACGGCACCGAGCAGGGTGGGCCAGTGGCGGCCGAGCACGTCGAGAGCTGGTGGGGAAGCCAGGCCGTGTTCGCTCCAGGAGGGGAGCTCCACCCGGGCCAGGGTGAGCCCGAGGCCGACCGAGAGCGTGGTGCCTGCCGTGACGGCGACCAAGGCGGCGGGCACGCGCGTCAGCTTCGCGCCGAGCTGCCCGGCCCGACCAGGCAGGCGGCCCAGCCGGGGCCAGCCGCAGAGCACTGCCACGGCCACCGCGCCGACGGCGAGGGCCGGGAGGTGCGGGCCGGAGAGCTGGCGCGGCAGGGCGAGCAGATTGGCGAGTGCGGAGCTCTGCGGCGAGCCTCCGAGCACGACGTGCAGTTGGGCGATGGCGATGGTCAGCCCGACCCCGGCCAGCATCCCGTGGACGATCGCGGGGGAGACGGCCAGCGTGGTGCGGGCCACGCGCAGCGCGCCGAGCAGCAGCTGGCAGAGGCCGGCCACGACCGTGACGGCGCAGGTGACCTGCCAGCCGTACTGGGCGATCAGGCCGGCTGTGATCACTGTCAGCGCTGCCGACGGGCCGCTGACCTGGAGCGGTGTGCCGCTCAGCGCCCCGGCGACCAGGCCGCCGACGGCCGCTGCGACCAGCCCGGCGGTGAGCGGGGCCCCGGTGGCGAGGGCGATGCCGAGGGCGAACGGGACGGCGATCAGGAAGACCGCGATGGAGGCCGGCAGGTCTGCTGCCAGCAGTGACTTCAAGGGCGAGCGCGCGGCGGGCGGCTGCCCAACGCCATGCGGCGGCGCGTGGTCGGTGGTGTCTGAGGCGATGGGAGCGCTCGAGATGTCCAAGGTCACGGTGACTGGTCCTTTCGGGGTAGCGGAGACGACCGCCCCGAGTACGGCTGTCCGCGGGGCGGCGGTGAGGGGTGCGCCGATGGGTACGGCGGTGCTGCGTGGGGTGCTTCGGTGTGGGGAGCTGCGGTGCGGTGGTGCCTGCGCGCGGTCAGGGCAGGACGGCAGGGGTCACGTCCGGGCCAGGACCATCAAGAATCGGTAAACTCAGAGTAATGGAATCTTTGCACAGGGTGAGTTCGTAGGGGTCGGGTCGAGCTGATGTTTCATCCCTACGAGTGGTAACCAAAACCCGGGGAATAGCGCACAGCGAGGGCTGACCAGCTCCTGGGGGAGTGATCGGCCCTCATGCGGACGCACTGTGGCGTCGGCGGGTGTCATGGTGCCGGGTGTTCGGCACTGGCGGCTCGGCGCCGGGGATGCACCGGGAACGCGCGGTGGTGTCGGAGCGCGCCGTGGCGCTCGGGGGTCAGGCGTGTGCGACGTCCAGCTGGTCCACGCCGAGCACGAATCCCTTGTCGACCTGGGTCGCGAGATCGATGCCGGTCTTCGCGTTGCCCCAGCTCTCCGCGTTGCGCAGGTGGAAGGTGACGGCCTGCCGGGTGTAGCGCTCGGGGTCGCGGGTGCCGTGCGCCTGATCGGCGGTGGCCTTCAGCTGCTCGAGGACGGTGCGGTTGGCCGGCTCCAGGGTGTTCAGCGGGGGCTCGGCGCCCTGCTCCAGCCTGCGGACCCAGTCGGACTGACCGAAGACCGTCAGCAGGTCGTCGCCCACCTCGCGGTGGAGGAAGGCGAGGTCCTCGGGGCTCTGCACCTTGTTGCCCACCACGCGGAGCGCGACGCCGAAGTCCCGGGCGTACTCCTTGTACTGCCGGTAGACCGAGACGCCCTTGCGCGTCGGCTCGGCCACCAGGAAGGTCAGGTCGAAGCGGGTGAACAGGCCGGAAGCGAAGGAGTCGGAGCCGGCCGTCATGTCCGTCACCACGTACTCGTCGGGGCCGTCGAGCAGGTGGTTCAGCAGCAACTCCACCGCGCCGACCTTGGAGTGGTAGCAGGCGACCCCCAGGTCCTCTTCGGCGAACGCGCCGGTGGCCAGCAGGCGCACCGATCCTTCGTCGAGGGCGATCGGGCGGGCGCAGCTCGCGTACACCGGGTTCTCCTCCACGATCCGGAGCAGCCGCGAGCCCCGCCCGGGGGGAGTGGTCTTGATCATCTCCTCGGCGGAGCCGATCAGGGGGTTGTCCCCGCGCAGGTACTCCTTGATCTCCGGCAAGTGCGCGCCCAGCGAGGGGAGGGCAGCGGCCTGATCGTCGGTCAGGCCGAGTGCGGGGCCCAGGTGCTGATTGATGTCGGCGTCCACGGCGATCACTGGACGGCCTGCGGCGGCCAGGTGGCGGATGAACAGCGCCGACAGCGTGGTCTTCCCGCTGCCGCCCTTGCCGACGAACGCGATCTTCATCTGAGTCTCCGGCTCTCTTCGGCGCTGCTCCGCCGTTGCCCGTGGGATCCGGCGCCCCGGTGTGGCCGGCGGCTCCGAAGGGCGGGCGATCTCGTGTGATCTCGTGGTGGGAGTATGTGCCGAGTCTGTTGGAAATCGTTATCGTCTCCGATAGTGGCCATGCTAACGGTGGTTTGGGGTGCCCCAGGGGTGGGAAGCGAAGATTGCCTCGAACGGGTGATGGCGGGGTTGCTGTGTCGGTGGTGCCGGGGGAGTCATTACTCTCGGGTAGGTGAGCACTGGAACAGATCCCCTCGCCCCACTGGCCGAGCTCCCCGGCGTGCCTGAGGCAGTCGCCGAAGTGCGCAAGGCCGTCGACCGCCTCTACGGGCACCGCGTGATGCGCCGCCGTGCGGCGGAGGTCACCTCCGAATCCGCGCTGCGCGGGGCCAGGGCCTCCGCCGCCCTCGACGGCGCGGACTGGCCGCTGGAGGAGGTGCGCCGCCGCAGCGACTTCAGCGCGGACCCCGAGGCCCGGATCATCGGTGGCGCGCTCCGGATCTCCTCGGAGGCGGGGCAGCTGCTGAGCGTCTGGCGACACTCGCCGCTCCAGGTGCTGGCGCGGCTCCACCTGCTCGCCGTCGGGGACGCGGACCTGTCGGCCGGTCGGCCCCGGCGGGAGGGGGAGCCGGTCGACGAACTGTTCCCCACCGTGCTCGCACCCGCCGAGAGCCTGCCTCGGGACCCGTCCCACGCTCATGGCGACCAGGACGGGCACGACGGCGAGCACGAGGGGCCCGGCGGTCACGTGGACGGTGCCGAGGCCGATGACGCCGAGGTCGACCGTGCTCACGGCGAGGCGGCGGGATCCGCGGGTGCGGCGGGTGCGGCGGGTGCGGCGGGTTCGGGTGGTGCGGGGACTGCGGGGGCTGGTGGGGCGACCGCCGCTGGTGCTGCGCCGCTGCCGGATGCGCCCTCGGCCGAGGAGGCGGCGGCCCGGCTCGACCAGCTTTCCCGGCTGCTGGTGGACCGAGTGGAGCGCGGGCTCCGGGGGACGCCCGCGCTGGTGGTGTCCTCCGTCGTGCACGGCGAACTGCTGGCGCTGCGCCCGTTCGGCTCGCACAACGGCGTGGTCGCGCGGGCCGCGCAGCGCATCGTCCTGATCGCGGAGGGCCTCGACCCGAAGGCGATCTGCCCGGCGGAGGTCGGCTTCGTCGAACTCGGCACGGCCGCCTACCGGCAGGCGCTCCAGGGGTACCTCAGCGGCACCGCCGAAGGGATGGCCGCCTGGATCGCCCACTGCGGTGTCGCGTTGCGCCTGGGTGTTCGCGAGAGCACGGCGGTCTGCGAGGCGATGCAGCGCGGGATGGTCTGACGCGGGACGGTCTGACGTGGGACGGTCGTGCGGGCTCGCCGATGGTGGGCGAGTCCGTAGCGGCGGGTGACAGCCGGCGGCCACGCGGCGTTGCGCACGGGCGCGGGAGGGGCGGGCGGCAGGGCCCGGACATGGATGCGGCGGCACCCGATGGAGCGTGGGTGCCGCCACTGGCACAGGTGACCGAGTGACCAAGCATGCACCGGAAGTGCCCATCAGGCGGGGATCGTTGCCCGTTCACCTGGTGCGGCGGCCCGACAGCGGGTCGGCTGCATGTGGGTGCTCAGTTGTCTGTGCGTCGGTCCGTGGGCCTGTAACTGCGTTGTCGGTTTGACCTCTCTGGATCCTGACCGGGTCTCGCGGGCCGTAATTCAGTTCTATCGCGGATCCGGGGAAAGGGAAACCCGAAACGAGAAGTCTTTACCTTTTGCCCGAATCGCCGGATTGGGTGAGGTGTCGGGCGCGCGGTGGGAATGGGTCTGCAGTCGGGTCGGGGCCCGGGTCTGCGGTCGGCCCGGGCCCCGGGTCTGCGGCCGACCCCGCCGGTGCCCGCTCGGGGTGGTCAGGCTAGTGGGCGTTGGCGGCGAGCCGCGTACCAGAGCACGCCGGCGGTCAGGACGGCCGTGCAGGCGGCCACCGTCAGCACCACCGAGCGGCTTGGCGCGGCGAACTCCGGAAGCCTGCGGCGCAGTTGGACCGGGCGATCGAAGACGAGCACCGGCCACTCGCGGGCCACGGCCTCCTTGCGGAGGGCGCGGTCGGGATTGACGGCGGACGGGTGGCCGACGGCCTCCAGGAGGGGCAGGTCGGTGATCGAGTCGCTGTAGGCGTAGCAGGCCGGGAGGTCGTAGCCCTCGGTCTCGGCCAACCCCCGGATGGCGGCGGCCTTGTTCTCCGCGTAGGCGTAGTAGTCGATCTCACCGGTGTACCGACCGTCTTCGATCTTGAGGCGGGTGGCGATGACCCGGTCGGCCCCGAGTAGCGCGCCGATCGGTTCGACCACCTCCGAGCCGGAGCTGCTGACGATGACCACGTCCCGGCCGGCCGCGTGGTGCTGCTCGATCAGCGAGGCGGCCTCGTCGTAGATGATCGGGTCGATCAGCCCGTGCAGGGTCTCCGCCACGATCTCGCGGACCTGCTGGACGTTCCAGCCCCGGGTCAGCGCGGACAGGTACTCCCGCATCTTCTCCATCTGGTCGTGGTCCGCCCCGCCGACCAGGAAGAGGAACTGGGCGTAGGCGCTCTTGAGGACGGCCCGACGGTTGATCAGGCCCCCTTGGTAGAACGGGCGGCTGAATGCCAAGGCGCTCGACTTGGCGATGATCGTCTTGTCGAGATCGAAGAAAGCGGCAGTCCGCGCTACGCCGAACGGGTGGCGTCCGGAGTGTGCGGGGGTGGGCGCGATGTCGTTCGACGCGGATCCGGGTGCAGAGTTCCCGTCGTGGTCCGCGATGTCGGCGTTCTCGGTGGTGTCCACGGGAACCCAGGATAGAGGGCGACTCGGAACACCCCGCCATTCGGCGTACTCCTGTGCGTGCGGGTTTGTGTTTCTGGCCTCTCGGGTACACCATGGAAGTCACGGATCGTTCGCGACCGTGCTAACCCGGTCCGGCTCCTCCCCCCCGAGTCGGGCCGTGGATAGACGACCCCCGCTCTCCCCCCCGGCGGGGGTCGTCGCATGTCCGGGGCCATTTTTCGGGGCTTTCGGGCCCGTGGGGGTGTCGACTCCAGGGGCTGCGGACCGGCTGGCGAGGCCGCCGGGAGGGGTGTGTTCGCCATCATGATCGTCACTCTGGGTGATCTCCTTTCTCGGGAATGAGACATGACTCCGTGTCCAGATCCGGACAACTCGGAGTCATCTTCCGGGTAAGTCCGAGTCATCGGCCGGGCCTCTTCCGGGAGACCTGACGGCACTTCGCCAGATCTTCGGCAGAAGTTGTCGTGACCCCTTCCGCTTTCGCTCTGTCATCAGCTGAAGGCATGCCGTCACCGGCGTCAAATTATTTGCGCAAATACCCCCGGTCGAGTGAACAGAGTTATCCACACCCCCCGGTTGTCCACAGGCAATCGAGTGAGGACTGACGGATTCCGCCTCCGACCCCCACCGTGGTGCTCGGACACCGGCCGTTCTCCCCGGAGCAGCGGGCGGTGCCCTATCGGCAGGGGCGGCCCGACGGACCGCCCCTGGACAAGCACCTCACGGGGGAGACAGCCGATGTCGACACCGATCACCGACCACCGTCCCACCGACCGGGCCGAGCTCTCCGGCCCGCTGATCGTCACCGAGCACGCCGGGCTGGCCGAGCAGTTGCTCCGGCTCTGCGCCGCAGCCGGAGCCGAGCCCCAGCTGCTCACCACGCCCCCGCCCCGGGCCGAGTGGGAGGCAGCTCAACTCGTCCTGGTCGGCGACGACCTGGCCGAGCGCTGCGCGGGCCTGACCCGCCGGGCCGGCGTCCTGCTCCTCGGGCTCGATCTCGACGACGGCGACGTGTGGGTCCGCGCCGTCCAGCTCGGCGCCGAGCACGTGCTCTTCCTGCCGGACGCCCAGGCCTGGCTGCTGGACCGGATCGCCGATGCGGCCGAGGGCGTGGGCCCGCCGGCCCTGACCGTCGCGGTGCTGGGCGGTCGAGGCGGTGGCGGTGCCTCCACCCTGGCCTGCGCGTTGGCCGTCACGGCGGCCCGACTCGGCCACCGCACCATGCTCATCGACGCCGACCCGCTCGGTGGCGGCCTCGACATCCTGCTCGGCGGCGAGACGGCCGGCGGGCTCCGCTGGCCCGACCTCGCGGGCTCCCGGGGCAGGGTCAACGGCACCGAGCTGGCCAAAGCCCTGCCCGAGCTGCACCACCTGACGGCACTCTCTTGGGACAGGGGCGACACGCTCGCCATCCCGCCCGAGGCGATGCGGAGCGTCCTGGCCGCAGCACGGCGGCGCGGTGGGCTGGTCGTCCTCGACCTGCCCCGGCACCTCGACGCGGCGGCCGGCCAGGCACTCGAACAGGCCGATGCGGGGCTGCTCGTCGTCCCCGCCGAGCTGAGGGCGCTGGCCGCCGCCGATCGTGTCGTGGCCGCTGCCCGGATGCGCCTCGCGGACCTGCGCGTGGTGGTCCGGGTGCCGGGACCCACCGGGCTCACCGGTGGCGAGATCGCCCGTCACCTCGGGCTCAAGCTCGCCGGGGAGCTCCCTCCCGAGCCCGGCCTGCCGCTCGACGTGGAGCGCGGTTCGCCCCCGGGCATCCGCGCCAAGGGTCCGCTGGCCCGTTTCTGCGGTGGCTTCCTCAGCGAAGTGATGCCGCCCGCCCCCGTCCCGACGATCGAAGGAGGCCAGCTGTGACGGACCGTCTGCGTGGGCGAGGCCGGGCCGATGCCCGGGAGGCGGAGGGGCGCAGCCCCGCAGGGCCCCACCGGCGCCCTCTGGGGCAGCGGGCCCGTCCCCCGGCCCTTCCTGACCCGTCGCTGCCCGTCGCCCCCGTTCTGGAGGCCGAGCAGGGTCGGCTGAGCCCGGCCGAGGACCGGGCTGCCGCCCTGATCGACGCGGTGCGGCTGCGGCTCGCCGAGGCGGGTGCCCAGCCGACCAGCGGTTCGGTCGCGGCCGCCCTCCGGGCAGCCCGGCCCCCGCTCGGCGGCGGCGACACCTTGGACGCCGTCCGGGCGCTGCACGCCGAGCTCGTGGGCGCAGGGCCGCTGGACGAGCTACTCGTGACGCCCGGCGTGACCGACGTGTTGGTCAACGGGCCTGACGAGGTGTGGATCGACCGGGGAGCCGGGCTGGAGCGGGTGGCCGGCATCCGGTTCCCGGACAACGAGGCCGTGCGCCACCTCGCCCACCGTCTCGCCACGGCAGCGGGCCGCCGACTCGACGACGCCCGGCCCTGGGTCGACGCCCGTCTGCCGGACGGCACCCGGCTGCACGCCGTCCTGCCACCCATCGCCGCCGGTTGCACCCACATCTCGCTCCGGGTCTGCCGCTCCCACCCCTTCACCCTCGAAGAGTTGGTCACGGCGGGGGCCGTACCGCCGCTGGGCGCGACGCTGCTCGCCGGCGTCCTGCAGGCCAGGCTCTCCCTCCTGATCAGCGGCGGCACGGGCACCGGCAAGACCACCCTGCTGGCTGCGCTGCTGGGCCTGGTCGGCCCGGCGGAGCGGATCGTCCTGGCGGAGGACTCCGCCGAGCTCCGCCCCGATCACCCCCACGTGGTGCGGCTCCAGAGCCGCCCGCCCAACCAGGAGGGCCTCGGCGAGCTGACCCTCCGGGATCTGGTGCGGCAAGCGCTGCGCATGCGGCCCGACCGCTTGGTGGTCGGAGAGGTGCGGGGTGCGGAGGCAAGCGATCTCCTCACCGCGCTCAACACCGGCCATGAAGGCGGCTGCGGCACCGTCCACGCCAACACCGCCACCGACGTGCCCGCCCGCATGGAGGCGCTCGGCGCGCTCGCCGGGCTCGACCGGCTCTCCCTGCACAGCCAGCTCCGCTCGGCCTTGGACGTCATCGTGCATCTGGTCCGCGAGCCGGCCACCGGTCTGCGCAGGGTCGCCGAGCTCCACGTCCTTGTCGAGAACGCACACGGCCTCGCCGAAACATCCCAGGCCGTGGCGTTCACGGCCTACGGCGGCTGCATCGCCGGGCCCGGCTGGGGACGGCTCTGGGAGCGCTGCGCGCTGCGCGGCGTCGAGCTGCCGAGGGAGCTGTGATGGACGCGGCGGGCGAGCTGGCCGAGCTGAAGCTCTGGGAGATCCAGGACTGCTGGGTGCTGGCGCTCTGTGTGGCGGCGGGCGTCGCCTGGCGGCTGCTCCAAGGACCGAGGAAGGAGGGGCGGGCGTGACGATCCACTGGGCCGCGCTCTGCGGCGTACTTCCGGCGACTCGCTTGGCACGTTGGCTCGTGCCGACGACTTGGGCCCGGTGGGCCATGGTCGCGGGCTGCCTGTCCGGCCTTCTCTGGAGTGCCGGCTCGTCCGTGGCCAGACTGCGGCGACGGTCCCGGACGGTCCGGCGGGCCGTCGGTCTCGTCGGCGCACCCACGCAGCGCGGCACCGCCGGGTGGGCGGTCCGGCTGAGGCGGCGCCGACCGGCCTGGTTGGTGGCGGAGCTGCTGCTCCTGCCGGTCGGCCTCCTCCTGGCCCGGGCCACGGCCTCACCGGTCCCAGCCATGGGAGCGGTGGCCGCCGTGCTGCCACTCCGGCGGTGGTGCCGCCGCCGACGAGAGACCGCCGAGGCCCGCCGACGCACCACCTCGGTGATCGAGCTCTGCGAGGGCCTCGCAGCCGAACTGCGCAGTGGTTCGACTCCGGAGCAGGCCCTGCACACCGTCACTTCACGCGGCAGCTCGCTCCGCGACGGGCTCGGTGCAGCGAGCACCACCAGGCTCGCCGCCGGCCGCTACGGGGGAGACACCCCGGCGGCGCTCCGAGGGCTCGCCGAGCTCCCTGGTGGCCGAGGTGGTGCGGCTCTCGCCGCGTGCTGGCAGATCACGGCCGAGAGCGGCGTCGGCCTGGCCACCGGGCTCGACCAGGTCGCGGACGCCCTACGGGCCGAGCGCTCGCTGGCCGAGGAGATCGCCGGTGAGCTGGCCGCTCCCCGGGCGACCGTCGCGGTGCTCGCCGCTCTTCCGCTGGTGGGCCTGCTGCTGGGGGCTGCCCTCGGTGCCCGGCCGGTCCGAGTCCTGCTGCACACACCGGCGGGGTTGCTCTGCCTCGCCGCCGGGGTCGCGCTGGAGGTCATCGGCCTGGCCTGGACGAACCGGATCATCCGAGCAGTGGCCGAGCCCACGCTCTGGCAGCCGGAGGCTGCACCGTCCACTGTTCCGGGGGCCTCGGGCCCGAGGTCGTCGATGCCTCGACCTGTCGGCGCGAAGGCGCGGTCCGTAGGAACCGCGCCTGCCTGGGAAGCGAGTTCGGGAGCGCCGGTGGCGAGTGCGAGGCCCCGGGCCGCCGGATCGGAGGACACCCGACTCGGTCTCCGGTCCGTGACGGCGCGAGCCTCCCGTACGCGGCGCCCGCGGGCACGGCTTGCGGGTCACCGCGCCCGGTTGAAGCCCGGGGCACGGACGGGGGCGGTCCGATGAGCAGAGGGGTGCTGATCGAGCTGGCTCTGGAGGGTACGGCGACAGAGTTGCTGGAGTTCGCCCGGCGCCGGAGGACGCGACGACGGATCGACTTCCTGCGCCAAGGCGCCGGAGGTGGTCTCGAAGGCGATGCCCAAGGCCGCCGAGGACGATTCCTGAAGCGGAGTCGGCGGCCGTCCGGGCGGCGTCAGTGGTGGATGGTCGAGTGGGCGGCGCCGCTGATCGCTGGGTTCGGAGCGACGGCACTGGTCGGCGGTCCGACGGGGATCGTTGCAGGAGTGCTGCTCACCATGGCAGTACGCCGGTGGCTGCCCCGGCCGAGATCGCCTACCAGGCGTCGGCAGGAACGGGAGCAGGAGCTGTTGGCCGGTCAGCTGCCGCTGACCGCCGAACTGCTGGCCGCCTGCCTCGGTTCCAGCTCCTCGCCGGCCGCTGCGGCGGCTGCCGTCGCTGCGAGCGTGGGGTCACCGATGCGCGAACGGCTCACGGCCACGGCAGCCGAACTCTCCCTCGGGGCACCTCCTGAGCTCTGCTGGGAGCGGCTGGGCGAGGACTGCCCGCCCCTGGCACCGATGGCCCGCTGCCTGGTGCGGACGAGCATCAGCGGAGCCCCACCTGCCACCCCGCTGACCGGACTCGCCCAAGCCCAGCGAGCCACCGCCAGACGTGCCGCGCACGCGCGAGTGCGGAGAGCGGGTGTGCTCGCCACCGCACCGCTGGGGGTGTGCTTCCTGCCGGCCTTCGTCCTCATCGGCGTCACGCCGGTGGTGATGGGGCTGACCGCGCTCTTCGCCCAACGGGTCTGACCGGTCGTCTTGGAGCGCGTCTCGCTGCCGTCTCGACCTCGCCGCTATCTCGACGCCGAGACCTGAACACCGATCGCACGAACACCCATCGCAACACCGAACCGAGAGGGACTCACCATGACGAACGCGATCACCACCACCGCCCCGTCGGCCTCCAGTACCGCCCAGGGCCGGCCCTTGCCCGCTCGTCGGGAGGAGACGATCCAGCCTCGACTCCGGTCCCGACTGCGGTCCCGGTTCCAGCGCCGACTCCCGGTGCGGGCCAAGCGCGCCTTCGCCCAGCTCGCCTACGGCGACGCGGGCATGGCCACCGCGGAGTACGCCATCGGTACGGTCGCAGCCTGTGCCTTCGCCGCGATCCTCTACAAGGTCGTGACAAGCGGGACGGTCTCGGGTGCCCTGTCGGACCTGTTGAACCGGGCGCTCCATGCGGTCTGAGCCCCAGCGGGCAAGGAGCGCGCGACCGCCGGCACGGCGCCCGCACCGACCGGTAGTGGCGAGGCCACCGGCAGCGGCAGGGCCACCGGCAGCTGCAGAGCCGTGGGCGAAGCCACGGCGGTGGCTGTGCGGGGACGGCGGGTTCGTCACGGCCGAGACCGCAGTGGCGCTCCCCGCCTTGGTGCTGCTCGCCGCGATGCTGGTCTGGGGAGTGGTCGCGGCAGCCGGGCAGATCCGGTGCGTCGACGCGGCCCGGGTGGGGGCTCGGGCCGCGGCCAGGGGCGACCCGGACGCGGTCGCCCTGGCACTGCAGGCCGCACCTGCCGGGGCGAGCGTCGAGCTGGCCGAGGAGGGCGGGACGGTCCGGGTGACGGTCGAGGCGCCGTGTCTCGGACCGGGCCGTCTCGGCTCGGTGCTGTCACTCACCTTGACCGCCACGGCGGCAGCACAACGTGAGGACGAGATCGCTCCCCTCGCCAGTCCGTACCAGCGCGCGGTGTCCGCGCGGATCTGGTGAAGCGCCGTACCGAACGACCCCGGGGCGACCGGCAGAGAGGAGGAACCGACCCATGAGAGCCGCACGGAGTACACGGGACGTGCCGACCACGGAGCCCGCTCGCACCGCACCAGGTGTGCGGAGGCGGCGCACCGCGTGGGCAACGGGCCCGGACACCGGTTCGGCGACGATCTGGCTGGTCTCGCTGGCCATGCTGGGGTGCGTGGTCTTCGCGGTCAGCCTGGCTCTCGGCTCCGCAGTCGTGGCGCGTCACCGGGCCGAATCGGCCGCCGACCTGGCCGCCTTGGCAGCCGCTGACCGGTTGCTGCTGGAGCCGGACGGCGGCTGCGGACATGCCGCCCGCATCGCCGCCGAACACCGGGCCACCCTGGTCTCCTGCCAGGTCGACTGGGACGCCGACTATGTCGAGGTGGTCACCGAGGTGCCCACCACCGGCCTGCCGGTGCCGACCGGTCCGGCCAAGGCACGGGCCCGAGCAGGCCCGGTCTGGGCCTGGGGACCGGAGGAGCTCACCCTGGAGGTGGGCATGCGCCACGGCTCGCCGGGTGAGCAGGGGGACCACCCACTGAGTGGTCCCCCGCTCAGCCGAAGTGAGCGCGCAAGCCTCCCGGAGAGCTGCACGACAGGATCGGACCAGCCCGCCCTGTCCCGCTCACCCTTCCTCGTGGTCAGCCGTCTCCCGGCCCGCGGCATCGATCGTCGCCTCGATTCCGGCTTCAGCCGACCCACCCCCGGCTTCAGTCGACTCACTCCCAGCGTCAGTCGGCTTACCCCCAGCCTCAGCCGCCGACCCGCTCCCGGCGTCAGTTGCCAACCCGCTCCCGGCATCGGTCGGCCCCCCGCTGCCGGGCGCACCCGCGAGGAGCACGTTGAGCAGCCGGACCGCAGCGGCCTTGTCCAGCGGGTCGTTCCCGTTGCCGCACTTGGGCGACTGCACGCAGGAGGGGCAGCCGCGGGCACACTCGCAGGCGGCGATGGCGTCCCGAGTCGCGGCCAGCCACTGTTCGGCCCGCTGGAAGCCGCGTTCGGCGAAGCCGGCGCCGCCCGAGTGTCCGTCGTAGACGAAGACCGTCGGCAGCTGGGTGTCGGGATGCAGTGGCACCGAGACCCCGCCGATGTCCCAGCGGTCGCAGGTGGCGAAGAGCGGCAGCAGGCCGATCGAGGCGTGCTCGGCCGCGTGCGCGGCGCCGGGCAGTTGGTCGTACGGGATGTTCGCGTCGAGCAGTTGGTCCTCGGTGACGGACCACCAGACGGCTCGGGTCCGCAGGGTCCGGGGCGGCAGGTCGAGCTTGCTCTCGCCCATGATCTCGCCGGTGGCGATCCGCTTCCGGAGATACCCGACCACCTGGTTGACGACCTCCACCGAGCCGAAGCTCAACTGCGCCTCGCCCCAGGCGACGGTCGCGTCCGTGGTGAGCACCGAGATGGAGGTGATGTCGCGGGCAGAGGTGGTGTAGGGCGGGTCGGCCCGCTGGACCAGGGCGACCGAGGTCTCCAGGTCCAGGTGTTGGACGAGGTAGGTCCGCCCCTGGTGGATGTGGACGGCACCGTCGTGCACGGTGGTGTGCGCGGCTGCGGCGTCGACCGTGCCCAGCAGCCGGCCGGTCTCCGCCTCGACGATCTGCACCGGACTCCCGCCACTGCCCCGCAGGTCCACCGCGTCGGCGGCCCGCTCGCGACGGGTCCAGTACCAGGAGCCGTCGCTGCGGCGGCGCAGCAGGCCGTGCTGCTCCAGGACGGGCAGCAGCTGCGCCGTGGAAGCGCCGAAGAGCGTCAGGTCCTCATCGGTCAGGGGGAGTTCGGCAGCCGCGGCGCACAGGTGCGGAGCAAGGACGTGCGGGTTGTCGGGGTCGAGCACGGTCGCTTCGACGGGGGTCGCGAACAGTGCCTCCGGGTGGTGCACCAGGTAGGTGTCCAGTGGGTCGTCCCGGGCGATCAGTACCGCCAGCGCACCCTGGGCCTCCCGCCCGGCCCGGCCTGCCTGCTGCCAGAGCGAGGCGCGGGTCCCCGGGTAGCCGGCCATCAGGACGGCGTCGAGTCCCGAGACGTCCACGCCGAGCTCCAGCGCCGAGGTGGAGGCGAGCCCTAGCAGCCGCCCGGAGTGCAGGTCGCGCTCGATCGACCGTCGTTCCTCGGCCAGATATCCGCCCCGGTACGCGGCGACCCGGGCGGCGAGCGGCGAGCCGAGTTGGTCCTGGGCCTGGAGGGCGACGAGTTCGGCCGCCCGCCGGGACCGGACGAAGACAACGGTGCGGGTGCCCCGTTCGACCAGTTCGGTCAACAGGTAGCCGGCTTCGGCCGTGGCCGTCCGGCGGACCGGTGCGCCGTGTTCGCCGACGTTCTCGGTGAGCGGAGGCTCCCAGAGCGCGAAGACCAGCGGGCCGCGCGGGGAGGCGTCCTCCGTGACCGCCACCGCGGGCAGCCCGGTCAGCCGCTGCGCCGTGGTGGCCGGGTCGGCCGTGGTGGCCGAGGCAAGCAGGAAGGTCGGGCTCGAGCCGTACCGAGCGCAGAGCCGGCGGAGCCGCCGCAGCACCTGCGCGACGTGGGAGCCGAACACTCCCCGGTAGGTGTGGCACTCGTCGATGACCACGTACTTGAGTGCTTTGAGGAAGGAGGCCCAGCGCGGGTGGGCGGGGAGGATGCCCCGGTGCAGCATGTCCGGGTTGGTGAGCACGTACGAGGCGTACTGCCGGACCCACTCCCGCTCCTCCGGCGGGGTGTCGCCGTCGTACAGCGCGGCACGGACCCGGCCGGGGACGAGTTCGGCGGCCCGGCGGCGCTGGTCGGCGGCCAGTGCCTTGGTCGGCGCTAGGTAGAGCGCGGTCGCGCCCCGCCCGTTGGGCGCCTCGGTACCGGTCAGCAGTGCGCTCAGCACCGGGGCGAGGTAGCCCAGCGACTTGCCCGAGGCGGTGCCTGTGGCAATCACCACAGTTTGACCGGTTTCAGCCAGTTGCATTGCTTCGGACTGATGTGCCCACGGCTGCGTCACGCCCAGCTCGTGGGCGGCCGCGATCACCTCGGAGCGGATCCCGGGAGGCCAGAAGGCATATCGAGCCTCGCGGGCGGGAAGGTGCTCCGTATGAGTGAGACGGTCGGCGCGAGCCCTGCCCGCGGACAGCGCGGTGAGCAGGGCCTCGGGCGGGCGTTGGCTGGGCGGCATGGGGACCCAGTGTGTCATCGGAGTGACGGAGAATCGCTCCAAGCCATCGTGCGGGCATGGTCGCAGGTGGTTGAATGAAGCCGTGACGGCCGCATGGCCGAGGGTCGCAACGTCGAGGCTCACCACGCAGCGCTGTGGCGCGCCCCGCCTGCGACCCAGCGGTGACGGCCATCCGGCCAGGATCGCAATGACGTAGCAAGGCAAGGTGCTGGAGGTTCCGTGGACCTGTCCCTGTCGACCCACAACATCGACGACCGCACGGTTGTCGAGGTCGGTGGCGAGATCGATGTGTACACCGCCCCCAAGCTGCGGGAGCAGCTGGTCGAGCTCGTCAACGACGGCAACTACCACCTGATCGTCGACATGGAGGGCGTGGACTTCCTCGACTCGACCGGGCTGGGTGTCCTGGTTGGCGGTCTCAAGCGGGTGCGTGCGCACGAGGGTTCGCTGCGTCTGGTGTGCAACCAGGAGCGCATCCTGAAGATCTTCCGGATCACCGGCCTGACCAAGGTCTTCCCGATCCACAACTCGGTCGAGGAAGCCGTCGCGGCGACTGACTGACCGTCGGTCCGGGTGGCGACGGCGGAGCGCCGTCGCCCCGGTCTCGCCCGTACCCGGGCGCGGGACGTCCGAGCTTGTCCGGCGCGCGGTTCACCGCGTGCCGTCCGTGCCCGGCCCGGTGCGGAGCCTCCGTGCAACGCGCGGGCTCTGCCGCCGATCCGCGTGGACCCGCGGGCGGGCCGACTTCCGATTGCACTCGTGCGACGCGCCCTAGCGTTCGCACGTCCTTCAACGCGCCGCCTTCGGCAGGTCGGCGGGAGTCCGTTCCCGTCGACCTGCCGGAGCCCGGCTTCGCCCGGTGTCCGTACAACGGTGGCGTGACCCGGGGAGCTACCCCGGAGAGGGAGACATGGCAACCGTCGAACTTCGATTCAGCGCCCTTCCTGAGCACGTGCGCACGGCGCGGCTGGTGGCCGCAGCGGTGGCGCGCCGCGCCGGGGTGGACGAGTCGGTGCTCGACGAGGTGCGGCTCGCGGTCGGCGAGGCGTGCTCGCGGGCGGTGAGCCTGCATCAGCGGGTCGGCGTGGAAGGCGCGGTGCGCGTCGCGCTGACCGACCAGGAGAAGCGTTTCCTCATCGAGGTCGAGGACGAGGCGGGCCCGATCGGACTCCCGGTCGCCGGTGCGGCGGACGGTGACGACGCGGACGAGGACGCGCTCGGCCTCGCCGTGATCACCGCCCTGGTCGAGGAGGTCGAGGTCACCAGCGGCGCCGAAGGCGGCCTGATCCGGATGAGCTGGCCGGTCCTGGTGTCCTCGGACGACGACTGACGACTGCCGCCTGACCGGGGTGCAGGTCCCAGGGGCGGACCCCGCCACCGGGCCCGGCCGCGCAGCGCGATGCGGTGCGGGTAGTGCGAGCACCCCCTGGTTGACAAAATGTTGAAGAAGGCGGTTCTCTGCTCTCGGGCGCGATCGGTTCGGTTCGAGAGAAGGACACCCCATGCGGATACGCATCCTGTGGCCCGCCGGACAGGCGACGGCCACCCTTCGCGCCACCCCCACCGCCGAGCGGCTCTGGCAGGCCTTGCCGATCCGCTCCTCGGCGAGCACCTGGGGCGACGAGGTCTAC
Organism: Kitasatospora sp. MMS16-BH015; assembly: GCF_002943525.1. Classification (NCBI taxonomy): domain Bacteria; kingdom Bacillati; phylum Actinomycetota; class Actinomycetes; order Kitasatosporales; family Streptomycetaceae; genus Kitasatospora; species Kitasatospora sp. MMS16-BH015. The sequence goes on along the minus strand of NZ_CP025394.1, from coordinate 4,024,504 downwards.
TTCGAGACCCCGGTCAGCGTGTCGCGCGAGGAGGACGCCCAGCAGGTGGTGGCCCCGGGGACGGTCGCGTTCTGGACCGACGGCGACAGCCTGGCGCTCCCCTTCGGCCCCACGCCGATTTCCCGCGGTGACGAGTGCCGGCTGGCCAGCCCGTGCAACGTCCTCGGCGAGTTGGACGGTGACCCACTGGTGCTGAGGACCGTCCGGGGCGGAGATCCGATCAGTGTGGAGCGGGCCTGAGCGGCTGAGCCCGGCGGTTGGGCACGTGGTCGGGCCGGGGCCCGCGCGGGCGGGCCGGGGTCGGAATCGAGCCATGCGCCGGCACCGCGAATGGGGCGTTGCTGGCCGGTACCGGGTGGCCGTCGGGCCCGGGGCGGTGGCGGGGACGGCCCAGGGGTGGTGGCAGGTGCAGGGGAGAGGTGGTGCCACCACTGTCGTTCCAGCACGACTGCGGGGTGCTCTGGCGGGCGTGTAGGTTCGCTGATCGAAGGCCGGAGCTGACGGCCGCTGTCGGTGCCGGTGGCCGACGGCGCTGGTCGGCACCGGTGCGGTGATCGACGACGGACGTCGAGCACCGCAACTGCGAACCGAAACCGAAAGGGCTCTCCGGTGAACAAGCGACTGCTGACCGTACCCGCGCTGGGCGCGCTGCTGGCATTCGGTGCTGTCGCGTGCGGTAGCGACAACACCGCCCAGCTGAACTCCTGGGCGACCAGTGTCTGCGGTGCCGCGCAGAGCCCGATCGCCAAGTCCCGTACGGCGCTGGCCGACACCGGCGCCGTCAAGCAGGGGGAGGGCCCGGCCGACCTCCAGAAGCGCCTCGCCACCGATCTCGGGATCCTGGCCGATACCGACCAGAAGCTGGCCGAGGCGATCGACAAGGCCGGCGCCCCCAAGATCGACCAAGGCGCCAAGCTCCAGCAGGACGCGGTGGGCGAGCTGAAGCAGACCGCCCAGGGCTACCTGGACGTGCAGAAGAAGCTCACCACCCTCCCGAGCAACGACCAGGCCCGCTTCGCGGACGGCCTGCGCAGCATCGGCGACCAGGTGCAGCGGCTCGCCCAGCAGTCGACGGACGCCCTCGGCAAGCTCCAGAGCGGCGATCTGGCGACGGCCATGGCGAAGCAGCCCGGCTGCAAGTCGGAGCACGCCATCAGCTCGGCCAGCCCCGCAGCGGGCGCGTCGGCAGGCGGCGGTGCCACCGGCTCCACCGCGACACCGGGTGTTCCCGCCGCATCCGGCGCCGCCGGCACCCCGGCCGCCGCACCAGGCACGCCCGCCCCCGGAGCCTCCACCCCGGCCGCTCCCGCCACCCCCGGCTCCACCGCGCCGCTCATACCCTCCTCCCCGGCCGCTTCGCCTTCCCAGAGCTGAGCCCCACTCAGCCCGCGACCGCCGACCGCCGCCGACGAGCACCTCAGTACCTCGGTGTCGGAGGCCGGGCGTGGGGGTACCCGATCGGCAGACGGCCTGTGCAGCCGCTGCTGCTGGGCTCTGCTGACCGGTGATCGGCCGGGCGACGGAGTTGCTGCCCGGCGTTGCTGCCCGGCAGTGCTGAGCGACGGTTGGCCGGGTGACGGCGGTGGTGGAGTGGGACAGGCGGGACAATGGGGTGGTGACCAGTAGCCCCGTTCTTGACCCCGCCCGCCTCGCGAAGCTCCGCGAGTCGCTGCTCGCCGCCTCCTTCACCGCCGACGGTTGCCTCGACCTGCTCGGGCCGACGGCTTACGCCGCTCTGGCCCGCAGCGAGGCGGTGCCCGCGCTGCGAGCCACTCGGGGCGGGAGCCCGCTGGAGACGCTGGTGTGGCTGTTCCTGCTGCAGCAGGCCGTCCCGTACGCGGCGGCGGCCGCAGCGCTCCCGATCGAGGACTGCCTCGCGGACGGTTGGCTGACCAGGGGCTCGGGGCCGGGGCAGGCGGCCACCGACGCGGTGCGCGCCACGGTGGACATCCGACCGTACGCCAACGAGGTGGCAGGGCTTCCCAGCGCCGAGGCGTGGGTGGTGTCGGACCTGGGGTGCGCGGTCGGCGGAGCCGGCGGCATCGGCTCCGGTGAGACCGCCGAGGGCGTTGCCCGGAAGGACCTGGTGCTCGGGGTCGGCGGGGCATCGACCACGCTCGCCAACCTGGCGGTGCGGCGTCCGGTCCGGGCGGCTCTCGACCTCGGTTCCGGGTCCGGGGTCCAGGCGCTCCACGCGGCGCGGCACGCCCAGCGGATCACCGCGACCGACCTCAACCCCCGGGCACTGCACTTCACCAAGCTGACTCTCGCGCTCTCGGGCTTCGAGAACGCGGACTTCGCAGAGGGGAGCCTCTTCGAGCCGGTGGCGGACCGGAAGTTCGACCTGATCGTCTCGAACCCGCCGTTCGTGATCTCGCCGGGAAGCCGGTTCGTCTACCGCGACGGCGGGATGGCGGGCGACGACCTCTCCCGGAGCCTGGTCAGGGGCGCGGCGGCCCACCTGGAGCCGGGTGGCTACTGCCACCTGCTGGCCAACTGGCAGCACGTCAAGGGCGAGGACTGGCAGGACCGGCTGTCCGGTTGGGTGGCGGGCACCGGGCTGGACGCGTGGGTGGTCCAGCGTGACGTCCAGGACGTGGCCCAGTACGTCGAGTTGTGGCTGCGGGACGGTGGCGACCACCGTGGCCCCGGTTCCGACTACCAGACCCGGTACGAGGAGTGGCTCGACACCTTCGAGGCGGCGCGGGTGGAGGGCATCGGCTTCGGCTGGATCACCCTGCGGGCCGGTGGGGCGGACCGGCCGACCGTGCGGGTGGAGGAGTGGCCGCACTCGGTGGAGCAGCCGCTGGGCCCGCACATCGAGAGCTGGTTCGACCGGCAGGACTTCCTGCGGGCCCAGGACGACGCCGGCCTGCTGGCCGCCCGGTACGTGCTGGCCGACGAGGTGGTGCAGGAGCAGGTGGGCGCCCCCGGCGCGGAGGACCCTGAGCACGTGATCCTCCGTCACAACCGGGGCATGCGGCGGGCGACCAAGGTGGACACCGTCGGAGCCGGCTTCGTCGGGGTCTGCGACGGGACGCTCTCCGCCGGGGAGATCGTCGACGCGATCGCCCAGCTGCTGGGTGAGGACCGCGTGGTGCTGCGGGACAGGGTGCCGGAGTCGTTGCGGATGCTGACCGAGCAGGGGTTCATCACTCCGGTTCGGTAGGAACACCGTCCGACCCGGGCTGCTTCGGCGCCGCTCCGTAGCCTCAGGCGCCGCCCCCGCCGTCTCACTCAGTGAGACGGCGGGGGCGGCGCCTGAGGCGGGATTCCGGGCGGCCGGGCAGGCGGGGCGAAGGCTCGGGAGTCCGGTCGGTGAGACCCGTCGGAGGCAGGTGGCGGGGTGCCGGAGGGCAGCCAGTTCACCCGGTGGTCTCCAGGGCGATGCCTGACGTACGTCGAACGTCAGTCCCTGGTTGTCCACAGGCTGTCACGCTCCGTCCACAAGGCTGTGGACAGTCCGGTGACCACCGGACGGCGAGCGAGGGAGACGAGCGGTGGAGACGCCGACGGCGATGAGCGCGGGAGTGGTTCTCACCTTCTTCGGCGGCGCTCTGCTGCTCTGGTGCGCCTTCGAACTGCGCCTTCGCCACCACCTGCGCCGACACGGCGTCTCGGTCTCGGCCCGGGTGGTCGCCGATGGTGACCCCTACGGCGAGCCCTACGGCGACCCGTACGGCGAGCTCGACAGTGCCCCGCTGCTGAGCTACTCCACCCTGCCGTCGGTGGGCCTCGCCGGGGCGGCCACCGGGGAGGCGACGCGGAGCGAGTCGGTGCTGGCCCGGCCGCGCGGGATCACCTCGCTGCGCCGTCCGGTGACGCTGGCGCCCGGCGCGATCGTCCAGGTCTCGTATGACGCCCGGCGGCCCAGCCGAGTGGTGCTCGCCACCGGCGAGGCGATCTCCGCGCTACCAAGTGACATCTTCTGGGCGCTGCTCGGCACCAGCACCCTCGCCGGCGGCCTGAGCCTGCTCTCCTCCTTCCTCGCCAAGTAGCCGGGGCCCGGTCGGCCGGAGCACTCCTCGGCTGCAGCACCCGTTAGCGGGAGTACCCGTCGGCGGGAGTACCCCTCGGACGGGGCCGACCGAGTCGGGGTCGCCCGGTCTGCTGCTCCGCCGGGTAATTTCCTGGCCAAGCCCGGGCCCGGCCTTGCCGAGCCCGGGTGTGCCTGGCCAAGGCCGGGCAACGGGAGTCACCGCCGAAGCTCGCCCTGGCCACCGGTGAGACCCGCCGACGCAGCAGCTGGCAGCTCCGTCCGGAGTCGCGACATCCGGATGTGGTGGGCCCGACGGGGTCCGACGGGCCCGATCGGGCGGCTCGGGGGCGGGTCGGAGGCGCGCGCTCCGGTTTCCGGCGAGGGCCGAGGGCCGTGGTCGGGCTGAGCTGGGAGGTCGGGAGCTGATAGAGCCGCAGGCAACCTTGCCCGGGGAGAGTGGCGGCCGAAATCGGTTGGTCCGGGGTGTCCCGGGCTGGTAGGTAGGGCGTGAACGCCCTGTCCGCGCAGCGAAAAGGCGCGGCATCGGGTTACCGTTCGAGTGGCGTGGGTGGGCCTTGCCGGTGAAATTGGCGGATCGGTCCGTTTGACAAGGGTGGCCAGGGTACGGTCACACTCCGCTGGTGGGGCCGTCGCGCAGCGGCAGCTCCGATCGGTGGTGGGTCGGGCGGAAGCCTCCCCGTCGCCGACCGCGCCGCCAGCCAGACGTTACGGCAGACGTTACGACCGGGAGAGAAGAGCGAAGGTGTCCCCGAGCAGCGAGACCGCGCACGGCAAGCGACTCGTCATTGTCGAGTCGCCGGCCAAGGCCAAGACGATCAAGGGCTACCTCGGCCCCGGTTACGTCGTCGAGGCCAGCGTCGGGCACATCCGCGACCTGCCCGGCACGGCCGCCGAGGTCCCGGACCAGTACACCGGCGAGGTGCGCCGTCTCGGCGTGGACGTCGACCACGACTTCGCCCCGATCTACGTGGTGAACGCGGACAAGAAGTCGCAGGTCTCCAAGCTCAAGGCGCTGCTCAAGGAGTCCGACGAGCTCTTCCTCGCCACCGATGAGGACCGCGAGGGCGAGGCCATCGCCTGGCACCTCCAGGAGGTGCTCAAGCCCAAGGTCCCGGTCAAGCGGATGGTCTTCCACGAGATCACCAAGGCCGCGATCCAGGAGGCCGTCGCCAACCCGCGCGAGCTCAACCAGAAGCTGGTCGACGCCCAGGAGACCCGCCGCATCCTCGACCGCCTCTACGGCTACGAGGTCTCGCCGGTGCTCTGGAAGAAGGTCATGCCGAAGCTCTCGGCCGGCCGCGTCCAGTCCGTGGCCACCCGTCTGGTGGTCGAGCGGGAGCGCGAGCGGATCGCCTTCCGCAGCGCCTCGTACTGGGACCTGACGGGCACCTTCGGCACCGGCCGCACCCCGGCCGACGCCGCGAACCCGGAGAGCTTCGCCGCCCGCCTGACCACCGTCGACGGCCGCCGGATCGCCTCCGGTCGCGACTTCGGCCCCGACGGGCAGCTGAAGACCGCCAACACCCTGCACCTGGACGAGCAGGCCGCCCGCGCGCTGGCCGCCGCCCTGGAGCAGACCGCGTTCAGCGTCCGCAGCGTCGAGTCCAAGCCGTACCGCCGCTCGCCGTACGCGCCGTTCCGCACCACCACGCTGCAGCAGGAGGCCAGCCGCAAGCTGGGCTTCGGCGCCAAGCGGACCATGCAGGTGGCCCAGAAGCTGTACGAGAACGGCTTCATCACCTACATGCGTACCGACTCGACCACGCTCTCGGAGACGGCGATCGCCGCCGCCCGCGCCCAGGTCACCCAGCTGTACGGCGCGAGCTACCTGCCCGACGCCCCGCGCACCTACGCGAGCAAGGTCAAGAACGCCCAGGAGGCGCACGAGGCGATCCGCCCCTCCGGCGACCGCTTCCGCACCCCCGCCGAGACCGCGCTGGGCGGCGACGAGTTCAAGCTCTACGAGCTGATCTGGATGCGCACCGTCGCCTCGCAGATGAAGGACGCCGTCGGCCAGTCCGTCACCGTCAAGGTCGGCGGCACCTCGGCCGACGGCCGGGCGGTGGAGTTCTCCGCGAGCGGCAAGATCATCACCTTCCACGGCTTCCTCAAGGCCTACGTGGAGGGCGCCGACGACCCGAACGCCGAGCTGGACGACCGCGAGCGCCGGCTGCCCCAGGTCGCCGAGGGCGACCCGCTGGCCGCCGAGCAGCTCAACCCCGAGGGCCACGCGACCAAGCCCCCGGCCCGGTACACCGAGGCCAGCCTGGTCAAGGAGCTGGAGGACCGGGAGATCGGCCGCCCGTCCACCTACGCCTCGATCATCGACACGATCATCAACCGCAAGTACGTCTTCAAGAAGGGGACGGCCCTCGTCCCCTCCTTCCTCTCGTTCGCGGTCGTGAACCTGCTGGAGAAGCACTTCGGCCGCCTGGTCGACTACGACTTCACCGCCCGGATGGAGGACGACCTCGACCGGATCGCCGCGGGTGAGGCGCAGTCGGTGCCGTGGCTCAAGCGGTTCTACTTCGGCGAGGCCGAGGGCGAGGGCGTCACCACCGGCGGCGCCGCCGACGCCGGCAACGGCGACGGCGACCACCTGGGCGGCCTCAAGGAGCTCGTCACCGACCTCGGCGCGATCGACGCCCGCGAGATCAGCTCCTTCCCGCTGAGCGAGGACATCACGCTCCGGGTCGGGCGCTACGGCCCGTACGTGGAGAAGGCCGCCGCCGTCGAGGGCGAGCCCGGTCAGCGCGCCGACATCCCCGACGAGCTGCCGCCGGACGAGCTGACCGTCGAGCTCGCCGAGGAGCTGCTGGCCAAGCCCAGCGGCGACTACGAGCTGGGTACCGACCCGGTCAGCGGCAACCCGCTGGTGGCCAAGGACGGCCGGTACGGCCCGTACGTCACCGAGATCCTCCCCGAGGGCACCCCGAAGACCGGCAAGAACGCGGTCAAGCCGCGCACCGCCTCGCTGCTCAAGACGATGTCCCTGGACACCGTCACGCTCGAGGACGCGCTCAAGCTGCTCTCGCTGCCCCGCGTGGTCGGCAACGACCCCGAGGGCGTCGAGATCACCGCGCAGAACGGCCGGTACGGCCCGTACCTCAAGCGCGGCACCGACTCCCGCTCGCTCACCAGCGAGGAGCAGATGTTCACCGTCACGCTGGAGGAGGCGCTGGCGATCTACGCCCAGCCCAAGCAGCGTGGCCGGGCCGCCGCCGCACCGCCGCTCAAGGAGCTGGGCACCGACCCGGTCAGCGAGCGGCCCGTGGTGGTCAAGGACGGCCGGTTCGGCCCGTACGTGACCGACGGCGAGACCAACGCGACGCTCCGCAAGGACGACGACGTGGAGACCATCACGCCCGAGCGCGGCTACGAGCTGCTGGCCGAGAAGCGCGCCCGCGGCCCGGTGAAGAAGGCCGCCAAGAAGGCCCCCGCGAAGAAGACCACGGCCAAGAAGGCCACGGCCGCCAAGGCAGCCGCGGGCGAGACCGGCGCCACCGGGACGGCGGCCAAGAAGACGGCGGCCAAGAAGACCGCCGCGAAGAAGACCGCCGCCAAGAAGACCGTGGCCAAGAAGACGGCCACCAAGAAGACGGCGGCGAAGAAGGCGGTGGCCGAGAAGGCCACCACGGCCGCCGAGGAGAGCTGAGCGGTGGCTCACACCGGCCGGCCGTAGGCCGGTGCCCGTCAGGGGCTCGTACTCGAGGGCGAGTACGGGCCCCTGACGCGTCACAACCCTGTCATGACCGGGGTTCCGGAGGGTCCGACCTCCTTTTGCGGGAGGCGCCGACCGCTACCCTGACGGTATGACGAGCGAGGAGCAGCCCACCCCCACGAGCACCGGCGCACCCGAGCTGCCCGAGGTCGCCCCGGCCGGTACGCCGGGCGAGCGGGCCCGGGCGCTGCTCCGTCAGCGCCCGTACCGGCGGCTCTGGACGGCCCAGCTGGTCGGCGGCACCGGTGACCGGCTCGGCACCCTGGTGCTGCTCGCGCTGACTTGGGCCGCTTCGTTCGGGACCGGCCTGTTCGGGCACGGGTACCGGGCGCAGGCGCTCGCCGTGGCCGCCGTGCTCGCCGCCAGGCTGCTCGCCACCCTGATCTTCGGCGCCGCGCTGCTCACCCCGCTGCACGGACTGGTGGCCGGCAAGCTGGACCGGCGCTGGGTGCTGTTCGGCGCGGACGCGCTGCGTGCCGTGCTGCTCGGCCTCGCGCCCTGGTGGCTCACCTGGACCGGCGGCTCCGCCGTCTACCCGCTGCTCGCCACCGCCTTCGTGGCCGGTGCGGCCGAGCGGATCTGGGCGCTGGCCAAGGACGCCGCCGTACCGGGCCTGCTCCCGGTGGCCGACCAGTACGCACCGGCCGCCGAGCAGCGGCCCTCCGCCGCGAGCCTCGACGCCGTCCGCACCGTCGAGCAGCGCACCGGCTGGGCCGTGCTGCCGCTGGCCGCCGTAGTGCTGACCGCCCTGACCCTGGTCAACAACACCGTCGCCGCCCTCGGCGGCCACTGGCTGCGGGCCCACCAGGTGACCGTGGCCGGGCTGGGCGCGGCCGTGCTGTTCGCCGCCTCCGCCGTGCTGGTCTACCTCCAGGAGCTGCCCGCCGAGGTCCGCACCGGCCCGCGCTCCCCGCTGCAGGGCCTGCGCGCCCCCACCGACGCCACCCCCGGCCCCGCCTTCAGCAAGGGCCGCACCGGCTCCGCCCCGTACTTCACCTTCGCCGTCGCCGCCGCCTACGCCTCGATGGCCGGGGTCGCCGCCCTCGGGCTGCTGACCGCCGTCGACCACCGGGCCGGTCCGATCGGCTACGCCCTGCTCGTGCTGGCCGCCACCGGCACCCCCGCGATCGGCATCCGGATCACCCGGGCCACCCTGCCCGGCCTCTCCCGCCGCCGACTGCTCGCGCTGGCCCTGCTCACCGCCGGGCTCGCGCTGATCCTGGCCGGGCTGGTCTTCGACTTCGTCCTCGTCCTGCTGCTCACCGTGCTGGCCGGGCTCGCCGCCGGCGTGGTGGTGGCCACCGGTCGCACCCTGCTGGCCCAGGAGGTCGAGGAGCTGCGGCTGCCCAAGGTCACCGAGCACCTGTACGCCGTGCTGCGGGTGGTGGTCGGGGCCGCGCTGGTCGGCATGCCGCTGATCGCCGCCGCGTACGGCCAGGTGAGCTACGGCGAGATCAAGCCGGGCGGGTTCACCTTCATCCACGGCGGGGCGGCGCTGGCCGTGGCCACCGCCGGTCTGCTGACCACCGCGCTGGCCGCCCTGGTGCTGGTCAAGACCGACGACCAGCGGGGCACCGTGCCGCTGGGCCAGGAGCTGGTCCGTTCGCTGCGCGGCAGCGCCGAGCCGGCCCCGCACCGGGTGACCGGCACCGGCTTCTTCATCGCTCTGGAGGGCGGCGACGGCGCCGGCAAGTCCACCCAGGCCAACGCGCTCGCCGAGTGGATCCGCGGCAAGGGCCACGAGGTGGTGCTCACCCGCGAGCCCGGCGGCAGCCCGATCGGGCAGCGGCTGCGGGCCCTCGTCCTGGACGTGGGCAACACCGGGCTCTCGCACCGGGCCGAGGCGCTGATCTACGCCGCCGACCGGGCCGAGCACGTCGAGAACGTCATCCGCCCCGCGCTCGCGCGCGGCGCCGTGGTGATCACCGACCGGTACATGGACTCCTCGATCGCCTACCAGGGCGCCGGGCGCGACCTGGCCGCCACCGAGGTGGCCCGGATCTCGCGCTGGGCCACCGGTGGGCTCGTCCCCGACCTGACCGTGGTGCTGGACGTGGACCCGAACGCGGCCCGCGAGCGCTTCACCGAGGCGCTGGACCGGCTGGAGTCCGAGCCGACCGAGTTCCACTCCCGGGTGCGGGCCGGCTTCTTGGCGCTGGCCGCCGCCGACCCCTCGCGCTACCTGGTGGTGGACGGCAGCCAGCAGCCCGCCTTCGTCACCACCGCGATCCGCCACCGGCTCGACCGCGAGCTGCCGCTCTCCGAGAAGGAGAAGGCCGCCCTCGTCGAGGCCGAGCGGCAGGCCAAGGCCGAGGCCGAGCGCCGCGCCGCCGAGGAGGCCCGGCAGAAGGCCGAGGCCGAGGAGGCCGCGCGCAAGCAGCAGGCCCTGCTGGAGGAGCTGCGGGCCGAGCAGGCTGAGAAGGAGCGGCTCGCCGCGGAGGAGGCCCGTCGGGTCGCCGCCGAGGAGGCCGCCCGTCGCGCGGAGGAGGCCCGGCTCGCCGCCGAGGCGGAGGCCGCCCGGAAGGCCGAGCAGGAGGCTGCTCGCCGCGCCGCGGAGGAGGCCCGCCGGAAGGCCGAGGAGGCCGAGCAGGCCCGGCTGGCGGCGGAGGCCGCCGCGCAGGCCGAGCTGCAGCGGCAGCGGGACATCCAGCGGGCCGAGCAGCGCCGCCGGGCCGAGGAGGCCCTGCAGCGCGCCGAGGCGGCGCGGCTGGCCGCGGCCGCGGTGGTGGCGGCGGAGGCCGCAGAGGCTGCGGAGGCCGCTACGAAGGCGGCCGGTGCGGCCGGGGCCACGATGGAGCTGGGCAAGGTCACCCAGGGCGAGGCTGCCGAGGGCGAGGGCGTCGAGCAGGCCACCCGGGAGATCTCGGAGCAGGACCGCCGTGCCGCCGTCGCGGCTGCGGAGAAGGCGGCAGCGAGGGAGGCGGCAGCCGCGGAATCCGCTCGGCGTGGCGTGGGCAAGGCGGGCCAGGGCGCGTCGGCCGGTTCGGCGGATGAGACCTCGGTGCTGCCCCGGGTGACGGGTGCTGCGCCGGACGAGACGGCCGTGCTGCCGGTGGTGAAGTCGGAGGGCCGGGCCGCTGCTGACGAGACCGCGGTGCTGCCCGTGGTGAAGCCCGAGGGCGACGCGGCGGAGACGTCGGTGCTGCCCCGGGTGCCGCTGGCGCCGGAGGACCGGGTGCCGCAGGGCCTGTGGCGGGAGGAGTCGGGCACGCGGCCGGGCGAGGCCGAGCAGACCCGGGAGATGCCCGTGGTGGAGCCCGTGGTGGAGCCCCGGCCGCGTCCGGAGTGGGCCGAGGAGACCCCGCTGGACGACCTGCCGAGCCTGACCGACACGCTGCTCGGTTCGCGGGACGAGTGGGCCGACTGGGACGGCGAGGAGGAGCCGCCCGGCAAGGGCCGCAAGCGTTGGGGCGGGCGGAAGTAGCACGGTCCCTGGCGGGTCGCCGACCGCGTGGCTCGGCTGCGGGGCGTGCCGGCAGCGGCTCGGCAGTGGGTTGCTGATCGCGTGGCTCGGCCGCCGGGCGGATCGGCAGCGGGTCGGCAGTGGGCCGCGTGGCCCGGCTGCCGGGCGTACCGGCGGCCGACGGCGGAGGGCTGCGCGGTCGGTCGGCGGCGGAGCGCTGCGCGGCGCCGTCCCTAGCGGCTCGGGTGGGACCGGGGTGTCGGCCGGCGGGGTTAGGCTCGGCTCGGACGCGGGTCGATCGGCGGGAGTGCGGCGTGAGTGTGTGGGACGACCTGGTCGGGCAGGATCGGGTGGTCGAGCAGCTGACGGCCGCCGCGCGGGCGGCCCGGGCCACCGTGACGGGTGGGGCGGCGCCCGGTGGCAATGCCTCGCTGATGACGCACGCCTGGCTCTTCACCGGCCCGCCCGGGGCCGGTCAGACCACGGCCGCGCGGGCCTTCGCCGCCGCGCTGCAGTGCACCAGCCCTGATCTGGAGCTGGGCGGCGAGCCCGGCTGCGGGTTCTGCGAGGGCTGCCACACCGTGCTCTCGGGCAGCCACGCCGACGTCAAGTACGTCCGGACGGACGGCCTCTCGATCGGGGTCGGCGACATGCGCGACCTGGTGCTGCGGGCCGCGAGCTACCCGACCGGCGGCAAGTGGTCGGTGATCCTGGTGGACGCCGCGCACCGCCTCACCGAGGCCGCCGCCAACGCGCTGCTCAAGGGCGTCGAGGAGCCCTCGCCCCGGACGGTCTGGCTGCTCTGCGCGCCCTCCGTGCAGGACGTGCTGCCGACCATCCGCTCCCGCTGCCGTCTGCTGGTGCTGCGCACCCCCGCCGCCGAAGCCGTGGCCGACATGCTGGTCCGGCGGGACGGCGTGGAGCCCGGCACCGCCCGGCTGGCGGCGCTGGCCGGCCAGGGTGACGTGGACCGGGCGCGGCGGCTGGCCGTGGACGAGCAGGCCCGTACCCGGCGGCTGGACGTGCTGCGGATCCCGCTCGAGGTGGCCGACATCGGAGGCTGCCTGGCCGCCGCGCAGCGGCTGGTCGACACCGCCAAGGCCGACGCCGAGGCGCTGGCCGAGACCCGGGACGCCAAGGAGACCGAGGACCTGCGGGCCGCGTACGGCGCCGTCGAGGGCAGCCGGGCCCCGCGCGGGCTGGCCGGGGCGGCCAAGGAGCTGGAGAAACGGCAGAAGAGCCGCGCCACCCGGACCAGGCGGGAGACCCTCGGCGTCGCCCTGCTCGACCTGCTGAGCTTCTACCGGGACGTGCTGGCCCTCCAGCTGGGTTCGACCGGGGCGCTGGCCAACGAGGACCAGCGGTCCGCGCTGGACCGGGTCGCCGGCTCCGGCCAGGCCGAGAACACCCTGCGCCGGATCGAGGCGGTGCTGGCCTGCCGCCGCGCGCTGGACCGGAACGTCGATCCGCTGCTGGCCGTCGAGGCGATGACGGTGGCCCTCCGGGCCGGTTGAGGCCGCAGCGGGGCATCGGGTGGGGCATCGGTGGGCGTCGGTGGGTGGGTCGGCCGACCGGTTGACCACTCGTACGAGTGAAACCGGGCCGCCCCTCCGGGAGCCCGAGCGGTGTCGGGGCGTTCGTTGTGCACCCTGTGGACCGAGTACGCCAAGGTTCGGGCGCGGTGCGCCGGGGCCGACCGGTGCCGGTTCTCCCGAGGTGGTGCGCCCCATGCCCCGTCCGCTCCTCGTCCTGCCCCTGCTGCTGACCGGCCTCCTCGGCCTCTGGCTGGCGCGGGGCGTGCTGCTCCGCTGGCGGGACCTGAAGGCCGCCCGGACCTACGAGCTGGTGGTCGAGCAGCGGCCGTTGCTGCTGCGGGCCGGGGGCGTGGTGGTCTGCGGGATGGGCGTCACCGCGTTGACGGTGGCGCTGGCGTTGGGTGGGCGGGGTGTGCTGGGGGACGCCGAGGCGCGGGTGGTGGCGGCCGGGCCGGGCAGCGCCCCCGGGGCCGCGGTGCCGGCCGTGGACGCGGTGAAGCCCGTGGCGGTGGCCGCGCCTTCGGCGGTGGCCTCCCCGAGCGCCCCGGCCGCTGCGCCGGTGCAGTTCAAGTCGGTCGGGAAGCCGGCGGACGGGGAGCTGCTCGAGGGCGCGGTGGCCGGGCCGGACGGGCGGCCCCGGGCCGTGCGGGTCTGGCTGCCCGCGCAGTACAAGGAGGACCAGCAGGCGCGGTTCCCGGTGATCGTGCTGCACGCCGGCGGCGCCAGGACCACGGCCGACACCGAGCTGCCGGACGTCTTCGACGGGGTCGCCTCGGCCGTGAAGCTGGGCCGGGCGCGGCCGTTCGTGGTGGTCGCGCCGGAGTCGCCGACCGGTACCGCGAAGCCCTGCGACCTGGTCGCCGCCGCGCCGCAGGCGATCGCCGACGACGCGGCGTTGCGGGCCGCCGTCGGCGCCGCCTTCCGGACCCTGCCCGCCGGCCCGGGCGGCTGGGCCGTGCTCGGGGTGGAGGGCGGCGCGCCCTGCGCGGCCGCCGCGGCGCTGGCCCGGCCGGACCTGTACGGCGCGGCGGCCGCCGTCTCCGGGCGGTTCGACGCGGCGGCGCTGGCCCAGGCCGGCGCGGCGGCCCCGGGCACCGACCCGGCCAAGCTGCTGCTGGCCACCGCCAAGCGGGACAAGGACGGGCAGGAGGCCGCGCACCGCCTCCAGACCGCGCTCAAGGCCGGCCAGGGCCGGGCGGCCCAGGCCCAGGTGAAGCTCTCCGAGGTGGTGGAGGACTACTCGGCCGAGCGGGAGCGGCTGCGGCTGGTGCGGGTCGCGGTGCAGTACCTGGCCGAGAGTCTGGCCCACCCGGCGGGCTGAGCGCGCGCATCCGGCGGGGGAGGGGCGCGCGGCGGGGTGCGTGCTCCATCTGCCGTGTCGGGGCGGTCCGGTCAGCGGGCAGCGGTGGGCCGGGCGTTACGCTCAGCCCTTGTCGGTCGGTGACCGGCAGCCCCCCGACGCTTGAGGAGAGAACCGCGATGCGTGCTGCCCGGCCGTTGGGGTCCGTCCGGCGGGTGTCGGCGGTGTTGGCGGCGGCCGGGCTGCTGGTGGCGGGGTGCAGTTCCGGGGGTTCGGGCGGGGGCGGCACGGCGCCCTCCTCGACCAAGTCCTCGGCGGACGGGCTGGTGCCCGGGGTGGCCCCGCTGGAGCCGCTGCCGGCGCAGCCCGCCGCCGCGCTGGCGGCGTATTACGGGCAGAAGCTCGCCTGGCAGACCTGCGACGGCGAGTTCGAGTGCACCACGTTCAAGGTGCCGCTGGACTACGACCACCCGGTGGCCGCCTCGGACCTGACCCTCACCGCCGTCCGCAAGCGGTCCACCGGCACCGCCGCCCGGGTCGGCTCCCTGGTGCTCAACCCGGGCGGCCCGGGCGGTTCGGCCGTGGACTACGTGGAGTCGGTGGCCAAGGGGTACGACGCGGGGGTGCGCGCCGCGTACGACCTGGTCGGGCTCGACCCGCGCGGGGTCGGCCGGAGCAGCCCCGTGACCTGCCTGAGCGGTGACCGGATGGACGCGTACACCGCCGTGGACATCACCCCCGACGACCAGGCCGAGACGGACGCGCTGGTGGCCGCCGACAAGGAGTTCGCGGCGGCCTGCCAGGCGAAGTCGGGGGCCTTCCTGGGGCACGTCAGCACGGTGGAGTCGGCGCGCGACCTGGACGTGCTGCGGGCGCTGCTCGGCGACGAGAAGCTGCGCTACCTGGGCAAGTCCTACGGCACCTTCCTCGGCGCCACCTACGCCGGGCTCTTCCCGAGCAAGGTCGGCCGGATGGTGCTGGACGGCGCGATGGACCCCTCGCTGGACGCGATCGCGGGCAACAAGGCGCAGGCCGGCGGCTTCGAGACCGCCTGGGCGGCCTTCGCCAAGGACTGCGTGAGCCACGACGACTGCCCGCTCGGCTCCACCGTGGAGCAGGCCGGGCAGCAGCTGGACGCGCTGTTCAAGCAGATCGACGCGCACCCGCTGCCGACCGACGGCGACCGCAGGCTGACCGAGTCGCAGGCCACCACCGGGGTGATCCAGGCGATGTACGCGGAGTTCCTCTGGCCGCAGCTGCGCAGCGCGCTGGCCACCGCGAAGGCGGGGGAGGGGAGCGGGCTGCTCCGGCTCTCCGACTCGTACTACGAGCGCGCGGTGGACGGCAGCTACCCGAACCTGATGTTCGCCAACATGGCCGTCAACTGCCTCGACCTGCCGGCGCCGTTCGCCGGGCCGGAGGAGGTGCGGCAGGCGGTGCCCGCCTTCGAGGGCGTCTCGCCGCACTTCGGGCGGGACATGGCCTGGATGGCGCTGGGCTGCGCGTACTGGCCGGTCAAGCCGACCGGGGCCGCGCACACCGTGCGGGCGGCGGGTTCGGTGCCGATCGTGGTGGTCGGCACCACCCGGGACCCGGCCACGCCGTACGCGTGGGCCCAGGCGCTGGCCACCCAGCTGGAGGCGGGGCGGCTGCTCACCTACGACGGCGACGGCCACACCGCCTACGGGCGGCACAACGGGTGCGTGGACGGGGCGGTCAACCGGTACCTGCTGGGCGGGGACGCGCCCGCGACGGGGACGCGCTGCTCGAAGTAGGCCGACCTGACCTGCTCGGTTGTTCGTGGTTCAACCGATCGGTCATCCGAATGTACGATGGTCCGCCCATCGCACTGAGGACGGCTGAGGAGCTGCACCGTGTTCGGAGTCCACGACCTGGCGACCTACGTCCTCGGCGCCCTGGTGATCGTCCTGCTGCCCGGCCCGAACTCGCTCTACGTGCTCTCGGTGGCCGCCCGGCGGGGCGTCCGCACCGCCTTCCGCGGCGCGGCCGGGGTCTTCGTCGGCGACTCGATCCTGATCTCGCTCACCGCCCTGGGCGCCACCTCGCTGCTCAAGGCCAACCCGGCGGTCTTCGCCGTGGTGAAGTTCGGCGGCGCGGCCTACCTGCTCTGGATCGGGTTCGGCATGCTGCGCGCGGCGCGGCAGCTCTGGCGCGAGCGGCGGGCCGCCGCGGCGGCAGCCGCCGCCGGCTCGCCCGTGGAGCCGCCGGCCACCGTCGAGCGGCCGTTCCGCCGGGCGCTCACGATCAGCCTGCTCAACCCGAAGGCCATCCTCTTCCTGCTCTCCTTCTTCACCCAGTTCGTCGACCCGGGGTACTCCAAGCCCGCCCTCTCCTTCATCCTCCTGGGCGGCATCCTCCAGACCTTCAGCGTCCTTTACCTGACCACCCTGATCTTCACCGGCACCGCCCTGGCCGCCGCCTTCGGTCGCCGCAAGCGCCTCTCCGCCGGGCTGACCAGCGCAGTCGCCATGCTCTTCGCCGGCTTCGCCCTGAAGCTCGCCGTCTCCTCCGCCTGACAACCCGGTACGGATCACCGGCGGAAGCCGTGTAGACTGGCCCGCGTTGCCAGTGAGGTTCCACCCTGTGGTGCCCCCGGTGCAGCGGTTGCCGCTTTAGCTCAGTTGGCCAGAGCAACGCACTCGTAATGCGTAGGTCTCGGGTTCGAATCCCGAAAGCGGCTCAGCGAAGGCCCAGGTCACGTAGTCCGTGACCTGGGCCTTTTGGTTGTGTGGCGGGGGTGGTGGCCCGGGGGCGGCGAAGGCCGCCGTAGCCCGGGGGTTCGGCTGCGGCGGCCTTCTGTCCTGGTGGGTCGGGGCGGATCAGTGGCCCCATTCCTGGTTGGCCGGCACGACCGGGGCGGCGGCCGGGGCCGGCGTGGGGTCGCCGTCGGCCAGGATGACGGCGGCGGAGCGGGCCGAGTGGTCGAGGTTCCCGGCGAGTTCGACGGCGCCCGCGGTGCAGGCGACGGTCAGGGCGAACACGGCGACGACGGTCCGCTTGACGAACTTGCTACCAGAGAGGCGCATCTCAACCCTTTTTCGACGAGGCGTGGCGTTTCCTGCTGACGAGGAAGAAGCTACGGAGCCCCGACTTCGATCCTTTATCGTTTCGTTTTCGGTCCCTCCCGAGGTCGATAACGGCGGTATCAGCACTGGTCAGCGAGGTGCGACCGGCTCCCCGCCGGGGAGTCGAACTCGCGCTCGCCGGACGGGATCTGTCGGACCGCCACCTCCTCGACAAGTGGAGCGGCCAGTTCCAGATAATCGACCGTGGCCAGCGCCACCGACTGGTCCAGCCGGCCGGCGTTGAAATAGATCTCCTCGTGCGCGAGCAGCTCCGGATCCACCACCAGGAAAAGGTCCCGGTGGAAGGAGAACGGGATGATCGAGCCGCTGACGCAGCCGGTCAGCCGCTCGGCGGTGGGCCCGTCCGCAAAGCCGGCCCGCCGGCCGCCGAAGAGCCGGGCGACGGCGTCGAAGTCGACCCGGCGGTCGCCGGCGACCACGGTGAGCGCGTACCGGACGGTCTTGCCGTCCAGCTTCACCCGCACCACGATGCACTTCGCGGCCTGCCGCACGTGGTGGCCGCGCAGCGCGCTCGCCAGGTCGGTGCGGCCCTCCGGCGGGTGGTCGATCAGCCGGTGGTCGGCGGCGGCCCCGGTCAACAGGTCGAACAGCGCGCGGTGCCCGCTCTCGACGGACGTGCTCTCCAGCAGCGCGGCGGTCATCTCGGTGCTCTCCCTCGTCGTGGTCGGGCTCGTCGTGCTCTGGGCTGGGCTGGGCTGGGCTGGTGCGTCGGGGCGGGACAACGGGCCGTGCCTCGGGCCGGTCAGACCAGCTCGGTCTGCCGCAGGGCGTGCGGGCCGTAGATGTCCTGCACCCAGTTGCTCTGGTAGACCGTGTCGAGGTACCGCTCGCCGAGGTCGGGCGAGATGGCGGCGGCGGTGAGGTCCCAGGCGTCGTGATCGGCCAGCCATTCGGCCGCCCCCGCGACGACCGTCCCGGTTGATCCGCCGAACAGGAAGCCGCGGGCGGCCAGTCGGTGGCACATCCGCACCGCGTCGACCTCCGGCACCCAGCGGACCTCGTCCACGTACTTCTCGTCGAGCATCGCCGGGCGGACGGCCGCGCCGAGGCCGGGGATCATGCGCGGGCCGGCGTCGGCCCCGAAGATCACCGAGCCGACGCTGTCCACCGCGACGATCCGCACCTTCGGCCGGTGCTCCTTGAACCAGCGGGCGCACCCCATCAGGGTGCCGGTGGTGCCGGCGCCGACGAAGAGCACGTCGAGGTCGGGGAACTGGGCGGCGATCGCGGGCGCCGTCCAGCGGTAGTGGGCACGCCAGTTGTTGGCGTTGAGGTACTGGTTGAGCCAGACGTACCGGTCGTCACCGGCCACCAGCTGGCGGACGTAGTTGATCCGGGCACCGAGCAGTCCGTCCACCGGATCCGGCTCGGTCACGGTGTGCACCCGCGCGCCGAAGACCTCCATCAGCCGCCGGGTGGCGAGGTTGCAGCGGGAGTCGGTCACGCAGAGGAAGCCGTAGCCCTTGCTGGCCGCGATCATGCTGAGCGCGACGCCGAGGTTCCCCGAGGAGGACTCGACCAGGATCGAGTCGGAGTTCAGGCGCTGGGCCCGCTCCGCCGCCTCGATCATCGACACGGCGGCCTTCTGCTTGATGGACCCGGCGAAATTCAGCCCCTCGCACTTGAGGTAGAGCGGAATTCCGACGCTGGCTCGCAGGTCGACGAACAGTTCGTTCTCACTGAAGTCTTGCGGAGCCGAGATGATCGGCACGGTCCCTCCCGGATTCGGGCACAACTGGATGAGTTCTCATCACGGATCAGCCGTATCTGCGCATCTCGTGGAAGAAGTCCTCGACGACGGCCAGCTCGCCGGCCGCGCGGACGGAGTCGTAGACGTGCTTGCCGACCGCCAGGTCGAGCACCCCGAGCCCGAACGGCGAGAAGATCACCGGGCG
Organism: Kitasatospora sp. MMS16-BH015; assembly: GCF_002943525.1. Lineage (NCBI taxonomy): Bacteria > Bacillati > Actinomycetota > Actinomycetes > Kitasatosporales > Streptomycetaceae > Kitasatospora > Kitasatospora sp. MMS16-BH015. The sequence continues at coordinate 4,005,543 of NZ_CP025394.1, read as the reverse complement.
GTCGGCCGCCGGGGTGACCGCGCCGGTCAGCACGTCGTACAGCGTGCCGTCGACGAAGTCGCGGTGGCCGGTCTGCTGCTCGGCCAGGTGGAGCGAGGTGTCGGCCTTCAGGCTGTGCTCGACGTCGTCGACGATGTTGGTCGCCGCGAGCACCACCTCGGGGGCGAGGTCGCGCAGCGAGACGTGCAGGACCAGCGGGTTGTGCGAGAACCACTCGGGGTCGTGGATGTGCGGGGCGCCGGCCACGGTGGCGAAGACCACCAGGTCGCTGCTGCGGATGAGCGCCTCGGCGCTCTCGTGCACGGTGACCTCGCCGACCCCGTCGGTGCCCGCCAGGTAGCCGGCGAAGCCCTCCGCGTGCTCGGCGGAGAGGTCGAAGACCCCGGCGGAGTCGAAGGTCCAGTCCGTGCCGGCCAGGTAGGCGTGGATGTAGCGGGCGATCAGGCCGACGCCGATGAAGCCGATCCGGCGCGGCCGCTCCTGGCCGGCGGTGAGCCGGTCGGCGGCCAGCGCGGCCGAGGCGGCCGTCCGGGAGGCGCTGATGATGGAGCTCTCCAGGCAGGCCAGCGGGTAGCCGGTCTCGTGGTCGTTGAGGATCAGGACGGCCGAGGCGCGCGGGATCCCGGCCGCGACGTTCTCCGGGAAGCTGGAGATCCACTTCAGCCCGTCCACCCGCACCTCGCCGCCGATGGAGGCCGGCAGCGCGATGATCCGGGAGCTGGGGCGGTCGGGGAAGCGCAGGAAGTACGAGGGCGGGTTCACGGTGTCGCCCTCGCCGTGGATGCGGTAGGCCTGTTCGACCAGCTCGACCACCTCCTTCTTCCGGTCGTCGAGGACGCCGTGCACCTGGGCGCCGGATATCACGGCGAATGGGGGGGCCGTGCTGGTTGGGGACATGAGGGACTCCGTAACTCGGAATATCCGTCGGACCGCGAAGCCGCCGTTCGACTTCGCTCTCGATGTCATGCAAGCTATGCAAAACATCTAGCAGGAAGACATATATCCGCTATGGATCACGCATACTTTCTCGTCATTTCCTGAAACGCGAGAACCCCGCACCGGACATCCGGTACGGGGCTCTCGGGAGGGGCGGTTCAGCAGCCGGCCAGCTCCTTGCGGGGGGTGGGGTCGAGCTCGGCCAGGTCCTGTTCGGCGAGCTCGCGGGCGGCCGAGCCGGCCAGCCGGAACAGCTCGCAGGCGGCCTCGAGGTGACCGCGGGCGTCGGCGATCCGGCCGAGCCGGCGGCAGACCAGGCCGAGCGTGTGGCGGACCCGGCCCTCGGCCAGCGGGTTGTCGATCTGCCGCACGACCTCCAGTGCCGTCAGCAGGTCGCCCTCCGCCTCGATGGCCAGGCCCATGGACAACCTGGTCTCGCCCAGGCCGAGTTGGGCGTAGACCGTGCCGAGCCGGTCGCCCTTCTCGCGGACGATCCGGCCGGCCTCGGCGAAGGAGGCCTCCGCCAGCTCCGGCTGACCGTCCATCAGGTAGGCCCGGCCGAGCCGGTACGCGGCCTGCGCCGCCCCCCGGGTCTCGCCGATCAGGCGGGAGATCCGCATCGACTCCAGGCTGATCTCGACGGCCTCCTTCGGCCTGCCCTGGGCCAGCTCGGCCAGCGCCAGGTAGCCGAGGGCGTGCGCCTCCGAGGAGAGGTCGCCGACCTGGCGGAAGAGCTCCGTGGCCTCGGTCAGCCGCCGGCCGGAGGTGGCCAGGTCGCCCCTGGTGTGGTCGATGATCGCCAGCGCGCGCAGCGCGATGGCCCGGCCGTGCTCCTCGCCGACCTGCTCGAACAGGGCGAGCGAGGCGTCCAGGTAGGCGACGGCCTCGTCCAGGCGCAGCATCCGGGTGCGCACCGCCCCCAGGGTGGCCAGCATCACCGCCTGGCCGCGCAGGTTGCCGGTGCCCTGCGCGGCGGCGCGGGCCCGTTCGGCGCAGAGCTCCCAGTCCTCCACGTAGTTGCGGGTCTCGAAGAGCACCACGGTGGAGATGCAGAGGTCCCAGGCGAGGTCGTCCAGGCCGAGCCGGGCGGCCTGGTCGATGACCGCGATCAGCGAGAGCCGCTCGGCCTCGAACCAGTCCAGCGGGGTGGCGATCAGCTCCTCGACCAGCTCGGGTTCGACCGGGTAGCGGGGGGTGGCGCCGTGGACGATCCCGAAGTGGCCGCCGTACTCGCGCGCGTGCGCCTGCTCGGCGACGGTCAGCCAGCTGCGCAGCGCGCGGTCGCGGCCCTCGGCCTGGTCCCGTTCGCTCTCCTCCTGCAGCACCCGCTCCTTGGCGAAGAGCCGCAGCAGGTTCTGCATCCGGTAGCGCAGCTGGCCGGTGGTGTCGCCGCCGACCACCTCGAGGAGTTGGACGTCCACCAGCTGCTCCATCAGCCGCTCGGCCTCGAAGGCGTCGACGTCGAGCAGGGCCGCGCCCACCCAGGGGGTGAAGTCGGGCACGTCGACCAGGGCGAGCCGCCGGTAGAGCCGGGCCGCGTCCTTGGGCAGGTAGCGGTAGCTGAGCGCGAAGCTGGCGCGGACCCGGGATTCGCCCTGGCTGAGCTCGTCCAGCCGGCGGCGCTCGTCGGCGAGCCGGGAGACCAGGTACTTCACCGTCCAGTGCGGCTTGGAGGCCAGCCGGGCGGCGGCGATCCGCAGGGCCAGCGGCAGCCGGTCGCAGAGCTCGCCCAGCCGGGCGGCCTGCACCGGGTCGGCCTCGATCCGGCCCTCGGGCACGATCCTGGCGAGCAGCTCGACGGCCTCTGCCGGTGGCAGCACGCCGAGTTGGACCCGTACGGCGCCGTAGCGGAGCATCAGCTGCTCCAGCGGCTCCCGGCTGGTGACCACCACGCAGCAGCGGCCGTTGTTGGGCAGCAGCGGCAGGATCTGGCCGATGGTGCGGACGTTGTCGAGCACCACCAGCACCCGGCGGTCGGCCAGCACGCTGCGGTAGAGCGAGATCCGCTCGTCGAGTTCGGCCGGGATCTGCTCGCCGGGCACGCCCATGGCGCGCAGGAAGCGGCTCAGCACGTCGGCGGCGGCGGTGGGTTCGTCCGTCTCGTCGTGGCCGCAGAGGTCGGCGAAGAGCCGGCCGTCCGGGAAGTGCCCGGCGACCCGGTGGGACCAGTTCACCGCGAGCCCGGTCTTGCCGACCCCGGCGACGCCGGTGATGAAGGCGATGGCGGGCGGCTGGTCGTCGGAGCGGTCGCCGATCAGCCGGTCGAGCGCCGCCGTCTCGGCGCCGCGGCCGGTGAAGGCGGGCACGTTCGGCGGCAGGAAGGAGGGGGTCGGCCGCCCTTCGGGCGCCGGCGCGGCGGCCGCGGGCTCGGCGGGCTCGGCCTGCTCGGCGGCGGGCGCCTCGGGCGGGGTGAGCGAGGGGTCGTCCCGCAGGATCGCGTCGTGCAACTGCTGGAGGGCGGCGCCCGGTTCGAGGCCCAGCTCGTCGATGAACCGCCGGCGGCCGTCCCGGAAGGTCTCCATCGCCTCGGCCCGCCGGCCGGCGCGGTACTGGGCGAGCATCAGCGAGTGGCGCGCGTTCTCGCGCAGCGGGTGCTCCTGCACCAGCGGGGTGAGCCGGCCGATCACCTCGTGGTTCTGACCGAGGGTCAACTGCACGGCTGCGGCGCCCTCGAAGGCGGCCAGCCGTACCTCCTCGAGCCGGGCGGCCTCGTCCTCGATCTCCCGGCCGGTGACGCCGGCCAGCACCGGGCCGCGCCAGAGGCCGAGCGCGCGCTCGTACAGCGCCGCGGCCTCGGCCGTCCGGCGGCGTCCGACGGCCTGGTCGGCGGCGGCCGTCAGCTCCTGGAGTTCGAGCAGGTCGACCCGGACGACGGCGGGGTTCAGCTGGTAGCCGGGGTGGGCGGTGACGATGACCTCGTCGCCGCAGCCCTCGGCCTTGAAGGTCTTGCGGAGTGCGCCGATGCAGATCGCGACCTGGGTGCGGGCGGTGGCCGGCGGGTCCCCCTGCCAGACGGCCTCCACCATGGCGTCCACCGAGACGACCCGGCCCGGTCTCAGCAGGAGCAGCGCGAGGATCGTCCGCTGCCTCGGGCCGCCCACACCGATCCGGCGGCCGTCCACTGCGGCCGATAGCGGCCCCAGGATCCCGAATTCAACCTGGATGTCCAATCAGTCCCCCCTGATCGACAAACATGCTTCCCCGTTGAAGATCACACTACCTGCCGTACTGGAATAGTCACGTCCGGATGTGCATGTCGGGCGTTATGTCGGGGTTCCGGCGGTGATGCGAATCCCGGGGGCCGGGTGGGGGGAGGCGTGCGAACAGGGGGCGGGATCACCAATCCAGGGCGATGCGGGAAAGCAGGGCGAGGCCGCAGGCCGCCGGCAGCTCCACCAGGAGGGCCATCGCCAGGGCGGTGTACCACTCGGCGCCGCCCGCCGCCGTCATGACGTCGAACCAGGCGTCGAGCAGCAGCAGCGTCGCGGCGGCCGCCGCGGAGAGGCTGACCAGTCGGGAGCGCCGCAGCAGGAGGTAGCCGCTGACGGCCAGGCCGGCGACCTGGGCGAGGTCCATGCCGATCCAGACCACGCCCCAGTTCCTGACCTCCACCTGCCCCCGGGTCTGGGCGCCGAGCAGCAGGATCCAGCCGGCGAGCAGCACGGCCAGCGCGATCAGCACCCCGCCGACCGTCCGCCGGGATCTGACCAGCGGGGAGCCGAGCAGCGGGAACCTGAGCCGGGCGGCCCGGAGCAGCGGCGGGTCGAAGGGCGGGGTCTTGGACATGCTCACGACCAATCGTGCTGGTGGGAGGTCTGGGGACGGGCCGGGGAAGGGTACTGCCGGGGGCTGGCGCGGGTCGATATCGAGCCAATATCGAGCCGATGCAGAGGATTCATAGTCTCTGTTCCGTCGGCGGGACCCCCACGCCCCACCCGGCTCGAAGGAGCCGGTGGGACCGCCCTGTCCGGCTCTGGTTGGCAAGGCCCCACACAGTAGTCCGCGCAGCTTCTGCGAGGGCACCCGGCGAGAGAAGACGAAAGATCATGGAGTTCCGAATCCTCGGCCCCGTCCACATCTGGACCGACGGGCAGGAAGACACGCTGAGCGGCAGCAAGCAGCGCACGATGTTCGCCTCGCTGGTGCTGGCCGGTGGCCGCACGCTCTCGGACGAGCACCTGAGCCGCATGCTCTGGGACACCGCGCCGCCGAGCACGGCCGGCGCGCAGATCCACACCTACGCGTCGAGACTACGGCGCCGCCTCGGACCGGACGTGCCGCTGGTCAGGATCCGCACCGGCTACCGGCTGATCGCCGAGGACGTGGTCTGCGACCTGACCGAGTTCGGCAGCCACGCCCAGGAGGGCATGCGCGCGCTGCGCACCCAGCGGTACGAGTACGCCTCCGAGCAGCTGCGCGCGGCGCTGTCGCTCTGGCGCGGCGAGGCGCTCGCCGACGTGACCGACCACCTGGTCTTCGCCGAGCGTCCGCAGCTCGACGAGGCCCGGCTGGAGGCCCTGGAGGCCTGGATCGAGGTCGAGTTGATCCTCGGCCGCCACCGCCAGCTGGTCTCCGAGCTGACCGGCCTGGTCGCGCACTACCCGATGCGGGAGCGCTTCCGCGCCCTGCTGATGACCGCGCTCTACCGCTCCGAGCGCCAGGCCGAGGCGATGAACCTCTACCTGGACGGCCGCCGGCTGCTGGCCGACGAGCTCGGCGTGGAGCCGGGCCGGCTGCTGACCCGCACCTACGAGGGCATCCTCACCGGCGAGGTCCGGACGGTGATGCCGCACCAGCTCGTCTCCTGACGCGCGGCTCCACCAGGGGCGCGGGACCCGCAAGGGGCCCGCGCCCCTTCTCCGCATTCAGCGGGCGGCGATCAGCTCGGCCAGGTGGGCCGAGAGCGCGTCCACGGTGTCCACGTCCCAGACCAGGGTCGGGTCGACCGGCAGGTCGAGGGTGTCCTCGATGTCGCCGCAGAGCGCGAAGGCGTAGACCGAGTCCAGGCCGTACTGGGTGAGCGGGACGGAGCCGTCGATGTCGGCGGCCGGGCGCTCGAGGTAGTAGCCGACCCGCTGGGCCAGCCAGTCGCGGATCTCGGCGGGGGTCTGCGGGGTGGCGGTGATGGTGTCGGACATGGGGTGTCTCCTCGGGAGTGAGTCGGTGGTGGGGCTGGGGCCTGTCCGGCCGGACAGGCCCTGGGTCAGCCGGGAATGCGTCGTGCGGTCAGGTCGAAGAGCCGGCGGTCGTCCAGGCGCCGGACGGCGGAGCGGAACATCTCCTCCTCCACCGCCTCGCGCTCGGCGGTGGTCAGGACGGACGGCCCGTCGAGGCGTCCGACCAGGCGGTCCAGTGCGGCGGCCAGCGAGGTCTCGTCCAGCGGCGGCCGGGCGGTGTCGCGGCCGTGCCACCAGACGCCGAGGCAGGCGGCCGCCGCGAGCACCACGGTGTACCGGCCGGCCAGGGCGTAGGCCTGCGGCGAGGCGCCGATGGTGATGTCGCGCGGGGCGAGCCGGCCGCACTCCTCGCGCAGCGCGGCCAGCTCGGCGCGGAACCGGGCGGCGAGGCGGCCCACCAGGGTGTCCGGCGGGCACTGCTCGCTGATCTCCACCAGGGCCGCGCTCAGGCCGTCGCTGCGCGGCGAGCCGGCCGCCAGCGCGGTGAAGTCCAGCGGGTCGAGCGCGGTGCCGATCCGGAACAGCGCGGCCGGGGCCGAGGCGTCGGTGAACCAGGAGCGGCGGGCCAGCCGGGGCAGCTGCGGCAGGATGGTCACCTGGCAGGCGGCCCGGGAGGCGTGGCCGAACCCGGCCGGGGCCAGGTCGCGGTGCAGCTTCTGGAAGATCGCGTACCGGCCCTCGCGCAGGAAGCCCTGGGCGCCGAGCACGGTGCGCAGCTCGTCCATCGCGTCGATCAGCATCCGCGAGCCCAGGTACTTGGTGGCGGAGGCGAAGACCGCGGTCTCCGAGGGCAGCAGGTGCAGCGCCCGCAGCACCACGGTGGAGAGCGCGTCCACGGCCAGCAGGTCGGCGAAGGCCCGGGCGATCACCGAACGCACGTAGGGCAGCGCGGCGACGGTGTCGCCGTAGAGCCGCCGGTCCAGCGCGCAGCTCAGCGCCGTCCGGATGCCGCTGTCCAGGATGCCCGCGCACATCGAGGGCAGGATGGAGCGGGTGAGCTGGAAGGAGCGCAGGGCCGTCTCGATGCCCTGGCCCTCGGCGCCCAGCAGGCTGCTCGCCGGGGTCGGGCAGTCGGTGAACTCGCCGCCGCCCAGCTGCACCCCGCGCATGCCGGAGCTCGGGAACCGCGGCAGGTACTCCAGCGCGCCCTCGGGCAGGCCGTCCTTGCGGACGAAGAACTGGCTGTGGCTGCGGCTGCCGCGGGCCGGGTCGGTCCGGGTGAACACCACCAGGGCGGCGGAGCGCTGGAAGTTGGTGACCACGTCCTTGGTGCCGTTGAGCAGCCAGCCCCCGTCCGGGCCGCGGCTGCCGGCGAACTCGGCGCGGGAGAAGTCGTTGCCGTGGGCGAGCTCGTGGTAGACCGAGGCGATCTTGCGGCCGGAGAGCAGCAGCTCGGCCGCGGCCCGCTGCTGCTCGGCGGTGCCCGCGCTCCACAGGTTGACGGAGGCGATGAAGGAGCTGAAGCCGTAGCCGAGGCCGAGGCAGGGGTCGCGCCGCCAGACCGTCCGCAGGATCTCGGCCAGCCGGTCGACCTGGGTGAACCGGCCGCCGTGCTCCACCGGGACGAACTCGGCGTTCAGGCCGAAGGTGTCGAGGTAGCGCTCACCGGCCGGGAACATCTCCTGCCGCTCGTCGGAGGCGAGGATCTCGGGGTAGCCGACCGGGTTGGCCTCGTCCCAGGGGTCGCCGAGCAGGGTGTCGAGCAGGTCGGCGCGGTTCCCGGTCCCTTCGATCACGGGTACGGGGGTCTCAAGCAGCATCGGGCGTCTCCGTCGGCTGTCCGGTCGGCTGGCCGAGCGGGGTGAGCGGGGTGCCGTCGGCGACGGCCTGGGCGATCCGGTCGACCAGCTGGTCGGTGAGCCGGGTGTCCTCCTCGGTGACGGGCGGGCGGGCCTCGCCGAGCTGCTTCAGCAGGCGCAGGTGCAGCTCGCGCAGGGTGACGCGCAGCCAGAGCGCGTCCTCCCAGAGCGGGCCGGCGGCCGTGGCGGCGTTGGCCGTCCAGAGCTGGAGGCAGGCGGCGGCCGCGTACAGCGTCTCGTACGCCGCGGCGAGCTCGAAGGAGGCCATCGAGGGCCGCGGGCTCGGGCGGACGTCGGCCATCCGACGGTGCAGCTCGTCGCCGGTGGCGACCAAGGCCTTGGCCTGGCGCTGGAGTTCATCGCTCGCGCCGAGACCGGCCAGCGCCTCGACGGTGGCGGGCAGGGCCTGCACGGTGCTGCAGCCCGTCCGGGAGAGCAGGGTGAGCCGGTCGAAGTCCAGCGGGCCCGGGGCGGCGTCGAGCGCGGCGGCGCGGGCCAGCCCCTCGGCGTCGGCCGTGCCGGCGGCGAACCCCCGGACCAGCCGCGGGAACTGGTTGATCAGGGAGTTGCGGTTGACCACGGTGGAGCCGTCGAAGATGGCGACCACCTGGTGGTCGCGCTGGATCTTCTGGAACGCGCCCTCGGCGTACTCCTCGGCCAGGAAGGCCCGCGAGCCGAGCACCTCCGCCAGGTCGGTGATCACGCCGTCCACCAGGCTCGGCGCGAGCGCCTTGACCACGGCGGAGACCACGCTCATCTCACCGGTCAGGGCGTGGATCGAGCGGCTGCCGTGCACCGCCGCGGCCTCCACGGCCGCCAGCAGGGCGGCCGAACGGGCCAGTACGGCACGGACGTTGGGGCGGGTGATGAGCGGCTGCTCCTGGATGATCCGCTCCGCGGCGAAGCCGACGACGATCCGCAGTGCGTGCTCGCCGGCGCCGGCCGACAGGGCCGAGCACATTGTCCGGGTCAGCTGCAGGGCGCGCAGCACCGTCTCGGCGCCGCCGCCCTCCGCGCCGAGCAGCGCCCGCTCGGGCAGCTCGGCGCCCTCGAAGGCGATCCCGCTGATGTCCACCCCGCGCACCCCGTGCGTCCGGGCCTTCGGCAGCAGCTGGTAACTCCCCTCGCCCAGCTCGGACTTGTCCACCAGGAAGAGGCTCTGGCCGCGGCTGCCGCCCTGCTCGCCGGTGCGGGCCAGCACGGTGAGCCGGCTGCCCCGAGTGGCGTTGTTGATCGGCCACTTGGTGCCGTCCAGGGTGTAACCCGCCGCTGTGCGACGGGCGGTGACGCTGCCGGCCAGCAGATCGGCGCCGTGCTCCGGCTCGGAGAGCGCCCAGCTGATCCGCTCGCCGTCCAGGATCGCTGCCGCGGTCTGCTCGCACTGCTCCGGGGAGCCGGTCAGCCAGACCGAGACGGCGCCCAGGTAGGTCTTGCCGTGCGCCACGACCGCGCTCACGTCGCGGCGGGCGGCCGCGCGCCAGAGCCGGAACAGCTCCTCGTGGTCGTCCAACTCGCCGCCCCACTGGGCCGGCACGTAGTACGCGGGCAGCTCGAAGGCGTCGAGCCGCTCGACGATCCTCGCCGGGAACTCCTCCGCGCGGTCCAGCGCGGCGGTGCCGAGCCCGGGGCCGGCCTCCGCCTCGTCCAGCCAGCGGTCCAGCGCCTGCGAGGGGCGCAGCCGGGTGGTGCTCACGCGGCACCGCCGACCAGGACGGCCTCGGCCGGGCGGGCCTCGGCGAGCAGCCGCTCCACGGCCGGCTCCAGCTCGCAGTGGACGGAGGTCAGCTCGCCGGCCAGGAAGAGGTCCCGCATGGCGGTGCGCTGGATCTTGCCGCTGGTGGTCCGGCGGATCGAGCCGCGGCGGACCAGCACCACGTTGCGCGCCGGTGCGCCGAGCACCGCGCTGAGCCGCTGCCGCACGGCCCCCGCGACCTTCGGCAGCTCCTCGCGCGGGGTGGCCGGGGCCACCTCGTGGACCAGGACCACCCGCTCGTCCGGCGCGGGGACGGCGAAGGCCGCGCCGAAGAAGCCGGTGAGCGCCGGGCTGGCCGCGCGGGCCTCCTGCTCCAGGTCCTGCGGGAAGAGGTTGCGGCCGCGGACGACCATCATCTCCTTGAGCCGGCCGGTGATGAACAGCTCGCCGCCGATCAGGCAGCAGAGGTCACCGGTGCGCAGCCAGCCGCTGGTCGGCTCGCCCTCGGCGGGGTCGAGCACCGCGTTGAAGACCGCGTCGCTCTGCTCGGGCCGGTTCCAGTAGCCGTGGCCCACGCTCGGGCCGCGCAGCCACAGCTCGCCGATCCGGCCGGCGGGCAGCTCCCGCCCGGTCTCCGGGTCGGCGATCCGGGCCTCCAGGCCGGTCGGCACGCCGCAGCCGACGATCTGCCGGCCCTGCGCGGCGACCAGCAGCTCGCCGCGCTCGGCGGCGGCCGGGTCGACGGTCAGCACGGTCGGCTGCGGGGCCGGGGCCTTGCAGGAGACGAAGACCGTGGCCTCGGCCAGCCCGTAGCCGGGGGCGACCGCCTCGGGCCGCAGCCCGGCGGCGGCGAACCGCGCGGAGAAGGCGGCCAGGGTGGGCGCGTGGATCGGCTCGGAGCCGTTCAGCACGGACCGCAGCTTGGACAGGTCGACGGTCTTCAGCTGCTCCTCGGTGACCAGGCGGGTGCTCAGGTCGAAGGCGAAGTCCGGGCCGGCCGAGACGGTGACGTCGTAGGCGTCGAGCACCCGCAGCCACTCGATCGGCCGCTTGACGAACTCGCCCGGGGGCATCAGCACGCAGCCCAGGCCCAGCAGCAGGCCGGCGCTCAGCTGGGTGAACAGGCCCATGTCGTGGTGCATCGGGATCCAGCCGCCGAAGCGGTCCTCCGGGCCCAGCTCGCAGCAGTCGGCGAGCGCCTGGACGTTGGCGACGATGTTGCCCTGGCTGAGCATCACGCCCTTGGGCGTACCGGTCGAGCCGGAGCTGTACTGCAGCACGCCGATCGTGGTGGCCGCCGGCACGGGGGCCGTCCAGTCGGAGGCGTCCGCGTCGGCGGGCACCGGGGCGACGGCCTCGAAGGCCACCTCGCCCAGGCCCTGCCCGTACAGCCAGCCGGCCAGGGTCTCCACCTCCTCGGCCAGGGTGAGCACGAGCTCGGCCGAGCAGTCCTGGATGATCGAGCCGACCCGCCCGCTGGCGTGCGAGGAACGGCCCGGCACGGGGACGGGCACGGCCACCAGGCCGGCCAGCAGGCAGGCGGTGTACGTCTCGACGAACTCGACCGAGGTCGGCAGCGCCAGGATCACCCGGGCCCCCGGCGAGAGCCGGGCGGAGAGCTCCCGGGCGCGGACCCGGGCCCGGCGGTCGAGCTCGGCGAAGCTGAGCAGCTGCGGCGCCGGGTCGGCCGAGCCGGTGGTGACGGCGACGGCAAGGCGGTCCGGCTGGGCCGCGACCTGGGCGGTGAAGGCCGCGGCGAATGTCGCGTGGCCGGTGATGTCGATGGTCATGGGTGCCTCCTTCAGAAGGTCGTCGGTCCGGTCTGTGTCGGGGCGCGTGCGGTCAGCCGCCATAGCCGCCCCAGTCGTAGCCGCCGAAGTCCACGAGCAGCTGGGCCCGTTCCTCGGCGGTGAGGATGTCGAGCTCCCCGACTGCGGTGTGCGGGGCGTCGGCCACCGTCTCCAGCAGTCGGTGGATCCGGTCGGACAGCTGCTCGGCCTCCTCGGCCGAGTAGAGGTCGGGCCGGTAGCCCAGCCAGATCCGCAGCGCCGGCCCCGGGATGGCGGCCAGCCGCAGCGGGTAGTGCGTCCCGTCGGCGGCGTCCAGGCTCGTCAGGGCGAGCCCCGAGCCGCTCAGCGCGGCGTCGAACGCGGCCGGGTCCAGCGGGTAGTTGAGGCAGACCATGGTGGTGTCGAAGAGCGGCCCGCCGCCCGCCGCCCGCTGGATCTCGGACAGGCCGAGGTGGTGGTGCGGGATCAGCGCGAGCTGCTCCTCCTGGAGCCGGGCGAGCAGCTCGAGCACCGACTCCTCGGGGCGCAGCTCGACCCGGACGGGCAGGGTGTTGGTGAGCATCCCGACCATCCGGTCGAGCTCGGGCACCTCGGCCGTGCGGCCGGAGACGGAGGTGCCGAAGAGCACGTCCTCCTGGCCGCTGGTGCGGGCCAGGAAGATCCCCCAGGCCGCCTGGATCAGGGTGTTGACGGTGACTCCGCTGCTCTGCAGCAGCTCCGTCAGCCGGGCGGTCAGCTCGGGCGACAGCTCGGTGCGGACCTGCCGGTGCAGCACCGGCTCGCCGTGGGCGGCCTCCGGCACCAGGTGGGTCGGCTGCGCCCCCGCGAGCGCCCGGCCCCAGGCGGTGCGGGCGCCCTCCGCGTCCTGGCCGGCCAGCCACTCCAGGTAGCCGGCGAACGGCGGGGCCGCGGGCAGTGCGGCGTGCGGCCGGGCGAGCAGGGAGCAGAGCTCGGCCACCAGGACCGGGGTCGACCAGCCGTCCCAGAGGATGTGGTGGTTGCTGATCAGCAGCCGGTGCCGGTCGGGGGCGAGGCGCAGCAGCAGCAGCCTGAGCAGCGGCGGCCGGGTCAGGTCGAACGGCCGGGAGCGCTCCTCGGCCGCCAGCCGGGCCGCCTCGGCCTCCTGCCGCCCGGCGTCGAGGCCGGCGAGGTCGGTCAGGTCGACTTCGGCCCAAGGCAGCTGCTGCCCGGAGGCGATCACCTGGACGGGCGCGGCGAGCCCGTCGTAGCGGAAGCCGGCCCGCAGCGCGGGGTGGCGCTCCAGCAGCCGTTCGGCGGCGGTCCGCAGGGCGGCCGCCTCCAGCGGGCCGGTCAGCTCCAGGCTGAGCTGGGTGACGTAGGCGTCGGTGTCCTGGCCGTCGATCAGGGTGTGGAAGAGGAAGCCCTCCTGAAGCGAGGTGAGCGGCAGTACGTCGGTCAGCTCCGGGTACCACTGCTCCAGCTGCTCCAGCTGAGGCTGGGTGAGCTCGACCATCGGCAGGTCGGAGGGGGTCAGGCCGCCGCCGGTCGCCCGGGCCAGCGCGCCGAGGGCGCCGCGCCACAGCTCGGCGAGCTCGGCGACCTCGGCCTCGGCCAGCAGACCGTCCGGCCAGGAGAGCGCCACCTCCAGGGTGGTGCCCTCGGTGCCGTCCCAGGCGATCGCGTTGACCTCCAGCTCGTGGGCGAAGGGCATGGCCGGGTCGGCGCCGCCCACCAGCGGCGGCACCGGGTCGACGCTCCAGTCGCCCGAACCGCCGTCGGCGGCGAACCGGCCCAGGTAGTTGAAGGAGACCTTCGGCGCGGCGTGGCGGGCCAGCTCGGCACCGGCCGCCGGGTCGAGCCGGCGCAGCAGGCCGTAGCCGAGGCCGTCGCCGGGCTGGGTGCGCAGCCGCTCCTTGACCAGCTTGAGCGCCCGGCCGAGCTCGGGGCCGCCGGCCAGCGCCTGCCGGTAGTCGAGCGGGCCCGGGTCGACGCTGACGGGGTACAGGCTGGTGAACCAGCCGACCGTGCGGGAGAGGTCCTGGCCGGGGGCGAGCTCCTGGCGGCCGTGTGCCTCCAGGTCGAGCAGGACGGCGGAGCCGGCCGGCCGGCCGTGGCGGCGGCGCCACTCGCGCAGCGCCAGGGCGAAGCCGGTGAGCAGCACGTGGTCGGCGCCGGCCCGGAAGGCGGCGGGGAGGTCGGTGAGCAGCGGCCCGGCCTCGGCGGGGGCCAGGGTCAGGCGCAGCTCCCGGCCGCGCGCGGCGGTGTCGCTGCTGCGGTCGAGCGGGCGCTCGCCGAGCCCCGGGTCGGGGGTGGCCAGGGTGTCGAGCCAGTGGCCGAGTTCGGCCGACCGCTGCTCGGCGGCGGGGGCGAGGGCCGTGGCCCAGCCGCGCAGCGAGGTACGGACGGGGGCTAGCTCGGCGCCCTGCCAGGCCTCCTGGAGGTCCGGCAGCAGAATGCGCCAGGAGACGCCGTCGACGGCCAGGTGGTGGACGACCAGCAGCAGCCGTCCGGCCTGCCCGGGGCCGGCGTCGAACCAGACGGCCCGCAGCACCCGCCCGGCGGTCGGGTCGAGCTCGGCGCGGGCCTGCTCGGCGGCCTGCCGCATCCGGGCCGACAGCTCGGGCCCGGCCAGGCCGGCCGTGTCGACCCGGCGCAGGCCCTCGGCCGCGTCCACCGCGCCGACCGGGCGGATCTCGGTGCTCCAGCCGCCGTCCGGTGCGACGGTGAGCCGCAGCCGCAGCGCGTCGTGGTGGTCGGTGATCCGCTGCAGGGCGGCGGCCAGCCGGGCGGGGTCGGCCTCGGCGGGGGCGCGCAGCAGCATCGACTGGTTGAATCCGGCGATCCGGTCGGCGGAGCCGACGAGTTCGGCGAGCCAGCCGGTGATCGGAATGAGCGGGACGGGCCCGGTGCCGGCCCCGGCTGGCTCGGCCGCGGCGCCGGGGTCGACCGCGCGGGCGACCCGGGCGATCTCCTCGGGCGTCCGGAGCTTGAGCACGTCGCCGGCGGTGATCTCCAGGCCGGACTTCCGTGCGAGGGCGACGAGTTGGATGGCGCGGATGGAGTCGCCGCCGCGGTTGAAGAAGGACTCGTCCACGCCCATGGCGGGGACGGCGAGCACCTCGGCGGCGAGCTCGCAGAGCAGCCGCTCGGTCTCGGTGCGGGGCGCCTTGGCGGTGGAGCTGCCGGCGGCGAAGTCGGGGGCGGGCAGCGCCTTGCGGTCGATCTTGCCGTTCGGGGTGAGCGGGAAGGCGTCCAGCACGAGGATCGCGGCGGGCACCATGAAGTCGGGCAGCGACCGGCCGACCAGGGCCCGCAGTGCGGCGGGGTCGGCGACCGCGCCGGGCCGGGGCACCACGTACCCGACCAGACGGCGGTCGTCGGCGCTCTCGCCCTGGGCGACGGCGATCACGTCGGCGACGGAGTCGGCGCGGCCGAGCACGGCCTCGATCTCGCCGAGCTCGATCCGGTAGCCGCGGATCTTGACCTGGCCGTCGGCGCGGCCGATGAACTCCAGCCGGCGTTCGGCGGTGCGGCGCACCAGGTCGCCGGTGCGGTACATCCGCTCCCCGGGCGGCCCGTACGGGCAGGGCAGGAAGCGGTCGGCGCTCTGTCCGGGCCGGTTGAGGTAGCCGCGGGCCAGCCCGGCGCCCGCCACGTAGAGCTCGCCGGCCACGCCGTCCGGGACGGGGGAGAGGTGCTCGTCGAGCACGTACAGCCGGGTGTTGCCGATCGGGCCGCCGATGTGCGGGATGCCCTCGCCGGCCAGCGGGCCGCTCACCGAGACGGTGCAGCTGGCCTCGGTGGGGCCGTAGTGGTTGCGCAGCGCGCGGCCGGCGTGCCAGCGCTGGACGAGGTGGGTCTCCAGCGCGTCGCCGCCGGTGATCAGCGACTCCAGCTGCGGCAGCTGGGTGGGCGGGATGGTCGCCAACACGACCGGGGGCATGGCGACATGGGTGATCCGCTGCTCGGCGAGGAAGGCGCCGAGCTCCTCGCCGAGCAGGCCGCCCTGCGGGGCGAGCACCAGGGTGGCGCCGGAGAGCAGGGCCGGCCAGATGTCCTGGACGGCCGCGTCGAAGCTGGGGGAGAGCAGCTGCAGCAGGCGCTTGCCGGGGCCGAGCGCGAGCCGGGGGTGGTGGTCGGCGGCCAGGTTCGCGACGCCGCGGTGCGGCATCACGACGCCCTTGGGCACGCCGGTGGAGCCCGAGGTGAAGATCAGGTAGGCCGGGTGGGCGAGGGTGAGCGGGGCCGTCCGGTCCGCGTCGGTGGGCGCGGTGGCGGGGCGGGCGGCGATCCGGGCGGCCTGCGCCGGCTCGTCGACGACCAGCAGGCGCCCGCTCAACCCGCCGGCCGTCGCCAGGTCGGTGATCACCACGGCCGGGGCGGCGTCGGTGAGCATCCGCTCGATCCGCTCGACCGGGTACGAGGTGTCGACCGGCAGGTAGCCGGCCCCGGCCTTGAGCACCGCCAGGGTGGCCGTCAGCGACTCCGGGGAGCGCGGCAGCGCGAGGGCGACGAACTGCTCGGGGCCGACCCCGGCGGCGATCAGCTCGTGCGCCAACCGGTTTGCCGCCGCGTCGAGTTGACGGTACGTCAGTTTGCGGTCGGGGGTGGCGAGGGCGACGGCCTCGGGGGTGGCGGCGGCCTGCTCCTCGAAGAGCGCGGGCAGGCAGAGCCCGCGCTCGGCGAAGCCGGTGTCGTTCCACTCCTCGAGCAGCTCGCGGCGCTCGGTCTCGCCCAGCAGGTCGAGCAGTCCGATCGGGGCCTCGGGGCGGGCCAGCGCGTCGGCCAGCAGGCGGCCGAAGCGGTCGAGGTGGCCGGCCGGCTCCTCCGCGGTGAAGTACGCGGGGTCGGCGTCGACGGCGAGCCAGGCGCCGTCGCCCTCGGCCCGGTCGTACAGGCCGACGGTGACGTCCAGGGCCGGGCCGGAGGAGAGGTTGCGCACGATGGTGCGCCGGTGGCCGAAGACCACGGTGGTGTCGTGGCTGAGCACGTTGACCATGGCGCCGAGGAAGCCGAAGTCGTGGCCGGCGAGCCCGAGATCGGCGCAGAGGTCCTCGTGGCGGTAGCGCTGGTGGGCGAGCGCCGCGCGGATCTCCCGGTCCACGGCCGGGATCAGCTCGGTCAGGCTGGCCGAGAGCGGCACCTCGAGGCGGAGCGAGACGGTGTTGGTCACCATCGCGGGGGTGCGGCGGGCCTCGGTGGTGGCGCGGGCCGTCACCGGCAGGGCGAGCACCACGTCGTCGCGCCCGGTCATCAGGCGCAGGTAGGCGGCGGTGACGGCGACCGCGACGGTCAGCCAACTGGTCTGTGCGGCACGGGCGGTGGTGCGCAGCCCGCGCATCGTCGCGGCGTCCAGGCCGCCGGTGGCGCGCAGCCGCTGCGGGTGTCCCTCGGCGGGAGCGGGCAGCCGGACGGCGCGGCGGGCCAGCCGGGCGGGCATCGGACGGTCGGCGAACCGGCCCGTCCAGTAGGCGCGGTCGGCGGCGAACTGCTCCGAGGCGCGGTACTCGGCGTCCTGGTCGAGCAGCACGCCGAGCGGGCTGAACGGCGAGGGAGCGGGCAGCTCGCCCTTGGTGAGCGCGGTGTAGACGGCGGCCAGCCGCTTGAGCACCAGGGAGTAGCCGTAGCCGTCGGTGACGATGTGGTGGTAGCGGTGGTGGAACCAGTACCGGCCCTCGCCGATCCTGATCAGCCCGGCGGCCGAGAGCGGCCCGGCCACCAGGTCCACCGGGCGGGCCAGCTCGGCCCGCAGCAGGGCGAGCGCGGTCTGCTCGGGCTGCTCCTCGGCGGAGAGGTCGAGGTGGGTGAGCGGGGCGCCGTGCTCGGGGTCGATCAGCTGGCGGAGGCTGCCGTCCTCGTCCTGGACCACCGAGCGGGTCCGCAGCGCCTCGCTCTCGGCGGTGACGGTGCGCCAGGCGATGTCGAGCAGCTCGCGGTCCACCTCCTCGGCGATCTCCAGGTACTCGCCGATGGCGAACCGGCGTCCGGTCGGGTCCAGTTGGTGCGCGGCCCAGACGCCGGCCTGGGCCGCGGTCAGGGGGAGGCGCACGGTGCGTGCGTCAGGCATGTCAGCCAACCGTTCGGGTGAGGGGGCGCGAGGGCACGAGCGGGCCGGCCAGCCGCTCCAGGGCGTCCGCCAGCAGGGCGGCCAGCTCCTGCGGCCGCTCCTCGGTGTAGAAGTGGCCGCCGGGCAGGGAGTGGGCTTCGAACGCCCCGATGGTGTGGCTCGCCCAGCGCTGGGCGTCGGCGGGGGTGAACCGGGCGTCCTGCTCGCCCGCCACGGCGGTGATCGGGCAGGTGAGCGGCGGGCCGGGGGCGTACCGGTAGTGCTCCGCGAGCAGGAAGTCGTTGCGCAGCATGGGCAGGGTCAGCCGCCACAGCTCCGGGTCTTCCAACTGCTCGACGCCCGCGCCGCCGAGCTCGTGGATGAAGCCGCGCACGGCCTCGTCGTCCTCCGCGAACGGGATGCCGGTCGGGCGGCAGGCGTCCGGTGCCTTGCGGGCGGAGGCGAAGAGGCCGAGCAGCGGGGAGGGGAAGCGCGGCCGCAGCCGGCGCGCCACCTCGAAGGCCACGGTGGCCCCCATGCTGTGCCCGAAGAAGGCCGTCGGGCGGTCGAGCCGGGGCACCACCGCCTCGGTGATCCCGTCCACCAGCTCGGTCATGTCGGTGACGAACGGGTGGTGGAACCTGTCCTGCCGGCCGGGGTACTGAACGGCCGTCAGCTCGACGGTCTCGGGCAGCAGCCCGGCCAGCGCCCGGAAGGAACTGGCGGCGCCCCCCGCGTGCGGGAAGCAGATCAGCCGGACGGCGGGTGCGGGACGCGGCACGAAGGTGCGCAGCCAGGGCGAGGTCTTCTGCGACAGCACGGGATCGGGCCCTCTACTTCGTGGACGGGTCGTGGAGGTCGGTCATCGCGACGGCGATCTTCCGGGGGCCGGTGAACGGCTCGCGGCCGTGGGCGACCAGCATGTTGTCGATCACCAGGATGTCGTCCTGCCGGTAGTCGAACCGGGTGGTCTCGGCGCGGTAGCAGGCCCGCAGGTGGTCCATCACCTCGTCGGGGATCCGGCCGCCGTCGCCGTAGTAGGTGTTGCTCGGCAGGTCGTCCTCGCCGAACAGCTCCAGCAGGCCCTCCTGGACCTCCTCGGCGAGCGTGCTGTGGTGGAACAGCGTGATGTGGTTGAACCAGACGTCCTCGCCGGTCTCCGGGTGGCGGTGGATCGCGTCGCGGACGGTGCGGGTGCGCAGGCCGTCCTCGCCGCGCCACTCGACGGCGATGCCTCGCTCGGCGCAGTACGCCTCGACGGTGGGCCGGTCCTCGGTGTTGAAGACGGAGCGCCACGGCACGCCGAACTGCGGGTGGAAGTTGCGCACGGCCATCCACTTGCGGCGGGCGAACTCCTCGCGCACCGCGGGGTCGATCGCCGCGTGGATCCGGCGGATGTCGGCCAGCGGGGTGGCGCCCAGCGTCTCGGGCGGGGTGACGCAGTAGAAGTACAGGTGGCGCGGCCAACTCGCCTGGTAGGAATTCTCGTTGTGGAGGAAGATCTCCTCGTCCGGCGGGTAGTCGGTGGAGGTGTAGACGTTGCCGGCGATCGAGCTGCGCGGGGAGGAGCGCTCCGAGTACTTCAGCGGTTCGCCGGAGAGCGCGCGGACGGCCTGGTCGAAGCCGTCCACCCCGCCCACCTCGAAGCCGCGCAGCAGCACCGCGCCGCGGGTGCCGAGCTCGGCGCGCAGCTCCGCGCGGCGGGCGGCGATCACCTCGGTGACGGAGGCGGTGCCGTCGGCCTCGACCAGGTAGGGCAGCAGCTGCTCGGGGGCCTGCACGGTGGTCATGCCGAGGCCCCGTCCTGGACGCGGTCCGACATCGCGACGAGCACCCGGCGGCTGCCGGTGAACGGGCGGCGGCCGTGGCCGACCAGGACGTTGTCGATCAGCAGCAGGTCGCCGGTCCGCCAGTCGACGTCCACGGCGGAGTCGAGGCCGCGGTCGCGGATCTGCTCGACGTGCTCGGCCGGGATGGGGGTGCCGTCGGCCAGCGTCACGGACTGCGGCAGCTCGTCGGCGGGGAGGATGCGGGCCAGGGTGGCGGCGGTCTCGTCGCCGAGGCCGGCCGGGTGCCACTGGTCGGCCTGGTTGAACCAGACCTCGGTGCCGGTGGTCGGGTGCAGGGTGGTGGCGGGGCGGACCTGGTGCACGCGCAGCGCGCCGTCGGACTTCCACTCCCAGGTGGCCTGCGAGGTCTTCAGGAACTCCTCGACCTCGTCGCGGTCCTCGGTCTCGAAGGTCTGCTGCCAGCTCTTGCCCAGGCCGTAGCCGCTGTGCAGGTTCTGGCTGTAGCGGACCCCGTCCTTGAAGGACTCGCGGATCTCGGGGTCGAGCGCCTCCAGCCAGCGGACGCCGTCCACCACCGGGGTGGCGCCGCCGGTCTCGGCCGCGATCTCGCAGTAGAACGCCAGCCGGGCCGGCCACTGGTGGGCGTAGGACATCTCGTTGTGCATCGAGATGGTGTACTCCGGCGGGTACTCGGTCGAGGTGTAGACGTTCTTGCCGACCTTGGTGCGCGGCGAGTTGCCGTGCACGTACGCGAGCCGGTTGGGCAGCAGCAGGTCGAAGACCTTGTCCAGCTCACCGGGGGTGACGCCGAAGCCCCGGAAGACCAGGGCCTTGTTCGCGACCAGCAGGCCCTCGAGGTCCTCCAGGCGCTGCAGGTGGTCGATCAGTCCGTACGGGCTGGCCTCGGCGCCGATGTCCGAGGGGTGGATCTCGGCCGGCAGCCAGTTCAGGTCCGCGCTCATGTGTCAGCTCTCTCCAGTAGTGGCCATGCCCTGGTCACTCTGCTGGTGAGCCCTATATTTCTTCCGGTTCCCAGCCTGCCGTGCGTATACGGACTGGGTCAGCCACGACAGGGGCGCGGGGAACTGCGCGAGCTCGGAAGGCGACGACCTGTGCCCTGCCGATTTCGCGCAGTTCCCCGCGCCCCTGTCGCGTGCCTAGGCGATGATCTTGTTCGCGCTGCGCACGGCCGGGCTGGCCACCGCGAGGACGAGGATCGCCGCCATCACCGCGCCGACGCCCAGGGCGGTGTGGGCGGGGCCGAAGACGCTGAGGAACAGACCGGCGCTCAGCGCACCGAGCGAGTTCGCGCCCGAGGAGGCGAGGACGGCGAAGCTGGCCGCCCGGCCCTGGAGTTCGTCCGGGCAGACCTGGGACTGGTAGACCCCGGCCGTGACGTTCATCGCCGCGCCGACCGCGCTCATCCCGGCGTACAGCGCCGCCAGCACGAAGACGTTGCCGGTCAGCGCCACGGAGGGCATCAGCAGGGTCCAGAGCGCGAACGCGGCGATCACGATCTTCGAGGGGCTGAACCGCTTCATCCACCAGGAGCCGGACATCGCGCCGGCCACCCCGCCGAGGCCCGAGACCACGCCGACCACGCCGAGCGTGGCGGGCGAGCCGCCGTGCTGCTTGACGATCACCACCAGGGCCAGGCCCATGATCTGGAACAGCACGTTCGTGCCGGCGACCAGCGCCACCGCGGCCCGCATGAACCGCTGGCCCCAGAGCCAGCGCGCGCCCTCGGCGACCTCGGCCCGCAGGTTGCGCGGCGCGGCCTTGCGGGGCTGCTGGAACTCCGTCCGGATCGCCACCAGCCCGAGGAAGGCCAGCACCCGGCCCAGGGCCGAGACCAGGAACGGCAGCCAGGGCAGCACCGCGAACAGGGCGGTGGAGGTCGGGTTGCCGAGCATCCCGGCGGCCTGGCCGCGCGACTCGTTCTGCGAGAACGCCGCCGACAGGTGGTCCGGGTGGACCACGTTGCGCACGGCGGCCCGCTCGGCGAGCCGGTAGAAGATCGTCGCGGTGTTCTCCACGAAGGCGGCGGCCATCAGCAGCGGCAGCCAGAACAGGCCGGACACCAGCGAGGCCACCACGCCGGCCATCGCCAGGAAGGCGGCCAGGTCGCAGGCGATCATCAGCCGCCGCCGGTCGAAGCGGTCGACCAGCACCCCGGCGGGCAGTTGGACCGTCAGGTTGGGCAGCTGGGCGGCGAAGGCCACCAGACCGGCCTGCATGATCGAGTGGCCGTTCCAGACCACCAGCAGCGGGTACGCCACGGCGCTGACCCGGCCGCCGAAGAGCGAGAGGCCGGCGCCCAGCCAGAGCAGGCGGAAGTCGCGGTTCTTGCGCAGCGGCGGCGGCTCGGTGGCGACCGGCGGCTCGACGGTGGTGACGGGGGGCTCTTCCAGCAGGGTCATCGGCTCGCCTCGGTCAGTGGGGCCGCGGTACCCGCGGTGATTCCGTGGCGGCACCACTCCAGTACCGCCATCGCGCTGTACATCTTGTTGGCCGCCTGGTCGAAGGCGATGCTGCGCGGACCGTCCAGGACGGCCGCCGTCACCTCGTCCCCCCGGTGGGCGGGCAGGTCGTGCATGAAGATCGCCGCCGGGCTCTGCGCGAGCAGCTCCCCGGTGACCTGGAAGGGGGCGAAGACGGCACGCCAGTCGGCGTCCGGCTTGCTCGTCCCGGTGGTCTGCCAGCGGGAGGTGTAGACGGCGTCGAAGCCGCCCTCCTGCCGGTCCATGTGGTGGTACTCCGTCAGGCTCGCGCCGCTGAGGGCCGCGGAGCGGGCCACCCGGCGCAGCACGTCCTCGGTGAGGCCGTAGCCGGGCGGGGTGCGCAGCTCCAGGTGGGTGCCGGGGAAGCGGGCCAGCGCGAGGGCCAGTGCGGCCGCCGTGTTGTTGCCCTCGCCGACGTACTGGACCCGCAGGCCCTCGATCCGGCCGAAGTGGCGCAGCAGCGTGGTGAGGTCGGTGAGCGCCTGGGTCGGGTGCTCGTCCGCGCTCATCGCGTTGACCACCGACATCCGCTCCTGGTCGGCCCAGCCGCGCAGTTCGGCCGGGTCGCCGGCCGTGCGGGCGACCAGCACGTCGAGCATCCGGGAGAAGACCTCGCCGGTGTCCTGGGTGGTCTCGCCGGTGTTGAGCTGCAGGTCGTCGGGCCCGTAGGAGACGATCTGGCCGCCGAGCCGCAGGCTGCCGGCGGAGAACGCCGTCCGGGTGCGGGTGGAGGTCTTGCGGAAGTAGACGCCGACGACCGTGTCCGCGAGCGGGCGCTCGTGGCGCAGCAGGCCGGCGGAGTACGAGACCCCGCGCTCGAGGATGGAGCGCAGGTCGGCGTCGGTGAGGTCGTCGAGGGAGATCAGGTGTCGGGCGGTCATGGTGACGTCGTCCTTTCGAGGGAGGCCCGGGGCGCGGGGGCCGCACGGTTTCGTGCGGCCTCCCGCACCCCTGTTCTGCTTGCTCGGCCGACTACCGGAGGCCGGCGGCCGCGGTGAAGAGGCCGTTCAGGCGGTCGCCCGCCTCGCCGTTGGTCAGGACGACGAAGCCGGTGCCGCGTCCGACCTGGCACAGCGTCATCGCCCGGTGGCCGTCGAGCTCGCCCGCGTGGCCGAACCACGGGTCGCTGCCGGTGGCGTCCACCACCGTGCCGAGGCCGTAGAAGCTGTCGCGGTTCGGCGAGAGCAGCCGGGTCGCGGCGGCGGGGGAGAGCAGGGCCAGCGGACGGCCCAGGTAGGAGCGGCGGACCTCCAGGGCGACCTTGGCCAGGTCGGCCGCGGTGCTCCACAGGCCGGCCGCCGCGACGTCCACCCGGACGTCCCAGCCGCCCGGCAGCGGCGCGCCCTGCGCGTCGTGGCCGAGGGCGACCTCGCGGCCCTGCGGGAAGGACTGCCGGTAGCCGGTGTCCCGCAGGCCCAGCGGCTGGATCACCAGCCGGTCGATCAGCTCCGGGAACTCCTCGCCGGTGGCGTCCACCACGGCCTGCTCCAGCACCGAGAAGTGGATGTTCGCCTTGCGGAAGGCCTCGCCCGGGGCGAGCTCCCGCTCCACCGCCGGGTGGCGGGGGCCGGCCGTGCCGCGCAGCAGGTCGGCCAGGGCCGGGAGCCGCTCGGTGCCGCGCGGGTAGCGGCCGCTGGGGACGACCTTGAGGCCGGAGAGGTGGCCCAGCAGGTGGGCCAGGGTGATCGGCTGGTCCTCGGCGCCGCCCGGCACCTGCCAGGTGGTCAGGTAGCGGTTGACGTCCACGTCCAGGTCGAGCACGCCCTCGTCCACCAGGCGCAGCACGCCCAGCGCGGTGAGGTGCTTGCTGACCGAGCCGACCGGGAAGGCCGTCCGCTCGGTGACCGGCCGGTCGGTGCCGGCCTCGGCCACGCCGTAGCCGTCCACGGCCACCAGCTCGCCGTCCCGGATCACCGCGATGCTCGCGCCGGGCACCCGGTGCTCGGCCAGCGCCTCGACGATCCGCTCGGCCGGCACCTCGTCGCGTCCGAGGACGCGGGCGGGCCTGGCCGCCGCGGCTGCCGCCACCTTGGCCTCCGCTGCCTTGACCTCGAGCACGGC
The DNA here is from genome assembly GCF_002943525.1 of Kitasatospora sp. MMS16-BH015. Lineage (NCBI taxonomy): Bacteria > Bacillati > Actinomycetota > Actinomycetes > Kitasatosporales > Streptomycetaceae > Kitasatospora > Kitasatospora sp. MMS16-BH015. The sequence goes on along the minus strand of NZ_CP025394.1, from coordinate 3,981,789 downwards.
GTCCACCGCGGCGGCCAGCTCGGCGACGGTCTCGTTCTGGTACAGCATCATCAGCGAGACCGGCAGCCCGGCCCGCAGGGCCTCCGAGACCACCTGGATGATCAGGATCGAGTGGCCGCCGAGCTCGAAGAAGCTCCGGTCCACCGCGACCTGCTCCAAGCCGAGCACCTGCTGCCAGATGCCCGCGACGGTGTGCTCGGTCGGCGTGCTCGGGCCGACGAACTCCCGCTCGGGGCCGGCCGCCGGGTCGGGCAGCCGGCGCCGGTCGACCTTGCCGTTGGCGTTCAGCGGCAGTTCGGCCAGCGGGATGTAGACGGCCGGCACCAGGTACTCCGGCAGCCGCTGCAGGAGCGCGGCCCGCAGGTCAGGCAGCTCGCCGGTGGCGACCACGTAGGCGACCAGGCGCCGGTCCTCGCCGTCCTCGCCCAGGGCGAGGACCACGGCCTGCTCGATCGCGGGGAGCGCGGTCAGGGCCGACTCGATCTCGCCGAGTTCGATCCGGTGGCCGCGGATCTTGACCTGGTGGTCGAGGCGGCCGAGGAAGTCGACGTTGCCGTCGGCCAGCAGGCGGGCGAGGTCGCCGGTGCGGTAGAGGCGGGCGCCCGGCTCGCCGAAGGGGTCGGGGACGAAGTGGGTGGCGGTGAGGGCGGGGTTGTTGCCGTAGCCGCGGGCGAGTCCGGTGCCGGCCACGTAGAGCTCGCCGGGGACGCCGACGGGGACGGGCTGCAGGTGCTGGTCGAGGACGTGCATCCGCAGGTTGGGCAGGGCCTTGCCGATCGGCACGATGCCTGCGGGGACGGGCCCGGTCAGCGGGTTGATGCTGGTGCCGACGGAGGCCTCGGTCGGGCCGTACTCGTTGACCAGGCGGCCGGCGCCGAGCCGGTCGATCCAGCGCTGGGCGAGGGTGCCGGGGAGGGCCTCGCCGGCCACCACGATCACCTCGGCCAGCGCACCCGCCTGCTCGGGGGTGATCTGGTGGCTGAGGATCTCCAGGTGCCCCGGGGTGAGCTTGAGGAAGCCGTAGGGTGCTCCGGCCAGCAACTCGGCACCGAGGTCGGTGAGTTCGAGGTCCTGCGGCAGCATCCGGACGGGGCGTCCGGTGAGCAGCGGGGCCCACACGTTGGGGACGACCAGGTCGAAGGCGACGGAGGAGAACACCGCCGAACCGCCTTCACCCCGCGAGGCGAGTTCCTCGGCGGCCCAGCCGAGGTGGTTGAGCAGGCCCTGGTGCGGGATCTGGACGCCCTTGGGGCGGCCGGTGGAGCCGGAGGTATAGATCACGTAGGCCAGGTCGGCGAGGTCGGCGACCGCCGGGGCCGCGTCGACGGCCGGGCCGGGCGCCCCCTGCTCCGCACCCACGACCGGGCCGGCGAAGACCTGCCCGAGCTCGCTCCGGTACGCGTCGGAGGTCAGCAGGGCGGCGGCGCCGGAGTCGGCCAGGGTGTGGCCGAGGCGCTCGGCGGGGTAGGTCGGGTCGAGCGGCACGTAGGTGGCACCGGCCCGCCAGACGCCCAGCAGGCCGGGCAGCAGGTCCAGGCCGCGGTCCAGGACCACGCCGACCACCGCACCGGGGGTGACCCCGGCGCCGCGCAGCCGGCCCGCGACCTCGTCGGCCCGCGCCACCAGCTCCGCGTACGACACGGACTCGGTGCCGGCGAGCACCGCCGGGGCGTCCGGAGTGCGCTCGGCCTGGGCCGCGATCAGCTCCGGCACCGTGGCGGTGCCGTAGTCCGCGACCGGACCGGGCGCGGACTCCCGCAGCTGCTGCGCCTCGCCCTGCGGCAGGTACACCGCCCGGGCGTCCCCGTCCACGTCGGCGGCCATCGAGGTCAGGACGGCGCGGTACATGCCCGCCAGCCGGTCCGCGTTCTCCTGCGACACCGCGTGCGAGTTGGTGTGGAAGGTGAGCCGGCCGGCCTGGACGGCGACGGTCAGCGGGAACTCGTTGGAGCTGAAGCAGAAGTCGAGCCGGCGGTCGGCCGGGCCCTCCTCCGGCTGGTCGAAGTCGATGAAGCTGAAGTAGGCGTCCAACAGGCGGGTGCCGTGGCCCAGTTCGTTCTGGATGGCGGGCATCGGGAAGTGCCGGTGCTCCCACATCCGGGTCTCGCCGTCGAAGACCGAGGCGACCAGCTCGCGCCAGGTGCGGGCCTCGCGGTCGAAGGCGAAGGGCAGCGCATTGAGGCTCATGCCGGCCACCCGGTCGGCGCCGATCAGCTCGGCCCGGGTGTGGGACATCAGGCCGCTGAAGAAGCTCCGCTCGTGGGTGAGCTGGCTCATCACCTTCAGGTGCGCCGAGAAGAGCACGCTCTTCAGCGGGACGCCGGCCCGGGAGGCCAGCGACTCGAGGTCGGGCAGCAGGTCGGGGAACTCGACCAGCTGCCGGATCACCTCGCCCTGGCCCTCCGGGGCGCCGCTCCACGCGGTGGGGAGGGTGAACTTGGGGTGGTCCTCGATCACCGAGCGCCAGTACGAGCGGTCGGCCTCGGAGGCGAGCGCCCGGCGCTCGGCGGCCACGAAGTCCGCGAAGCGGACCCCGGGCGCCTGGTACGGCTCGGGCTGCTGCCCGTCCCGGTGGGCGCGGAAGAGGCCGAGCAGCTCGACCCGCAGCTGGTAGAAGCTCCAGCCGTCCAGGATCACGTGCGACTGGGAGAAGGTGATCTGCCAGCGCCCGCCCGACAACCGGTGCACGAACACCCGCAGTTGCGGCGCGACCCGGTGGTCCAGCGGGGTGGCCGCCTCCCGGTCGAGGAAGGCGCCCAGCACCTGCGGCTCGTCCGCCGCGGTGAGGTGGGTGGAGTCGATGACCTCGAGCGGGACCTCGGCGGTCGCGTGCACCAGCTGCAGCGGCAGCGCGTACGACTCCAGGTCGATCGAGGTGCGCAGGATCTCGTGCCGGGCGGCCAGTTCGGCCAGGGCGCGGCGCAGGGCCGGCTCGTCGAAGGGCTCCTCGGCGGAGAGGCCGACGGTCTTGACGATGTGGTAGTCCTGCTTGCCCTCGCCCGCCAGCATCTCGACCAGCATGCCGGTCTGACCCTGCGTCAGTGGGTAGGCGTCGACCACGTCGGCGGGCAGCCGGTCGCGGTCGGCCGCGTCGATCAGGCCGAACGGGGTGACCCGGGTGCGGGATTCGGAGATCTCGCGCCGCCCGTCCAGGGCCGCCGCGAGGCCGGCCACCGTCTTCTGGGTGAAGACGTCCCGGACGGTGGCGTCGAGGCCGTCGGCGCGCAGCGCGCCGATCAGCGAGACGGCCCGGATGGAGTCGCCGCCGAGGTCGAAGAAGCTGTCCTCGACGCCGATCCGCTCGACCCCGAGCACCTGCTGCCAGATGCCGGTGATCCGCTGCTGCAGCGGGGTGGCGGGCGCGACGTACTCCTGGCGGACCCGGATCGCGTCCGCGCCGGGGGCCGGCAGGGCGCGCTTGTCGAGCTTGCCGTTGGTGGTCAGCGGGATGGCCTCCAGGGCCATGAAGACCGCCGGCACCATGTACTCGGGCAGGGTCTGGCCGAGCAGCTCGCGCAGCTCGGCGGCCTCCGGCAGCTCCTCGCCCAGCGGGACGAGGTAGCCGACCAGCTGCTTCTCGCCCGGCTCGTCCTCGCGCAGCACCACCACCGACTGGCTGACCAGCGGGTGGGCGGTGATCGCGGACTCGATCTCGCCGAGCTCGACCCGGAAGCCGCGGATCTTCACCTGGTCGTCGATCCGGCCGAGGAAGTCCAGGCTGCCGTCGGACTTGCGGCGGGCCAGGTCGCCGGACTTGTACATCCGGGAGCCGGGCTCGCCGAACGGGTCCGGCACGAAGCGCTCGGCGGTCAGCCGCGGGCTGCTGTAGCCGCGGGCCACGCCGGGGCCGGCCACGTGGATCTCACCGGGCACCCCGACCGGCACGAGGCTGCCGGCGGTGTCCAGCAGGTGCACCTTGAGGTCGCTCAGCGGGCGTCCGACGGCGTTGCCCGCGTCCGCCGCGAAGTCCTTCTTGGTGAGGCGGTGGTAGGTGGTGTGCACGGTGGTCTCGGTGATGCCGTACATGTTGACCAGCGCGGTGCGGCCGAGGCTGCGGCGCTCGACCCACGGCTTCAGCTCCGGGATCTCCAGCTTCTCGCCGGCGAACACCACGGCCCGCAGCGAGAGTTGCTTGATCCGCGGGTCGTCGGCCACGGCCGCGGTGACCAGCGAGCGGAAGGCGGTGGGGGTCTGCGAGAGCACGGTGACCTCCTCGTCGACCAGCAGGTCGAGGAAGTCCTCCGGCGAGCGGGCGGTGTCGGCGGTCACCAGGACCACCCGGCCGCCGTTGGCCAGTGCCGCCCAGAGCTCGAAGACCGAGACGTCGAAGGCGTAGCTGTGCGACATGCTGAACACGTCGGAGTCGTCGAAGGCGTAGTGCTCCTGGGCGGTGGAGACCAGCCGGGCGACGTTGGTGTGCGTCACCTGGACGCCCTTGGGGCGGCCGGTCGAGCCCGAGGTGTAGATGGTGTACGCCAGGTGCTCGGCGCCGCCGGCGTTCAGCGGCTGCGCCACCGGCTGGGCGGCGATCAGCTCGGCCTCGGCCGCGTCGTCCAGGACGACGGCGCTGCCGCGGTAGAACTCGCGCAGCTTCGGCTCGCAGGCGGTGGTGGTCACCACGACCTCGGTGCGGGCATCCTCGGCGATGTACGCGAGGCGGTCCACCGGGTTGACCGGGTCGAGCGGCAGGTAGCCGGCGCCGGACTTGAGCACGCCGATCAGGGTGGGGATCAGGTGCTCGTCGCGCTCCAGGCAGACGCCGACCAGCTTCTCCGGGCCGGCGCCGAGCGCCTGCAGGCGGTGCGCGAGCCGGCTGGACCGCTCGTCCACCTCCCGGTAGGTGAGGGTGGTGCCGCCGGCCGTGACGGCCGGCTCGTCCGGCGTCCGGGCGGCCTGCTCGGCGAAGATCCGGTGCAGGGTGAGGCCCGCGTCGGCGGTGACGGCCCGGCCCTCGCCGCCGAGCAGCCGCTCGCGCTCGCCGGCGGGCAGGTACACCGTGAGGGCGTCGCCCTCCGGGTCCTGTGCCATCTGTTCCAGCACTGCTCGGTACATGCCCGCGATCCTTTCCAGGTTGTCGGCGCTGATGGCGGCGGAGTGGCTGCTGAGGTGCAGCCGGTCGCCGCGGTTGTGGACGGTGAGGCCGATGCCGGCCTCGACGGGGGCGTTGCTGATCCGCTTGCCCGTGTCGACCATGTCGCTGTCCACCTGGTGGAAGTCCAGGTAGTTGAAGTACACGTTGACCAGGCGCTCGCCGCGGGCCGCGCGCTGGATCAGCGGCATCGGGTAGCGGCGGTGCGGCCACATCTCCACCTCGCGGGCGAAGACCCCCTGGACCAGCTCGCGCCAGGTGCGGGCGCCGCGGTCGAAGGCGAACGGCACGGTGTTCAGGTACATCCCGTACACCCGGTCCGCGCCGAGCTCCTCGACGCGGGTGTCGCAGACCAGGCCCGAGTGGAAGGCGGGCGCGTCGGTCAGCTGGCTCATCACCTTGAGGTGGGCGGCGTGCAGCACCGCCTTGAGCGAGACCTCGGCCGAGGAGGCCAGGGTGCGCAGCCGCGCCCCGAGGTCCTCGAACGGCACCTGGCCGTAGACCGGCTTGGGCTCGGTGGTGGTGTCGGCGCCCTGGTTGACCAGCAGCAGCGGGGTGTGGCCGCCGATGATCCGGTCCCAGTACTCCCGGTCCTCGGTGCCGGCGACGGCCTTGAGCTCGACGGCGACGGTGTCCGCGAAGCGCACCTCCGGCAGCGCGGTGAACTCCGGCTCCCGGCCGGCGGCCAGGCTGCGGTAGGTCTCAAGCAGCTCCATCAGCAGCAGGTGGTAGCTCCAGCCCTCGGTGACCACGTGGCACTGGGTGAAGGTGAGCCACCAGGCGTCGTCGCTCTCCAGGTGGACGTGGATGCGCAGCAGCGGGGCGCTGGTGAGCGAGAAGATCTCGGCGCGCTGGCGGGCCACGTACTCCTGGAGGATGCCGACCGCCTCCTCCTGCTCGATCCCGCGCAGGTCGGCCATGCCGACCGGGATGCGCGAGCTCGGGTGGACGAGCTGCATCGGGACGGAGAAGTCCGTCAGGTGGATCGAGGTGCGCAGCACCTCGTGCCGCGCGGCGAGCAGCTCGGCCGCCTGCCGCAGGGCGTCCAGCGAGAAGGCCGTCTCGTCCTTGATCCGGAAGGTGTTGACGATGTGGTAGACGTTCCGGCTGCTGTCGGCCAGCATCTCGACCAGCATGCCGACCTGGTTCTGGGTCATCGGGTAGGCGTCGGCGAGGCCGCCGGGCAGCGCGGCCCGGTCCTGCTCCGGCACCAGCTCGAACGGCTGGACGAGGCGTCGGTCCTCGGCCGTCAGCAGCGGACGGTCTGCCAGCTGCTCGCAGAGGCGGGCCACCGTGCGGGAGTCGAAGATGTCCCGGACGGTCGCGTCCCAGCCCTCGGCGCGCAGCCGGCCGACCAGTGAGACGGCCCGGATGGAGTCGCCGCCCAGGTCGAAGAAGTTGTCCTCGACGCCGAGCCGGTCGGTGTCCAGCACGTCCTGCCAGATGGCGCAGACCTGCTGCTCGAACGGGGTGCGCGGGGCCACCGTCTCGTCCTGGGTGAACGCCTCGTGCGAGGGGGCCGGCAAGGCGCGCCGGTCCAGCTTGCCGTTGGCGGAGAGCGGGACGGCGTCGACGGTGACGAAGGCGACCGGCACCATGTACGCGGGCAGCGAGCGGGCCAGCCACTCGCGCAGCTCGCGCGGCCCGGCGGTCTCCTCGCCGGCCGGCACCAGGTAGCCGACCAGGCGCTTGTCGCCCGGGGTGTCCTCGCGGAGCAGCACCACGGCCTGGCGCACCAGCGGGTGCTCGGCCAGCGCGGCCTCGATCTCGCCCAGCTCGATCCGGTAGCCGCGGACCTTGACCTGGTCGTCGATCCGGCCGAGGAAGTCCAGGCTGCCGTCGGCCCGCCAGCGGGCCAGGTCGCCGGTGCGGTAGAGGCGGCTGCCGTCGGCCGCGAACGGGTCCGGCACGAAGCGCTGCGCGGTCAGGCCGGGTCGGCCCAGGTAGCCGCGGGCCACGCCCACGCCGCCCGCGTAGAGCTCGCCGGGCACGCCCAGCGGCACCGGGTCGCCGTGCTCGTCGAGCACGTGCAGCCGGAAGTTGCGGACGGGGGCGCCGATCGGCACCCGGCCGTTGGTCACCTGCTCGGGGCCGGTCAGCTGGGCGTGCGTGATGTCGTCCGAGCACTCGGTCGGCCCGTACGCGTTGACCAGCGGGATCTGCGGGTAGCGGGCGAACCAGCGGCGGCACAGCTCGGCCGGCAGCTCCTCGCCCGTCACCATCACCCGGCGCAGCAGCGGGAGCTCGGGGGCCTCGGCCCCCGCGTCCCAGGCGTCGAGCGCGGAGCGCAGCAGCGAGGGGACGACCTCCAGGATGGTGACCCCGTCCTGCACGACCTGGCCGAACAGCGCGGTCGGGTCGAGCGCGGTCTCCGGCGCGGTGATCCGCACCCGGCCGCCGACGGCGATCGCCGCGAACATCTGCCACACCGAGATGTCGAAGCTCAGCGAGGCGTTCTGGGTCACGGTGTCGGCGCTGGTCAGCGCCAGGTCCTCGATCTTGGCCCAGAGGTGGTTGCCCATCCCGAGCCGGTGCACGAGCACGCCCTTGGGGCGGCCGGTCGAGCCCGAGGTGTAGATGGTGTAGGCGAGGTTGTCGGGGGTGGCCGTCGGCTCCGGGTTCTCCGGCGACTCCTCGGCCCACTCCTGCGGCCGGTCAAGCAGGACCAGTCGGACGTCCGCGCCGGCGGCCAGCTCGGCCGAGGCTCCCTCGGTGACCAGCACCTGCACGTCCGCGTCCTGGAGCAGGTACGAGACCCGCTCCGCGGGCAGCCGCGGGTCGATCGGCAGGTACGCGCCGCCCGCCTTCAACACCGCCGCGATGGCGGTCAGTTGCTCGATCGAGCGCTCGGCGCAGATGCCGACCACGCGCTCCGGGCCGACGCCGAGGCGGGCCAGGTGGTGCGCGAGGCGGTTGGCGTTCTCGTTCAACTCCCAGTAGCTGACCGAGCCGTGGTCGTCCACCACGGCCGTCCGGTCGGGGGAGACGGCGGCGTGCCACTCCAGCAGGGCGGGCACGTCGGCCTCGACCGGCTGGGCCGAGGTGGCCGTCCACTGCTCGAGGAGCAGTGCGCGCTCGGCCTCGGCCAGGAAGGCGCCGGCGGTCGGGCCCTCGGCGTCGGCGGCCATCGCGGTCAGCACGGCCCGGTACATCCCGGCCAACCGCTCGGCGGCGGCCCGGCTGATCACGTGGGTGTTGGTGCTGAGCGAGATGTGCTCGCGGCTGCAGTGCACGGTGAGGTCGAACTCGGTCTGCGAGTCGCCGACCCGCGGGCCGTCGCCGACCGAGCCGGCGTCCACCTTCGCGAAGTCGAAGTAGTTGAAGATGACGTTGACCAGGCGCTCCCCGCCGCCGCGCAGCCGGGCCACGGCCGGCATCGGGTAGCGGCGGTGCGGCCAGAGCGCGATCTCCTGGTCGAAGACCTGCCGGACCAGCCCGAGCCAGCTGTCGGCGGGGCGGTCCACCGCGAACGGCAGCGTGTTCAGGTGCATGCCGTAGACCTTGTCCGCGCCCAGCAGTTCGGGGCGGGCGTCGGTGATCAGGCCGAAGTGGAAGCCGGGCTCGGCGCTGAGCTGCGCCATCACCTTGACGTGCGCGGCGAGCAGCACGCTCTTGGCCGAGGTGCGGGCCCGCTGGGCGAGCGCCTGCAGCGGCTCGGCCAGGTCGGCGAGGCTGATCCGATGGTCGTACTCCTCGCGCGGCTGCTCGGTGTCGGCCCAGCCCTCGGGGAGGGCGAACGGCACCCGGCCGTCCACCACGGACTGCCAGTAGCCGCGGTCCTCCTCGGAGGCCAGCGAGTCGAGCTCGGCCGCGATGAAGTCCGCGTAGCGGACCGGGCTGCCCTGCCAGGGCGCGGGCTCCCGGCCGTCCCGGTTGTCCCGGTAGGCGGTCAGCAGCTCGCCCAGCAGCGCGTGGTGGCTCCAGCCCTCGTGGGTGGCGTGCGGCTGGGTGAGCGTCAGCCAGTAGGCCTGGTCGCTCTCCAGCGCGATGGTCACCCGCAGCAGGGGAGCGGCGGCCAGGTCGAACGGAGCGGCCTTCTCCTGCTCCAGCAGGGCCTTCAGTGCGCTGCGCCGCTGCTCGGCGCCGAGGCCGCGCAGGTCGTGCACGGCCAGCGGGGGCGCCACCTCGGCGTGCACCAGCTGCATCGGGACGGAGTAGCCGGCCAGGTCCATCGAGGTGCGGAGCATCTCGTGGCGGGCGAGCACGGTGGCCAGCCCGGCGCGGAAGGCCGGCTCGGAGAAGCGGGCGTTCTCCTGGACGCGGTGCGCGGCCACCGAGTGGTACGCCGCGGTGTCCGAGCCCGGGAGCATCTCGACCAGCATGCCGATCTGCACCTGCGAGAGCGGGTACGCGTCGGTGACCCCGGCCGGCAGCTTGGCCCGGTCGGCCTCGCCGATCAGCGCGAACGGGGCGACCGGCTCGGCCTGGCGGCCCAGTGCCGAGCGGCCCGCGACGGCCTCGCACAGCCCCGCGACCGTCCGGTGCTCGAAGACGTCGCGCACGGCGGCGTCCACTCCCTCGGCGCGCAGCGCGCCGATCAGGGCGATCACCCGGATCGAGTCGCCGCCGAGCTCGAAGAACCCGTCGTGCACCCCGATCTTCGGCAGGCCGAGCACCTCGGCCCAGATCGCCGCGACCCGCTGCTCGACCGGCGTCCGGGGCGCGGTGTACGAGCGGGTCGCCACCTCGTCGGCGGCGGGCAGCGCGGCGCGGTCCAGCTTGCCGTTGGCGGTCAGCGGCAGGGCGTCCAGCGGGACGTAGACGGCCGGGACCATGTACTCGGGCAGGGTGGTGGCGCAGTGCGCCGCCAGGTCGGGCAGCTCGCCGTCGACCACCACGTAGGCGACCAGGCGCTTGTCGCCGGGGTTCGGCTCGTCGGCGATCACGGCCACGTCCTGGACGGCCGGGTGGGCCGCCAGCGTGGTCTGGATCTCGCCGAGTTCGATCCGGTGGCCGCGGATCTTGACCTGGTGGTCGAGGCGGCCGAGGAAGTCGACGTTGCCGTCGGCCAGCAGGCGGGCGAGGTCGCCGGTGCGGTAGAGGCGGGCGCCCTCGGAGGTGAACGGGTCGGGGACGAAGTGGGTGGCGGTGAGGGCGGGGTTGTTGCCGTAGCCGCGGGCGAGTCCGGTGCCGGCCACGTAGAGCTCGCCGGGGACGCCGACGGGGACGGGCTGCAGGTGCTGGTCGAGGACGTGCATCCGCAGGTTGGGCAGGGCCTTGCCGATCGGCACGATGCCGGGGGCCTGGGGAGCGGCGAGCGGGTTGATGCTGGTGCCGACGGAGGCCTCGGTGGGGCCGTACTCGTTGACCAGACGGTCGTCGCCGAGCCAGTCGATCCAGCGGGCGGCGAGGGCGCCGGGCAGGGCCTCGCCGGCCACCACGATCTGGTGGGCGAGGGTGTGGGCCTGCTCGGGGGTGATCTGGTGGCTGAGGATCTCCAGGTGGCCGGGGGTGAGCTTGAGGAAGCTGTAGGGCGCTCCGGCCAGCAGCTCGGCACCGAGGTCGGTGAGCTCGAGGTGCTGGGGGAGCATCCGGACGGGGCGTCCGGTGAGCAGCGGGGCCCACACGTTCGGGACGACCAGGTCGAAGGCGACGGAGGAGAAGACGGCGGAGCCGCCCTCGCCGTGGCTCGCGAGGTCGCGGGCGGCCCAGCCGAGGTGGTTGAGCAGGCCCTGGTGCGGGATCTGGACGCCCTTGGGGCGGCCGGTGGAGCCGGAGGTGTAGATCACGTACGCCAGGTCGGCGAGGTCGGCGTGGGTCGCGGGCGCCTCAGCCGCCAGGCCAGGCGCATCCTTCTCCGCACGTACGACAGGACCATCGAAGACCTTCCCGAGTTCGCTCTCGTAGGTGGCGGAGGTCAGCAGGGCGGCCGCCGCGGCGTCGCGCAGGGTGTGGCCGAGGCGCTCGGCGGGGTAGGTCGGGTCGAGCGGCACGTAGGTGGCACCGGCCCGCCAGACACCGAGCAGGCCGGGCAGCAGGTCCAGGCCGCGGTCCAGCACGACACCCACCACGGAGCGCGGGGTGACCCCGGCGGCGCGCAGGCGGGCGGCGACCTGGTCGGCGCGGGCGAGGAGCTCGGCGTAGCTGAGCGAGTCGGGGCCGGCCAGGACGGCGGGGGCGTGCGGGGTGCGCTCGGCCTGAGCGGCGATCAGCTCCGGCACCGTCTGCGTGCCGTAGTCCGCCACCAGACCAGGCGCAGCCTCCTGCAGCCACTGTGCCTCACCATCCGGCAGGTACACCGCACGGGCGTCTCCGTCCACATCGGTTGCCATGGCTTCCAGGACGGCGCGGTACATGCCCGCCAGCCGGTCCGCGTTCTCCTGCGACATCGCGTGCGAATTGGTGCGCAGGGTCAGGATGTTGTTGAGCGTGGTGACGCCGAGCGAGAACTCCGTGGAGCTGGTGTTGAGGCCGCCGGCCCCGCCGGTGCTCTCGTCGGTGATCTCCTCCGAGTCGACGCCCGCGAAGTCCAGGTAGCTGAAGAACGCGTCGATCAGCCGGCTGCCCTTGGCCAGGTCGGCCTGGATGACGGGCATCGGGAAGTGGCGGTGCGCCCACATCCGGGCCTCGCCGTCGAAGACGGCGGTGACCAGCTCGCGCCAGGTGCGGGCCTCGCGGTCGAAGGCGAACGGGACGGTGTTGAGCAGCATGCCGAGCAGCCGCTCGGCGCCCGGGGCCTCCGGGCGGGTGTGGCAGACCACGCCGGTCTGGAAGGTGGCCTCGTGGGTGAGCTGGCTCATCACCTTGAGGTGGGCGGCCAGCAGCACGCTCTTGAACGAGACGCCCGCCGCGGCGGCGGTGGCCCGCAGGCCGGGCTCCAGGTCGGTGAAGCGCAGGCCCGAGCGCACCTTCTGCGCCGGCTGCGAGAGGTCGCCGTGCCAGACGGCCGGCAGCGCGAGCCGCGCGTTGTTCTCCACCACGTCCTGCCAGTAGCCGCGGCTCTCCGCGGAGCCCAGCGCGGCGAGCTCCGCCGCCACCGAGTCCGCGAACCGGGCCGTGCCGGTCTCGGCCGGCTGGGTCGGCAGACCGTCCCGCAGCTGCCGGTAGCACTCGACCAGCTCGGTCAGGAACAGGTGGTAGCTCCAACCGTCCAGCGTCGCGTGGCTCTTGGTGAAGGTGCAGCGCCAGCCGGCGTCGTCGTGCAGGTGCACGAAGATGCGCAGCATCGGCTTGGCCTCGGCCACGTCGAACACCCGGGCCTGCTCGTCGGCGACGAAGCACTCCAGCTCGATCTTCTGCAGCTGCGCGGGGAGTTCGCGCAGATCGGCCAGGCCGGTCTCGATCTCGACCGCCCGGTGCACCAGCTGCATCGGGACGGAGTAGCCCTCGAGGTCGAAGGAGGTGCGCAGGATGTCGTGCCGCTGACCGACCAGCTCGACGGCCCGGCGGAACGCGTCCAGCTCGAACGGCCGCTCGTCGGCGATCAGGAAGGAGGCGACGTCGTGGTAGGTGTTGCCGCTGTCCGAGGCCAGGGTCTCGACCAGCATGCCGAGCTGGTTCTGCGAGAGCGGGTAGGCGTCGGAGAGGCCCTCGGGCAGCTTCGCGCGGTCGGCGGCGCCGATCAGCGCGAAGGCCGCGACGGTGGAGTCGGCCTCGGTGACGGCCGAGCGCCCGGCCAGGACGGCGGCCAGACCGGCCACCGTGCGCTGCCCGAAGACGTCCCGGACGCCCAGGTCCAGGCCCTCGGCGCGGAGCCGGCCGACCAGCGAGACGGCGCGGATGGAGTCGCCGCCGAGGTCGAAGAAGCTGTCCTCGATGCCGACCTGCTCGGCGCCGAGCACCTCGGCCCAGAGGCCGGCGATCTGCCGCTCCAGCGAGGTGCGCGGGGCGGTGTACTCGCGGCCGGCCCGCAGCGCGCTGCCGTCGGGGGCGGGCAGCGCGGCCTTGTCCAGCTTGCCGTTGGCGGTCAGCGGGATCCGGTCGAGGGCCACGAAGGCGGCGGGCACCATGTACTCGGGAAGGAACTGCCGCGCGTACTCGGCGAGTTCGGCGCCGACGCCCACATGGTAGGCGACCAGCATCGGGTCGGCGCCCGTGGTGGTGACCACCACCCGGGCCTCCTCGACGCCCGGGGCCGCGGCCAACACGGCCTCGATCTCGGTGAGTTCGACCCGGTAGCCGCGGATCTTCACCTGGTCGTCGCGGCGGCCCAGGAAGTCGGCGTCGCCGCTCGGCAGCAGCCGGACGAGGTCGCCGGTGCGGTAGAGGCGGGCGCCGGGGGCGCCGTACGGGTCCGGGACGAAGCGCTCGGCGGTCATCCCGGGGCGGCCGGCGTAGCCGCGGGCCAGGTTGGCGCCGCCGATGTAGAGCTCGCCGGGCACGCCGGCCGGGACGGGCTCCAGGTGCTCGTCCAGGACGAACATCGAGGTGCCGGGCACCGAGCGGCCGATCGGGGCGGTCTCGGCCGCGATCTCGCCGTGGATGTCGAAGACGGAGTTGCCGACGGTGGCCTCGGTCGGGCCGTACTCGTTGACCACCCGGCCGCCGCCCAGCAGCGCGCACCAGCGGGCGGCGCTGCGGGCGGAGAGCGCCTCGCCGCCGACCACCAGGGTGCGGGTCAGGCCGGCCGCCGAGTCGCCGAACTGGCGCTCGAGCAGCTCGAGGTGGCCCGGGGTCAGCTTGAGGAAGTCGAACGGCGCGGCGGCGGTGAGGGCCCGGCCGAGGTCGGCGAGGTCGAGCTCCTCGGCGTAGACGTGCACCGGGCGGCCCGCCGTCAGCGGCACCCACAGGGTGGGGACGACGAGGTCGAAGGCGACCGAGGAGAACAGCGCGGTGCCGCCCTGCTCGGCCTGCTGGTCCAGGTAGTCGGCCGCGGCGAAGCCGAGGTAGCCGGCCAGGGCGCGGTGGCTGATCTGGACGCCCTTGGGCTGGCCGGTGGAGCCGGAGGTGTAGATGAGGTAGGCGAGGGTGTCCAGGTCCTCGGTGCGCTCGGGGGCGGTGGCCGGGAGGGCGGCGATCGCCTCGGCCTCCCGGTCGATCGCCACGAGGGCGGTGGAGGCGGGTGCCGAGCCGGCCAGCCGGTCGGCGGTCTCGCCCTCGGTGACCAGGGCGGCCACCGCCGCGTCGGCCAGCATGAACGAACTGCGCGCGTCGGGAGTGGAGTTGTCGATCGGCAGGTAGGCCGCGCCGGTCTTCCAGGCGGCCAGCAGGGCCACCAGCAGCTCGGTGCCGCGCGGCAGCCGGACGGCCACCACCGACTCCGGGCCGGCCCCGGCCGCCCGCAGGCGGTGCGCCAGGCGGTTGGCGCGGGCGTCCAGCTCCGCGTAGGAGAGCGAGTCGAGCTGCTCGCCGAGCGGGCCGCGCGCCGTCACGGCGAGGGCCTCGGGGGTGCGGGCGGCCTGCGCCTCGACCAGCGCGAGGGTGGAGGTCCCGGCGGGCTCGCCGGGCGTCACCGCCCAGTCGCCGAGCAGCAGTTCGCGCTCGCCGGCGGGCAGGTGGGCGGCGCGGGCGTCGCCGTCCGGGTCGGCGGCCATCGCCGCCAGGACGCTGCGGAACATGCCCGCGATCCGCTCGCAGGCCGCGCGGCCGAGCACCCGGCTGTCGGCGGTCAGGATGATGTGGCCGGCCCGCGAGGAGATGGTCAGCGGGAACTCGGTCGGGCTGTCGTCGCTGCCGTCCAGGCCGATCAGGCCGGAGTCCAGCTGGTGGAAGTCCTGGTAGTTGAAGAACACGTCGACCAGGCGGCGGCCGGCTCCGGCCTCCCGGCTGATGGCCGGCATCGGGTACCGGCGGTGCGGCCAGAAGCCCACCTCGCGGTCGAAGGCCTGGCGCACCAGCGCCCGCCAGCTGCGGGCGGTGCGGTCGAAGGCGAACGGGACGGTGTTGAGGTACATGCCGTACACCCGGTCGGCGCCGAGCACCTCGGGGCGGGCGTCGCAGACCAGGCCGACGTAGAACGAGGCCTCCTCGGTGAGCTGGCTCATCACCTTGCCGTAGGCGGCGACGAAGACGCTCTTCAGCGGCACGTCGGCCTGCACGGCCAGCTCCCGCAGGTCCGCCTCCAGATCGGCCCAGGAGGCCTCGACCTGCAGCTTGGCGCCGTCACCGGCACTGTCGCCGAGGTCGGCGGGCAGGTCGAACCGGCTGTTCTCCTGCACGACTGACCGCCAGAAGGCGCGGTCCTCCGCCGACTCCAGCGACTGCCGCTCGGCGCCGATGAAGTCGGCGAAGCGCAGCGCGGGGGCGAGGTGGGGCTCGAGCTCCAGGCCGTCGCGCAGGCGTCCGTAGACCTCGAGCAGCTCCATCAGCAGGGAGTGGTGGCTCCAGCCCTCCAGGATCGGGTGGCACTCGGTGGCGGAGATCCAGTAGCCGCCGTCGCCGGTGTCGTGCACGTAGAAGCGCATCAGCGAGGGCACGGCCAGGTCGAAGAGCTCGGCGCGCTGGGCGGCCGAGAAGGCCTGCAGCTCGGCGGCGGTCTCCTCGGCGGTGAGCCCGCGCAGCTCGCGCCCGCCGACCGGCAGGGTGGCGGCGGCGTGCACCAGCTGGAGCGGCTCGGAGTAGCCGGAGAGGTGGATCGAGGTGCGCAGGATCTCGTGACGATCCGTCAGGATTGCGCCGGCGGCCTGGAAGGCGGCCAGCGAGAACGGCTGCTCGTCGTTGATTCGGAAGGTGGTGACGTTGTGGTAGAGGTTGCGGCTGTCGTCGGCCAGCATCTCGACCAGCATGCCGATCTGGTTCTGCGAGAGCGGGTACGCGTCCACGGCGTCGGCCGGCAGCGCGGCCCGGTCGGCCTCGCGGATCAGCGCGAACCGCTCGACCCCGGCCTCCTCGCCGACGGCGCCGCGGCCGCCCGCGAGGGCGGCCAGCGAGGCCACCGTGCGGTGCACGAAGACGTCCCGGACGGCGAGGTCGAAGCCCTCGGCGCGCAGCGCGCCGACCAGGGCGACGGCCCGGATGGAGTCACCGCCGAGGTCGAAGAAGCCGTCGTCCACGCCGACCCGGTCGACGCCCAGGACGGACTGCCAGACGGCCGCCATCCGCTGCTCCTCCAGCGTCCGGGGGGCCCGGAACTCCCGGCGGCCGCGCAGCGCGTCGCGGTCCGGCGCGGGCAGCGCGCGCTTGTCCAGCTTGCCGTTGGTGGTCAGCGGCAGGGCGTCCAGCAGCACGTAGGCGGCGGGCACCATGTACGGGGGCAGCGAGGTGGCGGCGTGCGCCGCGAGCTCCTCGGGGGTGGGCTGCTGCTCGCCGGCCACCAGGTAGCCGACCAGCTGCTTGTCGCCCGGCAGGTCCTCGCGGACGACCACGGCGACCTGGCGCACGCCCGGGTGGGCGGCCAGCACGGCCTGGATCTCGCCGAGCTCGATCCGGTAGCCGCGGATCTTCACCTGGTCGTCGATCCGGCCCAGGAACTCCAGGCTCCCGTCCGCCAGTCGGCGGGCCAGGTCACCGGAGCGGTACAGCCGGGAGCCGTCGCCCGCGAACGGGTCCGGCACGAAGCGCTCGGCGGTCAGCCGCGGGCTGCTGTAGCCACGGGCCACGCCGGGGCCGGCCACGTGGATCTCGCCGGGGACGCCGATCGGGGCGGGGTTGCCGTGCCGGTCGAGCAGGTGGATCCGCAGGTCGGCCAGCGGGCGGCCGATCGCGTTGCCCGCGTCGGTGGCCAGGTCGCGCTCGGTGATCCGGTAGTAGGTGGAGTGCACCGTGGTCTCGGTGATGCCGTACATGTTGACCAGGGCGATCCGGCTCAGGCCGAGCCGGTCCGTCCACGGGCGCAGCTCCGGGATCTCCAGCTTCTCGCCCGCGAACACGACGGCGCGCAGGGCGAGTTCGTCGATCCGGGGGTCGCCGTCGGCGGCGGCCGCGACCAGCGAGCGGAAGGCCGTCGGGGTCTGCGAGAGCACGGTGACCCGCTCGGCGACCAGCAGGTCGAGGAAGTCCTCGGGGGAGCGGGTGGTCTCGGTGGGCACCACGACGAGGGTGCCGCCGTGGGCCAGGGCGCCCCACATCTCGAAGACCGAGACGTCGAAGGCGAAGGAGTGCGACATGCTGAACACGTCGGCGGGGGTGAAGCCGTAGTGCTCGTGCGCGGTGCTCATCAGCCGCACCACGTTGGCGTGGGTCAGCCGGACGCCCTTCGGGCGGCCGGTCGAGCCCGAGGTGTAGATGGTGTAGATCAGGTTGTCCGGGCCGGCCAGCGGCTCCGGGTCGGTGGCCGGGAGGCCGGCCAGCTCCTCGTTCTCGTCCAGCGCCACGAGCCGGCCGTCGAAGTCGAGCGTCGGGGCCAGGTCGGTGGTGGTCAGCAGCAGGGCGGTGTCGGCGTCCCGCAGCACGTAGGCCAGGCGGTCGGCCGGGGCGGCCGGGTCGAGCGGCAGGTAGCCGGCGCCGGACTTGAGCACGCCGAGCAGGGCGGGCAGCAGGTGCTCGCCGCGCTCCAGGCAGACGCCGACCAGCTGGTCGGGGCCGGCGCCGGCGGCGCGCAGCAGGTGGGCGATCTTGTTGGCGCGCTCGTTCAGCTCGCCGTAGGTCAGGGCGGTGGCCCCCGCGACCACCGCCGGAGCGTCGGGGGTGGTGGCGGCCCACTGCTCGAAGAGCCGGTGGGCCGTGTCTGTCACCAGGTGCGCGTCGCCGTCCGACTGCTCGATGACCACGGCCAGTTCGGCCGCGTCCAGCAGGCCCAGCCGGGAGACGGGCAGCGCCGGGTCGGCGGTGGCGCTCTCGAGCAGGAGGGTCAGGTGGCGGACGAAGCGCTCGATCGTGCTGCGGTCGAACAGCGCGGTGGAGTACAGGAACTGGCCGCTCAGGCTGCCGTCCGGGGCGGTCAGCAGCTGCAGGGTGAGGTCGCACTTGGCCACGCCGTCGCCCTCGCCGAAGCGCTCGGCGGCCAGCCCGGCGAAGTCGAAGGCGGCGAGCCGCTCCTCGTGCATGGTGAAGGCGACCTGGTAGAACGGCGTGCGGGAGAGGTCGCGCTCGGGGGCGAGCTCGGCGACCAGCTGCGCGAACGGCACCTGCTGGTGGTCGAAGGCGTCCAGCACCGCGCCGCGCCCGGCGGCGATCAGCTCGGAGAACGACGGGTCGCCCTCCCAACGGGCGCGCACCACCAGGTTGTTGATGCAGTAGCCGATGAGGTGCTGGAGCTCGGGCCGGTTGCGGCCGGAGACCACGGTGCCGACGGGCACGTCGGTGCGGCCCGTCCAGCGGGAGACCAGCGCCTGGAAGGCGGTCAGGTAGACCACGTACGGGGTGGTGTTGTGCGCCTTGGCGAGGGCGCGGACCCGGTCGGCCAGGCCCTCGGCCAGCGGGAAGGTGATCTCGTCGCCCTGGTGGGTGCGGATCAGCGGGCGCGCCCGGTCGGCGGGCAGGTCGGTCGGCTCGATCTCGGCCAACTGCGTGCGCCAGTAGGAGAGCTGGCGCTCCAGCTCGGGGCCGGCCAGCTGCTCGCGCTGCCAGAGCGCGTAGTCGGCGTACTGGATCTGGGTGGCGGCCGGGGCGGCCGGCCGCCCCTGGACGGCGGCCGAGTAGAACTCGCTCAGGTCGGCGCCGAACACGCCGGTGGACCAGGCGTCGCAGGCGATGTGGTGGAAGACCACGCCGAGCACGTGGTCGTCCTCGGCGAGCCGGAGCAGGACCGCCCGGACGGGCCACTCCTCGGCCAGGTCGAACGGGGTGGCCAGCTCACGGGTGAGCAGCTCCAGGGCGGCGGCCTCGCGGCGCTCCGCCCCCAGGCCGGAGAGGTCGATGCCGGGCAGCTCGACGGGGGCCGGGGCGTCGATCACCTGGACCGGCGAGCGGTCCACGGCGGCGTACCGGGTGCGCAGGATCTCGTGCCGGTCCAGCACCTGCTGCCAGGCCCGGGCCAGCGCGTCCCGGTCGAGGCCGCCGCGCAGCCGCAGGGCCAGCGGGACGAGGTACTCGTTGCTCTCCGGCTCCAGCCGGTTGAGGAACCACATCTGCTGCTGGCCGTGGCCGAGCGGCAGGTCCTGGCTGCGGTCGGCGGTGCGGATCCCGGTGCGACCGGCGGCCGCGCCGGCGGCCCGGCGGCCCGCCAGCCGGTCCTGCAGCAGCCTCTCGCGCAGCGACTGCGCGGTGCTCACCGGGACCGATGCGCTCGCGTCGGTGCTCATGCGTGGTGCTCCTTCGGAAGGATCGAGTCCGCCTGGATCTCGGAGTCGGAAAGCTGGTCGATTTCGGTACGGATCCGCTCCTCGACCACCAGCGCCAGACCGGCGATGGTCGGGGCCTCGAAGATGACGCGGACGGGAAGGTCGAGCTGGAACAGGTCCTGCAGGTTCGCGATCAGCCGGATCGCCAGGATCGAGTTGCCGCCGGTGTAGAAGAAGTTGTCGTGCACGCCCACGCGCACGCCCAGCAGTTCGGTCCAGATGCCGAGGATGTGCTCCTCGACGATGTTGCGCGGGCCGGTCTGCTCCGCGGCCTCGGCTTCGGCGGGCACCGGGTCGGGGAGGCGTCCCCGGTCGACCTTGCCGTTGGCGTTCAGCGGCATCGCGGCGAGCTCGGTGAAGCTGGTCGGCACCATGTACTCGGGCAGGCGGGCGGCGCAGTGCGCGGCGAGGTCGGGGAGTTCGCCGTCCAGCACCACGTACGCGGCCAGCGCCAGACCGCCGGAGGGCTGGGTCACCGTGACCACGGCGGCCTCCCGGACGGCCGGGTGGTCGAGCACCGCGGCCCGGACCTCGCCGAGCTCGATGCGGTAGCCGCGCACCTTGACCTGGTCGTCGTTGCGGCCGAGGAACTCGACCACGCCCTCGGGCAGCCAGCGGGCCTGGTCGCCGGTGCGGTAGAGCCGGCTGCCCGGCTCGCCGTACGGGTCCGGAAGGAAGCGCTCGGCCGTCAGCGCCGGGCGGCCGAGGTAGCCGCGGGCCACCCCGGTGCCGCCGACGTACAGCTCGCCGGGGGCGCCGACCGGGACGGGACGCATGGTCTCGTCCAGCACCCGCATGATCATGCCGGGCAGCGGCCGGCCGATCGGCACGGTGTCGTAGCCGACGGGCGCGGTGAGCGGGAGGATGCAGGTGCCGACGGAGGCCTCGGTGGGGCCGTACTCGTTGACCAGCCGGTCGGCGCCGAGCCAGCCGGCCCAGCGGTCGGCCAGCGTGCCCGGCAGGGCCTCGCCAGCCACCACGACCACCCCGGCCAGGGCGGCGGCCTGCTCGGCCGTGACCTGGTGGGTGATGATCTCCAGGTGACCCGGGGTCAGCTTGAGGAAGCTGAACGGGCCGGCCTCGACCAGGCGGCGGCCGAGCTCCTGGCCGTCCAGGTCCTGCGGCAGGATCCAGACCCGCTGGCCGACGGTCAGCGGCGCCCAGATGTTCGGCACCACCAGGTCGAAGGCGGCGGAGGAGAACAGCGCGCTGCCGCCCTCGCCCCTGCCCGCCAACTCGGCGGCGGCCCAGCGGACGTGGTTGGCCAGGCCGCGGTGCGAGACGGCGACGCCCTTGGGGCGGCCGGTCGAGCCGGAGGTGAAGATGGCGTAGGCCAGCCCGTCCGGGTCGGCCGGGGCGGCGGGCGCGGTGGCCGGGAGGGCGGCGAGCCCGGAGGCGTCACGGTCGAGGTCGACCAGCGGGCGGGCGCCGTCGAAGCGGTCGGCGTGGCCGTGGCCGGTGACCACGGCGGCCGCGCCGGCCTCGTCGAGCATCCGGGAGATCCGCTCGGCCGGGAAGGACGGGTCGAGCGGGATGTACGCCGCGCCGGCCCGCCAGACCGCCAGCAGAGCGGTGACCAGCTCGGCGCCGCGGTCGAGCAGCACGCCGACGGCACGCTCCGGGCCGGCCCCCAGCTCGGTCAGGTGGTGCGCCAACCGGTTGGCGGCGGCGTCGAGTTCGGCGTAGGTGAGGGAGAAGCCCTCGCCCGCCACCGCGACGGCCTCCGGCGTGGCGGCGGCCTGCCGGGCGATCTGCTCGGGCACGGTCAGCTCCGGCTGCTCGCCCGGGGCGGTGCCCCAGACGGCCAGCTGGGCCAGGTCCTCGGAGCTGAGGATGGGCAGCTCGGCGAGCGGCTGAGCGGGGGCGGCGACGGCCGCGGCGAGCAGGCGGCACAGGTGCCCGGCCAGCCGGGCGACGGTGCCCTCCTCGAACAGCCGGTTGTCGTACTCGAGGCCGCCGATCAGCGAACCATCGGGCTGGGTACGGAGGTTGAGGGTCAGGTCGGTGTGGGTGGCCTGCCAGAGGCGCTTGAGCAGCTCGGGGTCGTCCTGCTCGTCGATCAGGCCGTTGAACTCGCCGTCGTGCAGGTCGAAGGCGACCTGGAAGATCGGGGTGCGGGAGAGGTCGCGCTCGGGGGCGATGTCCTCGACCAGCCGGTCGAAGGGCAGATCCTGGTGCGAGAACGCGGTGGTGGCGCTCTGCCGGACGGCCGCCAGGGCCTGCTCGAAGGAGAGCCCGGCGTCCAGGCGGCAGCGCAGCACCAGGCTGTTGAGGAAGAAGCCGACGACGTGCTCGGTCTCGGGGCAGTCCCGGCCGGAGACGGGCGTGCCGACCGGCACGTCCCACTGGCCGGTGTGGCGGGCGAGCACGGTGGCGTACGCGGTGAGCAGCGCCATGAACGGCGTGGCGCCCTTGCTGCGGCCGAGCTCCAGGAACGGACCGGCGACCTCGGCGGGCACCTCGAACGGGACGACCGAGCCGCGGCCGTCGCGGATCGCCGGGCGGGGGTGGTCGGTCTGCAGCTCCAGCGGGGTGAAGCCCGCCAGCTCCTCGCGCCAGTGGGCGAGTTCGCGCTGCAGTACGTCGTCGGTGAGCTGCTTCTGCTGCCAGGCGGCGTAGTCCGCGTACTGGATCGGCAGGGCGGGCAGGTCGGCGGTGCGGCCGGTGCGGTGGGCGTCGAGCAGCTCGCGGAACTCGCGCTCCAGGACGGCGGTGGACCAGCCGTCGGTGGCGATGTGGTGCAGCATGATGCCGAGCCGGCTGTCGCCGCCGGGCTCGGGGCTGTGCACCAGCACGGCGCGCAGCAGCGGCCCGGTGGCCAGGTCGAAGCCGATCGCCTGGTCCTCGCCGAGCAGGGCGTGGAAGTGCTCCACGTCGCCGGTGGAGACCCGCAGCGTGACGGGGGCCGGCGGGTCGATGACCTGGACGGGCTCGCCGTCCACCAGCGGGAAGCGGGTGCGCAGGGCCTCGTGCCGCTCGACCAGCGAGTCCAGCACAAGCTGGGCGGCCGCCGCGGTGACCTCGCCGGTCAGCCGCAGCACGATGCCGGCCACCCACTCCGGGCCGCCGGGGTTCATCCGGTCGACGAACCAGAGGCGCTGCTGCCCGTACGAGAGCGGCAGCGGGCCGGTGCGCGGCACCGGACGCGGGCCCTGGGGCTGCCCGGCGGAGAGCAGCTCGGCCTGGGCGGAGAGGGTGGTGGCACCGAAGAAGCCGCGCAGCTGGACGTCGGCGCCGGTGGCGGCGCGCAGCCGGGAGACCAGGCGGGTGAGCTGCAGCGAGGTGCCGCCGAGCTGGAAGAAGTCGTCGTCCAGGCCGACCTGGTCGATCTTGAGGACCTCCTGCCAGGTGGCGGCGACGGCGCGCTCGGCGGGGGTGACGGGGGCCCGGTGGACGGGGCGCCCGGCGGCGTCCAGCGAGCCGGGGACGGGCAGGGCGCGGCGGTCGACCTTGCCGGTCGAGCCGAGCGGCAGCGCGTCGAGCAGTACGAAGCTGCTGGGGATCTGGCTGGCCGGCAGGCGCTGGAGCAGGAACTGCCGCAGCTCGCCGAGCTCCAGGCCGGGCCGGGCCACCAGGTAGGCGGCGAGCCGCTTGCCGCCGTCCGGGGCCTCGTACGCGGCCACGGCCGCGCCGGTCACCCCGGGGTGGGCGGCGAGGGCGTGCTCGACCTCGGCGGGCTCGATCCGGACGCCGTTGACCTTGACCTGGTCGTCGATCCGGCCCAGGTACTCCAGCACGCCGTCGCGGCGCCAGCGGACGCGGTCACCGGTGCGGTAGAGCCGGGAGCCGTCGCCCGCGAACGGGTCGGGGACGAAGCTGGCGGCGGTCAGCGCGGGACGGCCGAAGTAGCCGCGGGCCACACCGGTGCCGCCGGCCAGCAGTTCGCCGGCGGTGCCGGGGCCGACCGGGCGGCCGGCCTGGTCCACGACCAGCGCGCGCAGGCCGCGGATCGGGCGGCCGATCGGGATCGGGCCGGTGAGCTGGGCGGGGTCGACCTGGTGGGCCGTCACGTCGATCGAGCACTCGGTGGGGCCATAGGTGTTCCAGACCGTCACCGAGACCTTCTCCAGCACCCGCTGGACGAGCTCGGCGTGCAGCGGCTCACCAGCGGAGAAGACCAGGCGCAGCGAGGCGCAGTCGGCCAGCGCGGGCTCCTCGGCGATCAGCCGGAGCACCGAGGGCACCACCTGCAGGACGGTCACGCCGCGGTCGCGGATCGCGCCGACCATGGCGGCCGGGTCGCTCTCCGCGCCGAGCGGGGCGAGCACGACCGCGCCACCGCTGGTGAGCGGCCCGAAGACCTCCCAGCAGTGCGCGTCGAAGGTCACGGTGGTCTTCTGCAGCACCCGGTCCTCGGGGCCGAGCCCGCAGGTGCCGACGGCCCAGGCCACGCGGTTGGCGATGCCGGCGTTGCTGACCACGACGCCCTTGGGCTCACCGGTGGAGCCGGAGGTGTGCAGGATGTACGCGGCGTTCGCCGGGTGGGCGGCGACGGCGGGCAGCTCGGTGGGCAGCGCCTCCAGCTCGGAGCGGACGGCGTCCGGGATGACCGGGCGCGCACCCGCGCCCCGGATCACGCCGGCGGTCTCGGTCTCGGTCAGCACGATGCCGGCGCCGGTGCGGCGCAGCAACTTGGTGAGCAGCTGGGGGTGCAGGTCGGGGGTGAACGGCAGGTACGCGCCGCCGGCCCGCCAGACGCCGAGCAGGGCGACGACCAGGTCCAGGCCGCGGTAGAGGCAGACGCCGACCGGCACGTCCGGGCCGACGCCGAGCGAGATCAGGTAGTGGGCGAGCTGGTTGGCGCGGGCGTCGAGCTGGGCGTAGGTGGTGGTGTGGTCCCCCTCGACGACCGCGACCGCATCCGGAGTCAGCGACGCCTGGCGCGCGACGAGCGAACTGATGAGGAGGGGCTCGTCCTGGCGCGCACCCGTCCGTGACTCGGCATTCATGCTTGGAGCTCCTGGTCCGTGGATCGTTCTGCTTCGGTGTGTCTGGTCCGGACGGAGCCGGAAGGGGCGCCCTGGCGCAGGGCCTCCCGGTACCGTCCGGACCACGGGCCCGGATGGGGGCTGGGTCGGTGGACGGCGGTGGATCAGCCGGCCGTCGCCATGCGCTCGCGCAGGCTGAGCGGGCGCATGTCCGTCCACACCTCGTCGATGTGGGCGAGGCAGGTCTCGCGGTCGCCCTCGGTGCCCTCGGCGCGCCACCCGCCGGGCAGCTCGCGGTCGGCGGCCCAGATCGAGTACTGCTCCTCGTGGTTGAGGACGACCTTGTAGAGCCGGTTGTCGACGTTCTGCTCACTCATGGGGTTCTCCATCAATCGCGTTGTTGGGTTCCTGGCCTCTCCCAGAGCCTGTCCGGGCGGCCAATATTCGTTCTCTAAGCGGGCGATGACGCGGGTCACGCACCCGGCAGCCGGTCGACGCCGTACTCGTGGGTCAGGACCTCGCCGGTGCTGCCCTGTTCGCGGGCGAGTGCGCCGTAGAGCTCCGGGCCGATGTCCGGTTCCTCGAGGATCCAGCGGCCTGGGCCGGGGGCGACGCCGTAGTCGACGAGCACCGGTCCCGGCAGTTGGGGGTGGACCTCGATCCGGCAGAGGTCCGCCGCGAGGCCGACGCCGACGGCCTTGACGACCGCCTCCTTGCGGGTCCAGCAGCGCAGGAAGACCGCCCGCTGGGCGGCGGGGTCGGTCTGGGCGCGCAGGTGGGCGAGTTCCCGCTCGGTGAAGGCCAGCGGGGCGGTGAGCTCCGGGTCGACCCTGGGCTTGGCCTCCAGGTCGACGCCGATCTGCCGGCCCGCCGTGACGGCGAGCAGCCAGTGCCCGTCCGAGCGCGAGAGGTTGAAGGTCAGCCCGGTCGGCGGCCACACCACGCTCGGCGGGCCGTGGGCCGGGTCGGCGCACTCCGGGCAGAGCGTCCGGCCGAGCCTGAGCTCGGCCGGGTCGGTGTCCAGGTAGCCGGCCAGGATCCGTCGGGTGCCGACGTGGGCCGCCGCGTAGGAGGCGGCCGCGGACTTGCCGTGCAGCAGGCGGACGCGGTTGCGTTCGGCTGCGGACAGCAGGGCCAGCTCCTCCGGTGCGACCTCGTCGACGGACGTGCCCAGCCAGATGTGCGCCGCGCCGTCCGCGAAGGTCTCCGTCGGGTGCGGGCCGGTCAGTTCCTCACCTCTGGTCAGTGAGTGGCTTGCCACAGCTCCCCTCCGTTGTGGTGCGGGTGATCGGAACGTGCCCCAGCCTGGGCAGACCCGCTATGAGGCTGCTATCCGAGTGCTATCGACCGTCCATACGAGGGCCGGTCGGTGCCCGGCCAGCGGGTATGGGCCTCGTATAGACCGGTCCCGTAGCTCTGGTAGCCGTGTGCCGAGGCGCGCACTCCGTCACCTGACGGCTCACCGACAAACCCCCGACGCCCCCCGACGAATAGGCGAGAATGTGTTCGACAAGAAGAGGACCGGACGGCGCGAGGCGTCGGAGTCGGCCGTGAGTGCGGCCCGGTGGACCGACGCGGTGGTCAGCCTGACCGAGGCGCGCCGCGCCTACGGCAGCGGCGACAACCAGGTGACGGCCCTGGACGGGGTCACCCTGGACTTCCACTCCGGCACCTTCACCGCGATCATGGGCCCCTCCGGCTCCGGCAAGTCGACCCTGCTGCAGTGCGCGGCCGGCCTCGACAAGGTGGACAGCGGCCAGGTCGTGCTGGCCGGGGTCGACCCGGGCCGGATGTCCGAGACCGCGCTGACCCTGCTGCGCCGCGAGCGGATCGGCTTCATCTTCCAGTCCTTCAACCTGATGCCCTCGCTGACGGCCCGCCAGAACGTCGAGCTGCCGATGCGCCTGGCCGGCCAGAAGCCGCGCCCGGCCGACGTCGAGGAGGTGCTCCGCAACGTCAACCTGGCCGAGCGCGCCGACCACCTGCCCAGCGAGCTCTCCGGCGGCCAGCAGCAGCGCGTGGCCATCGCCCGCGCCCTGGTCACCCGCCCGGAGGTGCTCTTCGCCGACGAGCCGACCGGCGCCCTCGACTCCCGCACCTCCCGCGACGTGCTCTCGCTGCTGCAGCGGATCGTCGCCGACCACGGCCAGACCATCATCATGGTCACCCACGACCCGGTCGCCGCCTCCTACGCCGACAAGGTGGTCTTCCTGGCCGACGGCGCCGTGGTCGACACCCTGGAGCGCCCGACCGCCGACGCCGTGGCCGCCCGGATGGCCAGGCTCGAGGTGGCCCCGTGCTGAACATCGCCCTGGCCACCCTGCGCACCCGCTGGGTCAGCTTCGCCGGAGCCTTCATCGCCCTGGCCCTGGGCACCGGCATGATCGCCATGATGGCGCTCACCCTGGCCGCCACCATCGGCACCCCGCACGACGGACCGCAGCGCTTCGCCACGGCCCAGACCGTGGTCGTCCCCGCCGACCCGCGCGGCGACCCGGCCAAGCTGCCCGCCCAGCTCTCCGCCGACCTGGTGACCCGCGCGGCGGCGGCCGGCCAGGTCACGGAGGACCGCTCCTTCGACGTCCTGCTCCAGGACACCGGCCTCGCCGTGCCCCCGACCGTCGGCCACGGCTGGTCGGCCGCCGCGTTCACCCCGTACCACCTCACCGCCGGCCGGGCCCCCGCCGCGGCCGACGAGATCGTGGTCGGCGGCGCCCCCGCCGACCTGGTCGGCCGTCACCTCAAGGTGGCCACCGACCGGAGCCGCGGCGAGTACACCGTGGTCGGCGTGACCGACCAGGTCTGGTTCGAGGACGCGCTCTTCTTCACCGACCGCCAGGCCGCCAAGCTCTCCCCGCCGGTCAACGCCCTGGTCTCCACCGCCTCCGAGGACAGCGTCCGCAAGGCCGTCGGCGACGGCCCGCTGGTGCTCTCCGGCGACGACCGCCGCAATGCCGACCCGGACCCGTCCGGCGGCGCCGACGCGCTGACCAACGCCCAGGCGATGGCCGGCACCACCACCGTGATCGCCGCCTCCGTCGCCGTCTTCATCGTGATCGCCACCTTCGCCTTCGTGGTCGACCAGCGCCGCCGGGAGCTCGCGCTCTTCCGCCTGGTCGGCGCCACGCCCAAGCAGGTCCGGCAGATGGTCGTCGCGGAGTCCGCGCTGATCGGCCTGGGCGCCGCCCTGGTCGGCTGCGTGCTCGGCTCGATCGCCTCCGGGCGGCTCAACACCTGGATGATCGACAACGGGGTCGCCCCGCGCTGGTTCGAGATCGGCCTCAACCCGATCGCCCTGCTGATCGCCTTCCTGATCGGCACCGGCGCGGCGCTGGCCGGCGCCGGCTCGGTCGCGCTGCGCGCCTCCCGGGTCCGGCCCGTCGAGGCGCTGCGCGACGCGGCCGCCAGCACCAAGTCGATGACCCCGATGCGCTGGGTGCTCGGCCTCGGCCTGCTGGTCGCGGCCGTGATCACCGGCTGGTCGATCTCCTCGACCTCCGCCGTCTCGGCCGTCAACCCGCGCAAGTACGGCATGGTGCCGCTGCTCTACACCGGCGCCTTCGCCCTGCTTGCCCCGGTCATCCTGCGGCCGATCGCCCGGCTGGCCACCTGGCCGCTGAGCAAGATCGGCGCCGGCCCGCTGATCGTCCGGCAGAACACCCTCAACTCCCGCCGCCGCACCGCCGCCACGGTGGCCCCGGTGGTGGTCGCGGTCGGCCTGGTGGCCACCATGCTCTGCGTCCAGACCGCGGGCGACCGCACCAAGGTCGACCAGGCCAGGCAGCAGACCCACGCCGACTACGTGGTCACCCCCAAGGGCGGCAAGCAGCTCGCCCCGGAGACCGTGGCCGCGCTGGCGGCCGTGCCCGGCGCCGAGGTGACCACCGTGGCGCCGATGCGGATCTACATCGCCAACACCGACGGCCAGGTGCTCGACTCGCTCACCGGCCAGGCCGTCGCCCCCGCCGCGCTCGGCAGCGCGCTCACCCCCAAGGTGATCGAGGGCTCGCTCGAGCACCTGGACGACGGCTTCATCGTCGTCGACCAGAAGACCGCCAAGGGCGACGACCTGACGCTCGGCCAGCGCCTGGTCACCTGGCTGCCGGACGGCTCCAGGACCGAGCTGAAGATCGCCGCGATCGTCCAGACCGGTCTGGGCACCGACGCGACCTTCCTCTCCTCGGCCCACACCTCCACCGGCAGCGGCCCGGACCGCGCCTGGGTGCGGTTCGCCTCCGGCACCGATTCCGCTGCCGCCGCTGGACAGTTGGCCGCGGCCCTCAAGGGCCAGCCGGTCAAGGCGGCGCCGGTCGCGGTGTACTTCGAGGCCATGAAGGCCAAGCAGAAGGCGCAGACCCAGACCGCCGCCACCGTCATCCTCGGCATCTCGGTCGGCTACTCGCTGATCTCGGTGGCCAACACCCTGATCATGGCCGCGGCCGGCCGCCGCCGCGAACTCGCGGCCCTCAACCTGGCCGGTGCCACCAAGTCCCAGGTGCTCCGGGTGGTCGGCGCCGAATCGCTGCTCGCGGTGGTGATCGGCTCCATCCTGGCCGCCGTCGCCGGCGCCGCCGTGGTCGCGACCCAGCGGCTCTCGCTCGTCCAACTGGTCCACGGCGTCCCGCTGACCGTCCCGTGGACGCCGATCTGGCAGGTCGGTGCGCTGTGCACGGCGGTCGCCGTCGCCGCCGCCGTGGTCTCCGCCTGGCGGGTCACCCAGCGCCGGCCGATCGAGGTGCTCGGCATGCGGGAGTAGCGCCTCGGGCGCCAACAGCACGCAGTCAGTTGCAGCACCCAGGGGCGCGGGGAACTGCGCGAAACGGTAGGGCACAGGTCGTTGCCTTCCGAGCTCGCGCAGTTCCCCGCGCCCCTATTTGGTCAACGCCCCACTTGGAAGAGGTTCCCCGTGAAGAACTCCGTTTCCCGCCCCGTCGTCCTCCTCGCCGAGGAGCTCTCCCCGGCCACCGTGGTCGCCCTCGGCCCGGACGTCGAGGTGCGCCACTGCGACGGCACTGACCGCACCGCGCTGCTCGCCGCACTGGCCGAGGCCGACGCCGTGCTGGTCCGCAGTGCGACCAGGATGGACCGCGAGGCGATCGCCGCCGCGCCACGGTTGAGAGTGATCGCCCGGGCCGGTGTCGGCCTGGACAACGTGGACGTCCCGGCCGCCACCGAGGCCGGGGTCCTGGTGGTCAATGCGCCGACTTCCAACATCGTCAGCGCCGCCGAGCTCGCCATCGGCCTGCTGCTCTCCGTCGCCCGGCACATCCCGCAGGCCGACGCCTCGCTCAAGGGCGGCTCCTGGCAGCGCAGCCGCTTCACCGGGGTCGAGCTCTCCGGCAAGGTGCTCGGCGTGGTCGGCCTCGGCCGGATCGGCGCGCTGGTGGCCCGCCGGATGGCCGCCTTCGACATGGAGGTGATCGCGTACGACCCGTACGTGACGCCCGCCCGGGCCGCCGACCTGGGCGTGCGCAAGGTCTCGCTGGACGAGCTGCTCGCCGAATCCGACTTCATCACCGTGCACCTGCCCAAGACCGCCGAGACGGTCGGCCTGATCGGCTTCGAGGCCCTGCGCAAGGTCAAGCCGGGGGTGCGGATCGTCAACGCGGCGCGCGGCGGCATCGTCGACGAGAACGAGCTGTACGCGGCCCTCAAGACCGGCCGGGTCGCGGCGGCGGGCCTGGACGTCTTCGAGGTCGAGCCCTGCACCGACTCCCCGCTCTTCGGCCTCGACTCGGTGGTGGCCACGCCGCACCTGGGCGCGGGCACGGCGGAGGCGCAGGAGAAGGCGGGCGTCTCGGTGGCCGACTCCGTCCGCCGGGCGCTGGCCGGCGAGCACGTCCCGGACGCCGTCAACGTGCAGGGCGGCGCGGTCGAGGAGGACCTGCGGCCCTGGCTGCCGCTGACCGAGCGGCTCGGCCGGGTGTTCGCGGCGGCGGCCGGCGACACGCCCGCCCAGCTGACCCTGGAGGTGGCCGGGCAGCCCGCCGGTCATTCCACCGCGCCGCTCGAACTCGCCGCGCTGAAGGGCGTCCTGGAGATCGTCACCGGCTCCGCCGTCAGCTACGTCAACGCGCCACTGCGGGCCCGCGAGCGCGGCCTCGACCTGCGGCTGGTCACCTCGCCGGCCTCCCCGGACCACCACGGCACCGTCACCCTGGAGGGCATCTTCGCCGACGGCCGGGTGGTCTCCTTCACCGCGACGCTCTCCGGGCTGCGCCGTCAGGAGAAGCTGGTCGCGGCCCTCGGCCACACCCTCGACCTGCCGCTCACCGGCGACCTCGCCTTCCTCCGCTACCCCGACTGTCCGGGTGCCGTCGGCTCGCTCGGCGAGCGCTTCGCCGAGGCCGGGGTGAACATCGCCGCGATGCAGGTCGCCCGGCACGAGACCGGCGGCTCGGCGCTCGCCGCGCTGGCCCTGGATTCCAGCGTGCAGCCCGACACCCTCGCCGACGCGGCCCTGCTGATCGACGCCACCCACAGCTGGGCCGTCCGCGCGGAGAGCGGCGTCCAGGCGGCCGCCTGAGCCCGCCCGACAACCCTAGGTGCGAAGCACCGCGCCGACTGCGTGCGAATCCCGAGAGCGGATCAGTGCAGGGGCCGGGTCGGACACCGTCCGACCTGGCCCCTCTCCGTGCTGCGAGCGGTCAGCGCCGGGCCACGGCCGTGAGGAGATGGCGCCACCCTGCTTCGTGGTCGGCAGACAACCGGCCGGTGGTTTCCGCGTGCTGGAGTTCTCGGTTCAGCTCGTCGATCCGAGCGGTGTCGCCGGCCTTCGTGGCGTCCAGCAGCCGCAGGATCTTCAACTTCAGCGGCATGGCTGGATCGAGACTGAGGTGCTTCTCGTCCAACAGGGAGCTGATCCTGAGGACGGTGGTGACGATCTCGTGGCAGTCGCCGAGGTCGTGCGCCGAGCGCAGGCCGGCGGCCAGCCCGATGTTGTGGAGAGTCATGGCGATGCTCTGCCGGCCAAGCGGTGACTTGCGGGTGTAGTCCTCCAGCTGTTCGAGCGCACTGAAGACCTCGGTCCAGCGCTCTTGGAAAGCAAGGCTCTCGGCAAGGAGACCGGCGACCTGGACTCGTTGAAGGAGGGGCAGTCCTGCGTCGGCGAGCAGCGCGCGACACTGCTCTTCCGCGTGCCCGTCGGGGGAACCGACTTGGCTCAGTACCTCGTTGATCCGGTGCAGTTCGGTCAAGGCGCGTGCTCCCGGAGTCGTCGGTGTCGTGGCTTGGAGTTCGGTGAACTCGGTGATGAGGCGGGACACTTCGCTGCCTTGACTGTGGCGGTGGGTGGCTTCGCGCAGGGTGGTGAGGGCGTTGGCGACCACATCGGCGACTTCCCTGGGTCGCGAGTGCCTGAGCTGTTCGGCGAGGACACGTACCCGGTTCAGGTGCGTCACCAAGTCCTCGACCGAGCGCTTCTCCAAGCGGGCGAGCTCAGCCAACGATCCCCTGATCTTGAGTTCGAGCACCGGTGCAGGGGCGTTCCGTTGCAAGATGTAGGCGAGCTCTGCCTCGAACGCGTTCCTGGCTGCTTCGTACTCGCCCCTGGCGTAGTAGACGCCTCCCAGATTGCCCCAGAGGAGAGCAATGTCGTCTGAAGAGAGGTTCAGGCGTCCGGCGTGTTCCGCCAGGCTCTGGACATGGGGAAGTACGGCGAGCAGGTGAGTCTCGTCCGCGTGCTCGATGAAGGCGGTCAGCCAGATTTGGGCGTGCAGAGCAGCCTGGCTCAGCCTTGGACCCATGTCTCCCGACCGCTCCTGCAGACCGCGCACCACCTGCTGGACGATCTCGTTGACGCTGATGGTGTCGTCGATCTCTTCCTGATGGGCTGCCGACCACTCTTGCGGTGGATGGGTGCACAGTGGCTCGTCCCGTTGGACCAGGGACTCGGAGCGGAGCGCGCGGTGCACCTCGTCAGCGCTGTAGGTGTTGTCGGGATCGTCCTGCAGCACCACCGGTAGGGTGACGTCGTACTCCAGCACGACTTCCCGGGGGACGGTCACCGCAGCGAGCATCAGCTGGACCGGGATCTGCCGGGAGGCGAAGTAGGCCGCCACGCCGATCGAGGCCAGCGCGACGGACGGCACGTCCGGCAGTTGACGGTTGTGGGGACCAGCGACCCGGGTCAGAGCCAGCCGGATCGCTCCGACGAGCGTCTCAGGGTAACCGGCCGGGATGGAGGCTCGATGGTCGAGCGCGAGATCCCGGATCTTCTTCAGATACCTGGGGACCTCGTCGAGCCCGCGTTCGCAGCCGGCCAGGTAGCCGCAGGCCAGCTCCAAGGCGAGTGGCCAGTGCTCCATGGTCGAGGAGAGGTCGGAGGCCGCACACCGGTCGGAGTCGGTCGGGGACGAGGCGGCTCCGAGGCGGCGGTGGACCAGGGCGGAGGACTCTTCCGGAGTGAGCCGCTGCACGTCGATTCGGTGCGGGTGAGTGGCCCAACCGGACTGGTTGGTCGAGGTGATGATCACGTGGCCACGGCCGCTGGTGGGCAGCCAGGACTGGAGGCGGCGTTGGTCGGCAGCGTTGTCGATGATCATCAACCAGCGCTCGGCCGAGGAACTCAGGAGGGCGCGGACCCGGTCGCGGAGCTGGGACTCGTCACTGCTGGAATCGGCGTGCCGCGGAAGCAGCCAGTCGTGCACCGACCTGAACGAGACCAGCAATGTCGCGTCGCTTTCGGCGTTGACCCAGAAGATCTGGTCGTAGGAATCGGCCAGGTCATGGGCATAGGAGGCCGCGAGGCTGGTCTTCCCCATGCCGGAGAGTCCGAGAAGGACGCAGCTTGCCACGGACCGGCCGTCGGCGACGGCGTGGAGGGAGCCGCGGATGCGAGCGATGAGATCGAGTCGGGGGAGAGCGGGGGCGGCAGGCACCGGGCCGACCATGATGCCCCAGTCGAAGGCTCCGAGGTCGTGTGCCAGGTACGGACTGCTGGTCAGGAGCTCCGCGCGGAAGTCGTCGAGGGTGAACACGCCGTCCGACCCGCCGGAGGCGCGTTGCAGGATCTCGGACACCAAGTGGTTGGACATCCGCCCGGCCGTACTGGGACCCAGCCCTTCCCGGTGATTCAGTCGGTAACGCCGAATCCGTTCACGTAATTGGTCACGCAGCTCGTGGCGGTCGCGGATGTCGGTACGGATGCTCGAACGGCTGAGGCCGAGCAGTTCGATGTCGCTCAGGTTGTCCGGCTCCGTCTTCTGCGAGCTGAGACTCAGGATTTCCTTCAGTTCACCCCTGATGTACTCGAGGTCCTTCCCACTGGTGAGGAGCTGATGCAGGTCTGCGGTTTTGCGGTGCAGCTTCCTGTTGGTGATGAGCTCGTAGGATCGGGCGCTCGGGTGGGACCGAACCATGCGCAGCAGCGCGGCGAATGCGGTGGGTGCATGAATCAATGTGCCCGGGCCGCCGGACTTGACCTGGGCTGCGACGACCGGTTGGTGATCCGCGTCCACCAGGAGGAAGTCGACAGCGTCAGGATCTTCTGCCGATCCCGCGGTGGCGCTCCAGCGAACCCTCGCAGTCAGGTGGGTTGGCTCGATCACGGCTGCGACGACGTCAGTGGGGGCATTCTCGGCGGACTCAAGCAGGGCTTCGAGAGTCACCAGGTATTGGTACTGGAACCCGTTGGCGGCAGCTTGGCCTCCACGTTCGGACATGTGTACGTTCTCCTTTGGAGTAGGGGCGGGATCTGATGCTCCACCAGGCAGCTGTCAGAGCACGTCGGTTGTCGCCATCGTCGATAGTGGAAGCTGGCTGGATCTGATCGGTGCGCAGGTGCGAGTGCTTCCTCGGTCCGTACGGTGACATGAAGGGCTGAGCAGCGGTGCGGGAGCATACGGAAATGGCCGCTCCATCTCGCGGAGCGGCCATTCTCGAAAGGTATTCGGCGACGAGCTGCTCTCCCATCGGGTGTTTTCTGGTCGCTGTGGTCACCGAAAACCTGGTGAGCCTCTCCCGTGGGTATGAGCAGCTCTCTCCCGTCGATTCCGCCGGACGGTTGTCGGCGGATTTGATCAGGCCGGACTGGCACGGAGGGGGTGGTCGAGGGCGAGGGCGAGGAGGATCAGGGCGGCGGCGGTGGGGCCGAGGTAGTGGGTGGAGGCGAAGGTGAGGAGGAGGGCTCCGGTGGTGGCGGAGAGGGCCAGGCCGAGGTAGGTGGCGGTGGAGGTGAGCAGGATGGAGAAGGGGGCGGCGGCGGGGTTGTAGGCGATCAGGCGGTGCTGGATCGGGATCAGCGGGACGGTGGCGGCGAAGCCCCAGGCCAGGGCGGTGGCCAGGGCCAGGGGGAGGCGGTCGGCGGACCAGGGGGTGAGGGCCAGGGCGGTCAGGGAGAGCAGGGCGGCCAGGTGGATCAGGCGGCGGCTGCCCAGGACGTCGGTCAGGCGGGCCGAGGTGAGCAGGCCGGCCAGCGCGCCCGCGCCCCAGCAGGCGAGCACCAGGGCGAGCGGAGCGCCGCGGTGGAAGAGCCCGCTGGCGTAGCTGTAGGGGGTGAAGAGGCCGCAGAAGAGCAGGGTGGTCATCAGCAGCGAGCGCCCGATCCGGGGGTCGGCGAGCGGGGCGAGGCCTCGGGCCGGATGGATCGGCGCGGTGGCCGGGATGCCCGGGGTGTAACGGGCGATGGCCAGGGTGGCGAGCAGGCCGACGCCCGCCACGAAGTACATCGCCAGGCGCCAGTCGGCCAGTCTGGCGAGGACGACGCCCAGCGGGATGCCGAGCGCGGCGGCGGCCGCGGAGCCGCCCCGCACCACGGTGAGCGCCCGCCCGCGCAGCGGCGGCGGGGCGGTGGACACCGCGGTGACGGTGCAGATCGGCAGGAAGAGCGCCCCGCCCAGCGCGGCCAGGATCCGGCAGGCGACCACCGCCCCGAACCCGGGCGCCAGCCCGGTGAGCAGGTTGCCCAGCACCAGCAGCCCCAGCCCGGTGAGCAGCACGGGCCGACTCGGCCACCGCAGGGCGGCCACCACGGCCGGCGAGAGCAGGGCGTGCGCCAGCGCGTACGCGATGATCACCTGCCCGCCGGCCGGAACGCTGACGTGCAGTGACCCGGCCACCTGCGGCAGCATCCCGACCAGGACGAAGCTGTCGGTGCCCACCGCGAAGGTGCCGAGGCCGAGCGCGAGGAGGCCGGCCCTCATGTGAACGGTCCCATTCGGGCACCGACCGGATTCTCCGGCATTCAGGCCGGCGGATGCGCCGCGTGCCGGCCGGTCTCCGCGGTCCGGCCGGTGGCCGAGCTCCGCCCCGCGTCCGAGCCCTGGTTGGCCCGGTCGCCGGCCGGAATTCCGGCGAAGACCACCGTGCCGACGACCGCCGCGAGGGTGAGCGCGAACACCGCGAGAGCGATCGTGGCAATCGCCAGTGAATGGGCCTGGACGGCGACTTCCCGGGTCATGGAAATCTGCTCCCTCGGTCGAATGCGCACCGGCTCCGAACTGCGGCGATCTCCGTAATCGGCGAGCGGAGTCGCATTCCGCGCCCCGCGTGAATTCCGGTGGTCCGGCGGGCCCGCTGCGCCCACTCTCCCGCTCCCCGACTCCGGGCGGTAGCTCTACCGTGGTTCGGATTGCCGCACCTTCCAGGAAGCGAGGTATGCAAGTGAACACGGACCGGCAGCAAACGGACATCTCCGGCGGCTCGCTCCGCGACATCGCCGACGCCCTCGCGGACCTGTCCCGACGCGTCGACCACGCCGCCGGGTCGGCCCTGCCGCCCGTCGGGTCCGGCCCGGCTCAGGGGCGCCCGGGGGAAGGCCGGGCAGGGGGCGAGCCGACGCCGCCGGTCAGGGAGTTGGTCGGGCGGCCGGCGATCGACGCGGAGATCGGGGCCGCGCTGGACGGCGCCGAGCACGAGGTGCTGACCGCCCAGCCGGACGGCCCCCGGCCGGGGGCCGGACCGGCCGAAGCGACGGAGGCCGTCCGCTCGCTGCTGAGTCGTCAGGTGGCCATGCGCACGCTCTACCGGCACAGTTCGCGCTTCGACGAGCCGACCAAGGAGTACGTCCGGGTGGTCACCCGCCTCGGCGCGCAGGTGCGCACGCTGCCCGAGTTCTTCGACCAGGTGGTCATCGTGGACCGCGCGGTGGCCTTCATCCCCTCCTCCGACGCCCCGCCCGGTGCTCCCGCCGGTGAGGACCGGACCCAGGCCGCCATGGTGACCGACCGCTCGGTGGTCCGCTTCCTGGCCGACACCTTCGACCGCACCTGGGACCGGGCGGCCCGCTTCCCGTTCCACCCCGGCTCGGCCGCCCAGGCCGCCGCCGAGGTGATCCCCGCCGTGCGGCAGGCGATCTGCAAGCTCCTGGTGGAGGGCCGATCGGACCGCGAGATCGCCCGCCGGCTGGGGCTCAGTCAGCGCTCGCTGCAGTCCCATGTCGCCCGGTTGAAGGAGGAGTTCGGGGCCCGGCACCGGTTCCAGCTCGGCTACCTGATGGGCTTCGACGGCGACCACCGCCGGGACATGGCCGGGTTCGACGACCTCCCGGCCCTCGCCGCAACCGGCCCAGCCCGGGCGTCGAGTTGACGGAGTATCGGCGGATCGGCCGCCCGGTGCCCGGCCAGGTCGGGGTGGCTTCGCGGGCCCCGATTCCGGTCCGGGAATCCCTCGTCCCGGGGGTGGGGGAAACGACGAACTGCCCTGGTGTCGACAATCCGTGGCTTATTCACGCGTGGGAGCGCCGCTGCTGAAATTAGACTCACCGACGGCCGCACGATCGGAGTTCCGCCCGATCCTCCGGCCGTCGGGGGGCTCGCCGGGCCCGCCGTGAACGGGCACGAGAACGCCTCTTGGAGAGACCGCATGACCGAGAACGCCACACTCGCCACGACCGCCGAGGGCCGGCCGAGGGTCGACTTTTACTTCGACCCGGTCTGCCCGTTCGCCTGGATCACCTCGCGGTGGATCCTGGAGGTCGAGGCGCTCCGCGAGATCGACGTTAACTTCCGCGTCATGAGCCTGTACGTGCTCAACGAGAACCGCGAACTGCCGGACTGGTACCGCGAGTTGGTCGACAAGTCGCTCGGCCTGATCCGAGTGGTGGCGGCCGCCCGGCAGCTGCGGGGCGACGCGGTCCTCCGCGACCTGTACACCGAGCTCGGCACCCGGATCCACCCGGGGGGCAACAAGGACTACCTGGAGGTGGCCCGGGAGGCGCTGGCCGCCCTGGAGCTGCCCGAGTCCCTCCTCGAGGCGGCGGAGAGCACCGAGCACGACGCCGAGATCCGCCGCAGCCACCACGAGGGGATGGACCCGGTGGGCGAGGACGTCGGCACGCCGACCATCCACCTCGACGGGGTCGCCTTCTTCGGCCCGGTGCTCAGCAAGATCCCGCGCGGCGAGGAGGCCGTCAAGATCTTCGACGGCGCCCTGGCCCTCGCCCGCTACCCGTACTTCTTCGAGCTGAAGCGCACCCGCACCGGGTCCCTCGACTTCAGCTGACACCGCGACACCTTCCGGGCCGGGGTGGGCGGCGGCCGCTCCCGCGCTCACCGGCCCGGTCGAGCCCACGGCGCCCCAGGGGGGGATCGATCCCCCCTGGGGCGCCCTCGGTCATTCCCCCAGCATCCTTCAGTCGTCCGCCAGTTGGGCGGCGAGTGCGCTGAAGGCGCGGATCTTGGCGTTCTCGCCCGCGCTCGGCCAGACCAGTGCGGCGTTGGCCGGAGCCAGGCCGGTGAGCGGGCGGTGGGTGACCCCCGGATGCCGGTAGAGCCGGAACAGGCTCGCGTGCGTCGCCCAGACCAACTCGCCCGCGGCCACCCGGTGGAACGCCTCCTGGTAGGTGCGCCCGCCCGACCGCCGGCTGAGCGGGCGGCCCAGCGGGGTGAAGGCCGGGAACAGGTCGAGCCTGGTGGCCTCCGGGAGTTCGGTCGGGCCGTCGAGCAGCGGCCAGTCGACCAGCTCCTCCACGTCCACCCCGGTGCGCCCGGCCAGCGGGTGCTCGGTGCCGACGGCCAGCACCCGCTCGTGCGAGGCGAGCACCGGGCCGACCCGCAGATCCGGTTCGTCCACCGGCAGCAGGGTCAGCAGCACGTCGATCTGCCCCTCCCGCAGCGGCCCGTACGGATCCGTCCAGGTGACCTCGTGCACGCTCAACTCGCAGGCCGGGTGCCGTTTTCCGAAGGCCGAGACGGCGTCCGCGAGCGGCGGCCCGCCCAGGCAGCCCAGGAAGCCGACCCGCAGGGTGCCGACCACCCCGCGCGCCGTGGCGCAGGCCTCCTCGAAGCTGGCCCGCAGGCCCTCGTAGGCCGCGCCGAGGCCGCGGCGGGCGTGTTCGCCCAGCGGGGTCAGCGCCACCCGCCGGCTGGTGCGGGTGAACAGCGGTGCGCCGATGCGGTGTTCGAGCGTCCGGATCAGCTGGCTGACCCGGGACTGCGAGAGGTGTAAGCGTTCGGCGGTCCGGCCGAAGTGCAGTTCCTCGCTGAGGATGAGAAAGGTCTCGATCTCGGTCAGGTCCAACGACCTTCTCCCCGTTTGCCGGTGGTGGTGTTCCGTGGCTGGGATCGATGAGCCGGGCTGATGGGCCCTGCGGCACACCGATCTTGATCGTCCATCGTGCCACTGGCATCGTCCGTTTGGCGGACAGTCGGGTACCGCCAAGGGTTTGTCGAGGGGAGTTCAAGCCGTGATCGTGGTCACCGGGGCCACGGGCACGGGGGGTTCCCAGGCCGTGCAGGACCTGCGCACGAGGGGGTGGCCGGCCGCCCGGGCCGGCGGTTCGCGCAGGACGTGGCGGCCGGCCCGGCCGCCCTGCCGGGGGAGGCCCGCTACTCGCTCAGGCGGCCTTGGCCTTGGCCACGAACTCGTGGATCAGGGCGTGGTCCTTGACGCCCCGGGTGGCCTCGACGCCGCTGGAGACGTCCACGCCCCAGGGGTGGGCGGCCGTGATCGCGGCGGTCACGTTGGCCGGGGTGAGGCCACCGGCCAGCAGCCAGGGGCCGGTGGGGGCGGTGCGGGCGAGCGGGGTGAGGTCCCAGCGCTCGCCGGAGCCGGCCACCGGGGAGTCGAGCAGCAGGTAGTCCTCGCCGTAGGCGCCGGTGGTGAGCTCGGTGGTCCCGGTCAGGGCGGTGGCACGGATCAACCGGAATGGCTGGTCGGCCAGTTCGGCGAAGGCCTCGCGCGGGTAGTCGCCGTGCAGCTGGAGCGCCTGCACCCCGGCCACCAGGGCCAGCCGGGCCGCCTCGGCGGCCGGCACCCCGGCCGCCACCCCGACGGTGAGCACGCCCGGCGGCACGGCGGCGGCCAACTCGCGCGCCCACTCGGCCTCGACCCGCCGCACGCTCGCGGTCAGCACGAACCCGACCGCGTCGGCTCCGGCCGCGACCACCGCCTCGACGTCCGCTGCCGTCCGTACCCCGCACACCTTGACGAACATGCCGCTCACTCTAGTTGCACCGGGTGCCGGGGGCACGGGTTGCCGTACGGGGGAGACGAGATGACGGTCGAGTTCCTGCTGACGTCCATGGTGATCGTGGTGACGCCGGGCACCGGCGCGCTCTACACGGTGGCCGCCGGGCTGGCCCGGGGCGCGCGGGCGAGCACGGTGGCGGCCCTCGGCTGCACCCTCGGCATCCTCCCGCACCTGGTGGCCGCCGTCACGGGCCTCGCGGCGCTGCTGAACGCGAGTGCGGCAGCCTTCCAGACGCTCAAGTACGCCGGGGTCTGCTACCTGCTGTACATGGCCTGGAGCACCCTGCGCGACCGCACCGCGCTCACCGTCACCGAGCAGGACACGGCCCCGCGCCCGGCTCGCCAGGTGATCACCAAGGGCGTCCTGATCAACATCCTCAACCCCAAGCTGACCGTCTTCTTCTTCGCCTTCCTCCCCCAGTTCGTCCCGGCCGGCACCCCGACGGCCTGGCTGAAGATGACCGAGCTGAGCGGCGTCTTCATGCTGCTCACCTTCCTGGCCTTCACCGCCTACGGCCGCTTCGCCGCCTTCCGCGACCGCATCGCCGCCAGCCCCCGCGTCACCAACGGTCTGCGCCGCGGCTTCGCAGCAGCCTTCGCAGCCCTGGCGGGCGCACTGGCCCTGGAGGCCTGAGCACGGCGGTCTCGCGTGTTCAGGGGCCCCAGGTCGCGGAGACGCGCGATGGCCCCGCCTCCGGATCGGAGACGGGGCCATCGGAGCGTCAGCTCGGGTGGATCAGGTCAGGAGACCATGTTTCCTTCGATGTTGACGATGGAGTTCCAGCCGCTGAGGCCCCTGACGATGGAGTTGCCGAAGGCGTGGTAGTCACTGGCAGTGGGCTGCTGGCCGAGCCAGAAGTAGAGCTTGCCGTCCGTGTTGGTCGCGAACAGGTCGGCGAAGGACGGGGTCGTCCCGTTGATGTCACCGAGCGAGGTGACCAGCGGGGAGGACGTCGGGTCCAGCTCGCCGATCCTGGTGTCGTTGGTGAACGTAATGGTGGAGCCGTTGCGGGCGGTGGTGAACTGGTAGATCGCGCCACTGGCCTTGGAACGGAACCACAGGTCCGGGATGCCGTCATTGCTGACGTCGCCCGGCGCCATCAACATGCCGTCGTTCAGCGCGGCGGCGGTGCCGCCGCTCAGCGTGGTGGCGACCTTCTGCGGGGAGCCGAGCGCACCTCCGCCGAAGTTGCCCGGGTACAGCCAGAGAGCGCGGACCCCGTTGTACGTCTCGTAGGTCAGCAGGTCGGGGATGCCATCCCCGGTCAGGTCACCGGGGACGAGCAACTGGGTGACGCTCGCCCAGGTGTCGCTGTAACCGGTGCAGTCGCCGGCATCGCACGTCGGACGCAGGACCGGGAGCCGTCCGGTGTTTGCCGTAGCGAAATACTTGTCCGTCGCCGGGTTGAAGGCACCCTGGGTCGACTGGTTGACGTACAGGTAGAGCTGGCCGGCACCCTTGTGCATCGCGAAGAGGTCGTCGAAGCGGTTACCGCTGTAGCTGCCCCGGTGCGCCAGGTAGGTGTTGCTCCAGTCGACGCCATTGGGGGAGTCGATGTTGCTGGCGGCGTACCCGGAAGCGCTGGAGTCCTGGGTGATGTCGTAGAGCCGCAGGCCGCCGTTGTTGTCCACGGCCAGCATGTCCGGGTGCTTGAGCCCGTTGGCGTCGGAGAGCCCATTGATGTCGCCGGGGTAGACGTTGGAGCTCAGGTCGTCCGGGACGTTGACGGTGAAGCTGGCGGGGGCACTCATGTTCCCGGCCCGGTCCACAGCGGCGAACCAGACGGTGTTCGCCCCCCAGGTGTTGCCTTGGATCGTAAAGTCGGAGTTCCCGGGGGCGAGCTTGGTACCCCGGCCGCCGGTCAGGTCGGAGGCGTCACCACTGGTGGTGTAGATAAAGTAGCTGACCCCGCTGGCCGCACCGCCGGTGGGGGCCGGGTCGCCCGCCCCTGTTAGGCGGATGGTGGTGGGCTTGCCGACGGTCTGGATGCCGTTCGGCGTGCTTGCCGTCGGGCTGTTCGGGGCCGTCGTGTCGAGGTAGAAGTGGCAGTTCGGCGACTGGGCGGAGACGTCGATGGTGTCCGTGGTCTTGGCTCGCCAGGAGTACAGGTGCCCGTCGGTGAAGGACGACCCGGGGACGGCGATGCTGCTGGTACCGCCGCCGCCGGACACGCTGTTGCCGGTGGAGCCGGAACTGCCGAGAGTGACCACGTCGCGGCCGGTGGTGTTGTCGTTGACGCCGAACTGCGCGCTGACGTTCTGGGCGCCCCCGTCGGGGTCGGAGACCTTCGCGGAGAACGTCAGGTTACCGACGATCTTGCCGTACCAGCCGTAGCCGCCGTTCTGGTTGCATCCCTGCGGGTCGGCGGCGTTGCCGTTCACCGGGGCAGGGGAGACGACGGTGGAGGTGGGGGCGTTGGGCACCCGGTTGTAGGTCACGGTGAGGGAAGCCGTCTTCGCGAAGCGCTTCCAGCCGTTGCGGGCGGTGTCGGATTCGTCACCGGAGAGCAGGAAGGTGACTGTCCCCGCCTGGTCGTCACCCGCTCCGCCGTCGTTCTGGACGGCTTGGAGGACGTTGAACGAGACGGTGCCGGCTCCACACCCGGTGCCGCCGACGGGCTGGCTGTCCTGGTGGGCGAGCACGGCAGGGTCGTTGTGCCAGGTGGTGCCGGTGTTGATCACCTTGGTGCTGTCCACCGAGATGGGGTACTGGGTGCAACTGGAGTCGGCGGACGTGGTCTGGGTGGTGTTCAGCGCCGCGCGGTACACGTGGCTTGAACCGAGCCAGCCCACGGAGAACTGGTAGAGCGCCTCGCGCTTGGAAAACGGAGCCTGCCAGCCCTGGTAGCCGACTCCCGGGTCCTCGGGGTTCATGTTCCCGTTGAGGTAGTTCTGGTCCGGGAACGCACTGTCGATGATCGTCCACGCGTTGCTGTTCGCGCTCCACGGCACCCACGGCGGGTCGATGGTCAGCGGGAACTTGACCGTGGGGTCGGTGAGCAGCCGCTGGTCCGGCGTGAGCTTGATGTGCCCGTGACCGTCCAGGGTGGTGGCCACCTTGCCGACCTTGGCGGTGGGGAGCGGGGCGTCCGAGGCGGCCGGGGCCTCCGCCGGCGCCTGCCGTGCGGCCAGGGACGGGCTCGCGGCGGGCGCGGTCTGACCGGCGCTCCACATGGTGGCAGCAGGTGAACGGAACACCGGAGTGCCGTCGGGGCCGACAATCTGCGGGCCGTTCGCCGGGTCGGTGGTGGCGGTGAGCCCGGGGCTGGTGTCCAGCTTGAGGCTCAGCTCCGACAGCGCGGGGTTCCGCGCGGCCTCGGGGGTCTTGACCACGAGCAGCTCCGAGACCCCGCCCTCGGGGCCCGCGACGAGCTTGAGGTCCGTTCCGGGCAGCACCTCGCGGTAGGTGGCGCTACCACCGCTGACCTCGGGGGTCGGCAGGGCCGTCGGCCAGCTTACGGAGAGGTGACGGCCGCCGTTGTTGAGTGTGTAGAGCGGGCCCTTGCCACCACCCGAGATGCTCAGCGGGTTGACGGTCGCGGCGGACGAGAACGTGCCGTCCTGGTTCTTGCGCAGGGTGGTGTCGATCGGCACCCACTTGCCGTTCTTCGACGCGCGCTGCGGGGTGGCCGACATGGTCGCGGTGAGCCGCCCGTCGGGGAGCGCGGCGACGGTCTTGTAGGCGTCGGTGGCCTCGGGGATGTCGACTGGCTTGCCGGAATTACGCGCCTTTGCGACGGCGGCATCCGTGGCGGCGGCGACATTGACTGCAGACCGGTCGGCCGGTCGGTTCGTGTCCGCGTGTGCGGCCTGAGTGGCCACCAGGGTCGATATCAGGGAAATGGCAATTGTGACGCTGGCTGATCTGATCTTCATGACGTCCCGTCCGAAGGGGATGGCTACGGGGGAAATTTAGCCAGTCTCCGGGCCTCGTAGTAAAGGGATATCAGAAACACTGCAGGTCAAGTCGGCTGTCAATCGGGATTTCTGTGCCACTGTCAGGAATATCGGGTCGGACTGTGCTGGATGGATCCATATGGGGGCAATTCGGATGGGACAATGCCGATGTGGTCACGATACGAGAACGTTTCGCATGCTTCTCTCGAGAGATCGAGAAACGCTGTCGTTGCCCCCAGGTAGCGTCGATGTCTGCAATGCTGGAACCTATTGTGGGGGAGTTTTGAAACAGTCGAATAACAGAGTCGGATCCTGGGGTGGGAGGTTCGCCGCAGGGTTGGCCATGGCGCTGATCGCATCATCGGTCGCCACCCCCGCGTTCGCGGCCGCCACTCGTCCGACCGACCTCTGGTCCCCGGGCCCACTGCCCGCACAGTCGGCGGTGCCGGGTGTGAACCAGGCCCTTCCGGCCCGCGCAGCCTCACCGGACCGTCTCACCAACTCCAAGGCCCAGGCGGTCGGCTGGCCGGCCGCGGCGTCGGTGAAGGTCACCGTCGGCTCGGGCGGCGGAGCCGCCCCCCGCACGAGCTCTGTGGCGGGCAAGGCAGCGCCCGCTGCGGTCAAGGTGCCGGGTACGGCCCTGAAGATCGGCCCGTCCGGCAGCCTGACTGCGGGTCTGCTACCCGCGAAGACCGGACAGAAGAGCGCCTTGGCGGCACCAGCGGCAGCCACTCCGGCCTCCGTCCAGGTGGCCATGCTGGACCGGGCCAGGGGTGAGCAGGCAGGCGTCAGAGGGCCGGTCTTCACCGTGACCCCGTCGGACAGCAGCGGCGGACGAGTCTCGCTCGAGCTGGACTACTCGGCCTTCAAGGACGCCTACGGTGCCAACTGGGGCAGCCGGCTCCAGCTCGTCCAGCTCCCGGCCTGTGCGCTCACCACGCCGGACCAGGCGCAGTGCCGCACCACCACCCCGGTGGCTTCCTCGGCCAACGACGCGGTCGGCAAGCGCCTGGTGGCCGATGTCGACCT
Source organism: Kitasatospora sp. MMS16-BH015 (assembly GCF_002943525.1). Classification (NCBI taxonomy): domain Bacteria; kingdom Bacillati; phylum Actinomycetota; class Actinomycetes; order Kitasatosporales; family Streptomycetaceae; genus Kitasatospora; species Kitasatospora sp. MMS16-BH015. The sequence continues at coordinate 3,937,339 of NZ_CP025394.1, read as the reverse complement.
GCCCACGGCCGCGGCTCCGACATCCGGTGGCGCCGCCGTGCAGTCTCGCGCGGTAGCCGCTGCCTCGACTCCTGGGCCGCTGGTTCTGGCGGCCACGGCACCCAGCGGCGCCACCAGCGCTGGCAGTGGCTCTGGCTCCTTCGCGGTGACATCGTTGTCGCCGTCGTCCAAGTGGGCTGTCAACAACTCCGGTTCGTTCACTTGGTCGTATGACATCAAGGTTCCACCAGCTGTGGGTGGTGCTGCACCGTCCGTCGTACTGAGCTACAACTCCGCCACCGTGGACGGGCGGACCTCTGCCACCTCCCCGCAGGCATCACAGGTCGGTGACGGCTGGGAGCTCGCAGCGGGTGGCTACATCGAGCGGTCGTTCCGCTCCTGTGACCAGGACGGTCAGAAGGGCGACTACGACCAGTGCTTCGTCGGCAAGCCCGACGAGCACCTGTCCGTGTCGCTCGGCAGCCACTCCGGCGACGTGATCAAGGACTCCGGCTCCGGTGCCCTCCACCTGGCCAACGACGACGGCTCGAAGATCGAGCTGCTCGGCGGAGCCCCGAACGGCCTCGAGGGTGGTGAGTACTTCCGTCTGACGGACCAGAAGGGCGTCCAGTACTACTTCGGAGCCACCCACCTGCCGACCGGCAACGGGTTCACCACCGCGGACAGCTCCACCCAGTCGGCCTGGGGCGTCCCGGTCTATGGGAACGATCCGGGTGAGCCCTGCAACGACACGACCTTCGCCAACTCGCGCTGCGGCAGCAACGTCGGCTGGCGGTGGAACCTCGACTTCGTCGTGGACACCCACAACAACGTGACGGCCTTCAGCTACCAGCCCGAGACCAACTACTACGCCGTGGGCCCGTTCCACGTGCTGAAGCAGTACGTCCGCAGCGGGTCGCTCCAGCAGATCACGTACGGCCAGCAGGTCGCCGACTACCCGGGCACTCCGGCCGCCCGCGTCACCTTCACCTCGGCCGAGCGCTGTGCCAACACGGTCAACACCGACACCACGCACACGGACACGATCGACTGCAGCACCGCGACGCTCTCCAGCGCCACGGCCGCGCACTGGCAGGACGTGCCGTACGACCAGAACTGCGACTCCTCCAGCTGCTCCAACTACGGGCCGAGCTTCTGGACGACGAAGCGGCTGTCGAGCATCAAGACCGAGGTGTACGACTCCGCCACCAGTGCCTACCGCCCGGTGGACACGTACAACCTCTCGCACTCCTACCCGGACCCGCACGACACCACCAGCCCGGCCCTCTGGCTCGACCAGATCCAGCGGACCGGCACCGACACCGGTGGTGGTGGGCCCGGTGCTCCGCCGCTGCCGCCGGTGACCTTCACCAGCAAGCAGCCGAAGCCGAACCGGGTCGCCGGCTCGATCAGCCCCAGCAACGTGCTGCCGCTCAACCGGTACCGCCTGGGCGGGCTGACCACCGAATCCGGTGAGTCGATCACCGTCACCTACGCGCAGGACAATCCGTGCAACCGGGCCGCGCTGCCCGCTGAGTCGAACGACGACCAGCTCTGCTACCCGGTGCGGTGGACGCCGACCGGCTACGACGCTCCGATCCTCGACTGGTTCTACAAGTACCCGGTGACCCAGGTCGACGAGTCCGACCAGTCCGGCCTCCAGCCGACCCCGGCGCCGAAGACCACCACCTTCGACTACAGCCAGGGCAAGCCGGCCTGGCTGCACAACGACAACCCGTTCACTCCGGTCAACCAGCGCACCTGGGACCGGTTCGGCGGCTTCTCGAAGATCATCACCCGGGTCGGTCCGGTCGGCGCACCGGTGACCCAGAGCGCCACCGAGTACTTCCAGGGTCGCTCCGGTGACCTGACCGGCGACCAGAGCCGCCCGATCCGCAAGCTCACCAACGCTTTCGGCGAGCAGATCACCGACGACCCCGCCGTGGCGGGCATGGTGTTCCAGACCACCACCTACACCGGGGCAGGCGGCTCGCCGGTGAGCCAGACCGTCAACACCCCCTGGGTGTCGAGCCCGACGGCCACCGGTGCGGTGCCGACGGAGACTCCGGCCCTGCCGAACCCGACGGCGCGCTTCACCGGAACCTCGGTGGCCCGTACCCGCTCACTGCTCCACACGGGCGGTTGGCGGATCACCGAGACCGACACCGCCTACGACCCCGCGACCGGTCTCACCACCACGGTGGACGACAAGGGCGAGGTCGACGGCTCGGGCAACCCGGTGGCCAATACGCTGACCCCGAGGTCCTGCACCAGCACCACCTACGCGACCGCAGCTTCCAACCGCCACATGCTGAGCTACCGCGCCGAGGTGCTCACCCTCGCCGGAGGCTGCGGGACGGCGGCGTCCGCCGCCACGGTCCTGACCGACAGCAAGTTCTCCTACGGCTCGCCGACCCCGCAGACCATCGACCCGGCCAACGCCGGTGACGTGACTGCTTCGCAGTCGGTCCGGGAGTTCGACGGCGCTGGCAACGCGGTGTGGACCAAGCCGACCGTCACGACCTATGACCAGTACGGCCGGACCCGGTCCGTCACCGACGCGCTCGGTGCACTGACCCAGACCGACTACACCCCGGCCACCAAGGCCCTGCCGTACCAGGTGGAGATCACCAACCCGATGGGTTGGAAGACCGACACCGTGCTGGACGTGGCGCGGGCGCTCCCGCTCTCCACGGTGGACGCCAACAAGCGCACCGTCAGCATGACCTACGACAGCCTCGGCCGGATCTCGGCCGGCTGGGCCGCGACCCACCCCAAGGCGAGCAACGCCGGCACGCCGAGTGCCCGCTTCACCTACGTGGTGTCGACCAACCAGCCGTCCACGGTGAAGACCGAGACCCTGCAGCTGGACCAGACCTACGCGGTCGACTTCAAGATCTACGACTCGATGATGCGGATCTTCCAGGACCAGGCGACGCCGTCCGACGGCACCGCCGGGGCCCGCATCGTCTCGGACACGGCCTACGACTCGGTCGGCCACGCCTACAAGGTGTCGGCGCCGTACTTCGACGGCACCGGTGTGCCCGGCTCCGGAGTGTTCAGCCCGGCGGACAAGACCACGCCCGCCGCGACGCTGGTCACCTACGACGGCATGGGCCGGGAGATCACCTCCACGCGGTACGGCCTGGGCACGGCCCAAGCCGTGACCACGACGGCTTACCGCGGTACCGACGCGGTCGACCGGACTCCGCCCAGCGGGTCCTACCCGACCACCACGCTGCTCGACGCCCGGGGCAAGACCGCCGAGCTCTGGCAGTGGCACACGCCGACCCTGCCCGGCACCATCACCGATGGTGACTCCGGCAGCGTCGACAAGACCAGCTACCGCTACGACGCGCTCGGCCGCTCCGTCTCCCAGACGGACTCGGTCGGTCGCCACGGTACCGGTGGCACCTCCAACAGCTGGACCACGAGCTACAACCAGCAGGGCAAGGTCACCGTCTCGACCGACCCGGACACGGGCACCAGTCAGAGCAGCTACGACGACAACGGCCAGCTGGTCACCAGTAAGGACTCGCGCGGCCAGGTCGTCTGGCACGGCTACGACGCCCTCGGCCGACCGACCCAGCAGCGTCTGGATTCGGCCACCGGCAACCTGCTCGCCACCTGGGCCTACGACACCGTCCCGGACGGCACCAGCAATGTGCGGGGCCAGCTCGCCTCCTCGGCGAAGTACCCGGGCACCGGTACCGACACGACCCAGTTCACCTCGCAGACCGTCGTCGGCGGCTACAGCACCGGCTACCAGCCGACCACCACCACGGTCAACGTGGTGGCCACCTCCTCGATGCAGGCGGTCAGCTACACCACCACCAACCACTACCTCCCGATCACCGAGACCCTCGACTCGACGGACTACCCGGCGACCGGGGCGCTGAGCGCCGAGACGGTGAAGTACACCTACAGCGCCTCCGGCCTGCCGATGACCATGTTCGGCAAGTCAAGGATGGTCAGCTGGGTCGACTACACCCACCTCGGCCAGCCGATGCGCACCACCATGGGTGCCGTCCCCAACCAGCTGGTGGTCACCAACAACTGGGACCCCTCGACCGGTCGCCTCCTGGAGGCGGTCATGGCCAAGGAGGACGACACCACCGCCTTCTCCGAGGACGCCACCTACGCCTACGACCTGTCAGGTCGGATCACGGGTGTGCGCAACGTCCAGGGCACCACGGGTGTCGACACCCAGTGCTACGCCTACGACTACCTCGGCCGGCTGACGGACGCCTGGTCCGACACCGGCGGCGTCCAGATCGCGGCCAGCCCCTCGGTGGGCAACACCGGACAGTGCGTCAACAGCAACCCGCCCGCAGCCGGTTCGGCGGCGGGGCGGATCGGCGGCACGGCGCCCTACTGGCAGTCCTACTCCTACGACGAGTTGGGCAACCGCCTCACCAAGACCGATCACGACGTGACCGGCGCGGCGGCCAAGGACGTCACCACCACCGAGACGTACAGCCCGTCCGGCACGCCGGGCACCTCCCCGCACCAGGTCCGTACGGCCAAGTCCGGCTCCGGACCGACCAGCACCTACAGTTACGACCAGACCGGCCAGCCGACCACGATCGCCGGCAGCAACGGTGCCAACACCAAGCTGACCTGGGACGCGACCGGCAAGGTCAGCAGCCTCACCACCACCCCGCCCACCTCGGGTGCGGTCACCAGCGGTGGCTCGACCTGCCTGGACGGCACGGCGGCCAACGCCAACTCCGGCCAGCAGATCATCCTGGCGCTCTGTGACCCGTCCTCGGCGGGCCAGCAGTGGAGCTACCAGTCGGGCACCCTGCGGGCCCTCGGCAAGTGCGCGGCCGTCATCGGCACGGGCACCATGAGCCCGGTCCGGCTCGCGAACTGCGACGGCAGCGCCGGCCAGTTCTGGCAGTCCCGCCCGGACGGTTCGCTCTACAACCCGGGCACCGGTCTGTGCGCCGACTCGACGGACGGGACCGGCCCGGGCGCACCGCTGGCGGTCTGGCGTTGCAACAACGCCTTCAACCAGCACTGGGCGCTCGGTGGCGTGGCGACGGTCATGCTCACCAGCCCGTCCAACACCTGCTGGGACGGCACCTCCGCCAGCACGGACCCCAACCAGCAAGTGGTGCTGGCGAACTGTGACCCGTCGGTGGCGGGCCAGCAGTGGTCCTACCAGGGCACCTCGTTCCAGCTCGGCGGCAAGTGCGCGACGATCTCCGGAGCCCAAGCGGCCCTGAGCCCCGTCCGCCTCGCGGCCTGCGACGGCAGCGCCAGTCAGGTCTGGCAGCCCCGCGCGGACGGCACGTTGTTCAACCCGGGCACGGGCCTGTGCGCGGACTCCACCAACGGCAGTGGCGTCGGCGCCCCGCTGGCGATCTGGCGGTGCAACACCGCCTACAACCAGCGGTGGAACGCCTCCGGCATCCACGCCACTTCCTACACCTACGACGCGGCTGGCAACCAGCTGACCCGCACCGACGACCAGACCACCACGCTCTACCTCGGCGCGGACCAGCTGACCTTCGCCGCCGACCGCTCCATCAAGAGCGCTACCCGCTACTACACGATGGGCTCCGCCCCCACCACCGTCCGCGTCAGCCCCACCGGAGGCACCGAGACCCTCTCCTACCAGTACACCGACCCCCACGGCACGGCCACCGACACCGTCGACGCCAACACCCGTGCCCTCACCCGCCGCATGACCACCCCCTTCGGTGAGTCCCGCGGCACCCAGCCCGTCCTCGGCGCCTGGCCCAGCGACCACGGCTTCGTCAACGGTACCCAGGACGACACCACAGGCCTTACCAACCTGGGCGCGCGTGAGTACAGTCCCGCTTTGGGGCGATTCATCAGCTCCGACCCCGTCCTCGACGCAGCCAGCCCGCAGCAGTGGAACGGCTACGCCTACAGCAACAACAACCCCGTCAACCAGAGTGACCCCAGCGGCTTGTGTCCTCGTGACGAGTGCGGCGGGTACGGGCAGAACCCCGGAATGGCAATAGGAACGCACGGGACAGAATCGGACGTGTCTAGGCCGCAACGCGGCGACCGTGGTTTGGATTGTGAAACCCTATGCCACATCCTCGGAATCACCAGCCCAGATGACGAGCAGTTCCTGAATCTCATGAGCAAGATGTACAGCGACACGGACCCGAAGGAGATGGAAAAGCGCAAGAAGAAAGCAGAGGCAGAGGAGGCAAGGAAGGCGCAAGAGCGGGCTCGGAATGACATCCTTGGAAATGCACTCGAGGGGCTCGATATCCTACGTGCCAGTGTCAAGCGCGTGACAAGTACGACGGGATACTGTGTCAGCGGTGGCGCGATGGTCACTGTGGGTGTCGGCGGGTCTGTCTGTTTTGTTTCCGTGAAGCGACCGGACGGGAAGGTGGATTTTGGTCTCACGGCCAGTCCGGGTATCCAGGTTGGTGGAGACGGGGCGGCTGTGGCAGTCGGGCGGGTCGCCGGCAATGCGGATGGGTTCGACCAGCTAGCAGGCAAGGGGGCTTCCTTGAGTTTCGCTGGTGGAGATGGCCTGGGGGTATATGGGCAGTATGAGCAGGCGATCGGAACGGCGAACTCGAGAGGGGATTCAGTCGGCTCCGCAACTGCGGGATTTGGTCTCGGGCTCGGGGTGGGCGCCGGAATCGGATTTGACAACACCATAACAAAGAGGTTGTTTACATTGGGGTGAGGATGTGGCCGGGGCGGAGAAAATTCTCCACCCCGGCCTGGAGCCTGATGAATTTTCTACGAGCTCTATGCTTTGGGAGGCTTCGTGTCGCGGAATATATTTCTGATCTTCTGGGTGATTGTTGCTGGTGGAGGCGGTGTGCTGGTCTCATTCAATTACAAGGGATGGGCCGATATGCTCGTGCGTCGCATGGAGTCGCGTGATGTCGGCGATATCGAGCCCACTAAGCTCCTTGTCATGCGCCTAGTGGCGGCATTCTTTGTGTTCTTTGCGGCTGTTGTCCTCGTCATGCTTCTCGTGTAAATATTCGGAGGAATCTTCGAAGCTCCTGGCGCCTATTGCATGGCCAGCCAAACGCTGGTTCGGTGTAGGGGTGAACCTGTTCACGAGTATGGCTAGCCTTGGACACGCGGGCTCTGATTCTGTTTGCTGCGACGGCCCGCCGGATATTCTGGCGGGCCGTCAGTGCCGATCAGAGAGTGGAGTGAGCGCCACGGGTATTCGTAGGGATCGTAGCGGCGAAATATAGGCGGCTTTCCGATGCCGAGGCAGACCGGAGAGGTGGATGCCGCCGTCGGGCGTCGTGGCGAGGGGCGATCGCCGAGTCGGTTGAAGGGATTTCCGTTGCTCGTCCAGATCGCAGCGAAGTCCACCCGTTGGTTCCTAACGCACGTCCCGAGCCGCACGCGCGCGTGCGGCTCGTCTGCTTCTCGCGCAACTGGCACGGTCAGCCGCGTTTGTCGTATCGGGTGGCGACCGCCCTCGAGTGCTTGAGCTTGTTAATGGCCCGTTCGACGGTGTTCCGCTTCCTGTACCTGTCGTCGTCGAAGCCTGGGGGCCGCCTGCCTCGTGAGCCCTTGCGCAGGCGGGCGGCCCGGCTGTCGGGCGTTCTTCGGGGCCTGCCCGGTCCCGTCCTCGGGACGCGGATTTTCTCCAGCACCGGTTCGAAGTGCGTGCAGTCCGCCCGCTGCCCCGCGGTGACGACCAGGGACAGCAGGCGGCAGCGGCCGTCCGCGCTCAGGTGGACCTAATGGGAACCGAAGCCAGCGGATCACAGACCCGTCCGCTTGTCTTCGGTGGTGATCAGTCGGCACCAGGTCAGAGCCACAAGATGGACCACGGCGCGCCTTCACCAAGAGCCGGCCTCCGGGTGTCGGCCGATCACCACCCAAGACTGCGGTTGACCGAATACTTGTGGTCCGAGCCCTCCACAGGGTGCACCTCACACCTCACCGGGACGCCTCCGAGCTCCTCCGCAGACCGAGGCCCCTGCGGTCAGCTGGGGTCACGAACGACCAATCGGATGACGGGCCCGGAGCCCTTCCTTTAGGAAGTCGCGTGCCTCCGCACAGGCTTTGACCAGCGAATATGTGCATCAGTCGAAAGGACGTGGGAAGCGCCCACAAGGGTGTTCTGCGGGATCGATTGGGCCAGTGACCACCACGACGTCGCGGTGGTCGACGGCGATGGCAAGCTCCTCGGGCGGGCCTGGATCGACGACGACGCAGCCGGCCTGCAGCTGCTGCTCGGCCTCCTGGTCGAGCACAGCGACAGCCCCGACGACCGAATACCGGTCGTGATCGAGACTTCCCGCGGCCTGCTGGTGGCCTGCCTGCGGGCGAGCGGCCCAGTCAACCTGATGGCCGCAGCCCGCTACCGCGAGCGGCACAGCGTCTCGCGCAAGAAGTTCGACCCCCTCGACGCGATGGTGTTGGTGAACATCCTGCGAACCGACGCCGACGCCCGCCGCCAGCTGCCGGCCGACAGCGAACTCGCCCAGGCCATCGCCGTTCTGGCCCTCGCCCAGCAAGACTCAGTTTGGGACCGGACCCAGGCCGGCAACAAGCTTCGCTCCCACCTGCGCGAGTACTTCCCCGGCTACCTCGCCGCCGTCGAGGCCCTCAGGGGCGGTCTAGCCGCGCCGCTTGCCCGCACCCTGCTGGTTGCCGCACCAACCCCGGAACAGGCAGCTCGGCTCACCCGCGCCCAGTTGAGGGCCGTGCTCAAGCGGGCCGGCCGTCAGCGCGGGATCGACCATGAGGTCGAGCGTCTGCATGCCGCTCTGCGGGTTCCGCAGATGCGCCAGCTCCCGATGGTTGAGAGAGCGATGGGGCGCCAGGCCGTAGCCCTGCTGGGGAAGTTCGAGGCCGCCTGCGTGGCCGCGGACGAGCTCGCCGAGGCCTCGGTCGAGCTGTTCGAGAAGCACCCCGACGCGGCGATCATCACCAGCTTCCCCGGACTGGCCGCCCTGAGCGGCGCATGGGTGCTCGCCGAGATCGGTGACGACCGCACCCGCTTCGCCGATGCCAAGGCGCTCAAGGCCTACGCTGGATCGGCACCCGTCACCCGGGCCTCCGGCAAGAGCCGCACCGTCATGGTCCGCCGGGTCAAGAACCAGAGACTCGCAGCCGTCGGCTTTGTCTCGGCTTTCGGCTCACTGCGGGCGTCACCCGGCGCCCGGGCCCACTACGACCGACGGAGAGACGCGGGCGACCGCCACACCTCTGCCCAGCGCAACTTCTACAACCGCTTCTTGGGCTGCCTCCACCACTGCCTGGCCACCGGCACGACCTACAGCGAGACCACGGCCTTCCCAGTCCTGCCGAAGCTCGAACTGGTCATCGCTGCTTGACCCTTAACGCCATCGGATGTCTTGGTGGTGAACCCGCCGCGTGAGCGTCCCAGGCCCTCGCCCCCGGCACCACCTCCGTCAGACGGGCGACGAGACCCTGCCACGGGTTCTCGCCCTGGTGTTCTCCCTGCTCATTGAAATCAGGCGCATCAGGCCAGTCTGAGTGGATTTCTGAAGGGGGGTGAGAATCGCTGCTGGGAGATGGGAGGCTCCGTCCGATAGAGATTTAATGAGCAGAGGCCCCACCGGAATATCACTTCGGTGGGGTCTCTGGCCGTCTTGGCGGCAGTAAGAAGTCATCTCATTTGGAAAGTCAGCGGTAGCAGATGACGGCTGCGGCGATGCTGGCGAAGGCTGCGAAGTGGTCTCCCTTGCGCTCGTATCGGCGGTGGAGTCGGCGGAAGCCGTTCAGCCAGGCGACGGTTCTCTCGATCACCCAGCGGTGTCGGCCAAGGCGCTGGGGAGGAGTCGATGCCTCGGCGGGCGATGCGAGCCGGGATCTGACGCCGTTGCAGGTAGGAGCGGATGAAGCGGTGGTCGTAGGCTTTGTCGCCATGCAGTTTGCTGGGCCTGCGTCGTCTGGGGCCGCGCCTGGAGCGGATGGGCGGGATGGCGTCGGTGAGCGGGATCAGGGCCTGGCTGTCGTGGACGTTGGCCCCGGAGATCGCGAGGGAGAGGGGTAGACCGGTGCGTTCGGTGAGCAAGTGGATCTTTGACCCGTACTTGCCCCGATCGACAGGATTCGGGCCTGTCAGGTCCCCCTTTTCAGGGCCCGCATGTTGACCGAGTCGACCGCGCACCGCGACCAGTCCAGTTCGCCGCGGCTACCGAGTTCGTCCAGGACGACCCGGTGGAGCTTGGCCCACACCCTGGCCTTGCTCCACTCGGTGAAGCGCCGGTGGGCGGTCGGCCCCGACGGGCCGAAGCAGTGCGGCAACTGGGCCCAGGTACAGCCCGAGGTCGCGACGAACACAATCGCCGCCAACACCTCGCGGTCCCCGTGGCGCCTCCGGCCACCGCCCTGCGGACGTACCGGAGCTTCCGGCACCACCAACTGGAACAGCTCCCACAACTCGTCCGGCACCAGACGCTCAACGATCAGCACACCCGGAGTCTACTCAACCGCCCAAATGAGATGGCATCTAAATGACGGCAGCGTGTCGACTGGCCGTGGTGGCTACCGGGCGAGCAGGGTGCGGCGAACTGCGCGATACCTGGCAGAAGCGGGCCGTACGTTCCGTACCCACGCGGGCGCCCCTGCCCGTTAATGGTGCGACCGATCGTGGGGTTGCCTGATAAGAAGTCGATCATGAACAAGAACGACGTGGTGCGCCTGGAGCAGGTCACCCGCAGCTACGGCGACGGCCAGAACGCCGTGACAGCGCTCGGCGGGGTGACGGTCGGCTTCGCGCGGGGCAGTTTCACCGCCGTCATGGGGCCCTCCGGGTCGGGGAAGTCCACGCTGCTGCAGTGTGCGGCCGGGCTGGACCGGCCGGATTCGGGCACGGTGACGGTGGACGGGATCGACCTGGGCACGCTGGACGAGAAGGCGCTGACCGAGCTGCGCCGGGAGCGCCTCGGCTTCGTCTTCCAGTCCTTCAACCTGCTCGGCGCGCTCACCGCCGAGCAGAACGTCGGCCTGCCGCTGCGGCTGGCCGGCCGCAAGCCGGACGCGGCGAAGGTGAAGGAGGCGCTGGCCCAGGTCGGCCTCGGCGAGCGGACCGGCCACCTGCCCTCCCAGCTCTCCGGTGGGCAGCAGCAGCGGGTGGCGATAGCCCGGGCGCTGATCACCGCCCCGCGGGTGCTCTTCGCCGATGAGCCGACCGGCGCGCTGGACAGCACCAGCAGCCGCGAGGTGCTCACCCTGCTGCGCTCGCTGGTCGACCGGCAGGGCCAGAGCACTGTCATGGTCACCCACGACCCGGTGGCCGCCTCCTACGCGGACACCGTGCTCTTCCTCGCCGACGGCCAGGTGGTCGACCTGCTGGACGCGCCGGACCCGCAGACCGTCGCCGAGCGGATGACCAACCTGGAGGCCGCCCGGGCCGAGCGCGCCGCACAGGCCGAGCCGGCCGCACAGGACGAGCGAGGGAACCGGTGAACGGCTTCCGGCTCCTGCTGCCCATCGCCGCCGCGACCCTCCGGCGGCGCTGGCTGGCCTTCCTCGGCTCCTTCCTCGCACTGGCGCTCGGCGTAGCCGTGATGGCGGCGGCCGGGCTGCTGCTCAACACCACGATGGGCGAGGACTCGCTGCCCGGTGCGCCCTCGCTGCACAAGCTGGTCGGCTTCATGGCCGCGATGGCCGGCTTCGTCTCGGTCTTCGTGGTCTCCTCCACCTTCGCCTTCGCCGTGGCGCAGCGCCGCCAGGAGACGGCGATGCTGCGCGCGGTCGGCGCCACGCCCCAGCAGGTGCGGGCCCTGGTGCTCGGCGAGGCCGTGGTGGTGGCCGTGGCGGCGGCGCTGGCCGGCTGCGCGCTCGGTCTCGTGGTGGCCCCCGCCATCGCGGCCTGGCTCCGCGACCAGGGCGCCGCACCGGCCGGCTTCCGGGCCGAACCCGCCCTGCTGCCCCTGCTGCTGGCCGCCGCCGGCGGGCTCGCGGTGGCGCTGCTCGGTGCGTTCGCGGCCTCCCGCCGGGCCGGCCGGGTCCGCCCGGTGGAGGCGCTGAGCGAGGTCGCGGTGGACAAGAAGGTGATGCCGGCGGGTCGTTGGATCGCGGTGGTGGTCTTCCTCGGCCTCTTCGGCTACACCCTCCACACCTTCATCGACATGCCCGCCTCGATGCTGGCCGATCCGCAGTCCCGCGATCCGGAGACCACCCCGCAGTGGGCGCTGCTCTTCGACGTCATGGCGGTGCTCGGCATCGTGCTGCTCGCGCCGGTGCTGGTGCCGCCGCTGGTGCGGCTGTTCACCGTGCTGGTGCCGCTGCTGCCGGGAGCGGCCGGGCTGATCGCCCGGCAGAACGCGCTGGCGGCGATCCGCCGCACCGTCTCCACCGCGACCCCGGTCTTCCTGGTGATCGGCCTGGCCGGTTCGGTGGTCGGCGGCACGGTCGCGTTCAGCGATGCGATGGCGGCCCAGGGCCGGGCGGTGCTCAAGGCCGGGTACGTGGTCGAGCCGACCGACCGGGAGATCCCGTCGGAGGCCCTCGCCGCGCTCCGGAGCCTGCCGGGTGCGCAGCTGACCACGGCCGGCACGGTCAGCCTCACTCACCTGACGCCCGAGCAGCCCCGCCCGGTGGCCGGCCCGACCGACCTGCCCATCCCCGAGGACGGCCTGCTGGTGGACGGCGACCTTCGCTCGGCCTGGAGCCTGGCCACCGACGCCGGTTCGCTGGCGGACCTGCACGGCCGGACGGTCGCGGTCTCCGAGGACATGGCCAGGGTCTTCGGCTGGCAGGTCGGCGACGTGCTGGACGCCCGGTTGGCCGACGGCTCCACCGTCCCGCTCAAGCTGGTCGCCCAGGTGCACCACCTGCTGCCGCACCTGCCGGAGATCGTCATCCCCCGCGAGGCCGTCCCGACCACGTCGGCCGTCCCCGCCACGTCGGCCGTCTCGGTCGCCTACCTGGCCGCGAACCAGGTCCCCGCCCAGCCGGCCGGGGCCCGGATCACCGCCGGCGGCGCCTGGATCGACGCCCACAACGAGCGGACCACGAAGAACGGTTGGATCTCCATGCTGGCGATCCTCGGCCCGGCCCTGCTCTACGCGCTGATCGCGATCGTCAACACGATGATGATGTCCACCGGTGACCGCCTCCGTGATTTCGCCACCCTGCGCCTCACCGGCGGCACCCGCCGGCAGGTGCTGCGGGTGGTCGCGGTCGAGACCACCCTGGTGGTCGCCACCGCGGCGGCCCTCGGCCTGATCGTCACCCTGGTCACCCAGTACGCGACGGTCCTGCTGATCGAGAACCGCATCCTGCCCACCGGCGGGAGCGCGAACCTCGACCTCCCCTGGTCCACCCTGGCCGGCGCCACCGCGGTCTGCCTGGTGCTCGCCCTGATCGCCAGCCTGCTCCCGGCCCGCCTGGCCCTGCGGGCCCCCTTGGCCGGGGCGTAGACAGAACGGGGGCGCGGGGCGCTGCGCGACCAGCCCGCTACGGAGGTGGACGGCTGATCGCGCAGTGCCCGCGCCCCCAGTGGTGCCCCCGCCCCAGGGCCGCCGGGAGCAGCCCGGCGGCTGCGTACAGTGGAGTCATGCCCGAGCTGACCACCGCCCCTGAGCTGCGCGCCGACTGCGCGAACTGCTTCGCCCTCTGCTGCGTCGCGCTGCCCTTCGCCAAGTCGGCCGACTTCGCGGTGAACAAGTCGGCCGGCCAGCCGTGCAAGAACCTGCAGCAGGACTTCCGCTGCGGCATCCACACCAAGCTGCGCACCAGCGGCTTCGCCGGCTGCACGGTCTTCGACTGCCTGGGCGCGGGGCAGAAGGTCTCGCAGATCACCTTCGGCGGCACCGACTGGCGCAGCTCGCCGGAGACGGCCCGGCAGATGTTCGAGGTCTTCCCGGTGGTGCGCCAGCTGCACGAGCTGCTGCGCTACCTGGCCGAGGCGCTGGAGCTGCCGGCCGCCCGCAAGGTGCACCCGCAGCTGCGCGCCCGGTACGAGGCGATCCGGGAGCTCAGCCTGGCCGACGCCGAGACCGTCGTCGCGGCCGACGTGCCCGCCCTGCGGGCCGAGGTGGGCCCGCTGCTCGCGGAGGCCGGCGAGCTGGCCCGCGCCGGGGTGCCCGGCAAGAAGCGCAACCAGCGCGGCGCCGACCTGATCGGCGCCAAGCTGCGCGGCGCGAACCTGCGCGGCGCCAACCTGCGCGGGGCGTACCTGATCGCCGCCGACCTCGGCGGGGCCGACCTGCGCGAGGCCGACCTGACCGGGGCCGACCTGCGCGACGCGGACCTGCGCGGGGCGGATCTGACGGGGGCTCTCTTCCTGCTCCAGGCCCAGCTGGACGCGGCCAAGGGCGATGCCGCCACCCGGCTCCCGGCCGCACTGACCAGGCCCTCCCACTGGTAAATCCTCGGTAAAAGTGGTCTGGGCGTTCCCTGGGAGGGGCTACGCTTGGTGAGGTTTGAAAGGCACCTCGTTCGGTGAGGCGTCTTCACGGACACAGGCCACTGACCCGACGACGTCGAGAGACGCCCAGGTTCAGGACAGATCTTCCCGACTTAAGGGTTGATCCCAAGTGGCTTCCCGCTCAGGCAGCGGGATCACGCCGTGAAGTGCCAAAGCTCTGACGAGTTGGGGTGTGCCGCCCCTTTTCCGGGGGGCTGGCCGCTCCTTGCCGTGTTCGTGCGGCGCACATCTGTGCGCCCCGGCCGGAAGGAGGCGAGAGACATGGATCCCAGCAGTACTAGTCCGGGCCACAAACGGCCCCGACTCCGCCTGTCCTCGTACTCCACGTACTCCACCGGCACGCGGTAACTCCCTTCCTGTCGCAGCGCTTTGACGCACCGTCATGTCCTGGCACGCCCTGGCGCGCCTCGGCATGCCCGGGCGCGATCGGTGCTGCCCGCGCGGGGAGTCGCTGTCGCGTGCCCCCACGCGCCCCCGGCAGGGGAGCAAGGGAGGCCACCATGACCACGACCACCGTCAACCCGCCCACCACCAACACCGCCGCCGTCCTCGACGACGCCCACCTCGGCGACATCAAGGGCGCCCTCGGCACCATCCGGCTGGACGACCACGCGCCCCGCCAGGGCCTGTCCGCCAAGCTCAAGACCCTGCTGGCGATCGTCGGCCCCGGCCTGATCGTGATGGTCGGCGACAACGACGCCGGCGCCTTCGCCACCTACGGCCAGGCCGGACAGAACTACGGCACCCACCTGCTCTGGACGCTACTGCTGCTCGTCCCGGTGCTCTACGTCAACCAGGAGATGGTGCTGCGGCTCGGCGCCGTCACCGGCGTGGGCCACGCCCGGCTGATCCTGGAGCGGTTCGGCAAGTTCTGGGGCGCCTTCTCGGTGATCGACCTCTTCCTGCTGAACGCGCTGACCCTGGTCACCGAGTTCATCGGCGTCACGCTGGCCGCCGGCTACCTGGGCCTGCCCAAGGCCGGGGCCGTGGTGCTGGCCGCCGCGATCATCATCGCCTCCGCCTTCACCGGCTCCTTCCAGCGGTTCGAGCGGGTCGCGATGGCGCTCTGCGCGGCCTCCCTGCTGCTGGTGCCGGTCTACTTCATGATCCACCCGAAGACCTCGCAGATGGCCCACGACTTCGTGGTGCCGAACCTACCGGGCGGCTCGGGCGGGCTCTCCGCCGTGATGCTGCTGATCATCGGCATCGTGGGCACCACCGTGGCCCCCTGGCAGCTGTTCTTCCAGCAGAGCTACGTGATCGACAAGCGGATCACCCCGCGCTTCATGAAGTACGAGAAGATCGACCTCTGGATCGGCATCGCCGTGGTCGTGGTCGGCGCGGGCGCCATGATGGGCCTCACCGCCGCCGCCTTCGCCGGCACCGAGGGCGTGGGGCAGTTCACCGACACCGCCGGCGTGATCCACGGCGTGGCCGAGCGGGCCGGCCACCTGGCCGGGGTGCTCTTCGCGATCGCCCTGCTGGACGCCTCGATCATCGGCGCCTTCGCCGTCTCGCTCTCCACCGCGTACGCGATCGGCGACGTGTTCGGCATCAAGCACTCGCTGCACCGCGGGGTGAAGGGCGCCAAGGGCTTCTACGCCGTGTACGCCGGTCTGGTCGGGCTGGCCGCCGTCATCGTGCTCATCCCCGGTTCGCCGCTCGGCCTGCTCACCGCCGGGGTGCAGACCCTGGCCGGGGTGCTGCTGCCCTCCGCGAGCGTCTTCCTGCTGCTGCTCTGCAACGACCGCGAGGTGCTCGGCCCGTGGGTCAACGGCCCGCGCACCAACGCCTTCACCGCCGCCGTGGTCGGCGTGCTGGTCACCCTCTCGGTGATCCTCACCGCGGCCGTGCTCTTCCCGGACATCAGTGCCGGGGCGATCATGCGGATCATGGCGGTCTGCGGCGTGGTCGGCGTGCTGGCCGCCGGGTACTCCTTCACCCGCCGCCGCACCGGCACCAAGGAGGACCGGATCGACCGCACCGGACGCGAGGACTGGCGGATGCCGCCGCTGGAGACGCTGACCAAGCCCAAGGTCTCCACCGCGTACAAGCTCGGCATGGGCGCGCTCCGCGGCTACCTGCTCGTCGCGATGATCCTGGTGGTTGTCAAGCTCGTCCAGGTCGCACTGGCCAACTGAGGCCCCCTGGGCCACACCGGCCCCGGAGGATGAGATCGTTTAGGGCGGCCCGGCACCGGGCCGCCCTTCGCCCGTGCCGGGCGGGGCCGGATACGGAGGGGGCGGGGGCCATGGCGCGGGTGACGGGGCCGCTGGTGATGGTGGCGGCCAGCGAGGACGTGCTGGCGCACCCCGAGGCGGCCCGGTACCGGCTCACCGAGCTGGAGCACCGGCGGTCCGAGCGGTTCCGTCGGGAGGAGGACCGCCGCAACTTCGTCGCGGCCCACCTGCTGGTCCGGATCGTCGCCGCCCGGCTGCTCGATTCGGCGGGCGGCGCGGCCACCGGCCCGCTGGCACTGGCCCAGCGCTGCCCCGACTGCGGCCTCACCGACCACGGCAAGCCCTACCTGCCCGACCACCCCGGGCTGGAGGTCAGCCTCTCGCACACCCGGGGCGTGGTGGCCGCCGCCGTCGGCACCGGCCGGGTCGGCGTGGACGTCGAACTGCCCCAGCGCGGTGGCCTGGACCTCGCCGTCCTGCAGCGCGTGCTGAGCGGCCCGGAGATCGCGCTCATCCAGGCCCACCCGGATCCGGAGGAGGCCTTCCTGCGCCAGTGGGTCCGCAAGGAGGCGCTGATCAAGATCGGCCGCACCACCCTGGACACCATGGGCGAGATCGACCTCTCCGCCCTCCCGCTCTCCGCCCCGGGCCCGCTGCGCAGCCGCCACCTGGACCTGCACTTCCTGGACTGGACGGACCCCGCCCTGGACGCCACCACGGTGGTCGTGGCCACCGAACCGCCGGTGGTCGAGGCACTCTGAATTCCTCTCAGCTGCGGCTATGAAAAACCCATCGAATTCCTTGCGGATATCGATGGGTCGTCATCCCTTGTCGCATTTCCCGGGCCCGGCCTAATCTCGTCTCCCGGCCGCATTCCCGGCCGTCCGGCCCAAGGGAGTTGAGTTGAACCCGGTCTCCACGCCCCGCCCGACCCCGGCCGCCCAGGCCCGGCCGTCCGCGGGCTTCGCCCCCGTCCCCGGCGCCCCGATCCACCGCCCCACCGGGGTCGCCGCCGCCAACACCTTCCGCCTGATCCCGAACACCCGCCCCGATCGGGGCAACTGCCGCTAGACGCTGACCAGTTCGCGTACCTCTTCGTCCTGCTTCGCTGCCGGTGCGCCCCGCCCCGGCAGTGCGAACATCAGGGCGAAGAGGAGCACCAGGCCGCCGACCACCCACCAGAGCGCGTGTCCGAAGGCGGAGACGATCCCGCCGTGGACGGAGCCGAAGAAGGCCACCGAGGAGAGCCCGAGGCCCAGGGCCACGCCCAGCTGCTGGGTGGTGTTGACCAGGCCCGAGGCCGAACCGGCGTGCTCCTGCGGCACTTCGGAGAGCACGGAGTCGGTCAGCGGCGCCACGATCAGGCCCATTCCGCCGCCCATCAGCACCAGCGGCAGGGCCATCTGCCAGGAGGAGACGGCCTGCCCGTAGTGCGCGGACTCCGCGAGGTAGACCAGCGCGCCCACCGCCATCAGCGCGGCCCCGGCCTGGAGCACCCGCCGCCCGAACCGCGGCACCAGCTTCTGCACCGAGACCCCGGCCGCCACCGACACCGCGATCGAGAACGGCACCCCGGTCAGCCCCGCCCGCAGCGGGCTCCAGCCGAGGCCGATCTGCATGTAGAGCGTCCAGACCAGGAAGAAGATGCCCATCACCACACCGAAGGTGAGCTGCACGCCGATGCCCGCCGCGAAGCTGCGCACCCGGAACAGCGAGAGCTCCACCAGCGGCGAGCCGTCCCGCCGCACCTTGACCCGCTCGTAGGCCAGGAAGGCCGCGAACACCGGTGCGCTGCCGGCCATCAGCAGGAAGCCCCAGAGCGGCCAGCCGGCCTCCTGGCCCTGGGTGAGCGGGTAGAGCAGCATCAGCAGCGCGGCGGTGACCAGCGCCATCCCGACCAGGTCGAGCTTGAGCGCGCGCGGCGCCCGCGACTCGTCCACGTACCGCAGGCCGAGCACCAGACCGAGCAGGCCGATCGGCAGGTTGACCAGGAAGATCGGCCGCCAGCCGAGCCCGAACAGGTCCCACTCGGTGAGCAGCGCGCCGAGCAGCGGCCCGAGCGTCGCGCCCAGGCCGACCATCGCGCCGAACATCCCGAACACCTTGCCGCGCTCCTCGGCGGGGAAGGTGGAGTGGATGATGGCCAGCACCTGCGGCACCATCAGCGCGGCCGTGCCGCCCTGGAGCACCCGGGAGGCGACCAGCATGTCCGGCCCGGTGGCCAGCCCGCAGAGCGCGGAGGCGGCGGTGAAGCCGCCGATGCCGAGCAGGAAGAGCCGCTTGCGGCCGTAGACGTCGCCCAGGCGCCCGCCGGTGATCAGGCCGACGGCGAAGGCCAGCGCGTACCCGGCGGTGATCCACTGGAGCTGGCTGAACGAGGCGCCGGTCTCCTGCCGGATGCTCGGCATGGCGATGTTCACGATGGTGACGTCGACCAGGTCCATCAGGCTGGCCGTCATCACCACGGCGAGCGCCAGCCAGCGCCGCCGGTCACCGGCCTCGGTGGTGGTGGAAGACATGTCTCTCTCAGCTCCTCGGTGCGTTGCCCTGCGAGGTCTCCGACAGTAGGGGTCGTATAGGACAGGTCCTGTCCGCTACTTGCGCCATCCTGGATCCCATGACGGACACCCCCGCACGGCTGCTGGCCCTGCTCTCGCTGCTCCAGACCCCGCGCGAATGGCCCGGCAGCGAGCTGGCCGACCGGCTCGAGGTCAGCCCCCGGACGATCCGCCGGGACGTGGAGCGGCTGCGCGAGCTCGGGTACCCGGTGGAGGCCAGCCGGGGGCCCGAGGGCGGGTACCGGCTGGTGGCGGGGGCCGCCATGCCGCCGCTGCTACTGGACGACGAGGAGGCGGTGGCCATCGCGGTGGGGCTGCGCTCGGCGGCCTCGGGTGCGGTGGAGGGCATCGAGGAGGCGGCGGTGCGGGCCCTGGCCAAGCTGGTCCAGGTGCTGCCCGCCCGGCTCCGGCACCGGGTCGGGGCGATCAGTGCGGCCACCGTGCCGCTGGCGTTGGGCGGCGGCGGGCCCCGGGTCGATCCGGAGGTGCTCACGGTACTGGCCAACGCCACCACCGCCCAGGAGCGGCTGCGGTTCGCCTACCTGGCGGCCGACGGCGCCGCGAGCCGCCGGGTGGTGGAGCCGCACCGGCTGGTCGCCACCGGCCGCCGCTGGTACCTGCTCGGCTACGACCTGGACCGCGCGGACTGGCGGATCTTCCGGGTCGACCGGCTCACCGAGCCCTTCGCCACCGGAGCCCGGGTCACCCCGCGCGAACTCCCGGCCGAGGACGCCGCCGCCTACGTGGCCGCCCGCTTCGCGGGCCGCCCCACCCACCGGGCCGTGGTCACCCTGCACGCCCCGGCCGCCGAACTGGCCGGCCGGGTGGGCCCCGGCGAGCTCACCGAACTCACCGCCACCAGCTGCCGGTTGGAGCTCACCGTCGACTCCCTGGACTGGCTGGCCGTCCGCCTGGCCACCCTGGGCTGCGCCTTCGAGGTGCACCAGCCCCCGGAGCTCACCACCACCCTCCGGGCGATGGCGGCCCGGCTCACCGAGGCGGTCGGGTAGTGCTCAGATCGCCCGCCGCCGCTGCAGCCAGGCGAAGGCGGCCCAGCCGGGCAGCACCGGCGCGAGGAAGGTGAGCATCCGGAACAGCGTGACGGCCGCCAGCGCCGCGCCCCGGTCCATCCCGGTGGTCCGCACCAGCCCTTCGAGCAGCAGGTAGTCCACCGCCCCGGCCCCGCCGGGGGTCGGCGCGGCCGAGCCGATCGCGTTGCCGGCCAGGAAGGCCACCGCCACCGCGACGAAGGAGAGGTGCTGGCCGACGGCGGCGGCGCAGCAGTACAGGCAGGCCACGAAGGCCAGCGAGACGCCCAACTGCCCGGCCACCCCGAGCGCGAGCTTGCCGGGCTGCTGGGCCAGGTCGAGCAGCCGGGGCAGCACCTCGGCCCGCAGCGGCCGGAGCAGTCCGGCCACCCGCCGCCGCACCCAGGGCACCGCGACGGCCACCAGGGCCAGCGTGCTCCCGGCCGCCCCGGTGACGGCCAGCACCCCGGCCGAGGGCAGCGCCCCGTCGGCGGCCGGGGCCTGGCCCAACAGGGTGGCGAAGAAGGCCAGTTGCAGCAGGTGCAGGACCAGCCCGGCGAGCTGCCCAGCCCCGACGCTGGAGAGCGCCTGCCCGGTCGGGATGCCGCTGCACTGGAGGAAGCGGGTGTTGAGCGCGACCCCGCCGACCCCGCCGGGGGAGACCAGCTTGGCGAAGGAGCCGGAGACCTGCACGGCCGCCGCCCGCCCGAACCGCAGCCGCTCGGGCACGAAGCCGACGAACCCGCAGGTCGCGGCCAGGTAGCTGAGCAGGTACGCGAGCACGGCCAGCCCGAGCCAGAACGGATCGGCGCCGGCCAGCGCCCGCACCGGGTTGAGCTTGCTGCCGAACAGCGAGTTGAGCAGCAGGAAGCCGGCCAGCACCCCGGCCCCGACGGTCAGCAGGGTCCGGGGCCGCAGCCGCTCCAGCCGGACGGGCTGGAACTCCGCCTTCGGCTCGTCCCGCAGCACCGACTCCCGGACGGCGCCGAGCAGTTCGGGGTGGCTGCGCAGCGCCGAGCGGGTGGCGGGGGCCAGCGCGATCGGCTGCAGCAGCGGCAGAGCCGAGCAGAGCGCGTGCTTGCCGAGCACCTCGGCGCCGGTCCGCACGGCCCGCTCGGCGCCGAAGTGCAGCGCCAGCGTGCTCAGCATGCCGGCCACGTCCAGCCGGAGTTGGAGCTCCCCGGCGGCGATCTCGCCCTCGGCCAGCCCGACCAGGTGCACCTGGCCGCCGGGCCCGACCAGCACCGTCTCGGGGGAGAGCGCCCGGTGGGCGATCCGCCGCCGCTGTAGCAGCCGCACCTGCTCCCAGGCGTCGGTCAGCAGCCCGTCGTCCCCTTCGCTTCCGGTGTCCCCGCGGTACTCGGCGAAGTCGGCCAGGGTGCGTCCGGGCACGTGGTGGTAGGCGACCAGCGCGGAGTCCGGCCCGAGGCCGGTGGTGGCGGCCAGCTGCTGGGTGCGCACCCCGGCGGCGGTGACGGCGTAGGCCAGCAGGGCCTCGTGCTCCAGGCCGGTGCGCAGCGGCCGCAGGCCCTTCGGGGTGAGCTCGGCGCGCAGCCGCAGCAGCCGCCAGAGCCGGCCGGGCCAGCCGCTGGCCTGGGCCCGCTGGTCGAGCACCAGCACGTCGAGGTCGGGCAGGCCGTCCAGCTGGGTGACGAAGTACCGGCCGGGCGCCACCCGGCGAGCCTGCTCGGGCCGGGCGCCGGCCTGGACCAGCGCGAGCAGCAGCTGGGCCCGGCTGGGGTGGCAGAGCGGGGCGCCGAGGGCGTAGCCGGTGGCGTGCCCGGCCGTCCAGCCGAGCAGCAGGGCCAGCACCAGGGAGAGCGGGGTGGCGTGCCCGGTGGCCAGCCCGGAGAGCCCGGCCACGGCCAGCACCCCGGCCAGCGCGGTGCGCCAGCGGGGCTGCCGCAGGGCGCCGGTGGTGGTGAGGAAGGCGAGCACGGGCGCCAGGTGCCCGTACACGGCGTCGCCGCCGTGCTCGCCGCGCAGCACGTCCAGGTGGATCAGGGCGGCGTCCAGCGCGAGCGAGAGGCCGTAGGCGAGCACCGCGGCGGCCACCCCCTCGGCCAGGCCCCGGTGGGCGCGGCGGGCCACCCGCCCGGCGGCGTAGGCGAGCGGCAGCACCAGCAGGGCGGCGGCGGCCACCACTCCGGTCGGGCTGCCCAGCGCCCAGGGCATCCGCCCGGTGCCCTCGGCCACGTCGGCGGTCAGGCCGTCGGCGGTGGACTGGGCGCCGGAGGCGAGCAGCAGGGTGAGGCCGACGGCGAGGGAACCGGTCAGCGCGCGGACGAGCGTGGCGGGGTGGCGGGCCCGGAGCTGCTCCGGGGCGGCCGGCACCGCTCTGGAAACCTCATCTTGTATCACCGTTGGCACGCGGGGCATGCTCCCATACCCGGATGACCGCCCGACCCGGCCACATCAGGTCTCCCCGGCTCCGTGACCAGCCCGCCCCGGCACCCTGGCCGGCCTGCCCGGCGGGCCGAACCGAGGTTACAATCCGGACATATCAGCCCGAGTGTCCGCGCCGCCGCGCAGTCCGCCCGGCGGGCGGGGCACCGAAGGGAGGTCGACGATGACCATGCGATCGACGGGCAAGATGATCAAACTCCGCCGGGGCACCCAGGACCTGCTGGAGCGACGCGGCATGGCCGCCAACCCCGGCATGCTGCCACCCGAGCGGCACACCGACGGCATCAAGGCGGCGGGCAGCGCCCCCTACCTGGGCGACATCGCCTTCACCCACGGCGGCCGCCGCGCCGTCGGCTCGGCCACCCCGCTCACCGGCTCGGCCCACCACGCCGAGCTGCCCGGTCACCGGCACCGCGGCGCGGAGAAGCACTCCGCGCACTGACCGATGATCCGTCAGGCCTCCGGGGCCCGTACGATGCAGCGGATGTCACCAACCACGCAGCCGCCCACGTACGGTGCACCCGGAGGTCCGCCATGCTCACCACCCGCGACGAGTGGCTCGCCTCGCTCACCAGGGTGTACGCCGCCGCCGGCTGCCTGATCACCGACGAGAGCGGCCGGGTGCTGATCGTCAAGGCCGGCTACCGCGAGCACTGGCAGTTCGTCGGCGGCACCGTCGACCCGGGCGAGGGCCCGCAGGAGTGCGCCGGCCGCGAACTCCTCGAGGAGACCGGCATCACCAAGCAGGCGGGCGAGCTCCTGGTGGTCGCCTGGACCCACCCCTCGGGCGAACTCGCCTACCCCGCCTGCCACTTCCTCTTCGACCTCGGCACCGTCCCGGCCGACACCCCGATCACCCTGCCGGCCGGCGAACTCGACGACCACCGCTGGGCCACCCCCGCCGAGGCCCTCACCCTGCTCGGCCCGGCCCGCGCGCTGCGCCTCGAGGCGGGCCTGCAGGCCCGCGCCGACGGCCGCGTCCGCGTGGTCACCAGCCCCAACTCGGGCTTCTGAGCAGCGCCTTCGCCCAGGCGGCCGACTCGCGCCAGGCGTAGGTGCCCTTACACCGGCTTGCGCCAGGCGTAGGTGCCCTTATGCCGGCTTGCGCCAGACGTAGGCGGCCGAGACCGGGTGGCTGCGGTACTTCTCCCACTTCGGCTTGAGCGCGATCCACTCCTCGCCCACCACGGCCTCGCGCAGCTCGACCAGCTGCCAGCCCGCCGCCAGGGCGGCCGTCACGTGGTCGCTGATCAGGTGGACGTGGGTGGTGATCGCCAGATCCTCGCCCTCGGCGGTGGTGAAGTGGGTGGGCATCCCGGCGGTCATGATGAAGTGCGGGTGCAGGCCCACCAGCACGCAGAGCCCGCCGGGCGCGGCCAGCCGCCAGGCCTCCCGGTAGTACGGGCCGAGGTCGGACAGGTGCTCGTCCACCAGCGAGGAGATCACCAAGTCATAGGCACCGGAATGAAGTTCGGAGTCCGTCAGGTCTCCTTCGACCAGCCGCCCGTGCGCGCCCCGGGCCCGGGCCACCGCGAGCATCTCCGGCGTCAGGTCCACCCCGTCCACCGTCGCCACGCCCCGCCGGCGCAGCCAGGCCCCCGTCCGGCCCGTCCCGCAGCCGAGATCGGCCGCCAACCGCACCGAACTCCACTGCGGCACCGCCAACTTCTCCAGCACGCCGAGGTCCATCGCGTCCTCGACCGTCTGCTCGTAACTGCCGACCCACTGTCCGTACCCCACCCGGACGTCCACCGTCCGGTACCCACGTGCGTCAAAATTCGCGAAATCGACCATAATCCGCAGTATCGGCAGGCCGTCCGGCCGGTCGCCACCGGATTTCTCCGGACACTGACCGAAACCCGAGCACCGAGGGGCCCGTGCACATCCTGAGTTACCCCGAGGCCGCCGTGCCGCCTGCCCTCCGCGCCCAGGTCTGGGCGCTCCAGGAAGAGGCCTGGCCGAGCGGTGACCCTGACCCGGGGCTGAGCCACGACCCCGAACTGGACCCGCAGACGCTGCTCCTGGTCGACGAGGACGGGCAACTGCTCGCCGCACTCGACCTGTTGACCACCGACTTCGAGCACGCCGGCCGGGTCTTCCGCGCCCTGGGCCTGAGCACCGTCGCCACCTACCGGGCCCACCAGGGCCGCGGCCACGGCCGCCGGCTGGTCGAGGAGGCGCTGGCCCGGATCCGCCGCTCCGGCGCCGACCTGGGCCTGTTCACCTGCGACCACCGGCTCCGCCCGTTCTACGAGGGGGCCGGCTGGCAGCCCCTGCCGGGCTCGGTGATCCTCGGCGGTACCCCCGAGGACCCGTTCCCGAGCGACAGCCCGGGCTTCGCCAAGACCGTGATGGCCGATTTCTGCAGCCCCGAGGCGCTCGCGGCCCGCCCGGCCTTCGAGAACGCCCGCATCCCGCTCTACCCGGGCCTGATCGACCGCCTCTGGTAGGACCCGCCTCTGGCAGGGTCGTCTCTGGCAGGGCCGCCCGCTGGTGGACCGCTCAGCCGACCAGCCGCTGTCGCAGGGCCCCGCGCAGGTGTGCGGGGACGCCGGCGCCGGCGGCCACCGCGTGCCAGGCCGCGCCCAGCTCCTGCTCGGCGGTCACGCCGTGCCGCTGCAGCAGCGCCTCGACGGCCTCCTGCTGGTCGGGGCGGCCCAGCGCCGCCCAGAGCGGCCGCAGGTTGGCGGCGCTGAGCCGGTAGTCCTCGACCACGGCCCGCTCGGTCACCCCGACGGCGGCGAGCAGGGCCAGTGCGGCCAGCCCGGTCCGGTCGCGGCCCGCGCCGCAGTGCACCACCACTCCGCCCGGCCCGGCCTCGGCCACGGCGGCGGCCATCGCCGCCACGGCGGGGGCGCAGTGCGTCAGGTAGGGGAGGAAGGAGAGCGGGGTGCCGTCCAGCTCGCCGTAGCGGGCCCACCACTCGGGCCCGGCCAGCCGGTCGAAGGGCACCCGCACCAGCCGGATCTCCGCCGCCGGCGGCAGCAGCGGCCGGTGGTCCTCGGCGTCCCGCAGGTCGATCACGGTGCGGATGCCGTACCCGACCAGCGCGGCGTGGCCCTCGGCGGTCAGCCGGTCCAGGTTGTCGGCCCGCACCAGGGAGCCGACCCGGGTCCGGCCGCCGTCCGTGGTCGGCAGCCCGCCGAGGTCCCGGACGTTCAGGCAGCCGTCCCACTCCAGTCGGCGCAGACCGGTGCCAAGCTCGTCGATCACGAAAATCCCCCCGTCACACGGGACCGTCCGGCCCCACCCCTCAGGACAGGGGCTGCGGCTCCGGCGGTTCCGCCGGCTGGACGTGCCACAGCTCACGCCCGAGCGTGTCGCGGCAGCGCACCGAGGTGAACCGCTCGTCCCCAGCGGTGAGGAAGCCCTCGGCCACGCCGCGCAGCACCTGCTCGGCCACCCGGTCGGCCCGGCTCCAGCCGCCGGTCAGCACCAGCGCCTTGTCGGCCAGCTCGGCCCGCTGGATGCGGGCCACGGCGGCAGTGGCCAGGGCTGCGTTGACGTCCTCCAGCTCGCGCGGCGAGAGGTACGGCTCGGTGCCGTGGTCGGCGCCGACCCGCCGGATCAGCTCGGGCAGGCCGTAGTGCCGGACGGCGGCCACCGAGTCCTCCACCGCCACCAGCCAGCGCGGCCCGGGGGTCACCGACCACCAGACCTCCTCGCCGACCGGCAGCAGCTCGCCGATCCGGGCCCGCCACAGCTCCAGGCCGCTGACGGTGTTCGGATCCGGCCGCAGCGGCCGGCCGCTCCAGGCGGCCTTGGCGGTCAGGCTGAGGTTGAGGGTGTACCGGAGGGCGCCGTCGGCATCGGTATCGCTACCTACCCCGGCGGGTTCGAGCACCTCCACGCCGATCAGCGCCCAGTGGGCCTCGTCCGGGAGGCTGAAGGAGTGCCGCCAGCCGGTGAGCCCCATCGCCCGCAGGGCGGGCGCGAAGTGTTCGCGCATCCCCTGGGCGAAGAGTTCACGGGCAGTCGTCATCACAGCTCCAGACCGGAGTAGGCACGGGGGAAGGGGGTGGACGGCGGGTCTTCAGCCGTCTCTCCCAACGTAGGTCGGGGGCGCCTTTGACTGCTGCGGGCGAATGACAGCCACTGTCAGGACTTTCGTCCCCGAAGCACGGGCCCTGGGCCCTGCCGGTCCCTACTCACCAGTCACAGACGAACAACACGCCGGATGCCGCATCATGTGGCAGGTGCACATCGCAGAGCCCCAGGGGCCGGGCGCCGACAGAGCGGTCGACGACCCGATATCACCGGCAACACCCACCACCGCGAGCGGCGGTCCGTCCGCAGCCGCAGCCGCGACGGCGGAGGAGCTGACCGCCGCCGTCCTCGCGGCGCAGGCGGGGGAGGAGGCCGCGTTCCGGCAGCTCTTCCGGGCCGTCCAGCCCGGGCTGCTCCGCTACCTGCGGGTGCTGGTCGGCGGCGGGCCCGAGGACGCGGAGGACATCGCCTCCGAGACCTGGCTCCAGATCGCCCGCGACCTCGCGGGCTTCAGCGGCGACGGCGACGCCTTCCGGGGCTGGGCCGCGACGGTGGCCCGCAACCGGGCGATGGACCACCTGCGCAAGGTCCGGCGGCGGCCGGTCGCCGACCTCCCGTTCGAGTACCTGGCCGAGCTGACGGCCGCCGAGGACACCGCCGGCAGCGCCCTGGCCACCGTCTCCACGGCCGATTCGCTCGCCCTGATCGCCCGGCTCCCCAAGGACCAGGCGGAGGCCGTGCTGCTCCGGGTGGTGCTCGACCTCGACGCCGAGACCGCGGCCAAGGTGCTGGGCAAGCGCTCCGGCACCGTCCGGATGGCGGCCCACCGGGGCCTGCGCCGGCTCGCCAAGCTCCTGGACCAGCCCGGCGGCACCCCGGCCGACGGCGTGCCGCGCCAGCGCGCCGAGTCCGTCCGCGAGGGCGGCACCGCGGCCGCCGGCGGCACCGCCGCACGGGGGAGTACCACCTCACGAGGGGCCCCGGAAAAATCTCCGGATTCCCCCGACCGAGGTGTGACACAACCCAGAGCCGCGACGCTGAAGGACATGAGATGAGCACCAACCGATCCCGCCGGATCGACCGCGCCACCGCCGAGCGGCTGCTCGACGGCAGCGTGGCCGACACGTCGGGCGGTCCGGCCGCCCTCGCCGACAACGCCGCCCTCGCCGGGCTGCTCGCCGCCGCCGCTGCACCCGCAGCCGGGCCGGCCGAGCTGCCGGGGGAGGAGCAGGCGCTGACGGCGTTCCGGCAGGCCCGCCGCACCCCCGCCCCTGCCCCTGCACCCCGGAGACGACGCATGGCGAGCACCGCGCCCGCGCGGGCCTTGAGCGCGAAGAGCGCCAAGGCCCTGCTCGCCGCGCTCGCGCTCACGGCGCTCGGCGGGGTCGCGGTGGCCGCGAGCACCGGCAACCTGGGCGCCCTGCCCTCGATGCTGGGCCGCGGCAGCGGCGGCGACCTGGTCCCGGTGGCCGCCCCGCCCGCCTCCTCCGACTCCGCCCATGGCGCCGCCACCCCGTCCCGCCCCGGCGGTACGGGCACCCGCTCCGAGGGCCCCGGCATCGCGGCCAAGCCCACCCCGGCCGCGCCGGCCCCGCACAGCTCGGCCGCCCCGGGCCACCCGGACCAGCCGAACGGCTCGGCCTCCCCGTCCACCCGCCCTGAGGACGGCCCGGCCACGGCCCGTGACGCCGACCTCTGCCGCACCTTCGAGGAGCGCGAGTCGGCCGGCGCCAAGCCCAAGCAGATCCTCACCGACCCGGCGCTGGCCCCGCTGGTCAAGTCCGCCGAGGGCGCCGAACACGTCGACGCCTACTGCACGACCCTCCTCGGCAAGCCCAAGGACCACGGCCCCACCGCCGAGCCCACCCACAAGGACCCGGGCGGCGCGCCCACCAAGGCCGACCACGACCACCCCGCCACCGACCTCCCGGCCCGCTCCCTCCCGTCCCAGGCCGCCCAGCTCGCCCAGGGGGCGGTCGGCACCGCCACAGGCGCGGTGGACGCGGTCGGTGGTGCGGTCACGGGTGCCGTGGGTGCCGTGGGTGCGGTCGGCACCGAGATCCGCACCACCCTCCCGGCGCAGGTGCCGCAGCTGAACCAGGCCCTCACCGGCCTGCTGCCGCTGCCCGGCCGCCCGGGTTCCCTGCTCACCCCCACGACCGGGCCGGCGCCCCTGCTGCCGGGCGGCGTCCTGGTGGGGTGAGCGAAAGACTCCGGACGGGCGGCGAGCGAATCCCCCCGGGCTCGTCGCCCGTCCGGTGCAGACCAGGCCCCCGTGGCCCCGGCCCCCGCAGGCCGGGCCGCGGTGCGCGCGGCCGCTGCACACCCGGCCCCCGCAGGCCGGGCCGCTGCACACCCGGCCGCGCCGAGCGGCCGGACCAAGACCCCGGGAGGTCGGTGGGCTCCCCCGTGTCCACCGCCCTCCCGGCAAGAAGGCCGTTGCCGTCCTCCCCGCCCACGCCTGCCGCCGGCCCTGGCCCGGCCGCCGTCCCGGGCTGCCGTACGGAGGCCACCCGGGCCCAGTCCCGCGCTTCGGCCGCTATCGTGCACAGGTGCACGAGGCGACCCGGAGCCTCCGGCCGGGTTTCTGAGGGGAGCAGTGCCAGGTGATCGGACGCGCACTCAACGGGCGGTACGAGCTCGTCGAGGTGATCGGTGTCGGCGGCATGGCGACCGTCTGGCGCGGCCTCGACCGGGTGCTCGGCCGCCAGGTGGCGGTCAAGGTGCTCAACGGCGGCCTCGCCGACGACCCCCGCTTCGCCGAACGCTTCTTCCGCGAGGCCCAGCACGCCGCGATGCTCGTGCACCCGCGCATCGTCATGGTCTTCGACTCGGGCGTCGACCAGAGCTCGCCGTACATCGTGATGGAACTGGTCAGCGGCACCTCGCTCAGCCACCTGCTGGCGGGCGACGGGCAGCACCCGCCGACCGGGATGCCGGTGGAACGGGCGGTCGGGGTGGCGGCGGCGGTCTGCGAGGCGCTGGAGGTCGCGCACGCGGCCGGGCTGGTGCACCGGGACATCAAGCCGGGCAACATCATGATCACCAACGACGGCGGGGTGAAGGTCGTCGACTTCGGCATCGCCCGGGCCAGCAGCTCGGCGGGCGCCCAGCTGACCCAGACCGCCACCGTGCTCGGCACCGCCGCCTACCTCTCCCCGGAACAGGCGATGGCCGCCGAACTGGACGGCCGCGCCGACCTCTACGCGGTGGGCTGCGTGCTTGTCGAGATGCTCACGGGCGCCCCGCCGTTCACGGCCGACGCCCCGGTGGCGATCGCCTTCAAGCACGTCAACGAGCTGCCCGCCCCGGTCTCCCGACTGCGCCCGGACATACCCCCGGCGCTGGACGCGGCCATCCTGCGCCTGCTCGCCAAGGACCCGGCCGAACGCCCCGCCGACGCCGCCGCCGCCCGCGCCGAACTCCTCGCCGCCGTCCCGGTCACCGCCGCCCAGGACCGCACGGCCGAACTCCTCGCCAGCCAGGCCCTGCCCCCGCAGACGCCCACGGCCACCGGCTTCCCGACCGCCGCCCACCCGGGCTTCCCGACCACGGCCCACCCCGCCGCCGGCCACCCGGGCTACGCCACCAACGGGTTCCCCGCCACCGGGTACGGCACGCAGCAGCACACCTCCCTGCTGCCCCCGCAGGTGCCGCTGCCGCCGACCTACGACCCCGAACCGCCCGGCCGCGGCCGCCGCCGCCCGCTGATGCTGGCGGGCATCGGTCTCGCGGTGGTCGGCGGAGCGGCGGCGATCGCGGCCTTCGCCTTCAGCGGGCCCCCTGAGCAGCCGACGGCCAAGCCGAAGATCCCGGCGACGGCCCCGGCCACCCCGGCCGCCGACACCCCAACCTCGTCCCCCTCGCCCTCACCCTCGGCGAGCCGCACCCCGAGCGCCTCCCCGTCGGCCAAGACCGGGCCGGCGGCGATGCTCGCGGCACTCGGCGCGGCGATCGGCGATGCCCAGTTCGCCAAGGAACGCGGCGCCCAGGGCGACCTGCTCGGGCTCCTGGACGACGCCTCGGCCGCGATCGGCGACCACCAGCCGGCCAAGGCCGACCAGTCCCTCCGGGCGGCCGGCACCCTGGTCCGGGCCCTGGCCAAGAAGCACGCGATCGACGGGCCCACGGCCCAGAGCTGGCTCACCAAGATCAACTCGGTTCAGGCCACCCTCCACCCGCAGCCCACCCGTGGCCAGCAGCAGCCCGGCCAGCAGAGCTCCCAGCAGTCGGGCGACCCGATAGGCGGGCTGCTGGACTGGCTCGGTGGCGACCAGTCGAACGGCTGACGGATTTCAAAATCTGTCAGCTGATGTCCGTCGGTTGGTATTCGTCAGCTGATATCCGTCAGCTGCTCGCCGATGTCGTCAGCCGACGTCTGTCAGTCGATGTTCATCAGCTGCCCGCCGGTACTGGTCGGCCGACGTCTGTCAGCTGCTCGCCGATGCCGGTCAACGGTCGTCGCCCGTTGGAAATCCGTCATCTGTCAGTCGTTATCTGGCAATCGTCATCGGGTAGCCGTCATCTGTCGGCTGCCATCCGCCAGCGGTCAGTCGCCAGCGGTCAGTCGTCGGCGCGCAGCCGCCATCCGTCCGCTCAACGATGATGGCTCCGGGCCCGGATCTCCACCAGGCTCCGCAGCCGCCGCGTCATCGTCGTCGCCCCGGCGGTCAGGAACACCAGGCTGTAGACGATCTGGAGCATCACCACCACCCGGGCCTCCTGCCCGACCGGCACCACGTCCCCGAACCCGACGGTGGCCAGGGTGATCACGGTGAAGTAGAGCGCGTCCACCCGGGTCCGCAGCCCGTTGAACTGCCCGTCCCGGCTGAGCGCCAGGTACGCCGCCGCGAAGCTCGCCAACGCCACGCAGCTGAGCAGCAGGATGGTGACCAGTGGTCGGCCGGGCAGCCCCAACAGGTCCCGCTGGATCTGACGGATCAGCAGCCCGGCGACCAGGATCAGCACCAGGGCGAACGTGGCCCAGCTGGTCATCGGCCGCTGCGGCCCGAACAGCCCCAGCGGCAGCAGGAAGTACGCCACCGTCACCAGCGCCGGCCCACCCAGCCCGATCGACCACTCCCGGGTCTTCCACCACCCCCGCGCCAGCGCGCCATGCCCTTCATGCCCGCTGGACCCGCCGGGCCTGCCGTACCCGCCGGACCCGCCGCGCCCGCCGGGCCTGCCGTACCCGCCGGACCCGCCCCGCTGTTCCTCGCCCTTCCGAACCGGGCCGCCCCTGCGGCGGCCGTTCCCCCCACTGCCCGGCCGCTCCTTCACACCCCGTCACCCGCCCGTCCGTACGACCCCGGCTCATCCAGGAACTCGAGCAGCCCGAGCACCGCGACCAGCACCAGGCCGATCCAGCCGAGCACCGCGCCGCTCGGATAGTCCCAGCAGACCAGCACGACCACGGCCGCCGCGACGGCCAGCCAGCCGAGCGGCTGCTTCCAGCGGTGGACGAAGCGTCCGACCGGGCCCAGCCGCAGGCCGAAACGTTCGGCCGTCTGCCGGACGGCGGCGAAGGCGGCCTGCCAGAGCTGCCGCAGCTGCCCGGCCCGGCGGCCGGCGCCGCTCAGCCAGGCGCCGAGGGCGACCAGGACGCCGAGCAGGATCACGGCGCGCACGGTCGTCCGGAGGTAGTGGGTCAGGGCGTCGTAGATCGCGGCGGCGGCGTCCTGGTCCACGCCGGCCGGGAGCTTGTCGAGGTAGAGGGCGCGGAAGGCGGTCAGGCCGATGCCGAGCAGGGCGGCGCCGGCGGCCATGCCGAGGGCGGCCGTCACGGCGGCGCGCCGGTGGCGGACGGCGAGCAGGACGCCGCCGACGGCGCAGAGCAGTGCCAGAACGGGGAGCCAGAACCCGGCCAGGTCGAGCAGTCGCAGGCCGGTGCGGGCCTTGGCGACGGAGTCCGACTGCACGAGGGTGAACTCGGTGTGCACCTCGGGGATGTGGGCGGCGGCGCCGATCCCCTCGGCGACCAGACGGTCCTTCACCTGGTCGATCAGCGGGGCCAGGTCGAGCGTCACAGAGTTGCCCTGGAGCTGGACGGCCCCGCCGCCCTGGCCGGTGAGCATCCGGTCCACGGAGTCGTGGGCCTGGCGGTTGACGGTCACCCAGACGGCGGCGAAGGCATCACTGTCCACAACCTTCTCCACCTGGCTGTGGACGAGCGAAGTGAGGCCGTTGGTGAGGGTCGAACCGAGCCTGCCGAGGGCGGCGTCGAGCAGCGGCCGGTCGGCGGGGGCCACCGACCCCAGCAGCGAGTCGACCGGCAGCTGCTGCATCACCACCGTGGTCACCCGGTCGGTCACCGCCGCCCGCACCGCCGGGTCGTTGGCCAGCGGCGCCATCGTCGCCACGTACCGGTCGGTGTCGGTGACCTCGCTCTTCGTCCACGCGGACACCAATCCGAGCGGAGTCAGCACGCAGGCCAGCAGCACCAGCAGCACGGCGCAGAACGACCGCACCCGCCGCCGCCCCACCCGATCGGCGGAGCTTCCACCCGGCGCGACCCGGCCCGATCGCGCCGCCTCCGCCTCCGCCTCCAGCTCACCGACGCGCTCCCGCAGCACGGCCAGCTGGGCGGCTTCGGCAGCCTCGCCGGCGGTGGCAGCGGTGGCAGCGCTAACAGAGTCGGCGGCGTCAGTGAATCGCTCGGGTCCGGCCCCTGGTTCGACCCCGGGTCCGGCCCCCGGTCCGGCCCCCGGTCCAGCCCCCGGTCCGGTCTCGGGCCCGGTCTCGGGACCAGCCTCGGGGCGGCCGTCCGCCATCCGTCACCTCCGGGATCCGGGTACGTTGCACGTGGGTGCCCCCAGGAGATCCCAGATCGGCACTGACGGCCACTCGGCAGCTGACGCCCAGTCGGCCCGGTGGCCCCGCGCCGAGACGGCCGGCCCGGTCCGGGGACGGGTACGACGAAGCCCCCGGCCCGTCAGCTGACGGATCGGGGGCTCGAAGTCCGGTACGAGTCCCGGAGGAGTCCGGTACGAGGACTGTGCCTGGATCAGGCGGTCGTCGTGGACTTCGTCGAGGGCTCTTCGGCCTTCGTGACGTTCGTCGGGGCCACCGCGGGGCGGGCCTGCTCGGTCGAGGCGGCCGTCGAGTTCGCGGACTCGGCCGGGGTGTCCTCGTCGCGGAGCGCCTTCGTCTCGGCCTTCAGGATGCGCATGGACTTGCCCAGCCCGCGCGCCATCTCGGGCAGCTTCTTGGAGCCGAACAGCAGGATGATCACAGCCAGCACCACCAGGAGGTGCCAGGGCTCCAGACCGTTGCGCAGCATCCCTGACCACCGGTCCCTTCGGAATTCTCGCCGTTTCACAGCCGAGCGAGCTTGCCCGGTCTCTTGGCCAGTATGCCTGGCGGCAGCGCCGAACGTATACACCGGTCGGGAAACGGCAGTCAAAGACCAGAAGACGCGTGGGGTGCCACCGCTGCACGTGGCGGGGGCCGCGCAGCGCGGACCGGTACCCGGTGCACCGCCCGGCGATCCGGTGCCACCTGCGAGGACGCGGCGCCCCGAGCTCCCGCCTCGAGCCCCGCACCCGCCCCACCACCCGCACCCGCGCCGCCGGGCCCGTCACCCCGCCGATGCCCGGAGGAGGCCCGCTGACTCCGTCAGATCCGGTCCGGAACGGCCCCGGAAGCACACACCCGGCCCCGGAAGCACACACCCGGCCCCGGCAACGAACACCGCACCCCGGAGTGGAGACGCTCCCGCCGCCTCCGACGACCTGCACCGCCACTCCCCGCCGGACCCGCTGCCCGTCACCGGTGGACGCGAGAGCCCCGGGCCGACGGTGGTCCGTCGCCCCGGGGATCCCCATGACTCGCGTACTCGCGTACTCGCGTACTTGGCTGCTCGCGCCGCCTCCCGCCTCAGGCCGCCAGGTCGACCCCTTCCTCCGACCCGACTGAGATGGCCGCCCCGGCCGCCCCGGCCGAACCCGTCGCGGGCAGGTGCTTGAGCAGGCGGTGCGCGGCCACCGAGCCGCCGATCATGCAGAGCAGCCCGACCACGGCGGCGAGGTGCATGCCGTCGGTGAAGGCGGCGCGGGTGGTGTCGAGGAGCTGGGTGCCGGCCTGGCCGGGGAGCTGGGCGGCGACGGTGACGGCTCCGCCGAGGGTGTCGTGGGCGGCCCGGGCGGCGTCGGCGGACAGGCCCGCCGGGAGTGCGGTGTGCGCCTTGTAGACGGCGGCGCCGGCCGCGCCGAGCAGGGCGATGCCGAGCGAGCTGCCCAGTTCGCTGGCGGTCTCGGAGGTAGCGGAGGCGGCGCCCGCCTGCTCGGCGGGGGCGGCGGAGACCACCATCTCGGCGGTGAGGGTCATGGTGCCGACCGTGCCGGCGGCGAGCACGCCCGCCGCGACCAGGACCAGGGCCAGCGGGGAGTCCGGCGAGACCTGCGTCATCAGGGCGAAGCCGGCCGCGCCGACCAGGAAGCCCCCGGCCATCAGGGGGGCGGGCCGCACCTTGGCGGCCAGCGCCCCGGTCAGCCCGGCGGCGGCGCCGACCCCGACGCTGGGCAGCAGGCCCCAGAGCGCGGCGGCCAGCGGGCTGAACCCCTTCACCAGCTGCAGGTACTGCGAGGTGAAGAGGGTGAACCCCATCATCGAGAACATCGCCACGGTGTTGACCGAGATCGCGCCGGAGAAGGTGCGGTTGCGGAAGAGGGCCAGGTCGACCAGCGGGTGGGCGGCGCTCCGCAGGCGGTGCACCAGCAGGACGGCGGTGCCGAGCCCGGCGGCCAGGGCGAGGACGGGCAGCGGGGCGAGGCCGTCCACGGCCAGCGTCTTCACGCCGTAGACCAGGGGCAGCACGGCGGTGATGGAGAGGACGGCGCCCAGGAGGTCGAAGGAGCCGTGCCGCTCGGCCCGGTACTCGGGCAGCAGGGCGGGGGCCGAGACCAGCACCAGCGCCATCACCGGCACGGCGGCCAGGAAGACCGAACCCCACCAGAAGGAGTGCAGCAGCAGCCCGCCGATCACCGGGCCCAGGGTGGCCCCGGCCATCATTGCGCCGCCCCAGGCGGCCAGCGCCCCCTGCCGCTGCTTGGGGTCGTGGAACATGTTGCGGATCAGCGCCAGCGTCGAGGGCATCAGGGTGGCCCCGGTGACGCCGAGCAGCGCCCGGGCCGCGATCAGCTGCCCCGCCCCGTCGGCGGTGGCGGCCAGCAGCGAGGAGACCAGGAAGCCGGCCGCCCCGAGCAGCAGCAGCTTCCGCCGCCCGATCCGGTCGCCCAGCGCGCCCATCGGGATGAGCAGCCCGGCCAGCAGGAACGAGTACATGTCCATGATCCAGAGCTGCTGGGTGCCGCTCGGCCGGAGGTCGGTGGCGATGAAGGGGACGGCGAAGAAGAGCACGCCCATGTCCATCGCGATCACCAGGGTCGGGAGCAGGAGGACGGCCAGGCCGGTCCATTCGCGGCGGCCTGCGAGGCCGTGGGTTGCGGTCATGCCGATGACTGTACGGACGTGTCAGACGCCTGTCTAGTACGTATGTCTAAATCGATCGTCTCACTCATCCGTGCAAGACATCTGTCCAGGTCCTCGCGTACGCTCGCGGCATGGGAAATCGAGAAGACCTGCTGGCCGGCGCCAAGCACTGCCTCTACGAGAAGGGGTACGGCCGCACCACCGCCCGGGACATCGCCACGGCCGCCGGGGTGAGTCTGGCGGCCATCGGCTACCACTTCGGCTCCAAGGAGGCGCTGCTCAACGCGGCGATGATGGAGGCCACCAAGGAGTGGGGCGAGGCGGTGGACGCGGCGGTCCTGGCGGCGGCCGAGGCGGCGGTCACTCCGGAGGAGCGGTTCGTCGCCACCTGGCGGCGGGTGGGGGAGACCTTCGTCGAGTACCGGGGGCTCTGGGCGGCCCAGTGCGAGGCGATCGCCCAGATCGACCGCACGCCCGAGCTCAGGCAGGTGCTGGCCGGGGCCCAGCGGATGGCCCGGCTCGCGCTGGCCGCGATGTTCCAGGGGCAGCGCGAGGTGCCCGACAGCGAGGAGGAGTACGCGCTCGGCACCTTCTACCAGGCCCTGCTGGCCGGCTACGCGATCCAGTGGCTGCTCGACCCCGAGCAGGCGCCGACCGGCGAGCTGTTCCTAGAGGGCCTGCAGCTCGCCTCCGCCCGGGTGCTCGGTCGGCCGGTGGAGGTCCCGGAGTAGCTCCGGAGTAGGTCTCGGGGCGGCCCCGGTGGGGGCATGCGGGCGCACCGCCGGGGCGCATCGGGGCACCGATGCGGAGCTGATTCTCCGCTTCTGTTAGCCTCCGCGATGCGGAGCAGCAGCTCCGCTTACCTGCTCCGTCCTCGGGGGGACGCACCGCCATGCCACGGACTTCCAGGGCTGCCGCCCGTCCGCGCTACCACCTCACCTTCGCCGTGCTGCTCCTCGGCGTGGGTGCCTACTCGCTGCTCCAGTCGATGGTCGTGCCGGTGCTCGCCACCCTGATGGAGCACCTGCACACCTCGCAGGAGACCGTCACCTGGCTGATGACCGCGTACCTGCTCTCGGCCTCGGTGGCCACCCCGATCCTCGGCCGGATCGGCGACCGGGCCGGCAAGGAGCGGATGCTGCTGGTCACCCTGGTCGCGCTGACCGCCGGTTCGGCGCTGGCCGGGGTCTCGAACAGCGTCGGCTCGATGGTCGTCGCCCGGGTGATCCAGGGGCTCGGCGGCGGTGTGCTGCCGCTCGCGTTCGGGATCATCAGGGACGAGTTCCCGGCCGCCAAGGTGCGCGGGGCGGTGGGCGTCACCGCCGCGCTGACGGCCGTCGGCGGCGGGCTCGGCCTGCTGCTGGCCGGGCCGATCGTCGACCACCTCGACTACCACTGGCTGTTCTGGTTCCCGATGATCATGACGGCGGTGGCCACCGTCGCCACCTTCTTCTTCGTGCCCGAGTCGCCGGTCCGCACCCCGGGCAAGATCAGCTGGGGCGCGGCCGTGCTGCTCTCGGTCTGGCTGGTCGCGCTGCTGCTCGGCGTCAGCGAGGGGCCGGACTGGGGTTGGGGTTCGGCCCGGATCCTCGGTCTGTTCGCCACCGCCGTGGTGGTCGCCGTGCTCTGGGTGCTGGTCGAGCTGCGCTCCTCGGCCCCGCTGATCGACATGCGGATGATGCGGATCCCGGCGGTCTGGACGGCCAACCTGGTCGCGCTGCTCTTCGGCGTGGTGATGTACACCGCGATGACCTTCCTGCCCCAGCTGGTGCAGACCCCGGCCAAGCTCGCCGGGTACGGCTTCACCGCGAGCATCACCGAATCCGGGGTGTACATGCTGCCGATGACGCTGGGCATGTTCGTGCTGGGCGTGCTCACCGGCCCGCTGGCCGCCCGCTTCGGGTCCAAGCTGGTGCTGATCGCCGGTGGCCTGATCACCGTGGCGCCGTTCCTGGTGCTGGCACTCGGCCACAGCCACGGCTGGCAGATCTACCTGGCCTCCAGCCTGATGGGCATCGGCATGGGCCTGGCCTTCTCCTCGATGTCCTCGATCGTGGTCGAGGCCGTCCCGGCCGAGCAGACCGGTGTGGCCAGCGGCATGAACGCCAACATCCGCACCATCGGCGGCGCGATCGGCAGCGGGATCGGGGCCAGTATCCTGGCCAACGGCGTCACGGCCGCGCACCCCTTCCCGACGGACGCGGGGTACACCCGCACCTTCTGGTTCCTGACCGGAGCCGCGGTGCTCGCGGCCGCCGCCGCGGTGCTCATCCCCGCCGCCCGCCCCGGCGGCGCCGGCCGGGGAGCCGGGGCGCCGCAGCCGGGCCCGCAGGCCGCCGCAGACAAGGAGTCCGCCCCCGCATGACCGAAGCCTCCGAAGGCCGCACCACTCCGGAGCCCAGGGCGCTGCGCCGTGACGCGGCGCAGAACCGGGCCCGGCTGCTGGCGGCGGCCTGGGAGGTCTTCGCGGAGCAGGGGCCGGACGCGGGCGTGGACGAGATCGCCCGCCGGGCCGGGGTCGGGATGGGCACCCTGTACCGGCGCTTCCCGACCAAGGACGCGCTGATCACCGCGCTGTACGACGAGATCCTCGAGAACATCCTGACCCACACCCGGGCCGCCGCGGCCGAGCCCTGCGGCGGCACGGGTCTGGAGAGCGTGCTCTGGCACATCGGCACCGTGATGTCCTCGCACCACGGCGGCCTCTCCCGGCTCTGGCAGGCCGTCCCGCCCGACGTGGACACCCAGCGGGCCGAGCTCTGGGCGCTGATGGCCCGGCTGCTCGACCGGGCCCGCTCGGCCGGTGAGGTCCGGACGGACCTCACCCTGACGGACGTCTACCTCGGGGTGCTCGCCATCCGCAGCGTGATCGACGAGACCGCCGCCCAGGCCCCGGGGGCCTGGCGGCGTTACGTCTCGCTGGTGCTGGCCGGCTTCCGCCCGTCCGACACCCCGCTCGCCCACCGTCCGGCGGACGACTCCCTGGTCGCGCGCCGGATCCACCCGCCGACCGAACTCACCGGCTGACCGGCGCGGCAGGTCCCGCCGGCCGTCCCTCCGCCGCACCCCGGCCGGTTGCGAGCTCCCGGGGGCGCCTCGAAGGTGGAGGCATGGCGACCAATCAGAAGTTCATCGGTGGATTCCAGGTCAACCGCCACCTGCTGGCGGCCGGGGCCGCGCTCACGGGCGTCGGCGCGATGATCGGCCTCGCCGGCACGGTGATCGTCGGCGTGGCGCTGGCCTCGGCCGGCCGGGGCTGGGTCCAGCAACTGGAGACCCCGCCCGGCGAGCTGGCGGCCCGCACCCTCAACCAGGCCCGCGCCGCCTCGATGGCCGGCCTGGACGCCTGGCGCCACCAGGGCGAAGCCTCCCCGAACTGACCCGGGCCGACCCGAACTGGCCCGGGCCGACCGTCAGGCCTGGCCGGCTGCCGTGGCGGCCACGGTGTCCACCCGGTCGAGCCTCGGCGAGGGGCCGTGGTGGACGGAGGACCGGGCGAGCGGCCCGGCGCCGTGGTGGGTGTCGGCGGTGGCGGCCGGGGCGGTGACCGCCCCGGCGAGCAGCAGGCCGCCGGTCAGGGCGGTGCCGACCAGGACGGTGCCGATCAGGCTGTGGGTGCGGACGGGTACGGACATGCGGTGGACCTCCGGACAGTACGGACTCGGCGGCCGGGATCGCGCCGCCGAGCCCCATTCGACGATCGCGCCCCGCCCGGCCCGTGCCGCCACGCCGGTCCGCCCCCACTAGGGCACGTATCGGGTTGTGATCACTTTGTGGGTTTCGCCCTCGCGCTCGTGCCTGATCCGGTAGATCGTGTTGTGTGACGCGTGTGCAACTGACCGATGCCGAGTGGGAGTTCATCGAGCCGTACCTGCCGATCGGCGAGTACGGCCCGTACCCCGAGCGGCTGCGCCGCCAGTTCGAGGGCGTGATCTGGCGGTTTCGGACGGGCGGCCAGTGGCGGGAGATGCCGAGCGAGTTCGGCGCCTGGTCGACCGTCCACAACCGCTTCCGGCAGTGGAGGGACGCCAGGGTGTTCGAGGCCCTGCTGGAGGGCGCGATCACGGAAGCCGCCAGACGGGGCGAGGTGGACCTCTCGCTGGTCAGCGTGGATTCCACCACCATCCGGGCCCACCACGACGCCGCCGGGATGCACCTTGACCCCGACACGCTCGCCGACCTGGAGAAGGCCGCCGAGGAGGCGGAGAAGGCCCGGCAAAAAGGGGCGGCCCGCAGGGACAAGACGGACAGGACACCGCACACGACCCGGAACGGGACGAGCTCCGACGCGTCCGACGCAGGCGAAGGCTCCGCCTGAAGGCCGCCCTGCTCGGACGCTCCAGAGGCGGACAGACCAGCAAGGTCCACGTCGCCGGCGAGCGCAGGTGCCGCCCGCTGGCGTTCATTCTGACCGAGGGGCAGGCCGCCGACAGCCCGCAGTTCATCCCCGTCCTGGAGAAGGTGCGGGTCCGCGGGCCCGTCGGCCGCCCCCGCACCCGGCCCGACGCGGTCGCCGGGGACAAGGCCTACTCCTCCCGCGCCAACCGCGCCCACCTGCGCGGTCGCCGTATCAAGGCGGTCATCCCCGAGAAGAAGGACCAGGCCGCCAACCGGAAGAAGAAAGGCAGCAAGGGCGGCCGGCCCGTCAGCCACGACACCGACCTCTACAGGGAGCGGAACACCGTCGAGCGCCTGATCAACAAGCTGAAGGCCTGGCGAGGCATCGCCACGCGATACGACAAGACCCCCGGCAGCTACCTCGCCGGCCTCCACCTCCGCGGCGCGATGATCTGGATCAAAGACCTCACCAAAACCGCCCCGTGATCACAACCGAATACGTGCCCTAGTGCTGCTCCGCGGAAGTTCGTGGAGGGGTGTTGATCAGATAGCCAGTCCGCTGAGGTAGAGGTCGCCCGCGCAGTCGAGGGCTTCCTCGGGGGAGCCGGCCGGTAGTTCGCTGGGCAGGATGTTGTCCTTGTAGCTGTCGCTGCTGGCCAGGTAGAGGGCGAAGCCCCAGGTGTGCAGCACGCCGGTGAAGCGCAGGCGACACAGCGGCAGGCTCTGTCCACCGGGCAACTCGGCTGCCAGGTAGGCGAATCCGGCGCGAAAGCGGACCCCGATGGCGTCCACGTGCGGCCAGCGTTCGCGGGCGTGGCGGTTCAGGCGCTGGCGTAGGTGGTGCTGCATAGATTCCGGCGGATTCTTCGGCACGGGCCCATCCTGCCGGGTGCGGCGGCGGCCCGCCATGATCGTTGGCCGTGCATGGTGGGCGACGGGCGGGGACGGCGGTTGCGGTGGTGCTGGAGGCCAAGGCCCGTGAGCGGCTGGTGAGGACGGTGGCTTCGGCGAAGTCCGAGGTGCGGGTGGTGCTGCGGGCCCGGATCGTACTCGCGGCGGCGGACGGACTCGCCAACGGCGCGATCGCCCGGGAGCTGGACGTCAGCGTGAACACGGTGCGCAAGTGGCGGGGGCGGTTCGCAGCCCTGGGTCTGGGCGGCCTGCGGGACGCCGAACGCTCGGGCCGGCCGCGATCGTACGGGCCCGAGGTCCGCGTGGCGATCGTGGCCACCGCGACCAGCGCGCCGCCGTATCCGGAGTCGACCTGGTCGCACCGGGCCATCGCCCGGCGGGTGGCCGGCACGTGCTTCGCGCCGGTTTCCGCCTCCCAGGTCGGCCGGATCCTGGCCGGCCTAGACCTGAAGCCGCACAAGGTGCGAGGCTGGCTCACCCGGCGGGACACCCCGGACTTCTGGCAGCGGGCCGCCGAGGTGTGCGCCCTCTACCTGGATCCGCCCGAGGGAGCGGTGGTGCTCTCGATCGACGAGAAGACCGCGATCGCCGCCCGCTCGCGCCGCTGTCCTGGGCGTCCCGCGCGGCCCGGCGAGCCGGTCAGGCAGGAGTTCGAGTACCGGCGCCACGGCACGGCTTCCCTCGTGGCCGCGCTCGATGTTTGCACCGGTGAGGTGCTCACCGAGGTGATCACCCGTAACGACGCGGTGACCTTCACCGCGTTCCTGGAGCAACTCGACCGGGCGATCGCCCCAGGCAAGGAGATCCACGTCGTGCTCGACAACGGTTCCTCTCACACGGCCAGACACACCAGAGCGTGGCTGGCGGCCCGCCCGCGCTGGCACGTCCGGTGGACCCCGCCGCACGCCTCGTGGCTCAACCAGGTCGAACTGTTCTTCTCCGCCCTGACCCGCCGGGTCGTGCGGCACGGCGATTTCTCCAGCCGCGACGACCTGATCGATAAGCTGCAGGCCTACGTAATCGGGCACAACGACACCGCAAGGCCCTACCGGTGGACCTACGAAGGCACCCCGCTCAAAGCCGCCTGATCAACACCCTCCACGAACTTCCGCGGAGCAGCACTAGTCATACCCGCGCGGCGCGGCCCTCCGGTGCGGCCCGGTACCGGGTGCGGCCCGGCGCTCCCGCGCGGACGGCCGGACGGTCGGACGGGCCCGCCTCAGCCCAGCTCCTCGCGCAGGGCGCGCTTGAGCACCTTGCCCGTCGCGTTCCGCGGCAGCGGCAGGCTTCGCAGGGTGAGGTGGGCGGGCACCTTGAACGCGGCCAGGTGTGCGGCGACGTGGCTGCGCAGGCCCTCGGCGTCCACGGCGGCGCCGGGGCGGAGGACGACCACGGCGGCGACCTCCTCGCCGAGGGTGGGGTGGGGGAGCCCGAGCACGGCGGCCTCGGCCACCTCGGGGTGGTCGAAGAGCACGCCCTCGACCTCGACGCAGTAGACGTTCTCGCCGCCCCGGATCACCAGGTCCTTGAGCCGGTCGACCACGTAGACCTCGCCGTCCTGGACGCGGGCCAGGTCGCCGGTGCGGAACCAGCCGTTGGCGAAGGCGGCGGCGGTGGCCTCGGGGTTGTTGCGGTAGCCGCGGAAGACGGCCTGGCCGCGCAGTTGGAGCTCGCCGACCTCGCCGTCGGGCAGCGGCCGGCCGCCGGGGTCGGCGATCCGGATCTCCAGGGCGGGGGAGGGGCGGCCGACCGAGTCGGGGTGCTCCAGGTAGCGGGGGCCGACGTTGGCGATCACGCCGCCGCAGGTCTCGGTGAGGCCGTAGCCGTTGCGGGCCTCCACCCGGCCGCCGAACCGGCGGGCCACCCGCCGGGCCAGCTCGGGCGGGGCGGCGGCGCCACCGGTGTTGATCATCCGGAGGGTGGGCAGCTCGGCCCCGGCGGCGTCCGCCGCGTCGAGCAGCCCGAGGGCGGTGGTGGGCACGCCCACGTAGGTGGTGATCCGGTGCTCGGCGATCAGCCGGAGCGCGGTGGCGGCCTCCCACTTGCGCATCAGCACGGCGGTGCCGCCGGCCGACATCAGCGGGAAGAGCGTGGTGAAGGCGGCCACGTGAAAGAAGGGGAAGGTCAGCAGGGCGGTCTGCACGGGTGCGGTGGCCGGGTCGCCGCCGGTGAGCAGGATCGAGGTCGCGGAGAAGAACCGCGGCGAGGTGAGCGCGGCGCACCAGGCGGCCTGGTCGGCCACCACGCCCTTGGGCCGGCCGGTGGTGCCGGAGGTGTAGAGCACGGTCGCCTCGGCCTCGGCCGGGACGGCGCCGAACTCGGCGATGTCGTACGGTACTTCGGTCCGCATCGCGGCGATCTCGGCCACGGTCAGCAGCGGGGTGCGGTGGGTGGCCAGCCAGGGTGCCATCCGTTCGGCGCGCTCCGGATCGGCCACCACCACGCCCGGCTCGCAGTCCTGAAGCGCGTACGCCAACTCCTCGGCCTGCCACCAGGAGTTCAGCGGCACCGCCACCAGGCCGGCCAACTGTGCTGCCCAGAAGGCCAGTTGCCATTCGGGCAGGTTGCGCATGGCGATCACCACCCGGTCGCCCGGCCGCAGCCCGAGCGTGCTGCGGTAGTACCGGGCCAGGGCGGTGGCGGTGGCGTGGTGCTCGGCGAACGTCCAGCTGCCGGATTCGGCCACCAGGAAGGGGCGTTCGCCGTGCACCAGGGTGCCGACCAGGAACTCGCCGAGGGTGCGCGGGGCGTGCCGGTAGCGGAGGCCGGCCGGGGTGCGCTCGGTCTCGAAGGGCATCCCGGGGGCCTGCAGGGCGGCCTGCACGCGGGTGACTTGGCTCAGCGAGTCGGTGGGCCGGTCGGCGGCGG
Source organism: Kitasatospora sp. MMS16-BH015 (assembly GCF_002943525.1). NCBI lineage: Bacteria > Bacillati > Actinomycetota > Actinomycetes > Kitasatosporales > Streptomycetaceae > Kitasatospora > Kitasatospora sp. MMS16-BH015. The sequence goes on along the minus strand of NZ_CP025394.1, from coordinate 3,893,268 downwards.
ACATGTCGGCTACAGGCCGAGCGACTTGGCGATGATGGTCTTCATGACCTCGCTGGTGCCGCCGTAGATCCGGAAGACCCGGTTGTCGGTGTAGAGCCGGGCGATCGGGTACTCCAGGATGTAGCCGTAACCGCCGTGCAGTTGGAGGCACTTGTCGATCACCTCGGAGGCCGACTCGGTGCAGAACAGCTTCAGCGCGGCGGCGTCGGCCACCGTCAACTCGCCCTGCTGGTAGAGCTCCAGGGATTGGTCGACCATCGCCTGCTGCGCCAGCACCTGGGCCTGGCAGTCGGCCAGGCTGAACTTGGTGTTCTGGAACTCGGCCACGGCCTGGCCGAAGACCTTGCGCTCCTTGACGTACTGGACGGCGAACCGGACGGCCGCCGCCGCCGAGGCGTAGGCGCCGACCGCGATGGCCAGGCGCTCCTGCACCAGGTTGTGGGTGAGGTAGGAGAAGCCCTTGCCCTCCTCGCCGAGCAGGTTCTCCACCGGCACCTTGACGTCGGTGAAGGAGAGTTCGGCGGTGTCGGAGGTGCGCAGGCCGATCTTCTTGAGCTTGCGGCCCACCGCGTAGCCCTCGGAGGTGGTGTCCACGCAGAGGATGGAGAGCCCGGCCCGGCGGTCGGCCGGGTCGTAGGGGGCGGTGCGGCAGATCACCAGCACCAGGTCGGCGAGCACGCCGCCGGTGATGAAGGTCTTGGCGCCGTTGAGCACGTAGTGGGTGCCGTCCGCGGAGAGCTTGGCGGTGGTGCTGATGCCGGCGAGGTCGGAGCCGGCGCCGGGCTCGGTCATCGCGATCGCCGTCATGATGTCACCGGAGACGAAGCCGGGCAGCCAGCGCTGCTTCTGCTCCTCGGTGGCGTACTCCAGGATGTAGGGCAGCACCAGCCCGGTGTGCACCCCGGAGGAGCCGAAGGTGACGCCGGCCCGGGCGCACTCCTCGCTGACCACGGCCTGGTACTTGAAGCCGCTCTCGCCGGCGCCGCCGTACTCCTCGGGCACCTCGATGCCGTACACGCCGAGTGCACCGAGCTTGCGGTAGAAGTCGCGCGGCGGGTGACCGTCGGCCTCCCAGGACTCGTAGACCGGGACGACCTCCTTGGCGATGAAGTCCCGGATGGTCGCGCGGAAGGCTTCGTGGTCCTCGGTGAACACGGTGCGGCGCACGGTGGCGCTCCCTTCGTGGTGCCGGTTGATCGCCAGACAAGTTAATCCCCGGTAGCCAGGTGTGTCCAGCATCGCGGGCCCGGGAAATCAAGCCGTCGGGCTCGGAAAGTGAATGCTTGCTACCCTGGGGCAGGAGCTGTGGAGCAGGGGGTGTGCGGGTGTCCGGTGAGCGTGCAGCGGTACGGCGGCCGCCCGGGCGCCGGGGGTTGATCCTCCAGGTGGCCGGTACGCGCTTCCACCGGTACGGCTACCACCAGACCTCGATGGCCGAGGTGGCGGCCGAGGTGGGCATCACCGCCCCGGCGCTCTACCGGCACTTCCGGGGCAAGCCCGAGCTGCTGCGGCAGGTGCTGCTGCGCGAGCTGGCGGCGCTGCGGTCGGCCGCCCGCGCGGGCGCGGCCGGGCCCGGCCCGCTCTGCGCCGAGCTGGCCGCGGCGGCGGTGGACCACCGGGGGTTCGGCACGCTCTGGCAGCGCGAAGCCCGTCTGCTGCCGGCTGCCCAACGGGCTGCTCTGCGAAGGGAGTTGCGGGCCCAGGTGGCCGAGGCGGCCGGCGTGCTCGGCGCAGCCAGGCCCCAACTGCCCAGGGAGGACGCCGAATTGCTGGTCTGGTCGGTGCTCTCCGCCTACGGCAGCCTCTCGTACCACACCTTCGCGCCACCCCGGCGGCGGTTCGTCCAGCTGCTGCGCGGGATCGGCGAGGACCTGCTGGGCGCCGAGCTCTCCGGCCTGTCGGAGGATCCCCAACCATCGGCAGGGGCGGCCGAGTCGGCGTTGCCGGAGTCGCGTCGCGAGGAGCTGCTGGTGGCGGCCGTCCGGCTGTTCCACGAGCGCGGGTTCGACAACGTCAGCACCGATCAGCTGGGCGCGGCGGTCGGGATCGCCGGGCCGAGCGTCTACAAGCACTTCGCCACCAAGGCCGAGTTGCTGGCCGCCGCGCTGGTGCGCAGCCGCGAGCGGCTCTGGCAGGAGGTGGTCGGGGCGGTCACGGCGGGCGGCCTGGAGGCCGGGCTGCGCGCGTACGTGGACTTCGCCCGGCGGCACAGCCACTACCTGGGTGCGATGCTCAGCGAGACCGAGCGGCTGGCGGAGCCGGACCGCCGGGTGGCGGTGGACTTCCGGCGGGATTTCCTGCGGGTCTGGGTCGGGTCGCTGCAGCGGGCCCGCCCCGAGTTCGACAGCGCGGAGGCCCGGATCCGGGTGCATGCGATGTTCGCCCTGGTCAACGACGGTGTGCGGAACCGGCCGCACAGTCTGCGGCCGGAGCTGGGCGAGTGCCTGGTGCTGCTGGGGCGGACGGTCCTAGGGGTGCCCCGCCCGGTCGACCGGGAGATCGCCGGGGGCTGAACGCGGGGGCGCGCCCCGGGCCTTGGGGCTCGGGGCGCGCCGGTGCGTCCGGGAAGGCGGGCCGGCCTAGTAGAGGACGAACGGGTAGTAGACCTTGTGGGACAGGTTCCCGTTGCCCTGGATCACGCCGATGCCACCGGAGTTGCCCGCGACGCCGACGTTGGTGTTCTGGTTGGCGGCGCCGGAGCCGGTGCCGCTCTGCTGGCTCCCGTTCCCGTTGCCCTCGATGCTGCCGACGATGTTGCCGGAGCCGGTGTTGCTCACCACGCTGCTGTTCGAGTTGTTGTCGGCGCCCGCGCCGTTGTCGGCCGAGGCGGTGCCGATGCCGACCAGGAGGAAAGCCCCGAGGGCGGTGACGGCGGCGGCTGCGCGAATACGGGACACAGTGGTCTCCCTGCTAACTGGTGCGAAATGTGGCGCCGGTGGAGTGGCCGCTCCGGCCCGCGCCGTTCCCTGACGTCGCACGAACAGCATTCCCCACTAGGCCGATTGAGTTCAATGCCAGGCGGCGGCGTTCGCTCGAAGGAGTCACAGCAGAGGGATAACCCCTGAACGAACGGCGGGTGGGGAAGATGTGCGGGAGGGCCGAAATACCCCCGAATGGCCGTGATTTCCGATGTCCGGACCAGCAGTTCGGCTGACCACGATTCGTCAACTCCAGGTTGACCGGGGGAGGGGTCGTCGGGGCCCGGTAGCGGGAATGCAAAATGCTGGTCGGCTGATTGTCTTACTGGCAGGATGTGGTCCCATGTCTGAGGAGCACCGTCCGGAACAGCCGCCCGAGCACACCACTCTGCGTACGACCGAGGTCGATCTCGGCGGCCTGGTCGGGGTCCTGGCCACGCATCTCTACTCCACTCCGCTGGTCGCCCTGCGCGAACTCGTCCAGAACGCCCACGACTCGCACACCCGCCGCGCGCTGGAGGCCCCCGAGGCGGCCGCCGACCCGGTGATCCGGGTGCACGCCGACCCGGCCCGCCGCACCGTCTCGGTCGAGGACACCGGGGCCGGCCTCACCGAGCCCGAGATCCACGCCTACCTGGCCACCGTCGGCACCGGATACACCCGCATGCTCAGGGAGTTGACGGGCAACAAGGAGTTGATCGGCGCGTTCGGGCTGGGCTTCCTCTCCGCCTTCTCGGTGGCCGAGGAGGTCACCGTCACCACCACCTCGCACCGCGAGCCCGCGCTCGGCCACCGGTACCGCAGCCGGGGTGGCGAGCAGTACACCGTGGCGCCCTGCGCGGCCCGCAGCACCCCCGGCACGGTGGTCGAGCTGCTGCTCAAGCCCGAGCACGCCGCGCTGGCCGAGCCCGACACGCTGCGCGAAGTCCTCGCCCGCTACTGCGTGTTGCTCTCGGTGCCGGTCTACGTGGGCGAGGACGAGCGGCCGGTCAACGCTGTGGCGGTGCCCTGGCGGCAGGGGCTGGAGTCGGCCCGGTCGGAGCCCGCCGAGTACGCCGCGCGGATGCGCTTCGCCACCGCCTTCGGCCGCCGCTTCGAACCGCTCACCGCCTTCCCGGTCACCCCCGCCCCCGGCGGCCCGACCGACGCCGTCGGCCTGCTCTGGGTGCAGGACGGCGCCACCTACGGCTCCAGCGACAACCGTGAACTCGCCGTCTACCTGCGGGGGATGCTGCTCACCGAGGACGCCCGCGACCTACTGCCCAGCTGGGCCGGCTTCATCGGCGGGGTGATCGAATCCGACCGGCTCACCCCCACCGCCAGCCGCGAGGACCTCCAGCGTGACGAGCACTACCGCGCGCTCCGGCAGGCCCTCACCGAGGCCGTGGTGGACGGCCTGTACGAGACCGCCCGGCTGCGGCCCGAGGTCTGGCGCCGGGTGCTGGCCCGGCACGGCCAGGAGCTGCTGGGCGCCGCGCTCTGCGAGGAGCGGCTCTTCACCCTGCTCGCCGACGACGTCCCGGTGCCCAGCTCGCAGGGCGAGCTCACCGCCGGCGCGCTGCGGGCGGCCGGCTCCGGCACCGTGCACGTGGCGCTCGGCGGCGAGGGCGGCTTCGAGGAGATGCTCTACCGCGCGATGCGGGTGCCGATCGCCCGGGGCGACCGGTACGCCGTGCTGCCGTTCCTGCGCCGCTACGCCGCCCTGCGCGGCTGCCGGCTGGTCGAACTCGGCGGCGAGAGCGGCACCGAGGAGCTGTTCCGCGAGCCCGACCGCCCGCTGGCCGAGGAGGAGACGGCCTGGCTGAGCGCGGCGCTCACGGGGGAGGGCGAGCAGCTGGTGCCCGCCCGCTTCGACCCGCCCGGCCTGCCGCTGGTGCTCGTCCCGGATCGCGCCGCCCAGCTCAAGGCCCGGCTGGAGGACGGCGCCGCTGCGGCCCGGATCCCCTCCGCCGCGCTCCGGCTGGCCCGCTCCTTCACCGCCCGCACCGACGGCGCCGTCCGGGCCCGGCTCTACCTCAACCTCGACTCGCCCGCCGTCGACCGGCTGCTCACCGCCTACCGCGCCGGGCACACCGGCAGCGCGACGGCGGCCGGGCTGCTCCGCTCGGTCAAGGTGATCATGGCCGCCGCCGGCGCCACCGGCCCGGCCGACTCCGGGGCCGATCTGACGGCGGCGCTGACCGGCATCTCCACCGCCGTCGCGGCCCTGACCGCACCCACCGACCCCCACTCCAGCGAGCACTTCGAGCCGAAGGCGGACGCGTGAGCAGCGACATCTGGGCCTGGGTCCAGGACACCCACGGCTCCCTGACCGAGGCGGGCCACCACCGGTTGGCCGGCGCGATCGCCGAGATCGCCGGGCACGCCGTGGAGGGCCGCGACGAGCAGCTGGACGCGCTCTACCCCGAGGCGCTGGCCTCGGCCCGCGCGCTGGGCCTGCCCTGGGTCGAGGTGTTCCTGCGGCACTGGCGGCTGCAGAGCCTGCTCAACAAGCGCCACCAGGGCGAGGCCGCGCTGGCCGAGGCCGTCTCGCTGCTGGAGTACGCCCACCGCGAGGAGACCGCCGCCTGCCCGCAGTCGGTCTGCGCGGTGCAGGACTTCACGATCTGCCACGCCAACATCGACGGCCCCGGTTACGTGCCCGAGCGGCTCGCCGTGCTGGAAGAGACGCTGGCCCGGGTCGAGCCCGGCCGGGCCTGCTTCGACTGCCTCTCCCGCGAGTACGCCGACACCCTGGAGGACGACGCCCGGCCCGCCGACGCACTCGCCCACCTCGACCGGGCCCAGGGCCGGATCCAGGCCGCCGGCGGCGCCGTCTCGCTGGCCTTCGGGCACAGCCGGGCCTCCGCACTTCGACGGCTCGGCCGCCAGGAGGAGGCGCTGGCCGCCTACGACACCGCCGAGCTGGCCGAGATCTCCGCCGGGCGCAGACCGGACGAGGACGACACCCGCAAGCTCGCGGTCGGCCGCGCCCTGCTGCTGGCCGAGCTCGGCCGCCACGAGGCCGCCCTAGAACTCCTGCCGGAGCCCGGCGAGGCCGACCGCTACCCCGACATCCGGCACCGCTGGGCCGCCGCCGTGGAGGCCCTGGTCAACGCCGGGGCCCACCCCAACGACGCCGACCTCGGCGCCCGGCTGGCCCGCTGGGCCGGCTACCTCGACCGCGCCGGCTCCCACCGCCCCTGCCTCGACCTGCTGTTGACGGCCGCCCGGCTGGCCGTCCGGCGCGGCGCCCGCACCATCGCCCTCACCCTCTGCGGCGAGGCCGACCGCAAGCTCGCCCAGCTGCGCCGCACCGAGGGCGTGACCGACCGCCTGGCCGAGACCCGCAGCGCGGCCCTCGCCCTGCCCCGCCCCGAACTCCCCGCCACCGACCTGCTCCCCTGGCTCACCGACCTGCTCACCACCGCCCCCGACCAGGCCGCCGACCTCCTCACCACCGACCCCGAACACGCCGCCGACCTGCTCGACGCCACCCGCACCCGCCTCCCCACCGACCCCACCGCCACCATCCACCTGGCCACCACCCTCGCCACCCTCGGCCTCGACCGCCCCGCCACCGACCTCCTCTGGCACCGCCTGACCCCGCCGGGGGCCGAGGGCGCCTCCGACGGCCGGTCCGTAGCGGGGGTGGGCTCCGGCGGCGGGCCCGGCACGGTGAGCGAAACCGATCCCGCAGTCGCCGCAGCCGCAGCCGCCGCAGCCGCCTCCGGCCTCACCCACTCCACTGCCTCCGCTCCGCCTCCCACCGCCCCTGGCGCCCGCACCGGTGAGGTGGAGACCTCCCGGGTGCTCGCCGAGTTGCTGGTCCGGGCCGGGGACGGCGACGGGGTGCGGCGCCTGGCCGAGTGGCAGCTGGGCGGCAGCCCGGCCGACGCGCACTGGACGCGGGCCCGGTGGGCGGCGGCCGAGGGGCGGTGGCGGGAGGTGGTGGAGCAGTGCACCGCGCTGCTGGTGCTGCGGCCGGAGGCGGTCAACGCGCGGCGGCTGGCGGCCTCGGCCGCGACCAGGCTCGGCGAGCACGGTGAGGCCCAGCGGCTGCTGCAGGAGCTGCTGGAGCACGCGCTGCCCGCCGGGCAGGCCGGCCCGGACGAGCTGCACCGGACCGTCCAGGAGCCCGACCTCTGGGGCCTCGTCACCGCCGCCTCGGCCAACCGCGACTGGGCGGTGGTCCGCTCCGCCGGCGCCCTGCTCGGGCTGGACTTCGAGCAGGAGAGCGGCCCGGTGGAGGAGGAGTGGCAGCTGGTCACCGTCCGGACCACCCGGACCAACGGCACCGTCACCGACCTCCCTGCCCTGCGCACCGGCCCCGCCACCGCCCGGATCCTGCCGGTGCTCGGCGAGGAGGTGCCGCTCAACCACCGCGACCTGGTGGTCTTCGCCCCGGCCCGGCTCAACGAACTGCCCGCCCCGGGCGAGGCGGAGGGCTGGCGGCCGGTCTTCGAGCTGCTCACCCTGCTCGACCCGGCCGGCTGGACCACCTACTGGCTGGACGGCGTCTGGCCCGGCGAGTCGCAGTGGCTGGAGCTGCGGGACGAGCTGCGCGCGGCCGGCTACGCGGTCTGGGTCTACAGCGGCCCGGAGTACGCGGTCGCCGACCCGGCGGACCCGGACGGAGCCCTCCCCGGCATCTACGCGGCCCTCGGCGTCCCACCCACCGGCTCGGCCGCCGCCGCCGACACCGAGCTGCACCGCCACACGGCCGCCTGGATCCACCCCCTCTGCTGGACCGACCTCGCCGAAGCCGCCGGCGCGGACCCCACCCCCCACCACGAGACGGCCGAACGCTACGGACTCTGACCAGCCGCACCACGACGCGGACCCCGGCCGCCGCCGCACGGGCCCCGCCCGGCCGCGCCGCCGCCACACGGGCTCCGCCCGACGCCGACGCGGCCCTGACCGGTGACGTTGTCCCGGGCTGCGCCGGGCTGCCGTCGCGAGGCCCGGCCGGCGTCGCTGTGCTCCGCCGGGCTGCGCCGTCTTACGGGCTCCGCCGGGCTGCGCCGACGCGGCCCTGACCGGTGACGTCGTCCCAGGCTCCGCCGGGCCGCGCCGCCGCCCCCGGCCGGCGTCGCTGTGCTCCGCCGGGCTGCGCCGTCTTACGGGCTCTGCCCGGCTGCGCCGACGCGGCCCTGACCGGTGGCGTCGTCCCAGGCTCCGCCCGGCCGCGCTGCCAAGCGGGCTCCCCCCGCCTGCGCCGCCGCGAGCCTGGCCGGCGTCGCTGTGCTCCGCCGGGCTGCGCCGTCTTACGGGCTCCGGCCGGACGCGCCGACGCGGGCCCCGGCCGCCGCCGCCGTACGGGCCCTGCCCGGCCGCGCTGCCAAGCGGGCTCCGGCCAGCGCCGCTCCGGGCCCTGACCAGCGACGCCAGGGCAACCCTTGGTCATTGCTTTACTATTCCTTTGCCAAGTGTCGCCGCGCCGTCAGGAGTCCCTGCCCGTGACCACCAGCCTCTCGCTCGGCCCCGACTGGCTCGATCCGACCACGCTGATCTCCACCTTCGGGCTGATCGGCATCCTGGCGATCGTCTTCGCCGAGTCCGGCCTGCTGGTCGGGTTCTTCCTGCCGGGCGATTCGCTCCTCTTCACCGCCGGGCTGCTGGTGGCCGGCGGCACGCTGCCGCAGCCGCTCTGGCTGGTGGCCGGGCTGGTGGTGGTGGCGGCCGTGGCCGGCGACCAGGTGGGGTACGTGTTCGGGCGGAAGGTCGGGCCGGGGCTGTTCAGGCGGCCCGACTCGCGGCTGTTCAAGCAGGAGAACGTGGTGAAGGCGACCGGGTTCTTCGACCGGCACGGGCCCAAGGCGATCGTGCTGGCCCGGTTCGTGCCGGTGGTGCGGACGTTCACGCCGGTCATCGCCGGGGTGGGCGGCATGGACTACCGGCGGTTCGTCCGGTACAACGTGCTCGGCGGAGTGCTCTGGGGTGCCGGTGTGACGGTGCTGGGGTACTTCCTGGGGCAGATCGCCTTCGTCCGGGACAACATCGAACTGATCCTGGTCGGCATCGTGCTGGTCTCCGCGGTGCCGGTCGCCGTCGAGCTGCTGAGGGCCCGTCGGGCGGGCCGCCCGGCCGTGGACTGAGGCCGTACCGGGCGCCACCGGCCGGGCCGGGGCGAACTGTCCGTTTCGTACATGTGCGTCCGCGCCGCCTTTCGGGCAAGGTGGGGCACGACGAGCGAGACGGTGACCGGTGGTCACCAGGGGCGGCGAGGAGAGGCAGTGCCGAAGCGGGGCCGGGGTCGACCGGGCGGCGGCAAGAAGTTCAGGGGCGGGACGCCGGAGCGGCCCGCCCCCGTGGCGCCCCGGGACGCCCCGCCCACCGAGGGACTGCTGGGCCCGGACACCCCGCCGGTGGAGACCACCGTCTCGGTGCCGCTGGTGATGCCCCCGGCCGAGACCGAAGGCCTGCTCCGACCGGCCATCCAAGAGCCCGAGCCGGAGCCGGAGCCGGAGCCCGAGCCCGAACCGGCCCCGCTGCGCCGGACCCCGCCGACCATGTCGGTGGCCGAGGACACCCTCTCCGACGAGGAGTGGCGGGCCGTCGGCTACTCGATGCCGCCGGGCGCCGGCCCGCTCACCCCGCCGACCGGTATCGACGTGAGCGCCCTGCGCAAGGGCGCCCCCGGCGCCGCCCCCTGGCCGGACCGGATGCGCACCCTGCTGCGCACCCCGATGGCCGACCGCCCGGCCTACGAGCGCACCCAGCGCGAGCAGAAGCCCGAGGCGGCGCTCAAGAACGTGCCCCGCATCCTCGACCTGACGCTGCGCATCGGCGAGCTGCTGCTGGCCAGCGGCGAGGCGGCCGAGGACGTGGAGGCCGCGATGCTCGGCATCGCGCACGCGTACGGCCTCGACCACTGCGAGCCGCAGGTGACCTTCACGCTGATCGGCATCTCCTTCCAGCCCTCGCTGGTCGAGCCGCCGGTCACCGCCGACCGGGTGGTCCGGCGCCGCACCTCCGACTACACCCGGCTCGCCGCCGTCTACCGGCTGGTCGCCGACATCACCGCCGAGCGGCTCTCGGTCAACGACTCCTACCGCCGGCTCGCCGAGATCCGCCGCAACCGGCACCCGTACCCGACCTGGCTGCTGGTGCTGGCCACCGGGCTGCTGGCCGGGGCGGCCACCTTCCTGGTCGGCGGCAAGGTGGACGCCAAGGCCTGGCTGGTCTTCGCCAACGCCTTCGTGGCCGCGATCCTCGGCGACCGGCTGGCGGCGACGATCGCCAAGCGCGGGCTGCCGGAGTTCTACCAGTTCGTGATCGCCGCGATGCCCGCCGCGCTCTCCGGGGTGATCCTGACCAGCCTGCCCGCCAACGGGCTGCGCGGCTCGGTGGTGATCACCGGTGGGCTGTTCGCGCTGCTGCCCGGACGGGCCCTGGTGGCCGCCGTCCAGGACGGCCTGACCGGCTTCTACATCACCGCCGCGGCCCGGCTGCTGGAGGTGCTCTACCTGGTCGCGGGCATCATCATCGGCGTCATGTTGATCCTCTACGCGGGGCTGAGCATCCACACCAAGTTCAACCCGGGCGAGAGCCTGGGCGGGGTGGACAGCGACCCGACCGTCCGGCTGGTCGCCGCGATGGTGCTCACCGCGGCCTTCGCGATACTGCTCCAGACCGACCGCCGCAATCTCGCCTTCGTCACCCTCAACGCCTGCGTCGGCTGGTCCGTCTTCGGCGTGCTGACCCGCAACGCGGGCGTCTCCGCGATCATCGCCACCGGCATCGCGGCCGGCCTGGTCGGCCTCTTCGGCCAGCTGATGGCCCGTTACCGGGCGGCCTCCTCGCTGCCGTACGTGACCGCCGCGCTCGGCCCGCTGATGCCCGGTTCGGCGCTCTACCTCGGCATGCTGGCCTTCACCCAGAGCCAGCCCGACGTGGGCCTGGCCTCGGTGGCCCGGGCGGCGGCGATCGCGCTCGCGCTGGCCGTCGGGGTGAACCTCGGGGGCGAGATCGCGCGTCTGTTCATGAAGCTGCCCGGCCGGGCCACCGGCCTGCGCGGCCCCGGCGTCGGCACGCCGGGCGCCGACCGCTCGCTCGCGCCGTACCTGCTGGTGCCGCGCCGGGCGGCCAAGCGCACCCGGGGGTTCTGACCGGGCGTTGTACCGGATGCCACCGACGGGAAGGAGGGCGCACCACTGATGGACCTGATGGAGACCTACCGCACCCACATCGTGGACGCCCACAAGCAGCCGCTCTTCCTGCTCCTGGTCGGCTTCATCAGCTCCTTCCTGTTCATCCGGTTCAGCGTGCGGATGATCCGGGCCCAGGTGCGCTGGTGGCCGGGCAACATCACCCCCGGCGGGCTGCACATCCACCACATGGTCTTCGGCCTGGGCTTCCTGCTGGTCGGCGGGGTCGGCGCCTTCGCCACCAACGGCCACCACCCGTGGATCGACTGGTTCGGGCTCTGCTTCGGCATCGGCTGCGGGCTGGTGCTGGACGAGTTCGCGCTGATCCTGCACCTGGACGACGTGTACTGGAGCGAACAGGGCCGCAAGTCGGTGGACGCGGTGATCTTCGGCATCCTGTTCACCGCGCTGCTGCTCACCGGGTACGTGCCGCTCGGCGTGGTGCCGGGCCAGACCGAACCGATGACGGCCGGGCGCTGGGGTCTGGTCGCGGTGATCTCCTTCAACGCGCTGGCCTCGGTGGTCGCGCTGCTCAAGGGCAAGGTCTGGACGGGGCTGCTCGGCATCATGGTGCCCGGCCTCTCCTGGATCGGTGCCGTCCGGCTGGCCCGGCCGAGCAGCCCGTGGGCGCGCTGGTTCTACGGCACCCGGCCGCGCCGCCGGGCCCGCGCGGTGCGCCGCGAGCGCCTGCTGCACCGACGGGTGGACCGGGCCCGCACCTGGCTCTTCGACCTGATCGCGGGCGCGCCGGACAAGGTGCCGGCCCACCACACGGCCACCCACCGGATCGCCGAGCGGATGGCCGCCCGGGCCACTGCCCACCTGGACGCCCACTCGGCCCGGGCGCTCGCCCGCCGCTCGGCCCGGCTCGCCGACCGCCGCGCGACTCCCACCGCTCCGGCCGTCCCGATGGCCGGCGAATCGGTCCGCCAAGGCGCGGCGCGGCGACGGCAGCGGGCGGTACGGGCCGGGCGCAGCCGCAGCTTCGCCGTACGGCCGGGCACCACCGAGGGCGTGGCCAACTCCCGCTACCGGCACCCGCGACTCCCGCACCCCCAGCCGCGCCGCTGAACCCCACCGCACTGGCCGGTCCGATTGCTCCAGCAGGTCGGTAAATCCGACATCTCACCCGGGTGGCCGCACGGGGATGGCGCTGAGCAGCCGTCAGCTCTGAGAATATTACGGCGAGTGACCAAATTGTCACCTGATGAGATATTTGCCGGTCCGTCAGGCGGCGGGTGAGAGAGGGCTGTCCCATGACACGCAGACTGCTGCCGACGCTCCTGCTGGCCCTCACCGGTGTCCTCGGCCTGCTGCCGGCGGCCGCCGCCGCACCCGACCTCGCACCCGAGACCGCCCCGGCGGCCGGCCTGCTCAGCCCGGCCGACGACCCGTACCCCTCCGAGGAGGAGATCGCCCGCTCGCGGGCCGAGGCCGACGCCCGGGCCACCGACAGCACCGCGATCGAGGCCCGGCTGACGGCGGCCCAGGCCGATCTGGAGCAGGCCGGCCGGGTGGCCGAGCAGGCCGTGGAGGCCTACAACGGCGCCCAGGCCCGGCTGGCCAAGGCCCGCACCGCCGCCACGGCCGCCGCCGCCAAGGCCAAGACCACCGAGGCCGAGCGGGCCGAGGCCGCCGACCGGGCCGCCGAGCTGGCCGCCGAGACCTACCGGCAGGGTGCCGGGCCCGAGCTCTCCGCGCTCAACGCCATGCTGGCCGCCGACGGCCCCCGCTCGCTCACCGAGCGGGCCGCCGCCGTCGGCATCGCGGGCGCCCGCACCCGCGACATCCTGGACGCCGCCACCGGCACCGCCGCGGCCGCCGCCAAGGCCGAGACCGAGGCCCGCGACAGCGTGACCGCGGCCGACCGGGCGGCCGAGGCCGTCCGCCGCGCCGAGCAGCAGGCCAAAGCTCGGCTGACGGCCCAGCGGGCGGAGGTGGCCGACATCGCCAAGCGACGCGAACAGCTGCTCGCCGCCCTGGCCAAGGCCCGCTCCACCACGGTCGAGCTGGAGCGGCAGCGGCGCGAGGCCCTGGAGGCGATCGCCGCCCGCGAGGCCGAGGAGGCGGCCAGGGCGGCCGCCGCCGCCGCAGCAGCAGCCGCCGCCGAGGCCGCGCCGGAGCGCCCGGCCGAGCGCTCGATCTGGTCGGCCGGCGGCGTCGAGGCCGCGATCGCCTTCGCCCGCGCCCGGATCGGTCTCCCGTACATCTGGGGCGGCGAGGGCCCCGAGGGCTACGACTGCTCCGGCCTGACCATGATGGCCTGGCGCCACGGCGGCAGGCAGCTCCCGCACTTCGCCGCCGACCAGTACGCCGAATCCACCCCCGTCGGCTACCGCCAACTCCGCCCCGGCGACCTGGTCTTCTGGACCCACACCGGCCGCGCCGCCGACATCTACCACGTGGCCCTCTACATCGGCGACGACCAGATGATCGAGGCTCCCCGCCCGGGCATGGCCATCAAGCAGGCCAGCCTCTGGATCATGGGCCGCCCCGACTTCTACGCCCGCCCGTAGCCGACCCGTCCTTCCGCTGATTCGCGGGTGCGGAAGGTGCGGCGGTAGGTGTCCGGGGGGACGCCGACGGTGCGGTGGAAGTGGCGGCGCAGGGTGGCGGCGGTGCCGAAGCCGGTGGCGGCGGCCACGGCCTCGATGCTCTGGTCGCTCTGCTCGAGCAACTCCTGGGCGCGGCGGATGCGTTGGGTGAGCAGCCACTGGAGCGGGGAGGTGCCGGTGGCGGCGCGGAAGCCGCGGCTGAGGTGGCGGGGGCTGAGGCCGGCCTGGCGGGCCAGGTCGGTGACGGTGAGCGGTTGGTCCAGGCGGGCCAAGGCCCAGGGCAGCAGGGCGGCCAGCGGGTGGTCGGGCCGGGCGGGCACCGGGGTGGTGACGTACTGGGCCTGGCCGCCGGGGCGGACCGGTGGCACCACCAGGCGGCGGGCCACCGCGTTGGCCGTCGCGGCGCCGCGGTCGAGCCGCACCAGGTGCAGGCAGAGGTCCAGCGCGGCGGCCTTCCCGGCCGAGGTGAGCACGCTGCCGTTGTCCACGTAGAGCACGTCCGGGTCGACCGCCACCGCCGGGTGCCGGTCGGCCAGTTCGCCGGTGTGCGCCCAGTGCGTGGTCGCCCGCCGCCCGTCCAGCAGCCCGGCGGCGGCCAGCACGAAGGCCCCGGTGCAGAGCGAGGCCACCCGGGCCCCCGCCGCGTGCGCCGCACGCAGCGCGGCCAGCAGCTCCTCGGGCGGCGCCACCTCCGGATCGGCCCAGCCGGGCACGATCACGGTGTCGGCCCGGGCCAGCCCGTCCAGCCCGGCGTCCGGCTCCAGCAGGAACCGCCCCACCCGCACGGCCCCCGGCCCGCAGATCGACAGCCGGTACCAGGGCCCGGCCACGGCGGCCGGCCGTGACCCGAACACCTCGTGGGCCACGGCCAGTTCGAAGTGCAGCATGCCCTCCGTGACGGCCAGCGCGACCCGGTCTCCCCTGCTCCCCGTATCCATGGCCCGAATTGTACGGAGGCCGTCGTTCAGGACACTCGTGCCGGGGTGGCTGCGGCGGCCAGGATGGTGGCCACGGAGGCGGCACGGGGCCGCGGAAGAACGTCAGGGAGCAGGGCATGACAGGGCAACTCGCGCACGCCACAGGGGAGTCGGAGTCGGTCGTGGTGTACGGGGCCTCCGGTCACACCGGCCGGTTCGTGGTGGCGGAGCTGCTGGTGCGCGGGTACCGGCCGGTGCTCTCCGGCCGGGACGGGGAGCGGCTGCGTGCGGTGGCGGCCGGCCATGTCGGCTTGGGGGAGGGCGAGTTGGCCGTCCGGCCGGCGGCGGTGGACGATCCGAGCGCGCTGGACCGGGCGCTGGCCGGCGCGGCGGCGGTGATCAACTGTGCCGGACCGTTCGCCACCACGGCCGGTCCGCTGGTGGAGGCGGCGCTACGGGCGGGCATCCCGTACCTGGACGTGGCGGCCGAGATCGAGGCCAATGTCGACACCTTCGCCCGGTACGCCGACCGGGCCCTGGCGGCCGGGGTGGTGGTGCTGCCCGCGATGGCCTTCTTCGGCGGCCTCGGCGATCTGCTCGCCACGGCGGCGCTCGGCGATCTGAGTGCGGCCGAAGAGGTGCACGTGGCCTACGGGTTGAGCGGATGGCACCCCACCGAGGGCACCCGGGCGGCCGGCGCCGTCTCCCGGGAGCGCCGGGGTGGCAGCCGAGTCCGGTACAGCGGGGGGAAGTTGGAGTACCTGAGGGGCGAACTTCCCCGGCTGGATTGGGAGTTCTCCGAGTCGATGGGCAGTCGTACGGTGCTCGGCGAGTTCACCATGGCCGATGTGGTCACCATCCCGAGCCATCTGGCGGTGCCCGAGGTGCGCACCTACATGACCACCGAGGCGGCCGGTGAGCTGGCGGCCCCGGGTACCCCGGCCCCGACCGCCGTGGACGGGCTCGGCCGCTCGGCGCAGACCTTCCTGGTCGACGTCCGGGTCCGCGCGGGCGGGGTGGAGCGCCGCGCGGCGGCGAGCGGGCAGGACATCTACGCCATCACCGCGCCCCTGGTGGTCGAGGCTCTGGACCGCATCCGCACCGGCCGCACCCGCGCCGCCGGCCTCGCCTCGGCCGGCCGGCTCTTCGACGCCGCCGACTTCCTCCGCGCCCTCGCCCCGAGGCTCACCGCCACGCTCTGAACCGGGCGCTGCCCGCGCCCGCCGCTCAGCCGTCCTCGACGGAGTCGCGCCGCCGCCGGTCCACCCGCCGCTGCTCGCGCGAGTACCACCGCACCAGCGAGCCGGCCGCCTGCGTGGCCGCCGCCACCCGGTGCGTCCACGGCGGCCCGCCGCGCGCGGCCCAGACCACGCAGCCGCACCCGCCGAGCACGAGCACCAGCACTCCCACCAACAGCACACCGATCATGGCGTGATCCTCCCATCGCTCCGTACCCGTCCGGTACCCGCCGCACAGCGGGGCCGCACCCGACCGAAGCGGGCACCGGATGTCGGGTGCGGCACAGTGGGCCCTTCCTACGGTGGAGCTCACAAGGGAAGGAGCCCGGAGTGCTGGAGCGGCTGAACCAGGCCATGGCGTACGTCGAGGAGCACCTCGACGGCACGATCGAGGTAACCGAGCTGGCCCGGATCGCGGTGACCTCGGAGTACCACTTCCGGCGCCTGTTCTCCGCGCTGGCGGGGATGCCGCTCTCCGAGTACGTCCGACGCCGCCGGCTGACGCTGGCGGGGGCCGAAGTGCTGGCCGGGGAGCGGACGTTGCTGGAGATCGCGGTCCGGTACGGCTACGGCTCCGGCGAGGCGTTCGCCCGGGCGTTCCGTGCCATGCACGGCACCGGGCCGGGCGAAGCGCGCCGGCAGGGGGCCGTACTGGACTCGCAGCCCCGGATGTCCTTCCGACTCGTCATCGAAGGGAGCAGCAGTATGCGGTACCGGATCGTGGAGAAGCCCGAACTGCGGGTGGTCGGTCGCAAGGCGCGGGTGCCCCTGATCCACGAGGGGGTGAACCCGCACATCGCCGAGCTCATCCAGTCGGTCGGCCCGGAGGAGGTGCAGCGGATCACGGCCCTCTCGAGTCAGGAGCCGGAGGGCATCCTCTCCGTCGTCCAGCACCTCTCCGACAGTCGCGAGGAGGGGGTCGAACTCGACTACTACCACGCGGTGTTGACCGAGGCGTCGCACCCCGTCCCGGACGGCTTGGACTCGCTGGTGATCGAGGCCGGGCTCTGGGCGGTGTTCGAGAACACCGGGGCCTACCCGCAGGCGCTCCAGGAGATGTGGCGGGACGTCTTCACCCAGTGGTTCCCGTCCAACCCGTTCGTGATCCGGGAGGGGCCGGAGATCCTGCGGACCCGCCCGACCGCGGACTGGAAGGAGTCCGACTCCCAGCTCTGGATCCCGGTCGAGCGGGGCTCCATCGGCTGAGGCACCTGAGGCACCTGATGCACCTGAGGCCCCGTCGCCCGGGTCGGTCACTCCTGCTCCGCGACCCGGGCGGCCAGCCGTTCGTGCCGCTGGCGGGCCGCCTGCGGGGTGCCGAGGCCGAGGCCGAACGCGATGTCGGGCCAGCTCAGGCCCCGGCCCCGGGCCATCTGGAGCAGGCCGGCCTCCAGCTCGTCCAACTCGGCGCGCACCAGCGGCAGCAGGCTCAGTGCGGCGGTGATGTCGGCCTGGTCGAGCTCGGGCTCGCCCTCCTCCAGCAGGGCGGCACCGCTGAGCAGGAAGGCCACCAGACGGACGGCCTCGTGCGGCGCGAGCAGGTGCGGGTTGGTCTGCCGGCTGACCTGGCCGGGCGTGGCCCCGTGGCGCTCGGCGATCCGGAACAGTGCGGCGGCCACCCGCTGCGCGCGGGCTTGCTCCGGATCCGGCGCGGTGAAGAGGTCGTTGGTCGTCATGCATGTCAGCGTCTGCGATGCCATGGTGACGTGTCAACGGATTACTGTGAACAGGTTGTTTGCACGATCCCGTGCGCGGGGGCGTAAAACCGGATGCCGCGGCCTGACGGGGCGTCGTACCGTGTCCGGATGGTCGACGAAACGCCAGTTCGCCCCGGTACGGGCGGCATCGAGATCCGCCCCGTCACCGAGCAGGAGCTCCCGCAGTGGGACCGCGCCGTGCTCCGGGGGTTCCTCACCCCGCACCACGCCGACGGCACCGAGGCCCGCCGCCGGATGTTCGAGCCGGGCCGCTGGCTGGCGGCCGTCGACCACACGGCGGGCGGCAGCTACGTGGCCACCTACCGCAGCTACGACCTGGAGCTGACGGTGCCCGGCGGCGCCGCCGTCCCGGTGGACGGGATCACCGGCGTGACGGTGGCCGCCACCCACCGGCGGCGCGGCCTGCTCAGTCGGATGATCAAGGGCGACCTGGCCGCCGCACGCGAACGCGGCAGCGTGGCCGCAGTGTTGACCGCCGCCGAGTACGGGATCTACGGCCGCTACGGGTTCGGCCCGGCCCAGCGTTCGGCCGGCCTGATGGTCGACCTCCAGCGTTCGGGCGGGCTACGGCCGGGCCTGCCGACCCCGGCGGGCGGCCGGGTCGACTTCGCCCCGCTGGAGGAGGTCCGCAAGCTGGCGCCCGAGCTGCACGAGCGGTGGCGGCGCACCCAGCCGGGCGCGCTCAGCCGCCCCGACCACTGGTGGGAGCTGGCCACCGGGCTGCACCTACTGCCCAACCGCGAGTGGAAGGAGCCGTTCAACGTGCTCCACCGGGACGCGGACGGCCAGGTCACCGGCCTGGTCAGCTACCGGGTGAACGGCGACTGGGACGGTGCCTCACCCAACTGCACGCTCACCGTGCTCGACTTCCTCGCCGTCGACCGGCCGACCGCCAACGCCCTCTGGCAGCTGGTGTTCTCGGTCGACTGGGTGCGGCACGTCGAGGCCGAGGAGCTCGGCCCGGACGACCCGCTGCCGCTGCTGCTGCGCAACCCGCGCGGCGCCCGGCCGCACGCCGCCCAGGCCGACATGACCTGGCTCCGGCTGCTCGACCTGCCCGCCGCCTTCGCCGCGCGCAGCTACGCCGCGCCCGGCCGGGTGGTGCTCGACCTCACCGACCCGCAGGGCTGGACCGCCGGCCGCTGGGCCCTCGAAGCGGCCCCGGACGGGACCGGCCGCTGCGCGCCCACCGAGGAGGCCCCCGAGCTCGCCCTCGGCGTGGGCGAGCTCTCCAGCCTCTACCTCGGCACCGAGACCGCCACCCGCCTGGCCGCCGCCACCCTGCTCACCGAGCGGGCTCCCGGCGCCGCCGGGCGGTTGGACCAGCTGCTGCACACCCCGATCCGGGCCTGGAACCCGGACATGATCTGAGCACCGGTCGCGCCTGCTTCACGGCTCGCGCTTACTTCACGGCTCGCGCTTACTTCACGGCTCGTGCCTGCTTCACGGCTCGCGCCTACTTCACGGCGGTCTTGCCGATGGTGGGCAGGATGAAGTCCTGGATCAGCCCCTTGGCGTCCCGGACGATCGGCCGGAAGACCCGGTAGCGGGAGAGGTTGATGACCCGGGCGGCCGTCGGCGTCGAGCGGCGGACGAACTCCCTGGTCCGCTCGGTGTCCGGAGTCCGGTCGAAGACCCAGTAGAGCACCACGACCATGAGGTGCAGCCAGAGCACGTCCGGCAGCAGCTCCGCCAGCTCGGCGTCCAGTTTGGGCGCCAGCTCGGAGCCCTCCAGCACCTCGCGGAAGAGCTGCACGGCGGTGGCCCGGGCCGGGTGGGATTCGTTGGAGAACGGGCTCAGCGAGCTGGTCGGGTCGGCGGCCGTGCGGAAGAACTGGGCGGCGAACTCGTGGTACGGCGCGGCGGTGTCCAGCCAGGAGACCAGGGCGATGTCCAGGCGCTCGGCGAAGTCGCGGGTGTGCGCCATCCGGCGGCGGGCGTCCACCGCGTGGTCGTGGGTCATCCGGTCGTAGAACCCCTGGATCAGGAATTCCTTGGCGGCGAAGTAGTAGTAGGCGTTGCCGACCGACACACCGGCCTCGGTGGCGATCGCGCGCATGGTGGTCTTCTCGTAGCCGCGCTCCTGGAACAGCCGCATGGCCGTCTCCAGGATCAGCGCCCGAGTCGCCTCGCTCTTGTCGCTCTTGGGGCGGGCCCGGCCGCCGGGCAGCTCCGCGGCTGCGCCGCCGGGCCCGGGCGCACCGCCTTCGGGTGCACCGGCCTCGGGCGCACCGGTCCCAGGTGCACCGGGCTCAGTTGCGTCGTCCACGGGGCGAGCCTACCGGCGCCCGCCGACGCGGGGGCCGACCGGCCAGCCGAGACCCCCGTACACGGCTGGCCAGTGGCCCCGGCGCGACCGAATGCCCCCGAGCGCCCGGTCCGGTTCAGTTTCGAACATGTTCAAAACCGTCCCGGGGAGGACTCTAGGCCCATGCTCGGAGCGTTCTCAAGTGATTACCGTGGGAGGCTCATCACATGATCATGCAACACGCCGTCCGCCCCGGCGGTCCGGCCGACGCAGACCGGGTGGCCGAGCTGCACATCGCCGCCCTCCGGGTCATGGCGGGCGGTCCGCCGGAGGCCGGTGGCGCCCTGGACCAGTGGCGCGAGCTCTGGCCGCTGCGGCTGACGGTGGACTACGGCGCACCCGAGCTCACCCCCGTCCTGCTGCTCGCCGAACGGCCGGACGGCGAGCTGACCGGCTTCGCCTACCTGACCCCCGAGGGCGACGGGCGGGTGCTGCTGGACAGCCTCTTCGTCCGGCCCGGCCGCACCGGCGGCGGGATCGGCGCCCGGCTGCTCCGGGCGGCCCGCGCCGAGGCCGGGCCCGCCGCGCTGCACCTGGACGTGCTGGCGGCCAACACCCGCGCCGTGGCCTTCTACGAGCGCGAGGGCGGGGTGCGGACGGCCGAGCGGCCGCGCGTGCTGCCGGACGGCACGACGGTGGCGGAGTACGAGTACGTCTGGCCCGGCGCGGCGGCGGCCGGGCGCAGCCGGCGGTAGCCGAGCAGCACGGTGAGCAGGGCGAGCAGGGCCGCCCCGGCGGGCAGGGCGTAGCCGAGGCCCGGTGCGGCGGTGCCGGCGCCGGTGGTGTGCTGGGCCAGCGTGCCGCCGAGGGCCGCGCCGGTGGAGATGCCGGCCAGGATCCCCGAGACGGTGAGGCCCATCGCCTCGTTCAACTGCCCTGCGGGCACCAGCTCCTGGACCAGCGACAGGCCCGCCACCATGGTCGGCGCGGTGCCCGCCCCGGCGAGCAGCAGCGCCGGGGCCAGCAGCCAGGGCCCGGCCCCGGCCAGTCCGGCCGCCAGCGGGAGCAGCAGCAGCGCGGCCATCGCCGCCGCCCCGGCCAGCAGCCGGGCGGCCGGCGAGCGGCGCGGGCGGGCCAACCCGAGCAGCAGGCCGGAGACCGCCGAGCCGGCCGCCATCATCGCCAACAGCCCTCCTGCCAGCGGCCGTTGCCCGGCCGCGTCGGCGTAGGCGACGGTGCTGACCTCGATCGAGCCGAAGACCAGGCCGGCCGCGAAGAAGGCCGGTACCAGCACCCGAAGCCCGCCCACCCGCAGCGCGCCGTTCGTGGCCCGGTCGGCCGCCGGGGTGACCGGCGGCTCGGTGCGGCGCTGGGCGGCGAACAGCAGGGTGCCGGTGCAGCCGAGGGCGGCGGCGGCGAGCAGCCCGGCCTCGGGCAGCAGGGTGGTGCAGAGCAGGGTGCCGAGTACCGGGCCCGCGGTGAAGCAGAGTTCGTCCAGCACCTGCTCGAAGGAGTTGGCGGTCTGCCGGGCGGCCGGGTCCGCCCGGAGCAGGTGGGCCCATCGGGCCCGGGCCATCCCGCCGAGGTTCGGCAGGACCGAGGCCGCCGCCGCGCAGAGCAGCAGCGTCCAGGCCGGGGCGCCGGTGTACGCGCAGAGCGGCAGTCCGAGCAGCGGCCCGAGCGCGCACAGCACCCCCGGCCGGGCCACCCGCCGCTGCCCGTACCGGTCCACCAGCCGCCCCAGCAGCGGGAGTCCGAGCGCGGTGGCCACCGTGCCGACGGCCGTGACGGCCCCCGCGAGCGCGTAGGAGTCGCGGCGCGCGGTGACCAGCAGCACGGTGCTGACCCCGGTCATCGAGAAGGCGAGCCGCCCGAGCAGGCCGCTCAGTGTGAAGGCGAGTGCGCCGGGCAGGGCGAACAGGCGGCGGTACGAGGCGAACACGGAGCTCCAGGGCAGGCGGAGAGGCGGGGGGGGGTGGGGGTGCCGGCTTCCTCGGCCGGAGCGCCGGCCTCCTCGGCCGGAGTGCCAGCCTCGCGGCCCGGGCGTCGAGTGGTCCAACACCTGTTCGGGGCGATTGACGCACCTGTGGTGTCAATCCCGACCGCCCGGTGCCCGGAGCGGCTTGTTAGCCTGCGCGGATGCCCCAGGACTTGCACCCCCGCCTGCTGCGCGGCTTCGCGGCCACCGCCGAGACGCTGCACTTCGGCCGTGCCGCCAGCCGGCTGCACCTGGCGCAGCAGGCGCTGAGCCGGGACATCCGGGCCTTGGAGCGGGCGTTGGGGTGCGAGCTGTTCACCCGGACCACCCGCAGTGTCGAACTCACCGAAGCCGGAAGCGAGTTGCTGCCCAAGGTGCGCCGACTCCTGGCGCTGCACGACGAGATCGCGGCCGGTCCGGACCCCGGCCCGCTGCTGGTCGACCTCAACAGCGACGTCACCGGCGAGGACCTGACCGCCGACCGGCTGCTCGCCGCCGCCCGGGCGGCCTTGCCGGGCGGCGAGCTGCTGGCCCGCTACCACGGCGGACTGGCCGCTGCGGCAAGGGAGTTGGCGGCACACCGGCTGGACGTCGGGTACGGCCGGTACGCCGGGCTGCCCGCCGAGCTGCGGGCCGGGCTGGTGCAGGAGCCGGTCCGGCTGGAGCCGATGGCGGTGCTGCTGCCGCTCGGCCACCCGCTGGCGGCCCACCCCGAGGTGTCGGTGGCAGCGCTGGCCGGGCATCCGGTGGACATCTGCGCGGGCAATCCGGCGACCACCGAGTGGACCGACCTCGGCCGGCTGCTCCTGGCGGCACACGGCCTGACGGCGGCCGGGCCGCACACCCCGCCGGTCGGCGAGGCGGAGCTCGCGCACTACCTCCGGCGGCACGGCGAGGCGATGCTCACCACCACCGGCGGCCCGGTCGTCCCCGGCGCGGTGGTCCGGCCGCTGGTGGCCCCCGTCCCGCTGAGCCTGGTCAGCCTGGTGCACCGCCCGGGCTGCCGCCACCCCGGCCTGGCGGCCCTGCGGACGGCCGCCCGCGAGCTCGGCGCCCGCGAGGGCTGGCTGCGCCGCCCGCCGGGCAGCTGGCTCCCCGCAGCCGACGCCGAGCTGCTGGGTTGAATCCTGGGCCACCCGGTCGGCCCCCGCCTCAACCATGACCGATCACTCATGATCCAGGCGGCGTAATGTCCCATTGGCCCGGTCTTGTTCGGGTTCGAAGGGAGCCCACGGAGCAAGGCGGAGCCCTCGGTGCGGGAAAGATCGACGGGGTTTGTACGCTGTGCACTCGCCGTTCAGCAGAACGGATCATGAACACCCTGGGGGGCTCGTGTCTCGTCCTCGCCGGCTGGCGGTGACGGCCGCCTCGATCGCCGTCATCTCCTCCTTCGTCCCGGGAGCGGCCTTCGCGGCCGACCCGTCGCGCACGCCCACGGCCGCGGGCAGCCCGGCCGGTGCGCCGGCCGGCGTGGCCACGGAGCTGCCGAAGCCCGCGGCCTTCCGGACCGTCAGCAGCCCGGCGGCCAAGTCCGTCCGGGTGCAGCGGCCCGCCGCCGACCCGGTCCGCTCCCGCGCGGCCGGCACCGGCCGGACGATCCACGTGACCAGCCGCCTCTGCGCCACCGACACCGGTGACGGCAGCGAGGCGAGCCCGTACTGCTCGCTCCAGCACGGGGTGGACGTCGCGGTGTCGGGCGACACCGTGCAGGTGAGCGGCACGGACGGTCCGTACACCGGCTCGGAGGCGGTCACCGTCACCACCTCGGGCATCTCGATCCTCGGGACGGACCGGGCCCGGCTCGCGTCGACCGACAAGCTCCTGGGCCGGCCCGTGCTGACCCTCAAGGGCGTCAGCGACGTGACGGTCGGCCACCTGGCCCTGTACGGGGGCAACGCGCCCGCCGTCCAGGTGATCGGCTCCACCCGGGTCACCCTCGACTCCGGATACCTGAGCGCGGAGCAGACCGCGGCGGCCGTCACCATCGACGGCGCCTCCAGCGACGTGACCGTCAGCCGCAGCTACGTGGACACCGGCGAGGCCTACTACTCCGACCCCGGCTCGGGCGGCCGCACGGCGATCGCGGTCGCGTCCGGGGCGAGACGGGTCACCGTCGCGGGCAACCTGCTGGCGGCGGCCGGGGTCAAGGCCACCGACGTGGTCGGCCTGAACGTCACCGGCAACACCATCCAGCGCGGCTGCGCCTCGGCGGTGGACGTGGCGGGCGCCTCCACGGCGGTGAGCATCCAGAACAACCTGATCGAGGACGAGGTCAGCGGCTCCGCCCTCGGCGGCGGCGCGGCCTACTGCGCGGGCAGGGACCTCCCCTGGGCACCGCACATCACGGTGGCCGAGGCCTCGGCCGCGGGCACCACGGCCGACTACAACGACTTCTACGTCGGCGAGACCCCCACGGACGCGACCGCGCCGTACCGCTGGGCGGGCACCGACTACGCCACCCTGGCCGCCTTCCGGGCCGCCCAGCCGCTCGGCGGGCGCACCCAGGCCGAGCACGACACGCTCGACACCGTCGGCCCGGTGAACGCCGCGACCGGCCCCGACCGCCTGGAGACCATCGCGCTGACGCTCCAGGCCGGCTCGGCCGCGATCGGCTCGGCCAACCCGGCCGCCCCCGGCGCGCTCGCCACGGACTACTACGGCAGCGCCTACGGCCAGGCCCCCGACCGGGGCGCGGTCAAGTACCTCAGCACCAACCCGGGCCTGGCCGTCGGCCTGACCGCCACCGACACCAGCGCCTTCGGCATCACCCTCGAGGTCAAGGCCGCCGGCGCGCCGCGCCCGCAGTACCTCACCGTGGACTGGGGCGACGGCTCCCCGGTGGCCCGGGCCGGCTTCACCGGCACCGAGCCGGGCGGGATGAAGCTCACCACCCCGCACAGCTACCAGGAGCTCGGCACGTACACCGTCACGGTCACCGACCGCGACCAGGACGGCAACGCCGTCACCAACTCGGTCCAGGTGGCGACCACGGGCTCGGAGTACGCGGCGTACGGCCCGGCCCGGCTGCTCGACACCCGCACCGGCGGACCGGCCACGGTGGTCCAGCCGCGCAGCTCGGTCCGGGTGCGGATCGGCGGCAACGGCGGCATCCCGACGGGTGTGACGGCGGCCGTGCTCAACCTCACGGTGACCCGGCCCACGGCCCCCGGCTACCTGACGGCCTTCCCGGCCGGCCACACCCGTCCGGCCACCTCGAACGTCAACTTCGTCCCGGGCCAGACGGTGCCGGGCCTGGCGATCGTGCCGGTCGGCGAGGACGGCTACGTCGAGCTGTACAACGGCAGCGAGGGCACCGTCGACGTGGTCGCCGACATCAGCGGCTACTTCACCCGCGCCGCGGCGGCCGGCTACACGCCGGTGACCCCCAAGCGGCTGGTCGACACCCGCAACGGCACCGGCGCGGCCCGGCGCCAGCTCGGCGGCGGCGAGTCCTTCGCGGTCCAGATCGCGGGCGCGGCCGGCGGCGCCCTGCCCACCACCGGTGTCACGGCGGTCGCGCTCAACGTCACCGTCACGGGCACCAAGGCCCCCGGCTTCCTGACCGCCTACCCGGACGGCGCCGCCCGCCCGGTCGCCTCGAACGTCAACTTCGGCCAGGACCACACCATCGCCAACGCGGTCATCGTCCCGGTCGGCGACGACGGCCAGATCCGGATCTACGACGGCGGCGGTGCCTCCGACGTCATCGTCGACGTGGTCGGCTACTACGGCGACTCCGGCGGGAGCGCCTACCTGCCGGTCAACCCGACCCGGGTGCTGGACACCCGCGGGCCGTCCTGGCACTACGGCCCGATCCCGGGGGGCAAGAACATCTATCTGAACCCCGGCGGCAGCGCCCCGGACAAGACCTCCTTCGCGGTCAACACCACCGTGACCAACACGAAGAGCCCGGGCTACCTGACCGTCGCGCCGGACGCCAACTCCGAGGCCGACTACCGCTACGGGGCCAACCCGCCGGTCCGCCCGACGGTCTCCTCGCTGAACTGGCTCCCGGGCCAGGTCGTGCCGAACTTCGTCCAGGCCACCCCGGGTCCGTACGGCCTGTTCGACCTCTGGAATGGCGGCCTGCAGTCGATCGACCTGGTGACCGACCTGTTCGGCTACTACCAGAACGACTGAGTCCCGATCCCGCCCCGACCCCGAGCACGACGGCGCCCCCGGACGGAACTTCCGTTCGGGGGCGAGCCATGGGTGCAGCCGTACGTACGGCGTGCCGTGTGCGTGCGGGTCAGGCGGCCTTGACGGCGGAGATGTCGAAGGTGAGCTTGACCTTCTCGCCGATCAGCACGCCACCGGTCTCCAGCGCGGCGTTGTAGCTGAGGCCCCAGGCGGTGCGGTCGATGGTGGCACTGCCCTCGAAGCCGACCCGGTCGACGCCGTACGCGTCGGTGGCCTGCCCGGTGAACTCCAGGTCGAGGGTGACCGGGCGGGTGGTGTCCTTGATGGTCAGGTCGCCCGTCATCCGGTACGCGTCGCCGCGCAGGCGCTCGGCGGCCGTGCTGCGGAAGACCATCTCCGGGTAGGTCTCGGCGGAGAAGAAGTCACCGGTCCGCAGGTGCTCGTCGCGCTGGGCCTGGTTGGTGTCGATGCTCGCCACCTTGATCACCAGCTCCGCCGAGGAGTTCGCCGGGTTGTCGCCGTCCAGGTGCAGCTTGCCCTCGTACTCGGCGAAGGTGCCGCGCACGTTGGTCACCATCGCGTGCCGCACGGCGAAGCCGATCGAGCTGTGCGTGGTGTCCACGGCGTAGTCACCGGTCAGGTGCCCGAGCCCCGGCCCCTCGGCGACGGCCGGGGTGGCGACGGTGGCGGTCTCGTTCTTGGTGCGGTTGAAAATGCCCATGGCTCCTCCTGGGGTCCGAAGCCGTTTGTTTAGGCTTCAACTTGATGGCTCCAACCATAGGCGCATCTGGTTCAATTTTCAACCACAAACTCGGGTGAATTTTCCACCTCCCCGCCGCGCCTGGCCGTCCGGCCTCGCCGGTATGCCGCTCCGACCAGCGTCGATGGCCGCCGACCGGGCACCGCCGACCAGGCGCTGTCGGCCGTGCGGGCTAGGGTGAAGCGAGTCCACACGCGCCCCCGGGAGGCTCCCCATGTACGCCCTGCACGCCCTCTGGCGCGCGGACGGCAGGCTCGCCCTCTGGGCGGAGAGCGCACGAGCCTTCGCCTCCCCCCGTCCGCGCAGCCGCCCCACTCGTCCGGCCGGCCCCGCCGGGTCCGCAGTCGGCCCCGCTGGGGCCGCAGTTGGCCCGGGGGTGCTGCAGTCGGCCGAACCCCAGGCCCACCCCTTCGCCTGCCCGGCCGGCGAGGTCGCCCGGCTGCTGGCCGGCATCGGGCCCGGCCTCGGCTGGCTGGCCGGGCAGGCCCCCGAGCGCTGGGCCACCCTGCTGCTGCCCACCCTCGGCGACGCCCCCACTCCCTCGCCCCAGCTCCCGGTCGGCGCGGTCAGCCCCGGCTTCGGGCCGACGCCCTGGCGGGTGCCGGTGCTGCTCTTCCCGCCCGCCGAGGCCGCCCAGCTCCTCGGCGAACTCTTCGACCCCCACTGGTCGGTGGCCACCGCCGACCTCCCCGACCTCGGTCCGGTCGAGGTCGCCTACGGCTCCTCCCTCCGCTGGCTCACCGCCGTCCACGACCTCGCCTGGCGCCTGGTCGGCCGGGGCCGCCTGCTCCCCGCCCTCCGCAGCCACCACGCCACCCTCACCGCTCACTGGCAACCCGCCCTCGACGCCCCCGCCCGCCGCGAGGCCGCCGCCCTGGCCGCCGGCTGCCCACCCGTCCTCCGTGCCGAACACCGCCCGGCCCCGAGCCCCACCCCGGCCGGTGGCGCAGCCGCCCGACCCGCACCCCGCGCCGCCATCGGCCCCACGGCCACCGCGCTGGTGGCCGAACTGCTCGACGTGCTCGTCGACCAGGAGGCCCGCGTCGCCCTCGACGGCCTGCCCCTGCCCTCGGCGCCTCCCGGCGATCCGCTCCTCGGAGCCTGGCTCGCCGCCTTGTACGCCCCCGACGGCCGCCTCGCCCTGCCCCAATCGGCCGCCGGCGCGGCCGAGTTGGCCGAGGAGATCCGCGAACGCCTCGCCTCCTGGTCTGCGGGCGCCCCCGATCCCGACAGCCCGCTGCGCCTCTGCTTCCGCCTCTCCGAGCCGCTCGGCGCCACCGACGACAGCTCGCTCGACCACACCACGGCCGCCGCCCCCGGCGCCCCCGCTGCTCCAGCCATCGAACCCGGCTCCGACGAGGGCTGGCGGCTCGACTTCCTGGTCCAAGCCGTCGACCAGCCCTCCCTCCTTCTCTCCGCCGCCGACCTCTGGGCCGACGGCCCGGCCGCAGCCGCCCTCGCCCTGGCCATCGCCCCCCGCTCCGCCCACCACTCCGCCCGACTCTCCGGCCCCGGGCCGGCGAGCCGCTCCACGGCCGGCGGCCGCCTCGACCCGACTGGCGCGGCCGACCCGACCGAGGCCCTCGCTGCCGAGCTGAGCCGCGCCGCGCTCCGCCGCCCGGAGCTGGCCCCGGCGCTCAGGCTCGCCCGCCCGACCGGAATGGACCTGGATCGGGCTGGGGCGCTGGAGTTCCTTAGTTCGGCGGCACCGGCCCTCGCCGAGGCCGGGTTCGGGGTGCTGCTGCCGGCCTGGTGGCAGAAGCGTCCGCGCCTCGGGCTGACCCTCACGGCGGCGCCGGCCCCCGCTCCCGGCTCGGTCGAGCGGATCAGCCAGGTCGACCGGGATGCCGTGGTGGCGTTCCAGTGGCAGCTCGCCCTCGGCGAAGTCGAGCTGACGGAGCGGGAGTTGCAGGATCTCGGGGCGGCCCAGCAGGGGCTGGTCCGGCTGCGCGGACGCTGGGTGGAGGTCGACCCCGCGCAGATCTCGGCGGCCCTCGACTTCCTCCGTCGGCGCGGGGCGGGCGTGATGGCCGCCCCCGAGGTGCTGCGGCTCGCCCTGGCCGACGGCGTGTCGGTAGCGGGCCTGCCGGTGACGGCGGTCCGCGCCACCGGCCCGCTCGGCGACCTGCTCGACGGGCGGAGCAGCGGAGCGGGTCGCCCCGGGGCAGGCCGCTCCGAAGCCGACGCGCCCCCGGCTGCCCCGGTCGCACCGGAGCTCCCGCCGGATTTCGGCACCACGCTACGCCCCTACCAGGCAAGGGGGTTGGCATGGCTGCACACGCTCACCGGCCTCGGCCTCGGGGCGGTGCTCGCGGACGACATGGGCCTGGGCAAGACCGTCCAGGCCCTCGCCCTGCTGGCGATCGAGCAGCGGGACGGCACCGGCGGGCCGAACCTGCTGATCTGCCCGACCTCCCTGGTCGGCAACTGGCAGCGGGAGGCCGCCCGGTTCGCGCCGGGCCTGCGGGTGCACGTCCACCACGGCGCCGACCGCACCGAACTCCCCACCCAGGGAGTCGACTTGCTGATCACCACCTACGGCCTGGTGCAGCGCGACCTGGCCCAGCTGCGGCAGACCACCTGGCGTCGGGTGATCGCCGACGAGGCCCAGCACATCAAGAACGCGGCCACCGGCCAGGCCCGCGCGGTCCGTTCGCTGCAGGCCGCCCACCGGCTGGCCCTCACCGGCACGCCGGTCGAGAACCGGCTCGCCGAGCTGCACGCCATCCTGGACTTCGCCAACCCGGGCCTGTTCGGCACCGCCGAGTCGTTCAAGGAACGGTTCGCGGTGCCGATGGAGCAGGGTGGCAGCGCCGCAGTGGCGGACCAACTCCGGCGTCTCACCGCCCCCTTCGTGCTGCGCCGGCTCAAATCGGATCCGGCGGTGGCGGCCGAGCTGCCGGCCAAGAAGGAGCTGACCGTCTGGTGCCACCTCACGGCCGAGCAGGCCGGCCTCTACCAGGCCGTGGTCGCCGATCTGCTGCACCGGGTGCAGGGCGTCCGGGGGGTGGAGCGGAAGGGCACGGTGCTGGCCGCGATCGGCAAGCTCAAGCAGGTCTGCAACCATCCGGCCCAACTGCTGCACGACCGTTCGCGGTTGGGGGAGCGCTCGGGCAAGGTCACCCGGCTGGAGGAGCTGCTCGCCGAGGCGCTGGCCGAGGGGGACAAGGCGCTGGTCTTCACCCAGTACGCGGAGTTCGGCCGCCGGCTCCAGCCCCACCTGGCCGAACGGCTCGGTGAGGAGGTGCTCTACCTGCACGGCGGCACCCCGCAGCGCCGCCGCGACGAACTGGTGGACCGCTTCCAATCCCCCGACGGGCCGCAGGTGTTCCTGATCTCGCTCAAGGCCGGCGGCGCCGGGCTCAATCTCACGGCCGCCAACCAGGTCATCCACCTCGACCGCTGGTGGAACCCGGCCGTCGAGGACCAGGCCACCGACCGGGCCTTCCGGATCGGGCAGCGCCGGGACGTCCAGGTGCGGCGGCTTGTCTGCGTCGGCACGGTCGAGGAGCGGATCGGCGACCTGATCGAGGCCAAGCGCACCCTCGCCGAGGCGGCCGTCGGCGAGGGCGAACGGTGGATCACCGAGCTCTCCACCGGCGCCCTCCGCGAACTCATCGCCCTCTCGGCCGACTTGGAGACTCCGTGAGCACCGAACGCAGCAACCCGCTGGCCGGCTTCTGGGACAGCAGCTTCCCGTTCACCGAGGCCGTCCACCCACCCGCCCCCGCGACGCCCCCGGCCACGGCCCTCACCGAGCTCGGAGCGTCCGGCATCAAGTACGGCGGCCGCGACCTCGCCGCCGTGCTCGCCCCTGCCTACGATCGCTTCACCCACCGCGACTGACCTGGGCGTTTCCGGGCCGAAAAGCAGTTGATCCACTCGCCTAGGGTGCTGCCATGACCACCAGCACTCCCGGCCTGCTCCGCCTCGAACCGCTCACCCCGGACAACCTGGACGCGGCGCTCGCCCTGCGCGTCCGCCCCGACCAGGAGCACCTGGTCGCCCCGGTGGCGAAGTCGCTCGCCGAGGCCTACGTGCACCCGGAGACGGCCTGGCCCCGGCTGATCCTCGACGGCGACCGCGTGGTGGGCTTCCTGATGGCCTTCCTCGACATCGACTTCGCGGGCGACGGCAGTGGCAGCGACCTCCGCTCGGGCCTCTGGCGCCTCAACATCGCCGCCGACGCCCAGGCCCGGGGCTACGGCCGCTTCGCGGTCGAGGCCGTCGCGACCGAGATCCGCCGCCGGGGCGGCACCACCCTCACCACCACCTGGCACCCGGGCCCGGACGGCCCGGAAGCCTTCTACCTCGCCCTCGGCTTCCGCCCCACCGGCGAACTCAGCGGCGACCAGACCGTCGGCGTCCTCGACCTCCACTGACCCGCCCCGGCTGCCCCGGGGCTCACCCCAACCGGCGGTAGATCTCCTTCACGGCCGCCACCGAGTCCCCGGACGCCTTGGAGGTGTCGCCCTGCGTGGCGGGGACGACCGAGACCTGCACCCAGTCGGCGCCCTGGCAGCCCTGGGCCCGGGCCATCAGCACCTTCCCGTCCCTGACCTCCAACTCCCGGAAGCCGCCGGGGCCGAGCTCGGGGAGGTTCTCGCGCCGGGCAGGGCGGCGCAGGGCCGGAGTCGAGTGCGGGTGGGTGCGAGGTCAGACCCCCGTCCCGCCCGTCCCGCCCGTGCCACCCCCACGCGAGCACCCACCGACGGCGAGCACGGCCGCCCCCGCCAGCGCGACCGCTACGACCCGCCGTCTCCATTGACCCGCGATGAGTCGGCCCCCCGTGCCCAGCCCCGTCCGTGCCGCGTTCGACACTCCATCAGTCTCCAGGATTCCTCCCCGGCCCCGGTCCACCCGGGGCCGGCGTGACTGTGCACCGTAGACGGCCGGCCTTTGTGGCCAGCCGGATCGGCGGGGCGCCGAAAATCGACTGGCTCGAAGGAGACGGGGAAGTTAGCGTGCGCGCGTGAATCTTGAACCGGGGAAGTCCGTACCCGCTGTGCCCGTTCCGCTTGACGGCGAACTCCAGATCGCTTTCGACGCCTACCGGGCGGAGCAGCAGGACTCGGCGCCGATGAGCCTCGAGATGCTGCCGGGCATCCGCGCAGAGGGCGCTGCCGCCGTGGCGGCGATCGAGGACCTCAGCCAGGGCGGCCGCTTCACCGTCTCCCGACTCTCGGTGCCCGGCCTGGACGGCGCCCCCGAGATCCCGCTGCTGGTATGCACGCCCAAGGACGCGCCCGCATCTCGGCCGGTGCTCTACTTCCTGCACGGCGGCGGCTTCTTCTGCAACGACCACCACAGCGGGCTGGATCAACCGCTCGGGATGGCCGAGCGGTTCGGGGCCACCCTGATCTCGGTCGGCTACCGGCTCGCGCCCGAGCACCCGTACCCGGCCCAGATCGATGACGCCTACGCCGGTCTGCTGTGGGCCGCCGATCACGCGGACGAGCTCGGCATCGACCCGGAACGCATCGTCGTCACGGGCCTCAGTGCCGGCGCCGGCCTCAGCGCCGCGCTCGCCCTGACCGTGCGCGACAAGGGCGGCCCCAGCCTGCTCGGCCAGCTGCTGATGTGCCCCATGCTCGACGACCGCAACGACAGCGCCTCGGCCCTCCAGATGGACGGGTTCGAGTTCTGGGACCGCGGCTACAACGGGTTCGGCTGGAACTCGCTCCTCGGCGACCTGCAGGGCGCATCGGACGTGCCGCAGTACGCTGCGCCCGCCCGCGCCACCGACCTGACCGGATTGCCGCCCGCGTTCCTCGATGTCGGCTCCGCCGAGTGCCTGCGCGATGAGGTCATCGCCTACGCGAGCCGGATCTGGCAGGCCGGCGGCAGCGCCGAGCTGCACGTGTGGGCAGGTGGCATCCACGCCTTCGACCTGGACGTCCCCGAGGCGCGGATCAGCAGAGCCGCGGTCGCGGCGCGCCACAGCTGGCTGGAGCGCCTCCTGGCCACCGACTGACGGCGGCAGGACGGGCGACGCGCCGGCCCGGGTTGGCCGTCCACCGTGCAGACTCACCGTCGGGTGAGCTGTCCGCTAACACTGTGCTTGCAATTGCAAGCAGGGCGGGGCAGACTGACGGCATGGCTTCACTGAACGTCGGGTCGTTGGGCGAGTACATCCGGGAGCAGCGGCGGAACGCGCAGTATTCGCTGCGCCAGCTGGCCGAGGCCGCCGGGGTGTCCAATCCGTACCTGAGCCAGATCGAGCGCGGGCTGCGCAAGCCGAGTGCGGAGATCCTCCAGCAGATCGCCAAGGCGCTGCGGATCTCGGCCGAGACGCTGTACGTGCAGGCCGGGATCCTCGAGGAGCGGCAGGGTGAGGGGCTCGAACTGCGGGCCGCGATCCTGGCCGACCCCCTGATCGACGGGCAGCAGAAGCAGGCACTGCTGGCGGTGTACGACGCCTTCCTGAAGGAGAACAAGGCGGCGCCCGCACCGGCGGAGCCGGCGAAGCCGGCCCCCGGGGCCGAGGCCGGCGCCTGAGGGCCCGGACCTCGACCAGCAGGTTCGGCAAGCAGGTTCGGCAAGCGAGTTCGACGAGCAAGTGCGATGAGTGAGAACGTGCGCCGCCGCCTCGGCGGGCACGGGGATCCGGCAGGCCAGAGCGGTGCTGTCGGCGGATAGGGAGGACCGGTCATGCCGATCACCGACGAGATCAAGAAGACCCTCAGCGACCCGACCCCGCTGTACGCCCTGGCGGGCGCGGGCGACCTCGCCTACGAGAAGCTCCGCGAGGTGCCCGGCAAGGTCGAGGCGCTGGCCATGGACCGCAAGGCCGCGCAGGAGAAGGCCACCGCCCGCTTCCAGGAGGCGCAGACCCGTCTGGTCGAGGCGCAGGCGAAGGTGACCGAGTCGGTCACCACGCTGCCGACCGACCTCAAGTCGCTCCAGGAGAAGGCGCAGACCTTCGCCCTCCAGCAGGTCGGCCGGGCGGCCGAGCTGGCCGTCAAGGCGATGGAGGTCTACGACGAGCTGGCTGTGCGCGGCAAGGCCGTGGTGGACGGCGAGAAGCCCGCGAAGGCGGAGCAGCCGGCGGCCGTGGCCGAGGAGGCCGTCGAGATCGAGGTCGTGGACGTGGAGATCGTCGAGGAGGCCCCCGCCGCCGAGCAGCCGACCCCGGTCAAGCGCGCGCCCCGCGCCCGGAAGCCCGTGGCGGAGAAGTAAGCCGCCGGGTGAGCACCCCGCCCAGCCGTTCGAGGCCGGGCGGCACGGAACCGAACAGGCCGGGCACACCGGCCCCGGCCGGTACGTTGTCCCCTGTGGTGGCGGGCTGTCGTGCCACGATGGCGGCGGAGTGGCCGGAGCCGAGGTGAGGAGACCACAGTGCTGACGATCTTGAGCGTCGACTTGCTGAACCCGTTCTGGTGGCTGGCCACGGCGATGGTCGGGTTCAAGCTGTTCGCCTTCGCGGACGCGTTGACGCGCCGGGAGGACGCCTTCCGGGCGGTGGACAAGAAGACCAAGCAGTTCTGGCTGATCATCCTCGGCCTCGCCCTCGGGCTGGACCTGCTGCTCGGCGCCAGCGTCTTCGGGCCGCTCACGCTGATCGGCCTGGTGGCCTCGATCGTCTACGTGGTGGACGTCCGCCCCGCCGTCCGGCAGGTGACCGGCCGGGGCAGCGGTGGCGACAAGCGCAACATGGGCCCGTACGGCCCTTGGTAGAGCCGCGGGTCGGTGGACCGACCGAAGACGGGAGGGCCCGGAGCGATTGCTCCGGGCCCTCCCGTCTTCGGTGCCGCGATGCTCGGCCCAGGTGGTCAGCCCATGATCAGCGGGATCGGGTTCCGCTCCAGGAGGAGGACGGCCACGTCGTCGGTGAGGGCGCCGCCGTTGAGCTCCTCCACCTCGGCGATGGCACTGTCGACCAGGCGGCCCCGGGTGAGCCCGGCGGCCTGGTGGTCACCGATCAGCTCGACCAGGCCGTCCTGGCCCAGCCGGCGGGAGCCGGCGCCGACCCGGCCCTCGACCAGGCCGTCGGTGTAGAGCAGCAGGCTCCACCCGGGCTGGAGCTCCAGCTGCTGGGCCGGCCAGACGGCCAGCCCGTCGTCGCAGGAGAGCAGCCCGAGCGCGGGCCCGGCCTGCTCGGCGGGGAGCAGGGTGGGCCGCTCGCCGGGGGAGAGCAGCAGCGGGGCCGGGTGCCCGGCCAGGTACAGCTCGGCGCGCTCCAGCCGCTGCCCACCCGGTGCGGTGGCGCCGCCTGCCATCTCGCCGGCCGCCATCTCGTCGGTGGCCATCTCTCCGGCTGCGGCTGCTGCTGCGGCTGCGGCCTCGGCGGAGGGGCAGGGGTGCAGCACGAGCATGCAGAGCGTCGCGAAGATCTCGTCGCTGCGGCGCTCGTGCTCGAGGACGTGCTGGAGGGTGGTCAGCAGCTTCTCGCCGGTCAGCCCGGCGAAGACCAGGGTGCGCCACGCTATCCGCAGCGCGACGCCGAGCGCGGCCTCGTCCGGGCCGTGGCCGCAGACGTCGCCGATGACCACGTGGACGGCGCCGTCGGGGGTGCGGACGGCATCGTAGAAGTCGCCGCCCAGCAGGGCCCGGCGGCGGCCGGGGCGGTACCGGCGGGTGAAGGCCAGATTGGCGCCGTCGAGCAGCGGGGTGGGGAGCAGGTGGCGCTGGAGCCGCGCGTTCTCCTGCCCGCGCAGCTCGGCCTCGACCAGGCGGCGCTGGGACTCGTCGGCCCGCTTGCGCTCGACGGCGTACCGCAGGGCGCGGGCCAGCAGCGGGCCGTCCGTCTCGTGCTTGACCAGGAAGTCCTGGGCGCCGGCCGCCACGGCGGCGGCGCCGAGCTCGGACCCGGCGGCGTCGGTGAGCACCACGACGGCGGTCTGCGGGGCCCGGCGGAGCAGCTCGTGCAGCCCCTCCAGCCCGTTCGAACCGTCCGAGGGGTGCGGCAGGTCGGCCGGGGCCGCGAGGTCGAGCAGCACGCAGTTGAAGTCGGCGCCGCGCGGGCGGCCGCGCCGGACGGCCGTCGGCAGCGGGGTGAGCCGGAGCGCGGCCTGCTCGATGCCACGTGCCCAGTGCAACTCGATCGCGGCGCCGCTGTCGGTGACCAACTGCTCGATCAGGGCGGCGTCGGAGGCGTCGTCCTCGATGACGAGCAGGCGGAACACGGCGTCCGGCGCGAGGGCGGAGTGCGCCGGGGCGGTGACCCGCGGACGCGGTATGGGCCTGCCGTCCGCCTCGGCCGGGCGGCCGCCCGGGCCGGTGGCCGCCGTGGCACCCCGGGCCGGGGCCGGGTCGCAGCGGTCTTCGGCGCAGCCGGAGAGCGGGGGCGAGGCCGGGCTTCCACTGGTCTTGCCCGGGGCGCTGACTCGGCCGGCGGCGGGACCCCCGGTCTTGCCCGGGGCGCGGGCGGGGGAGATCGGGAGCGCGGTGGCCGGGGCACGGCCGGTCGACTGGGCCGGGAGCTGCTCGGTGCGCTGGCGGGCCGGGCCGATGGGGGCGTGGTCGGTGAGGTAGCCGCGCTCGGCGGTGTGGCCGGCCTGGTGGCCGGTGGTGTGGCTGGTGGTGTGGGCCGTGGTGTGACTGGTGCTCAGCACGCCGGGGTGCGCGGCGGGGCCGGGCAGGGCGGCCGCGTGGGCACCGGGGTGGGCCGGCGGGTGGCCGGCCGGGCCGGGCAGGACGCCGGCGTGCGGGCCGTTGTGCAGGGCCGCCTGGGCGCTCGGGTGCAGGCCCGGGTGTGCGGCGGGGGAGCTGGAGTGCGCGCCCGGATGGGCCGGGGAGTGGTCCGTGCGCTCGGGAGAGGTGTGCTTGAGCGGGCGGTCGGCGCCTCGCTCGGCGCCCCGCTCGGCGGCACGCTCCGCCGGACGGTCGGCACCGGCGGCCGTACCCGTCAGCACGGCGGCCTGGGTGCCCGTCCGGTGCGCGGAGCCCGGGGCCCGCCCGTCACCCGTAGCGGGCATGGGTTGTTCCTCCCTATTCCAGACTGGGCAACGGTTGGCGTCGGCCCGGAGTGCCCGCCTGGCACCGTATGTCTGGGAGTTCCTCGCGACCATAACGTGATCTCCGATGAATTCTCAGGCCGACGCCGGTGATGTGGTAAGTGCCACGCTGTCGGGACGGCGGACGGATGGGGTGACCGGCCCGCTGTGGAGCGGCCGGGGACGGTGGCGGAGGAGAGGTCGGAGCGGTGACGCAGATCACGTTGGTCGAGGGTGACATCACCCAGCAGGAAGTGGACGTGGTGGTGAACGCCGCCAACAGCTCGCTGCTGGGTGGCGGCGGGGTGGACGGGGCGATCCACCGCAAGGGCGGCCCCGAAATCCTGGCGGACTGCCGAGCGCTGCGCGCCGGGCACTACGGCAAGGGGCTGCCGACCGGCCGGGCCGTGGCCACCACGGCGGGCCGGCTGCCGGCCCGCTGGGTGGTGCACACCGTGGGGCCGGTCTACCGGGCGGAGGAGTACGAGGAGCGGGCTGGGCTGTTGGCCTCCTGCTATCGGGAGTCGCTGCGGGTGTCGGTGGAGCTGGGGGCGCGCTCGATGGCCTTCCCGGCGATCTCGGCCGGGATCTACGGCTGGCCGGTGGAGGACGCGGCGCGGATCGCCCTCACGGCGGTGGCCGAGGCGCTGGCGGACGCGCGGGGTGAGCTGGAAGAGGTCAGGTTCGTGCTGTTCGGTGAGGCGACGTACGAGACGTTCGAGCAGGTGGAGCGCGAGCTGGGGCAGAGGAGCTGACGACGCCTCACCGGCGGTGCGGGAGGAGGCGCGCGGCGGGCTCGTGCGGCCGAGTCCATGGTGGCGTGATCGACCGTCAACACGCCAGAGAAATTCGATAGCTCGTTCGAGTGAATCTGCGCGGGCCGACCCGGGAGGCCCCATGACAGGGCGAACGGCGGGGCGAACGGTAGGGAGAAGGGTGGGGCGAGGCGGGCCGGTCAGGGGGCCAGTGCGCTCCACGGCACGGTGACCTCGCCCTGCCGCCACCGGCCCCGGGCGTCGACCAGTGGCCAGCTCCCGGCCAGGGCCGTGCAGGCCGCCGCCCAGCGCTGACGGGCGCCGAACGCCCCGTACGGCGCGGCGGCGGCCCAGGCCCGGTCGAACTCGGTGAGGAAGGCGTGCACCGGACGCCCCGGCACGTTGTGGTGGATCAGCGCCTTGGGCAGCCGTTCGGCCAGGTCGGAGGGCTGGGCGAGGCCGCCGAGGCGGGCGGCGAAGGTGACCGTGCGGGGGCCCTCGGGGCCGAGTGCGACCCAGACGTGCCGGCGGCCGATCTCGTCGCAGGTGCCCTCGACCAGGAGACCGCCCGGCGCGAGCCGTGCGCAGAGCCGCTCCCAGACCGCCGTCACGGCTGACTCCTCGTACTGCCGCAGCACGTTCGCGGCCCGGATCAGCAGCGGCGCGGTGCCGCCGTCCAGCGGCACCTCGAAGCCGCCGCGCCGGAAGGTCAGCAGCGGCGGGTCGGCGTACGGCAGCGCCGCCGCCACCCGGGCCGGCTCGATCTCGATCCCGACCACCCGGGTGTCCGGCCGGACGGCCCGGAGTCGGCCGGCCAGCTCGACGGCAGTCCAGGGCGCGGCGCCGTAGCCGAGGTCCACGGCGGTGGGCGGCGCGGCGGCCGAGCGCAGCGCCGGGCCCAGGGCATGGGCGATCCAGCGGTCCATCCGACGCAGCCGGTTGGTGTTGGTGGTGCCCCGGGTCACCGTCCCGACCGGGCGGGCGGAGCGCCCACGGCTGGGAGCGGAGTCGAACGAGGCGGCCATGCCCAGCAGCCTACGCGGCGCCCCGCCCGGGGCTCGGCGCCTGGCGAGCAAGCGCCCCGGAGCCCGGCGGGCCCGAGCCCCGGCGCCCGGCGGGCTCGCGCCCCCGCCGGGGCCCGGATGATCTCCTTCGGCGAGGCGGGAATAGCAGGTGCCGTCCGGATGGTTGGCACACTGGACGAATGCCACCGGGTGGGCGCCCGCCCGGGCGGGCTTCCGCATGTGCGATCGGCGGCGGGGCGGCCGCGCGGAGCGGCACTGGCATCGCCGAGTCCCACCAGCCCCTCCAGGCTGGCCTGGCACCACCCGTACCACTGGCAGGACGCAGCAGGACACGGACGAAGAGCAAGCGGGAGAACGGCCCGGCACGACCACGGCACGACGGCACGACAGCAAGACGGCACGGCCCAGCAAGAGCGTGGCGAGCAGCCCGCACCCGGGGAGCAAGAGGAGGCTTCAGCCAGGTGACGCAGCACCCCGCACGGTCGATCCGCCGTGCCCAGAATCCGCTCTCGACCGGCCTGTCCGGCAGCTTGTCCGGCAGTCTGTCCACCGGTCGTGGGCGGCTGCAGGCGCTGGTCGGCAGCCGGGCGGCCCGTCGGCCGCGCCGGATCGCGATGCTGAGCGTGCACACCTCCCCGCTGCACCAGCCGGGCACTGGCGACGCCGGCGGGATGAACGTCTACATCGTCGAGCTGGCCAAGCGGCTGGCCGCGCTCGACATCGAGGTCGAGGTCTTCACCCGGGCGGTCAGCTCGGACGACGCCCCGCTGGTCGAGCTCGCCCCCGGGGTGCTGGTCCGGCACGTCACGGCCGGTCCGTACGAGGGTCTGCTCAAGGAGGACCTGCCGGCCCAGCTCTGCGCCTTCACCCACGGCGTGCTGCGCACCGAGGCCGGTCACCGCCCGGGCCACTACGACCTGGTGCACTCGCACTACTGGCTCTCCGGCCAGGTCGGCTGGCTGGCCGCCGAGCGCTGGGGCGTGCCGCTGGTGCACACCATGCACACCATGGCCAAGGTCAAGAACGCCGCGCTGGCCGCCGGCGACACCCCCGAGCCCGCGGCCCGGGTGATCGGCGAGACCCAGGTGGTCGAGGCCGCCGACCGCCTGATCGCCAACACGGCCGAGGAGGCCGGCGAGCTCTCCCACTACTACGCGGCCCGCCCCGACCAGCTGGCCGTGGTCCACCCCGGGGTCAACCTCGACGTGTTCCGCCCCGCCGACCGCGGGGCGGCCCGGGCCCGGCTGGGCCTGCCGCAGGACGCGGCGGTGCTGCTCTTCGCCGGGCGAATACAGCCGCTCAAGGCCCCCGACGTGCTGCTCAAGGCGGTGGCCGTCCTGCTGGAGCGCCGCCCCGAGCTGCGCGAGCGGCTGGTCGTCCCGGTGGTCGGCGGCCCCTCGGGCACCGGGCTGGCCAAGCCCGAGAGCCTGCACAAGCTCTCCGCCCAGCTGGGCCTCTCCGACGTGGTCCGCTTCCACCCGCCGGTCGGCCAGCGCGAGCTCGCCGAGTGGTACCGCGCGGCGACGGCCCTGGTGATGCCCTCGTACAGCGAGTCCTTCGGCCTGGTCGCCCTGGAGGCCCAGGCCTGCGGCACCCCCGTGGTCGCCGCAGCCGTCGGCGGCCTCCCGGTCGCCGTCCGGGACGGCGAGACCGGCACCCTGGTGCACGGCCACGACCCGGCGGACTGGGCCCGGGCGCTGCTCCCGTACGCGACCGACCAGGCGCTGGTCGAGCAGCGCGGTGCCGCCGCGGCGCGGCACGCGGCGGCCTTCGGTTGGGACACGGCGGCGGCGGCGACGGCCGAGGTGTACGCGGGGGCCATGCACCGCAGCTTGCGCCGTCCGGCCTGACACGGGCATCTCATGGGGGCGCGGGGAACTGCGCGCGGCCGGAAGAAGCGGACGTGCCATCTCGAGGAGGTAGCCAGTTGCGCCGTCAACGGATGGTGCAAGTGGGCATGCGCGTAAGACTGCGTCAGAGTGCAGGGCGGACCGCGCCGTTCCCCGCGCCCCCGGTGGTGCCGCCCCCGGTATAGCTTCTAGGCATGGTGACTGGGACGAAGGACGAAGCCCTCGGGCTGCTGCGGGCGGCGCTGGACGAGGCCGGGGCGGCCTGGGAGCCGGCCGTGACGGATCCGTACACGGTGGTGGCGACGCTGCCGGGGACGCGGAAGCTCTCGACCACCTGTGCGCTGCGGGTCGGGGACCACACGCTCTCGGTGAACGCCTTCGTGATCCGGCGGCCGGACGAGAACCACGAAGGGGTGTACCGCTGGCTGCTGGAGCGGAACACCAAGCTGTTCGGCGTCGCGTACGCGATCGACTCGCTGGGTGACGTCTACCTGGCCGGGCGGCTGCCGCTGGAGGCGCTGACCTCGGAGGCGGTGGACCGGCTGCTCGGCACCGTCCTGGAGAACGCCGACGAGCCGTTCAACACCCTGCTCGAACTCGGCTTCGCCACCGCCATCCGCCGCGAGTGGGAGTGGCGCACCAAGCGCGGCGAGTCCACCCGCAACCTGGAGGCCTTCGCCCACCTGGCCGGCCCCAAGCCCGGCGAGGCCGACACGACCGAGCCCGGCCAGGCCGAAGCGACGAAGCCCTAAGCCTTCACCGGCTCCTCGGCCGCTGCCGCTGCCGCTGCCGCTGCCGCCGCCGCTGCCGCCACCGCGGCATCGGCGGTGGTGTCCGGAGCCGCCCGGCGCCCCAGCAGGACGAACCCGGCTGCGGCGGCCGTGCCGCACACTGCGCAGGCCGCCCACACGGCGTTCCCCGAGTGTTCGAGCAGGTAGCCGCCGGCCGCCGGGCCGGCGAAGGCGGCGAGTGACCAGGAGAGCGAGAAGACGCCCTGGTAGCGGCCCCGGGCGTGGGTGGGGGAGAGCTCGGCGACCAGTGAGATGACCTTCGGGGTGTAGACGATCTCGCCGATCGTCCAGATCACCACGGTGAGCGCGAAGAAGGCCATCGAGCTGCCCGCGAAGGCGGTCAGGCCGTAGCCCCAGCCGGTGAGCAGCGCGGCGACCACCAGTACGCCGGTCCGGTTGCGGTGCTCGATCAGCCGGGTGACCGGCAGCTGGAGCAGCACGATCAGCAGCCCGTTCAGGCTGGCCACCAGGCCGAACTGGTCGGCGGAGAGGCCCGCCTGGCCCATGTCCACGGCCAGCGTGCTGTCGCACTGCTTGGCCACCAGCGCGAGCACCAGGTTGAGCGCGACCAGCCCCATGAACGGGGTGTCCCGGAAGACCCGGCCCAGCCCGATCTCGGGCTCCGCCGCAGAGCCGGAGCCGGAGCCGTCGGCGCTCGCAGCACCGGTCGAGCCGGCCGAGCCGGCCGACGGGGCCTCCGGGCGGGTCTCGGGGATCTTGACGAAGACCACCACCGCGCAGAGCAGCGTGCTGAGCGCGTCGAGCAGGAAGAGCGGCAGGTAGCCGTGGAGCGCGATCAGGCCGGCCACGGCGGCCGAGACGCCGAAGCCGATGTTGATGGCCCAGTAGTTGAGAGCGTAGGCCCGCACCCGGTCCTCGGCCGGCACCACGTCGGCGATGATCGCCGCGATCGCGGGCCGGGAGGAGTTGCTGGCCAGGCCGAACAGGAAGGAGACCGCAGCGATCGCGGTCGGGTCGTGGACCAGGCCGAGCAGCGCGGTGAAGACGGCGGTGGCCAGCTGGGCGCAGAGCAGGGTGGGCCGCCGGCCGACCCGGTCGGTGAGCACGCCGGCGCCGAGCGAGGCGGCGGCCGAACCGAGGCCGAAGAGGGAGACCACCAGGCCGGCGTACGAGGCCGAGTAGCCCCGGACGGTGGTCAGGTAGAGGGCCAGGAAGGTGACTCTTGCTTAGACCGAACGATACGCGATGGCCGCCCGGTAGGCGGCTACTTTGGCCGGAACCGTTCAGACAAAGGCCCCGCCGGCGAGTGCCGAGCGGGGCTGTCAGATGTTCGAAGCAGTGTCTACTCGGGACAGTCCGCCGAGCAGGCCCAACGGGTGTGACCGGGGCCGCTGGGGGCTTCCTGGTGGCCGATCGGGACCGGTGTGGGGGCTGGCCCGCCACACCGGGCGCAGCGCACCGGGGCCAGGCGGGGCCACGTCTCGCCGAGGGCGTTCTCGTGGTCATCCGGGTGGAATGGGTTACGTCCGCAGGGGGCGCCGGCGTATTGCCCGGGTCGCGGGGCGCCGCATGTGGGCTTCCTGGTGGCGGCGAGGGTCATCAGGCCGCCGCCCCGGCGAGGTGGTGCGCTTCCTTGTAGGTGTACCCGGTGTCGGGGTGGTTCGCCTCGGCGGCGTGGAGTGCCTGCCACCTTCGCGCTTGCTGCTCCGCCTCGCGGTGGGCGTACCAGAGCGGAACGACGCCCTCGCCCGAGGGCGCGGCGGGAGTCCACCTGACGCGCAGCTCCCGCTCGACCGCCGCAGTGTTGATCTGCTGTCGCGTCGGGCCGGCGGGCGGGGTGCGCTCCATGGTGGGCAAGGTGGTGGGTGCCGGGATCGGCTTGGGCGCGGTCACCGGGGGCCGTACCGGCTCCTGGCGGTGGTTCGCTGGCGCGGGAACATGGCGCACGGCGGCGGGTACGGGGGTGCCTGCCCGGTGGCGGCCGGTCGGTTCGGCAGTGAGCCACAGCGCGAAGATCGTTGCCGCTGTGATGGCGCCCGCGGCTGTGGTGAACCACAGCCAAAAGGTAAGGTCCGACATGTCGAGTGCTCCCTATAAGCATTCGGCGGTGTGACCCCCGGCGGCCGGCCCTAATCGGCTTCCGGGGGTTTCTGTTTTCCTTGAAAATAACGGACCTCCCTACACCTGTCCATAGCTCCCTATCGCTGGCAGTAGCCAGGCGTGGCGCCATGTAGCCGGATACGGTTGACTCGTGACCGACCTCGACCCCACCCGCCCGAAGTGGCCGCAGATCGCCGCCAAGATCACCGAGCGAATCGACCAAGGGGTCGACGGCTACACGCCCGGCTGCCTCATCACGAGCCGGATGATCGAGGACGAGTTCTCGGTCGCCAAAGTGACGGCAGCGAAGGTGTTCACCGAGCTGCGCGGCAAGAAGCTGGTCAGGACCGAGTTCGGCATGGGCTCGTACGTGACGGATCCGAGCGAGCGGTAGACCCGGCCCTACCGGAGTTCGATGGTGTTGCGGGGCCTACCATTGAGCTGACTCGTTGTCAGTTCTAGGAGTTGGTCCCCGTGCCTACGTTCCTGGTCGGCTCGCGCGCAAGCAACCTGGCGAAAGCGCAGGTCCGCGAGTACCTAGCCCCGCTGCGCGAGCGCTTCCCGGATACGACGTTCTCCCACCGGGTGATCCTCGAAGGCGGCGACAAGGACCGTCGGTCGCTGTTGTCGAGCGTGAGCGCGGTCAGCGGCGGGTCCGCGTTCAGCACCGAGCAGGAGGCGGCCCTCGTTCGCGGTGATGTTGACGTGGTGATCCACTCTCTCAAGGATCTTCCGACGGCCAACCCGGACGGGTTGATGTTGCTTCCGCCGCCGGGCCGCGAGGACGTGCGGGACGCGCTGTGCGGGTCGACGCTCGCCGGGCTGCGGAAGGGCGCGCGGGTGGGTACCGGCGCCCCTCGCCGGATTGCTCAGCTCCTCGCGGTGCGCCCGGATCTTGAGGTGGTGCCGATCCGGGGGAACGTTCCGCCACGGCTCAAGAAGATCGAAACCATGGGCCTCGACGCGGTGGTATTGGCTGCCGCAGGGCTTCGCCGGCTCGGACT
The DNA here is from genome assembly GCF_002943525.1 of Kitasatospora sp. MMS16-BH015. NCBI lineage: Bacteria > Bacillati > Actinomycetota > Actinomycetes > Kitasatosporales > Streptomycetaceae > Kitasatospora > Kitasatospora sp. MMS16-BH015. Next base: position 3,849,246 of record NZ_CP025394.1, on the reverse strand, counting down.
CGAATCGGCCATCGGGGAGTTGCTGCCGCTCGACCAGTTCCCGCCGAGCCCCGGGCAGGGTGCGTTGGGGGTGCAGGTCCGTGAGGACAACCAGCCGATCCGGGACGTGCTGTCGACCGTCGGTAACGCTGCCGTTGACGCCGAGGTGCGCGCCGAGCGGGCCCTGCTCGCCGAGCTGCACGGCGGGTGCAGTGTGCCGGTTGGCGCCTACGCCGAGACGCTGCCGGATGGCCGGCTCTCCCTCTTCGCTCAGGTCACGTCCCTCGACGGACAGAAGCGGGTCAGCGGCAGCCTGACGGGTCCTGCGAGCGAGCCGGAGAAGCTGGGCAGCGCCCTGGCCGCCGAGTTGGTCGACCAGGGCGCGCGGTCCATCCTCGACGGGATCCGGCCCGCCGCCGTGGTCTAGCTGTTGAGCCGCCGGGCGATCTCCACCGCGCCGTACGTGACGGTGGCGGCGGCGCCCGCCCGGCGCAGGGTGGTGCACAGCTCGGTCAGCGTCCGAATGTCCCTGTTGCCGGTGGCCGGGTCGACCGGGGCGAGCGTCGTGTACTCGCCCGAGACGGAGAACGGGAACAGTGGGACCAGGGTTCGGGCCTTGAGGTCGCGGAGCATGTCCGCGGTGAACAGCGCGGGCTCCAGTAACAGCATGTCGGCGCCGTCGGTGACCAGGCGCAGCGCGGAGTCGAGGAACTGGTCGCCGTTGCCGGGGTTGATCTGGAACGCCCGATCGGCGCCGGCGTTCGGGGTGGCGCCCATGGTGAGGCGGAACCCGTCGTAGAGCGTGCTGTGGTAGATCACGTGGGGCATGACGGATCGCGCGTCGTAGCCGGCCTGGTCGAGTGCGTCGCGGGCCCCCCGGGTGGTGCCGAGGACCATGGACGCCGGGCCGATGATGTCCGCGCCCGCCTCGGCGTGGGCGACGGCCTGCCGTGCTGTCACCTCGATGGTGGCCGACAGGTCCGGCCGTCCGCCTGGCCCGGTGAGGTAGCAGAGCCCGCCCGTGGTGTAGCTGCACAGGCAGGTCTCCGTCATGACCGCGATGTCGGGCTCGGCATCCTTCGCCGCGTGCACCGCGCGGGCCATGAGCGAATCCGGCGCGAGCGAGACGCTGCCGGTGTCGTCGCGCTGCGTCGACTCGGCGAAGATCTTGACGCTTCGGATGCCGAGCCGGGCGCAGTCACGGACGACGGCCGGGATTCCGGCGACGGTCACCGTCGGCATGGGCCGGCTCGCCTGGTCGTCCTCGGTGACCAGCAGCACCATGGACAGGTCGGCCGGGGTGATGGCCGGCCCCTCCAGCAGCGCCCGGACGGCGGCAGTGCTCCGGAGGGGGCTGTTCGCTCCGGCAGTACGGGGGGTGTGCGTGGTTGCGCTCATGATCCCTCGTCTCTTCTGTTGTGGTGAGGACCCGTTCCGGCGGGGTGTTGACCCTTCCCGCCCGCCGGAACGGGGGTTGCAGGGCCCGCCCTGGTCACGGCCGGGGGAGGCACGGCACGCCGCACGCCGGGGGTTGGTGGCGTTGCGTGCTTCGCGTGACCAGAGCGGGCGGTCTAGGGGTGCCTACCCGAGCGGCACGCCGTGGGCCGTGAACGGCATCCGGAGCCCGGCCCGGCGGTGGGTGAGGGCGAGCCGGATGCGCCGTTCCTGGTACGGCTTGCAGTACCTGCTCAAGTTGGGGATCCGCACCCAGGCGAATTCGATCAGCTCCCGGCGCGCGGCCTCGGGAACGGCGACGGCTTCCGCCTCGGCGACGGTCAACTCGCCACCGTCGAAGACGAAGTTGTACCCCTCGGGCGCCTGGGTCTCCTCGTTCTCCTCGATCCAGTCCGGGGACAGGAGGAGGTGCGTCAGCCGGCGCACCAGGCCGGTTTCCTCCTGCAACTCGCGCTCGGCGGCCGTGGCGGCACTCTCGTTGCGGCGTGCGCCCCCGCCGGGGAGCTGCCACCGGTTCTCGCCCTGGTCGAGCTTGTAGTTCGGCAGCACCATGCCGACCGTGTCGCCGTAGGTCAGCAGCGCCAGGCCGCCGATACGGCGGGCCGGGATCGCAGCCGGGTCAATATCGCTGTGTGCCAAGGCAGTTGCCCCCTCGTGAGAGATATCCGGAGAAGCCCCGCCCCGGTCGTCCGTGGTCCACAAGTCACGTCACCGGGGCGGGGGTTGTGCAGCCCGGCGCGGCGCAGGCAGCGTCGGGAGTCATGGGGTCGGGTCGGCGCTCGGGAGGCGGAGCCATGTGGTCCAGAGCGGGCGGGGCACCTTGGGACGCGCGTGCCGGGCCCGGCGGCCCGTGTCGGTCGCCGGGGCGTCGCGCTCGACCGTCGCAGTGACCGCTTTGCCGTGGAGTCGAGCGATGCACTCGGCGCAGGCGTGCAGTGCTGCGTGGATTCCTCCGGCGGCTGTGACGGTGCCGAGCCAGAGCACGCGGACCGAGGTGCGCCCGCAGTAGAGCCAGCAGTCCCCGAGCGTCCACCCGTTCCCGTCGTCCTCGTTCGGTGGCGCCGGGAGCAGCGCAGACCGAATCTCGGAGAGAACCGGGACCGCCTCGGCGACGGTCACGAGCCCGGGTCGCACACGTGACGGACCTTGATCCGCATCCGGGTACGCCGCTCGGCCACCTTCGCCAGGTCCGCACCGACTGGAACACCGATGAAGAGCACCAGCACCAGGACCCACCAGAACAGGGACGGGTCGAGCGCGAGGGCGGCCACCATTGCGAGGGTGACCGCGACCAGGACAACGCCGAGGACCATCGCCGCGCGAATCCGAAGCACTCTCACAGCGGCTCGACCTTGGGGACCATCTCGAACGGCACGTCAGCGATCAGCCGGTACTTACGGTGTCGCGCGTCGCTGAACTGCGTGTGCTTGCGGGTCCACTCGCGTGCCTCCTCGGCGGTGCGGAGCGGCCCCGACTCCAGCCCACAGGGGGTACCGTCGGCGGCCGTCCCCTTGCACACCATGACGTAGACCGCCGGCTCGTCCCCGGGCGCGGGGTCCTCCCGGTAAGTCCAGTCACCGAAGCGCGTCACCCGGTCGTCGACCCTGGCGCGGGCCGTCGCTCCGCAGTCGGAGTGCGCCGGGACCTTGATCCCCGGCGAGCCAGGAAGGATGAGCTTCGGGGTTCCCGTCACGCTGATCTCGTTCATCAGCCAACCCTCTTCTTGCTGTTCGCGTTCAACACCGACGCCTCGGCCCGGACCCTGTCGTTCGCGTCCGCGGCACGGACCTTGAGCGGATCGGCCAGCCAGTCACACCCGCTCCCGACAACCACCGGGGCGAGGACGAACCGGGCACCCTCCGCACGCTGGAACACGCCCACCTGGTCGCGCTCGCAGTCGAGTACCAACTGCCCGTCGTAGGGGGTCCACATCAGCGAGACCGAGCCGGCGGGCCCGTCCTCGGCCGCCTGGGCGGCCCCCTCCTCTGCGGCGAGGGCGGCAACACCAGCTCGGATGACCTTCGCCAGCCGCGTGATCACATCCGGAAGCGCACCGCCCAACAGGACCAGCACCAGGCCCGTCACGACCGAGGGGCTGTCGACCGCCAGCGAGGGCAGCGGGCAACCGGCGGCCTCGGTCGCGCTACGGAACTCTTCAAGGGCCGAGCGGGCTTTCCGCTGATTCGCCTCGACCTGTCTGTGTTGCTCCCCGGTGAGGCGGGACAGCAAAGAGTCAGACACGGATTCACTCCTTCGTCGCTCGCCGCAGTGAACGTGTTGCAATCAGCCAACGCCAGGGCGTCACTGACCGGTAGCCTGCGAAGGGGTGTCGAACCGTGTCGAATTCGACCCACGACCGGAGGGAGGCCGCGCTGTGGCGCAGCCAAACGAGAGGCTTGCGGACTACCTCGCGCGGTCCGGCATGAGCAAGGGCGAGTTAGCCCGACAAGTACACGTACAGGCGTTGCGCTACGGGCACCGTCACATCAACCCCAACACCACCAGGGTGCGGCGTTGGCTCGAAGGGGAGCAGCCCCGCGAGCCCGTGCCGCGCATCCTTGCGGACGTATTTTCCGAGCGGTTCGGCTACCGGGTGACGACCTTCGACCTCGGCCTCGGGGGCCTGCCGGACCTTGACCGATCCCTGGTCTACGCCGCATCGTTCGGAGAGACGGTCGAGTCGGTCACGGAGTTGGGGAGAGTGGATGTGGACAAGGACCGCAGGAACCTGCTGGCGGCTCTGCCGTTCATCGCCGTAGCTGGCACCGGCCCGTCACGCGACTGGCTGTTGCAGACCCTTGATCAGGCGCCGGCGCCGGGCCCGCGGGTCCGCCTGGAAGACGTGACCAGTGTGCGGAACATGTTCGCCAAGTTCCAGAACATGGATGTGATGCGGGGCGGTGGAGCAGGGGGTCGTGAACTGCTCACCGAGTACATGAACGAACATGTGTACCCGCTGCTCCGTCGAACGCACGGGGAAGATGTTCGCCAGGCACTCTGCGCAGCGGCGGCTGAACAGACCTACCTCCTGGGGTGGATGGCCTACGACGACGGCGAACACGGCACAGCACAGCGGTACTTGATCCAAGCGCTCCGCCTCGCGCAGGAGTCCAACGACCCCGCGTTGGGGGCGCACGTTCTCGCCGGGATGGCCGATCAGGCCACCTTGCAAGGTGACCCCTCCGAGGGGCGTCGCCTTGCCCAATCTGGCCGTCTCGGCCTCGTCAACGCGGACTCGGCCGCATGCCTCGCCGACCTCTGGGCCCTTGAAGCCCGAGCCCTCGCGGCCCTTGGGGACAGCGCGGCAGCAGCACACGCCGTGGCGCAGTCGGAAAAAGCCTTCGAGCGTGTCCGCCCAGACACTGAACCCGAGTGGGCGAAGTTCATCGACGGCGCCTATCTTCATGGCGAGTACGCCAACGCCTTCCGGGACCTCGACCAGCCAGATGCGGCAACTGAGCACGCACAACGGTCGATCGACTTCGCCCGTGCACAGGGGCGTGCCCGACGTGGCGCCATGTCGCAAGCTGCACTCGCTGTGTCGCACCTCCAGCGGCGGGACCTAGAAGCGGCACACGCTGCCGGTCTCCGAGCTATCCGGCTGTCCGGACAGGTGAGTTCGAGTCGCAGCCTAGAAGCCGTGCAGGACGTACAGCGGCGCATGGTGCCCTTCGGTGCGCACCCGCTCGTCGCCGACTTCAACGATCGGGTGCGCGACCTCGCCGCCGCCTGACGGCAAACGACAGAAGCGCCCCCGTACCGGCACGAAGCCGGTACGGGGGCGCGGTGCTGTCTACGGGGGGTCGAGGTGGCGGGCGGTGCGCTGGTCGACGCGGTCGACGGCGTCGCGCAGCGAGGTGCCGCTGTTGGGGTGCAGCTGGTACTCGATCGCGCCGATGCGGTGCTCGATCCGGTCGAGTCGGGTCATGACGCCGGGGTGCTCCTCGGTGCCTGCCCAGTCGGTGACGGCGTCCTCGACTCGGCGCACCAGGTGGTGAAGGGCGCGGGTGATGCGCCAGAGCAGGCCGGCGGCGCTGGTGACGGCGACGAGGGCGCCGCACCAGAGCGCGAGGGTGTCGAGCTGCCCGTCGGTCGTCGCGGGGCTCACTCGGTGGTGACCTCCGGGGTGGTCGGCGCGGCCGGGGCCGCGGTCGGGGTGCGCAGCCAGGTGGGCAGCAGGTTCTCGACGACGGGCAGGGCCATGACCCGGGTCACGGCGGTGGCGACCGCGAGGGCGACGCCGAGGCCGGGCAGGGTGGCGGGCAGGCCGGCGGTGGAGACGAGCAGGGGCAGGGCGGTGAGCAGGCCGAGCAGGGTCTGCACGGCGGTGCGGAGGGTGCGGCGGGTGGAGTCGGTCACGGGTCGGGTTGTCCTTTCGGGTCAGGTGATGGGGGAGGTCCATGCGGCGGCCCAGGTGATCGGGCCGACCTCGGCGTCGGGGGTCAGCCCCTTCTCGGTCTGGAAGGCGCGGGCTACGGCGGCGCTCGCGGGGCCGTACCAGCCGTCGACCGAGAGGTTCCAGCCGCGGTTGCGCATCTGCTGCTGCCAGGTGCGCACGTCGTCGCCGTGGATCATGGGGCTGGTGTTGACCAGGACGCGGCCGGGCCAGGCCGGGGCCGCCGGTGCGGCCGGTGCGGCCGGGGCGGGCGAGGCGTCGGTGTAGGCGGGACGGCCGTATCCGACGATCACGCCGGCGGTGCGCACCCGGCGGGCCACGGAGTCGGCGGTGTTGGCCTCGACGGTGTAGACGTAGCCGCCCGAGGTGCCGGTGACGAGCCCGACGTGGTCGATACCGGCGATCTCGTCGCCGCCCGCCCAGTCGAAGAACACCACGTCACCGCGGGTGATGCCGTCGGTGCCGGGGTGCCACTGGCCGGCCTGGTCGAAGCGGGCGGCGTGGGCGACGGTGTACGCGTAGTCGGTGCCGAAGCACACGGCGTCGTACTCGCCGCTGGCGCGGGCCCAGTAGGTCACGCCCTCGTCGCACCAGGGGGCGGCGGCGAACTCGGCGCCGTCGCGGGACGCGTAGTCGGTGGTGATGTAGTTCGGGCGGCCGGTCAGGCCGAGGGTGCGCTCGGCGGCGGCGACCATGGTGTCGAGGCTCATGCGGGGTTCCCCTCGGGGGTCGGGGCGCCGTAGACGCCGGCGGAGTTGGGGGCGCCGAACTGGGCGGCGAGCAGCTGCTGCTCGTCGGGCTCGGTGGGGCCGTTGTGGGTCTCGGTGAGGGCGGCGGCCTGGGCCGCCTGGTCGAGGTGGGGGTCGACGGGTCGGTCGGGCATGGCGGATCCCTTCGGGGTGGTGGGGTCGGTGGGTGCCTGCGCCGGCGGCTGGTCGGCGGGCGCAGCCACCAGGGCGCGCAGCAGCGCGAGTTCGGCGAGTACGGCGTCGTGGGTCTCGGCGGCGCGCTGTTCCGCGGCGCGGCCGAGCACGTTCTGACCGACCATCAGCAGCGGCAGTGCGATCAGCTGCACGCAGTTGGACCAATACAGGAGGGCGGTCTGTGCGCCGGGCAGGGCGAGGGGGAGCAGGCTGTAGAGGGCGAGCAGGTAGGCGGCGGGCATGCTGCCGAACGCGCGGGTGACGGCGGCGGCGAGCTTGTCGTCGAGGGCGGTCAGCCGGCTCATGCGGTCGGGTAGTGGCTGGTCAAGGGGTCTCCGGGCATGGGAAAGCCCCCGGGCCGGAGTGGCACGGGGGCGGGGCGGTGCGGGGTGCGGTGCGGTCACCAGCCCGGCGGCAGGGCGACCGGCGCGGCGACGGCGAACGCCGGCTCGGGGTCGAGCGGCTCGACCGTGCAGCCGCAGCCGGGCAGGTGCGCCGGGTCGGGCGCGGTGCAGTCGGCGGCGTGGACGTGCGCGGCCAGGTCGCGGGTGATGCCGTGGGTTGCGCAGGCCAGCACGGTGACCGTGTGGGTCGGGTCGTCGGCGGAGCGGCGCCGCCACTGGACCACCGGCGGGAGTGAGCAACTGGCGCAGGTGGGTGTGAAGTTGAGTTCGTCAGGCATGGGAGTACCTCAGCCAGAGACCGGTGCGCATGTCGGGGTCGATGGCGGTACCGAGGCTGCCGCCGCTGGACTGCCAGCCGCACACCTCGACGTAGTCGCCCGGGTTGAGGAACACGTCCTTGGTGGGGGTGACGACCCCCAACTCGGCGCCCATGGACGGCAGATAAGCCCCGAGGCCGGGCACGGGCGCGCCGTTGACCTGGATCCGGACGGCCCGGAACCCGGTGGAGTTGCCGTTGGGGGTGTAGACGCCGCAGACGGTGTACCAGCCGCCCACCCCGCTCTGACAGACGTAGCGGCTGGTGTTGGTGGTGGTGGAGTGGCCGCCGTACGGGTCGGTCGGGGCCTGGTCGAGGCCGAGCGGGGTCCACACTTGGTTGCCCAGGCTCTGGGTGACGCCCTGGTAGCCGACGAAGTTCGGCGGCTTTTGCAGGAAAGTCAGCTGGTCGCGGATGCCGTTGCCGATGCTCGCGGTGAACGTGTCGGCGACGCTCCAGCTGTAGGGGGTGGTGACCGGGAGGCCGGTCAAGGGCGGTCCTCCTCTCAGTAGGCGGCCCGGGGTCCGCCGGTGGCGGTGAGGGTGGCGGCCGGGTCGAGGCTCGCCGGGTAGGCGGCCGTGCCGGGCAGCGTTACGCCGGCGGGCAGGGGCTGGCAGACGGCTTCGCCCGCGACGTGGCTGCGGGCCAGCGGCGCGGTCAGGGTGACGGCGACGCTGGTGTAGCCAGGGGTGGTGGTGGCCACGCCGCCCGGGGCGACGGTCACCGTCTCGGCCCCGGCGGTGCCGTACCCGACGGTCAGCACGGTGCCGCCCGGCAGCACGGAGGCGGCCGAGTTGGCGGCCGAGCCGGTGAGCGCGGCCAGCGTGACGGTGGACGCGCCGGCCGTGGCCGGGGCGGCGAGGGTGGTGTGCAGCGCGGCGGCGATCAGCCACCCCGAGTACGGGGCGGCGGCGGACTGCTGCAACGAGAGCTGCAGCTGCCCCTGGTCGTCGCCCTTCCACTCCAACTGCTCGACGTAGGTGTCGAGTTGGATCGCGTTCGGCGAGGCGTTGGGCCGCCGGTTAAGCCTGGCCCGGGTGCCGAAGCTAAGGCCCAGCAGCGCCGGCCACAGCCCGGGGTTGCTGCTGGGGTCGACCGTCACGCGGGACACGCGCGGCTGCGGCTCGGCGTACTGCCCGGCCAGGTACTGGGCGGCGTACAGCGGCTCGCCCTGGTCCTGCACGTTGATCGTGCGGGCCAGGCTCGACGGGAAGTACTCCCCGGCGGAGACGCTGTTCGAGGCGAAGGTGTCCGGCGGCTGCTCGGCCCCGGCGCCCACCTGGTTGGTGACCTGCACCGTGTTGTAGACGTGATCCGGGTCGAGGTCGACCGACACGTCGCCCAGGTACGGCACTTCCCCGGGGCCGTCGCCGAAGACGACCGCGGGGGTGGCTTGCAGGTAGCGCCACCGGCGGCCGGCCAGCGTGACGACGCCGGACGGGTCCGCGTACACCTGCCCGGCCTCGGAATCGGCGACCACCTGCAACGCGGCGCCCGCGTTCTGCCCGGCCAGGTTCGCCGGGCCCATCACCTCGACCCCGTCGAGGGAGGCGAGCTGACCGGGGTACCCGGCCATGGTGAGGATCCGCTGCGCGCGCTGGGTCGAGGTGTCGCCCGACCAGCCGAGCGAGAACCCGACTCCGATGTCGAATGCCCTGTCGTTGTTGATCTCGTACGGGATCTCGACCGCGTATGCCAGGTCGCCGGAGTACAGCAGGTACGAGGCGGAACCGATGACCAGGCCGCCGATCGACTCGGTGGTGCAGCCGGTCGGATGGAAATCGCCCGTGGTGCTGTCCTGGTAGCCGAAGTTGTCGCACGCGACGGTGAACGTCTTGCCGTCGCTGCTGAGTTGGACGATCCCGATGTGCCATGCCCCGTTGGGACAGAACACGTCGGACACCCCGAACGAGCTGGTCGCGCTGCCGTCGGCGTTGGACAGGGCGGCGTTGAAGTGGCCCGAGCTGTCGATGAACAGCTCGATGTACGCCTTCGAGCCGGTGCCGCCGGCCGCACCGGGGGCGAAGCTCGTCCACAGTGCCATCCGGTTGGACGGCGTGACCGTGGTGCGGAAGCAGATGATCCTCGTCCACCCGCCGGTGGCGGGCGGCCCGAACGGTCCGCTCGGCGGCGGGCCGATGTACATCCCGGCTTGGCTGACGATCTGCCCGGGGTTGGGGTTGGTGATGGTGACCACCGGGCCGGCGTTGCCGACCGATCCGGCGCCCTGCACCGTGGTTCCGCTGGTGATGGTGGCGCTTCCCGCGCCGGAGGGTGCAGCCAGCGGCAGCCGCGCGGTGCGGCGGCCGGTCGCGTCGGCGAACTGGGTTGCGCCGGCCGGCTCGTTGAAGGCGTACATCATGCTGGGGCCGAGCGCGGCGAGGGTCTGCTGCAAGCTCGGTTGCAGGGTCAGGCGGGCGATTCCGGCGAGCGCGTCGACACACCCGACCTCGACGGTGCCGTAGGCCACTCCCTTGGGCCACCGCTGGCGCCACCGCTCGACGTAGCCGCCCCACAGCGCGAAGGTGCCGCCCGGGTCGGTCCACGGGCTGACGGTGGCGGACTGCTCGAACTGCCAGCCGGTCAGGTAGACGGTGCCCGCGACGGTGGTCACGGTGGTGGCCGGGGAGATCAGGGAGACCCGGGCCCAGACGGCGCCGGCCGGGGCGGCGGCGGTCACCGTGATCCGGGTCCAGCCCGGGGCGGTGGGCAGCGTCACCGGGGCACTGTCGCTCGGTGTGATACGGGTGCCGTCCTGCCGGTACCAGCTGATTCGCCCGCTCAGTTGCAGCCCCGCCGGGCCCCCGGTGGCGATCGAGGCGTAGACGCTGAACGTCCACTGCTGGCCGGGTGCCTGGCCGGGCTGGCCGAGGACGGGCACGGCGTCCTGGTCGCAGGAGGTGAACGCGGCCGTGGTCGCGCCGAGGCCGCAGGAGACCGAGCCCGAGAAGACCGGGTAGGACCAGGCGACGGCCCGGGTGTGCCCGGTGGGCGCGGGGGCGGCCGTGGCGACGGTGCGGCTGCCGCCGGTCAGCTGGGTGTCGGCGGTCGAGGTGCCGTTCGCCAGCCCCTGCGGTAGCCAGTTGCGCGACGGCGGCCACGTGGCGGCGAGCCGGGCCCGGCGGAACGGCCGGATCATCCCGTAGTACGGGCCGGCCGGGTTGGTCGGGTCGAGCGCGCCGTCGGTGGTGTCGAGGGTAACCGTCGCCGTCCCGGACTGCACGGCGTCGAGTTCGTACTGCCGCCCGGCCTGGGTGGCGGTCCAGCTGTCGCGCAGTCGGGCGGTGAGGTCGGTCCAGTACGGGGTGCCGGACTGGGTGCCGCCGACGTTGAACGCCACGCCGAAGCTGATCCGCGGCCACGCCGGCAGCGTCCCGGCGGCGCCGAGCGGGGTGTTCAGGTGTTCAAGGTAGGCGGCGCCGCCGAGCGTGCCGTCGAACGTCCCGGCGATGTAGAAGAACGAGACGGCGGTCACGGGCCAGGTGTGGGCGAGCGTGGCCAGCGTCGACCAGGCGGCGCCGTCCGGCCCCGCCTCGAACACGAAGGAACCGCCGGTCTCCCGGATGCGCCACCAGGCGTGCGCGGTCGGGTCGTAGGCGGGCAGGTTGACCGCGCTCGCCGTCCCGGCGTTGTAGACGAACGCCTGAAACGACACCCCGGGCCTGACCACCAGGTACGCCGAGTTGTTGCCGTCGAGCTGGACCTTGAACAGGGTCTGCACGCCGGCGCCCCCCGCCCCGGCCGGGGCGGGGGTCACCTTGGCGTAGACGGCCTGCCCGGTGCCGTCCCACGGGCCCGAGCCGAGCGCCGGGTAGGCGGCCGAGACGGTCACGTAGGCGCGGCCCGGGGCGTCGATCCCAACGGCCCCGGCGGACGACTGGTTCCACACCGCCGAGTTGAGCGCGGTCCCGGCGAACTGGTCGACCAGGGCGCCGAGTTGCGCGGTCACCGTGGGCACCTCCTTCTGGTCAGTGGGCGGCCCGCACGTAGACGAGACCGGCCCGGGGGTTCCTTCGGTCGTTGCGCAGGGCGTGCGGCTGCACCGCACGGAACAGCTCGGCGCCGTCGAGTTGGACGATCGTCGTCACCTCGACCGCCGACGCACTTCCGCCGTAACCGCCAGCAGCAGCAGTGGAGTTGGCGCCTGCGAGGGACAGGTTCGGGGTGACGGTCTGCGCCGAGAGGCCGGCGGACAGCCGGGCGACGGCACCGGCGGCAACGTGGGCGTGTTCGGCGACACCGGCCGCGATCCCGTGCGGGATCCACTGGCCGACCTCGTCGGCCATCACGCGACTGGGGCTGTTGATGCCAAGGAACGACTTCGCCGACTTCAGCGCATCGTTCGCCAGCCCCTTGATCTTGTCCGTCACCCAGTGGGCGGCGCCCGAGATCCCACGCACGATCCCCTGGACGATGTTCGAGCCGAAGTCCTCGAACTCGTGGACGTAGTGCATGACTTCGTCCTTGGCTCGGCCGAACGCCCCGGAGATCGCCGAGCCGATGCGGCCCGCTGTGTCGGTGACGGAGTGCCAGGCGTCGAGCAGCGGGTCGATCACAGCCGAGCGGATTTTCCGCCAGACCAGCAGCGCCACGGCGTGGATGAGCGCCCACTTGGCGGCCAGCCAGTCAACGGCCCCGGTCCAGAGCCCGGAAAGCCACGACCAGAGTTCGAGCGTGGGCGTGATCACGACCTGCTTAAAAATCCGCCAGCCGGCCGAGGCCAGCGAACAGATTTCCTGCCAGGTTTTCACAAAAAAGCCGGACACGGCGCCCCAGACTGCCAGCGCAGTGCCGATGATCTGTTTGTGCCAGTGATTCCAGATAGCCAGCAAAAGCGCGATCGGCGGGGCAAAGATCACCAGCAGAAGCGGCCACCATTTGCGAAAAAAAGCGGTCACCCGGCCGAAGATCGCCGTCGTGGTGTTTTCGATCCACCGCCAGGCTGCGACCGCCGGATCGGCGACAAAATGCCAGGCCGCCGAGAAAAAAGAGGCGATCCCGTGCCAGGCTGCCGACACTCCGCCCGTGATCATCCGCCAGAGGCGAAACGTTTCTGCGGCCAAAAAAACAAAGGCACCGACCACCAGGGCGGCGACCACCTGCGCGACTTTCTTGATCCCGGCCCAGACGCTCGACCAGTGGACGGCCAGCCACGCTATCGCCGCGCCGAGCGCCGCGACCGCGAGCACGATCCACGTCAGCGGGTTGGCGAGCAGGGCCGCCGTGAACGCCCACGCGGCCGTGGCCGCCATGTAGAGCCCGACCGCCAGTACGCCGGCGAGCGCGCCGCCGACCATGATCGCTGCGTCGTGGTGCTTCTGGAACCACTGGACCGTGGCCATCACTCCGCCGAGCACGGCGGACACCGCCGGCATGAGCTTCTGCCCGATCTTGATCCCGAGCGCCTCCGCCTCTGCCTTGGCCTCGGCCAACCTCTGGTTGAATGTTTTCTGTACGTCCGCCCAGCCCTCGATCGAATTTCCACCGGCCTTGACGTGCTCGGCAATTCCGGCCGTATTTGCCTTGAAATCCGCGAGGTGGCTGCCCGTCAATTCGAGGGCGGCCTGCATCGACTTGGTTCCGCCCACCATATTGGCGAGCGCGCCGATATAGGTCTGCTGCGCGGGTGGAAGCTGCGCGAGCACCTTCTGAAAGTCGGTGCTGTTCTTCGCCGCCTTTTGCAGGTGCTCGACGAGGACCGTTCCGGCGGGCCCCATTTTGGACTTGATGGCGTCCGTGAGCATTTCCAGCGTGGACGCCAGGCCCTTTTTCCCGAGGTTCTGGGAAACGTCGATCGCCTTGAGGCCGAGCGACTGCATTTCCTGCGCAGCCTTGCCGCTCGGGTTGGACAGGGCGCCGATCGTCTGGCGCAGGTAGGTCGCCGCGACGGCGGCCGGGGTGCCCTGCGCCGTCATGGTGGCCATGGCGCCGAGGACTTCTTGCAGCCCGACGTGCGCGGCCGAGGCCGCCGGCAGCACGTTGGCCATGCTGGCCGCCAGGGCTTCCAAGTTGGTCTTGCCCTCGGCTTCGGTGGCGATCAAGCTGTTCGTGACCGCCGCCGAGTCGCTCGCGCCCAGCTTGTAAGCATTCAACGCGGTGGTGACCGCGTCGGTGACGGTGCTCAAGTCCGCCGCACCGACCTTGGCGCCCATCGCCGCGTTGCGCAGCACCGTCAACGCGTCGGCCCCGTGGAACGAGGCCGACTCGACGGTGTAGAGACCGCTGGTGAGTTGCTCGGTGCTCTGGCCGACCTGGCCGGCCATCTGCAACACGCCGTTGGAGACGAGCTGCATGTTCCCGGCCGCCTCACCGGCGCCGGTACGAACCCGGGTGAGGGCGGTCTCGTAGTCGGCCGCCATGTGGACGGCGTGGACGGCGGCGCCGGCCGCCGCCGCGCCGATTCCGGCGAGCGCGGCCGTGCCGACGGCGCCGAGTCCGGCGAGGTTGCCGCCGCCCTCGGCCTTGACCTCGGCAAGCTCGGCCTTGACCGCTGCGGCGGTGGCCGAGAGGCCGGTCGCCTTGCCGAGAAATTCGATGAACACCGGTGGGAGGGAGCCCATTTGGGTTCACCTCCCGACCGCTGTCTAGCTGCTGTCGGGGCCGTGCACGGCGTCGCGCCAGAGGTCTTCCCAGATCTTCGGAAGCTTCTTCTCTGCCGCCTCGGCGCCGGTCTTGAAGTACGGGAACCGGGCTTCCACGTGCTTCTTGTAGAGGTTCTGCGGGCCGCCGGCGCCGCCGGACATCACGGCGGCGGACAGGGCGTCGCCCTTGCGGCGGGGCTGCTTCGAGGACCGGATCGAGGCGAGCAGCGCGCCCGACAGCTTGCCAGGGCCGCCCGCGCGAGTGATCCGCCCCTGCGTCCGGTCGACGGTGACGTTCGCGCCGGTGCGGGCCGAGGCGCCCCGGTGGCCCCACCGGGGCCGGCCGCGCATCCGGCCCTTGATCGCGGTCCGGGTCACCCGCTGACTGGCCTTGAGTGCCTTGATCGTGGCGGCGTCTACTCGGCGTTCCATCCGGGTCAGGGCTTCGCCGATCTCGCGGACGCCGCTCACCCGGCTGCCGAGGCTGTCCTCGTCACCCATCGCTGCCCCCGTCCTGCTGCACGTTGTGCCGGGCCTGGGCGACCGCGTCGTCGACCGCGAGCAGCCAGTCGAGGCGCTCGGCCGGGAGGTCTTCCCAGGTGTGGGGCGGGCCGACGAGTTGGCACAGCCGCCAGTCGCGGTACTGCTCCATGGGCAGTTGGTCGGCGGTGTAGGTGAACTTCCCCTCTATCGCTACGCGGAGGCGGTAGAGGGCGCGGTAGGGCTTGCCTCGTCGAGGGTCGGGCGCAGGTCGAGGCCGGTGTCGAGGGCGCCGTCGGCGCACAGTGCCCGCAGCTCGTCGTAGACGGCGCCGGGCAGGTCCTGCAACGCCTCGGTGGTCACCGGGGCGTCGAAGCTCCAGCCCATGACCCGGCCGACGACCGACAGGTCGTTGAGCTGATCCATGGCGTCGAACGCCTCGGTACCCATCTGCTGGGCCATGGCGAGCGCCTCGTTCTCGTCGATGTCCTCGACCGAACGCGGGGCGCCGCCGGCCGAGGCGTCCTTGATCACCGAGGCGAACGCGGGGTTGGCGGCGAGGCTCAGCTGCAAGCGCCGGGCCGGGCGCCGCAGCCGCTCGGGAACCTCCGACGGCTCCCGCAGATCGACCCAACTCCCGGCCTGTGATGTGAGGTTGACGCGCTTCACTGTGTCTCTCCTACTTGTAGGTGCCGCTCGGCAGCGCGTTGGTCAGCGTCGCCTTGATCGGGGAGTAGCCGCCGGACGCGCCGGCGTCTGCGGCGTTGGCGATTGCCTTGTAGCTGATGGGGAGTTCCCAGTAGTCCTTGGACGGGCTCGGGGTGGCCTCGGGGTAGTAGATCTGGCTGCACCGCAGGGCCAGGCCGTTGGCGGTGGCGCCGGCGCCCTGGGAGAACGACACGTCGAGGCTCTGCACCGTGGACGCCTGGTAGACGGCGCGCTGCGTCGAGTCCTCCATGATCGTGGTCAGCTTGCCCTCGACGCCGATGTCGCCGCCCCACACCGACACCGGGTTCTGGGTGCCGTTGGCCGCGCGGATCACGTCAAGCTTGCGCTTGATGCTCAACTCGCCTTCGAGTACGCCGATTTGGACACCGGCGAGCTTGGTGATCACAGGCCAGTTGGCGAACGGCTTGAGGGCGCCCTGCGCCGGAGCGGGCGGCGAGGCGAGCGTGACGAACGCCCACCCGTCCCCCTTGGCGCTCCACTCCACCAATCCGTCCGCGTTCCACTTGATCGTGATCTCGTTCCAGCGGATGCCCGGGTACTGCCAGGCGCCGAGGTTGGGGTCGACGATCGTCCATGTCTTGCTGACGCCCTGGGTGTCGCCGGTGCACAGCACCGAGAAGACGTGCGCGAACGGCGCGGCGGCGCCCGTGGTGACCACGTCGCCGAGCAGACCGGCGAGCACGTGCCCGAAGGAGTCGGCGAAGAGGTCGCCGCCCAGGTCGAGCGTGGATCCCTTCTGTCCCTGCACGATGCCGAAGGTCTCGACCGGGGCGCCCCGGATGCCCTTGTCCTCGGAGACGTTGACGATGTCCTTGGGGGTGCAGGTCTTCCACGGCACCCACATGGTCGGCGGGGCCGGGGTGCCCGGCGTGGCCGGGGCCTCGGTCGCAACTCCCAACGCTGCCAGGTGAGTTGGCTTAGGCACTGGCGGTCACCTCCTCGGGCTCGGCCGCCGGGTCGGCGGTGGCGGTCGTGGTGGTGGCGGCCCGTGCGCGGGTGGCCGGCGGGGACGGGGCGGGGGTCCATGCGCCGTCGCCGGGGTCGGCGGCCAGCTCGTAGGTCTGGCCCGGGGTCGGGGTGATGCCGAGCGTGGGGTAGTACCGGCCGTCGTCGGGGCCGGTGTAGAGGAAGGCAGGCAAGGGAGGCGTCCTAGATGGTCTTGAGGCAGTCGACCGTGAGGTCGATCTCGACGTGCCGGCCGCTGTGCGCCTCGTCCCATCCGGTCGAGTGCGCGGCGGTGGCGGGGCGGGCGCGGTCGACCGCGCCGCCGAGGGAGGGGTCGGAGCGCACGACGGCGACGACCAGGTCGGCGAGCGTCCGAGCGCGGGCGAAGGTGGCGTCGGGGTTGTCGCCGCCCCGGTACACGTCGACCGTGATGTGCAGCTGGTAGTCCTCGCGCAGCCACCCGGCGCCGCCGGATCCGACGCCGGACTCGGGGGCGTAGGTCTGGTGGGTGTCGCCCAGGCTCACGATGTCGTCGGGCTGGTAGGGGCCGGGGCCGCCGTCGCACACCAGCAGCTCGCTCGACGGCGAGGCGGGGTCTGGTGTGAGGACGGCTTGCAGGCGGGCGAGGATCCACGCGCGGGCGGCCGTGATCGAGCTTGCCGGGATGGCGCCGAGCGGGGTCGTCATCAGGCGATCCCGGGCGGGCGGCGGTAGGGGCCCCAGAGTTCGAGGACCCGGTCGGGCATGGCGAACCCGATCGGCACGTGCGTGTCGCCGCCGTCCGCGGCGCCGCCCCATCGGGGCCGGCCGCCCTGCTGGGACAGCTGCCACAGGTGGCGGATCAGCTCAAGCGCGCCGAGCCTGACGGTGTAGGGGACCTGCCCGGCCCGTCCGGCGGTGTAGACCACCTTGATGTTCTTCGTGCCGACGGCCCAGAGCGCGGCCTGCCCGCCGAACGTGCGGCGGACCAGCGTGCCGGTGGCGTAGTCGGCGGTGAAGGCGAACGCGTTCGTCTGGCTGCCGAGGGGCTGCTCGGTAATGGGGAACGCCGCCTGCCCGTAGTACTCGGTGACCGACTGGATGCTCGCCAGGGGCAGCCAGTCGAGTTCGAGGGTGGGGCCGCCGCCGTCCAGCCACTGCACGTGCTGCTCGGGCAGGAACGGGCCGCAGACATCCCTCGCCAACTCCCCGGCCGCGAGGATGAACCCCTGTAGCTCGTCGTCCGAACTGGTCGTGTTCTGGGGGATGTTGAGGTGTGCGCGGACGCTGGCTATGTCGACGATCTGCTCGATCGACATCGGCCGCACCTGAAACTGGCCCTCGCTGGCGAACGCCACGCCCAGGTTGGTGGCGGTCCAGCGGTAGACCCAGACGCCCGGGTGGGCGACGGCGGGAACGATCGCGGTGTAGGTGCCGACGCCGGTCGAGACGGTCGGGGGCGTGGTCACGGTGCCGTCGGGGGCGGTGACGGTGAGGACGGTCGGCGACCCGTAGGCCGGGGTGCCGGTGTCGTCGAGGACGGTCACCGACAGGGCCACGTCCTGCCCGGTGAAGTAGATCAGCGGCGCCACGGCGGCTCACCTCCTCTACCGGTAGCGGCGGTTGCTCCGGTGGGCCTGGCCGCGCCGGTGCTGGTGGTGGGCGCCGCGGTGGTGGGCGGCGGCGTGCCGGCGGTGGTGGGCCGCCTGGTGGCGGGCCATGTGGCGGCGGCGCCGGTGGCGCTGGTGGGCGGCCTGTAGGCGGTGGTGGTGCAGGGTCCGGCGGTGGGCGGCAGTTCGGCGCTTGCGGTGCAGGTGGGCGGCGTGGCGGTGCTCGCGGCGCTGGTGGCGCCGGTGCTGCACGTGGGTGCGGTGCCGGTGGCGGCCGGCGTGCCGGACCCGGTGCGCGTGGCGCAGGTGCTTGCCCTTGGCGTGGTGCTTGAGGTGGTGGGCGCGCGGGCCGCGCGGGTGGTGGCGCCGGTGGTGGTGGGCGGCCTTGTGGTGGTGGCCGTGGGCGCCGGCGCGGCGGCGGTGGGTGCTGCCGACGTGGGAGCGGTGCCCGGTGTGCGGGCGGCGGGCCCGGTGTTGGGAGCGGACCCGGCGCAGGTGGTGGCGGAGCGGGTCCGAGCGGGCCACCGCGACTACGCCGCAGGCGGGGTGTCGGCCGGGCCGGTCGGCGGGGTGAAGCCGGTCGGGTTCTTCGTCGCCGCCTTGGTGGTCTTCGGGGCGAGTACCTCGTCGAGTCGGACACCGACGGCCTTGATGTCGGTCACGAGCTTGTTCTCGGCCTCGGTGCCGTCGGGCAGCTTGACGATCTTGTCCTCGACGACGCCGTGCAGGTCGGCGATGGCCCGGCGGGCGTGCGGGGCGATCTTCTCAAGCTCGGCCTTGATCTCGGCGGCGAGCTTGGTCGAGCCGGTGCGCAGCGCGCCCTCGAACTCGTCGAGCAGCCCCTTGGCGTAGTTGATCGGGTTCAACGGTGATGCACCTTCCGGGAGTTGGGTCGGGCCCGGCCGCCGGGGAGGCGGCCGGGCCCGGGGTGTGGGGATGGGTCAGAACGTCGGGTTCACGGCGCCGGTGCCGGTGATGAGCGCCGTCGCGGAGAGGTACCGGGCGCCCTGGAACGCGACGTAGTTGTAGAGCCGCACGAACAGGCTCAGGTTCTGGGCGTAGGTCTGCTGGAACGTTTCTGCGCGGATGTCGCCCTCCCACAGGTAGAAGTCCCGGAAGCGGCCGACGAGGATCGCGTCCTGGTTGTTGCCGGCGCCGAGGTTGGTGGGCATGTTGGCGTCCACGTAGACCGGCAGCGCGAGCATCGACCCGACGGGGCCCTCGGCGTCGAGGCTGTCGAGCGTGCCCATGTTGTTGATCGGGTGTCCGGCGTTGGGGACCACCAGCGGGCGGCCCTGGGCGTCGGACTGGGACACCGCCCACCACCAGCGCCGGGGGTGCATCACGATCGCGGTCGGGGTCTGGAACCGGGTCGAGGTGATCAGCTGAATGGCGTTGGCGACCTTGGAGTAGAGGCCGCCCGCGCCGCCGAGCGCCGGGGTGGCCTGGGTCCACGTGACCGGGATGGTGCCGGCCAGGTTGAGCAGGCCCATGGCGGTGCCGCCGGTGCCGGTCCCGCCGAGCACCTGTCCCGCGTCCAGCTTCTGCGCGTAGTCGTTCGCCAGGTCTTCGAGGATCAGGTCGTCGATGTTCAACGGGCTCTGCTCGACGAGCTGCATTGAGATCGTCTGACCGCCGGCCACCGTGTTGACCGAGGCCGCGATGCTGGTCGTGGTGATGTCGGTCTGCTGGACCCCCGTGTTCTGGGCCACCTGGGGCGCCACGACCGTACCGGTGACCATCTTGGGAATGGTCAGGCTGTCGGTGCCGGCCGGGATCTCGCCCTTGACGCACAGGTTGGCGGTCACCCGGCCAGGGCGCACGATGCGCACGAAGCTCTCTTCGAGCCAGACCGGCGGGACGAACTCGCCACCCTGACCGTTGGTGGTGGAGACGGCGCGGATCTCGGCGGCCATCCTGTCGTTGCGGCGCAGCCGGTCGGCCGCGCCCACGTCGCCCTTGCGGGTGGCGAGGAACAGGTCCTTGAAGTACGACGTGCCGCCGGCGCCGGAGCGGTACACCTGCGGCTCGACGACGCGCAGGTCGGCGGGGCTGCGGTGCTCGGCGGCGGCGGCGAACTTCCGGGCCGTCTCGGTGGCCTTGCGGTCGCGCTCGGCCTGCTCGGTCAGCTCGTCGATCCGCTCGTCGAGACCTCGGATCTCGGCCACCGTCGTGTTGAAGGTCTCGGCCTCGGCCTGGGTCAGGTCGCGGGCCTCGGCGGTAGGGGTGGCGAGCAGCGCGTCAAGGTCGGCCTTGATCTGGCCGCGCCGCTCGATGAGGGAAGTGATAAGCGCGGACAACTGGCGCTCCTCCTGGGTGAGTTGGTGGATCGCCTGGCCGCGCGTCGACCGCGCCGGCGCAGGCGGAAGCGCCCGGCGGCCGGGTGGCCGTCGGGACGGTCGATGGGGAGAGTGACTCAGAGGCCGAGGGCGGCAGCCTGGGCCTGCCACAGCCGCAGCCCGGCCGGTGCGGCCGGCGGCGCGGGGGCGAACTCGACCGCGAGGCGGTCGAACAGCTCGCGCCGCTGGTCGGCGGTCAGCCGCTGCACGAACTCGGCGTCGCGGGCGTTCATCTGCGCCGAAGTCGCAGGATTAGCACCGTAGTTGACGAGTGACACGTCGCCGCGGTTGAGGTCCACGTCGAGGATATCGCGCTGCGAGTAGTCCGGTGACCACTGCTGCGAGCGGACCCAGAAAGCAAAGCTCATCTCGTCGAGGTCACCCCTCGACATCGCCGAGCGCAGCGCCTGCACGTCCGGGTTGGCCGGGTCGAGGTCGGCGTCGGTGTGCAGGCCGGTCGAGTCCTCCGCCAGCCGCAGCGTGCCCGACTTGGTGCGGGCCAAAGTCATTCCGGAGTGGTTGAGCAGGAACGGCACGTCCGCATTGTCTGCCAGGGTGCGGGTGAACGCACCGGCCCGCACGACTTCGGTGAACTCGCCGAGCCAGTCCTGCATTTCGTACCCGGTCTCGGTGACGCACGCGTACCCCTCGAACCGGAGGGTTTCGCCGCCGGTCCCATTCGGCTTCGAGCGCAGCTCGACTCCGCGGAACGGCATCGACCGGCGCTCGATCGCGCACGGGGCGGTGTTGCGGGCGCTGAGATCCATCACGGCTCCATTCCTGACGCAGCGTCGGATTTCGCCGTAGCGGCGCCCGGGTCGGCGCCGTCGGCTTTCGGGGACGCCGAGGAATTCAGCGGCGCGTTGATGTCGGCACCCTTGCCGTCGGGCAGCGGGGGCAGGTTCTCGCGGGCCCGGATCTCGTCCTGCGTCATGATCCCGGCCGTCCTGGCCTGGGTGTACACGGCGAAACGCCCGGCGGTGTCGGTCCTGAGCAGCGCGTCGAGGTCGAACATCGCCACGTGCGGGCGGGGAAGCATCGCCGACCATGCGTCCTCGAACAGGCCCGTCCACGCTTCGAGGGTGTACCGCAGGAATCCGAGGCTCTGCTGCTCAATTCCCGTACCCCACGACGTAGTTCGGTCGACCTGGCCGAGCATGTGCGGAGGCACCCCGAACAACATGGCGATGTCCAAGTTCTGGGCGGCCCGGGTGCCGAGGAACTGGGCGTCCTCGGGGCTGACCGAGATGGGCTTGAACTGGGCGCCGCCGGACAGAACACCGATCGCGTGGGCGTTCTGTAGCCCGGCGTGCGAGGCGGTGAACGATTCCTTGAGGGCGCGGGCGCGTTCCTTGTCGAGGTCGCCCGGCACTTCGAGAATGCCGGACATGTGAGCGCCGTTGCCGAAGAACCGGCCCCCGAACTCTTCGGCGGCGAGGCCGAGGGAGATCGCGTTGCGGGCGTAGGCGATCAGGCTCATGCCGGTGGCGGCCTCGGGGTGGGACATGCCCATCAGGTGCACGATGTCCTCGGTGGGCACCGTCTTGCGGTTGACCTGGTAGACGCGCTGCCCGGATCCCTTCGGATCCCAGCCGCAGCGCACCCGGTCGGGGTGCAGCACCTGCAAGCGGGTCGGGCGGCCGAGCGCGTCGCGGGCCAGCACCAGGCAGTAGGCGTTGCCGCGGAGCAGCAGAGACACCATGAGCTGACCGAAGCCGACCCGGCGGGAAGGGTAGGCCACGTTGTTGGCGCCGCCGAATGGATCGCTGACGATGATCGGGCCCGGGTCGATGGTCTCGCGCAGCGGCCCGCGCATCCGGATCGCGTCGAACGGTAGCCCTGCGATCTTGGTCGAGAGGATCCGCACGCACGCGGCGACCGCGAGCAGGCTCATGGCGGTGTCCTCGGTGACCGGGACGCCGCTCGGCGTGAAGGCGGCCAACGAGCCGTTGGACGGGATGGCCCACGGGTCGCCGGCCGAGGACTGCGGGGCGTAGAAGCGCCGTTCGGGGCGGGTGCGGGCGGCGCGGCGGAGCAGGCTCACCGGTCGATCACCCACCCGGCCAGCAGCAGGGCGGCGCCGAGCACGACCAGCCCGGCGATCGGGCACCAGCACCAGGCGGCGGCGTCGAGGACGGCCAGGCCGGCCACGTCGAGCAGGTCGGAGAGCTGTTGGCGGGTCAGGCGGGGTCGCACGGTGCACCACCCCCTCGGCTCACAGGTCGGCCCAGCTCCAGAACTGCGGGGCGGGCTGGATTTCGGGGGTCTGGCAGGCGCGTTCCAGCGCCATGACGGCGGCGACCGCGAGGTCGATGCGCCGGGTGGAGTGGCGGTGCTCCTTGGCCAGCCTGCTGCCGCGGGCGTCGACCTTGATCGCGCAGTTGGCCAGGTGGCGGGCGAGCGCGGGGTGCCCGGAGTGGGTCAACTGGGCGTTGGTGGTGGCCTCGTAGAACCGTGCGGTGGCCGGCGCCATGCGAGAGGGCGACTGGGGGAACTCGACGATGGGCAGGCCCTCGTCTTCGAGTACCTGGTAGGTGCGGGCCCACCGGTAGGGGTCACAGACGATCTCCCGGACGGTCCACGTCCGGCACGCGGCCCGGATCGCGTCCTCTACTTCGAGGATCGGCACTCGCCACTCGCCGACCAGCGACTCGGGGCGCTCCCACGCGGCGACGACATCGACGTGCGGCAGTTCACCCTCGTCGGTCGGGCAGGAGACGACCACCAGCGCGGTGCTGTCGCCGTTGTACGACCCGTCGAACCCGAGGCAGACCTCGGTGCCGTCGGGCACCGGGCCGGGGCGCTCGCAGGCTTCCCAGGCACCGGCCGGCAGCCACCGCTCGGCGACCGTCGTCCACATCCCCAGGTGATAGCGCACCCACTCGTGACGGGCGATCTGGTAGAAGCGCGACGCCACGTCCGGCACACTCAGGAAGCGGTCGGCGGCCGGGTTGGCGTCGCGGATCGCCTGGTGCAGCCGGTCCTGAAAGCCGGGGCTGTCGGGGTCGGTGAGGTCGTAACGGTCTTCCGGGCAGCCCCAGATCACGCACAGGAACTCGGGGTCGTCGATCTCACCGCTGTTGACCTTGAGCCCGTACTCGTGGAGCTTGCCGGCGAAGCTGTCGAGGTCGGCCCCGGGGGTGGTCGTGTTGACGACCAGCGAACCGGCGCGCTTCGCCGCTCCGTTGGCGATCACCAGGTGCACGCGGCCCTTGTTGCCGGTCCATTCGTGGATCTCGTCGGCGAAGAACGCCGAGGGCCGTTGGCCGTCGTTCGTTCCGGCGACGGCCGCCACCTTGTAGGCCCGGCCGGGGCCGCCGGCGACCTGCACCTCGCCCTCGAAGGTGTGGAACAGCCTTGCCAGGGTGGGTGATTCGTCGATCGAGGTCCGCAGGTCGCCGAACAGGATCTCGGCCTGGTCGTAGGAGGCGGCTGCCACGGGGATGACGGCCGACCGCTGTGTCGCCAACAGGTAGGCGGCAACCCAACTGGCAATCGGGGTCTTGCCGTTGCCCTTGGGCACTTCGAGCAGGGCCCGGCGGTAGCGGCGGGTGCCGTCCGGGCGCAGCTCGAACAGCATGATCAGGAAGAGCTTTTGGAACAGCTCAAGCTTGACCGGCTGCCCGAACTTGTCGCCTTCCCCGTAGCGGCAGTGGCGCTCGATCCACCTGATGACCTTGGGGCCGTCGCTCGGCGCCGTGGTGAGCGGCGGGGCGGACAGCGGCACCGGGACGGAGTCCGGCCACGGCAGTACCTCATAGGCCGAGGAGTGAGCGCGGGTCGTCATCGGCGCTCACCCCCTCGGCGTCGATGTCGGCGGCCAGGTCTGCGAGGGAGGTCTGCGCCTCGGCGAGCTTCACCCCGAGCCGCAGCCGGGCCAGCGGGCCGATCCCGAGCTGCGCCTCGTCGGCCCGCACGCTGGCCTCGATCTTGTACGCGAGGTCGTACAGCGGGTTCGCCTTGGGCTGGCCGGTCGAGCCGATGGTGACCGGCTCGGCGTCGGCCAGTTCGAGGATCCGGTGATACCGGTCGAGGTTGCGGGCCCACCGCACGGCGAGCGAGGTGTCGGCCGGGCGGACCACGCCGGCGACCACGTCGCCCCAGTAGTCCGACCACGCCGCGACCGCCTCGGCGCCCAGCTCACTGGGGGCCGCCGGTACGTCGCCGGTCGGCGCGACCACGGCGCCCAGGTCGCGGGCGTTGCGGCGCTGCCTCTCCTCGGCCGGCTTGGGGAGTGGTCCGGGCATGCGACCACCACCCCCGGTCACTCACGGCGACCGGCTACGCGGTGCGGTCAGCCGGTCACCCGGGCCGAAAAAACGCCGGTGAACCCGTACGAAAAACTTTCGCCCACGGGGCCGGGTCCGGGGATGATCATGCCCGCGACTTCTACCCACCCCCCGGTATGCGGCCACGACGGGGGTCTCACTCACTCAGTGTGACAACAGCCTGTGTGGGGTCACCGGTTGTGCTTGCGCGCGTTGCAGGATCGGCAGAGCGTCGACAGGTTGGCGGCCTCGTCGGTGCCGCCGGCGGACTTCGGCACCACGTGGTCGGCGGTCAGGTCGGCGGAGGCGTGGGCCGCGACTCCCCAGCCGGGGCACCAGTCGCCGTACTGGGCGCGGTGCTTGGCCACCACGGCGGCGGCGGTGCGGCGGTAGGCCGAGCCGTAACCGCGCTTCGAGGCACTGCCCCGGAGCTGGTCCTGTCGGGCCTGCCATTCGGCCTGGTGGTCGTTGCACCGGCTCGGGTTGCGGGTGAGCCTGCTGCACATCAGGCAGGGGCGTGGTCGCCGCATCTCACCCCCCGGTGGTCGTACTCCCCGGGGCTGGCCCCGGGCATGCGAACGGCCCGCCACCAGGGAGTTGGTGACGGGCCGGAAGTTCGTGGAATCCGGGCACGCCGGAAGCGCTTCGAACTTTAGATCACGATTGGGTCACGGCGCAAGTGCCTTCGTCGTCCTGTCCTTCGGCTTGGTCGAGCACGTCCTGCACGTGGTCCTCGGAGAGGTCCAGCGCGGCGGCGATGTCCTCGACGGGCAGCCCGTTTTCCTGGTGCGCCTCGACGATCGCCGCGTCGAGGTGCCACTCGGCGTACCGGCCGGCCGCCGCCCCGTCCTTGACGGTTCGCAGCATGTCCTCGGCCCGCTGGTGGTCGTGCTCGACCATCAGGGTGAGCATCTGCTCGGCCAGTCTCTGGCTCGCGCCGCGCTGCGCCGGCTCGGTCACGAGCCTCGGTGAGCCGGCGGGCCGCTTCGTGTAGACGGCGACGGGCTGCTCGGTGCTCTCGGTCACGGTGGCGCCTTCCTGGTTCGGTACGGGGGTGCTGCACGGCCCGGTCGTCCGCTGCCACGGTGGAAGCGTAGGTGGTGCCCCCGACACGTCCGATTGTCCGCCGGCGCGGCCGGGCTGTCAGGCGGCCCGGACGGCCACCGCTTCGTTGAGAGCTTCGATCAGCGTGAGCAGGTCGACCGCGCCCCAGACCCGGCGTCCGCGGTTGTCCAGCGGTACCGCGGCCGAGCAGCCGCTGCCACCGTCGCAGGTGACCCGGGGCGCCTGGTCGGCGGCGGTGTGCAGGGTCAGTGCACCGCCGCACCACGGGCACGGCCGCCCCTCGACCGGGGTCTCGCGCTCGTCCAACTCCAGCACCCGCAGCACCAGGCGCTCGCACTGCCGCGCGACGCGGATCGTCTCGTGCCGCAGGTGCTCGGGCAGCCGCGCGAACAAGGCCGGTGCTTCGCTGCCGTCGAGGTGCCGCTCGGGCTCGGTGTCCTCATCAAGGAGACGGCCCTCGACCCACAGGGCGGCGAAGTGCAGACCGTGGCGGCGGGATCCCGGGTCGGTCGGGCTGCGGAAGCGCCAGCGGCGAGGGTCGGCGGCGTCGGCCTCGTCGTCGGCCCACACCTCCGGCCGCCCGACACTCGACACCAGGCGGCGGCCGATCGGGCGCTGCGCGGCGGCGGCGAGGGTGTCGGCCAGGTCGAACAGCAGCCCCTCGACGCGCACGGCGGCGTCGAGCGCGGTCAGGTTGGCCGGCGCCGGGTGCTGGCGCAGCGTCAGCGGGGCCCGGTCGGCGACGAGCAGGTCGGCCTCGGCGGCCTGCTGCTGGGCGAGGTGGGTGGAGAGCTGCGCCGGCGGCCAGGCAGCGGCGGGCGGGGTCTCAACGGCGATCAACAGCGCGGCCCACTCGGTGCGGACGGTGCGCAGCTGATCGGCGGCTCGGTGGATGTCGGCGGGCTGGTACACGGTGCGCTCTCTCCGGTCTGGTGCGGGTGGAACGGGTTGGTGAGCCTGGGCGCCCCTCTGCGGCCTACGGGGGCGCCCAGGCCGGTCAGGGGGCCGCCGACCGTCGCGTGACGGGTTCGAGGCGGCGGGCGGCGCGGGCGAGCGCGAAACCGTCGAGCAACTGGGCCGCGAGCAACGCCTCGTACGCCTGCCCGTCCGGCTCGGCCGTGTTGGCGGTGGCGGCGCGCAGTCGGGCGACCTCGAGTTCGGCCTGCCGGCCGCGCTGCGCCCTGGCGACCGCGCGGCGAAGCGCCCGGCGCATCACGTGCAAGTAGCGTCGGCCGTCGTCCACGATCCGGCTCCACTCGCCGCACCACTCCCGGTAGACGGCCAGGTCGCGGATCCCCTCGCGCAGGATCACGGCCTCACCCGGCAGCAGGGCGCCGCGCTCGGCCCGCTCGACCAGGTGCAGCAGCACGGTGACATCGGCGCGGTCCGGGGCGCTCATCGGATCCCCCGGCCGTGGGCGACGGTGCGCGCGGTCGGCTTGCCGCCGTCGCGCGGGATCGGCGGGCGGCTCATCAGTCGCTCGACCCCGTCGAGGTGCTCCTCGGCGCTGCCGGCGTGCGGCCGGGTGGCCGTGGTGCGCGGGCGCTGCGCCCGGGTCGGCTCCAACCGGCGGAGCGCGGTCCACGCGCCGTGGCCGGTGTGCTCCTCGATGTCGACCGTGGCGCCGGCTCCGGCGAGCTGGCGGGCGACCTTGTCGAGGCGGCGCCGGTCGGTGGTCTGGAACAGGGTCGGCCGGGTGGTGGACGGCCACGCGGCGGTGAGCCGGTAGGCGGTCTGGTTGTGGGTGCTGTTGGTGCGGGCGCGGCGACGGTGGCGGGTCATGCGGCACTCTCCTTGCGGGTGGGCCGGACGGCGTCTCGGCGGCTGGGGTGGACGGTGGCTCGGCGGTGCCAGGTGCCAGCGCGGTCGGGTCCGCGGTTGGTGCGGCGCCGGCACTGCTCGCCGACCGGGGCGCGGCACCAGGGGCAGGCGACGGACAGCTCGTCGCCCCGGCCCTCGACGGCGGCGGTCTCCCGGGCGACCTTCGCCGGGCGGTAGGGCCGCAGCGCCTCGGCGGCCCCGGCCGGGAGCGGGCTGCCCGCCGAGGCGATCCGGGCGGCGACGGCCGGGTGCGGGGCGCCGCTGGTCAGTTCGCGGGAGGCGCTCGGCGCGGCCCGGCCGGTGGCGACCGCGTCGCGCTGCGCCCGGATCGCGGCCTGCCAGGCGGCCACGTCGTCGGGGTCCACCGGCGGGGTCGGGTCGGTGTGCCGGGCCAGCAGCGAGCGGCGGTGCGCGGCCCACGGGCGGGTGACATCGACGGCCAGGATCCGGTACGGCGACTCGGTCACGTGCCGGCGCACCACGGCGGCGGCGTCCCAGCCGTCCGGCGCTGTGGCCGGGACATCGCGCAACAGGTCGACCCACCGGCGCAGTTGCTCGGCGGCTTCGTCCTGGTTGCTGTTGGCGGTGCGCGGGTCCAGCTCGGCGACGTAGGCCAGCAGTGCGGCGACCTCGTTCGGAGTCATCAGGCTTGCCCCCCTTGGGCGTTGAGTTCGGCGAGTGCGGCCTGCAACAGCTGGGCGTTGCGCCCGGCCCGGGTGCCGGTGCCGGTGCTCGCGCCGTCGGGCACGGCCCGAAGCTGTGGGCCGGTGCGCTCACGGGCGATCCACTGCCGCCAGTCGGCCCGCCACTGCTCGGCCGTCCGGGCCGGAGCGGCGGCCCGGTGGGTCAGCCACTTGGCGGTGGCCCGGTCGATGCCCTCGACGCCGAGGCGTTGCAGGTGGCCGGTCACGGCGGCCCAGCCGATCAGCGCGTCGTCGGGCTCCCAGCCGACGGGCAGAGCGAAGCGGGCAGCAGCGGAGGCGGAGGCTTCGCGCGCGCCCGCGCGCTGCTCCTGTTCCTCTACCGTTCCTTTCTGTTCACTCAGGTTCTGGGGTGCTGAAACTGCACCCCCACCCATGCAGTTTTCGCACCCCCGACCTGCCGTTTCTGCACCCCCGGGGGTGCAGCTTTTGCACGCGCCGCTCGCGCCGGGTGCAGTTTCGGCACCCCCGCTCATGCCGTTTTCGCACCCCTGCCCTGCCGTTTCCGCACCCCCACCGGTGCCGTTTCCGCACCCCTCACCGGGCTGCTCGGGGCTGTCGGGCTCGGCCTGGCCGGCGGCGCCGGGCACCCAACCGACCGCGTGCGGCAGGCGGTAGACGCGTTCGCCGCGCGGCCCGCGCCGCCCCGCGACGACCTCAAGCTCGCCGAGCGCGACGGCCCGGTCGACGGCCGTCACGACGGTGCGCTCGCCCGCCCCGGTGCGCCCGGCCAGCGAACGGGTGCTGCCGTAGGCCAGGCACTCGGGGCCGGTGACGTGGTCGGCCAGCGAGAGCAGCACCAGCCGGGCGGTGCCGCGCGTGCGAGACCGCTCCCAGACCCAATCGCGGGCCGAGTGGCTCATCTGTCGTGCTCCTAGCGGAAGTTGAGAGAATCAGGAGAGTGCTGGGCATCGGCCCGGTCAGCCGGGCGGGAGCGCGGGCGCAGCGCGGTCGAGCAGCAACCGCAGTGCGTGGGCGGCCTGTTGGGGAACCACGCCGTTGCCGAGCGCGTGCAACTGGGCGGCCCGGCTGAGATCGGGAACACCGGTCACGTGGTGCTCGGGAAGACCCATGAGCCACTCGACGAACGCCGGGCTCAGGCGTCCTCGATCGTCAGTTGGTCGGGGTGCGGGACGTGTGAGGCTCTCCCACGCCGCGACCGCCGCGCTGTAGGCGCCCCAATCCGGTACGCCGCCGACGCGAGAGTCAGATCCCCCTTGCTGCCGTGCTGGTTCGGGCTCCCCTTGCTCCCGTCGCTGGCCCTCGGGGTCGGTAGCAGGCTGACCATGGTCCGCAGGTTGAGGCCGCCCTGCGACGTGTGTCCGGGCCCGCTCGCCTCCGTCGCCGTGGGCGTCGGCAGCAGCCGCACCGCCAGACCGAGCGGCAACCCCATGTCGCTCGAACCCCCGTGCCGCGCACGCATCCTGGCCCGCCGGGCGAGCCACCGCTCGGGCGTGATCACGTCCTGCACGAACGTCGCCGTCGGCGTCGGCAGCAGGCCACGCCAGGATGAACAGCCGGCGGCGCTGGTGGGCCGCGCCGACATCGGACGCGCGTACACACACCCACTCCGCATCCCACCCGAGGCGGGCAAGGTCGGCGAGGACGGTGTCGAATCCCAGGGAAAGGTGTCCGCCCACGTTCTCAAACAGTGCGAATCGGGGTCGTAGTACCCCAAGGGCGTGGGCGATGTACGGCCAGATGTGCCGGTCATCCGTGGTTCCTCTCCGGCGTCCCGCCGTGCTGAACGGCTGGCAGGGATAGCCACCCGTGAGAAGGTCGATCGGCTCGACCGCCGCCCAGTCGACGGCCGTCAGGTCGCCGATGTTGGGGGTGTCGGGCCAGTGGTGGGCGAGGATGCGCTGCGCCCCGGGGTCGATGTCCGAGTGCCAGGCCACCGAGCCGCCGAGCACCCGCTGCACGCCCATGTCGAGCCCGCCGTAGCCGCTGCACAGCGACCCGATCCGAAGATCGCCGCTCACTCGACCACCGCCAGGGCATCGAGCTGACCGGGGCACGGGCCGAGGTCGGGCACGGCGACGGGCGCCGGGCGGCGCGGGCGGCGCACCGGCTCGACGGTGTCGAGGTAGGGCACGGCGCCGCCGTCGAGGGCGAGCTGCGCGGGGCCGGCCGTGGCGGGCCAGGCGACGTGGTCGAGCGCGCACCGCTGACCGGCGGGCACCTCGACCAGCGCCTCGCCGAGCCAGTCGAGCCCCATCGCGGCGAGCGTGAACGCGTCGGCCTGGTTGTCGTCGGCGACCGGCACCCGGTAGGTACGGCGCACGGCGGCGACCACCGCCGCTTTCGACGCGTTGCCGCGGCCGGTGGCGTACTTCGCCCGCGCGGTCGGCGCGACCACCGCGACCGGGATCCCACGGCTCATCAGGGCGTCGACCACCAGCCACCACAACCCGGCGCGGTCCCAGACCGATCCGGTGGTGCGGCTGTAGGCCGGGCCCTCGACGACGGCCAGGTCGCAACGGCCGACCAGGGCGACCACGCCGCCGGCGAGGCGGTGCAGCCGGGTGCCGCGCGCGAGGAACGAGTCGTCGCGGTGTCCGCTGCTGGCCACCGTGCGGGCCCAGTTGGCCCCGGCCACGCCGGAGGCGGTCAGGGACAGGTCGAGGCCGCACACCCGGGGGCGCGTCACGCCGCACCCGCCATGGTGTCGGCCGTGCGGGCGCCCGGTTTGGTGCGGCCGATCCCGGCGACGAGGTCGAGGTACCACTGCGGCTGGCCGGCGGCGTGCGCCTGCCGCCACACCTGCCGTACCTCCTCGGCCGTGGTGGCCACGGTGGCGGCGCCGATGAACAGCTCGCCGGGCCGCGCCGCCGACGGGTCGGGCTGGTCGGTCGCGCTCATGCTTCGGACTCCAGTTCGATTGCGCGGCTCCCGGCGACCGTCTGCGCCGCGAGGGCGCGCAGCTGGTCGGCGAGCGCGAGGGACGTGCGCCAGGTGAGATCGGCGGCGAGCAGGCCGCAGGTCGCCGGCAGGGTGTCGAGCAGGTCGGCGCGGCGGCGCTCGACCGTGTGCCGGATCCCCTGGCGGGTGTCGTCGCGGTAGGCGTCGAGCGCGGCGGCGGCCGACTCCCGGCCGTGCTCCGTCGCCCGCGGGTCGCCCCGGCGGGCACGGTGGTGGTCGGCGGCCTCGGCCAGCTCGCGCAGCAGATCGGCGACGCCCTGCTCGTCGGCGGCGAACGCCAACGCGACGGTGTCGAGCAGCCGCTCGGCCGCGTCGGTGGCGTCGAGCCGGACGGTGTGCCGGTCGGGGTGAAGGTGGGCGCGGATCACGCGGCGACACCCCCGTCGGCCACGGCCTGCGCCTGCTCGCCGACGTACCGGGCGTAGACCCGGTGCTCGCCCTGCACGGTCCGCGCGACAGCCTGAAAGGCACCCGCCGGCTCGTAGGCGTGCAGCCGCGCCGAGCGGATCGCCTGCGCCGCCGACGCGGCCCGGCCGATGCTCGCGGCCCGCTGGACGACCGCCCACTCGGACGGCCGGCCCCGCAGGGCCCGAGCGATCCGGGTGTGCTTGGTCTCGGCGACCGGCGGCGGGCCGAGGAACTCGACGACCTGCTGAGCGGCGCTCATGCCGCGACCCGCTCAACGGCCGGGCGGCCGGCGGCGGCCTGCTCGGCGGCCAGGCGCTCGGCCCGCGCCTTCCGGATGTGGGGTCCGAGGATGCGTGCGACGAGCGACACCTGCGCGTCGCTCGGATCCGGCCACGTCTGCGTTCCCGCAGGTCGGGCGGCGTGATCATCGGTGTTCATCGGCTCCCCCTCGCGTCTTTGTTGCAGAACGAAGACATGCAGGAGGTGTGAACGTGCAGCTCAGGGCCCCCCGTCTGTCTTCGTTTCGAGACAAGATCCACGCTAGGACGGCCGATAGTGCGCGTCAACGCATATCCCAAGTGGTTGAACCAGCGGCATGTGCGCTTCAATAGAGCTGTTCGCGTAACGCGACACGAACGGAGATGAGAAACGATGTGGGAATCCACCCCGTTCGCCGAGATGGTGCGCGAAGCGACCACGGGCGAAGAGGTGACCTACCGCAAGCTCGCAGAGACGGCGATCGACCCCAAGACGGGCCAGCAGCTCACGCACAACGCGCTCTGGAAGATTGCCCATGCCGAGCAGGTCAAGATCTCGCCATGGATCGTGCGGGCCGTCGCCGCCGCCCTCGGTAAGGATGTCCGCGAGGTACAGGCCGCCGCCGCCGAGCAGTACATCGGCCTGACGGCCGGCGACCCCTTCGATGCAACCACCCCCGGGGCCGCTGTCGTCGTCGCCCATGTTCCCGGACTGCGCCCGGCGGACATGCCGAAGGTCGAGGAACTGCTGCGCAACTGGGCGGCCGGCTCTGGAGGTTCGTCCAGTTGAAAACTTGACCAGAACGCGGGTGACCTGCGCCGGTCCGGGAGGTACTGTGACGAAGCTCGGTTCGAAACTGTGTACGAATCGAGTCTGCGCCATGCTCCAAAGGGGGAAGTACACCGAATGATCAAGGTCCGCCGTACCCGACTGGACTCCGGAGCCCCGGCCGTCGTCAGAGCCACCGACGAGAACCTCGTGCTCACGGTCGACGACCGGCACATCACGGCGACCGGCGCCGCCGCGATCGAGACGGCGCTCAACGGGCTGGCAGACGGCTGCCCAGGACCGGGCGGGGGCGGCGACTCGTGAGGCGTCCACGCATAGCGAAAGGGCCGGACAGCAGACGCTGTCCGGCCCTTTCGGCTTCCGCCTACGCGGCGAGCTGCATGCGACGCGGTTCGACGCTCACGTACTCGTGCACCTCAAGGCGCTTGCCGCTGTTGCCGCGCGGCTTGAGGCGAACGTCGAGCAACGTCGCGGCGATCAACCGCTGCTGCTCCAACTTGAGCGCAGGCCAAGCCTTTTCGAGATCCTCACGGGTCGCGCCAGCGAAGTCGCGGACCACGGACGGCGCCCGCAGCGCCTGCGCCTTCCGCTTGGCCTCCTCGATCTTGGGCAGATAGTCGGCCTCGACGGCCACCAGGGCGCGCGCGGACAGGCGGCCGGCCCCCGCCTCGGCGATGAATTCGTCGAGCTGCGCCGACAGCAACGCGGCCTCGGCCTCGGCCTCCTCGATCTGCTTGACGAGTTCCCCGTCGCCCTGCGTGAACGCCGCGATGAACGCCGGATTGGCGAGCCAGTCCAGCAACTTGCCCAATACGAACGGGTCGACATCCTCGGTCTTCGCGCTGACGTGGTACCCCTTCTCGTCGCCTTGCCCAGGTTGGACGCAGCCATACCTAGGCCCGGTGTCCTTGAGGTCCGAGCCGACAGGCTGACTGCACACATCGCACATCATCGAGCCCGACAGCCAACGCTTGGTCGCGCCGGGCCGGGTGTTCCAACGCCGCTTGCCCTTGCGTGACTTGATGGTCATCACGCACCGCGCATGGGTCGCCTTGTCCACGACCGCCGGCCACGCCTCCTCGGCGGTCACCTCGCCGTGGTGGGTCCGCACGCCGAGGTACCGGGTGTGCTGGGCGAACTCGACGATGGTCGGCGGCTGCCACCGGCACATGATGATCGGCACCCCGCGAGCGTTGAAGTCGCGGGAGATGTCGAGCGCCTCCTCGCCAGCGGCGAGCCGCTCCTGCGCCTCCGCCTGTAGGTCGGCATGATCCTTGATCCGCTGGATCGTGGCCGGCGCGAGTTCCTTGTTCTTCGGCAAGCCCTCGTGCCACTCGGCGAGCCGCTTGACCTGCTGCCAGGTCCATTCGGGCGCCGGCGGCTGGACTCCGCGACGGTCGAGGTCGCGGGCGATCCGCAGGTACGCCTCGCCCCCCGCCACTCGCTCGCTGATCTCCTTAACGATCTTGGCCTCGGCCGGCTCCTTCTCGACGCGCAGGAAGGCACCGGTGTGCTCGTCGTAGACGCGGCGGTATCCGTAGGTCCTCTTGCCGTGCGGCTTGCCGGCCACCGCGTTCGCCCGAAGCGACCGCATGACGTTCGCCCGAAGCTCGTCGACCTCCCGCTCGCCGATCACCGCGTCGATCGCCGTCCGGAACCGGTCGTCTTTGTTGGTCAGGTCGTAGACCTTGCCACCGACGCACCAGAGCACACCGTGCTTGGCGCAGGCGTCACGGAGTCGCACGTACACCGCGAGGTCGCGCTGCAAGCGAGTCGATGCCCAAGCGAACGCGATGTCGAGCCGTCCGGTCTCGATCCACTCGATCATGCGCTCGAAGTCTTCGCGCTCGGCGTTGGCGCCGTGCCGGGATGCCGAGCGGTCGTCGTCGATGAACTCCTCGACCACGTTGACGCCGAGCCTCCCGGCGTCAAGGTTGTTCGCGTCGAGCTGCTCGCGCACGGACTCGCCCTTACGCGCCTTCTTCCCCTGGTAGGCGCTCTTGCGGGCGTAGCTTCCGCCCCGGAGTCCGGCGTACGGGTTGGCGGGATCGGCGGCCCGCACATCCGCAACGGTCGTTGAAGTCATAGCTCCCCCTTGATCATCCGATCGTACGGTTTAAGCAAGGGTTACGAAGGTGAGGACGAACCCGCCGATCCGGTTCACCAGCGTGGAGACGAAGAGCCACCAGAACGAGCTCGGCAGCCCGCCGACCGCCTCCAGCACGCTCGCCCGCAGCCGCCCTCCGGCACGGGGGGCGGAGCCGGTCTCGGACGGTGCTGGCCTGGGCATGCGGTGCTCCCCCGGGGTGGTGGTCCGCTGAACGGAACGGTGCGAGGCGCTCAGCGGCATGCTGCGGGGCGCTCAGCGGTGACGGCACCGCAGGTAAGAGGCTGGGTGCCAGCGCGCAGCTTACTCAGGGACCTACGGCCCGGCCACCCGATTTCGGCCTCCACTAAGCTGGGGCGCATGGCTGACACGACCTACCGACTGATCCTGCTCCGCCACGGCGAGAGCCAGTGGAACCAGAAGAACCTCTTCACCGGCTGGGTCGACGTCGACCTCAACGAGAAGGGCGAGAAGGAGGCCGCGCGCGGCGGCGAGCTGCTCGCCTCCGAGGGCTTCTTCCCGGACGTGGTGCACACCTCGCTGCTGCGCCGCGCCATCCGCACCTCGCAGATCGCCCTGGACAAGGCCGACCGTCACTGGATCCCGGTCAACCGCAGCTGGCGGCTGAACGAGCGCCACTACGGTGCGCTCCAGGGCAAGGACAAGGCCCAGACCCTGGCCGAGTTCGGCGAGGAGCAGTTCCAGCTGTGGCGCCGCTCGTACGACACCCCGCCGCCGGTGCTGGCCGACGACAACGAGTACTCGCAGGCCGGTGAAGCCCGCTACGCCGACATCCCGAGCGAGCTGCGTCCGCGCACCGAGTGCCTCAAGGACGTCGTCGAGCGCATGCTGCCGTACTGGTACGACTCGATCGTCCCGGACCTGGCGGCCGGCAAGACCGTCCTGGTCACGGCGCACGGCAACAGCCTGCGCGCTCTGGTCAAGCACCTCGACGGCATCTCCGACGAGGACATCGCGGGCCTGAACATCCCGACCGGCATCCCGCTCGTCTACGAGCTCGACGCCGACTTCAAGCCGCTCGCCAAGGGCGGCCGCTACCTCGACGCGGAGGCCGCCGCCGCCGCGATCGAGGCGGTCAAGAACCAGGGCAAGAAGTAACTCCTCTTGCCGGAACGGCCCCTCGCCCGCACGGGCGAGGGGCCGTCGTCGGTCCCGGGGTCAGCCGCCGGGCCGGCTGGGGGCCGTCAGCCGCCGCACTGGCAGGGCGCGCCCGCCTGGCAGCCGCAGCCGCAACCCGGACCGCACCCGCAGCCGGCGGCGAGCAGTGGCAGCAGGCGGGGTGCGGGAGGTTCGACGGCGGCGACGGCCGTGGTGTCCGGGGTTTCCTGCATGGCGGTCCTCCTCGATCCAGGCACGCGGCGGTGCCCATGCTTCGAGTGAATCCCGCCGCTGATGAGGCGTCAACGGGCGCGCGGGTGCGGGCCGCTACACGCCCCGTGCGCCCCCGGTGGCGGACCACCGAGGGCGCACGGAGTGCGGGTTTCAACCGGAGACCGGCAGCCGGTCGTGGCCGGTGGTCACTCCGCGGCGGCGTCCTGGGCGGCGACGAAGTCGCCCGCGTGCTCGCCGGTGACCAGGAAGACCACGCGCTTGGCCACCGAGACCGCGTGGTCGGCGAAGCGCTCGTAGTACCGGCCGACCAGGGTGACGTCCACGGCGGTCTCGATGCCGTGCTGCCAGCGGTCGTCCAGCAGGTGGGAGAAGAGCTCGCGGTGCAGCGCGTCGATCGCGTCGTCGTCCCGCTCCAGCTCCAGGGCGGCGTCCACGTCCTTGGTGGCGATGACCTGGCCGGCCTTGGCCACCAGGCGCTGGGCGAGCTGGCCCATCTCCAGGACGATCGGGTGCAGGTCGGCCGGGACGGCCGTCTCGGGGAAGCGCAGCCGGGCGACCTTGGCCACGTGCCGGGCGAGGTCGCCGCAGCGCTCGAGGTCGGCGCTCATCCGGAGCGAGGTGACCACGATGCGCAGGTCGGTGGCGACCGGCTGCTGGCGGGCCAGCAGATCGATCGCGCGGTTCTCCAGGTCGTGGTGGAGCGCGTTGACCTTGGCATCGGCCGCGATCACGCTCTCCGCCAGGGCGAGGTCGGCGTCCAACAGCGCGGTGGTGGCGCGGCCCATGGCGGAGCCGACCAGGCGGGCCATCTCGACCAGGCTGTCGCTGATCGAGTCGAGTTCCTCGTGGTACACGTCGCGCATGCTGTTCTCCTCAGAAGCTGTGTCGGTGGCGGTGCCGACCGGTCATCTCGTATGACCACTTCGCTGCGGGTGGCGCGAATCGTACGCTCCACCCTGCCCACACGGGCTGATGTCCACCAGACTGGTCCGTTCGGGCGACCACGGACGACCCGCACAGTTAATGAGCGGGAACCTGAAGGTGAATTCTCGGCAACGCCCGGCGGATGCCTTGATCACACCCTGGGGGCGGCCCACCGCGTTGCGCTTACGCTGGCCGTATGGACGTGAACGTGGCCGCCGCCGCTGCCTGCGCCATAGCCGGGCTCGGTGTAGGCCTCACGGCTGCCATCGCCTTCCGGTGGAGCGAGCGCGAGCAGGCAAGGGGCGGCAAGAACAACGGCACCGGCGGTGGTGCCCGGAGCGGGCTGAGCGCCGCGCCCGCCCAGGAGCCGCCGCTGCCGCCCGGGGTGGACACCGTGCTCTCGGTGCTGCGCTCCTGCGCGATCGTGCTCGGCGAGGCCGACGAGGTGGTCAAGGCCAGCTCGGCGGCGTACGCGATGGGCCTGGTGCGGGGCGGCGCGATGGCCGTCGAGCAGATGCTCGGGCTGGCCCGGGCCACCCGGCGGGACGGCGAGATCCGCCAGGTCGAGCTGGAGGTGCCGCGCCCCGGCGCGGCCCGCGCCGCCGACCCGCTGGCCGTCTCCGTCCGGGTCGCCCCGCTGGGCTCCCGGCTGGTGCTGGTGCTGGTCGAGGACCTCACCGAGCGCCGCCGGATCGAGGCCGTCCGCCGTGACTTCGTGGCGAACGTCAGCCACGAGCTCAAGACCCCGGTGGGCGCGCTCTCGCTGCTCTCCGAGGCGGTGGCCGACGCCTCCGACGACCCGGAGGCGGTGCAGCGCTTCGCCGGCCGGATGCAGATCGAGGCCACCCGGCTGGCCAGCCTGGTGCAGGAGATCATCGACCTCTCCCGCGTCCAGGACGACCAGCTGCTGATGGACCCGGAGCCCGTCCCGGTGGACGAGCTGATCGCCGAGGCCATCGACCGCTGCCGCCAGCCCGCCGCCGCCAAGCAGATCCTGATCGCGGCCGGCGGCATCGGCGGGCTCTACCTGCACGGCAACCGCGGCCAGCTGGCCGCCGCGCTGGGCAACCTGGTGGAGAACGCCGTCAACTACAGCCCGCCCCGGACCCGGGTGGCCATCGCCACCCGACGGATCTCCAGCGCCGCCGCACTCGGCGAGGCCGACGGCGAGCTGATCGAGATATCGGTGACCGACCAGGGCATCGGCATCTCGGAGAAGGACCGGGAGCGCATCTTCGAGCGGTTCTACCGGGTCGACCCGGCCCGCTCGCGCGCCACCGGTGGCACCGGCCTCGGCCTCTCGATCGTCAAGCACGTGGCCGCCTCGCACGGCGGCACCGTCTCGGTCTGGAGCGTCGAGGGCCAGGGTTCCACCTTCACCGTGCGACTCCCCGCCGGGCAGGCCCCGGCGCCGGAGCAGCCCGGAGCCACGCAAGCAGCATCACCCCTAGCTGTGTCACCCCTAGATGGCACACCCCTTCCTGCCCCGGAGGCTAGACCGTGACCCGAGTACTGGTGGTCGAGGACGAGGAGTCGTTCAGCGACGCCCTCTCGTACATGCTCCGCAAGGAGGGCTTCGAGGTGGCCATCGCCGCCACCGGCCCCGACGCGCTGGAGCAGTTCGAGCGCAACGGCGCCGACCTGGTCCTGCTCGACCTGATGCTGCCGGGCCTGCCGGGCACCGAGGTCTGCCGTCAGCTGCGCGTGCGCTCCAACGTCCCGGTCATCATGGTGACCGCCAAGGACAGCGAGATCGACAAGGTGGTCGGCCTGGAGATAGGGGCGGACGACTACGTCACCAAGCCCTACTCCACCCGTGAGCTGGTGGCCCGGATCCGCGCGGTGCTGCGGCGCCGCGGCGAGGACGGCGGCGGCGCGGGCGACGGCGGCGGCCCCGGCGCGCTCGAGGCCGGCCCGGTCCGGATGGACGTCGACCGCCACGTGGTGACGGTGGACGGCGCCAAGGTCGACCTGCCGCTCAAGGAGTTCGACCTGCTGGAGATGCTGCTGCGCAACGCGGGCCGGGTGCTCACCCGGATGCAGCTGATCGACCGGGTCTGGGGCGCCGACTACGTCGGTGACACCAAGACCCTGGACGTGCACGTGAAGCGCCTGCGGGCCAAGATCGAGCCGGACCCGGGCGCCCCGCGCTACCTGGTCACCGTGCGCGGCCTCGGCTACAAGTTCGAGCCGTAGACCGCGTCCCGAGCGCACAGGAGGGCCCCCGCCGGTCGTGACCGGCGGGGGCCCTCCGCATGCGCTGCGTCAGTGCGCGCTCGGGCTGGCCGAGCCGCTCGGGGTGGCGCCCGGGGTGCCGGTCGCACCGGCGGTGGCCGAGGCCGAGCCGCTCGGGGTGGCGCCCGGGGTGGCCGAGGCGCCCGCGGTGGCACCGGCCGAGGCCGAGGCCGAAGCGGAGGCCGAGGCACCGGCGAGGGTGGGCAGGCCGGTCGGCGCGGCGGCCGGGCCGAAGGCCTCCCACGGGCCCTTGGCCGAGTAGACCTGGGCGGCCGAGGTGACCTTGCCGGCGGTGCCGAAGGTGAAGGTGGCGTCGGTGAAGCCGCCGACCTTGACCGCGGCGGTGGCCAGGTGCGCCTCCGGCTGGTCCGGGCCGCCGAGCAGCACCGAGCCGCCGGCCGGGATGACGATCTCGGGCACGGTGGCGCCCTTGGCGTCGGTGAAGGTCGCGCTCGCGCCCCCGCCCAGGGCGATCGACTTCAGCGTCTCCGGGGTGGAGCCCTGGTTGCTGATGTTGACCGTGACGTTGGCCGGGCCGGGCTGCTCGGCGACGGCGTCGGCCTTGGTCACCACCACGATGTTGTTGAGCTTGAGGGTGTTGCCGATCGAGGTGGCGGCGTTGTCCGGCTTGACCTGGAGGGTGTCGGGGGTGTTCCCGGCGGCACAGGCGGAAAGCGGGACGATCGCGGCGAGAACGATGGCGGCGAGGGCGCCGCGTCGAAGGCTGCGGCTCACGGCGGCGGCTTCTCCTTGGATCTCAGGTCGGGTGGTCACGGCTCAGGTTACCGACCGCACATATCCGGCTCTCACGGGGTGGCCCCGTGTCGCGCACCGAGCCCCCGGACGGCGCTCGGACGGCGCCCGGGCCGTACTCGAACGGCTGTCCCGGTACGTACCCGGACGGGCGGCCGCGGCTGCCGGGGCGGGTGGGCCGGAAGGGGTCGGGTGAGCACCGTCACGCGGTCGGATAACGATCGAGGCCGGATCCAGCCGGAGGGTGGAGCAAAAACTCAAGATCAAATCATGGTTTCGGCAGTCTTTCCAGAGGTTTCGTCAGGTGTCCGTACCACCTCCCACCTGCGGGAAGCCTTCGCGAGGCCTTGGCCGCAGCACGCCATGGGGGTGGTTGTCAAGCCCCGAGACCGGCCCTGACCTGCGAAAACGCCCTTCGGACACACTGAAAAGCGTGTTATTCTGGAAAGCCACGGAAGGGGTCCTGTCACATGACGTTCAAGGTTGGCGACACGGTGGTCTACCCCCATCACGGGGCCGCACTGATCGAGGCCATCGAAATTCGCCAGATCAAGGGTGTGGACAAGACCTACCTGGTGCTGAAGGTGCAGCAGGGAGACTTGACGCTCCGCGTGCCCGCTGAGAACGCCGAGTTCGTCGGCGTGCGTGACGTAGTAGGCCAAGACGGTCTGGACCGGGTCTTCGAGGTGCTTCGTGCACCGTACACCGAGGAGCCCACCAACTGGTCCCGCCGGTACAAGGCGAACCTGGAGAAGCTGGCCTCCGGCGACGTCATCAAGGTCGCCGAGGTCGTCCGCGACCTGTGGCGTCGTGAGCGTGAGCGCGGCCTGTCGGCCGGCGAGAAGCGCATGCTCGCCAAGGCTCGGCAGATCCTGGTCAGCGAGCTCGCGCTCGCTGAGAACACCAACGAGGACAAGGCGGAGACGCTGCTCGACGAGGTCTTGGCCTCCTGAGTCCGCGTACCGGCCGGAGCGCCCGCTGAGGGGGCTTCGGTCCACGCTTTTCATCATCATGCCTAGGCGCCCGATGCCGGTGCGTCACCTGGTCGCGTAAGGTCAGGTGACGGGTCGTCATGCCGGGCGCTTCGGCATACCCGGGCGGCTGCCCGGGAGCCGTGCCGTGCGCTCCGAGGGCTCGCCGGGCCCACCGCTGACCGGGCTCACCCGCACCTGTGACGTACTGCCCGCGCGCCACGGGGGTTGGAAGGGGCCCGGGGTGACGCACAGATGGCCATACCCACCTCGCCGAAGGAGCGAAACCTGAACGCCTCAGCAGCAGTCGCAGCAGCCGTCGTCCCCGCCG
Organism: Kitasatospora sp. MMS16-BH015; assembly: GCF_002943525.1. Classification (NCBI taxonomy): domain Bacteria; kingdom Bacillati; phylum Actinomycetota; class Actinomycetes; order Kitasatosporales; family Streptomycetaceae; genus Kitasatospora; species Kitasatospora sp. MMS16-BH015. The sequence goes on along the minus strand of NZ_CP025394.1, from coordinate 3,808,204 downwards.
CCGGGCGAGGGGAGCGGCTGGGGCCGGGCGCCCCGAAGGCCCTGCGGGAACTGGGGGGCGTGCCGCTGCTGGTGCACGCCGTCCGGGCGCTGGCCCGCAGCCGGGCGGTCGGGCTGGTCGTGGTGGCGGCCCCCGCCGACGGCGTGGCGGAGGTCGCCGCGCTGCTGGACAGCCACGGTCTGGACGGCAAGGACATCCGGGTGGTGGCCGGCGGGGCGACCCGCCAGGAGTCGGTGCGGCTCGGGCTGGCCGCGGTGCCGGCCGAGTTCGAGGTGGTGCTGGTGCACGACGCCGCCCGCCCGCTGGTGCCGGTGGACGTGGTGGACGCGGTGGCCGCCGCCGTCCGGGCCGGGGCGCAGGCCGTGGTGCCGGGCGTGCCGCTGGCCGACACCGTCAAGCGCGTGGTGCCGCAGCCCGGCGCGCCCGAGCCGGTGCTCGACACGCCCGACCGGGCGAGCCTGCGCGCGGTGCAGACCCCGCAGGGCTTCCGCCGCGCCACGCTCGGCGAGGTGCACGAGAAGGCGCTGGTCGACGAGGCCGTCGGCACCCTGCCGCCGGTCACCGACGACGCCGGCCTGGTCGAGCACTACGGCGGCCAGGTGGTCGTGGTGCCCGGCCACGAGGAGGCGTTCAAGGTGACCCGTCCGCTCGACCTCGTGCTCGCCGAGGCCGTGCTCGCCCGGAGGAGGGCTTCCGATGGCTTCTGACACCCCGACCGACACCCCGACCGACGCGCCGGCCGACACGCCGGGGAGCACCCCGCCGATTCCCCGTGGGCCGCTCCCGCGGGTGGGGATCGGCACCGACGTGCACGCCTTCGAGGCCGGGCGCCCGCTCTGGGTGGCCGGCCTGGAGTGGCCCGGGGCCGAGTACGGCCTGGCCGGGCACTCGGACGCCGACGTGGTCGCGCACGCGGCCTGCGACGCGCTCTTCTCGGCCGCCGGGATCGGTGACCTGGGTGCGCACTTCGGCACCGACCGCCCCGAGTGGGCCGGGGCCTCCGGCGTGACGCTGCTGGCTGAGGCGGCCCGGATCGTCCGCGCGGCGGGCTTCGAGATCGGCAACGTCTCGGTCCAGGTGATCGGGGTCCGCCCGAAGGTCGGCAAGCGCCGGGAGGAGGCCCAGGCCGTGCTCTCGGCGGCCGTCGGCGCGCCGGTCGCGGTCTCCGGCACCACCACCGACGGCCTGGGCCTGACCGGCCGGGCGGAGGGGCTGGCCGCGCTGGCCACCGCGCTGGTGTACGAGGTCTGACGGCTTTTCGGGGGAGCGGCGCGGCCCCTCGGCCAGTGGGCCCCCAGTGGCTAGCGTGGTCGGCGGAACCCGCCGGCCGCCGGGCCGGCCCGAGTGGAAGAGGGCACCCGCATGGCCGCGCAACTCTCCGACAAGGCGAAGGCACTGCTCGACGACAAGAGCTTCGTGGTGGTCTCCACCATCCAGCCGGACGGCAGCCCGCAGGCCTCCGTGGTCTGGGTCAAGCGGGACGGGGAGGACGTGCTGTTCTCCACCGTCCAAGGCCGCCGCAAGCACCTCAACATGGCGCGGGACCCGCGGGTCTCGGTCGTGGTCAACCCGCCGGAGACGCCCTACACCTACGTGGAGGTGCGCGGCGAGGTGGAGATGACCACCGAGGGCGGCCGGGAGCTGATCGACGAGCTCTCCCGCAAGTACCTGGGCCACGACTACCAGAACGACGGGCCCGAGGACGTCCGGGTGGTCTGCCGGGTCACTCCGCGCAAGGTCGTCGGCATGAACTGACGACCGGTAAAGGGAAGAAGTCGGTGCCCCGCCCCGGAAAAGGTGGCGGGGCACCCCCCGGGGCCCACTACGCTTGACGCTGTGAGCCTTCGCCTGTACGACACCAACACCCGCCAGGTACGCGACTTCGTCCCGCTTGTACCGGGCTGTGTCTCCATGTACCTGTGTGGCGCGACCGTCCAGGCGGCCCCGCACATCGGACACATCCGGTCCAACCTCAACTTCGACGTGATGCGCCGGTGGTTCGCCTACCGCGGCTACCAGGTCACCTTCGTCCGGAACGTCACGGACATCGACGACAAGGTGATCGCCAAGAGCCACGACACCGGCGTGCCGTGGTGGCAGATCGCGTACACCAACGAGATCGCCTTCAACGAGGGCTACGACCAGCTCGGCTGCCTGCGGCCCTCGGTGGAGCCCCGGGCCACCGGGCACGTGCCCGAGATGATCGAGATGATGCGCACGCTCATCGAGAAGGGGCACGCCTACGAGGCGGACGGCAACGTCTACTTCGCGGTCACCACCTACCCGGACTACCTGGAGCTCTCCAACCAGGAGCTGGACAACCTGCGCCAGCCGTCGAGCGCGGGCGAGACGGGCAAGCGCGACCCGCGCGACTTCGCGATGTGGAAGCGGGCCAAGGAGGGGGAGCCCAGCTGGGAGACCCCGTGGGGCCGCGGCCGCCCGGGCTGGCACCTGGAGTGCTCGGCCATGGCGCACAAGTACCTCGGCTCCGCCTTCGACATCCACGGCGGCGGGCTCGACCTGATCTTCCCGCACCACGAGAACGAGATCGCGCAGTCGAAGGCCTTCGGCGACGAGTTCTCGAACTTCTGGGTGCACAACGCCTGGGTCACCCTGAGCGGCGAGAAGATGAGCAAGTCGCTCGGCAACTCGGTGCTCGTCTCCGAGATGCTGCAGCGCTGGCGCCCGATCGTGCTGCGCTACTACCTCTCGGCCCCGCACTACCGCTCGATGATCGAGTACAGCGAGGAGTCGCTGGGCGAGGCCGAGACGGCCTTCGCCCGGATCGAGGGCTTCATCCAGCGCGTGGTCGAGCAGTGCGGCGCGGTGGACGCGGCGCCCGAGGTGCCGTTGGCCTTCGCCGAGGCGATGGACGACGACTTCGGCGTGCCGCAGGCGCTGGCCGTGGTGCACACCGCCGTCCGCCAGGGCAACAGCGCCCTGACCGCGGGCGACAAGGAGAACGCGGTGGCGCGTCTGGCCGAGGTCCGTGCGATGCTCGGTGTACTGGGTCTCGACCCGTTGGACGAGCAGTGGGCGGGCGCGGCCAAGGGCGACGACCTGCACGGCGTGGTCGACTCGCTGGTCCGGCTGGTGCTGGAGCAGCGCCAGGCGGCCCGGGCCCGCAAGGACTTCGCCACCTCGGACGCCATCCGGGACCAGCTCACCGCGGCCGGTCTGGTGATCGAGGACACCCCGTCCGGCTCGCGCTGGACGATCAACAACCAGTAACCCCGCACAGGGGTGAGGGTGGGCCGCACCGGTAGGTGCGGCCCATCCGCATGACGCAGAGCATGCCTGAGGCCGTCCGGTCGTCGGGTGTGACGGACAGACAGGAAGTACAGGCATGGCCGGCAACAGCCAGCGTAGGAACCGACGCAACCCCGGATCGAAGAAGGGCGCGAGTGTCGGGACGGGCGGCCACAGCCGGAAGGCGCTCCAGGGCAAGGGCCCGACGCCGCCGGCCTCCGCGCGCAAGGGCCACATCAAGCAGCGCCAGGCCAACGCGGCCGTCAAGCGCGAGATGGACGCCAAGTCGCGGGCCGGCATGCGGCGCGCCGGCGCCGGCGGCCGCGGCGGCCGCGGTGGCGCGGGCTCGGCCGAGCTGGTCTTCGGCCGCAACTCGGTGGTCGAGGCGCTGCGCGGCGACGTGCCCGCCACCGCCCTGTACGTCCAGCAGTTCATCGACACCGACGACCGCACCCGGGAGGCCCTCCAGGCGGCCACCGAGCGCGGTGTCCCGCTGATGGAGGCGCCGCGCGTCCAGCTGGACAACATGACCGGCAACATGAACCACCAGGGCCTGGTGCTCCAGGTGCCGCCGTACGAGTACGCGCACCCGGACGACCTGATCGCCGACGCGGCCGACAACAACGAGGACGCGCTGATCATCGCCCTCGACGGGGTCACCGACTCGCGCAACCTCGGTGCCGTGGTCCGTTCGGCCGCCGCCTTCGGCGCGCACGGCGTGGTCATCCCCGAGCGCCGCGCGGCCGGCATGACCGCCGGTGCCTGGAAGACCTCCTCCGGCGCCGCCGCCCGCCTCCCCGTGGCCCGGGCCACCAACCTGACCCGCACCCTGGAGTCGTACCAGAAGGCCGGTCTGATGGTCGTCGGCCTGGCCGCCGACGGCGAGGCCGAGATCGGCGACCTGGAGCTGCTGGCCGGGCCGGTCGTGATCGTGGCCGGCTCCGAGGGCAAGGGCCTCTCCCGGCTCGTCGCCGAGACCTGCGACATGCGGGTCCGGATCCCGATGTCCGGGCTGACCGAGTCGCTCAACGCCGGTGTCGCGGCGGGCATCGTGCTGTACGAGGCCGCCCGCCTGCGGGCCGCCGCCCGCGACTGATCCCGGAGCACATCCGGGAGCGCAATCCGAAGCGAGACCGATCGGGCCTGGTCAGGCTCGGTCGGTCTCGTTCGGTTTGCGCATGATCACTTCAATCTCCGCCGGGAATCCACCCGGGAGAGTGTCCTAACCGGGCGTCACCCGGTTAGACGGGTGTGGACACCAGAACACCTCGGCGCCCCGGGCGGGGCGGCCCGGCGGGGATAGACTCCGACCCCGGCCTCAACACGGTCAAGGTCCCGTCCGACCCGGCGAAGCTGAGCAGCACCCAGGCCAGCTTCAAGATCAGGCTCGCCACCCCGGTGGCCCCGCTGATCGACGCCCCGGCCGGTGCCGCCTTCGGCGACCCGTACGGCATGCAGAGCTTCGCCGCCCGGCCGCTGGTCACCCCGCAGGTGGTGGTGGACAGCGCCCAGCTGCCCGCGCTGGCCGGTGTCGCGGGCACCGCCCTGGGCACGCCGCGGCGCAAGGGCCGGGTCACCACCGTCACCTGGACCGGGCAGGCGGCCCCCGGCGACCTCGCGGCCACCCAGCTGCTCGAGGCCGTCCGGCGGGGCACCGTGCCCGCGCCCGCCGCGCCGGTCGGCCTGGAGGACACCCAGCAGCTCCCGGCGCAGGCCCCGGCCGCGCCCGGGCGCGGCCAGGCCGTGCCCCGGCAGTCCGGGCCGCCCCCGGGCGATCCGGCCGAGCCGGCCGGCACGCTCGCGCCGGTCGGCGGGCGGCGCCCCGGGGCGGAGCCCTGGGCGCCCAGCGGGGAGCTGCCGGAGGTCACGGCCGGCGACTCCAAGCACGCCTGGTACCCCGGTCGGAAGGTCGACCTGGGCCTGGTGCTGCTGCCGCTGCGGGTGGTGCTCGGCTCGCTCTCGGTCTACGCCGGGTTCAGCAAGCTGTGCGACCCGGTGTACTTCGACGGCGGCGACCGCGGCTCGATGATGCGCTGGCTCGGCTCGCTGCACCCCTGGCGGGTGGCCCAGCCGCTGCTGGACTTCGCCATGGCCCACCCGGTCGGGGCGGGGCTCGGCGTGGCCTTCACCGAGGTCGTGGTCGGCGTGCTGTCGATCCTCGGCCTCTGGCAGCGGGTGGCCGCCGGGGCGGCGATGCTGCTCTCGGCCGCGCTGCTCTTCACCGTCAGCTGGCGGACGGTGCCGGTCTACGACACCCCCGACCTGATCTTCCTGGCGGCCTGGAGCCCGCTGCTGATCGCCGGCGCGCCGTTCGGCTCGCTGGACGGGCGGATCGCGCTGGAGGCCTGGCGCCGGTACGGGGACGGCGCTCCGGCCGCGCTCCGGCGGCGGGTGCTGCGGCGCGGCCTGGTCGTCACCACCGTGGTGGTGGGGCTCACCATGCTGACCGGGTCGATGCTCGGTGCGGCCGTCCGCACCGGCGGGCGGACCAGCCCCGGCCCGGCCAAGCCGCCGACCGACTACGGCTCCCCGGTCTGGCCGAGCAACGGGCCGTCCCAGTCGGCCACCCCGAGCACCGCCCCCTCGGCCACGCCCAGCGCGCCGCCCTCCCCGGCGGCCTCGCCCAGCCCGAGCGCCAGCCACAGCCCGAAGGCGCACCAGAGCCCCAAGGCGGAGAAGAGCTCCGGCTCCTCCTCCACCGGCTCCACCTCCTCGGGCAGCACCACCGGCTCCTCGGGCTCCGGCCACACCGGCTCGCCGGGCAGCACCTCGCCCAGCAAGCCCGGCTCGCCGAGCAGCCCCGGGCTGATCGGCGGAGTGCTCGGCAGCGCCCCGCTGCTGGGCCTGGCGGCCCCGGAGGGGCCCGCCCACCCGGCCGGGGCGGTCTGACCCGGCCGTAGGCACCGAGAAGGGCTGGACGCTCAGGCGTCCAGCCCTTCGGTCGTTCTGAGCCTCGGTCCTTCTGACTCCTGGTCAGGCCACGGTGGCGCGGCCGGCGCCGGAGGCGAGCTCCTTGGCGGCCTCGGTGAGGTCCTTGGCGGTGTCGATCGCGCGCCAGTAGCAGCCCTGCGGGAGCTGGTAGCCGGCCAGCTGCTTGCTGCGGGCGAGCTGGGGGAAGGTGGTGCGCTCGTGGTCGCCCACGTCCGGCAGCAGCTCGCGGAAGGCCGGGCCGAAGACGTACAGGCCGGCGTTGATCAGGAAGGGCGAGGGCGGGGCCTCGATGAAGTCGAGGACGTTGCCGAACTGGTCGGTCTCCACGGCGCCCCAGGGGATCCGGGGCCGGGCCAGGGCCAGCGTCGCCACGGCGTCCCGCTCGTGGTGGAAGGCGGCCATGTCGCGCAGCGAGAAGCGGGTCCAGATGTCGCCGTTGGTGGCGTACCAGGGCTCCTCGGGGCGGGGCAGCGCCCGGGAGGCGTGCTTGAGCCCGCCGCCCCGGCCGAGCGGCTCGGTCTCGACGACCGTGCGGACGTTGAGCGGCAGGTCGGTCTTGTCGAGCCACTCCTGGAGCACCTCGGCCAGGTGGCCGCAGGAGATCACGGCGTCGGTGACGCCCTCCTCGGCGAGCCAGGCGAGCTGGTGCCCGACGATCGGCGTCCCCGTGCCGGGGATCTCGACCAGCGGCTTCGGGCGGTCGTCGGTGTACGGGCGCAGCCTGGAGCCCTGGCCGCCGGCCAGGATCACCGCCTGGGTGACGGCCGGGGGGGCGGTGGCGGGACGGCTGGTCGGGCTCGTCGAATCGGTCATAGCGAGAACAATAGGGTCCCCGCGGGCCGCGGCCGGGCCGCTCGGCGAGGACCGGTCAGCCGGTCACGCCGTTGGCGAAGGAGCCGTCGCAGACCGGGCGGGCGAAGGAGCGGGCCCGCTGCACGTCGCCCTGGTACTTGCGCACGGCGGCGCGGCCGAGGTCGGCCACGATCGAGGTGCAGTACGGGGTGAGGGCGGGGTTCTCGCGCATGGTGCGCTCGACCAGGTCGAGGGCGGTGCCCGGGTTGTGGTCGCGCAGCTCGTCCATCGCGTCCACCCGGAGGGCGTCCTGCGGGGCGAGGCCCTGGGTGTTGCTCGGGGTGGTGGTGCGGCCGATGGTGCCGGCCCCGCTGGAGGCGGCGACCACCTGCTGGTCGAGCCCGGTCGGCGGTGCCCACGGGACGCGGGTGACGGCGAGGGTACCGGTGGTCACCAGGACCACGGGCAGCGTGAGGGCGACGGTCTGGCCGATGCGGCGTACGAGCTGGTTCACGCTCAGGAGAGTAGCGGTGGGTGGGGCCCCGGATGCACTCCGTTACACCATTGAGTGAGGCGTGTCCCGGTTTATCCCTCCACCGTGTTGACGTACGGGTGAACGCCGCTGCGGGTCGCGGGGTGCACGGTCTCGTCCGTGCACCCCGCGACCCGGCCTGCGTCAGGCGCTGAGGCGGGCGCCGGTGCTGGTGGAGAAGACGTGGGTCTCGCCGCCGGTCGGGACGACGTGGACGGTCGCGCCCTTCTCCGGGATCTGGCGGCCGTGCACGCGCACGACGATGTCCTTGTCCTCGCCGCCGATCTTGGTGGTGCCGTAGACGAAGCCGTCGGCGCCGAGCTCCTCGACCACGTTGACCGTCACCGCGACGCCCTCGACGCCACCCGCCGGGACGATCTCGAAGTGCTCCGGACGGATGCCGACCGTCACGGTCTTGTCGGCGCCGGCCCCGGCCAGCTCCTCGCGGGAGACGTTGATGACCGAGCCGCCGAACTTCACGCCGCCGTCGACCAGCGGGACCTCGACCAGGTTCATCGCGGGCGAGCCGATGAAGCCGGCCACGAAGAGGTTGGCCGGGCGGTCGTACATGTTGCGCGGGCTGTCGACCTGCTGGAGCAGACCGTCCTTGAGCACCGCGACGCGGTCGCCCATGGTCATGGCCTCGACCTGGTCGTGGGTGACGTAGACCGTGGTGATGCCCAGGCGGCGCTGCAGGCTGGCGATCTGGGTGCGGGTCGAGACGCGGAGCTTGGCGTCGAGGTTCGACAGCGGCTCGTCCATCAGGAAGACCTGCGGCTCGCGGACGATCGCGCGGCCCATCGCGACGCGCTGGCGCTGGCCACCGGAGAGGGCCTTGGGCTTGCGGTCCAGGTACTGGGTGAGGTCGAGGATCTTCGCGGCCTCCTCCACCTTGGCGCGGATCTCGCTCTTGTTGACGCCGGCGATCTTCAGGGCGAAGCCCATGTTGTCGGCGACGGTCATGTGCGGGTAGAGCGCGTAGTTCTGGAACACCATCGCGATGTCCCGGTCCTTCGGCGGCAGGTGGGTGACGTCGCGGTCACCGATCCGGATGGCGCCGCCGTTGACGTCCTCCAGGCCGGCCAGCATGCGGAGGCTGGTCGACTTGCCGCAGCCCGAGGGGCCGACGAGGACGAGGAACTCGCCGTCCTCGACGTGCAGCTCCAGGGCGTCCACGGCGGGCTTGGTGCCGCCCGGGTAGAGGCGGGTCGCCTTGTCGAACGTGACAGAAGCCATGGCTGTGCTCTCCTTCACCGGCAGGAACGTGCCGGACGATCCGAGTAAAGGGTGGGATTGTCCACCGCCGCCCGCGAGTGGTCTGTACCACTGCAGACGACAGCTCCCCGCGACGCTACCTCCCGCCCCGGGCCTTGTCAGCCCCCGCTCCCGGTTTTTCGGCATCGTTCCGGTCACGACCGGCCGCCCCGCCCCGGCGATCACTCCGCGGGATCTGCCTGCACCACCCCGCCCCAGCCCGGTAGACTGCGCTCCGGTGCCGCCGTGGTCCGCCGCGGACGGTCACCGTGCCTCCTTAGCTCAGCTGGCCAGAGCACCTGTCTTGTAAACAGGTGGTCGTCGGTTCGAATCCGACAGGGGGCTCCACGGCACGACGCTCGGCCCCGCGCCTCGGGTAGGCGCGGGGCCGAGCTCGTTCCTGCGGGGCTCAGGGCAGCAGGTGGGTGCGGACGGCCTCGTCGCCGCGGGTGTGCTGGGCGGTGAAGGTCATCGCGGTGGCCTTCCAGCCGCCCGGGGTGCGGGTGAGGGTGAAGGCGTAGTTGCCCCAGACCTCCCACATGCCGCCGCCGAGCTCGGCGGCGAGCAGGTTGTGGGCGTAGCCCTTGGCGTGGACCTCGGCGGTGTCGCCGTCGAGGGTGACGCGGTGGTGGCCGACCAGGTGGAAGCTCTGCTTCTTCGCGTGCAGGCCGGCCCGCCAGCCGTCCACCAGCTGGGCGGCGGTGACCTCGGCGGGCTCGCCGCCGGCCAGGCTGGTGAAGTCGACGGTGACCTTGTCGGCGAAGAGCGCCTGGTTGGCGGCCCAGTCCTTGGCGTCACAGGTGTCGAAGATCGCGTCCACCGTCTCGATCACGGCAACGCGGTCGGTGAGCAGCTGTACTGAGGATGCGTCAGCTGACGGTGAGTCGGACATGCGGGTCCTCCGGTTCGGATCGGCTGGTGATCGCAACCTATGCCGGGGTGACGGTGGCCGTCAGGTCTTCGAAGGAGTTGCGGACGGCGAGCGTCAGCGGGCCGGCGGCGGAGTCGGCGATCCAGCGGGCGAAGGCGACCCGGAAGGCGGCCAGCCCGGCCTCGGCGGCGAGGCGGGCGGGCCAGGGGTCGAGGCCGCGGTCGGTGAGCGCGACGGCGAGGGCGGTGGCGAGGTCGGCGAGTTTGACCAGCTCGCGCTCCCGCAGCTCGGGGTGGGCGTCGATGATCGCCTGGCGCAGCACCACCTGCTCGGGCGCCTGCTGGATCAGCTCGGCGGCGGCCTCCACGGCCAGGCCGACCACGGCGAAGGGCCGCGCCCCGGCCGGGGCCGCGGCCACGGCGCCGGTCACCGCGGCGGTGAGCGGCGCCGTGCCGCCGAACAGCACGTCGCGTTTGTCGGCGTAGTGGCGGAAGAAGGTCCGGGCGGTCAGGCCGGCCCGTTCGGCGATCTCCGCGACGGTGGTCTGGTCGAAGCCGCGCTCGGCGTACAGCTCCATCGCGGCCTGCCCCAGCCGGCCTCGCGCGTTCGGCTCCCATCTACCCATGCCCTCATCATAGTGATGACACTTGATGACATCAGGCGTAGAGTGACGTCATCAAGTGACATCAGCTCGGCCGCCCCGTCCACTGGCGGGTGGCCGAACGCGTCCGGGAGGTCTCTCGCATGCACGTCTTCGTCACCGGTGCTTCCGGTCACCTGGGTTCCGTCCTCGTCCCGGAGCTGCTCGCCGCCGGGCACCGCGTCACCGGCCTGGCCCGCTCCGACTCCTCGGCGGCCGCCGTCGCCGCGCTCGGCGCCGAGGTGCGCCGGGGCGACCTCGACGACCTCGACGGTCTGCGCGCCGCCGCCTCGGCCGCCGACGGTGTCGTCCACCTGGCGTTCAAGCACGAGGAGATGCGCACCGGCGGCTTCCTGGACGCCGTCGCGGCCGACCGGCGGGCGGTCACGGCGCTCGGCGAGGCGCTGGCCGGCTCCGGCCGGCCGTTGGTCATCGCCTCCGGCACGCTGACGCTCGCGCTCGGCGGCTCCGGCGGCTCCGGCGGCCGGGCGGAGCGGCCGAGCACGGAGGAGGAGGCCGCCCCGGCCGGGCCCCGGGCCGACACCGAGAACCTGGTGGTCGCGATGGCCGGGGCCGGTGTGCGCTCCTCGGCGGTGCGGCTGCCGCCGCTGGTGCACAGCGACCTGGACCGGCACGGCTTCACGCCCGCGCTGATCGGCTTTGCCCGGGCCGCGGGGTACGCGGGGTACCCGGGCGAGGGCGCCAACCGCTGGCCCGCCTGCCACACCCTGGACGCCGTCCGGGTGTTCCGGCTCGCCCTGGAGCAGGCCCCGGCCGGCTCCAGGCTGCACGCCGTCGGGGACACGGGCGTGACCCATCGGGAGATCGCCGAGGCGATCGGGCGGGGCCTGGGGCTGAAGGCCGAGGCCGTCCCGGCCGAGCGGACGGCGGAGTACTTCGGGTTCCTGGCCCCCTTCATCGGCCTGGACAACCCGGTCGCCGCCGACCGCACCCGCGAGCTGCTCGGCTGGGCGCCGACCCACCCGGGCCTGATCGCCGACCTCGACGCGGGCCACTACTTCGCGGCCGGCGCGGCAGCCGTCAGCTGAGCAGGCGGCCCGGTGGCGGACGGCCGCCGGGGTGCGGGCGGCGGTGCCCACCGCCGCCACCCCACCTTCGCCGACCTCGCGGCCCCTCGCCGACAGGCCCCTCGTCCACGGGCCTCTCGCCCACGGGGCCGTCGTCCACGGGCCGTGGAAGTGACCCAAGTCCCTGGCGGAGGGGGCGTTCGTCGGGGGTGGCGGCCGGTGCGGCCGCAGTAGCGTCGGGGTCGTGATCGGTGTAGCTGAGAGTCTCGACGCCACGGCGGAGACCGCCGTCCGCAAGGCCGCCGAACTGCGCAGCCCCGGACGGATGCTGGTCTCCTCGATGCTCGCGGGGGCGTTCATCGGGGTGGGCGAGGTGCTGCTGCTCGCGGCCGTCTCGCCGCTGGTGGCGGGCCACTCGCCCTGGGTGAAGCTGGTCGAGGGGGCGGTCTTCCCGATCGCGCTGACCATGGTGATGTTCGCCGGGGCGCAGCTGTTCACCAGCAACGTGCTGGTGATGACGGTCGGCGCCCTCGCCGGCCGCACGGGCCGGCGCGACCTGGCCGGCAGCTGGGGCTTCTCGCTGCTGGGCAACCTGGCCGGGGCGTTCGGCTTCGCGGCCCTGGTGCACGCCTCCGGAGTGCTGGCCGCGCCGGCGGCGCAGCGGATGCTGGCGGAGCTGGTGCACGGCAAGGAGGCGCTCGGCGGCGGGGAGCTGTTCTGGCGCGGGGTGCTCTGCAACTTCCTGGTCTGCCTGGCGGTCTGGATGTTCGGCCGGGTCGAGGGGGACGGGGCGAAGGCGCTGGTGCTCTGGCTGCCGGTGCTGGTCTTCGTCGCGGTTGGCTTCGAGCACTGCGTGGCCGACATGGCCCTCTACGCGCTGGGCGTGCTCGACGGGTCGGCGAGCGTCGGCGGCCTGCTGCGCACCCTGCTGTACGTGGTGCCGGGCAACGCGGTCGGCGGCGCCGTGCTGGTCGGGCTCGCCTACTGGGTGGCCGGCCGCCCGGCCCGGCCGGCGTAGGGCCGGCCTGCCGGGTCACGCCGCCGGGGGTTAGCGTCTGTACCGGCAGTTGTTCGGACACCACCCGTGAAGGACGTCTCCGCGATGGCACTCGACACCGACGACCGGCAGGACCTCCGCTACCAGGACGTCCCGACCACCACGCTGGCCGATCTGCTCGGCCGGGCCCAGGTGATGGACATCGGGATCCGGCCGCTCTGGGCCGGGTCGGCCCGGGTGGCCGGGCCGGCCTTCACGGTCAAGTGCCCGCCCGGGGACAATCTGATGCTGCACGCCGCGATCTACCGGGCCGAGCCCGGTGCGGTGATCGTGGCCGAATCCGGTGACCTGGACTACGCGCTGGCCGGCGGCAACGTCTGCGCCGTGGCCCAGCGCCGGGGCGTCACGGCCTTCGTCCTGGACGGGCTGATCCGCGACGTGGCCGAGGCCCGCGAGGCCGGCTTCCCGGTCTTCGCCCGGGGCGCCATCCCGATCCCCGGCAGCAAGGCGGCGCTGGGCGAGCACGGCACCCAGGTGCGCTGCGGCGGCGTGCTGGTCGGCCCCGGCGACATCGTGGTGGCCGACGAGGAGGGCGTGGTGGTGGTCCCCGCGGCCCGCCGCGAGGAGATCCTGGCCGCCGCCCGCACCCGCCTGGCCAAGGAGGCCGCCGAGACCCTGGACGACTGGGAGGCGGCCCACCGCGCGAAGATCGAGCAGGCCCTGGCCGCCGTGGGCTTCGAGGGCTGACACCCCGACAGGCCCACCGCCGGCCCGTGTGCCCTCGGCGCGTCCGTACCCGCCGCGTCCGTACCCGGCGCGTCCGCACCCGGCCCGTGTGCCCTCGGCGCGTCCGTACCCGCCGCGTCCGTACCCGGCGCGTCCGCACCCGGCCCGTGTGCCCTCGGCGCGTCCGCACCCGGCGCGTTCATGCCCCGCAGCTTCGCCCCGGGCTCCCGGCTAGCCGGCCAGGCGGCCCTCGTGGACCCGGAGTTGGAGGGTGGCGAGGTCGAGCAGTGGGGTCGGGACGCCGAGGGCGCGGGCCCGGGCGGTGAGGTCGCCGAGGATGTGCTCGGCCTCGGTCGGCAGGCCGGCGGCCGTGTCGCGGTAGAGCGAGGCGGTGTCGGGGGAGTCGGTGCTGCGCAGGCCGTGGGCGATGCCGACGAGCAGGGCGTCCGGCAGCGGGTGGCCGGCGGCCTCGGCCACCGCCGCCGCCTCGGCCAGGATCGCGGGGCCGAGCCAGGCCCCGCCGGCCGAGGCGATCTCGCCGACCGAGCCGCGCATCAGGGTGGTGAGGGCGCCGAGCGTGCTGATGAAGGCCCACTTGTGCCACATCGCGGTGCGGATGTCGGGCGAGACGTCCAGCTCGAAGCCGGGCACGGCGAGCTCCCGGCGGACCAGCTCGATCCGGGGCGTCAGGCCGCCGTCGAGCTCGCCGAAGGTCATGGTGGCGGCGGCCCCGCCGGGGAGCGGGCCGAGCACCCGGACATCGCCGGTGTCGTCCAGGGTGCCGAGCACCTTGACCACCCCGCCGAGCACGGCCTGCGGGCCGAACTCCTTGGCCAGGGCGTCCAGGTGGGCCATCCCGTTGAGGAAGGGCAGCACCGCTGTGCCCGGCCCGACCGCGGGGGCCAGATCGGCGATCGCCCCGGCCAGGGCGGGCGCCTTCACCGAGAGCAGCACCAGGTCGTACGGGCCGTCCAGCTGCCCGGGCAGCACCAGGCTGGGCCGCAGCTCGCCCGGCTCGCCGTACCCGACCAGCCGCAGGCCGCGCTCGCGCAGCACCGCCGCCCGGCCGGGCCGCACCAGGAAGTCCACCGACCGCCCGGCCAGCGCCAGCCGGCCGCCGTAGTAACCCCCGGTGGCTCCCGCCCCCACGACCAGGATCCGCATCGCCACGCCGCCCTCTCCCCGTACCGCTGTCGTCGAACCGCCGCTCCCGCAGCGTGAACCGGCCGGGGGCGGGCGGTATTCCGCCCGCCCGGGGTGGGCTCAGCCGACGGCCGGCGGCATGTCGTAGGTGATCCACATCGTCCGGGTGGCGACCTGGTCGTACTTGCCCCGGGCCCGGTGGTTGTCGTCGGCGGTGATCCACCGCACCACGCTCCAGCCGTGCTCGGCGGCCAGCTCGCCGAGGCGCCCGAGCAGCAGGTCGGCGGCGCCGGTGCCCCGCGCGGCGGGGGCGACGAACAGGTCGTCGAGGAAGCAGCCGGTGCTCGCCGACAGCGGGCGGGCGAAGGTCCGGTAGTGCGCGAGCCCGAGCAGCCGGCCGTCCGCGTCCTCGACGACCAGGGCGTTCACCTCGTGCCCCGGGTCCTGCACCCAGGACCAGACCAGCGCCGCCTGCTCCTCCGTCTGCGCGACGCGGTAGAACTCCGCGTACCCCCGGTACAGCTCGCGCCACTGCCCGAAGTCCTCACCCCGGGCGGCCCGCACACCGAGGCCGGCCACCGCCCCGGGCCGCTCGAAAACCTGCTCACTGGTCGTCATGACGGGATCATGCGGCAAGTCCGGGCGCCGGCACCAGGCCGTTTCGGTGCGGTCCGGGGTGACCGGTGCTCCACAACGGCCGGGTCAGCCTTCGCGGGTGGGGGCGAGGCCGGGCATGCCGAGCTGGGCGAAGGCGCGGTCGTAGGCGTCCAGCGCCTCGGGCAGCCGGCCCAGGAGCTTCCAGAGGTCGCCCGCCTCCCGCCAGGTGCGGGTCGTGGTGTCGGTCGTGGGCAGCCGGTCAAGCTCCGTGAGGGACTCGGCGAGCAGGGCCTCGGCCGCCGGACCGTCACCGGCCCGGTACCGGGCGTGCGCCGACAGCACCTTGACCGCGGCCACCTCGTCCGGGGCCTCGCCGCGGAAGAGGTCGAGCGCACGGTCGGCGTGGACGATCGCCAGCTCCGTCTCGCCCAGCTGGAACGCCGCCCGGGCCAGCAGCGCCTCGCAGTTGGCCCGCTCGAAGGCCGTCCCCGTCTCCATGACGACGGGATGGGCCTCCTCCAGCAGGGCCTTCGCCCGGGCGGGGGCGGGCGGGCCGGCCTCCAGCAGGAGGTAGGCGTACATGGACTTGAGCAGGGCCAGGTGGCGGGCGTCGTCGCTCTCGGCCAGCAGCGCCAGCGCCAGCTCGGCCAGGTCGAGTGCCTCCTGGACGCGTCCGCGGGCAGCGGTCACCGTCGCCGCGTTCCAGTACACGACGCCCCGCGAGACGCGGGAACCGGTGGCCTCCGCCGTCCTGATCAGCCGTTTGGCGAGCTGCTGCGCCGAGGAGAGGTCGCCCGCCCGCCGGTAGCAGCTCAGCACCGTCGAGCCGAGCTTCAGGTGGTCGTCGGTGACCGGCAGGCCGAGTTCGTCGAGGGTGCGCAGGGCCTGCTCGCCGATCTCGATGCCCAAGGCCGGCTGCCCCGCGTTGCGGTGGCAGCGGCAGAGGGCCACCGTCAGTCGGCTCCAGTCGGCCGAACCGGGCACGGTCTCCGGGGCGTCGAGGAGCGCGGTGAACAGCTGCACTGCGGTCTCCAGCCGCCCCAGCTTCTCGAAGGCGAAGGCCTGGCCCGTCCGGGCCCGCCGCACCTGCTGCGCCGTCAGGAACGGCGCGGCGGCCAGGGCCTCGCTGTACGCTCGCAGCGCTGCGCCGTCACCCCCGTTGCGCAGCGCCAGGTCGCCGAAGGCGAGCTTCAACTCGCGCTCCTGGGCGGCGGCCTCGTCCTGCCCGGTCCTGAGGTACTCCACCGAGCAGCCGACCAGTTCGGCGAGGCGTCGGAGCATGGTGGCCGACGGCACGTGCGTGCCGTCCTCGACCTGCCCCACCGCCTCGGCCGACAGGTCCGCCGAGGCGAGGTCCTGCCGGCTCAGGCCCTTGCGCCGGCGCAGCTCGCGCAGGCGCTCGCCGATGCCGGTGGTTCTGGCGGGCTCGCCGCCGGTGCCGGGCTCGCCGGCGGTGTTGCCGTCCATCCGCCCCTCGTCCCTCCGGTCGGCTTCGGTCGGTGGCCCTTCGGCGGGCGCCGAACGGCCACCGGGCTCAGCTGAGTTCGTTGACGAAGCGGGGAACGGGGGTGGGCGCCGGGAGACCGCGGACACCGGCTTGGCCGAGTGCCTTCTCGTAGGCGTCCATGGCCTCGGTGAGGCGGCCGAGCAGCTTCCAGAGGTCACCCGCGTTGCGCCAGGCCCTGGCGGTGGTGTGGGTGGACGGGATCTGTTGGAGCTGACGGACGACGGCCCGCAGCGTGGTCTCGGCGCTGCCCACGTCCCCGGCCTGGTGCTGGGCGTTGGCCAGCAGGACGCGGAGCAGGGCGGCCTCGTCCTGCGGGTCGTTGCGCATCAGCCCGAGCGCCCGGCTGGCGTGCGTGGCGGCCTGCAGCGAATCACCCATCTGGAGCGCGGCCTGGGCGAGCAGGGCCTCGCTGTTGGCCTGCTCGGAGGCCGTGCCGACCTCCAGGAGCACCACGTGGGCCTCGTCCAGGAGGGTCCGGGCCCGGTCCAGGTCAGGGGTTTCCAGCTCCAGCAGCAGGCCGGCGTAGACCTCCTTGAGCAGGGCCTGGTGCCGCACGTTGTCCGTCTCGGCGAGCAGGATCAGCGCGCGCTCGGCGAGGGCGAGCGCCTCTTTGCTGTGGCCCTTCTCGCTGGCGACCAGCGCGGCGTTCCAGTAGACGACGCCCCGGGCCACCCGGGAGCCGGTGCCCTCGGCCGAGCTGATCAGGCGGTTGGCCAGGATGTGGGCCTGGGTCAGGTCGCCCCGGCGCTGGTAGCAGTTGAGCAGGGTCGAGCCCACCTGGATGTGGTCGTCGGTCAGGTCGAGCCCGAGATCGTCGAGGGTGCGCATGGCGCGCTCGCCGATCTCGACGCTCAGCAGGTGGTCGCCGGCGTCGCGGTGGCACCGGCAGAGCGCCACGGCCAGCTGGGCCCACTCGGCGGAGCCGGGCACGGTGGCCGGGTCCTGGAAGAGGGTGGTCAGCAGCTGGATGGCCGGCTCCAGCCGGCCCAGCTTCTCGAAGGAGAGGGCTTGGCCGATCCGGGCCCGGCGGACCTTCTCCGGGCTGAGGAACGGCGCGGCGGCCAGCGCCTCGCTGTAGGACTGGAGCGCCTCGCCGTTGGAGCCGTTGCGCATCGCCATGTCGCCGAAGGCGATCTTCAGCTCCAGCTCGTGGACCTTGGCGTCGTCCCGCCCGGTCTTCAGGTACTCGACCGAACAGCCGACACGTTCGGCGAGCGTCTGGAGGACGGCAGCAGACGGCACCCGCTTGCCGTTCTCGATCAGCGAGACGTAGCTGATCGAGAGATCGGCGGAGGCCAGGTCCTGTTGGTTGAGGCCCTTCCGCTGACGTAGTTCGCGCAGGCGCTGCCCGATGCCGTTGGTGCCGCTCTGTGTCTGCTCCATGGTTCTCCGGTCAACCTGTCCTGTGACCCTGACGGCCAGCCTCGGGTGTACCCGCTTGACTGTCGTTTTTACAGAATCTACCAGGCGTAGCCAAGGGGGAGTGGGGCTCTTTGTTAAGTGACCTCCACCGGGTCGGACGGCGGTGAGCTGCCCCCTTCGTCCCGCTCGGGGCAAGGGGCAGTAGGGCGAGGGCGCCTCGGACAGCATCGGTCAACCAGCTTGTAAACCGACTGAGTGAAGTTGATTGACAAGCACTGTCAAAGCCGATTGACTCTAGCTGTCAACCGCAGTCGAGCAGCAGAAGGTCGAGCCAGTAGCCATGAAGAAGATCGCCATCTCCGTCGCCGCCGTCGCCATCGCCGTCAGCGGTCTCGCCGTCACCGCTTCGGGGGCCTCCGCGCTGGCTGACGGGGCGAGCACCACCACCACGACCACCGTGGTGACTTCTCCGAGCCCGACCCCGGAGAACGGCAAGCAGGGCTGCTGCTGACGGACCGGCAGGTCGCTTGAGCCAGAAAGGGAACGCGAGATGCGCGTCGAACTCCTCACGAGGGACTACCCCTCCCAGACGCGCGGGGAGGCGGGCGGCCACACCGTCGAGCTGACCCGGGCGCTGCGTCGCCGGATCAGGGTCAGGGTCCGGTGTTTCCACACCGAGCGGGCGGAGCCCGACACGTACGCCTACCGGGGGCCGGAGGGCCATGAGCAGGGCTACAGCGCCTTCCAGTTCCTGGGCGCGGGGCTGGGGATGGCCGACGACTGCTTCGACGCCGATCTGGTGCACAGTCACACCTGGGCCACCAACGCGGCGGGTCACGTCGCCGGGCGGCTTTACGGGATTCCGCACGTGATGACCATGCAGGACAAGGAGTTGCTCGGGGCCGGCCACGAGTCCGAGGCCGCCGAGGAGCGGCCGGACGGGCGGCACGCGCTCTCCGGGTGGATGGAGCGGGCCTCCGCCCACGAGGCGGACGCGTTGATCGCCGAGTCGGACGCCACCCGGGAGACCATCCTCGCGCTCTACCCCGAGGTCGCCCGGGAGCGGACGCACGTGATCCGTCCCGGTGTCGACACCGAGCTCTGGTGGCCGGATCACGGGGCGGCCGTGCTGGACCGTTTCGGGATCGACCCGGCCAAGCCGATCGTCATGTTCGCCGGCCCGGTGACCAGGCGCAAAGGCTTGCCGCACCTGCTCCGCGCGGCCTTCCTGTTCCGTCCGGACGCCCAGCTGGTGCTCTGCTGCGAGCAGCCGAAGAGCCCCGAGGTCGCCCGCGAGGTCGACGAGCTGATCGACGAGTTGAGCCGGCGGCGGGCGGGGGTCTTCCGGATCAACAGCACCCTCGACCAGCTCGGCATGCGCCAACTCCTGGCGCACGCCACCCTGTTCGCCTGCCCTTCGGTGCGCGAGGCGACCGGGGCCGTCAACCTCAAGGCGATGGCCTGCGGCACGCCCGTGGTGGCGACGGCGGTCGGCAGCATCCCCGAGTTCGTCGAGCACGGCGACACCGGGCTGCTGGTCCGCTACGAGCAGCACGAGGACGGCAGCGGCGAGCCGGTGGACCGCGAGCGGTTCGCCTTCGACCTGGCGCACTCGGTCAACGTCCTGCTGGACGACCCGGAGTTGGCGGCTCGGCTCGGCGAGGCGGGCCGGCGGCGGGCCGTCCAGGACTTCTCCTGGGACGGCGCGGCGGAGCGCACGCTGGCCGTGTACCAGCACCTCACCGCCGACCGGTAGGTCGGCGAGTCGGTTGACGCCGTCGGCTGCGGCGGGCCCACCCGGGCCCGCCGCAGTCAACCTCGCGCTGTCAAACGGCGTTCGAGTACGATGGGTCGCCGGTCGACCGCGCTCGGTGACGCAGCGTCAGCTCACCGTGATCAGCCGGCCGCGGAAGCGGCGGCGGAAAACACCGGCCAGCCCTGGGCGCGGGCATATTCCATGAGGTCCGGATCGCCGCCCAGGATGCGGGGATTGCCGACCACGCTGAGCGTGCGCAGGGCTTCGCGGTGATCCGCGTAGCCGAAACAGCGGAAGGCGTCGACGCCCAGTTTCATCATCGCTTCCACGACGGTGCAGGCGCGCTCCTCGTCCGGGCTCACGGTTATCCGAAGACAATCCTCACCCCCTGCCAGGAGGTCACTGACGGCATGGGTGCCGCCACCGGAAGGCGCTTCCGGGTCGGTTGACAGGTGCACGGCAGAATGCGGCACCATCAGCACCAGGAGGTCCCCCGAACTCCGATGTAGATCAATGGCGGCTCTCGCGGCCTCGAACGATTCCCACGAGATCAACGCCAGATCGAAGAATGCAGCGCGTAGCGCTTCCCCTCGCATGTCCCCCCCCGATGCCCCCGAGCAGGCCGGGGTCACGTCCTTGGCGATCAGGGCCCCCGGCCACCAGGCGGCCATGGGCCCGACAGTCGAAGATAGCGCACTAGGTGATCAAGGGGCGACGTTGCGTCGCAGGATTCTGACACCCGGGATGGATCTTATGTCGGCCCCTTTCGTCATGAGTCACGCATATCTCCCACGGAGCTGAAACCGCCCGATCTCCGGTCCTCCGGCCGGGGGTGCCGTCGGGTTCGGCCTGCGCTCTCGATTGACTAATGACTTGACTGAAAGTCATATGAAGAGTTGAACTGTGACTCGACAGTGTGTTCGCGACGGCCGGTCCTAGGTGACGCAGCACATGGCAGTAGTTGTGCGAAAGGCCGCAGGTGAGGTTGGCTCCAGGGGTCGCTGCGATCGCGTGAACGGAAAAGGCACCAGGATGACGATGCGTAGGTACAGTCGGCCGGATGCCCCGGGCCGTCCGGCCGGTGCTTCCGGTGGGCTGTTCGGGCAGGCGGCGTTGCCCTCGGTGCTGCCCGGTCGGCCCCAGCCGCTGGGTGCCGTCCCCGATGCGGGCGGGGTGAACTTCTCGGTCTTCTCGCAGCACGCGAGCTCGGTGGAGCTGCTGCTCTTCGACGCGCACGACGCCCCGGCGCCGAGCCGGGTGATCACGCTCGACCCGGAGCGCCACCGCACCTTCCACTTCTGGCACTGCCACGTCGCCGGGCTGCGCCCCGGCCAGGTCTACGCGTACCGGATGGACGGCCCCGGCCCGGCGCGGGAGTCGGGCACCCGGTTCGCGCCGCGCAAGGTGCTGCTCGACCCCTACGCCCGGGCCAACGTCAACACGCTCTGGGACCGGCTGCGGGCGGTCGGCCCGGAGGACAACTGCGCGTCCTCGATGCGCAGCACCGTGGTCGACCTGGCCGGCTACGACTGGGAGGGCGTGCAGCCCCCGCGCACCCCGCTCACCGAGACCGTCCTCTATGAGCTGCACGTGGGCGGCTTCACCGCCTCGCCGACCTCCCGCACCGTCCACCCGGGCACCTTCTCGGCCGTGGTCGAGAAGATCCCGCACCTGCTCGAGCTCGGCGTGACCGCCGTGCAGCTGATGCCGGTCTTCGACTTCGACGAGCGCCGGGTGCTGCGCACCGGGCCGGACGGCGCCCCGCTGCACGACTACTGGGGCTACGCCCCGTTCGGGTTCTTCGCCCCGCACACCGGCTACTGCTCGGACCCGCTCGCGGGCACCCACGTCACCGAGTTCCGCGACATGGTCAAGGCGCTGCACCGGGCCGGCATCGAGGTGATCCTCGACGTGACCTTCACCCACACCTCGGAGGGCGACGAGAACGGGCCGACGATCAGCTTCCGGGGCCAGGCGAACGAGACCTACTACCACCTGTGGCCGCAGGACCGCCGCCGCTACATGGACTTCACCGGGCGGGGCAACGCGATCAACGCCAACCACCCGGCGGTGGCCAAGCTGGTGATCGAGTGCCTGGAGTACTGGGTGACCGAGCACCACGTGGACGGCTTCCGGTTCGGCCTGGCCTCGGAGTTGGCGCGCGGGGACGGCGGCTCCGAGCTGGAGGTGCCGCCGGTGCTCTGGGCGGTGGAGCTGTCCAGCGTGCTCACCGAGGCGAAGATCATCGCCGAGCCCTGGGACGGCGGCGGGATCTACCAGGTGGGCCACTTCCCCGGGAAGCGCTGGCTGCAGTGGAACGGGCCGTACCGGGACGACGTGCGGCGGTTCGTCCGCGGCGAGGGCGGGCTGCTGCGCAGTCTCGCGCACCGGCTCGGCGGCTCGCCCGACGTGTTCCGCGGCCAAGGCCAACTGCCCACCAACAGCGTCAACTTCGTGACTTGCCACGAGGGCTTCACGCTCAACGACCTGGTCAGCTACGACCATCGCCACAACCTGGCCAACGGCCAGGCGGGGGTGGACGGCGCGGCCGAGAACTTCAGCTGGAACTGCGGCATCGAGGGCCCGACCGAGGACCCGGCCGTCGAGCGGCTGCGGGCCCGGCAGGTCCGCAACCTCCTGGCGCTGCTGCTGCTCAGCCGGGGCGTGCCGATGCTGCTGGCCGGAGACGAGTTCCGCAACAGCCAGGGCGGCAACAACAACGCCGACTGCCAGCCGAACGAGACCTCCTGGCTGGACTGGGACCAGGCCGCCAAGGAGGAGGACCTGCGGCGCTTCGTCCGGGAGATGATCGCGCTGCGGCGGCGGCACGAGGCGCTGTCGCGGGCCCAGTTCTACCCGCAGTGCGCGGCCGTCGAGCGGGCGGCGAGTCAGGCCGCCGCGGTGCGACGTGGCGAGGTGCGGGCGGCTGGTGCGCCGGCTCGGCCGACCGACGGGCCGTCGGAGGCGGTCTGGCACGGCACCCGCTTGGGCAAGCCCGGCTGGGACGACCCGGAGGCCCGGGTGCTGGCCTTAACGCTGGCCGGTCGAGGCGGCCGGCCGGATCTGCACCTGATCCTCAATATGTCTGACAAGGCCCAGGAGTTCGAGCTGCCCGCCGATCGCGGGGGCGCCTGGCTACGACTGGTCGACACCGCGAGGCCCGCGCCGGAGGACATCCTCCCGCCGGGCTCGGAGGCCCCGGTGGAGGGGCTCGGCTACGTGGCCGAGGGTCACAGCATCGTCGTCCTGGTGGCGGCCGATGCCCCGCTCGACTCCGACTGAAGCGGTCGGGGGTATGTGGGAGCTACAGGGCGTCAATAGCCGAATGGGCCACCCTTGTCATGGACCTGATCTCGTGTCAGGTGCGGCCGTACCAGGCCCCCAGCAGACCGCATGGACCCGCAGTGGACCGCAGCAGGGCGAAAGACCGCAGTAGGACGAGAAGACCGCAGTAGGACGAGAAGACCGCAGTAGGACGAGAAGGGAGACACCGTAATGTCCCAGCAGAGTTTCGCCGAGTTCCTGCTCGCGCTCCAGGACGACGACGCGATGCTCCGGCGGTACCGCCACCGGGATCTGCACAGTCTCTCCCGGCTCGCCCTGAGCGAAGGGTACGACTTCACGGCGGAGGACATCCTCTCCGGGGTGCTCGCGCTGGAGATGGCCGTCGTGCTGCTCAAGGAGGCCGAGGGCGGCGACGGCATCGGCAGCCTCTGGCGCGACCGCTGGGGCACCACCTACCTCGAGTACCTGGTCGACAAGGTGGCCGGCCGCTTCACCGAGATCGAGCTGCACCGCCTCCTGGTCGAGGACGGCCAGACCGCCTGAGGCTCCGCGGGGTCTCAGGCGAGCAGGGCGGTGGCGGCCTCCTCCGGGGTGAGGTTGTCGGGGAGGGCGGTGAGGCGTTCGGTGAGGTGGCGCTTGCCGGTGAGCCGGCCGAGGTGGTCGAGGCAGGCGGTGGCCTCCTCGTCGGTGTCGAAGTCCCAGACCAGCAGGCGGTGGACCAGGGCGAGGATCTCGATCCGGGTGGCGGGTGCGCCCGGGGTGCCGCCCCCGGCGGCGGCCACCCGGCCGAGGGCCGAGCGGGCCTCGGCGAGCAGCGGGTGCTCGGGCGGGAGGTGCTGCTGCAGGTCGGCGACCAGGGCGTGCAACTGGGCGTAGGCGGCGGCCGTTTCGCCGAGCCGGCCGGTGTTGACCGCGAGCCGGCAGCGGGTGGCGAGGGTGCGGGGGTCGGCCGGGCCGAAGGCGGCGTGCAGCACCGGCAGCAGCTCGCCGAGCCGCTGGGCGGCCGTCCGGGGGTCGCCGTCCTCGCCGAGGGCGGTGGCGAGCTCCAGGTGGGCGGTGAGGGTGTCCGGGTCGGTCGGGCCGAGCGCCTGGGCCAGATCGGTGAGCACCTGGCCGAGCAGGTGCACGGCCGCCGAGGTCTCCCCGGCGAGGCAGGTCTGCCGCCCCAACTCCCGCCAGGTGATCAACGCTTCGCGGTCGTAGCGGCCCACCAGCGCCGTCAGCTCCCGGGCCACCAGGCCGAGCAGGTGCGTCGCGGCCTCCGCCGAGGGGGCCGCCGCCGCGCCCTCCCGCAGCCGCACCAGGAGGTCGCGGCTGCTCTCGGTGCCCGACGGGGTGTCGGGTGGGGTCGGGCCCGGCTGGTCGGTGGGTACGGACACGGCAGGCCCTCCATGGTGCTCCGGAGCCGCCTTTCGTACTCCGAGGTGCACATTCTGTCGTGTCCTGCTCGATTCGGGCCAGGGATCCGACCACACGGGTGCCGAGGCGGGTGCGGCCCGCACCTGACGAGGCCCGGGGCGCTCTCGGCCCGCTGTGGCAGGCTGGCGGGATGAGCGAGTTCCTGGTGATCGGCGAGAGCGTCGCGGACATCGTCCGGCGGCCCGGTGAGCCCGAGGTCACGTACCCCGGCGGCAGCCCCGCCAATGTCGCGTACGGGCTGGCCCGGCTCGGCCGGGCCACCGCGCTGCTCACCGAGCTGGGGCAGGATCCGGGTGGGCGGTTGATCGCCGGGCACCTGGCGGGCGGTGGTGTGGAGGTGCTGGCGGCCGGCGGGCCCGGTCAGCGCACCTCCTCGGCCGTGGTGACGCTGGACGGTGCCGGGAAGCCCGCCTACCAGCTGGACGTGCACTGGACGCTCGACGCGGCACAGCTGCCGCCCCGGCTCGGCGAGTTGCGTCCCTCGCATGTGCATGTGGGCTCGGTGGCAGCGCTGTTGGCGCCGGGCGGGGAGCGGGCCCGGGCGCTGGCGGAGCGGCTGGCGGGCGGGGCCTCGGTCAGTTACGACCCGAACGTGCGGCCGGCCCTGCTGGGGGAGCCGGCCGCGGCGGTGTCGGCGGTGGAGCGGTGGGTGGCGCTGGCCGGGGTGGTGAAGGCCAGCGACGAGGACGTGGCCTGGCTGTACCCGGGGCGCTCGCTCGGCGAGGTGGCCGGCCGCTGGCTGGAGTCGGGGGTCGGGTTGGTGCTGCTCACCCGGGGCGCCGAGGGAGCGGAGGGCCACACCCGGGGTGGCGCCAGGGCTGAGGTGCCGGCGGCCCCGGCCGAGGTGGCGGACACCGTCGGCGCCGGGGACGCGTTCATGGCCGCCACGCTCGACGCCCTGGCCACCCGCGGCCTGCTCGGTCCGCTCGCCCGCCCGGCCCTGGCCGCCCTCACCGAGGCCGACCTGACCGCCGTCCTCGGCCACGCGGCCCGCGCCGCCGCCCTCACCGTCTCCCGCCCCGGGGCCAACCCGCCGAACCGCGCGGAACTCCCGGCCGGCTGAACCCCGGGCCGCCCCCCCGGGAGCCTGCGGCGGTTGGACCGGCAGGGGGCTGCCGACGGCTCCCGGCGGGCCCGTCCGGCAGCTCTCTGCCAGCCGGCGGCAGGCAGCGAGCTGCCAAGGCGGGAGAGGCGGGGCGGAGTGGGGGAGGCACTGCGCGTACGGCGTATCGGGGCTGGTCAGGGCGGGGGCCCTTGCTCCGCGTACGGTCCGGTGCGGCGGGGGTGTTGTGGGTGGTTCGAGCCCGCTTTGGCAGGAGTCTGCGGGGCAGCTTCCTGGCCGCTCCGGATGCGGACACGGCGGGGGGCGCGGTGGTGTCCTGGTTGCACGCCGGAGAAACCTGACAAAGAAATCTCCGGACTCTTCCAACTCAAGCCGTCCCCCGTCGACTTGGAGTAGCAGGATGTCTCTTCAGCTGCGTGTCGCCGCCGTCTCCGCCACGATCGGTGCGATCGTCTCGGCCGCCGTCATCGGACTGGCCGGCGGTGTCCCCGCCCAGGCCGTGCCCACGGCTCCGCCGCAGGTCGCGGTCGGTTCGGACTTCACCTGGCCCGCACCGAACCCGATCGCGCCGGTGGACTTCACCTGGCCGAAGGTGGCCCCGTCGCCGACCCCGACCCCGCCCGCCGCACCCCAGGCATGACCGATCGCAGCAGCCGGACAGACCTGCGAAACTCGCCCGTAACCTAAGGCCGTGGGTTTGAATGGCAGCCGCCTGGTCCGGAGCGCGCAGGGTTTTTCAAACTGAGAAAATCCCCAGCATTCCCGACTGACTCTCAAATCCAGTTCAGACGAGCTGCTTTGACCCCGGCCTCGAATCGGCTGGAGGCGTCGAGGCGCTCCATCAGCTCGGCGACGATCCGCCGTTCGGTGCGGACGCCGATGCCCAGTGCGCGTGCCACCGCGTCGTCGGTGAGCCCGGAGGCGAGCAGCCTCAACAGTTCGCGTTCCTGCGGGGTGAGCCCGCCGTTGACCGGTACCACCGGTCGTCCCATCGGGGTCGCGTGCTCCCAGTACGCCTCGAAGAGCGCCCGGATGGCCTGCACGACCACCAGACTGTGCAGGATCAGCGCGGTCGGCTGCTCCAGGTGACGAGGCCCGGCGACCACCGCCGTCGTGCCGTCGATGACCAGCAGCCGCATCGGGAGCGTGGGCGAGGTGCGGATCTCACTGCCGCGTTCGGCCATCCACTTCGCGTGCTCGCGGGTGGTGCGATCCCGGGCGACGCTGTCCAGGTAGATGGTGCGGAATCGCACTCCTCGGGCAAGTGCCCTTTCGTTCAGCGGTCTTGAGGCTTCGATGGATTCGACCGGCAGGGCGCCGTCCGGGTGGAACGCCAGGGATTCGTGCAGGCAGCTCTCGGCCAGCGTCTCCAGCCGGGTGCGGATCTGGTCGATGCCGCGCAGCAACTCGGTGTCCTCCAGGCCACCGGCCTGGCTCTGCGCCGTGTACTCGGCGGCGAGCGAGGCGAGGGCGGCCCGGTTCTGCTCGATCCGGTGCTGACGCTGGGCCAACTCCTGCTGTTCGCGCTGGAGCAGCACCTCGAGCCCGAGCGTCGGGCTCACGGCGCGCAGCCGGCCGGGGTGCTCCCAGGAGGGCGCGAGCAGGGCGAGGTCGATCAGGCGGGAAACCGTCTCGCGCACCTGGGACTCGGGGAGATCGAGCCGCTTCGCCAGGGCGGTGGTGTCGGCTTCTCTGTGCAGCAGTACCGCTCGGTAGACGGCGAGCGATCTCTGGTCCAGTTCAGCACCGTCGGACATCTGGAATCCCCCCAGTTCCGCAAACGTCACTGCGCGGGCCCTTACTTTAGCGGTGCTGGCCGAGCGGTTGGCTACCACTAATCGAACATTCGGCCATCCGTCGAATGTGCAAGGCCCATCACGGAGTTGTGAACAGCACGGATCCACCACAGCTGTGATCCGGCGGGCTCGGGAAGCCGGGTTCCGCCGGGGCCGTTTGGCAGGAGTCTGCGCGGCAGGTTCTTGACGAGGCAGGACGCGGACACCGGCGATCCACAGTGGTTCTCTAGGTGTGTGGACTCCGATTGAGTGGCGACGGCGGTGTACCGGCGGGAAAGGTAGCGCGGGAGTGCGCCGGTGCTCGGTCGGTCCCCTCCAACGGTCGGGCATCCGCTCGCCGATCGCCTTTCACGGCAGCCCACTTCGGCAAGACTCGAACCGGACGCGTCACCGTCCGTGCCCCACAACGACAGCCTTTGATCGGAGCACCACCTGTGTCCGTCTCCCCGCCCCTGGCTCAGCTCACCGCCCTCGTCATCGACGGGGCGAGCGGGCCCGGAAGGATCGTCAGCAGCCGCCTGTCGGCGGCGGGAGCCAGCGTCGCGATCGTCACGGTCGCGGACGGCGGCAGCGCCGCGTACCTCAGCAAGGAGCTCTCCGGTCTCGGCCTGACGGCGCTGCCGTACCAGGTCGACCTGGCCGACCGGGGCAGCATGGAGCAACTGCTGGCCGACGTGACCCACGATCTCGGGCCGCTCGACCTGCTGGTCAACCTGCTGCCCGAATCGGCCGCGGCGGCCGGACCGACCACGGCGGCCGGGGCGGTCTCGGCGGGCGAGGCAGCGGGCGAAACGGGCCAAGGAGGCGAGGAGCGGGCGCAGTTGAGGATGGCGCTGCTCGACGTGCTGGCGACGGCCTGCCGGGGCGGCCGGCTGATCCAGCTGGCCGGGCCGGCCGCGCCACCGCTGGAGGCACTGGCCCAGGTGCGGATCGACACCGTGCCGCTCCCGTACCCGCTGCCGAACGGCTGGGCCGATCCGCAGCTGCCCGCCTCGGCGCACCACGCCGTCGCCAACGCCGTCCTGCTGCTGCTCGGCATTCCGGCGGTCGAACCGGACGCCGAGGTGGACGGGATATGCCAGGACGGGCTTTGGGGCTGACCGGAGCCGCCCGTTCTCGCCACCGGTAGCCGCCGCCTCCACCGAACTCCGCTTCGCGCTCGGGGAGTTCGTGAAATTCGTTGATTGATGTGGCCACTACAAGAAATAACTGGCCGATTCCCCGCCCGGGGAATGCCCGCTCGAACGACGGCTGTCGGACCGAGAAGAAGAAGGCAGGACTCCCATGAGCACAGGTGGTCTGGTACGGGACAGCCGTTCGCAGTCCGAGCTCGAGCGTTCGCTCGGCGCGCTCTGCGAGGAGGTGTTCTCCTCGATGCAGCGCAGTGACCAGCGCACCAAGGGCGAGCGTTACGCCCGTGGCCTGCTGCTCGCCGAGGGGCGGAAGTCGATGCGCAACATCGCGCTCCAACTCGGCCCCGGCGGCGAGGGCCAGAGCATGCACCACTTCATCAGCAGCTCCACCTGGGATTGGCGGCCGGTCCGCGAGGCGCTGGCCCGGCACCTCCAGCTGACCGTCACGCCCGCCGCCTGGGTGCTCCGCTCGATGGTGGTGCCCAAGGCCGGCGAGCACACCGTCGGGGTGGCCCGGCGGGTCGACCCGGAATCCGGCCGGCTGGTCAACAGCCAGCAGTCCTTCGGGCTCTGGCTCGCCTCCCGGCACCTCTCCAGCCCGGTCAACTGGGGGCTGCACCTGCCGGCCGGCTGGCTGGCCGACCAGGACCGGCGCAGCCGGGCCAAGATCCCCGAGCGGCTGGGCGCGAACACCCCCGGCGAGTGCGCAGGCCGAGTGGTGCTGGAGGTGGCGGACGGCTGGGGCCTGCCCCGGCGGCCGGTGATCCTGGAGATCGGCGAGGAGGACGCCACCCCCGTACTGGAGGCCTGCGCCTCGGCCGGCCTGCCCTTCCTGGCCCGGGTCGGCCCGGCCGCCCTGCTCACCGCCGCCGATTCGGTGCTGCCCGAGCGGATCGGCCAACGCTGCTCGGCCCAGGGCCTGGTGAGCGCCGCCGCCGTGCGGACCCTGCTCCGGCCGGTGCAGTGGTGGGACCCGGTGGAGGGCCGGGCCCGCACCACCCGGGTGGCCGCGGTGCGGGTGCAGCGCCCGCACGGGCGGACCCCCGACCGGGCCCAGGCGGTGGCCGCCCGCCAGGGCCGGCACCGGCCGAGCTGGGGCGGCCCGTACGTGAACGGCCGCCGCACCCTCACCCTGATCGGCGAGTGGAGCGACAACCGGGCCTGGCCCACCGACTTCTGGCTCACCGACCTGACGGCCCCGCCCGGCAAGCTCCTGCGGCTGGCCAAGCTGGCCCGCCGGGTCGAGCGGGACGCGGCGGTGGTCGGCGAGGAGGTCGGCCTGCGCGGGTTCGTCGGCCGCTCCTTCGAGGGCTGGCACCGCCACACCACCCTCGCCTCGGTGGCGCACGCCGTCCGGGTCCTCGACGACGCCCCGGCCGAGTACGCCTCGGCGTAGCGACCGCCTGACGGGCTACCGCCTGGCGGCGGGTCGGCCGAGCGCCGCGTACTCCAGCGGCGCCGAGGGGTCGATCGCCAGGTCGAAGGGCGCGGCCGGGGCGCCCGCGCGGTGCAGCAGGTCGCCGACGGCGGCGATCATCGCTCCGTTGTCGGTGCAGAGTTCGCGCGGCGGCACCCGCAGGGTGAGCCCGGCGGCCGCGCAGCGCTGCTCGGCCAGCTCGCGGACCCGGGAGTTGGCCGCCACGCCGCCGACCACCACCAGGGTGCCGACGCCGTGGTCGAGGCAGGCCCGGACGGCCTTGCGGGTGAGCACGTCGGCCACGGCCTCCTGGAGGCCGGCCGCGAGATCGGCCGTGGCGGGCGGTTCGGGGCGCTCCAGCAGGCGGGCGGCGGCGGTCTTCAGCCCGGAGAAGGAGAAGCCGTACGGGTCCTCGCCCGGCCCGCTGAGCGGGCGGGGCAGCCGGACGGCGGCCGGGTCGCCGGCCCGGGCGGTGCGGTCGATCGCGGGCCCGCCGGGGTAGGGCAGGCCGAGGATCCGGGCGGTCTTGTCGAAGCACTCGCCGGCCGCGTCGTCCCGGGTGTCGCCGAGGTGGACGATCCGGTCGCGGGCCAGGTCGCGGACCAGCAGCAGCGAGGTGTGTCCGCCGGAGACGATCAGCACCACGCAGGGGTCGGGCAGCGGCCCGTGCGCCAGGGTGTCCACGGCCACGTGCCCGGCCAGGTGGTGCACCCCGTAGAGCGGCACCCCGAGCGCGAAGGCGTACCCCTTGGCCGCGGCCAGACCGACCTGCAGCGCCCCGGAGAGGCCGGGCCCGGCCGTCACGGCCACGGCGCCCACCTCCGCCAGGCCCAGCCCGGCCCGGTCCAGCGCCTCGGTGACCACCGGCGCGACGGCGTGCACGTGCGCCCGGGCGGCGATCTCGGGCACCACCCCGCCGTAGCGGGCGTGCTCGGCCATGCTCGACGCCACGGCGTGCCCGAGCAGCCGCCCGTCCCGGACCAGCCCCGCGCCGGTCTCGTCGCAGGAGGACTCGATCCCCAGGACCACCGTCGACACCCCTGCCACCCCTCCCGTCCTTCCCGCCCGTGCCGCCCGTGCCGCCCTACGTTCCGGCGGGGCCGGCCCCGGTGTCCCGGCGGGTGCCGGTTGGGAAGACGACCGTGTGTCAGGAAGGGCGAGTGCGCCGCTGGAGCGGCCCGCCGACCGACAGGGCACAGCCCCGCTTCTGACATGCTGAAGCAATACTCTCGCTATTGCAACTGACTCGCAATAAGGTGGTCCGGACAAGATCGTCCCCGACCACCGAAAGGTGCCTCCGATGGGCACGTACTCGCTCC
Source organism: Kitasatospora sp. MMS16-BH015 (assembly GCF_002943525.1). NCBI lineage: Bacteria > Bacillati > Actinomycetota > Actinomycetes > Kitasatosporales > Streptomycetaceae > Kitasatospora > Kitasatospora sp. MMS16-BH015. Next base: position 3,777,387 of record NZ_CP025394.1, on the reverse strand, counting down.
CCGACCTCGCCTACGACTACTCCGCGCTGGAGCGCGCGATGAGCGCGGAGATCCTGGAGCTCCACCACTCCAAGCACCACGCGGCCTACGTGAAGGGCGCCAACGACACCCTGGAGCAGCTGGCCGAGGCCCGCGACAAGGGTCAGTACGGCAATCTGGTCGGCCTGGAGAAGACCTTCGCCTTCCACCTCTCCGGCCACGTGCTGCACTCGATCTTCTGGGAGAACCTCTCCCCGGAGGGCGGCGACCGCCCCGAGGGCGCGCTGGCCGAGGCGATCGAGGAGCACCTCGGCGGCTTCGAGGCCCTGCGAGGTCAGCTGACCGCCGCCACCACCGGCGTCCAGGGCAGCGGCTGGGGCGTGCTCGCCTGGGAGCCGCTCGGGCGGCGCCTGGTGGTCGAGCAGGTCTACGACCACCACGGCAACGTCGGCATGGGCACCACCCCGCTGCTGGTCTTCGACGCCTGGGAGCACGCCTACTACCTGCAGTACCGCAACGTCCGGCCCGACTACGTCGAGAAGCTGTGGGACGTCGTGAACTGGACGGACGTCTCGGCCCGCTTCGCGGCGGTCCAGGGCGTCTGACCCGGCCCGGCGCGGTGCCGCCCGGCAGCACCCGGGCGGCGCCGTGCCGTGGAGTCCGTTGGAGTCCGTTGGAGTGCGGCGGAGTCCGGTGGAGAGCAGGCGGTCAGATGCCCAGCCCGCGGGCCCGGGCGGCCGCGTCCGCCAGCAGCCGGTGCACGTCGGCCAGCCGCGTCCCGGGCGCGTCGTTGTACTCGTCCGGCGAGGCCGCCGGGCGGCCGGTGGCGTGCAGCACCTCCATCACCTGCACCCGGGCGCGGCGCGCCTCCACCGGCGTGCCGTAGCCGTACGCGACCACGGCCGCCTGTGCGCCGAGCAGGCAGACCCGGCCCTCCTGGTCCCACATCGCCCCCTGCAGCCAGCCGTGCCCGGCCAGGTAGCGCGAGGTGAGCTCCAGGTGCCCGGCCACGCTGACCCGCACCGGCCGGGCCGGCCGCCGCAACACCCGGTCGAGCGCCGTCCGCCGAGGCACCGGGTACCCCGCGTGCCAGGGCCGTCGGGTCGACCCCAGCGGGCAGACGTACGGCACCGCGAGGCGGGCCGGCCCGGGCAGCGAGGCGAGGTAGGCCTCGATCTCGGCGACCAGGCCGGAGCTGTCGGCGGTGAGTGTCGGCCGCTCGGCGGCCGGAGTGGTGAGGGGCATCCGATCTCCTCGGAGGGTGGGCAGCTTGTGACGTTATGTCCTGGTTCGATCCTCGTCCGTCACCGGGCCGTCCGCCGCCCGGGTCGGGAGACACGGCGGTGCGTGTCGGCCGTCCGGGGCACCGGCCGCCGTCCGGCCCGGGTCGCCGGGGCGCGGGCCGTCGGGCTGGGGGTCGCCGGGACCGTCGGCCGGAGGGCCACCGGGATCGGGCTGCCGGGTCGCGGGTCGCTCCGGCGGGGAGGCGGTCGTACGGTGGACCGGGGGTCGTACTCGGCTCTTAGGAGGCCGTGATGCCAGGTTCAGTCACGATCGGCCACACCGACGCCTTGGTGATGCTCCGCCACCGGGACGCCGAACGGCTGGCCACCATGTTGCGCGAACTCTCCTCCCTGATGACCACCACCGGCGGCGGCCGGCTCTCGGCCGAGCAGATCGCCACCCTCTGCGGGCCGGAGCCGTGCGAGCGCGCCCAGCTCGCGGATTGGACGGCTCGGATGGCCGACTACCTCCGGGACCACCTCTGACCCACCCGGCCGTCTCCGCCGAGTCTCCGGATCAGCCCCGGGGCGTCGGTGGGGCGAGGTAGCGTGCCGGGTATGGCGATCTCTTGGCTGCGGGTCGAGACTCCGCTGCCCAGCGGGGCGGTGTGGTTCGGGGTGACGGCGGTGGGCGTGGCGGCCGCCTCCTTCGAGGTGGAGCCCGGCCGGGTGGTCGAGGGCCCGGAGTGCACGGACGAGTGGCGGGCCGGGGTGGTCCGGCAGCGGGTGGCGGAGTACTTCGCCGGCCGCAGCCGGGGGCTCGAGCTGCCGATCGACTGGCGGTCGGCCAGCGGCCCGCACCGCACCGTGCTGCAGACCCTGCACGCCGAGGTGCCGTACGGCGAGACCGTCACCTACGGCCGGCTGGCGGCGCTGAGCGGTGCGTTCGAGGACCTGAACGACACCGGCGGGCAGGCCGCCCGGGCCGTCGGGCAGATGATGCACGCCAACCCGCTGGCCCTGCTGGTGCCCTGCCACCGGGTGGTCGCCGCCGACGGCCTGGGCGGCTTCTTCGGCGGGCCGCTCGGCCTGGAGACCAAGCGTTGGCTGCTCACCCTGGAGGGCGTGCTGCCCCCCACCCTGGACTGGACGGGCCCGGCCTGAGCCCGCCGGTGCGGCCCACCGGGTCAGACTGCGGCGGCCAGCCGGGGGAGCACCGGGCGGACGCCCGAGACCAGGGTGTAGTCCTGCCCGTCGGGCAGCACGGCCGTCAGCGGCCCGGCGGGCTCGCCGAGGGCCTGGGCCACGGCCGCCCAGGGCAGGTTCAGCCCGCAGAGCCGCAGCTGGTGCAGCCCGCCGGAGGGCCGGGTGTTGACGTCCAGCAGGACGGGCCGGCCGTGGTGGTGGCGGAACTGCACGTTGCTCAGGTAGGAGACCCCGAAGTGGGCCACCAACTCCCGGGCGGGGTCGAGGTATTCGGGGGCGAGGGTGAAGCTGCGGCGGCGGCTGGTCTTGCTCCGGCCGACGGCGGCCAGCGGGGTGCCGTCGGGGGCGCCGAGGCAGTCCACCGAGACCTCCGGGCCCGCCAGGTAGGGCATCACCAGCAGGTCGGCGGCGCCAGGTGCGGCGGCCAACGCTGCCAGCACCAGGTCGAGTTGGACGGCGGCGCCGGGCAGGCCGGCCAACTGGCCCAGCCCGAACGGCTCCCGGGTGAGCACCCGGAAGCCCTCGCCGCCCGCCCCGGTGGCCGGCTTGAGGCAGGCGCGCTCCCCTGATGCCTCCAATTCCTCGACGGCGGCCAGGAGTTCGTCGGCGGTGCGGACGCGGTACCAGGGCGGCACCGGCAGCCCGGCGGCGGCCATCGCCTGGTAGCCGTCGGCCTTGTCGGCGAAGACGGCGATCGCGGCGGCGGGCGGGCAGACCAGCCTGGTGCCGACCGCCTCGAACTCGGACCGGGCCAGGGCGACGGCGAGTTGGTGCAGCCGGGGGAGGAAGACGTCGATGCCGTACCGGCGGCAGTGGTCGAGCGCGTACTCGACGTAGGCGGCCCCGTCGAGCCCGTCCGGTTCCAGCGCGCCGACGTCGGCGGCGGCCAGCACCGGCGAATCCGGATCCACGTGCGTGGCGTGGATCTCGACCGGCCGCGGGGCGGTGCGGAGCTGGTCGACGAAGAAGACGTTCTCGGCGTAGGTGCGGTTCAGCCACACCCGGACGGGGGCGTTCACGGGGGCACCTTAGCGGTCACCGGAGGGGGCGCGGCACGGGGGTGCCCGGGGCGAGAGGTGTTCGAGTGGCGGTGTGGCGCGCTGGGCGGCCGGGAAGGAGTGAGCAGGGCCTTTCCGGTGCATTCGATCGCTTGAGTGAAAAGTATTCGTTCAAATGAACTGCTCGTGCTAATTGTCTGGCATATTCGACCACTCGAATGAGTGATTGCCAGTTCTGTCCCGACACCCCCACGATGGACCTTGCAATGGACGGTAACGGCGTGGGGGCGGTTACCCCATGCCTCGTTGGGGAGGGCTTTTCATGTCGACCGAGACCAGCACTGGTATTCCGGCCCAGGGCGGGCAGCCGGAGGGCCGCCAGCAGACGAGCCTCGGCACCGCGGGCGCGCGGAATCTGGCCACCACGACCAAGTCCGAGCCGCAGATGCAAGGCATCAGCTCGCGTTGGCTGCTCAAGCAGCTGCCGTGGGTGCAGGTCTCGGGCGGCACCTACCGGGTCAACCGGCGGCTCAGCTACGCCGTCGGCCGCGGCCGGGTGAGCTTCGTCAAGACGGGCCAGGAGGTGCGGATCGTCCCGCCCTCGCTGCGCGAGCTGCCGGTGCTGCGCGGGTTCGAGGACGACGCGCTGCTCGCCGAGCTGGCCGGCCGCTTCACCCAGCGCGAGTTCGCCGCCGGCGAGGTGCTGGCCGAGGCGGGCCAGCCGGTCTCCGACGTGGTGCTGATCGCGCACGGCAAGGTCAACCGGATCGGCACCGGCAAGTACGGCGTCTCCACCGTGCTCGGCGTGCTCGCCGACGGCGACCACATGGGCGACGAGGCCCTGGAGCAGCCCGACGCCCTGTGGGACTACTCGGTCAAGGCCGCCACGGCCGGCACCCTGCTCTCGCTGCCCTGGGCCGCCTTCCAGCAGCTCGCCGACCGCTCCCCGGAGCTGCGCGACCAGGTGCTCGCGTACCTCTCGGGCACCCGCCAGGCGCAGAACAAGCACGGTGAGGCCGAGATCGAGCTCTCGGCCGGCCACGAGGGCGAGCACGAGCTGCCCGGCACCTTCGTCGACTACGAGCTCGCCCCCCGCGAGTACGAGCTCAGCGTCGCGCAGACGGTGCTCCAGGTGCACAGCCGGGTCGCCGACCTCTACAACCAGCCGATGAACCAGATCGAGCAGCAGTTGCGGCTCACCATCGAGGCGCTGCGCGAGCGCCAGGAGTACGAGCTGGTCAACAACGCCGAGTTCGGCCTGCTGCAGAACGCGGACTACGACCAGCGGATCCAGACCCACTCCGGCCCGCCCACCCCGGACGACATGGACGACCTGCTCAGCCGCCGCCGGGGCACCAAGTTCTTCCTGGCGCACCCGAAGGCGATCGCCGCCTTCGGCCGGGAGTGCTCCAAGCGCGGCCTCTACCCGACCCCGGTCGACGTGCAGGGCACCTCGGTGCCCGGCTGGCGCGGGGTGCCGATCTTCTCCTGCAACAAGATCCCGATCGTCGACGGCCACACCAGCTCGATCCTGGCCCTGCGTACCGGCGCCGACAACCAGGGCGTCATCGGCCTCCACCAGACCGGCATCCCGGACGAGTACCAGCCCAGCCTCTCGGTCCGGTTCATGGGCATCAACGAGAAGGCGATCATTTCCTACCTGGTCAGCGCCTACTACTCGGCCGCCATTCTGGTACCCGACGCGATCGGTGTCCTGGAGAACGTGGACGTCGCCCGCCCGCGGGATTGACCGACCGAGCGCGAGCGCAATTCGTAAATCCGTTCGCCCCTGAGGGCGAGTGGAATGCAGCGGCGGAGTGCGGCGAGGCGGCCGGGCTTGTTCACCCGGCAGCCGTCGCCGCGCTCCGCCGTGTTTTCAGCCCGGGCATCTCTGCGGCCCGGGTCGTTCTGGGGGAGGAATGCACATGGGAATGTTCGCATTGGAGCGTGAGCGGCAGACCGGTCACGGGGCGGCGGAGGTGCTGGCCACCACCAAGGCGGTGGTCGATCCGGCCCTGCGCGCGGCGGTGGGCGGCATGCCCGGCGCGATGCGGCTGGTCTCGGGCTACCACTTCGGCTGGTGGGAGCCGGACGGCACCCCGGTGGCGGGCGGGGCCGGCAAGGCCGTGCGGCCCGCGCTGGTCTTCGCCGCCGCGCGGGCCGTCGGCGGCGGGCCGGAGGCGGCCGTCCGCCCCGCCGTGGCCGTCGAGCTGGTGCACAACTTCACGCTGCTGCACGACGACGTGATCGACCACGACCCCGTGCGGCGGCACCGCCCCACGGCCTGGAAGGCGTTCAGCACCACCGAGGCCATCCTCGCCGGCGACGCGATGCACTCGCTGGCCCTGCGGGTCCTCGCCGAGGACCCGCACCCCGCCGCCCCGGCCGCCGTCCGCCGGCTGGCCGACTGCGTGGTCGAGCTCTGCGAGGGCCAGCGCGAGGACTGCGCCTTCGAGCAGCGCGGCGACGTGACCCTCGCCGAGGTGCTCGCGATGGCCGAGGCCAAGACCGGCGCCCTGCTCGGCTGCGCCTGCGCCGTCGGCGCGCTCTACGGCGGTGGCGACGAGCGCGCGGCCGACGCCCTGGAGGCGTTCGGCCGGGAGATCGGCCTGGCCTTCCAACTGATCGACGACCTGATCGGCATCTGGGGCGACCCGGCCGTCACCGGCAAGCCGGTGGGCGCCGATCTGGCCGCCCGCAAGAAGTCCCTCCCGGTGGTCTTCGCCCTCGAATCCGGCACCCCGGCCGGCGCCCGGCTTGCCGAGCTCTACGCAAGCCAAGCACCGCTCACCCCGCAGGAGTTGCTCCTCGCCGCCGAGGCGGTGGACGCCGCCGGCGGCCGTGCCTGGGCCCAGGCCGAATCCTGCGAGCGGATGGCCGCCGCGATCGGCCACCTCACCGAGGCGGTCCAGGACCCGGCCGACGCCGAGCAGCTGCTCGCCCTCGCCGAACTGATCACCCGCCGCTCCAGCTGAGATCCCGCCGCCCCGGGTGACGACCCCACCGCTCCAGTCGGCGGCCCCACCGCGCCTTCCGATGGCCCGGCCGTCCCGATCGACGCCCCGGCCCCGGCGCAGCCATGCCCGGACGGCCTCGCCGTACCGACGGCGTGGCCTCGCACCGCCGTCAGAAACCCGTACCGCAGTCAGAAAGGCCACTTCATGACGTGGCAGGACATCGGCATCCTGGTCGCGGTCCTCGCGGCGCTCGCCGCACTGCTCTACCTGCTCCAGCGCTTCGTCCCCCACCCCGTCCGCGAACGCCACAACGAGGTCGCCGGGTTCATCTTCGCCGCCGTCGGCGTGCTCTACGCCGTGCTGCTCGCCTTCGTGGTGATCGCGGTCTGGGAGAACAACGACAAGGCACGGCAGACCACCTTCAAGGAGGCCGACTCACTGGCCGGCGTCTACTGGATCTCCCGGCAGCTACCGGCCCCGCTCGGCCCCGACCTGGAGAAGCAGACCCTCGCGTACGCCAACCTGGTCAAGGACAAGGAGTGGGAGCTGATGAGCAGTCACCAGTCCAGCCCCGAGGCCACCGACCTGATCTACAAGATCCGCTCCGACGTGTTCTCCTTCAACCCGACCACCGCGCAGCAGCAGGTGCTCTACGAGCACGCCGTCGCCAACCTGGAGAACCTGGCCTCCGAACGCCGGGCCCGGCTCAACCAGATCGACGACGAGGTGCCGCCACTGCTCTGGGACGCGCTGATCGCCGGCGCGGCGCTCACCGTCGGCTTCACCTTCCTGTTCGGCCTCTCCAACACCCTCTCGCACACCCTGATGGTGCTGGCCATGAGCGGGTTGGTGGTGATCTCGCTCCTGGTGATCAAGGAGATGGACTTCCCGTTCAGGGGGGTGACGGCCGTGGAGCCGACGGCCTTCGACGTCTTCCTGCATCGCCTGCCACCACCCCGCTAACCCATCGGTCCGTTCACCACCCCGCCGACCCCGTCCGGTCGGCTCAGTGCGCGGCCTCCAGCAGCGCCCGCTCCTTCTCGGCGCCCAGCCCGATCGGCAGGGTGCCCTGGAGGTACGGCGTGCTGCGGGGGCCGCGTTCGGCCAGCCAGGCCCAGGTGTCCCGCACGGACTCGGCCAGCGGGCGGCAGCGCAGCCCGGCCGCGATCGCCCGGGAGGTGTCGCCGCGCCAGATCGCGGTGTAGTCGGGCTGGTCCGGCAGCCAGAACGGCAGCTCCGTCCAGGGGGCGACCGCCCCGGCCAGCAGGGCCGAGTCGTCCAGCCAGACCGGCCGGGCGTCGGAGCCGGTGGCCCGGATGCAGGCCTCGATCAGCTCGCCCATGGTGGAGCTGTCGATCGGGGCCGTGGTCAGGTAGCGGCCGGTCTCGGCCCGTTCGGCCAGGTCGAGGCCGAAGGCCGCGAAATCCCGGGCGTCGATCAGCTGGATGCCCCGCCCCGGCTGCCCGGGGGCGACCACCGGCCCGCCCGCGGCGATCCGCTCCAGCCACCAGAGCAGCCGGCCCAGGCTCTCGTGCGGCCCGATCAGCAGACCGCAGTTGAGGATCAGCGTGTCGGTCGCCCCGAACTCCGCCAGCACCGCCCGCTCGCACCCGGCCTTGAGGTGGTTGCCGGCCGGCTGGTCCGGCGGGGTGTCGGCCGGGCACTCGTGCAGCGTGGAGCCCTCGTCCAGCCGCACCTTGCCCCAGTCGGCGAAGGCGTGGATCGAGGAGACGAACCCGTAGTGCCGCACGTGCGGCCGCAGCACCCGGGCGGCCAGCCCGACGGCGGCCGGCTGCTGGCCGGAGGTGTCCACCACGGTGTCCCAGCGCCGGCCGGCGACCAGCCGGGCCAGGTCGTCGGCACGGTGGCGATCGCCCCGGACGGCCTCCACCCCGGGCAGGTCGGGGCCGGTGACGCCCCGGTTGAAGGTGGTGACCCGGTGCCCGCGCTCCAGCGCCTGTGCCACGTAGGCGCGCCCGAGGAAGTTCGAGCCGCCGAGGATGAGGAAGTCCATGGGGCAAGGCTTCCCCGCTCCACCGCTCGCACGCCAGTACCTCTGCCCAGGGCAGAGCCGGGTCGCCGACGGGGGAGCTGACGGTGCGTCTCCCCAGGTTGACGCGGCGTCACCCCCAGAATGACGGGCAAGATACCCGGCAACAGGGGAGTGCAGCGCCATGGGCAACCCGGCCCTCGTCGATCCGGCGACCGTCCGCAAGACCGCCGCCGAGGCGTGGATCTGGGGGTACCCGCTCCTGGAGAACTACCGCACCCTCTACTCCCAGGCCCTCGACGAGGCGGATCCGCGTTACGTCGGCGGGTTCGGCGTCTTCCGGCACTACCCCGAGCCGTTCAGCTCGGCCAACGCCGACGTGATCGCCCCCAGCACCGACACCCCGTACTCCTGGGCCTGGCTCGACCTGCGGGCCGAGCCCTGGGTGCTGGACGTGCCCGACTTTGGCGACCGCTACCACCTGCTCTCGGTGCACGACCTCGACACCGCGTACGTCGGCTTCATCGGGGCCCGGACCACCGGCCCCGGGCCCGGCCGCTACCTGATCGCCGGCCCCCGCTTCACCGGCGACGGACGGCAGGGCTTCGACGGCGTGCTGCGCGCCGAGACCCAGCTGGTCGGCGTGATCGGTCGCACCTACCTGGCGGGCGAGGCGGACGTGCCCGCCGTCGAGGAGCTCCAGCGCGGCTGCACCCTCCGGCCGCTCAGCGCGGTGCTCGCCACCGCACCGCCACCCGCCGCACCGGACCCGGTCTGGCCGGTCTGGCGCGAGGAGATCCGGGAGACCCTGGACTGGTTCGTCCTCCTCGACTTCCTGCTCGGCTTCTTCCCGCCGCTGCCCACCGAGGCCGACCTCCGCCGCCGGCTCGCCGAACTCGGCATCGGCAGCGGCGACTTCGAGCCGGCCGCGCTCCCGCTGGAGCTGCGCGAGGCCCTCCGGGAGGGCATCGCCGACGCCCGGGCCACCCTCACCGAGGCCGCCGCCGGCCAGACCGATTCGGTCGGCCTCTTCGGCACCCGCGTCCAGCTCGGCGACGACTACCTGGCCCGCGCGATGGGCGCGTACCTCGGCCTCTACGGCCTCCCCGCCGAGGAGGCCTGGTACGGCGGCTGGCTCGCCGACGACCTCGGCCACCGCCCGCCGGACGGCAGCCGCCGCCACACCCTGCACTTCCCCGCCGACGGCCTCCCGCCGGCCCGCCACTTCTGGTCCGTCACCGTCTACCGCCTGCCCGACCGCCTCCTCGTCCCCAACCCCGCCGCCCGCTACGCCGTCGGCAGCCGCACCCCCGGCCTCGCCCACGCCCCCGACGGCTCCCTCACCCTCCACCTCCAACCCCACCCGCCGACCAGCCCGGCCGAGGCCGCCAACTGGCTCCCCACCCCGCCCGGCCCCTTCACCGTCCTGCTCCGCATCTACGGCCCCCGCCCGGCCGCCCTGGACGGCCGCTGGCAGCTCCCGCCGCTGACCACGGTGGACTGAGACGGATCGCCGGGTGCGCGTGCGTCGGCGGAGCACCCGGGGCCGGTGAGGGCCGGTCCCGGACGGGCGGCCGGCCCTCGGATCGCCGCGGTCAGTGCGTCAGGGCTCCCAGGAGGCGGCGCTCCTCCACCGCGCTGAGCCCCTCCTGGCCCGGGGGCAGGCTGCCGCGCGCCTTGTCCCAGGCGAGCGTGTCCGCCAGGGTCCGTGCGAGCGGACGGAGCGTCAGACCGGCGGTCAGTGCGCGTGAGACGTCGACCCGGTTGATGGCTGCGCACGCCGGGTCGGCGATCCACATCGGAACCCCCATCCAGGGATCGGCTCCGGCCGCGAGCAGCCGCTCGCTCGGCACCCAGACCGTCTCGGCCGGTGTGCCGGCCGCCGCGCGGCACGCGTCGAAGAACGTGCCGAAGGCGATCGTCGGCCCGGTCACGTTGAAGACGCCGCCCCGCTCCTTGCTCACGCACCCGACGATCCAGTCGGCGACGTCCCGGACATCGATGAACTGGGCGGCATCCGTCGGGTCGCCGGGAAGCAGCACGCGCCCGCCGCGGGCGAAGCGGCGCGGCCAGTAGGCGAAGCGGTCCGTCGGATCGTGCGGCCCGACGATCATGCCCAGGCGGACGATGGACGCCCGCTCCGCGAACGCGTCACGCACCAGCCGTTCGCTGGCGGCCTTGCGGGCCCCGTACGCGTCCTCGGGCGGCATGCCCGCACGGAGGACGAGCAGTGCGCCGTCCTCGTCCTGCGGCGTGCTCTGGTCCGCGAGGACGGACAGGGACGAGACGAAGACGTACCGCCCCACCCGGCCGCGCAGGGCATCGACTGACAGGCCGACCACCTGGGGGTCGTAGCCGGCCACGTCGACCACGGCGTCCCAACGGCGCCGGGACAGCGCTGACAGGTCTTCGGTGCGATCGCCGATGACGGTCTCGACCCCGGGGAACAGCCCGGGGTTGGTACGACCGCGGTTGAACAAGGTCACCTGGTGGCCGTCGGCCAGTGCGGCCTCGACGAGGGCGCGGCCCAGGAAACGGGTACCGCCGAGGACGAGCAGACTCAGCGGTCGAGAAGGGGTACTGCGCATGATGTGCGACTCCGGAAGGCATGGCGGGGCCCGGGTCGCGGCGGCATGGAACCGCCTCGGACGGCGACCCGGATGAGGGCATGGCGAAGCTCGCTCACGGCACCCATAACCCCACCTCCCCCGGTCGCAGTCGACGTCGGGCACTGTAGTGGCGGAGGTTCGCCGCTCACCAGGGGTTTTCCGTCCGCGCCACGGCAGGGACGGACACGAATCGGTCGAGCGGTCCGCCGGTCCGGTCAGCCGGCCGTCGGGGTGCCCGTGGGTGAGGGCGACGGCGAGGTGGCCGTCGGGGTGGGGGAGGGCTCCGTGCTCGGGGTGGTGGTGGTCGGCTCCGGGGACGGGGCCTGGGTCGGCGTCGGGCTCGGGCTGCTGCCGGCAGGGTTGCCGGTGGGGGAGGGACTGCTCGGAGGCGGCGTCGGGGTGGGGGTGGGCGTGGGCGTGGGGGTGGGGGTTTCGCTCGGCGGCGGGACGGTCGGCGGGCCGCCGCCGCGGCGGGTGGGGCCGCCGGTGAGGGTGACCACGGCCTGGGAGGGGGGCAGGGTGAGGTGGGCCGTCCACTGGGCCTGCGGGGCGCTCGCCTCGTCGACGGTGACGGTGACGGTGATCCGCTGGCCCGGCTCCAGGGTGCCCGAGTCGCGGCTGAGCCGGAGCCAACCGGCATCGCTGAGGGCGTGCCAGTCGAGCGGGCTGCCACCGGTGTTGGTGAGAGTGAGGACGGTGCGGCCCGCGTAGTCGTTGGCCTCGACCATCAGTTGGCCGGGGTCGGGTGCGGGGGCACCGCTGTTCGGTGCCGGGGTGGTCGTGACGGCACCGTCCGGTGCGCCGGGAGCCGAGGCCACGGACACGGCCGCGTGGATGGGCGGCAGCAACGTTTCTTCAGGCGCCGCCGCGGCCAGTTGCAGGGGCAGCGCCCCCGTGCCGGACCGGACGGGCGCGCCGGAGGCGACCGGCCGCGGCTCGGCCGGCCGCGGCAGGTCGACCCGGACGGAGGAGATGGTCGAACTCGCGCCCCCACCCCGGTGCGCGACCCAGAGCGCCACCACCGGAGCCGTGAGCACGGCGGCCACCACTCCTGTGGTCACCACCCGCTGCCGGACGGCCGGGCCGGGCCGCAGCGCCCGCCCGGGTGCCCGGTGCCGGGGGAACCCGCTCTGGTCGAACCGCACCTCCGGCGGCTCCACCCGCTCCTCCCGGGCCCCGCGTCGTCCGGCCGCCCGCCGCCCGGCCGCCGCCCCGGCGTGGAACACCGCCCCGGCACTCTCCCGCCGGGCCCGCCGCCCCGGTCCGGTCCGACCCGCCGACGCCGCGCCCTCCGCCGGCCCCGCCGTGGCCCGTCCTCGCATGCCCCGCCCCGCTGGAGCCCCACTTCCCGCTGGAGTCCCACCGCCCGCTGGAGCCCCACCGCCCGCTGGAGCCCCACCGCCTGCGTTCCCGCTCGCCGCGTTCCCGCCCACGGCCGGGGCGCCGTCCCCTGTAGAGCCGTCCCCCGCAGAGCCGCTCCCCGCCGGATACCCCGGGGCACCCAGGCCCGCCCCGCCGTCCGAGACCGCGTCGCCCAACCCCGCCAGCCGCAGCGCGGCCGGCGCGGGCAGCATCGGCAGCCCGGACAGGTCGGTGAGCCCGGGCCGGCCGGCGGGACCGCCCGCGACCCGGTCGGCGGTGCCCCGGCAGGTCGGACACTCGGCGACGTGCCGCACCAGCTCCCGCCGCAGGGCGGGCCCGAGCACCCACCCCCGCCAGCTCTCCGCGCCGACCCCGCCGAGCTCGGCCAGCACCGGGCAGTTGCCCACCCCGAGCACCAGCAGCGCGGCCCGGGTCCGCCCGACCTCCACGCCCGCCGCCGCCAGCAGCGCCCCGGCCGCCTCGCCCGGGAGGCCGAGCACGGCGGCGATCTCCGCCGGCCGCAGCCGGTGCCGGACGGCCAGCTCCAGCGCCTCCCGCTGCTCCGGCGAGGTGCCCGCCGCCTCCGGCCAGGCCAGCGAGGCCAGCTCACGCTGCCGTTCGGCCAGGAGTTCGGCCGGGAGCCGGGCCGGTGGCCGGGTCGGCTTCCCCGTCGCGGCCGGGGCTCCGCCCGGCCCGAGCCGCCGCAGGCAGCAGTACCGGGCCAGCGAGTAGAGCCAGGCCCGCAGCAGCACGGGGTCGGCCAGCCGGTCGCCGTGCCGCAGCACCAGCGCGTGCACCTCCCGGACGGCGGCGGCCGCCGCTTCGTGCTCGCAGAGCACCGAGAGGCAGTACGTGAACAGCCCGTCCACGTGGTGGTCATAACCCCGCAAGGCGTCCTGGCCGACGTTCGCCGCCCGGGAGGTGGGGGGTTCCTGGGGTGAAAGTCCGGTGGTCATTCGCCCGACGGTAGAGAGGGCACCGCCGCCGTCCGGGCGGTTCCCGGCCGTTGTACTTCTTTCGGGTAACAAGACCGTCGTTCGGCTGCCGGGCCGTGGTAGCGGAGGGGCGGGCACTGTCGGTGGCACCCGCTACGGTTGGCGCCATGGCTGCCCGTACCAAGACCACCGCCAAGCCCCGCCCGGCGTACCGCTGCACGGAGTGCGGCAACCAGCTGCCCAAGTGGGTCGGCCGCTGCCCGGAGTGCAACGCCTGGGGCACGGTCGAGGAGTACGGCGCCGTCCCGATCCGGACCACCGCGGCCGGGCCGGTCAGCTCGCCGGCCAAGCCGATCGGGCAGATCGACGGGCAGGTGGCCACCGCCCGCTCCACCGGGGTGCCGGAGCTCGACCGGGTGCTCGGCGGTGGGCTGGTGCCGGGGGCCGTGGTGCTGCTGGCCGGCGAGCCCGGCGTCGGCAAGTCCACCCTGCTGCTGGACGTGGCGGCCAAGGCCGCCAGTGACCGGCACCGCACGCTGTACGTGACCGGCGAGGAGTCGGCCGGCCAGGTCCGCCTCCGGGCGGACCGGATCAACGCGCTCTCCGACCACCTCTACCTGGCCGCCGAGCAGGATCTGGGCGCCGTGCTCGGCCATATCGACCAGGTGAGCCCGGGGCTGCTCATCCTCGACTCGGTGCAGACCATCGCCTCCGCCGAGCTGGACGGCGCGCCCGGCGGCCCGGCCCAGGTCCGCGAGGTGGCGGGGGCGCTGATCCGGGCCTCCAAGGAGCGCGGGATGGCCACCCTGCTGGTCGGCCACGTCACCAAGGACGGCCAGATCGCCGGCCCGCGCCTGCTGGAGCACCTGGTCGACGTGGTGCTCAGCTTCGAGGGAGACCGACACGCCCGGCTGCGCATCATCCGGGGCGTCAAGAACCGGTACGGCGCCACCGACGAGGTCGGCTGCTTCGAGCTGCACGACGAGGGCATCATCGGCCTGGCTGACCCTTCGGGCCTCTTCCTGACCCGCCGTGACAAGCCGGTGCCCGGCACCTGCCTGACGGTCACTCTGGAGGGCAAGCGCCCGCTGGTGGCCGAGGTGCAGGCGCTGATGGTGGATTCGCAGATCCCCTCCCCGCGCCGGACGACCTCGGGCCTCGAATCGCCCCGGATCGCGATGATCCTGGCCGTGGTCGAGCGGCACGGCGGGGTCAAGCTGGGCAAGCAGGACATCTACACCGCCACCGTCGGCGGGGTGAAGCTCTCCGAGCCCTCCGCCGACCTCGCGGTGGCCCTGGCGGTGGCCAGTTCCTCGACCGACACGCCGCTGCCGAGCAATCTGGTGGCGATCGGCGAGGTCGGCCTGGCCGGTGAGGTGCGGCGGGTGACGGGTGTGCAGCGGCGGCTGGCCGAGGCGCACCGGCTGGGCTTCACCCACGCGCTGGTGCCGCCCGATCCGGGCAAGGTGCCGCCGGGCATGAAGGTGGTCGAGGTGGCCGACATCGGCGAGGCACTGCGGGCCATCCCGGGCCGCCGCCGCGCTGCCGCCAAGCCGCGCGGGGCGGCCGGTGAGCCCCGGGGGGCTGCCGCCGAGCCGGCCGCGCCTGGCCGTTCGGACGCGCCGGCCCGGGCCCTGGAGCTGGCCCGTCGGGCCGCCGAGCGGCCCGTTCCGGCCCACGCGGAGGAGCTCATGGAAGGCTGGGAGCCACTCGACTCTGACGAACTGCTCTGACCCAGACCTTGTTGTTGCCGCACACAGTTAGACTTTCCCCTGTCTAATTGGCATGAAGTGCAGTAATGCAGCGACAGACCGTCGGGCGCCACGCCACACGGTCCGGGTCGACCGGAGGAGTCACGTGGCAGCCAGCGACCGGGGGGACAAGTCCTCCCGCGAAGAGGCCCTGCTGCGGGCCTCCCTCAGTGCCATCGCCCCGGGCACCGGCCTGCGGGACGGCCTGGAGCGCGTCCTGCGCGCCAACACGGGTGGTCTGATCGTGCTCGGCTTCGACAAGACGGTCGAGTCGATCTGCACCGGGGGCTTCGTCCTTGACGTGGAGTTCACCGCCACGCGCCTGCGCGAGCTGTGCAAGCTCGACGGCGCGGTGGTGCTCGACAAGGACATCACCAAGATCGTCCGGGCCGGCGTGCACCTGATGCCCGACTCGACCATCCCCACCGACGAGACCGGCACCCGCCACCGCACCGCCGAGCGGGTCAACCGGCAGACCGGATTCCCGGTGGTCGCCGTCTCGCACTCGATGCGGCTGATCGCGATGTACGTGAACGGCACCCGTCGCGTCCTGGAGGACTCCACCACCGTCCTCTCCCGGGCCAACCAGGCGCTGGCCACCCTGGAGCGATACAAGCTCCGCCTGGACGAGGTGGCCGGCACCCTCTCCGCGCTGGAGATCGAGGACCTGGTCACCGTCCGGGACGTCACCGCCGTGGCCCAGCGCCTGGAGATGGTCCGGCTGATCGCCACCGAGATCGCGGGTTACGTGCTCGAACTGGGCACCGACGGCCGCCTGCTCGCCCTCCAGCTGGACGAGCTGATCCAGGGCGTCGAGCCCGAGCGCGAGCTGGTCGCCCGCGACTACTTCCCCGAGCGGGCGGCCAAGCGCGGCCGGACGGTCCCGGAGGTGCTGGCCGACCTGGAGGCGCTCACCCACGCGGAGCTGCTCGACCTGCAGACGGTGGCCAAGGCGATGGGTTACTCCGGCACCCCGGAGTCGCTGGACGCGGCCGTCTCGCCGCGCGGTTACCGCCTGCTGGCCAAGATCCCGCGCCTGCCGAACACCGTGATCGAGCGCCTGGTCGAGCACTTCGGCGGCCTGCAGAAGCTGCTCGCGGCCAGCATCGACGACCTCCAGACCGTCGAGGGCGTCGGCGAGACGCGGGCCCGCTCGGTGCGCGAGGGGCTCTCCCGGCTCGCAGAATCGTCCATCCTGGAGCGCTACGTCTGAGGCTGCGGCCCGGCCGGGCCCGATCCGTGTGACCGGTCGGGCGGGCTCGGACGGCGGGGCTCGGGTAGCCGGGCTGGGTGGCCGGAAAAGGTCCTACGCCTGACGTCCGGGTGGGGCCGGAGCGTCAGACGTCGGCTTCCCGGCCGGCCGGTGGGGCGGCCTGCCGAGCTGCTGAGACCAGGGTGCTCGTTCTGACGGGCCAGCGACAAGGTGTCTTTCGGGTCGTCGTTCTCCGGCCATCCGCCGGCCATCCGGCCCGTCTGAAATGCGGATGAACCGGGCATTCCGGTCTCTCCATCGCCGCCTGTGTGACGATCAGTGCGCCGGTTCTCACGGTGGCGTGACCGGTGCATCCGCCTGTCGGTACTCATACCAACCGAAGGTTGTCCGGAAATCGCCGGAGTGCCCCGCCGGTGTGCTCCGGCGGGGCGTCAGTTGTCTGGCCAGCCTGCCGTCGCCCCGGCCTTGGAGCCGGCCTCAGGATCGGCCTCCGGGCCGACCTCCGGGTCAGCCTTCGAGGCGGATCGAGGTCCGGGCGGTCGCCGGGCCGCCGGCCGGGCCGTTGAGCGAAGCCTGCACGAGGTAGTTCCCGGCCGGGGCGGCGCTGCCGTCGGTGGTCGCGCACTGCGGCTTGCTGCGGCTGCGGTCCCAGCTGAAGGTCTCGGTCAGCCCGGTGTCGGCCGCGAGCTGCACCCAGGTGCTCTGACGGTCCGCCGGGCAGTCGCCCGAGGACCAGATCCGCTCGTTCGCGGTCGAGGTCACCACGATGGTCGAGGCCGTCCGACCCAGGTCCACCCGGCAGTTGGCGGTGGAGGTGTTGCGGACGGTCAGCAGCAGCTTGGGCTTGTCCTTGCTCTCGTACGCGTTCTGCGAGGGCGCCAGCTCCAGCGTCACCTGCGAGGCGGTGCAGACCGGAAGGGCCATCACCTCGGCCGTGTTGGTGGCCGGCGGAGCCGCAGCCGAACCGCCCGAGCCGCCGCCCGTACCGCCACTGCCCGTACCCCCACCGCCGGTACCGCTGCCGCCGGAGCTGCTGCCCCCGCTGCCGGTGCCGCCACCGCTCGTACCGCCACCGCCCGCGCCGGTGCCGCCGTTGAGGCTCACCTCGCCGCCGGAGCCGCCGCCGGTGGCACCCGTGCCGCCGCCGCCCGAACCGCCGCCGGGGCGGCTGGTGATCGCGGGCCCGCTCGGGGTCGCGCCCGGGGTGATCGACTGGACCGGGGCGGGGAGCGCCGCCTTGTCCGACTTGCCGCCCGAACCGTTCTGACCCGAGGTCAGCCAGAGGATCAGCGCGAGCACGGCGAGCAGTGCGGCGAGCACGACGATGCGCCGCCGCCAGTAGATCGAAGCCGGCAGCGGTCCCACGGGTTGACGCAGAGAGGGCACGCGCAAACTCTACGAGACTGTGTGCGCCCCTTGACGCATCAACACCTCTCTGCCGCCGCTTCTTTCACATGATCCGCCATTTGCTCCGGATGGGGGAGGTGGACGAACCACCTCCGGGTGCCCGCCGAGCACCGGATCGGACGGCCGGGCGGGTGTTCGGATGGGGCTCGGGTGGGGCTCGGGTGGGGTGAGCGGACCCGGGCTCGGGTGGGTGGTCGGGCGTGGGAGGATCGAAGGGCCATGGTTGCCATCACCTCTGCCCCCGCCCCGCTGCTCCACTCGACCGTCCTGGACTGGTACGAGGCGAACGCCCGCGATCTCCCGTGGCGCACCGCCGAGGCCACCCCCTGGGCGGTCATGGTGAGCGAGTTCATGCTCCAGCAGACCCCGGTCAAGCGGGTGCTCCCCGCCTACGAGGCCTGGCTCGCCAAGTGGCCCACCCCCGCCGCCCTGGCCGCCGACGCCCCCGGCGAGGCCGTTCGGATGTGGGGCCGGCTCGGCTACCCCCGCCGCGCCCTGCGGCTGCACGCCGCCGCCGTGGCGATCACCGAACGGCACGACGGCCGCGTCCCCGAGGACCACGCCGCCCTCCTGGCCCTCCCCGGCGTCGGCGAGTACACGGCCGCCGCCGTGGCCTCCTTCGCCTACCGCCAGCGCCACGTGGTCCTCGACACCAACGTCCGCCGGGTCTTCGCCCGCGCCGTGACCGGCGTCGAGTACCCCGCCCAGGCCACCACCGCGGCCGAGCGCCGCACCGCGACCGGCCTGCTCCCCACCGAGTCCGAGACCGCCGCCACCTGGGCCGTCGGCGTGATGGAGCTGGGCGCCCTGGTCTGCACGGCCCGCAGCCCCAAGTGCGGCGAGTGCCCGCTCCGCCGCCACTGCGCCTGGCAGGCCGCCGGCTGCCCCCCGTACGAGGGCCCGGCCCGCCGCGGCCAGACCTACGAGGGCACCGACCGCCAGGTCCGCGGCAAACTCCTCGCCGTCCTCCGCGACGCCCACGGCGAAGTCCCCCAGTCCCACCTCGACGCAGTCTGGCCCGACCCCGTCCAACGCGCCCGAGCCCTCGACGGCCTCGTCACGGACGGCCTGGTCGAGCCCGTGGCCCCGGGGGTCTACCGCCTGCCCAGGTGAACCACCAGGGGCGGCGACCATCGGGGGCGCGGGGAACGGCGCGGGGTCGGAAGAAGCCGACCTGCCACTTGTCACATCGGGCCAGTGGCACCACCTAGGGGCGCGGGGAACTGCGCGCGTGCGGAAGAAGCCGACCTGCCGGCTATCGCATCGAGCCGGTTGCACTGTCCAGGGGCGCGGGGAACGGCGCGAAGCGGGAGGCCGCAGGCCGGACTCTTCCGCACCCGCGCAGTTCCCCGCGCCCCTGAAAGTGCAACCGGCCCGGGCCCCTTTCGGTCAGGTCAGTGCGCTGGTGAGCTCCTCGACGAGCTGGGCGTCGAACGGCTTGCGGATGGCGAGCAGCCGGTACCAGATCGTGCCGAAGACGATGTCCGTGATGGTGTCGGCCGAGAGGCCGTCGGGCAGCTCGCCCCGCTGCTGGGCGCGCTGCAGGACAGCGCCGAGCGCCTCGCGCCGGGGCTGGAGGAACGACTCCCGGAAGCGTTCGCCGAAGGCGGGATCCAGCTGGGCCTCGGCCATCAGCGCCCGTAGGCCCTCGATGATCTGCGGGTGCCGGATCAGCGCGAAGCTGGCGGTCAGGAAGGCCCGGAGGTCGGCCGGGTAGCTCCCGGTGTCGGGGATTGGCACGTACAGCTCCGCCTTGGTGGCCAAGGCGTCGAGCAGGACGTCGGCCTTGGAGGGCCACCAGCGGTAGATCGTCTGTTTGCCGGTGCCCGACCGGACGGCGATGCCCTCGACGGTCAGGCTGCCGTAGCCGACCTCGCCGATCAGGTCGAAGGCCGCCGCCAGGATCGCCAGCCGGCTCTCCTCGCTGCGCTTGCGGCCGGGGCGGGGCGGCTGGGGGGAAGCCGGTTGTCCGTTCATGGCAGTGATGTTAGCTTGAATCGAGACGAGACGTCACGGTTCGAAATGGGGAGTTCGAATGAGTGGGAAGACCGCACTGGTCGTCGGCGGCACCTCGGGCATCGGCCTGGCCACCGCCCGTCGGCTGCAGGCCCTCGGTGCCACCGTGCACATCGCCGGCCGCAGTGCCGACCGGCTGGCCGCCGTGGCCGTGAGCGATCCCGGGCTGGTCGGGCACCGGGCCGACGGCGGTGACCGGGAGGCGATCGCCGGGGTGATCGAGGGGATCGGGACGCTGGACTGGCTGGTGGTCAGCCTGAGCAGCAGCGAGGGGGCCGGGCCGGTGGCCGAGCTGGATCTGGAGCAGCTCCGCCGGGCCTTCGAGGGGAAGTTCTGGGGGCACCTGACCACCGTCCAGGCGGCGCTGCCGCACCTGGCGCCGACCGGCTCGATCACCCTGGTCAGCGCGATCAGCGCCCGCGCTGCGATCCCCGGCACGGCCGGCCTCGCGGCGGTGAACGGGGCCGTCGAGGCGCTGGTCCGGCCGCTCGCGGTGGAGTTGGCACCGCTGCGGGTCAACGCCGTCTCGCCGGGCCTGGTCGACACCCCGTGGTGGAGCGGCCTCCCGGCGGAGGCCCGCGAGGCGTACTTCGCCCAGGCTGCCCGGGCGCTGCCCGCCCGCCGGGTGGCCACCCCCGAGGAGGTCGCCGAGGTGGTGGCCCTGGCCGCCACCAACGCCAACCTCACCGGCACCGTCATTGAGGCCGACGGCGGCGCCCGCCTGGTCTCCCTCGCCTGACGGCGGGAACGGCACTGCCCCGCGACGCAGCGGCGTCGCGGGGCAGTGCCGGGGGTGGACCCGACCGGAGGTCAGACCGCTTCGAGGTGCTGCTCCGGCTTGGCCTGGCCCGGGCCGCCCCGCAGCGGGATCTCCTTCATGAACAGGGCCGCGGCCACCGCGATCAGGCTGATCGCCGCACCCCAGAGGAAGACGGTGTGGATGCCGTTGGAGACGGCGTGGTGGTAGAGGTCCTGGACCTGGGCGGGGAGCTTGCGCAGCTCGGCCGGGCCCATCTGGGTCAGCTTCTCCGAGTGCGAGGCACCGGCCTGGGCCGGGTCCTTCGGCAGGGCCGACATGGTCGAGGTCACCCGGTTGTTGAAGATCGCGCCGAACAGCGCGACACCGAAGGAGCCGCCGATGGTGCGGAAGAGGGTGGCGGTGGAGCTGGCCACGCCCATGTCCTTGAGCTCGGCGCTGTTCTGCGCCACCAGCATGGTGATCTGCATCAGGAAGCCCATGCCGGCGCCCAGCACGATCATGTAGCAGGCCGAGGTGAACCGGGTGGTGTCCGTGCCCAGGGTGGAGAGCAGCAGGCTGCCGCCGGCCATCACCGCGGTGCCGATGATCGGGTAGATCCGGTACTTGCCGGTCTTGGTGACGGCCTGGCCGACGGCCAGCGAGACCACCAGCATGCCGAACATCATCGGCATCAGCAGCAGGCCGGAGTTGGTCGCCGAGGCGCCCTGCACGGTCTGCTGGTAGAGCGGGAGGAAGGTGACCGCACCGAACATCGCGAAACCGACGATGAAGCCGATGATCGAGACCAGGGTGAAGTTGAGGTTCTTGAACAGGCCCAGCGGGAGCATCGGCTCCTCGACCCGCTGCTCCACGTAGCAGAAGGCGATCAGCGAGGCGGCGGCCAGCGCCATTAGGCCGAGGATCGTCTTCGAGCCCCAGGCGTACTGCTGGCCGCCCCAGGTGGTGATCAGGACCAGCGAGGTGATGCCGGTGGTGAGCAGCAGCGCGCCGAAGTAGTCGATCTTCGCGGTGGAGCGGACCTTCGGGAGCTTCAGGGTGACGACCACCACGGCCAGCGCGATGACGCCCAGCGGCAGGTTGATGTAGAAGGTCCAGTGCCAGCTCAGGTGGTCGGTGATGAAGCCGCCGACCAGCGGGCCGCCGATGGTGGCGAGCGCCATCACCGCGGCGAACATGCCCTGGTACTTGCCGCGGTCACGCGGCGGGACCAGCGCGCCCATGATCGACATGACGCCGACCATCAGGCCGCCGGCGCCCAGGCCCTGGAGGGCGCGGAAGCCGATCAGCTGGGTCATCGACTGGGAGAGACCGGCCAGCGCGGAGCCGACCAGGAAGATCACGATCGAGGTGAGGAAGGTGCCCTTGCGGCCGTAGAGGTCGCCGATCTTGCCCCAGATCGGGGTGGAGGCGGCGGTCGCCAGGGTGTAGGCGGTGACCACCCAGGAGAGGTGCTCGGCGCCGCCCAGGTCGCCGACGATGGTCGGCATCGCGGTGCCGACGATCAGGTTGTCGAGCATGGCCAGCAGCATGGTGACCACCAGCCCGATCATCACCAGGCGGATCTCGCGCGGCGACCGCGGGGTCGGGTCGAGCGCTCCGTCGGCTCCGGCCGGCGGGTTCTCCGCCGGAGTCTCGACCTGCTGTTGCGACATGGTGGGTCTCCCGTGGTGCGCGTGTTGCCGGTCTGCGTGGTCGCGGAGTGGGCGGCTGCGGATGGGCCTCGCGCTCACTTACTTGACGACCGGCTAGTTAATCGTCCGGTGGCACGGTAAGTTGTCCGTAAGGTGGGCGTCAAGCCAGTTTCGGTACCGGGCTGCTGGGCAGGGAGAATGCACTCCGTACCACCCCCGCACCGACCCGTAGCAGTCCCCGACGTAGTCACGAGGCAGGCCAGCTAGCCATGAGTACGACGCAGAGCCCCCGCAGCGACACCAGGGCGCGGATCATCGACGTGGCTCTGGAGCTGTTCGCTTCCCAGGGCTACGAGAAGACCTCCCTGCGGGAGATCGCCGACCGCCTCGGGGTGACCAAGGCCGCGCTGTACTACCACTTCAAGACCAAGGACGACATCGTCCACGGCATCGTGCAGAGCATGGCCGCGCCCATCGACGAGGCGATCGCCTGGGGCGAGGGCAAGGACTGGTCGCCGGAGCTCCGCGACGAGCTGGTGCGGCGGTTCGCCGCCGGCATGGCCGAGCGGGCGCCGCTGCTGCGCTTCTTCCACGAGAACCAGCCCGCGCTGCGCGGTTCGCCGGCCGGGCTGGAGTTCAAGGAGCGGATGCTGGCGATGATCCGCCTGGTGCACGGCCCCGGGGCGGGCTTCCAGGACCGGCTCCGCGCCACCATGTCGCTGTTCGCCATCAACTCGGCGTTCTTCCTGCTCAAGCAGGACGAGCAGGATCCGGTCTGCACCCCGGCGGCGGCCGTCGGCCCGCTGCCCGCCGAGGCGCAGGAGGCGGAGGCGATGGCCGCCGCGCTGGTGGTGGCCCTGGAGATCGCCGGGCAGATCGAGTCGGTCTGAGGTCGGCCCCGGCGATCCGCCTGGTCGTCAGAAGTCGCTGACGCCGCGGGCGCTGAGGTAGGCGATCGGGTCGGTCACCGCGCCGTACTGGTTGGCGCTGCGGATCTCGAAGTGCAGGTGCGGGCCGGTGGAGTGGCCGGTGCTGCCGGAGCGGCCGATCTGCTGACCGGCGGTCACGTCCTCGCCCGGTCCGACGGCCAGCTCGGAGAGGTGGGCGTATTCGGCGTAGTAGCCGTCGGGCAGTTGCAGCACCACCTCCTGCCCGTACGCGCCGCCCCAGCCCGCCGAGACCACGGTGGCCGCCGCGACGGCCCGCAGCGGGGTGCCGCTGTCCACCGCGAAGTCGACCCCGGTGTGGTAGCCGGCCAGGTACTCGGAGTTCTCGGTGCCGTACGGGTTGCTCATCGGGGCACCCGGCGCAGGGGAGTACCAGGAGGGCGCGGCCGGCGGTGCGGGCGCCGGAGCCGGCGGCGCGGCCGGGGGCGGGGGCGGGGCGGGGGCCGCGAGGGGCGCGCCCGGGGCCGGGGCCACCGCCTCGGGCGGCGGGGCGGCGACCTGACGGGCCACCGGAGCGGCCGGGGCGGCGACCTGGACCAGGGCCGGCGGCTCGGGGCGGACCGGGTGTGCGACCGGGGCGGCGGCGGAGCCGGGCGGGGCGCTGCCGAGGGCGGCGGGTCGGACGGTCTGCGCGGAGGCGGAGCCCGGCAGCAGCAGCGCGCCGAAGGCCAGGGTCGCGGCCCCGCCGCAGGCGACCACCGCACTCCGGTCGCGGACCCAGGCGGCGGCCGGGCGGAGCAGGGAGCGCAGCGGGGCCCGGGTGGGGGAGCCGGCGGAAGGCATCAAGTGACAGCACCTCGTGGATCGGGACGGCACGGGGCCGAGCCGCACGGGGCTCGCCGGGCCGGGGATAACCCGAAGCAACGGTCACTGCCGGTCATCGGAAAACCGCGTAGTCGGCCCGGCGTGTAGGGATCGTGCCGTATGAACTTCAAGCTGATGGAGCAACCACCCGATCAACGGACAGTAGGCCGGTCGTATCAACGGCGTTGAGCTGGAAGGGCCTCCGGTTCGAGCGGCGTACTGCCGGGATCAAGGCCCCGCGTGCCAGGCTGGACGGACCTTCCCCGACCGGAGGACTACCGATGACGGCACTTCAGCTCAAGCCCGGCACATCCTGGTCCGAGACGTACGCGCGCTGCCTGCGCGCCGCCCCCGAGGCGTTCGCCGCCGACCGCCTGCTCAACCTCGTCCGCGGTGAGTGGCGGGCCGTCGGCACGCCCGGCGAGCACACCACCCCGCTGGACGGCACGCCCATCCCCGGCCCGCCCCGGGTGGAGATGGACGAGGCGCAGGCCGCCGTGGCCTTCGCGATCCAGGAGCACGCGGCCTGGGGCAAGCAGCCGATGGAGGAGCGCAAGGCCCGGGTGGCCGCGGCGGTGGAGGGGCTGGCCGAGCAGCGCGACCTGCTGGCCCTGCTGCTGGTCTGGGAGATCGGCAAGCCCTGGCGGCTGGCCTGCGCCGACGTGGACCGGGCGCTGGACGGCGTCCGCTGGTACCTCGAGCAGATCGACCGGCAGCTGGCCGGCCGCAGCCCGCTGCCCGGCCCGGTCTCCAACATCGCCAGCTGGAACTACCCGATGAGCGTGCAGGTGCACGCCGAGCTGGTGCAGCTGCTCGCGGGCAACGCGGTGGTGGCCAAGACCCCCTCCCAGGGCGGCTTCCACTGCCTGACCCTGGCGCACGCGGTGATGCGGCGGGCCGGGCTGCCCGTCACCCTGCTCTCCGGGCAGGGCGGCAGGATCGCCGACGCGCTGATCCGGGCCGAGGGCCTGGGCGCGCTGGCCTTCGTCGGCGGCCGGGCCAACGGCCGCAAGGCCGCCACCGCGCTGGCCGACCTGAACCGCCGGCACTTCCTGGAGCAGGAGGGCCTCAACACCTGGGGCGTCTGGGACTTCTCCGACTGGCCGACCCTCGCCGCCCACCTGCGCAAGGGCTTCGAGTACGCCAAGCAGCGCTGCACCGCGTACCCCCGGTACGTCGTGCAGCGCTCGCTCTTCCCGGCCTTCCTGGAGACCTACCTCGGCGTGCTCGACGGCTTGCGCTTCGGCCACCCGCTGGCCGTGGCCGACCCGGCCGACCCGCTGCCCGAGCTGGACTTCGGGCCGGTGATCCACGCGACCAAGGCCGCCGAACTGCGCGGCCACTTCGCCGCCGCCGTCACCGCCCGGGCCGTCCCGCTGTACGTCGGCGACCTCGCCGCCGGGGCCTTCCTGCCCGGGCAGTCCACGGACGCCTACCTCGCCCCCGCCGCCCTGCTCGACCCGCCCACCAGCTGGGCGCTCCAGCACTCCGAGCCGTTCGGCCCGCTCGACTCGATCGCGCTGGTCGACACCGAGGCCGAGCTGCTCGCCGCGATGAACGCGGGCAACGGTTCGCTGGTCGCCTCGCTGGCCACCGACGACCTCGCCTTCGCCGACCGGATCGCCCCCGACCTGCTGGCCTTCAAGATCGGCATCAACAAGCCGCGCAGCCGGGGCGACCGCGAGGAGGTCTTCGGCGGGCTCGGCGCCTCCTGGAAGGGCGCCTTCGTCGGCGGCGACCTGCTGGTCCGGGCCGTCAGCTACGGCCCGGACGGTGCGGAGGAGAAGCTCTACGGCAACTTCCCGTCCTACTCGCTCTACCCGCCGAGGTAGCGCCGTCCGCCGCGGGGCGGCTCGGGTCCGAGCCGCCCCGCCGGGTCACCCCTTCGTGAGGTGGCGGGCCAGGAAGCGGACCGCGCTCTCGGCCTCGAACCGGGGCAGCTGCTTGTGCAGGCCGGAGTTGGCGTGCAGCGACTTCTCGGCGGAGCCGAAGGCGTCGAACAGCGCGAGCGCCTCCTCGCGGGTGATGTGCTCGTCGTCCCACTGCATGTCGAACTCGACCGGGACGGTGATCCGCGCGGCCGGCCCGGCCAGCAGCTGCGGCCAGTGCTGGCCGAAGACCGCCGCCGTGATCCGGGGCTCCTCGGCCACGAACGGGATGCCGATCGCGGTGCCCATGTTGATGCCGAACCACCCGACCGGCCCGCCGGGGCCGATCTCCGGCAGCTCCTGCAGCGCGTCCAGCAGCGCCCGGTACTCGGGCACCGCCTGGTCTGCCAGGTGGGCGTTGTACCGGACCACCACCGGGCCCTCCGGCTCGCCGGCCGCCCGGGCCCGGAACAGCTCGGCCACCTCGCGCTCGTCGTGCTCGGTGCGGGGCCGGTCACCGTGACCGGGCGCGTCCAGCACGGCGACGTGGAAGCCGCAGTCGCGCACCAGCAGCCCGGCCCGGCCGGACATCGCGGGGTGCTTCTTGTCGTTGCCGCCGCCGTGCGCCATCAGCACCAGCGGAGCGGGCTCGTGGGCCTCGTAACCGGCGGGGGACCAGAGGACACCGGGGACGCCGCCCACGGTGAAGTCACGCTCGACCACGCCGTTCGCGACGGAGTGGGAGCCGAAGAGGAGCGAAGAAGAAGTGGGAGACATGGCAGTGGCCTTTCGGGAGTACCTGCGGTGGCGGGGTGCTCCCGGGCGACAGTGCCGTCAGTCAGCTCTGCGCGTCGCCGGACCGGGACGAGAGGGGGAGCACCCACGTGCGTACTGCGGTCATGGGGTCTCACCTCCTTCGACGGTGTCGCGGTCGAACGGAAAACTATCAGCCCGATCATCGGCATGGCCAGGCTTTTTTGAGGAGTCGTCAGGTCGTGGGCTGCCGATCCGCAGCAGGTTGCCACTGCGGTCGACCAGGGCGAACTCCCGCATCCGGTACGGGGTGCCCACGGGTGGCAGCAGCCGGCTGCCCGTCGCCTCCTCGGTGGGCACGCCGACCGCCGCCCAGGTGCGGTGCAGTGCGTCAGCGTCCCGCACCTGGAGGTAGCAGCTGCTCGCGGTGGTGAACGGGTCGGTCTCCGGGGCGTACCGGAAGTGCAGCTCGACCGTCCCGCGGCGCAGGATCAGGTAGCCGTCGAAGGCCGGCACCGGGGGCTCGAAGCCCAGCCGGGCGTAGAACTCGCGTGTCTCGTCCAGATCCCGGCTCGGCAGCACGGGCACCGCGTACTCGTCCATCCGGCCAAGGTAGCCCGCAGCACCGACAGGCCCGGGCCGCTTGCCGCCGCAGCGCCGCGCACCCGCTCAGCTCCGGCGCGAAACCGCTCCGACCAGCGCACGCCTGGCGTTGCGCGCCCACGGGGCACACGATCAGGGGGTGACCGAGACCCAGAACGCCCCCACGCCCCCCGTCCTCGCCCCGCCCGCCTCGCCCGCCTCGCCCGCCTCGTCCGCCCCGGCCGGTCCCACCGTCCCCGCGGCCGCCTCCACGGGAGTCGCTCCCGCCGCTCCTGCTGGCCCCGCTGGCCCCGCCGACCCCGCCGTCACGCGGGAGCGCCGGTTCGCCGCGCGTCGGGGCGCCACCCGGCTGCTCACCGGGCCCCGGCCGCAGACCATGCGCGAGCTGCTTGCGGAGCTCGCCGAGGGGGAGGGGCTCGATCAGGCGCCCGACTTCTACGGTGACGGCATCGTGGCCGCGCTGGAGCAGCGGGTGGCCGGGCTGCTCGGCAAGCCCGCCGCCGTCTTCTTCCCCACCGGGACGATGGCCCAGCAGGTCGCCCTCCGCCACTGGGCCACCCGCACCGGTACGGTCGCCCTCCACCCGCTCGCCCACCCCGAGCTGCACGAGGGCCGCGCCTACGCCCGGCTCAGCGGCCTCACCGCCCTCTGGCCGACCACCGAGCCCCGGCTGCCCAGCGCCGCCGAACTCCACGCCGTGGCCGAGCTGTTCGACGCCATCCTGCTCGAACTCCCGCTCCGCGAGGCCGGGTTCGTGCTGCCCAGCTGGGACGAGCTGACCGCGACGGTGGCCGCAGCCCGCGAGCGCGGCGCCGCCGTCCACTTCGACGGCGCCAGACTCTGGGAATCCGCCCGCCACTTGGGCCACTCCCTCCCCGAGATCGCCGCCCTCGCCGACTCCGTCTACGTCTCCTTCTACAAGACCCTCGGCGGCTTCAGCGGCGCCGCCCTCGCGGGCGACGAGGAGTTCGCCGCCTCGGCCCGCCTCTGGCGCCACCGCTACGGCGGCAAGCTCTTCCAGCAGTGGCCCACCGTGCTCAGCGCCCTGGCCGGCCTGGACCGCGAGCTCCCCCTCCTCGACTCCTACCTGGACCACGCCCCCCTGGTCGCCCGGGCCCTGGCCGCCACCCCCGGCTCCCGCGTCCACCCCGAGCTGCCGCACACCCACCAGTTCCAGTACTGGCTGCCGTACCCGGCCGACCGCCTCAACCAGGCCAACCTCCGCCTCGCCGAGGAGCAGGGCCTCAGCCTCTTCAACCTCTGGCTCCCCAGCCCCCTCCCCGGCCTCTCGATGACCGAGATCACCGTCTGCGGCCCCGCCCTGGAGTGGACGGAGGAGCAGATCCGCGATGCCATGACCCGCTTTCTCGCCCTGCTGTAGGCCCCTCCGATCTAGGCTCGTCCCCGAACGGCGGCCATGGGGACGCCGGTTGGGGGTGCTTCGTGGAGAGTGGGATCGAGCTGGCGGACGCGGTCGAGGCCGTGCGGCGGCAGTTGGTGGCTGCGGCGGAGGCGGGGGAGGGGCAGCCGCTGCGGTTCGAAGTGGGCGAGGTGAAGCTGGAGTTCACCGTCGAGCTGAAGCGGGACGCCAGGGTCAAGGGCGGCATCAAGGCCCTGGTCTGGTCGGCCGAAGCCGAGGCCGGGCTGGCCCACCAGCGGGCCCACAAGATCTCCGTCACGCTCACCCCGAAGGACGCCGGCACCGGCGGCTCGGTGGAGATCGGCAACTCCGACCTCGGTAGCCGGGACGGCTTCTGATGCCCGTCCCGGAACGGGTGGTCGCCGTCCGGGCGGCGCAGCAGGGCAGCGGGTTCCTGCTGACGCCGAGGCTCGTCCTGACGGCGGCCCATCCGCTCGGCGGCCTGGGCACGGCGGAGGTGGCCTCGCCGGGCGGTACGGGCTGGCAGATCTGCCGGGTGGTCAGCCGGGACATGGGGCTGGATGTCGCTCTGCTCCTCGCGCAGAAGCCGATCGTGCATCCGGCGACGGAGTTCGACGAACTCCGATGGGTCAGCATCGACGGCCTGGAACCGCTGGCCGGCTGCCACCTCACCGGGTATCCGGCGGCCAGCCGGCGCAGCGCCGATCTGGACAGCTTCCAGGCGTTCGGCTCCCTCACCCCCGGCAGCGGCCTCAACAGCCGCCGCCACCTGCTCTCCCTCGACCAGCACCCGCCCGTCGGCGCCGACGCCGGCTCCCCCTGGGCCGGGCTCTCCGGGGCCGTCCTGCTGCGTGACGACAACCTGCTCGGTGTGGTGATCAGCGACTACGAGCCGAGCACCTGGGGCAGCTCCCAGCTGACCGTCGTCCCGGCTCACCGCATCCTCACCTCGCCACCGCTGGCCGCCGCCTTCGACGCCCACCTCGCCGCCATGCCCAGGGTCGAACGGATCACCGCCACCAACCTGGCCGACGCCGCCTTCGAGCGCGAGCACGCCGAGGCCGTCCGCGCCGACTACGGCCGGATCCGCATCTTCGGCCTCCGCCAGTCCAACCGCCGGGGCTGGGAGCTCGACACCGCGTACCTCAGCCTTGAAGCCGCCCGCACCGAGGCCCGCCACCACGTGGGCTCCGGCCGGGTCGAGCACCTGCTGGCCGGTCGCCGCCGGGTGCTGCTGCGCGGCCAGGCCGGCTCCGGCAAGACCACGCTGGTCCAGTGGCTGGCCGTGCACGCCGCCGCGGGCACGATGGGCCCCGAGCTCGCGGAGCTCAACCACCGGGTGCCGCTGGTGCTCCAACTGCGCAAGCTCTTCCGGCAGGGCGTGATGCAGCCGAGGCCGGAGGAGTTCCTACGGTTGGACGACCGGATGTGCGCGGACCGCCAGCCGGTGGGCTGGGCGCACCGGGTGCTGGGCAGCGGCCGGGCCCTGCTGCTGGTGGACGGTCTGGACGAGGTGCCGGCCGCCCAGCGGGACGAGGCTCTGGAGTGGCTGGAGCGCTTACTCGACCACTATCCACAGCTGTGGACAGTGGCGACGGTGCGTCCGGCCGCCGTGCCGCCGGGCTGGCTCGACCACCTCGACTTCACCGAGCTCTCCCTGCGGCCGATGAACGACACCGACCGGACGCTCTTCATCGAGCGCTGGCACCGGGCGGCCCTGGCCGAGACCCTGGCCGCCCGCCACACCCCGGAGGAGGCGGCCGCCTGGCGCCGGGAGATCGAGCAGGATCAGGCAGGCCTGCTGCGCGCGCTCCAACGGTCCTCGGAGCTGAACCAGTTGGCGGACAGTCCACTGCTCTGTGCAATGCTCTGTGCGCTGAATCGTGAATCGGCCGGGGTGCTGCCGCAGCGGCGGATGGAGATCTACCGGGACGCGATGACCATGATGCTGGTCAAGCGGGACGAGACCCGGCGGGTGGACGGCCCCGAGCAGCTTCGGCTCTCCGAAGAGGAGCAGATCGCGATCTTGCGCCGGCTGGCCAACTGGATGGTCCGCAACAGCAAGGCCGAGGCAACTCGGGAGGACGCCGTCTTCAACATCGAGAAGGCGTTGCGGGACCTGCCCAGCGTCGCGCGACAGGGCAATGCCGAACAGGTCTACCTCCACCTGCTCAACCGCACCGGCCTGCTCGCCCAGACCAGTGTCGACA
Organism: Kitasatospora sp. MMS16-BH015; assembly: GCF_002943525.1. Lineage (NCBI taxonomy): Bacteria > Bacillati > Actinomycetota > Actinomycetes > Kitasatosporales > Streptomycetaceae > Kitasatospora > Kitasatospora sp. MMS16-BH015. Next base: position 3,746,784 of record NZ_CP025394.1, on the reverse strand, counting down.
CCTTCCAGTTCGTCCACCGCACCTTCCAGGACTACCTGGCGGCCATCGAGTTCAAGGAGGAACGGGACTTCGGTGTGCTGGCCTCCCGTGCCTGGGACGAGCAGTGGCACGACGTGATCCGCTTGACGGTCGGCCACTGCGGAAAGTCCGACCGGGACAGCCTGTTGAACGAGATCCTGCGGGTGGCCGAGGCGGGGCCGGACGAGGGCTTCCGCGCGCGACTGCACCTGATGGCGGGGAGCTGCCTCCCGTACGCACCGGAGATCGGCTCCGAGACACGGGAGGTGGTACTCGCCGGGGTCGCGGACGGGTGGCGGTCCATGGCCCTGCTCGACCTGGCGGGGGAACTGTTCGCCCTGGTCGGGGAGGACATGATCCCGATCCTGCGGGAGGCACTTCGCGCGGGTGGCCCGCGAGCGATCGCCTTCGACGTCGCCGGTCTGGTGGGTGGGCCCCAGGCGCTGGATCTCTTGGCGGAAGCCGCCGATTCCGGATTCCCCGCCGGCGGCATCGTGCGGCAGTGGGACGCCTTCGACCACCGGGAGTTCGCCCGTCGGGTGCTCAGTCGCGTCGACCTGTCCCGGCTGCGATTGGAGGTCAGTTCCGCTACCCAGCTGTCCGAGGTCGGGGAACTGTCCCCGGTGCACCGGGTGCTCCTGTACGGCGATGGGGTAGCGGACAGCGCGCAGTGGGCAGCCCTGGCGGGGAGCGTGACGGAGCTGGCGTTGCTGGGGATGCGTGCCCCGGTCGACCTCACCCCGCTGGCCGGCTGGCCCGCGCTGCGGGTGCTGGACATCCTGAGTTGCTCCGGGGTGGGCACGTTGGATGGTCTGCCGGAAGCCACCAGCCTGCGTGAGCTGGAAGTGGGCGCCAGCAGACTGGCCGCCTGGGGGGATCGAGAGCTGAGCCCGTACGTCGAACGGCTCGTGGTCGGCGGTGTCGACGGGCGGTGTCCGCCGGAGCTCATCCACCGGCAGTTCCCGAACCTGGTGCGTCTGGTCGTCACCACCGACGACCCCGCCACCAATGTGGCGTACACCGTCTTCGCCGAGCGGCACGGTATCGAACTCGACCTCGCGTAGCGAAAGAAGCGGCCCCCGGCGGAGCGAACTCCACCGGGGGCCACGGTACGTCAGATGTGAGACGGGGTCAGCGAATGACCTTCACCTGGACGGTGGTCTCCATCTTGTCCAGGCTCTCCCACAGCACCGTGATGGCGGTGTGGGTGTCCGGGACCTTGACGCTGCTGTACGGGGTGGCCGCGTTCCAGTACGACACGGTGTGGTCGTTGAAGGAACGGACGCCGCCCGACGGGTAGATCGAGGTGAGCTGGTCGGCCTTGTGGAGCTTGAGGCCGTCCGTCTTCTCGAAGCCGAAGGGGGAGTCGTAGCCCTGGAGGCGCGGGCGCATGAAGGTGCCGTCGCCCCACTTGAGCGGGGTCGGGTGCGAGTCGATCGGGAGGATCAGGCCGCTGCCCGGGTGGTTGGTGACGTTGTTGTCGGACTGGGAGGTGTCCCAGAGCCAGATCAGCAGGCCGTTCTGGTTGGCGTAGTGCTCCACCCAGTTCGGCTTCGAGGCGAAGCCAAAGTTGTACGGGCCGGTCTTCAGGGTCGAGTCGAAGGAGACGTACTGGCGGTTCTCCGCCAGGTAGTACTGGTCGTAGTCCTTCGAGAACTTGCCCGAGATGATCGAGAAGCCGCTGGCGGTCCAGCCGTTGGCGCCCTTCTCGGCGTCGTCGGAGAAGACGGCCGAACCGTCGGCGGTCACCGAGATGTTGTCCAGGGCGAAGCCGGGGTTGTGCACGCCACCGTCGGTGGTGTTGTGGAAGCGGACCTTGACGGCCTTGCCGGCGTAGGCGTTCAGCGAGTACGACAGGTCGCCCCACTGGCCGGCGGAGGAGCCGGTCAGCGCCGGCTGGCCGGCCGCGTCCTTCGCGATGGCCTTGCCGTTGAAGGTGCCGTCGATGGCGGTCCAGTGGGCGCCGCCGTCGGTGGAGACCTCGGCGTAGCCGTAGTCGTAGTCCTGCTCGAGGTCGTACCAGCCCTTGGCGGACAGGGTCGCCGCGGTCTTGCCGGTCAGGTCGAGGTCGCGGGTCAGCGTGACGTTGAGGTTGTCCGCGGAACCGCTCCACCACTCACCGGTGCCCGCGAACGGGGTGTTGATGGTGGTGGTGACCGTCTTCTTGGGCAGGTTGACGACCAGGGCCTGCGGCTTGTCGGTGTTGTACTCCACCGGGCCGAGGGTGTGGGTCGAGGTCTTGCCCGCCGTGGCGGTGGCGAAGTTGAGCCAGCCGAGCTTCAGCTTGCTCCACACGTCGAAGTCGTTCGGCATGTCGCCGATCTCGTTCTTGCCCTCGCCGAGCCAGGAGCCCGACGACATCAGCGACCAGAAGCCGACCGAGTTGTCGATGCCGCTGCCGGAGGTGTCGTACAGGTCCGGCAGACCGAGGTCGTGGCCGTACTCGTGGGCGAAGACACCGAGGCCGCCGTTCTCGGGCTGCATGGTGTAGTCGCCGATCCAGATGCCGGTGTTGCCGGCCGGGGTACCGCCGAGCTTGTTGCCCTCGGGGCCGGTCTGACCGGCCTGGGCGGCGTAGACGTAGGAGCGGTGGGCCCAGAGCGCGTCGGTGCCCTGCGCGCCGCCACCGGCCGACTCGTCCTCACCGGCGTGCACGATCTGGAAGTGGTCGATGTAACCGTCCGGCTCGTTGAAGTTGCCGTTGTGGTTGTAGTCGTACCGGTCGTACTGGTCGTACTGGGAGAGCGTGGCCTTGATCTGAGCGTCCGTCTGGCCCTTGGCCTTCTGGTCGGCGACCCAGGCGTTGATGCCGTCGCGGATCAGGTCCTGCGCGTTGTTGCAGACGTGGCTGCCGCAGTAGTCCGAGCCGTAGCGGGCCTCGTTCCACGGCACCCGGACCCAGTCGGTGACCTGGCCGTCGACGGAGTACCGGCCCGAGGACTGGCGCTCGTAGAAGGTCTTCATCGAGGGCTTGTCGGGGCTGAAGTACAGGTCCTGGTAGTGGGCCTGGTTGTAATCGGCCCGCCAGGCGGTCGAGTTGTTGGTGGCCGGGTCCGGCTTGGCGATCTGGTTGTGCGCCGGGCCGGGGGTGCCGCCGTACTTGACCTTGCCGTCGGCGGTCTTGGTGGTGTTGTCCACCTGGTCGCCGAAGTCGACGAGAATCGTGAAGATCTTGTCGGTGCGCTGGCGTGCCAGCTCCACGTACTTCTCAGGACCGAGCTTGATGCTGGTGCCGCCGCCGTGCTCTTCGATCTTGGCGGTGCCGTTCAGCAGCTGCTTGGTGGCCTCTTCCTGCTGGGCCTTGACCGTGGCGGTCAGCGGGCCGGGCAGGTCGTAGTCGACCTGGCTGGCCGGACCGGCCGGGTCGTGCGCGGCAACGGTGGCCGGGGCGGCGGTGGCCGATGCCGGGATCATGCCGAGCGAGGCGATGACTGCCACGGCGGCGGACGCCGCGACACTCCTCGTGGATATCTTCAAGGTGGTGACGTCCTCCCCATACCGGCACGGCTGTTAGCCGTAGCCGGTGAACCAATGAAAGACAGGTGGAGGACATTCGATCCAAGAGAGGGTAAAAAAGAAAGACCTTGACCATGACATGGTCACGGCGCTATCCTCCGCGCCAACTTCTCATCTGATTTTCAGTCAAGAGCATGCCAGGGTGTGGCAAACAGGGCCTGCGTCGTGTTCGAACCAGCCTGGCTACCCGCCGAACGGCGGGGATCCCCGTGCGGTTCATCACACCGCCATGGCCAGGTAAATGTGACGCCAGGTAAACCAAAAGCGGACGGAAAAGGCCCAGGGCCCCGGCGGAGTGCCGGGGCCCTGGGCCTTTCTGTGCGCTTGCGGTGTTACTTGGTGAGATCCGGGCCGGCGGTGGTGACGGCCGCGGGGCTGTCGGCCACCGGGGACTTCTCCTCGCCGCGGAAGGTGAACTTCGCTTCCTTGCCCTCGCCCTCGACGCCCACCACGACGATCTGGCCGGAGCGCAGCTCGCCGAAGAGGATCTTCTCGGAGAGGTGGTCCTCGATCTCGCGCTGGATGGTGCGGCGCAGCGGACGGGCACCGAGGATCGGGTCGTAGCCGCGCTTGGCGAGCAGCTTCTTCGCCTCGACGCTGAGCTCCAGGCCCATGTCCTTGTCCTTGAGGCGGCTGTCCACCTTGTCGATCATGAGGTCGACGATCTGGATGATGTCTTCCTCGGACAGCTGGTGGAACACCACGATGTCGTCGACGCGGTTGAGGAACTCGGGGCGGAAGTGCTGCTTGAGCTCCTCGCCGACCTTCGCCTTCATCCGCTCGTACCCGGTGGTGCTGTCACCCGTGGCCGCGAACCCCAGGTTGAAGCCCTTGGAGATGTCCCGGGTGCCGAGGTTGGTCGTCATGATGATGACGGTGTTCTTGAAGTCCACGACCCGGCCCTGGGAGTCGGTCAGGCGACCGTCCTCCAGGATCTGCAGCAGCGAGTTGAAGATGTCCGGGTGGGCCTTCTCGACCTCGTCGAAGAGGACGACCGAGAACGGCTTGCGGCGCACCTTCTCGGTGAGCTGGCCGCCCTCCTCGTACCCGACGTAGCCGGGGGGCGAGCCGAAGAGCCGCGAGACGGTGTGCTTCTCGCTGAACTCCGACATGTCGAGGGCGATCAGGGCGTCCTCGTCGCCGAAGAGGAACTCGGCGAGCGTCTTGGAGAGCTCGGTCTTACCGACGCCGGACGGGCCGGCGAAGATGAACGAACCACCGGGACGCTTCGGGTCCTTGAGGCCCGCACGGGTGCGCCGGATGGCCTGGGAGAGCGCCTTGATGGCGTCCTTCTGGCCGATGACGCGCTTGTGCAGCTCGTCCTCCATGCGGAGCAGACGCGAGGTCTCCTCCTCGGTGAGCTTGAAGACCGGGATGCCGGTGGCGGTGGCCAGGACCTCGGCGATGAGCTCCTCGTCCACCTCCGCGACGACGTCCATGTCGCCGGCCTTCCACTCCTTCTCGCGCTTGGCCTTGGCCTGCAGGAGCTGCTTCTCGTCGTCGCGCAGCGACGCGGCCTTCTCGAAGTCCTGCGCGTCGATCGCGCTCTCCTTCTCGCGGCGGACGTCGGCGATCTTCTCGTCGAACTCGCGCAGGTCCGGCGGCGCGGTCATCCGGCGGATGCGCATCCGGGAGCCGGCCTCGTCGATCAGGTCGATCGCCTTGTCCGGCAGGAAGCGGTCCGAGATGTACCGGTCGGCCAGGGTGGCGGCGGCGACCAGGGCGGCGTCGGTGATCGAGACCCGGTGGTGGGCCTCGTACCGGTCGCGCAGGCCCTTGAGGATCTCGATGGTGTGCGGCAGCGAGGGCTCCGCGACCTGGATCGGCTGGAAGCGGCGCTCGAGGGCGGCGTCCTTCTCCAGGTGCTTGCGGTACTCGTCCAGCGTGGTGGCACCGATGGTCTGGAGCTCACCGCGGGCCAGCATCGGCTTGAGGATGGAGGCGGCGTCGATCGCGCCCTCGGCGGCGCCCGCGCCGACCAGGGTGTGCAGCTCGTCGATGAACAGGATGATGTCGCCGCGGGTGCGGATCTCCTTGAGCACCTTCTTCAGGCGCTCCTCGAAGTCACCGCGGTAGCGGGAGCCGGCCACCAGGGCGCCGAGGTCGAGCGTGTAGAGCTGCTTGTCCTTCAGCGTCTCGGGCACCTCGCCCTTGACGATGGCCTGGGCCAGGCCCTCGACCACGGCCGTCTTGCCGACGCCGGGCTCGCCGATCAGCACGGGGTTGTTCTTGGTGCGGCGGGACAGCACCTGCATGACCCGCTCGATCTCCTTCTCGCGCCCGATCACCGGGTCGAGCTTGGCCTCGCGGGCGGCCTGCGTCAGATTGCGGCCGAACTGGTCGAGCACCAGCGAGGTGGAGGGGGTGCCCTCGGCGGGGCCGCCGGCGGTGGCCGACTCCTTGGAGCCGCTCTGGTAGCCGGAGAGCAGCTGGATGACCTGCTGGCGCACCCGGTTGAGGTCGGCGCCGAGCTTCACGAGCACCTGGGCGGCGACGCCCTCGCCCTCGCGGATCAGGCCGAGCAGGATGTGCTCGGTGCCGATGTAGTTGTGGCCCAGCTGGAGGGCCTCGCGGAGCGAGAGCTCCAGCACCTTCTTGGCCCGCGGGGTGAAGGGGATGTGGCCGGAGGGGGCCTGCTGGCCCTGGCCGATGATCTCCTCGACCTGCTGGCGGACCGCCTCAAGAGAAATCCCGAGGCTCTCCAGGGCCTTTGCGGCGACACCCTCACCCTCGTGGATCAGGCCCAGGAGGATGTGCTCGGTGCCGATGTAGTTGTGGTTGAGCATCCGGGCTTCTTCCTGAGCCAGGACGACAACCCGCCGCGCGCGGTCGGTGAACCTCTCGAACATCGTTTATCGCTCCTCAGAGCGGTCGGCCAGTTCGGGGACTGTCCCCGCCCTGTCCTCCCGCATGCTAGTCCCGCTTGCGGCGCGGCATGGGCCCCACTCGCGTGGGAGAAACTGCTGCGCGACCAGCCGACACCATTCCCAACCTGATGCTGGGAGACGGTGTTCCCACCACGGGGGCCGAAGCACCCGATTCCGCTACGCCAACGGCGAACAAGGCCCGACGGCGGCGTGGGAAGGAGGACGCGCAGTGCGGTTCGGACAGTGCCGACGACCCTGCCCACCTGCATTCATACCTGGTATCGCGGCGAGATTCCCGTAGTTTCACCGGCAGCCTTGTTCGCCTGGCGAGAAGTCCCGCCGAGGAGTCCCGCCGAGAGTCCCACGGGGGAGCCGCCCGAGGAGCAGCCCCGCGGGCCGCCCGGGCCCGGGAACGCCCGCGGGGCGTGGGGATGCCTCCCTCACGCCCCGAACGCCGACCGCTCCCGTCAGGAGGCGTTGGCGCGCTCGTACGCCTCGCGGACGGTGCTGGGCACGCGGCCGCGGTCGTTGACCTCGAAGCCGTTCTCCTTCGCCCAGGAACGGATCTTGGCGGTGTCCGCCGCACCGGCGGCGCTGCGGCCCGCGCCGCGCCCGGCCGGCGCCCGGCGGGCGCTGGTGAGCCGGCCGCTCTGCTTGCGGCCCTTGTCCACGTACGGAGTGAGCAGACCACGGAGCTTGTCCGCGTTCTCGCTCGTGAGGTCGATCTCGTAGGCAACGCCGTCGAGGGCGAACGTCACCGTCTCGTCCGCCGAACCGCCGTCGAGATCGTCTTCAAGAATGACCTGCACCCTCTGAGCCACGGGCTTCCCTTTCCGCGTAAACGACCCAATGCCTTGAGGAAAGCAAAGCGTCTTTTTCCGGAAAACACAAACCCTCGGTGGCAACGGGCCGCTCAGAGGTGCAGCAGCATGCGCGAGTTGCCCAGCGTGTTGGGCTTCACCCGCTCCAGGTCCAGGAACTCCGCCACGCCCTCGTCGTACGAGCGCAGAAGTTCCGCATAGACATCCGTAGCGATCGCCGCCGGGTCTGTCGTACCATCGTCGGTTTCGTAGAGCTCGCCGATCTCGACGAAACCGTGTTTCGCGAAGAAGGCCACCTCGAACGTCAAGCAGAAAATCCGACGGACGCCCAGCCAGCGCGCGGTCTGCACCAGCTTCTCCAACAGCTGGTGGCCCAGGCCCAGGCCGTGGCAGGCCGGGTCGACGGCGAGCGTGCGGACCTCGGCCAGGTCCTCCCACATCACGTGGAGTGCGCCGCAGGCCACCACCACGCCGTTGTCGTCGCGCTCGGCGACCCAGAACTCCTGTACGGATTCGAACAACGCGACCGTGGGCTTGTCCAGCAGAATGCCGTCCCGCGAGTAGCTGTCGATCAGGCGCCGCACTGCCCGCACGTCCGTGGTCCGCGCCCGGCGGATGGTGACCTCCATGGGCCGTGACGCTATCGCGTGGGCGGCTCGGAAGTCTCGCCGGTATCCCCGGATCCGTCGACTTGCTCGGGCACCACCCGCAGGGCGTCCCGAAGCGCCTCGCGCTGCTCCGGGGACATCATGCCGAAGAAGTGCACCAGGGCGGCGGCGGGATTGTCGCTCGTGGCCCAGGCTTCGTTCATCAAGGCGGCGGTGTAAGCCTCCCGGGAGGAGACCGCCTCATAGCGATAGGCCCGGCCGGCCTGCTCGCGGCGGAGCCAGCCCTTTCTGTGGAGCTTGTCCAGCACCGTCATCACGGTGGTGTAGGCGATATCGCGTTCCGTCCGCAGATCGTCCAGAACCTCGCGAACGGTGACCGGGCGGTTCCACTGCCACACCCTGGTCATGACCTCGTTCTCGAGTTCTCCGAGTTGCCGCACCATAGTCCGGCCAGGATAGGGAATGATTCGGACAAAATTTGCTTCTGCGGGCAAACCGGCGCGCCGCCGCCCCGGGTGGGGGCGACGGCGCGCGGGGCGTTCCGTGGGTTTGCGGCCGCTATTCGGCGGCCCGGGCGGTGCGGGCCATCGCCTCGGCGGCGGCGTCCTCCTTGCCCTTCTGGGCCCCGCCCTGGCTGCGGATGATGGCCCGCACCAGGAAGCCGAAACCGATCGCCATCACCAGCGGCGGGACGATCGCGGAGATGTAGCTCATTCGGACTCCTCGGTCTCGGCGGCCTTGGCCGCGGCCTTGGCCTCGGGCTTGACGATCGGGAAGAGCACCGTCTCGCGGATGTTCTTGCCGGTGAGCAGCATGATGAGGCGGTCGACGCCCAGGCCGAGGCCGCCGGTGGGCGGCATCGCGTACTCCAGGGCGCGGAGGAAGTCCTCGTCCACCTGCATCGCCTCGACGTCGCCGCCGGCCGCCAGCAGCGACTGGGCGGTCAGCCGGGCGCGCTGCTCGACCGGGTCGACCAGCTCGGAGTAGGCGGTGCCGATCTCGGTGCCGAAGATGACCAGGTCCCACTTCTCGGCCACGCCCGCGACCGAGCGGTGCTGGCGGGTGAGCGGGGAGACCTCGGTCGGGTAGTCCTTGATGAAGGTCGGCTTGATCGCGTTGTGCTCGAGCAGGCGCTCGACCATCTCCAGCACGATCTGGCCGTGGCCCCACTCCTTCTCCCACGGCACGCCCGCGGCGTCGGCGAGCTTGCGGAGCTCCTCCACCGTGGTGTCCGGAGTGATCTCGGTGCCGAGGTGGCCCGAGATGCCGGGGTAGACGCTGACCTCGGCCCAGGGCTCGGCCAGGTCGATCTCGTGCTCCGCGCCGTCCGGGCCGATGCCGCGCACCACGGTGGTGCCCAGCGCGTCCCGCGCGGCGTTGATGATCGTCTCGCGGATCAGCTCGGCCTGGGTGTTGTAGTCCCCGTACGCCTCGTAGGACTCCAGCGAGGTGAACTCGGGGTTGTGGGTCGAGTCCGCGCCCTCGTTGCGGAAGTTGCGGTTGATCTCGAAGACCTTCTCGGCGCCGCCGACCACCAGGCGCTTGAGGTAGAGCTCCGGGGCGATCCGCAGGAAGAGGTCGATGTCGTACGCGTTGATGTGCGTGGTGAACGGGCGGGCGTTGGCGCCGCCGTGCACCGGCTGCAGCATCGGGGTCTCGACCTCGATGTAGCCGCGCTCCTCGTAGGTGCGGCGGATCGAGCGGACTACCTTGGAGCGCAGGTACAGGATCTCCCGGGCCTCCGGGTTGACGATCAGGTCCACGTACCGCTGGCGGACCCGAGCCTCCGGGTCGGTCAGGCCCTTGTGCTTGTCCGGCAGCGGCCGGAGGCACTTGGCGGTGAGCTCCCAGCGGTCGACCATGACGCTCAGCTCGCCGCGGCGGGAGGTGATCACCTCGCCCTCGACGCCCACCTGGTCGCCCAGGTCGATCGCCGACTTCCACTCGGCCAGCCGCTCCTCGCCCAGCTTGTCCAGGGAGAGCATCACCTGGAGGTCGCCGGAGCCGTCCCGCAGGGTGGCGAAGCAGAGCTTGCCGCCGGTGCGGGCCAGGATCACCCGGCCGGTGATGCCGACGCGCTCGCCGGTGGCGGTGTCCGGCTCCAGGTCGGGGTGCTTGGCGCGGAGGTCCGCGATGGTGCTGGTCCGGGGGAAGCCGACCGGGTACGGGTCGACTCCGGCCGCCCGGAGCTTGTCCAGCTTCTCGCGCCGGACGCGCATCTGCTCGGGGAGGTCGTCGGTCGCAAGGGCAGGATTCTGATCGCTCACCCCACCAGGGTAGCCACCGTTACACCGGGCCCCGCCACAGGATTACCGGTGGCGGGGCATCGGTGCTCGCTAGCGGTGCGCGCCGCGCCGGCGGCGGGCTGCCCAGACGGCCAGCAGGCCGCCGAGGGCGAGGGCACCGCCGCCGAGGGCGGCCGTGGTGCCCATGCCCGAGCCGCCGCCGGTGGAGGCGAGGCCCTGCACCGGAGTGGTCGGGGCCACGGACGCCGCCGAGCTGGTGGTCGGGGCGGGCGCGGTGGCCGCGGCGGGCGTGGTGGGTGCCGCCGGGCGGGTGGGCGTCGTGCTGCGGGTGGGCGTCGTGCCGGTGGTGGGTGCCACGGTGCCGGTGGGAGAAGCCGTGGCGGTGGGACGCGGGCCCGGGGTGGGTGTCGTGGTCGCGGCCTGGTCGCCGAGCAGCAGCGTGATCCGGTCGTTGCCGGGGTTCTTGTCCCACCACATCAGGTCGGGGTGCTGGTGCTCGCCGTCGTGGTAGTCGTCCTCCAGGCTGACGGCTGCCGAGGCACGGGTGAAGCCGGAGGAGAGCGCGACCTCGATGTCGTAGTTCTTGGTGGCGCCGACCCCGAGCCGGGTCTTCCACGGGACCGCGCAGTGGTACCTGTGCGGCACGGGTTGGAGGCCGGTGTCCAAGAACGGACCGCAGTTGTCGGGGAGTTTCGTCACTTCGACGCCCTGGGGCAGGGTGAGGCTGACAGCGCCGAGGAAACCCGAGGGGTAGCGGTCGAGATCGGGGACCACGATGCCGGGGCCGTCATTGCGCAGCCCCACCGTGACCCGGCCCCGCCGTCCGTCTGCTGCCGGGGTCCACTCGGCCGAGGCCGCGTAGTCGGCGCTGTTGTCGACCGCCACGGAGAACTCGCGGGGGTAGTAGCCCCCGTTCCCCACCTGGGTCGTCGCGGGGGCACCCTCGGGACGGCCGACGGTGAGGCGGGGGCCGGTGCCGCGCTCGAAGTGGTGGGTCCGGCGCCACTCTCCGGCGGTCGCGGACTCGGCGGAACCGATCGTCACCTTGCCGCCGGTGGACGTCGCGGTGGTTGCTGGGACGAGAGTCAGGCCGTCCAGTGCGGCCGAACCGCCGGGCTCGATGGGAGAGTCGACGGTGCAGAGGGCCAGTGTGCCGGGGTAGCCACCCCCCTCGGTGGCGTACTCGCAGTTGGCGTAACGCTGCGCGAAGTCGAGGCCGGCGGCGATGAACGCCTCGACGACGACCTGGGGGGCCGCCGCCGAGCCCTTGTTGGTGAACTTCGCGACCGGAGCGAAAGCGACCCCAGGGGTGGCGCTGATCGGTCGCCAGGGGTTGTCCCCGTCGAGGCTGGTGATCATCAGGTCGGGGCTGCCCGGTTGGTCGGCCGCGAGGGCCGGGGTCGCAGCAGTCAGCAGTCCGGCGGCGAGGGCGGCTGCAGCGGCGCGGGCGAGTCGTGAGCGTGGCTTGGTGTCCATGGGTCCCCGTGGTCGGTCGGTCGCGGACCGCCGATGGTGCGGCCGCGCTCGGTAGGACCCGTGGGACGGCAGAAGGTTGTACGGGGAGGCCCGGTACGGCCTCCCCGGTCGGGGGTGGTCAGCCGGTGGCGAGTTCGGGCTCGGGGTCCGGGTCGGGGCGGCGGCGGCCGAAGAGTTCGGCGGGGGTGGGCATCCGGCGGGGTTGGGGGCGGGCCGGGGGCTGCGGGGGCTTCGGGGTGTCGGTGGAGCTCATGGGGGGCCGTCCTCCTGCGATCGTCGGGATGGGGTCTGCGGGGAAGGGCTCGGTGGCCGGGCTGGGCACGGCGGTGAGGTGGCGCTGGCCCGAGCCGAGGGCGAGGCGCTCGCGGACCTCGGCCTCGGCGAGGGCGTGGCAGCGGCCGGCCAGGCGGGAGCGGCGGGAGCGCTCGGTGCTGCCGCAGGGGAGGCGGGCGAGGGCCCGCAGGGCGGCGAGGTCCTCGGGGCCGGGCAGGTAGCCGTCGGCGACGGCCTCCTCCAGGCGCTCCAGGTAGCCGATCGCGCTGCCCGGCAGGGCGGCGCGGTAGCGGGCCAGGTCGGCGAGCAGGAAGGTGCGCAGCCGCCCGCCCTCGTGGACGGCCTCGTCCACGGCTTCGGCGAGGCGCAGCGCCTCCTGGACGTCCTCCGCCCAGAGGGTGGCGACGGCGGCCGCGTGCGGGGCGTGGACGGGGTACAGGGCTTGGGCGAGAGCACGGCGCAGCACCCGGACTTCGTCGGCGCTGAAGGCCATGCCGCCGCGCGATCCGTGTGGCGTAGGCATGACCTGACAGTACGTGGCGTACGTCCGATTTATGACGATTGTGGCCGTGTTTGTCCCGATTGGCCGATAACCGTACGCAGGGCGGAGCAATGACCGGCCGTCAGCTGGGGGGCGATCAGCCCTTGTTGCGCTCGTAGACCAGGCGCAGGCCGATCAGGGTGAGCCAGGGCTCGTGCACGTCGATCGCGCTCGCCTCGCCGAGCACCAGCGGGGCCAGCCCGCCGGTGGCGATCACCTGGACGTCCTCCGGGTCCTTGGCGAGCTCCTTGGCCATCCGCTCGACCAGGCCGTCCACCTGCCCGGCGAAGCCGTACAGGATGCCGGACTGCATGCCCTCGACGGTGTTCTTGCCGATCACGTTCCGCGGCCGGGCCAGCTCGATCTTGCGCAGCTGCGCACCGCGCAGGCCGAGCGCCTCCACCGAGATCTCGATGCCCGGGGCGATCGCCCCGCCCACGTAGTCGCCGCGCTCGTTGATCGCGTCGAAGGTGGTGGCGGTGCCGAAGTCGACCACGATGCACGGGCCGCCGTAGAGGTGGTTGGCGGCCAGCGCGTTGACGATCCGGTCGGCGCCGACCTCCTTGGGGTTGTCCATGAGGACGTGCACCCCGGTCTTCACGCCGGGCTCCACGATCACCGCGGGCACGTCGCCGTAGTAACGGCGCGTCACCTCGCGGAGCTCGTGGAGCACGGCGGGCACCGAGGAGCAGATCGCCAGCCCGGAGACCTGGTCCTCGGCGGAGATGATGGGGTGCGACCCCATCAGGCCCTGCATCAGCACCGCCAGTTCGTCCGCCGTGCGGCGCGGATCGGTGGAGATCCGCCAGTGCTCGACGATCTCCTCACCGTCGAACAGGCCGAGCGTGGTCTGAGTGTTGCCGACGTCGATGGTGAGGAGCATGGGCTGCTTTCTGGTGAAGCGGACGGTCAGGAACGGAGGTCCAGGCCGATGTCCAGGATCGGCGAGGAGTGGGTCAGCGCACCGACCGCGAGGTAGTCGACACCAGTCTCGGCGACGGCCCGGGCGGTGGCCAGGGTCAGCCCGCCGGAGGCCTCCAGCTTCGCCCGGCCGGCCACCAGGGCGACGGCCTCGCGCAGCTGCTCGACGGTGAAGTTGTCCAGCAGGATCAGGTCGGCCCCGGCCTCCAGGACGGGGGTGATCTGCTCGATGGTGTCCACCTCCACCTCGACCGGCAGGTCGGGGTAGGCGGCCTTGACGGCCTTGAACGCCTCGGCGACGCCGCCGGCCGCGATCACGTGGTTGTCCTTGACCAGCGCGGCGTCGGAGAGCGACATCCGGTGGTTGGCGCCACCGCCCGCGCGGACGGCGTACTTCTGCAGCGCGCGCAGGCCCGGGGTGGTCTTGCGGGTGTCCCGGACCACGGCCTTGGTGCCGGCCAGCTCGTCGGCCCAGGCGCGGGTGGCGGTGGCGATGCCGGAGAGGTGGCAGAGCAGGTTGAGCGTGCTGCGCTCGGCGGTCAGCAGGTCGCGGGTGCGGCTGCGCACCGAGAGCAGCACCTGGCCGGCCTCGACCTTCGCGCCGTCCTCCACGTGCCGCTCGACCTCGAACTCCTCCTCGCAGACCAGCGAGACCACGGCCTCGGCGATCCGCAGGCCGGCCACCACGCCGGCCTCGCGGGCGGTGAAGTCGGCGGTGGCCACGGCCTCCGCCGGGACGGTGGCGGTGGAGGTGACGTCCTCGCCGCCGGCCAGGTCCTCGGCCAGCGCCAGGGTGGCGATGTCCTCGACCTCGACCGGGTCGAGCCCGGCCTCCTCCAGGAGCTCGGCCAGCGCGGGGTCCAGGCCGGTCTCGTACGCCTCGGCGTCCCCGCAGGCGCAGCCGTCGCCGCAGCCGTCGGCCATGGGGAGTTCCTCGTGGACGTGGGTCATGGTTCTACTGCTCCTCGGGGGTGCTGACAGGGGTGCCGGTGGCGACGGCGAGAGTGGTGATCAGGTGGCGCTGCCACTGCGCGTCGTCCCGCTCGGGGAAGTCCTCGCGCCAGTGGCAGCCCCGGGTCTCCTCGCGCTGGGCGGCGGCGGTGACCAGGGCGGTGGCGACCAGGTGGAGGTTGGTGGCCTCCCAGGTCTCCACCCGGGGGTCGGCCGGCTTCTCCTCGGCCGCGTGCGCGTGGGCCTGCGCGGCGAGCTCGGCCAGGCCGGCGGCGGTGGTGGCCATCGAGGCGGCCGAGCGGATGACGCCGGCGCCGGTGGACATCAGGCACTGGATCCGGGCCCGGGCCTCCGGGGCGAGCAGCGGCACGCTGCGGGCCGCCCGGGCCCCGGCCACGTCCACGGTGCGCTCGGGCAGCTCGCCCGCGCGGTGCCGGGCGATCAGGTCGGCGGCGATCTGCTCCGCGAAGACCAGGCCCTCGAGCAGCGAGTTGGAGGCGAGCCGGTTGGCGCCGTGCACCCCGGTGCAGGCCACCTCGCCGCAGGCGTACAGCCCGGGCACGCTGGTGCGCCCGCGCAGGTCGGTGCGGACCCCGCCGGAGGCGTAGTGCGCGGCCGGGGCGACCGGGATCGGCTCGGTGACCGGGTCGATGCCGTGCGAGCGGCAGGAGGCGAGGATGGTGGGGAAGCGCTGCTCCCACATCTCGGCGCCGAAGTGCCGCCCGTCCAGGTACATGTGCTGGGCGTCGAGCTCCGCCATCCGCCGGGTGATCGCCTTGGCGACGATGTCCCGGGGGGCGAGCTCGGCGAGCTCGTGCTGGCCGACCATGAAGCGGACGCCGTCCGCGTCCACCAGGTGCGCGCCCTCGCCCCGGACGGCCTCGGAGACCAGCGGCTGCTGGCCCTCGGCCTCCGGCCCGAGCCAGAGCACGGTGGGGTGGAACTGGACGAACTCCAGGTCGGTGACCTCGGCCCCGGCGCGCAGCGCCAGCGCCACGCCGTCGCCGGTGGAGACGGCCGGGTTGGTGGTGGCCGAGAAGACCTGGCCCATGCCGCCGGTGGCCAGCACCACGGCCTTGGCCCGGATGGCGCCCACGCCGTCCCGCTGGCCCTCGCCCATCACGTGCAGGGTCAGGCCGGCGGCGTGGCCCTCGGCGTCGGTGAGCAGGTCGAGCACCAGCGCGTGCTCGATCAGCTCCAGGCCGGGGTCGGAGCGGACGGCGGCGACCAGCGCGCGGGATATCTCGGCCCCGGTGGCGTCGCCGCCCGCGTGCACGATCCGGCGCCGGTGGTGGCCGCCCTCGCGGGTCAGCAGGATCTCGCCGTCGGCGCCCTTGTCGAAGGCGGCGCCGGTGGCGATCAGGTGCCGCACCGCGTCCGGGCCCTCGGTGACCAGGGTGCGCACGGCCTCCTCGTCACAGAGCCCGGCGCCCGCGACCAGGGTGTCGGCCAGGTGCTGCTCGGGGGTGTCCCCCTCGCCCAGGGCGGCGGCCACGCCACCCTGGGCCCAGCGGGTGGACCCGTCGTCGAGCATCGCCTTGGTGACCACCACGGCCCGCAGGCCGGCCTGGCGGAGATTGAGCGCGACGGTGAGACCGGCGACGCCGGAGCCGACCACGACCACGTCGGTGGTGGTGGTCCAGCCGGGGGCCGGAGCGGTCAGGCGATGTGAGACGGACATCTTTTCAGTGGCTCCTTCAGCGCGCCGCGGTGAGGGCCGCGGTGTCCAGGTCACCGTACGCCTTGGATTCGGTGGCCCCTCCACCGGAAGCCGGGCCGCCCTCTGTCAGGTCACCGCGGCGCAGGCCGCTGCCCTCGGGCGTCTCGGCGGGGTCGCCGCCGGTGCCGGTGATCCTGTTGTCGGCGTCCACGAAGACCACGCTCGGCACGTAGCCCTTCGCCTCGGCCGTCTCCATCTGGCCGTAGGCGATCAGGATCACCAGGTCGCCCGGGTGCACCAGGTGGGCGGCGGCGCCGTTGATGCCGATCACGCCGGAGCCGCGCTCCCCGGCGATGGTGTACGTCTCCAGGCGGGCGCCGTTGGTGACGTCGACGATGTGGACCAGCTCGCCGGGCAGCAGGTCGGCCGCGTCGAGCAGGTCCTGGTCCACCGTCACCGAGCCGACGTAGTGCAGGTCGGCCTGGGTGACGGTGGCACGGTGGATCTTGGACTTCATCATGGTGCGGAGCATCTTGGTCACGCCTCCGGGAGTGAGTGCATGCCGTACTTCGACGGTTTTTTGGAGTGTTATCGGACGATCATGCGGACGTTGTCGATCAGGCGGGTGGCGCCCACCTTCGCGGCCACGGCCAGCACGGCCTCGCCCTGGAAGTCGTCCGGCGCCTCGGTGAAGGCGTCCGGGTCGATCAGGGCGAGGTAGTCGAGGGAGAGGCCCTGGGCGCCGTCGAGCACGGCGGCGGCGGCCTCGCGGACGGCCTGCGGGCCCTTGGCGGCGGCGTCCCGCCCGGCGAACAGCGCGCGGGAGAGAGCCAGCGCCTGGGTGCGCTCGGCCTCGGAGAGGAAGCGGTTGCGGGAGGAGAGGGCCAGGCCGTCCTCCTCGCGGACGGTCGGCACCCCGACGATCTCCACGTCGAAGTCGAGGTCGGCCACCATGCGCTGGATCAGGGCCAGCTGCTGGGCGTCCTTCTCGCCGAAGAAGGCGAAGTCCGGGTCGGTGATGTGCAGCAGCTTGGCGACGACGGTGAGCATCCCGTCGAAGTGCCCGGGCCGGGCGGCGCCCTCGAACCGCTCGCCCATCGGGCCCGCGCTCAGGCGGACCACCGGGGTGCCGTTCGGGTACATCTCCTCCGGCAGCGGGGCGAAGACCACGTCCGCGCCGTTCTCCTCGGCGACCCGGACGTCGGCGGCCAGCGTCTTGGGGTAGCGCTCCAGGTCCGCGGCGTCGTCGAACTGGAGCGGGTTGACGAAGACCGTCACGGCGACCCGGCCGTCCTTGCCGACCTGCTTGCGGGCGGCCCGGATCAGCGCGGCGTGGCCCTCGTGCAGCGCGCCCATGGTCATCACCACGGCGTTGTCCACCGGCTGCTCGTCCGGCCAGAAGGCCGGCTCGAAGTCGGCGATGGTGTGGGTCAGCACCGTCTTGCGGGGCTTGGGGGCGGGCTTGCTGCCGCGTGCCATCAGGGGGTCTCCTCGTTGAGTACGTCCAGCAGCGCCGCCGCCGCCTCTTCCTTGAGCGATCCGTTGCGGACCGCCCGCTGGGCCGTGGCCCTGGCCATCGCCCGGTACGCCTGGCCGATGTCCGCAGCGGCGGGGCCCAGCTCCGCCAGGTGCCGGCGCACCGTGCCCGCGTCGCCCCGGGCGACCGGGCCGGTCAGCGCGGCGTCGCCCGAGCGCAGGCTGTTGTCCAGCGCCGCGCCGAGCAGCGGGCCGAGCAGCCGGCCGGGCTCGGCGACGCCCGCGGTGCGCAGCAGCTCCAGGGCCTGGGCCACCAGGGTGACCAGGTGGTTCGCGCCGTGGGCGAGGGCCGTGTGGTAGAGCGCCCGCACTTCCTCCGGCACCCACTCCGGCTCGCCGCCCATCTCCACCACCAGCGCCTCGGCCACCGGCCGCAGCTCCTCCGGCGCCGTCACCCCGAACGGGCAGCCGGCCAGCCGGGCCAGGTCCACGGAGGTGCCGGTGAAGGTCATCGCGGGGTGCAGCGCCAGGGGCAGCGCCCCTTCCCGTACGGCGGGCTCCAGGACGCGGACGCCGTGGGCGCCCGAGGTGTGCACCACGATCTGCCCCGGCCGCACCGCGCCCGTGGCGGCCAGCCCGGCCACCAGCTCCGGCAGCGCGTCGTCCGGCACGGTCAGCAGCACCAGGTCGGCGGCGGCCAGCACCTGCGGGGGAGTCACCAGCCGCACCCCGGGCAGCAGCGCCTCGGCCCGTCGCCGGGAGGCCGCCGACACCCCGGAGGCCGCGACCACCCGGTGGCCGGCCAGCTGGAGCGCGGCGCCGAGCGCCGGGCCGACCCGGCCGGTGCCGACGACTCCGACGGCCAGCCGCGCGGGCCGGTTCCCGGGATCACTGGGGTCGGCGAAGGGATCCAGGAAGCTCACGGCTTGAAGTCTACGGGCAGTTTCCGGACGGCCTTCAGCAGCACTACCCGGAGCACCACCGGGGGCGCGGGGAACTGCGCGAGGTCGGGAGCAGCGGACTCGTCATCTCCCGTCGGCAGTCAGTTGCACCAGCAACGGACAGTGCAAGTGGTTCTCGGCGTAAGACTGCTTCAGCGTGCCGGGCTGGCCGCGCCGTTCCCCGCGCCCCTAACCGGTTGCAACGGAACGCGGAGGAGTACGTCGAACCCGCCGTCGTGCCTCGGCTGAGCCGTCAGTTCGCCGTCCAGCAGGGCCGCCCGCTCCCGCAGGCCGACGATCCCGTGGCGGCCGCCGGGCAGCGGCACGGCCGGGGCCTCGACGGTCGGGACTCCGTTGCGGACGGCGACGTTCAAACTGCATTCGTCGGCCTCGACGGTCACCGAGGTGAGGGCGCCGGGGGCGTGCTTGCGCACGTTGGTCAGGGCCTCCTGGACGGTGCGGTAGGCGGCCCGCTCGACCGGCTCGGGGACGGTGCGGCCGGCCAGGTCGATCCGCAGGGACGCGTCCACCTCGGAGGCGGCGACCAGCGAGGCAAGATCGGCCAGCCGGGGCTGCGGGGCCAGCTCGGTGGGGCCGGCGCCGGCCGCCCGCAGGACCAGGATCATCGACCGCAGCTCCTCCAGGGTGGCCACGGCCAGCCCGCGCAGGGTGCCCGCGACCTGCTTGACCCGGGCGTCCTGGGAGGTGACCTCCAGCGCGCCGGCCTGGACGGCGATCAGCCCGGCCTGGTGCGAGACCACGTCGTGCATCTCGCGGGCGATCCGGGCCCGCTCCTTGGCCAGCACGGCCGCCGCGTGCAGCGCCCGCTCCTGGTCGCGGACGGCGGCCAGCTCGGCCACCCGGTCGGAGAGGTCCTTGCGGGTCTGAGCCAGCAGCCCGAGCCAGACCGGGCCGGCGCCCAGCATCACGGCGTAGATCAGCTGCTGGCAGATGTCGCTCGCGGTCATC